>JBPOEW010000012.1:0-169226 GCA_051251555.1 Hoeflea sp.
TGCTGGCCGGATCAACGAAGCCAAAGCTGTTCTCTTGAGTCGACATGACTGAATTCCCCGAATACGCGATACAAAAAACGTGGATGTTCCGGAACTGGAATTTCCGGATGCAGCGTCAAACAAACGCTGCAGCTCAGTTGGCTGTTGCCCAACAGGCATAGCCTTTCTTTTTCAGTGTGGCACAGGCCTGAGTGGCGGCAGCCTGTCCTTCAAATCCACCGAAACGCGCCCGGTAGAGTTGTTCATTGCCCTTGGCATAAGCCATCGTGAAAGGCTCGGCACGTGACAATGTACTGCCGCCCGCACCCTGTGCCCGGGCCAGAAGTTCGACCGCGGCATTGCGATCCGGCATTGCACCGATCTGGATCATCCAGCCGTCGCGTGGAGAAGTAGAGGCAGTGGTGACCGGGTCGACGGCCTGATTTGAGGCGGTTTCGACGGGCATTGGCGGAATCATCGCCGGTGCGGGTGTCGGAATGGCAACCTTCTGGGCGATCAGCGAATTGACCAGCGCAGCGCGTCCGACAACGGGTTCGGGAGTAGGCGCGGCGTAGGCGAAAACGAGGCGCTGATTGCCCTCATGGCGTTGCGATGGAACCGGCCCGACCTTGGGGAGTTCGAGCGAGGCAACGGCCACAGCCATGTTGCTCATTGCGCCGCGGGCAATCAGATTGCCGTTGCCACGTGTTGAGGCCTTGGGCAGGTATCGCGCAATCAGGTCTTTCATCTGTTCGTTGCGGCTGGCGCCGGTGCGCCCTCCCATAACTACGGCGACAATGGACCGATCGCGGTCGATAACAGACGACACCAGGTTGAAACCGGAGGCACGTGTGTAACCGGTCTTGATGCCGTCAACTCCGCGCACCACACCCAGCAACCGGTTGTGGTTGCCCATCCGTGTCTTGCCGAAGGTAAAAGAGCGGGTAGAGAAATACTTGTATTGCCGTGGATAGTGCTCGCGCAGGGCAATACCGAGTGTCGCCATGTCGCGCGCCGTAGTCGTCTGGCTTGTATTCGGCAAACCGTGCGCATTGCGGAAGGTGGTCCGCGACATACCAAGCGAACGGGCCTTGGCCGTCATCATACTGGCGAACTTGGATTCCGAACCACCCAGATGCTCCGCGATAGCCGTCGATGCGTCATTGGCCGACTTGGTCACCAGTGAGTAGATGACCTGCTCGACCGTGACGGAGCTGCCGGCGCCAACACCAAGCTTGGTGGGCGGCTCCTTGGCGGCATTGGCAGAAAACTTGACCCGGGTGTCCAGCTTGACAGCGCCGCGCTCGAGCGCCTCGAACACCATGTAAAGCGTCATCATCTTGGTCAGGGACGCCGGGTAGCGCAATTCGTCTGCGTCATGGGCATATAGTGTCTCGCCGGTTTTGGCGTCGATCACAATACCCGCATATTTCGGATTGGCGGCGGCCGGCGCACTTCCCAGCGACAACGCAATGCCTATCAGGGCAAGCAATTGGAGCACGGAGGAGGAAATGGCGGCGGACCGTTCGATTACGCTGGATTTACGCTGATACACGATAACTCACTCATAAACAGGCAAGTGGAAGGGTTTCTGACTGTCGCCCTCCTTGATCAGTCATTGTGGTTGATCTTAGTCCGCCGTCCTTACCAATCCGTTTATGATGAATCATTCCTTTCCCGGGTTTGTGTCGGTAACAGCCCAATACGCGTCGACTTGCTGTTTCATTGTGAAACACGGCCATGATTGAAAAATTGGTGCGACGCACAATAAACTTGACATTATTGTGCGCTGCACATATGGCTGTTCCATCAACTTACCTAACGAGAGGACTCCTCGACATGATGAACTTTGACAGCACTTCGAAGATGAGCAAGGAAGCCATGGACAGCATGCTGACCACGGTTTCGTCCATGACCAAGGGTTTCCAGCAGATCGCTGCTGAATCAACCGAATATTCCAAGAAGTCCTATGAGGACAGTGCAGCAGTTGTCGAGAAGCTGGTTTCGGCCAAGAGCCTCGACAAGGCCATTGAAATTCAGACCGACTACGTCAAGAATTCCTATGAGACGTTTGTTGCCCAGGCCAGCAAAATGAGCGAACTCTACGCCGACATGGCCAAGGAAGCTTACAAGCCTTTCGAACAGGCTGCTGCCAAGGTTTCTGCCTAAGCACATTTGATCCTTGCCGCGCTTAGCGGCCGGGCTGATTTATGATAACCCGGTTGCATGGTATGCGGCCGGGTTTTTTCGTGAATTGACGCGCCTCGGGAAATCTCTTCGTTCCGCACGAAAGGGGGCTTAAAATCCCCGCAGGAAAGACTAAGTTAAGGGTAAGGCTCGGTGCTTCGTTTTGCGCACATCGGGCGCACATGACAGGATTTGGCCAGAGTGAATGACAGCATGAATCTTATACGCTTGCAGGCTGACAAGAAAAGCGGTGACGGAGATACCGAAAGAGGGACTTCCGTCATCACTCGGACAAAGCCGCAGGTCAAAAAACCCAGCATGTACAGGGTCCTGCTGCTTAACGACGATTACACCCCGATGGAATTTGTGATTCACGTGCTTGAACGCTTTTTCCAGAAGGACCGCGAGCAGGCGACCAGAATCATGCTGCACGTCCACAATCACGGCGTCGGCGAGTGCGGTGTATTCACCTACGAAGTGGCTGAAACCAAGGTGACTCAGGTCATGGATAGTGCACGCGAAAATCATCATCCGCTGCAATGCGTGATGGAAAAGAAATGAGGACCTGAAATTGCCTAGCTTTTCAAACAGTCTCGAAAAGGCGATCCATCAGGCGCTGACCTATGCCAATGAGCGGCATCACGAATATGCCACGCTTGAGCATTTGTTGCTGGCGCTGATCGAGGATCCGGATGCTGCGGCGGTCATGAGTGCGTGCAATGTCGATATCGACCAGTTGCGCCGCACTGTGAGCGATTATGTCGACAAGGAACTCGGCAATCTGGTCACCGGTTATGACGAGGATTCCAAACCCACATCTGGCTTTCAGCGCGTCATCCAGCGAGCCGTGATCCATGTTCAGTCGTCGGGGCGCGAAGAAGTCACCGGCGCCAATGTGCTTGTGGCCATGTTTGCCGAGCGCGAGAGCCATGCCGCCTATTTCCTCCAGGAACAGGAAATGACCCGTTACGACGCGGTCAACTTCATTTCGCACGGCATCGCCAAGCGTCCTGGCGCAGAAGAAGGCCGTCCGGTGCGCGGCGCCGAGGAACCGGAGCCCGATTCAGCCAAATCCGAGGGTCCAGGCGAAGAAAGTTCTAAGAAAAAGGGCCAGGATGCGCTCAGCTCCTACTGTGTCAATCTCAATGAGAAGGCCAAAACCGGCAAGATCGATCCGTTGATCGGCCGCATGGAAGAGGTCAATCGGACGATCCAGATCCTCTGCCGCCGGTCCAAGAACAACCCGCTTTATGTGGGTGATCCCGGTGTCGGCAAGACGGCAATCGCCGAAGGCCTGGCCAAGCGCATCGTCGAGGGTGATGTCCCCGACGTGCTCTCTGATGCCGTGATTTATTCGCTCGATATGGGTTCGCTTCTGGCGGGCACCCGCTATCGTGGCGATTTCGAGGAGCGCCTCAAGCAGGTGGTCAAGGAGCTCGAGGATCTGCCCGGCGCGGTTCTGTTCATCGACGAAATTCACACCGTGATAGGCGCTGGCGCCACATCCGGCGGAGCGATGGATGCGTCCAACTTGCTCAAGCCGGCCCTGTCATCCGGCGCAATCCGTTGCATCGGCTCGACAACCTACAAGGAATACCGCCAGTTTTTCGAAAAGGACCGGGCTCTGGTCCGTCGCTTCCAGAAGATCGATGTTGCCGAGCCGACGATCCCCGATGCAATCGAGATCCTCAAGGGCCTCAAGCCTTACTTCGAGGAGTATCACAAGGTCGGCTACACCGATGAGGCGATCAAGGCGGCGGTCGAGTTGTCGGCGCGCTACATCACCGACCGCAAATTGCCCGACAAGGCAATCGATGTGATCGACGAGTCGGGTGCCGCGCAAATGCTGCTGCCGGAAAAGAGCCGCAAGAAAATCCTTACCGATATCGAGATCGAGAACACCATCGCCACGATGGCGCGGATTCCGGCCAAGACTGTATCGAAGGATGATACTGCTGTTCTCGCCAATCTCGACAAGGAACTCCGCTCGGTCGTCTATGGCCAGGATACGGCCATCGATGCGCTGACTGCGGCGATCCGTCTGGCCCGCGCTGGTCTGCGTGAACCTGACAAACCGATCGGCTCCTACCTGTTTTCCGGCCCCACCGGCGTCGGCAAGACCGAAGTTGCCAAGCAACTCGCCGCCTCGCTCGGCGTCGAGCTTCTGCGCTTCGACATGTCCGAATACATGGAGCGTCACACAGTCTCGCGCTTGATCGGTGCGCCTCCTGGCTATGTTGGTTTCGACCAGGGTGGATTGCTCACCGATGGTGTCGATCAACACCCCTATAGTGTGCTGTTGCTCGACGAGATCGAGAAAGCCCATCCGGATCTCTTCAACATTCTGTTGCAGGTCATGGATCATGGCTCGCTCACCGATCACAACGGCAAGAAGATCGATTTCCGTAATGTGATTTTGATCATGACCACCAATGCGGGCGCAGCAGATGCCGCCAAATCGGCCATCGGGTTCGGATCGTCCAAGCGCGAAGGCGATGACATGGAAGCGATCAACCGGCTGTTCACGCCGGAGTTCCGCAACCGTCTCGATGCCATCATCCCGTTTGGCTCATTGCCGGCGGCAGTCATCAACATGGTTGTGCAGAAATTCGTCATGCAGCTTGAAGCCCAGCTGGCCGAGCGAAACGTCACTTTCGATCTCGGGGAAGACGCTGTCGCATGGCTTGCCGACAAGGGCTATGATGAACGCATGGGCGCACGGCCTCTTGGCCGGGTGATCCAGGAGAACATCAAGAAAGAGCTCGCCAATGAACTTCTGTTCGGCAAGCTCAAGCATGGCGGCACGGTCAAGGTCACTGTTGGCGAGAAGGCCGACGGCAGAAATGGCCTGATCCTCGAAGCAATTCCGTCAGAAGTGCCGGTTAAGCCCAAGAAGGAGAAAGTCGCTGCCAAAAAGCGGGCTCCAGCCAAGGCCAAAACCGGTACCGCGTCGACCAGGACAACGCGCAAGCCACCGGCCGGAAACGGTCCGGCGAAAATCAAGAAGCCCGAGCCGGATGGTTCCGGAGAGGCCGAGGCAGCTGTTGCCGAGAAACCGGCTCCCAGGAAGACATCCGGCGCAGTGCCAAAGGTGCCGCGCAAGAAATAGTCCTCTCTCGCTTGAGCGACTGGGAACAGACCAATCCCGGTCCTGCCAACGGCGGGGCCGGGATTTTTTCATGGTCTCCACGGGGCCGCCGCTGCGGGCTCATGGTACATCGTGGCGGGCCGCTGGAGCATTCATATTTCGGCCCTCAAATGGTCACGAAACCGTCCCGATTGTGGTGGGAACGAAAGGCGGGCAATTGAATTGTACGTCCATGAGCGCCTGACAGATCAGTCAAAAAGGGTCTGGGGCTCATGAACCCAAAGGAGATTTCCATGCGAAACAAAATTGCAAAAATCACTGCCTCTGCCCTGACTGCAGCTCTGCTTTCAAGCACCGCAGCTCTCGCCGCATTTAACGCCACTGCGACAACCGATCTCAACATCCGCAGTGGACCCGGGCCACAATACGAAGTGGTTGGCGCCATTGCCAACTCTGACACGGCAACCGTCAACGGCTGCATCGAAGGCAGCAAGTGGTGCCAGGTCACCTATAACGGCACAACCGGCTGGTCCTATTCCGAGTACCTTTCCGCAGACTTCACCGGTCAGCAGACCGTGATTTCGATGGCGCCGCAGACAGCGCAGATCCCGGTCCTTGAGAACGATCAGACGTCGACCAACGCTACTGTCGGCATTGCCGGAGGCGTTATTGCCGGAGCTTTGATCGGCGGTCCCGTCGGTGCAGCAATTGGCGGCGTGGCCGGTGCAGCCGTGGGAGCCAGTGTAACACCCCCGCCGACGGTTAAGACCTATGTCATGGAAAATCGGCCTGAGCCGGTTTATCTGGAAGGTGAAGTCGTGATCGGCGCCGGAGTACCCGACACGGTCGAACTGCGCCCGATACCTGATTATGAAGGCTATCAGTATGTCAACATCAACGGCCAGCCGGTACTGGTCGATGCAGGCACACGCCAGATCGTACACGTCTACCGCTAGGCTGAAAAAACGGCCCAATTCAGCGCCTCCGGGGTTTCCGCCCCGGAGGCGTTTTCACGTCTGCCGCCTGAGTGTCGAGGGAGCTGCTACAGACGCTTTCATTTCATTCTGATTGGCGTTAACAGGGCAGTATGACATCTGACTCCGACCGATCCGCAACCTACTGGTTTTTCAAGGGTGCGCGCGGCATCACTTCACTTCCGGCCATCATCCTGATGAGCGCCTTTGTCGGCTTCTGCGGTTTTGCCGTCGAAGCAGGTGTCCCGCTTGGGGAAGCTGTTTTCATGACCGGGATGATCTGGGCGCTTCCGGCCAAGGTCTTGTTGGTCGGCTCTATTCTTGCCGGTGTGTCGCTGCCGGCGGCCTTCATCACCGTGGCCCTGTCGTCGATCCGGCTGATGCCGATGGTGGCGGCGCTGATTCCGGAAATCCGCACCGAGAAAACGCCGACATGGCTGTTGCTGCTGCTATCGCACTTCATTGCGATCACGGCCTACGTCTTCACCATGGAGCGTATTCGCGATGTGCCGCGCGAGCACCGTGTGGCGTTCTTCGCTGGCTTTGGAATGACCGTGACCACTGCCAACATCATTCTGGTTGCGGTGATCTACTCGACCGTCGCCAACCTGCCGGCGATGGTTGCAGGCGCGTTGTTTTTTCTCACGCCGGTTTATTTCCTCACATCGATCTGGGCCTCAACCCGCGATAGGGCAGGCCACATCGCAATGATCATAGGTTTGGGGCTGGGACCGCTGTTCCATCAGATCGCACCGGAGTTCGATATCCTCTATGCGGGCCTCGTTGGCGGAACGCTGGCATTTTTCATTGATCGCTTCTGGAAGGCTGGTGCGCGCTCATGATCAACTATCAGACTTTCGACACCTGGTGGTGGCCCTACGTCTTCATCGCCATTGCCGGCTGGCTGGCAACCGATATCTGGCGCTGGCTTGGCGTCCTTGTCGGCAACCGGCTCGCCCAGGATTCCGCAGCCCTCACCTGGGTCCGCGCGGTGGCCACCGCTTTGCTCGCAGCGGTCATCGCCAAGCTCATCCTTTATCCGGTCGGGGAGTTGCAGAACGTCCCGGTCATTGTGCGGCTCGTAGCCGTTGGCGTAGGGTTTGCAGCCTTCTTGATGACCGGCAAACGCATCTGGGTCGGCATAGCCGTCGCACTCAGCCTCTTGTTCGGAGGCCAGCTGCTGTTGGGCCCAGCGGCCGGATAGCCTGATGCATGTTGCGTGCAGAAGGATCGCTGGAACGACACCGTTCCTGCGTCGTTTGAAGCTTTCACGGCGCTTGGCCTACTTTTCGAACCGCTGAATCACCCAGGAATAGCTGTCTGTAACGACGTGAACCGGCTCACTGAGAAGCGCCTTGACGCGGGCTTTTTCGGGCAGTGCTTCTTTTACCAGATTTAGAACCCGCGTGGTCATCCCCGGTTCGGCATCTGGCGTTATCGCAACGGCCGGCTCAGTGGCGTCAAGAGTAGCTGTTTGCGCTTCAGGGATGTCGGCTTTTGGTATGGGTGTGACCGATGTGAGCGAAGTGTCAGCTTCCGGCGCGGGCGCTTGAACCGTGTCCTGCTCCGGTTCGTCCGCCACTTCCGCAAGTCCGGTATCGCCCGGGGTCTGGCAGACCGCGACAACCACGGGGTAATTGAGGTTGGAATAGCCTTTGAGCCTGTCTTCCGAAGCCGCATCGCAGCTTTGAACGGTCGCCCAGCGCTCATCACGCATCTCGACATAGTGGCACTGTGTTGCGCTGTCGTCGCATCCCAGTATCGTCATGATGATGAGGGCCGCCTGCATGAAAACCTCGAAAATATAAAACTGAACCTGAGTTTCTCATGCCCCCGCAATACCGCGAAAACAAGGCAGACGCATCCGCATTCCGGATGCGGTCAGCTAAAGCAGGACTTGTGTCGTCCGCCATCACGGCTAATACCGGATCTCGGTGACAGGAACCCATAGGACAGGTTTGATCGTGTTTTCTGGCCAGGAAAGGTTCGCAGGACGATGCTTTCGCATCTATCAAGGGCCTCGACCCAGCCACAAAGCCCGAGAACCTGCCGAAGGTGCTTCAGGAACGTGGTTTGGGGTGTTTAGATCCTTGCCCGATGCGACTGCATCGCGATGTGGACCGGGCCTGGCCAAAACACTGCCATGAGACATCCTATAGGCCTCTACCACAGAGACTCGGTATAACGTGCACAGCAGAAATTAGAACCGAACGGTTGCTGACGTGTTTGCCGGCTCTATCATTTCGATAATGCTGTTCATCAAGTGTGGACATCAAGCCATTAGCAATGTTGAATGTATTGATGTTGCACCGTGATGGACTGTCCCAACAGGAGTTTGTACATTGACCCAATTGACCGAGGACGGGCGCAAGGCTCTTGCCGAGATAGCGAGCCGCCGCGACGTCAGTCCGGAAGCTGTCGAACATGTGGCGATGGCGCTGATGGCCGGTCATGGAACCCAGGCCCAGTTCAACCATCCTGATCTTGGAGGCATGGGGCAATGGTCGCTCGGCGGCATGACCATGGTCGGCGACATGTTCAACAATTCGCTCAAAGCCAAGGTGGATGCGATATGCTCCGATGTTGCGCAACTCATGCGCCAGTCGGATCTGCTGCGCGCGCCATCGCAGTCTTCCTCGCAATCACAGTCTCAAGGGGACGCTGTCAGCCTTTTTGTCGGTGCAGGCTCGACGGGCAATTGGTGGCCCACAGACCTCGGACATGCCGCCTCGACCGGAGCACAAAACCAGATGCGCTACGCCTGGTTTCCCGACACGGCACGCCTCGCCGTCGATGCGGGGGATGGCAGGGTCCGTGTCTATGACACCGCCGACCACCGTATTGGCGGCTTCTCCCAGCAGCAGTCCGGTGGCCAGTCACTCAGTTTCACGTCCCAGTACGGCCTCGTGAAACTTGCCGATCTGCACGAAGTCGATCTGGAGCAATCAGGTGGTGCCGGAACCAGATCCGTCAGCGAAAAAAGCGCGCCTGCTTTGTCCGATGCGCTCCTGAAGGCCGCTACCGGTTCGCTTGCGGCAGAGCCGTCTCCTGCGGATAAGGACCCTGCGCCTTCCGAATTTGAACAGACGCAGCCTGACACACAACGATCCGAGACGCTTCCGGCTTCAGCCCCGGTGGAGGAGGCTGATATATTCGCCAAGATCGAGCGGCTGGCGGCCCTGCATTCAAAAGGCATTCTGAGCGACCAGGAATACCAGTCCAAGAAGGCCGAACTGCTGGCACGAATCTGATACTGGAGCGCTTTCAGCAGCGTTCCGAAGTTTCAGCTGAGCGCTGACCGGATTTTCTCCGCGTTGGCCTTCAGCACGTTTCCATCTTCCATGGTTCCTGTGTGCGGCTTCATGCTCACGCCGTCAAAGCGCGGGATGATGTGGACGTGCAGGTGAAAAACCACCTGACCGCCGGCACTTTCATTGAACTGCTGGATGGTCACGCCATCGGCATCAAATGCCTTGATCACCGTGCGCGCCATCTTTTGCGTTGTTTCCATCACGTGTGCAAGGCTGTCTGAGCCGACATCAAGAATGTTGCGGGCAGGGGCCTTGGGGATCACCAGGCAATGGCCGTCGCCACGTGGCATGATGTCCATGATCGCCAGCGTATGCTCGTCCTCGTACAGCCGCTCTGCAGGCAATTCCCCGCGCAGGATTTTTGCAAACACATTGCTGTCGTCATACTGGGGCGCGGTCATGGGAAGCTCTCCGGTTGGTCCAATTGCATTGTTTGTACCGGCTGCCTTGCAAGGGTCAAGCGCCACGCATCCTCAACTCTCTTCGCCGCCCCGTTTGCCAAAGCTTTTGCGGAACGGGCCATGTTCGCTCAGCATCTGGCCAATATGCTCGACATCGCGGCGTTCGCGCTCGAGATAGTCTGCCACGGCACGTCTCAGTCCTGGATGATCGATATAGTGCGCCGAATGCGTCGTCGCCGGCAGATAGCCACGCGCCAGCTTGTGTTCGCCCTGCGCCCCGGCCTCGACACGGGCCAGACCCCTGGCAATGGCGAAATCGATCGCCTGATGATAGCAGACCTCGAAATGCAGGAACGGGTGATCCTCGACGCATCCCCAGTGCCGCCCGTAAAGGCAGTCGCCGCCGATGAAATTGATCGCGCCGGCTACATAGCGGCCCTCGCGTTTTGCCATCACCAGCAGCACATCTTCGGCCATACGCTCGCCGATCATCGAGAAGAATTGCCGGGTCAGATAGGGCCGTCCCCATTTGCGCCCGCCGGTGTCGATGTAGAAATCATAGAAGATGTCCCAGACACTCTCGCTCAGATCCTTTCCGGTCAGCCATTCGATGGTGATGCCGTTTTCGAGCGCTGCCTTGCGTTCCTTTCTGAGCTGCTTGCGCTTGCGCGATGCGAGTGTGCCCAGGAAGTCCTCATAGGTCGCGTAGCCGATGTTCTGGAAATGGAACTGTTGATCGGTGCGGTGCAGGTACCCCTCGGCCTCAAACGCCGGAATCTCAGCTTCGGGAACGAAGGTAGCATGCACGGAAGACAAGCCAAGTTGCGTGCAAAGCGAGCGCCCGCCGGCGGCCAACGCCCGCCTGCGGCTTTCCTCTCCCGTGCCCGGCAAAACCATCAGTCTCGGCCCGGTCGCAGGCGTGAACGGTGCGGAGCACTGCAGCTTCGGATAGTAGCGCCCGCCCGCCCGCTCAAACGCGTCGGCCCAGGCATGGTCGAACACATATTCGCCCATCGAATGGCTCTTGATATAAGCCGGCATGGCGCCTTGAAGTGATCCGCCGTGTGCCCGCAGGACAATGTGCCTCGGCAACCAACCGGTTTCCGCCGAGACCGAACCTGACTGTTCAAGCGATGACAAAAAAGCGTGGCTGACGAATGGGTTATAGACAATTCCGGACTCAGATTGCGAGGCGATTGATTCCGATTGTGAACGGCGCGAGGCGCCGCTCAGTTTGCTCCACTCGTCAGCCGTAACGGCAGCCATTCCCTCGACGGTCGACAGAGTATGATCGGGAGTGTCAGTGCTCATGCGTCTCCGTCCGGCACGCGGAATTGGCCCGCAGCATCACTGCCCCTGCATGTATGAATGCCGTGAGAATTGACAAGGTCAATCGTCTTCTGTGGCGTCCGGATCAAAGCCTTCGAATGTCATCTGATCGGCATAGGTACGGGTCTTCTCACGAGCCTCTTCGTCCCTCACCGTCCAGGTGATGATAGGAACGCCTTGCGCCCGCTGCGCTTCGACAAACGCGCTGGGCAAATGGTGCACGCAATAGGAGATGAAGCTCAGGCCCAGCTGCATGGCTTCTTCGTGAATGAAGAAAGTCTCCGGCTTGACGCCCTCGGCGGTCAGCCCGAGCGGGCAGGCTGCACCGCTCTCCTTCAGATCACGCAGCAGATGATGGTCGAAACTCATCAACGCCACCGGCCCGTCATAGCGTTCCAGACATTCCACCACGGCATCGGCAAAGCCGTCATCATCGCCGGGACGGCCCTTCAACTCGATGATCAACGGCACTTTGCCCGCGACCTGTTTGAACAATTGCGGCAGCGATGGAATCCGGTCGGCCGTGCCGCCGATCGTCAGCTGTCCAAGTTCCTGCGAGGTGCGCGCCCGCACATCGCCGCGAAGTCCGCAAAGCCGCTCCAGATCATCGTCATGAAACACCACCGGCACACCGTCGGCGGCGACGTGGATATCGCATTCAATAGCGTATCCGGCGTCGATGGCGCGCTGGAAAGCGCTTGGCGTGTTCTCCCAGATGCTCTGGTTCATGTCGTGATAGCCGCGGTGAGCAATCGGGCGATTGGTCAGCCAGCTCAGGTCGATGGTGTCTTGGAGCATGTTCGGATCACCTGATCTCGACGACGGCGTCGATTTCAACCGCTGCATTGAGCGGCAGGCAAGCCATGCCGACGGCGGCACGGGCATGTTTTCCCGCCTCGCCGAGAAGTTCAGCGATCAGGTTCGATGCGCCGTTGATCACCAGATGCTGATCGGTAAAGGACGGTTCGGAAGCAACAAAGCCGCTCAGTTTGACCACCCGGACAATGCGCTCGAGATCGCCGCCGAGAGCGGCCTTGGCTTGTGACAATATGTTGATGGCGCAAAGTTCCGCAGCTCTCTGTCCGGTCGCAACATCGACATCGCGGCCAAGCAGACCCTTGACGGCAATGGCGCCGTTCTCCATCGGCAGCTGGCCTGAAATGAACAGCAGCGATCCGGTAATGACATAGGGCAGGTAGTTGGCGGCCGGCGCTGCGGCTGCCGGAAGCACGATTTTGCGGTCGTTCAGGCGGGATTCGATAGTGTCGGTCATCAAGGGCTCCAAAGTCGGCTTTGTTAAGGCTGCTCAAACGATTTGGCGGTTCATGCAAGTTCCGCCTCGCTTTTGCCACCTCCGGTCATATAACATCGGATCAGGATTCGACAGGAGAAAACCTGATGCGCATGCTTGCGATTGCATCACTTGCCCTATTGGCGACGACAACAGTACACGCCGCACCCGCCGCAGGGGCGGGCGGCCTTGCAGCACACCGCGCGGTCTATGATCTTTCGCTCAAGGATGCGTCCGAACGTTCCGGTATCTCGGGCTTGGTCGGCCGTATGGTCTATGAGTTTAATGGCTCGCCCTGCGAGGGCTACACCGTCAGCTTCCGTTTCGTCACCGAGATCGCCACGGGCGACAATTCCCGGCTGACCGACCAGCAGACAACCACGTTTGAAGACATTCGCAAGGGCACGTTCAGCTTCGTCACCCGGTCCTATGTCGATCAGAAACTCGACCATGAAGTGCGCGGTTCGGCTGAACTGAAGGGCGACGGCCTGGTGGTCGATCTCGACCAGCCCGACAAGCTTGCTCTCGATATAGCCAAGGCGTATTTCCCCACCGAGCACATGATCGAGATGATCGACAAGGCTCGTGAAGGCGAGCGGTTTTACGAATCGCGCATCTATGATGGCTCCGACGAGGGCGACAAGGCGATGATCACCACAACTATTCTGGGTGACAAACAGTCGGTCAAGGGAAGTGATGCCGAAGCCCAGCGAGCCGGTGAACTTTCCGATGACGCCTTCTGGCCTGTCTCCATGTCCTATTTTGAAGAGACCGCCGAAGGTGACGGCCTGCCGGTCTATTCGATCGCCTTCAAGCTGTATGAAAACGGCGTAACCCGTGATCTGACCATGGATTACGGTGACTTCGTGCTGCAGGGACGGCTGGCCCAGCTCGATATCTACAAGCCGGAGCCGTGTGTAGAGTAGTAGGTTCTGCGAGTTGGGGGGTAGCAATTGATGCCAGTAGACACCAACTTGCTTTTCCAGCCACTCGAACTGCCCTGCGGTGCCATTTTGAAGAACCGGATCGCCAAGTCTGGCGGCTGTGTTGATGTCGTCGGCCTTGCCCGCGCATTGGTGCTTGATCCGGCGCTCGCCAAAAACAGGCAGGCCGGAAGGGTCAGCGATCCTGTCTTTCCGAGGTTTGGGTCACCACCCGAAGGTGGAATAACCGCTTGCTATACGATGCGCCTGACCGAGCTCGGCCAGGGCCGGGAGACCGATCATATGCCCGATATCGAGACGGCAATCACGAACTATGATACCCGCGACACCAAGCGCATAGCACTTTGGAACGACCGGTTTCCGCTGTAGTGCACGGGAGCCAAGACCCGCAAGAATTGCTGCCCGGCTTTACGTGCGTGCCTTGTTCATTTTGGCGCAGAGATAGACTGCTGCGCCACCCTGTGGCATGAGGCCCGCTCTTTCGCGGTCGCCACACATCAGCGCACTGCTTCATTTCCCCCTTAAGACACGTTGGAGCAACCGCCATGGCGACTGCGCTTGGGCTAGATTTTGGCACGACGAACACTGTTCTCGCCCAACAAAGCCAAGGGACGGACACCACGTCGGTGAGTTTCAATTCACCGGCCGGCACCAGCAATACCATGCGCACTGCGCTGTCCTTCATGAAGGATCCGCAGCTTGGCGCCAGCGCGCTTCAGGTGGAAGCAGGGGCCGCGGCCATTCGTGCCTTCATCGACAATCCCGGTGATTGCCGTTTTTTGCAGTCGATCAAGACGTTTGCCGCATCTCCCTTGTTCCAGGGTACGATGGTGCACGCCCGGCGTTTTCAGTTCGAGGATTTGATGGAGGTCTTCCTCAAGCGGCTTGAGCACTATGCGGGCGACAACTGGCCGTCACAAGTGAGCCGCGTCGTCACTGGCCGTCCGGTGCATTTCGCCGGATCAAGCCCTGACGCAGATCTCGCCATGCGGCGCTACAACGAGGCGCTCACCCGGCTGGGGTTCCCGGAATTGCATTATGTCTATGAGCCGGTGGCAGCAGCCTTCTATTTTGCCCAGAACCTCAAGCACGACGCGACAGTGCTGGTGGCCGACTTTGGCGGTGGCACCAGCGACTTTTCGCTGATCCGCTTCGAGACACGGGCAGGTCGCATCAGCGCGGTTCCCGTCGGCCAGTCCGGCGTAGGCATCGCTGGTGACCAGTTTGATGCCCGCATGATTGAAAATCTGGTGGCTCCCGAAATTGGAAAAGGAAGCCAGTTCAAAAGCTTCGGCAAGAGGCTGGATGTGCCGGGCAACTACTACCGCAATTTCGCGCGCTGGAACCAGCTGTCGATCTTCAAGACAACCAAGGAATATACTGACCTGAAGGCGCTGGTACGCCAGGCGGTCGAACCAGAAAAACTCGAGCTGTTCATCGACCTGATCGAGCATGACGAGGGCTATCTGCTGCATCAGGCGGTCTCGGCGACCAAGATGGCTTTGTCTGAAGCGGAAGAAGCCGATTTCCACTTCTCGGCGCTCGGCAAGGCCGGTGAAAAGATCGTCAAGCGGCAGGAATTCGAGAGCTGGATCAAGGGTGATCTGGCCAGTATCACCGGTGCGCTCGATGATGTTCTTGGAAAGACCCGCACTGACGCGGGCTCGGTCGACAAGGTCTTCCTCACCGGCGGCACCTCGTTTGTCCCTGCGGTTCGCCGTATTTTCAGCGAACGTTTTGCCGCTGACCAGATCGAGACCGGCGGTGAACTGATCTCCATCGCCCACGGCCTGGCGCTGATCGGCGAGCGCGACGATATAGACCAATGGACTGTTCCTGTCGCGGCCTGACGGCAGGGTTGGGATTGATTTGAGTTTTCGCTGCGCGAGCACTTTTGGTATCTGTGTAGGATCGATTTGATCCGAGCCAGTGCACACCGGGAGAACGCCATGCCACCCGATCCGCATGCCAACAAGAAAAACGCCATCGCCTTTTACGACATGATGTTCAACCGGTGTGAGCCGCGCTAGGCGATCGAGCAATTCGCCGGTGATGAGTACATTCAGCACAATCCGCATGTGCCCGACGGCAAGGAAGCTTTCATCGCCTATTTCGAGCGCATGGCCTCAGAATATCCGGGAAAGGTCACCCACTTCAAGCGAGCCTTCGCCGAAGCGGATCATGTGATCCTGCATTGCCACCAGATCTGGCTTGGCGGTGATGATTACGCCGGCATCGACATCTTCCGGTTTGATGACAACGGCAAGGTCGTGGAGCACTGGGATGTGCTGCAGGTGATTGGCGATCACTCCGAGAACGGCAACGGTTTGTTTTGAAAGCCTGGCGCGGTTGCTTTTATGATCAAATGACGCCTGTCGCGGCCAGATTCTGGTCTCTTTGGCGTTGATGAACGGCGGGGAGGGCATCCCCGCCGCATTTGCGCAAGTAGTGTCTACTTCAACAATGCGAGCAGAGCCTTGGCAGCTTCTTCGGACGACGCAGGATTCTGGCCGGTGACCAGCTTGCCGTCAGTCAGCACGAAAGAAGCCCAGTCGTCGCCCTTTTCATAGTGTCCGCCGTTCTGCTTGAGCATATCTTCAACTAGGAATGGCACCACATTTGTCAGTCCGACGGCCTCTTCTTCAGTGTTGGTAAAACCGGTCACGCGCTTGCCCGATACAAGAGGCTTGCCGTCGGCGCCGTTGGTCGACTTGAAGATCGCTGGTGCATGGCACACCGCTCCAACCGGCCGGTCCGAACCGGCAAAGGCTTCAATAAGCCGCTTGCTGTCGGCATCATCGGCGAGATCCCAAAGCGGGCCGTGACCGCCAGGATAGAAAATCGCGTCAAAGCCTTCGGCGTCAATTGATGAGAGTTTTTGAGTCTGTGCCAGCGCCTGTTGTGCGTCTGTGTCGTCCTTGAACCGCATTGTGGCGTCAGTCTGTGCGTCGGCAGAATCACTCTTCGGATCGATTGGCGGTTGGCCGCCTTTGGGTGAGGCAAGAACAACGTCGGCACCGGCGTCCTTCAGGACGTAGTAGGGAGCTGCGAATTCCTCAAGCCAGAAGCCGGTTTTTTCGTCGGTGTCGCCAAGCTTGTCGTGAGAGGTCAGTACCATAAGAATTTTCATCACTATGCGTCCAGTTTAAGTTCGAGGTAGGAAAACAGGCGGCCCGCGATAAAAAGAGCCACCCGATGTCTCCCGGACAACGCGACTGTAGGATGCCGGTTCCGGGCGGGAGCTGTTGTATTTGGTCACGCACTGGAATTTTCCAAGGCCCGGACAGATCACTTATTCCGTGATCTGTAGAGGGCGCGCTGTTTCGGCGAAGGATCGGCATGTTACCCGTTTAGGGGCCTTCGAGCTTGCAATATCCAGCCAGTGCCTGTAAGCGACGCCTATTCCACACGTGGGGCATGGGTTGGTTCGGGAGAAATCCGGATCGGTCCGCCGGTGGCGCATAGCGCTCACGCCCTGCGGAGGTTCAACCGGAAACAGGAGTAACAGGCATGGCATTGCCAGAATTTTCCATGCGCCAGCTGCTAGAAGCAGGCGTGCACTTCGGACACCAGACTCACCGCTGGAACCCGAAAATGAAGCCGTACATCTTTGGTGCGCGCAGCAATCTTCACATTCTTGATCTCGGCCAGACAGTGCCGATGATGAACCAGGCTCTCAAGCTTGTGTCCGACACCGTGTCCAAGGGCGGCCGCGTGCTGTTCGTCGGCACCAAGCGTCAGGCTTCCGAGATTGTTGCCGATGCTGCAGCCCGTTCGGCACAGTATTACGTCAACGCCCGTTGGCTCGGCGGCATGCTGACCAACTGGAAGACCATTTCCCACTCGATCAAGCGTCTGCGCAAGCTTGACGAGATCCTCTCGGCCGAAGCTTCGGGCTTCACCAAGAAGGAACGCCTCAACCTTGAGCGCGAACGTGAAAAGCTCAACCGCGCGCTTGGCGGTATCCGTGACATGGGCGGCACCCCCGACCTGATGTTTGTCATCGACACCAACAAGGAAGGCATTGCCATCCAGGAAGCCAAGCGTCTTGGTATTCCGGTTGTTGCGATCATCGATTCCAACTGTGATCCCGACGTTGTCGATTACCCGATCCCGGGCAACGATGACGCCAGCCGCGCCATTGCGCTGTACTGCGATCTGATCAGCCGCGCCTGCATCGACGGCATCGCCCGTCAGCAGGGGTCTTCGGGCGTTGATCTTGGCGCCATGGAGGCTCCGGCCGAACCAGCGCTGGAAGCCGCACCTGCTGAAGCAGCACCTGCGGAAGCCGCACCTGCCGCAGCCGTTGAAGCTGCGCCTGCAGAAGCCGCACCTGCGGAAGCTGCACCAGCAGAAGAAGCCGCCAAGGCTTAATTCCGGGTTTCGGACAAAACCGGCCCGGCCAAGCCAATGTGCTTTGCCGGGCTGTCACATTTCAATGGCATGGTTGATATGCCGACAGGTGATTCTGGGTTCCGCGCCGATATGACGGCCGAACAGGACGCCCCAAGAATAAAGAGGCTGTTATGAGCATTACTGCTGCAATGGTGAAAGAGCTGCGCGACAAGACTGGCGCCGGCATGATGGACTGCAAGAAGGCGCTCGCCGAAAACAATGGCGACATGGAAGCTTCCATTGACTGGCTGCGGGCCAAGGGCATTGCCAAGGCCGACAAGAAGTCGGGCCGCACCGCCGCCGAAGGCCTGATCGCGGTTGCCTCGGAAGGCAACTCGGCTGTCGTCGTCGAAGTCAACTCCGAGACCGACTTCGTTGCCCGAAACGATGGCTTCCAGGATCTTGCCCGCTCGATCGCAACCGTTGCTCTGTCAACCGACGGTTCGGCTGAGGCTGTCAGCGCCGCCACAGTGGCATCGTCCGGCAAGTCGGTCACCGACACCGTCAAGGATGCGATCGCCCATATCGGCGAAAACATGAGCTTCCGTCGCTCCACCAAGCTGACCGTCGACAATGGCATCGTCGCCACCTACGTGCACAATGCCGTCGCCGATGGTCTTGGCAAGCTGGGCGTGCTCGTCGCTGTCAAGTCGACCGGCAATGCCGACGCTCTGGCTGCAATCGGCCGTCAGGTCGCCATGCACATCGCGGCCACCAACCCGCTGGCGCTGACGTCCACCGACGTTGACCCGGCAATCGCCGACCGCGAGCGCAGCGTGTTCATCGAACAGGCACGCGAATCGGGCAAGCCGGAAGCCATCATCGAAAAGATGGTCGAGGGCCGCATGCGCAAGTTCTACGAAGAAGTGGCGCTTCTTTCGCAGGCTTTCGTCATCAACCCTGACCAGACCGTCGGTCAAGCCGTTGAGGCCGCCGCAGCCGATGCTGGCGCACCCGTCGAAATCGTCGGCTTCGTCCGCTTCCAGCTCGGTGAAGGCATCGAGAAGGAAGAGAGCGACTTCGCAGCCGAAGTCGCGGCCGCCGCGAAGGGCTGATCCCGTTCGCCATCCCGGCGCATTGTTGAAAAAACCGGAAGGGCATCGCGTGACAACGCGGTGCCCTTCGTGTATCCGGGCCTGACACATCAAATCCGGAACAATCCATGTCTTCAGAGCCCCTGTTCAAACGCGTCCTCCTCAAAGCCTCCGGTGAAGCCCTGATGGGTGAGCAGGGATTTGGTATAGATGTCACGGTTGTCGACCGGATCGCCGCCGACATCGCCGAGGTTCGCGGCATGGGTGTGGAAGTCGGGGTTGTCGTCGGTGGGGGCAACATTTTTCGCGGCGTCGCGGTGGCTTCAAAGGGCGGTGACCGGGTGACCGGCGATCACATGGGCATGCTGGCAACCGTCATCAACGCGCTGGCGCTCGCCACTTCGCTGCGCAAGCTTGGTATCGATACAGAGGTGCTTTCCGCGATTTCGATGCCGGAAATCTGCCAGAGCTTTTCCCAGCGTGCCGCCTTGCATCATCTGGAAAAAGGCAGGGTGGTGATTTTCGCGGGCGGCACCGGCAATCCGTTCTTCACAACCGATTCAGCTGCTGCATTGCGCGCTGCAGAAATGGGAGCCCAGGCGATCCTCAAAGGCACCCAGGTCGATGGCATCTATTCGGCCGACCCGAAGAAATTCCCCGACGCCACCCGCTATGACACCATCACCCACGACGAAGTGCTCAACAAGGGGCTTGCCGTCATGGATGTTGCAGCTGTTGCGCTGGCGCGCGAAAACCTCATTCCGATTGTCGTCTTTTCAATCCATGAAAAAGGCGAGTTCGCGAAGATAATGGTCGGCGAAGGCCGGGCCACCATCGTTCGCGATCATTAACTGCGGTTGGCGTGATGAGCGCGCCGCGATGAACACAGGCTTATTTGCAGGGAGAACTGGCGATGAGTGCAGGCGCTGACTTGAAGGAACTTAAACGTCGCATGGAAGGCGCAATTGCAGCCTTCAAAAGCGATATTGCATCATTGCGGACCGGCCGTGCATCGCCGAACGTGCTCGATCCGGTGATGGTTGAAGCCTACGGCTCGCGTGTACCGCTCAACCAGGTCGCCAACGTCACCGTGCCCGAGCCGCGCATGCTCGGCGTCTCGGTCTGGGACAAGCAGATGGTCGGCGCTGTCGATCGCGGCATTCGCGAAGCCAATCTGGGCCTCAACCCGATTGTCGACGGCACCAATCTTCGAATTCCCTTGCCCGATCTCAACGAGGAACGCCGCAAGTCGTTGGTCAAGGTGTCCCATACCTATGCCGAAAACGCCCGTGTTGCGATCCGCAACGTGCGTCGTGACGGAATGGACACGCTCAAGAAGGCGGAGAAGGACGGCGACATCAGCCAGGACGACAGCCGTCGCGAATCTGATTTGGTCCAGAAAATGACAGACGAGACGATTTCCGAGATCGACAGCTTGCTGCTCGAAAAGGAAAAGGAAATCATGCAGGTTTAGGCGCGACTCGCGTTACAAGTCGGGAAATGGCCAGAACAATGCAATCTGAAGCACCCATAAGCACCCCGCGGCATGTCGCCATCATCATGGACGGCAACGGTCGCTGGGCGAAGGCAAGGGGTCTGCCGCGTACAGCCGGTCACAAGGCCGGTGTGGAGCGTGTTCGAGAAGCTGTGCGCACCGCCGCTGAAGCTAAGATCGACTATTTGACCCTGTTTGCTTTCTCGTCGGAAAACTGGAGGCGGCCTGAACAGGAGGTCTCGGATCTGATGGGGCTTTTGCGTTTTTTTATTCGCAAGGATCTGGCCGAATTGCACCGCGAAAATGTCCGCGTAAAAGTGATTGGCTGCCGTCAGAACATCCAGGCCGACATTCGGGCATTGCTCGTTGATGCCGAGCAGCGCACCCGGGAGAATACCGGCATCACCTTGGTGATTGCCTTCAACTACGGTGCTCGCGATGAACTGGTCCGTGCGGTCCGGCAGATTGCCGAGGCGGTACAGTCTGGAGACCTGGATCCGGCGTCGATTGATGAAATGGCGCTCTCGGCGCGCATCGACACTGCAGGCATTCCGGATCCGGATGTGGTGATCCGAACCAGTGGCGAACAAAGGCTCTCCAACTTCCTGCTGTGGCAGGCTGCCTATTCCGAATTTGTTTTCCATCCATGCCTTTGGCCGGATTTCGATCGGGTGGCTTTCCACGAGGCTCTGGCGGAATTTGCCCGCCGCGACCGGCGTTTCGGCGCCGTATCCGCACCTGACCTTGCGGTCTGCTCCTGATGTCGCGCGAACTCAGATTGCGCATTGTCTCCGGGGTGGTTCTGGGCGTTCTTGTGCTGGCTGCCACATGGGCGGGTGGCCTGTGGTTCAGAAGTCTTGCTGTCCTGATCATGGTGCTGATGCACTATGAATTTACTACCATCAGCAATGCGCGGGTCAAGACGCCGTTCGCCAACGCTATAGGCTGGATGGCAATTCTCGCTACTGCTGGTTTCATACTGACATATTTGCCTCAGATGGCATTGGCTGCGATCCTGATCGGCGGCGTTGGTGCGGTTCTTGCTGGTGTCATGCGCGGCGGCGGACTTTGGTCGGCGACAGCTGTGTTCTATGCCGGCTTTTCCGGTCTGGCGCTCGCGGAAATTCGCGGTGAGGGGCATTTCGGGTTGTTCGCCATGCTGTTTATTTTCGCCATAGTATGGGCCACCGACATTCTGGCCTATTTTTTCGGCCGCGCTTTGGGCGGCCCCAAGCTCGCACCCTCGATTTCGCCTGGCAAAACCTGGTCGGGCGCAATTTTCGGCGCCGCCGCTGGTGTTGGAGCAGGGGTGGGAGTGGCGCTGATCGTGCGTCAGGGCGGCGGCATGATGATCCCGGTGATTGCGTTGCTCTTGTCGATAGCCTCACAGATTGGCGATCTTTTTGAATCCTGGGTCAAGCGCCGCTTCGGCGCCAAGGACTCCAGCCGCTTGATTCCGGGCCACGGCGGCGTCATGGATCGCGTCGACGGTCTTGTCTTCGCCGCATTTGCAGCTTTTCTGCTGGCGAACCTGCTGCCGCTTTCTGTTCGTGCCGGTGGTGTTGACGAGCTTGCGGCAAGGTTGCTCGGTTTATAACCCGTCCGGGCAGGCGGCGCTGGCTTCTCTTAAACACCGGCCGCTCTGAATAATATGGACGCCAGCAAGCTTGCGTCACGAAAGGATCCTATCAAATGGAATTTCTGACCTCATCGGCTGGAAACATCCTCAGTGCCCTGCCACCGTTTCTTCTGGTTCTGACCATCGTGGTTTTTTTCCACGAGCTGGGCCATTATCTGGTTGGTCGCTGGTGCGGCATCCACGCCGATGTCTTTTCCGTCGGTTTTGGACCGGAACTCATAGGTCGCAACGACAAGCACGGCACAAGGTGGAAGCTTTCGCTGATCCCGCTTGGCGGTTATGTCAAGTTCCGCGGCGACGAGAACGCTGCCAGCCTGCCTTCAGGCGCCGGTTCGGAGCTGAATGAGGCCGAGAGCGAGGGATCCTTTCCTGGCGCCGCCCTGTGGCGCCGGGCGGCGACGGTGGCTGCCGGCCCGATCGCCAATTTCATTCTTGCGATTGCAATTTTCGCCGTCATGTTCGGCCTTAACGGCCGGGTCATCTCCGACCCCGTGGTGGCCCAAGTGCAGCCGGCAAGCGCGGCGGAAGCCGCCGGAATTTTGCCGGGCGATCTTTTCGTTGCCATAGATGGCATTGAAGTCGAAATCTTTGATGATGTTCAGCGCTATGTCAGCGTCCGCCCTGAGGTGCCGATAACCGTTACGCTCGAGCGTGAGGGCAAGAAGGTCGATGTGACGTTGACCCCGCAGCGAACCGAGATTTCCGATCCCTTCGGCAACAAGATGGAAGTCGGCCGCATCGGGGTTGTCACCAACAATGATTCTGGTAATTTCCGGGTGCGTGAATACGGACCGCTCGAAGCGGTCGGCGAGGGAGTTGCCCAGAGCTGGTACATCGTCACACGGACTGTGGATTACATCGGCAACATCATCACCGGACGCGAAAAGGCCGATCAGCTTGGCGGACCGATCCGGGTTGCCAAGTACTCCAAGGACATGTCGACGCTCGGCATCGGCGCGCTGATCCAGCTTGCGGCCGTGCTGTCGGTCTCTATCGGCCTGCTCAACCTGATGCCGATCCCTATGCTCGACGGCGGTCATCTGGTGTTTTATGCCATTGAGGCGATCCGCGGACGTCCTCCCGGGGCGGTGGCTCAGGAATGGGCCTATCGGGTTGGATTGTCGCTTGTTTTGGCGTTGATGCTGTTTGCTACATGGAATGACGTTTCCATGCTGATAGGTTGAATTTCAGGGATCGACCGTGCTAACACTCTGTTTACCCTGATTTTGGGAATGCGTGGCTAAATCGCCACGTCTTCGAATGAAGTAAATAGAAATTAACTCCGTCCCTTGCTTGTATGGCAAAAGCGGGTAAAACGGGCATCAGTCATGACTCACGATGTGTGTCACCGTATGGGGCATCCGACTAAAAAAAGGTAATAAGATCAATGAAGGCCGGTTCAAACCTTTTGAACGCTGTATCAGCAGTTGCGCTGACAGCGGGGATCGTTGTGACAGGCGCGAGCGCTGTGACGCTTGCGGGAGTGACAGTTGCAGAGGCGGCGGTCATAAACCGCATCGAAGTCCGTGGAAATTCCCGAGTTGAGGCATCAACTGTTCGGGGCAATCTGACGATCTCGCCCGGTGCCAGCTTCAGCAACAACGACATTGACGAATCGGTGAAGCGGCTGTTCGCCACCGGCCTGTTTTCCGATGTTCAGATCAGCGTCTCCGGCTCGACCCTGATTGTAACTGTTTCCGAAAACCAGATCATCAATCAGGTGGTTTTCAACGGCAACAAGAAGATTAAGGACGCGGCTCTCAGTCGAGCTGTCCAGAGTCGTCAGCTTGGTGCCTACAATGATCTCATCCTTCAGGCAGACGTTCAGGCTATTCGTGATGCCTATGCGGCTGTGGGGCGCAGCGATGCGACCGTGACCACCCGCCTGGTTCCTGTTGATGGCGATCGCGTCAATATCGCGTTCGAGATCAATGAAGGCGATCGCACCAAGATTTCCTCGATCAACTTTGTCGGCAATCAGGCGTTCGGCGACGGGCGTCTTGCTGATGTGATCACCACCAAGAAGTCTGGCTTGTTGTCGTTCCTGAACCGCAAGGATGTCTATGATGAAGACAAGCTGCGCGCGGACGAAGAGCTGCTGCGCCGGTTCTATTACAACCGCGGATATGCCGACTTCCGTGTGATTTCGTCGTTTGCCGAGCTTGATGAAAGCAGCAACGAATACGTTGTCACCATCACGGTAGAAGAAGGCGAGCGCTATGTTTTCGGTGATGTCTCGGTAGAGAGCACTGTGCAAGGCATCGATACCGATGCGCTGAAGAAGCTGATTGAGACACGCAGCGGCGCTGTCTACAGCGCCAAGGATGTTGAAGACACGATCATGTCGATCTCCGACCGCGTTGCGACACAGGGTTATCCTTTCGCGGAAATTACCCCACGCGGTGACCGGGACTACGGCAATCGCACGATTTCGGTGGTTTATCTGGTCGACGAAGGCACTCGCGCCTATGTCGAGCGCATTGAGATTCGTGGCAACACCCGGACCCGTGATTACGTGATCCGTCGCGAATTCGATCTGTCCGAAGGCGACGCCTTCAATCAGGTTCTGGTTCGCCGCGCCAAAAAGCGGCTTGAGGATTTGAAGTTCTTCTCCTCTGTCAATATTTCCACTCAGCCTGGATCTCAGCCTGACCGAGTTGTTTTGATTGTCGATGTGAAAGATCAGTCAACCGGTGAATTTGGTATTGGTGGCGGCTACTCCAACACTGACGGATTTACCGCAACCCTTGATGTCACTGAACGCAACTTCCTTGGTCGCGGACAGTTCATTCGTGGGTCTGTAGGTGGCAGCGCCGACACGCGCGAATATTCGCTGTCCTTCACCGAGCCCTATTTCCTGGGCTATCGCCTTGCTGCCGGGTTTGATCTCTTCAAGAAGACCGACTCAAGCTACTCGGGCTTTGAACAGTCGAATGAAGGCATCAATCTGCGTCTTGGTGCACCGATCACTGAAGAGTTGTATTTGACGACTGCGTTCAAGTTTACGCAGACCGAGTACGCGCTCAACTCAGGAACGGTGACTTCCAATCCGGAGCTTGCCGCAATCAACCGCGCGATTGCCAATGGTAGCCAGGATGTCGGAGCACTCTCCTACACTTTGTCCTACAACACGCTCGACGACAATGTTCTGCCGCGTGAGGGTATCTCGGCTAGGTTCACGCAGGAATACGCAGGTCTCGGCTTCGATGCCAATTATCTCAAGACCACCGCCAAGGCGAGCTATTTCCACATGCTGTCGGAATCGGCTGACATGATTGGTCAGGTGACGGTCGGTGGCGGTCACGTTCTGGCGACAAGCGGTAATTTGAGCGTCTTTGATCACCTGTTCATTGGTGAAGAGACAATTCGTGGTTTTGACACCAGAGGACTTGGCCCGCGTGTCTTTAACGCCGCCGGTACAACAAATATTGCCGCCGCTGGTGGTACCACGTATTTCAACGGATCCGTTGAAGTGTCGGCGCCGATGCCGATGATTTCGCGCGATTTTGGCCTTCGGTTAAACGCCTTTGCCGATGCTGCAACGCTATATGGCAATAACATCAGCGCAGCTGATTTCGCCGGGCAGACCTTGGTCGGCGCTGATATGAACTGGCGCGCTTCGGTTGGCGTCGGTATTACCTGGGCTTCGCCTTTTGGCCCGCTTCGCGTGTACTATGCCGAACCCGTCGTCAAGGAGAGCTACGACGACGAAAAGAAGTTCGGCTTCGGCGCCTCGACACGTTTCTGATTTGACACGGGTGGCGGTGACGCCACCCGGTCTACCCATCCGGTTTCTTTATGGATAATCATCGCTTTTTTCCTCCGCATGAAGGCATATCGCTTTCAGACCTCTCCGGTCTTTGCGGGGCGGAACTGGCGGATCCGTCGTTTTCCGGCCGTATGGTGACTGGAACCGCGCCCTTGTCGCGGGCCGGCGCGGGCGAGCTGAGCTTCGCAAATTCCGCCAAATCCATCCGCGATCTTGGAAAATCCCGCGCTGCGGCAGTGTTCGTCACAGAACGACTGGCATCCCATGTGCCATCAGATGTTGCGGCCTTGATTGCCGCCGCTCCACAATCGGCATTTGCACGCGCAACCGCGGCGCTGGTGCCGTCTGCGGTCAAGCCGATGCGGTTTACTTCAGCTCCTGGAGTTTCGCTCGCTGCGCATGTCGATCCATCCGCACGCCTGGAGGACAACGTCATCGTTGAGCCATTCGCTGTTGTTGCAGCAGGTGCCGAGATAGGAGCCGGGTCCGTCATCGCCTCAGGCGCTGCTATCGGCCCGGGGACCCGTATTGGCCGTGATTGCCATATCGGTCACGGGGCAACCGTGCAGCACGCGCTTCTGGGCAACAACGTTGTTATTCATCCCGGTGTGCGTATTGGCCAGGATGGCTTCGGATATGTCCCTGGACCCCGGGGGCTGGACAAGCTTCCTCAGGTTGGTCGGGTGATCATTCAGGATCACGTGGAGATTGGCTCCGGCACGACCATTGATCGTGGCGCGATTGACGACACTGTCATAGGTGAGGGGACCAAAATCGACAATCTGGTTCAGATTGCGCACAATGTCCGTATCGGCCGGCATTGCGTTATCGTTGCCCAGGTGGGAATTGCAGGCAGTGCCACACTTGGTGATGGCGTGATGATCGGTGGAGCCGCTGGCATCAACGGTCATGTAACTATCGGTGACGGTGCCCAGATCGCGGCATTGAGTGGCGTTGCAGGAGATGTTCCGCCCGGTGTGCGCTGGGGTGGCCAGCCTGCGCGTCCGATGAGAGGTTTCTTGCTTGACGCGGCTGCAGCCAATGCACGTGCATTTGGTCGCAAAGATGGAAAAAAAGGCGGAAAAAACACATGACGGAAACCGCAACGACCACGCTGGAATCGGCTGATATCAGGCAGATCATGGCGCTTCTGCCGCACCGTTATCCGTTTTTGCTGGTAGACCGGATCGAGTCGATCGACGGCGACAATTCGGCTATAGGCATCAAGAACGTTACCGCCAGCGAACCGCATTTTACAGGCCATTTCCCGGGCAATCCCATTATGCCGGGCGTCCTGATCATTGAAGGTATGGCACAGACTGCAGGTGCCATCTGTGCCAAGGCCACCGGTGGCGGCAATAACATCGTCTATTTCATGACAATCGATAATGCCAAGTTTCGTAAGCCGGTCGTGCCCGGTGACAGGCTTGAGTATCATGTCACAAAGATCAAGCAGCGCGGCAACATCTGGCGCTTCCATTGCGTAGCAATGGTTGACGGCGCCAAAGCCGCCGAGGCTGATATCGGAGCCATGCTGGCTCCCGGAGAAAGCGAATCCTGATGACAACGCCTGCGCCCGCCGCCCTGCATCCGGCCAGAATTCATCCCGCTGCCATTGTCGAAGACGGTGCACAGATTGGAATGAACGTCGAGATCGGCCCGTTCTGCCATATCGGCCCCAAGGTTAAGCTGAATGACAACGTGCAGGTGATGAGCCACGTTGTCATTCAGGGCCGCACCACCGTCGGAGAGGGCACCATTGTGTTCCCCAATGCTGTTCTCGGCTGCGCTCCGCAGAACATCCATTATCATGGCGAAGACACTGAACTGGTCATCGGCCGGTCGTGCACCATCCGTGAAGGTGTGACGATGCATCCCGGAATGCCCGATGCCGGTGGCAAGACCACAGTCGGCGACAATTCGATGTTCCTGGCCTATTCCCACGTCGCCCACGATTGCCACGTCGGCAGCAATGTCATCTTGTCAAACAATGTCATGCTGGCTGGACACGTAACCGTTGGCGACAGAGTGATTATGGGTGGTGGCGCTGCGGTGCATCAGTTTGCACGGGTCGGCCATCATGCGTTTATTGGCGGACTGGCAGCTGTCAACAATGATGTCATTCCGTATGGCATGCTCAATGGCAATCCCGGCATCTTGATGGGCCTCAACATCATCGGCATGCAGCGCTCCGGTTTTGACAAGCCTTCCATTCATGCCGTCCGGCGTGCCTTCAAGGCGATCTTTGATCCCTCCACGCCGATCCGGGAAAACATCGCCCGCGTCCGCGAGCAGACTGACATGAACGCCGCGGTGGCTGATATCATTGCATTCATCGATGCGGAGAGTGATCGTGCTCTGTCTTCGCCGGCCCGGGGTCAACGGGGCTGAATCCGGTGAGCGCTGCATCTGGTGCGCCGGAAATCAGCGGACGTCTGTCAATCCTGGCTGGCAAAGGACAGTTTCCGCTGCTGGTTGCTCATGCGGCGCGAAAATTGGGCCATGATCCCTTCATTTTCAGAATCGAGGGAGAAGCCGATCAGGACTGGTCGGGCTTCTCCAGCACCCAAATCAGCATTGCAGACCTGTCGGGGTTTTCCGCGACCGCGCGCCGGGAAGGCATAGGCTCGGTCGTTCTCGCAGGCGGCATCGGCAGACGTCCGGAAATCACTGATCTTCGTCCCACCTGGAGCTCGCTGTTTGCTTTCCCGACGTTTTTGGGTGTCTTCGCATCGGCGGGAGATGACAAGTTGTTGCGTTTTGCCATCAAGGTGCTGGAAAACGAGGGTGTCCGGGTGCTCGCCGCCCAGCAGGTGGCGCCGGAACTTCTTTGCAATTCCGGTCCATTGGGCCGCATCAAACCAGGCAAGGCCGATCTGAAGGACATAATCGCAGCGTCCAGTGCGGCATTGGCGCTTGGCGGGCTTGATGTCGGGCAGGGGGCCGTTTCCGTGGGAGGGCGTGTGGTGGCTCTCGAAGGCCTGGAAGGCACAGACGCCATGCTGGAGCGGGTGGCGGGTCTGCGCACCAGCCAGCGATTGTCATTGCGGAATGCCGGGGTGTTGGTCAAACTGTGCAAGCCGGACCAGGACGAGCGCGCTGATCTGCCATCGATAGGTGCGCGGACGGTGATCAAGGCGCATGCGGCCGGACTTGCCGGCATCGCTGTCGAGGCGGGTCGGGCACTGGTCCTTGAGCGCGAGCGTGTCGTCGCAGAAGCTGATCGGTTGGGGCTGTTTGTCACCGGTATCACACCGCGACAGGAAAAGGTGAGCCTATGAGCGCGTTGAAGCTGGCCGTTGTCGCAGGAGAGCCTTCCGGCGATATTCTCGGTGCCGGATTGGTGCGACAGCTTGCCATTCAAACCGGTGAGCCGCCGCAGCTGATCGGCGTCGGCGGCGACCGGCTGGCAGCTGAGGGCCTGACCTCGCTGTTTGATTTCACCGAATTGTCCCTGATCGGTTTTTCCGCTGTCATTGCCCGGCTGCCCAAACTGATCATGCGCATCAATCAGACGGCTGCGGCGATCATCGCCGCCCGGCCGGATTGCCTGCTGATCATCGACAGCCCGGATTTCAGCCATCGCGTTGCCCGCAAGGTTCGCAAGGCGCTGCCCGGCGTCAAGATCGTCAATTATGTCTGCCCAACCGTCTGGGCCTGGAAGCCAGAGCGGGCGCCGGCGATGACAGCCTATATCGACCACGTGCTTTCCATCCTCCCGTTTGAGGTCGAGGTTGTGAAGAAGCTGGGTGGTCCACCGTTGACCTATGTCGGGCACCGGTTGATGGAAGATCCCGGCCTCGAGGCGGCGCACCACGCGCAACAGGCCAACCGGCGGGATCATGCAACCAGGCGTCCGCCGATGTGTCTCATCCTGCCCGGTTCGCGCCGCAGCGAGGTCAAGCGTCTCGGTCCGGTCTTTGGCGAGGCAGCCAGAACTCTCGCTTCCATAAATCCGCAAATGACCTTTGTGCTGCCTGCCGGAGAACATGTCCGCAGACAAATCCGCGACGAGATCCTCGGCTGGGATGTTGTATGTCAGGTCGTTACCGGCGACGCTGCCAAATGGCAGGCCTTTGGTGAAGCGGATGTGGCGATTGCCGCTTCGGGGACAGTGCTTCTTGAGCTGGCGCTTGCCGGTGTGCCGCACATATCTTGCTACAAGCTTGATCCGGTGTCGCAACTGCTGTCCCGGCTGGTCACCTCCTGGACCGCAGCGCTGCCCAACATGATCGCCGACAATGTCGTCATCTCCGAATATTACGACAGTCAGCTCCGCCCGGCACGCTTGGCCCGCCAGGCCAACCAGCTGGCCGACGATACGCTCCACCGTTCTGCCATGCTGTCGGATTTCGAACTGATCCGATCGCGTATGCAAGTGGGCGTGCCGGCCTCACAGAAGGCTGCACGGACGCTGCTCTCGGTTCTCGCTGATAGATAGGCGCCTGTTGGCTCGACCGAGCCGGTGTTTTGCACAAATGTAGCTGATACAGCTTCCAACCCCCATCGGAAGTTCATCCGCAATGCCTGCATCGGGCTGCACTTTTGCCGTCCGTCATCTCTTCCTGAATCAAAAAAAGCGCCCGAAAGCGCTTTTTCCATGTCTCATGCCGGATGGCGCGTTAGCGCTTCGACACCGGTACATAATCGCGCGAGGTTTCGCCGATATAGAGCTGGCGCGGGCGACCGATGCGCTGGCCCGGATCTTCGATCATCTCGCTCCACTGGGCAATCCAGCCGACTGTACGCGCAAGCGCAAACAGCACGGTGAACATGGTCGTCGGGAAGCCGAGCGCCTTGAGCGTGATGCCCGAATAGAAGTCGATGTTCGGGTACAACTTCTTCTCGATGAAGTAGGGATCGGTGAGCGCGATGCGCTCGAGTTCCATCGCCACTTCCAGAAGCGGATCATCCTTGATGCCAAGCTCGTCGAGCACTTCATGGCAGGTCTTCTGCATGATCTTGGCACGTGGATCATAGTTCTTGTAGACCCGGTGACCAAAGCCCATCAGACGGAAAGGATCGTTCTTGTCCTTGGCGCGGGCCACGAATTCCGGGATCTTGTCGACGCTGCCGATTTCCGAAAGCATGGTGAGCGCGGCTTCGTTGGCGCCGCCATGTGCGGGGCCCCAGAGGCAGGCGATGCCGGCTGCGATACAGGCAAACGGATTGGCGCCCGATGAGCCGGCAAGACGTACGGTGGAAGTCGAGGCGTTCTGCTCATGATCGGCGTGCAGGACGAAGATACGGTCCATCGCCCGCGCCAACACCGGATTGACCTCATAGTCTTCACACGGAACTGCAAAGCACATGCGCAGAAAGTTCGAAGCGTAGTCGAGGGTGTTGGTCGGATACACGAATGGCTGGCCGATATGGTACTTGTAGGCCATCGCTGCCAGCGTCGGCATCTTGGCGATCATCCGCATCGAGGCCACCATCCGCTGGTGCGGATCGGTGATATCGGTTGAATCGTGGTAGAATGCCGACAGAGCGCCGACGCAGCCGCACATGACGGCCATCGGGTGGGCGTCACGACGGAATCCGGTGAAGAACCGGCTCATCTGCTCATGCACCATGGTGTGGCGGGTGACGCGGTAATCGAAATCCGCTTTCTGTGTCGCGGTTGGCAATTCGCCGTAAAGCAGGAGGTAGCAGACTTCAAGGAAGTCGCCGTGCTCCGCCAACTGGTCGATGGGATAGCCGCGATGCAGCAAAATGCCTTCGTCGCCATCAATAAAGGTAATCTTGGATTCGCAAGACGCCGTGGATGTGAAACCCGGATCGTAGGTAAAGGCTCCGGTATTTTTATAAAGCGCGCCGATGTCGAACACGTCAGGACCGATTGTGCCGGTCTTGATCGGTAATTCGAGCTCTTTACCGTTCAGAGTGAGTTTTGCGTTCTTGTCTGCCATGGGCATGTCCTTCCACAAATGCAAACGCTCGGCCTTGGCCGACGTCTTGGATGACCGTCAGGGGTTTAGCTATCTGATTTGTTGCACCATGCCAAGCTATGCGGATGGCTAATTGCACCTCGGCAATGCGATACGGAACCCCCCGTGATCGCAGGCTTTGGCAAATGTTAACACTCTGGAATTGCGTGACAAACACCATAAGGCCGCCCGACCTGAAAGGCAACTTATTGGTTGCGCCCGGTTAGCCGGCGATTCAATTTATGGTAGCGAATTCCGGCGTTTTGGTGGTAGTTTGACAGGCTTCAAGCGAGGCGTGCATGACGCAGGCAAACCGCACAGGCTTTGAGCACGATACACCAAGTGTATCTCGAGCTCTCAAACCGGCTATCCGGCAAAGCGTTGACCATGGCGTGCCGGCAGTGCTCCGCCATGCACAGCGTTTGACAAGGCCGGTGCGTCACAGGGCCGGAAGCCGGATTGCCGACGCGTGGCCTCGTTTACGGGCGGCTGTGTCGGCAGCCGCTGCCGCCGAGACCGACCGGGGGCTGGCCTTTCTGTTCTTGCCTGTGGCCATGGGCGCGGGCGCCGGACTTTTCTACATGGCACCTACCAATCCCGCCTCAGTGTTCCTCGCTGCTGGGTTCGTATTCACGCTGTTGCTGGCGACACTTGCTCGCAGGCATCACGTGGTCGCCGCCCGTGCGGCAGGGTACGCCGCTGCCGTGTGTGCTGGGGCACTGGCCGCGGACCTGGAAGTGACGAGCGGTTCCATTTTGCTTGATACCGATGTCACGACGACGATTTCGGGAACGGTCGAGGCGCGCGAATTTGATGCTGCGGGCAAGGTTCGTTATCTCGTTCGGCTCCAATCCACAGCTGAACCGCAGATCCGCCGTCCGCCAATGCGCGTTCGTCTTACCGCCCGTACCGCGCACGACCCGGTGGCCGTTGGCGCGATGATCTCCGGTCGCGCCCGATTGTCCGCACCGTCCGGGCCGGTTATGCCGGGCGGCTATGACTTTGCGTTCCGCGCCTTCATTGATGGCATCGGCGCGCATGGTTACTTCTATCGTGCTCCGCGCGCCCAGACCCGGGTTCTTGAACAGGACGCGACGGAAACTGGTACAATCCAGTCCTCCAGGGACGGGTTGCGGCGCATGCGGGAGCATATTTCAAACCGGATCCGAACGGTGCTGCCGGGTGATCCGGGCGGCATTGCGGCAGCACTTGCGGTATCTGACAGGCGTGGCATCAGCAAACCGACGGTTGAGGCACTGCGCGCCACCGGACTGGCGCACATTCTCGCGATATCCGGCCTGCACATGGCGCTCGCGGCCGGTACGCTCTATGTCGGCATCCGCAAAAGCCTTGCCGTTTTTCCCAGCCTGGTCGAGGCGTGGGCGGTCAAGAAATTTGCGGCTGTCGGCGCGATCCTCACTGCGACCGCCTATTTGCTGATTTCCGGCGGCAGTGTCTCCACTCAGCGCGCCTGGGTAATGCTGACTGTGATGTTGGTGGCTGTGCTTGCCGATAGGCCGGCTTTGACGATGCGCAATGTCGCCCTCGCAGCCATCGTGATCATCCTTACATCGCCCTCCGCCGTGGTCGGCCCCGGCTTTCAGATGTCGTTTGCCGCCACGGCGGCATTGATTTCTGCCTATGCCGTCATTTCGCGCCGCAGCCGCGAGAGATCCCAGATACCTGGCGCTGGAAAGGGCGGATCTCGTCTCGTTCGCGGGATGGTTTTCCTGGCAAAGGGGCTCATCGGGCTGGCCATCACATCGCTTGTTGCGGGCCTTGCCACAGGCCTGTTTTCGGCTCACCATTTCCACCGGGTGGCGGGAAGCGGGTTGTTGGCCAATTTGCTCGCCATGCCGCTGGTGACGCTGGTGGTGATGCCCGCCGGTCTGCTGGCAATGCTTCTGATGCCGCTTGGGCTTGATGCATGGCCATTGCAGATCATGGGCCAGGGGCTCGAGGCGGTTGTCGCGGTTGCCAATCATGTCCACGCTCTCGGTGGTGATTTCAGTGTCGGGCAAATCCCGTTGCAATCCACGATAATTGCGGGAACGGGATTCTTGATCCTGGTGTTCCTGAGAAGTTGGTTGAGGCTTGCCGGGCTGGCACTGATCGGTCTCGGCTTTGTTGTCACAGCTCCGCTGACTGCCGGCTCCACCCCTGATATCCTGATCAGTGAAAAGGGCGACCTGGTGGGATTGAGTGGTCCAGCCGGATTGGCGAGCAATGCAGCGCGGCCATCGGACTTCGTATTCAGCCAATGGCAGACTGCCATGCGCGGCCTGCCGCATCGTCCGCCCGTGACCATTGCATCTTTAAGGCCTGACAAGCCGTTGGATCAGGCGTTGCCGCACCATGCCGGCATTCTTAATCAATTGCTGACATCGGCTGCCTCGCATCCCTCGCGCTTTCACTGCGCCAGCCGCGGTATCTGCACTGCAATTCATGCCGACGCGGTGATTATCGCGATCAATGAAGCCGCACTCATTGGTGCCGCGTGTGACCGGGCCGATCTGGTGGTTGTTTCGATCCCGGTCTATCTCGGCGCCTGTCGTTCCGGTGCCGCCCTGGTGACCTCCAGAAGCCTGCGCCGAACTGGTTCACTGGCGATCACGGTCCGGCAAGGCAATGTGACGACCCCGGAGCAATTGCCGTCGCTGCAAAACAACCGCACACGAGCAGTTTTGCAGATCGACGCGGCCCTGCAAGACGTGTTCAGACCCTGGACGATCCAACGCTACTATGATTGGCGCACCGGCGCATATGACTTGCCGGGTTGACCGAATGCATAGTTGATTTCGAGCTGTTGCAACGCAACGTATCCGACTGGAACCAACTGCGGCATTCAAATCGACGCCGAACCACCTGAACTGGTTTCTGGAACGATTTCTGTTTGAACTCTCAGTGGTAGCGCCGGATCAGGCCCACAAGCTTGCCCTGAACCTTGACCCGGTCCGGCCCGAAAATCCGGGTTTCATAGGCCGGGTTGGCGGCTTCCAGCGCGATCGATGCGCCCTTGCGGCGAAACCGCTTCAATGTGGCTTCTTCATCATCGACCAGTGCAACGATAATATCACCCGGGTTCGCCGATGACATGTTTCGGATCACCACCGTGTCGCCGTCGAAAATTCCTGCTTCGATCATCGAATCGCCTTTGACCTCAAGCGCGTAATGATCGCCGGGACCGATCATTTCGGCTGGCACGGTGATGTTGTGGGTGATGTTCTGGATCGCCGAGATTGGAACACCAGCGGCAATACGGCCCATCATCGGAACCTCTGCCACCAGCGACGGCTCGTCATTTGCAGATTCACTGCGGCGCACCGGTTCGGGCTGTTTGCCCTGTCCGCCTTCAATAACGCTGGGGGAAAATCCGCGCCGTGGCTGCAGATTGGCCTGGTAGCTGTCGGGCAACCTGATCACTTCAAGCGCTCGCGCCCGGTTCGGCAACCGGCGAATGAAGCCGCGTTCCTCCAGTGCTGTAATCAACCGGTGGATGCCGGATTTCGACGCCAGATCAAGCGCATCCTTCATCTCGTCAAAGGATGGCGGAATCCCGCTTTCCTTCATGCGTTCATTGATGAAAAGGAGAAGCTCGTGCTGTTTGCGCGTCAACATTGGTCATTTACCCCAGTGGCCGGCTCGATGATTCGAATGAAACAAAACAAGAACCTTGCTATCATGTTCCATATGTGTTCCGCAAGGGGTAAAGAAACAATGAAAGAACATCGGGGTCGGAACGCGACATCATCGCGATAGCGGCAAATGCCTGGTTTTCTGATCCGAAAGACACACCAACCTGTTGATTATACTGACATACGATGTGCAGGAAATCAGATGGGAAAGCTGCAGCTGATAGTCTGCGGAAATGATGTAAGTACATGATTAAATAAAAGAATTCTGGAAGTCGGAACGGAACATGAATAAAGCAAGAAGATCCCCGCAGCGTGCCGGGAAGGTGGCGGGCACTGGCGATGCGGCTTTCATTGTTCCTGTTGGGAATTAAAGCTCTACACTTCGCCCGGTTGGTATCTTTGCGGGCCAAATGTGTTTCCGCGGCGTGAATTGCAGGATGGTGGAATCAGTTGAGTGGCCCCCTTGGGCTGAATTGAGCGTCGCACCGGTTGGGGTATTTCCGTAAGACAGGAGGAAAACGTGAGGTAGCCTGCGTTGCCACGACAGCCAAGGCGACGCGCCAGGCACCAGATGTGTGATCGTCAAAACGTCTGCATGAAATGACCAGTGCAATCCGTATGCCGAACCAGTAACCGTTTGACATACGAGGTTTCCTTCCAGTTTGCCGACGGGCAAGCATTGGGGTATTTGGCGATCCGGTGAGAGTGAAATGCCGTGCGTGTCGCACAATCTCCATCAACCAAAAGTTGGCGGGACGGTTTTCAAACCGGAGTCCTCGGGTTGAGGACCGAGTTATACCAAGTCTGGGTGACAGGAATCCATACGATGCCTCATGGATGCGGATCTGCGCGTGAAGAAGCACAGGGATCGGCGTCGCTGGCTGCAAAGCCCAGCACCGCACGAAATCCGGTAGCAAGACAGATTTCAACCATCTCAACCGATCACATCAACAACCCGTGGGCTCACCCCATTCAGGCCCGCAACACCAGCACATCACAGGTTGAGCCGGCGTTGGCCGGTGGCGCGAAGGGTGGCCTTATGATCAGGCAGCGGGCGTCGGCGAAGACCTTCATCAGCGATGAATCCTGCTGTGGCGACGGGGTGGCGATGCGTTGGCCTTCGGCGTTGGTTTGCAGATCCCCGCGCAGATAATCCTGGCGCAGGTCGTTCTCCGGCAAGTCCTTGGACAGTATGGCGGTCTGGATGCGTTGCGGGTCAGGCAGACCGGCAAGCCGTGTCACCAGCGGTTCGAGAAACAGGTGCGCGCAGACGAGGCTCGAGGCGGGGTTTCCGGGCAGGCCCAGCACCCGCATGGAGCCGAGCTTGCCCGACATCAGCGGCTTGCCCGGACGCATGGCGATTTTCCAGAAGTCGAGCCCCATTCCACGTCCTGTCAGCGCTTTCTGCACCAGATCATGGTCCCCGACCGACGCCCCGCCAATGGTGACCAGCACATCCGCCTCGTGCGCAATGGCTGTATCGAGCGCCTCGTCGAGCGCTTCCATCCGGTCAATGGCGATACCAAGATCGATCACATCAGCGCCTGCAGCCTTGGCAAGGGCTGCCACGCCAAAGGTGTTCGAGGCTATGATCTGTCCCGGCCCCAGCGTCTGGCCGGGCAGGCGCAACTCGTCGCCGGTGGCGAGAATGGCAACCCGCGGCTTACGCATCACCGGCAGCTCCGCATGGCTCATGGCGGCGGCGAAGGTGATAGCGCCGGGATCGAGAAAGCGGCCTTTGGCGAGCCCGGTCTTGCCTTCGGTGAAATCAACGCCTGCGGGGCGGATATAACGGCCGGCCTCCGGCGCCTGGTTGACCAGCACCAGGCCGTCATCGAGCTTTTCGGCATTTTCCTGGATCAGGATCGCGTCAGCCCCTTCGGGCACCGGCGCGCCGGTAAAGATGCGGATGGTCGACCCGGCTGCCAGCGGTCCGTCAAAGGCATGACCGGCGGCAGCCTCACCCTGCAGTTTCAGCCTGGCGCCGACTGTGGCTTCGCCCGCGCGCACGGCATAGCCGTCCATGGCGGACGCGGCGAAGGGCGGGTGAGTGCGCCGCGCCAGCAGGTCGCTGGCCAGAACCCGGCCGTAGCACTCAGCAAGCGGCAGCACTTCGGGCGCGGTGGCGGGTGCAGCACCTTCGAGTATGCGCCCAAGAGCCTCGTCTACCGGCATCAGTGCCATCAGTCGTTCCTTCAGGTGTCGAGTTTCCAGTCGCCGGATTTGCCGCCGGATTTGGCAAGCACCTTGATGCCGTCGATTTCCATGCCCCGGTCTACCGCCTTGGCCATGTCATAGATGGTCAGGCACGTGACCGATACGGCGGTCAGAGCTTCCATTTCAACGCCGGTCTTTCCGGTCAGCTTTGCCATCGCGCGAACCCGCAAGCCGGGCAGGGCCTCGTCCGGTTCGATCTCGACACTCACCTTGGTCAGCGCCAACGGATGGCACAGCGGAATGAGGTTGGCGGTCTGCTTGGCCGCCATGATACCGGCAATGCGAGCTGCCCCGATCACATCGCCCTTCTTCATGTTTCCGGCCAGAATCAGCGCAAGCGTTTCAGGCTTCATCCGCACATGGCCGACGGCTTCTGCAACGCGCACGGTATCGGCCTTGTCGCCGACATCGACCATCGCCGCCGAGCCGTCTTCAGCCAGATGGGTCAGGCGCGGAGAAGTTTCGTCAGCCATCTATTCCGCCGCCGCGCTTGCTGCAGCGCCCGTCAGCAGGGCCTTGGTCGCCGCCGTCACATCCGCTTGCCGCATCAGGCTTTCGCCAACGAGGAAAGTCGAAATCCCGCTTCTGGACAGTCGCTGGCAGTCGGCAAATGAACCGATGCCGCTCTCGCCAACCAGGATCCGGTTCTCCGGCACCATCGGCGCCAGCCGCTCGGAGTTGGTCAGCGACACCTCGAAGCTGCGCAAATTGCGGTTGTTGACGCCGATCAGCCGGCTGTCGAGCTTCAAGGCCCGTTCGGTCTCGGTCTCATCATGCACCTCGATCAGTGCGGCCATGCCGAGTGCGTGGGCCGCATCCTCGAGCCGCTTGGCATCGTCGTCATCCAGGCACGCCATGATGATCAGGACGGCATCAGCGCCCCAGGCGCGCGCCTCATGCACCTGGTAGGTGTCGAACATGAAATCCTTGCGCAGCACGGGCAGGGCGCACGCGGCGCGTGCTGCGGTCAGAAACTCCGGCGCCCCCTGAAACGACGGCGCATCGGTGAGCACCGACAGGCACGCAGCCCCACCGGCCTCATAGGCCTTGGCCAGCGATGACGGGTCGAAATCAGCCCGGATCAGGCCTTTGGAGGGGCTCGCCTTCTTGATCTCGGCAATCAGCCCGTAGCCGCCGGCACGGTGCTTGGCCTCGAGCGCGCCGATGAAGTCGCGTGGGCTTTCGCTGTCCTTTGCACGGGCCTTGATTTCGTCGAACGGGATGGCGGCCTTGGCGGCAGCGATCTCGTCGCGCTTGTAGGCCTCGATCTTTGTCAGAATGTCGCTCATTGCTTCAGACCGCCTTCGGTGCCGGTGCATGGGCCTGCGAGACGCTCACCAGCTTGTTCAGCGTTGAAAGGGCTGCACCGCTGTCAATCGCGGTCTTGGCGATGCCGATGGCCTCGCCAAGCTCTTCCGCCTTTCCGGCAATCACCAGCGCGCCCGCCGCATTCAGCACTGCGATATCGCGATAGGCGTTCTTCTCGCCCTCGAGAACCCGCTTCAGCGCCGCCGCGTTGTAGACGCCGTCGCCACCCTTCAACTGATCAATCGAAACCCGAGCCATGCCCTCGTCTTCCGGCGTGACATCAAATTCGCGGATCTTGCCGTTTTCCAGCGCGTGAACCTTGGTCACGCCGGTCGTGGTCATCTCGTCCAGCCCGTCGCCATGCACCACCCAGACGGTTTCCGAGCCGAGATCGCGCATCACCTGCGCCAGCGGATCAAGCCAGTGCGGTGAGAACACGCCGAGCAATTGCCGCTTCACACCGGCGGGATTGGAGAGCGGGCCAAGCAGGTTGAAGATCGTCCGCGTGCCAAGCTCCACCCGGCTGGGTCCGACATGGCGCATCGCAGAATGATGCGCAGGCGCGAACATGAAGCCGACCCCGGCCTCTTCAATGCAGGCCGAAATCCCTTTGGGATCGAGCTCCAGGCAGACACCCAGTGCAGCCAGTGCATCCGCCGTGCCTGATTTGGATGACAGCGCCCGGTTGCCGTGCTTGGCGACCTTGACCCCGGCGCCGGCTGTGATGAACGCCGCAGCCGTCGAAACATTGTAGGTGCCCGAGCCGTCGCCGCCGGTGCCGACGATGTCGACAGCATCCGCAGGCGCTGAAACACGCAGCATCTTCTCGCGCATCACGCTGACGGCACCATAGATTTCATCGACGCTCTCGCCGCGCACCCGCAGCGCCATCAAAAAACCGCCGATCTGCGATGGCGTGGCGTCGCCCGACATCATGACGCCAAACGCAGAGCGGGCCTCAGTCCGGTCAAGCGGGTCGCCAGCAGCCACCTTGGCAATGAATGACTTCAAATCAGCCATGTTGGTCGCCCCCGTTGTCCCCGTCCTTAAAACGCCAGTGCCCGTTCGGCCAGCTCGCGGTTGATCGACACACCGTAGTCAGCCTGCAGGCGCGCCACCAGCTGGTCGAGAATATCATCAGCCATCTGCTGGGACACCTGTGCACGCTGCTCTTGCGACACTGAACCGGCAGTCACGGTGGAGGCGTCGTTGACCGTGGTCACCTTGAGCAGGATCCGGTTTTCGCCCGATGCGTCATTTGCCACTTCGACAAGTCCATTCGGGCCGGAGAACGCCGATGCCACGGCAGCTTCACCAAACACAGCATCCGCGTCGCCGCGGCTCAGGGCGTATTTGGTTTCCACCGCTGCAGAGAGTTCCTCGGCGATCGCCGACAGCTCCGCACCCTTTTCGAGACGCTGTTTCAGCTCCTCGGCCTTGGCGCCCAATGCCTCGGCGGTCTTCATCGCAGTCCAGTCGACAACAACCCGGTCGCGCACTTCATCAAGCGTCCGGTCGCGGGCAGGGGTCACGTCAATGACCTCGAACCATACAAAGCCCTCCGCGCCGATATTGATCGGCGGTGTTTCCACACCGACTTCCGTTTCGAACGCGTCTCTGAGCAGCGCTTGGGATTCAGGAATGTCGCGCACCACGGTGCCTTCGGGCGTCTGCCCGCTGCGGTCAATCGCGTCAATCGTCACCGGTTTCAGCTTCTGCTGGGCTGCAGCCTCGGCCAACGTCATACCGCTGGCGCGTGCGTCCTCATAGGAATCATGCACATCCAGAAGCACCTGCGCGGCTTCCGCCAGCGCCAGTTGCTCACGGATTTCCGGCTCGACGTCTTCGAAGCTTTTTGAGGATTCTGGCGTGATATCGGCGACCCGCAGGATAACCGGGCCGAACTGGCCGTCGACAACCGGCGTGGTTCCACCGGCGTCTGTTACGGCAAATATGGCCTCGGCAAGCGATTGATCAGGCACAGTGGTCTTTGCAAAACTTCCGATCCGCACATCTTTTGCCGTGCGGCCCTGATCAGTGATCAGCGCATCAAAGCTCTTGCCGCCGGCAAGCTCGGCAGCGGCTGCCTCTGCCGCAGCCCGATCAGCAAACACCAGCTGGTCGATCGTGCGTGTTTCTGGCGTCGTGTAGCGATCCTTGCGTGCCTCGTAGTCAGCGCGCGCGGTTTCCGCCGAAATGGCTGCCGGGTCGGCAATGTCCTGGTTCTGCAGCTTCACATAAGTGATTTTGCGATACTCGGGCGCTGCATAACGGGTCTTGTTTTCCTCGAACCAGGCCGACAGCTCGGTGTCGCTGGGTGCTGCCACCGGATCAATGTTGGATTTGGTCAGCAGCAGATAATCCACATCACGGGTTTCCGCATCATACTGCGCCAGCGCCTTGATCAGGGCGTCAGGTGCCGCAAAGCCGTCTGAAATCGCTTCGACGATCTGGGTGCGCACTGCCACCTGGCCGCGGCTCTTGAGATAGTCTTCTTCGCTCATACCGACAGAACTTAGGACCCGGCGAAAATTGTTGCGGTCAAATCGACCGTTGAAATCATGAAACGCCGTATCATCGGCGATCAACGCGGCAAGCCGCTCGTCCGACAGCCCAAGGTTCATCTCACGCGCCTGTTCGTCCAGCAGCGCGCCGGCGATCAGTTGTGAATAGACCTGGTTTTCGACGCCGAATGCGCGGGCCTGTTCAGTTGTCAGCCGCTGGCCGATCTGTTGGCCCACCGCCGAGACCTGGCGGTCGTAAGCGAGACGAAATTCATTCGGACTCACTTCCGTGTCGCCAACTGTGATCACAGCGGTGCTGCCGGAACTCAGGATCGAGCCCGAGATGCCCCACACGCCAAACGACGCGACCAGCATGATCAGAAGAAATTTGGCAACCCAGCCTTGGGCACCCCTACGCAAAATATCAAGCATCAAAGCTCCTGCGGCATCTACATTATCGGCTGTGGAGCGGCACTGTGCCGAGCCCGCAGACCTCTCATCCGTTCCTTTAGACCAAAGCTTGGGCGAAATGAAGAGTGAGCCCGCCGATTACATCGCCCGGGACGTGCCACCGTTCGCACGCCACACGAACAAGAGGTGAAGGCCGGGTTCTGGCAGGCCCGATGGCGTGGTGTGGCGATGCCCGCCTCATGCCCATAGTCTCCTGCCGCCAAAGCCATTGTCCGGTCATTGGCGATCCCTGCATGCGTATCAGCAGGCAAGCCTGTAGCTGCATCACTAGAACAGGCGCGCGGGGAGACGCGATAGTGGTGTCTCACCCTTAAAATGAGTGCAGGAGTTATCGAATTATCAATGTGTATATAGGTAAATCTGGAATGAAATAGTGATCACATTTTTAGGTATCTTGCATCGTGGACCAGTTGGAGAATGATGAAGGCATCGATCCCGCAGCAACGGTGATCATCAAGATGCGGGAGCAGGGCATTTCATCGCTGCCACGCAATTACGAGCTGGTGTATCAATTCCTCAATACTTCCAACGCCGCGCTCATTCGCGAATTCGCAGCGCTTGGCCGCCGCCCGACCCAGCAGCAACTTGATGAAATTGGGAAGAAATTTCTTCCGCACCATCATGATGTCAGCACCGTGGCCCAGACGCGTGATCGCATTTCTGACGAAATGAAGGGTGTCATCAGCCTGGTCAAGCAGGACCTATCGACGCGCCGAAAATATTCAAATCTGCTTGGTGAAACTTCCTCGCGCATGTCTGATGGCGGTCCGGCCAGTTCCGATGCCCTGGACGGAATGGTCAAGGTTTTATCGTCCGCGACAGGCGATACCATGGAAAAAGGCGGCGCCGTCATTCATCAGCTGATCGAGCGTACCAAGGAAATGGCACAGCTCAAGGCCGAACTCGAAGAGTACAAGCGCCTGGCCACCATTGATCCTATCACCAGACTTTCCAATCGCCGCGCCTATGATGACCGATTGTCAGCCATTTACGATGGCCAGCAAGGCGGGATGCATCATGCGCTGATCGTCGCCGACATCGATCATTTCAAGTCCTTCAATGACACCTATGGCCACCAGGTTGGAGACCGTGTGCTCAGCGTGGCCGCGGCCATTATGAAGAACACTCTGGACAAGGACACCTTCATTGCCCGTACCGGCGGCGAAGAATTCGCCATCATTCTGCACGGCATCAGTCTGGAGAATGCCATAGGAACCGCCGAGCGTATTCGGCTGGCAATCGAATCAACCCCTTTGAAGAACCACCATGACGGGCTGGATTGCGGAAGCATTACCATGAGCTTCGGACTGTGCATGGCAACTGACGCCACCGGCCCCGAAGATCTCTATCACAAAGCAGATGTGGCGCTCTATGAGGCAAAAGACTCTGGGCGCAACCAGTTGAAGATCCACGTCCCCAAAACCAGGAAGTGGCCTTTTTTCAAGCGCTGATGTTCAATTCACAAAGCATCTTCTGCCGCAATGATGGAATTTGTTGAACGATTTACCTTTTTTTCACGCGAGTTCATGTAGTTTTAGCTCGTTGTTAGACAGGAGTGTGTGTGTGATGGATTCAAGCGCAGATAGTTTGGCTGATCAACCTGCACAGTCCTTTCATCGCAATTCCGATGTCCGCTATGGCGCAAATTGCCCGGGCATCATCGAGCTGATCTTCAAGGACAACAAACACTACATCGCTCTAACCGGCGTGATTGTAAATTTGTCCGCCACAGGTTGCCTGTTCTCCAATGACAAGATGCCTTGGGCTGATCGGGATGCGCAGAAGTCCCTGGAGCCGCTGTTTGACATCATCCATGAGAGCTGCAGAATCTATATTCCGTGGGGCAACACCCATTGCGCTGGCACCATCCGGCGTGTCGGCTCTTTCATCATCGGCGTTGAATTTCATGAGCCGCTTGCCGAAAGCCTTGTAACGACCGTCGCTGGTCTTGAGCCAAACAAGCACCTTCGTTTCAAGCCGCAAAGATCGCGGAAATACAACCGAATCCTTCCCATCTCCCAAAAGCCCGTAGAATCCAGACCCTAGAGCTGCAGCAGCCACGGGTCCGGACTTTGCTCTCAAACTGATCTCTTGAGCTGGCACGCCGACCGGCAGTTGAGACTGGTGTAGCGTCTGTCGCACCTTGACCTGGTTGTAGGCTGCCGTCGACGACCTCTGGACGGCGGCAGTCCGGGGGTCTCGATTACTCCGCCGTTTCCAAATCGCCGCCGGTCTGCTAAGCCCCGTTTCACAAAACAATCAACGGGGATACCTGATGACACCTGACATTCGCCCGCTAGTGGCAGGCAACTGGAAGATGAACGGCACGCGCGACAATCTTGACCAGATCAAGGCGATTGCCGAAGGTCTGACGCCGGATCTTGCCGACAAGATCGACGCGTTGATTTGCCCGCCCGCAACGCTTCTTTATGTGGCCACGGCGATCGCCGAGCAGACCCCTTTGTGCATCGGCGCACAGGATTGCCATGACAAGCAGAGCGGCGCCCATACTGGCGACATTTCGGCTCAGATGATTGCCGATTGCCTGGCCGGTTATGTGCTGGTCGGCCATTCCGAGCGCCGCACTCTGCATGGCGAGAGCAATGACACCGTCCGCGCCAAGGCCGACGCCGCCAAGGCTGCCGGCCTGGTGCGCGTCATCTGCATCGGTGAGACCGAGGCTCAGCGCAAATCCGGCGCCACGCTCAAAGTGCTCGGCAACCAGCTTGCAGGCTCCGTGCCCAGCGGCGCCACAGCGGCCGACACTGTCATAGCCTATGAGCCGGTCTGGGCGATTGGCACCGGGCTGACGCCGACCGTCACTGATGTCACCGAAGCCCATGCCTTCATTCGCTCGGAAATGACAAGCCGCTTTGCAGGCGAGGGCGCGTCCATGCGGTTGCTCTATGGCGGCTCGGTCAAGCCTGACAATGCCGCTGAGCTTTTGAGCGTCGCGCATGTCGATGGTGCATTGATCGGCGGTGCAAGCTTGAAAGCGGCAGACTTCCTTGCCATTTGTAAGGCCTGCCGCGGTCTTTTGGGCTGACCAGACACCGAGATTATCCCCCCGCCCGTTGCCGTTGCACGCAGACGGGACTTGGAAAGCTGGCCGCCCTCGTGTAAAGAGCCGCCAAACCGGACTAAGATTGCGCCCTTCAGGGGCAGGAAAGAAACCGATGCAAACCGTTTTGATTGTTATTCATCTCATGATCGTGCTGGCGCTTGTCGGCATCGTGCTGATTCAGCGCTCCGAAGGCGGCGGCCTTGGTATTGGCGGCGGCTCGGGCTTCATGTCGGCGCGCGGTGCGGCCAACGCACTCACCCGCACCACCGGCATTCTCGCAGCAGCTTTCTTCGTCACCTCGCTGGCGCTGGGTATCCTTGCACGCTACGGCGACAATCCCACCGACATTCTCGACCGGATCCCGACCCAGACCGAAGGCACCGGCTCGGGTGTTCTCGATCAGCTCGGCGGCGCGGCTGCTCCGGCTGCCGGTGACATACCGGCTGCACCCGAGGCCCCGGCCTCCGACGTTCCTTCCGGCCAGTAAGGCCAGAGTCTTCTCAAACCGGCGGATGGCAATTTGGCCTCCGCCGGTTTTTTCATGTGGTTTTCATGGCAGATCAGCTGTTATGCACCGCTAATATGCGTCATCGAGATTTTGTGGTGGCGGAATCAACTTTCTGAAGGTATCGGTTCGATCCCATGGCGCGATATGTTTTCATTACCGGCGGCGTGGTCTCCTCGCTTGGAAAAGGCATTGCCTCGGCCGCCCTTGGTGCGTTGCTGCAGGCCCGTGGTTACCGGGTGCGGCTGCGCAAACTCGACCCCTATCTCAATGTTGATCCGGGCACCATGAGCCCGACCCAGCACGGCGAGGTGTTTGTCACCGACGACGGCGCCGAGACCGACCTTGATCTGGGACACTACGAGCGCTTTACCGGGCGTTCGGCGGTCAAATCCGACAACATCACCACCGGCCGGATCTACAAGGACATCATCGACAAGGAGCGCCGCGGCGATTATCTCGGCGCCACCGTTCAGGTGATTCCGCACGTCACCAATGAAATCAAGGACTTCGTGCTCGAAGGCAATGAGGACTATGATTTCGTCCTGTGCGAGATCGGCGGCACCGTCGGCGACATCGAGGCGATGCCATTCGTTGAGGCGATCCGCCAGCTCGGCAACGATCTGCCGCGCGGCAATGCCGTCTATGTCCACCTGACGCTGATGCCCTGGATCGCTGCCGCCGGCGAGCTCAAGACCAAGCCGACGCAGCATTCGGTCAAGGAGCTTCAGGCGATGGGCATTGCGCCCGATATCCTGCTGGTCCGAGCCGACCGGGAGATCCCGCCCGAAGAACGCCGCAAGCTGTCGCAGTTCTGCAATGTGCGCGCCTCCGCCGTCATCCAGGCGCTCGACGTGCCGTCGATCTATGACGTGCCGATCGCCTACCACAAGGAAGGCCTCGACACCGAGGTGCTGGCAGCCTTCGGTATCGATCCGGCGCCCAAGCCGCGCATGAAAGCCTGGGAAGAGGTCTCCGAGCGCATTCACAACCCCGAGGGCGAAGTCACCATCGCCATCGTCGGCAAGTACACTGGCCTGAAAGACGCCTACAAATCGCTGATCGAGGCGCTCTATCACGGCGGCATCGCCAACCGTGTCAAGGTCAAGCTCGAATGGATTGAATCAGAGATCTTCGAGAAGGAAGACCCGTCGCCCTGGCTTGAAAAGGTCAACGGCATTCTGGTTCCCGGCGGCTTTGGCGAGCGCGGTGCCGAAGGCAAGATCGCGGCGGCAAAATTCGCCCGCGAGCGCAAGGTGCCTTATTTCGGCATTTGTTACGGCATGCAGATGGCGGTGCTTGATGCAGCGCGCAATCTGGCCGGCATCGAGGATGCCGTGTCGTCGGAATTCAACCGCAAGTCAGGTACCAATATCGTCGGCATCATGACCGAATGGCTCAAGGGCAACCAGCTCGAAAAGCGCGCCGCCGACGGCGATCTTGGTGGCACCATGCGGTTGGGCGCCTATCCGCACCCGCTGAAATCCGGCTCGCTGATCGCCGGGATCTACGGCAGCACCGAAGTCTCCGAGCGCCATCGTCACCGTTATGAGGTCAACATCGCTTTCAAGGATCAGCTCGAAAAAGCCGGTCTTGTGTTCTCGGGCATCTCTCCCGACGGCCTGTTGCCCGAAACCATCGAATATCCGCAGGACGTCCACCCCTGGTTCATTGGCGTGCAGTACCACCCCGAACTCAAGTCGCGACCGCTCGAGCCGCACCCGCTGTTCGCCAGCTTCATCGAAGCCGCACTCGAACAGTCGCGTCTGGTGTAGGTCAGGCCGACAGGCTGAGCGAAGCCGTCCAAGGAACGGGGTGCTGTGGTGCTGTGACAGCACTCAATTTCCCGCAACTATGGGGCTTGGTTCTCAATCTTTGGGTTTCTTGTCGATCAACACAGCTTGCTGCCATTTGCTGGGCTTCTTGTCGGTCCGATGAATGCAGCCTGCCCAACAGCATGGACGTTTTTGACCTTCGAGAAGCTCCTCTACCGTTCGTTTGATCCGTCTTGTCCTTGCCTTGTTCTGCTTTGCATCTTCGACCCAGCAGATAAATTCGTTGCGGGCTATCGGAGTCAATTGCTCCCAGAGGCTTGTAACTTCTGTTGTTTCGGTCAGCGCATCAATCAAGTCGGTGGGTAATTCGTGGACAAGGCCACCTGATAATTTGCTTTTCATGCTTTCTGCCTGTCAGAATCTGGTGAAGCTCAAAATGACGACCTGTTTTGCGAGCCAAAATAGCAGGCAAAGGCGCATGATTGAATGCTCGAAATTTTGCGAGTGTCGCGACTGACTTCGACAGTATGGAATTGCTTGAAACCTGCCTGGTGCGTTGGGCAGCAGATGCTCTCTTCCCACCGGAACGCACCAGACACGTCACTTGGCCTTCGCGAGTGGTTCGCGCCTGCGGATCACTTGCGTTGACGGACGCGCGCCAGGTTCGATCGGGCCCGGCGCGCCATGACATCAGACCGGTTTGCCCAGCCCGTTCTTGAAGACAGTATAGAGAAAAATCAGCATCGAGGCCGCTGTCAGCATGGATCCTGCCGCTGCTACCGCCTCGCCACCGTCCTTCAGCGCAATAGCTATTCCCGGCACCATCACCACGACACCGGCAAGCGCCACCGCGAGATGAATTTTGGCAAGGCTTGATGCCGCCGCCGCCGGGGTCAATGTATAGTAGACGCCAAAAAGCCCCATGGTGACCCAGCCTACCAGATTGAGGTGGGCATGGGCGCCGGCCATCAGATGATCACCCGAAATTGCCATGTGTATCCCCCACATCATGCCAAGCGTCACGCACAGCACTGCCGCCATAAAGAAGTAAAATCCGATTCCACGCATGTTCTTCCCCCGTTTTTGTGGTGTGCCGGACACCGTCGCCCTTTCAGGGTCTCAACCAACGCTTCCAGCCCGCAGAATTTTGCCCCTGCTGCAGGATTTTGAAAAGGGCGCGGCAGTTGTCCTGGGCTGACCGCCAGATCTTCCGGTTGCAAGACCGCTCTTGGTGGTGTCAGCCGCTGGCTTATGGTGTGATCCAGGCCATGAAGAGGATCGCCGCGGGCACCGGTGCGACAGCAAGCGCCACCGAAATCAGGAACTGCCTCACCGGCATCAGCTTGCTCAGTCCGGTCACAAGCGCAATGCCGCCGCCGCCGCCCAGCAGTGTGTTGCCCGGAAGATTGATCAGCACGATCAGCGTGATGGCGCGATGCCGGGTCAACCACGGCACCAGCCGCCGGGGGGCGTTCTGGGTCAGGTAGTGGTCGCGCTCGGCCGGATCGAGTTGCGAAAATGTCTCGACCAGCCCGGCGATTCTGTCAAAACCGTGCCGCAACAGCCAGGCCGCCAGCCGTCGTTCAGGCACCAGCCGTCCCAGCATGAATGCCAATGTCAGCGCTGAGAAGGTCGAAAGGTAGACGATACCCGCCACCTGCGCACCAAACACCATCAGCAGTGCCAGTCCGATTTCCGTGCCCGGCACAAAAGGTATCGCAGTCAGCGCGATATACAGCAGCAAGATGACGCCAACAGCGCCGATGTAGGGCATGCCAGCCTGTCCGAGATCGGCGACCCGCAGACTGTCCTCGATGACCAGTCCGAGCCAGCGGCCGCCGAGGATCAGGCACAGGTAAAAGCCTGCCAGCAGCGCCAATCTGAGATATCTCCGTGGCTTCTCGCTCGTCATTGTAACCCTTTTACTCAAGATATGTCCGGGTCCGATTGGAGGCCGGGTGACAGCGCCAACGAGGGACAACCTACATGCATTGCAGGAACGGGGGAGATGTTGTTTGAGTTCCGGTGTCATTGATCGGCATTCGTAGGAAAAATTGTGGCATGCCCAGCCGTTGGCTGATGCGCCGCGATCAGGTTAGATTGCAACAACCCGCATAACCTCAAGCGCATTGAAACTCTCTTTAGGCGGCACCGAAGTCAGGAACACTCCCCATGCGTCCCATCAGAACTGCCACCATATTCCTGCGCTTCACCGTGATTGTCCTGCTCCTTGGCCCAATGGCACACGCTCAGGATAGCGTCGAGCCGGCGGGGCCCACAATCGAGATCGGCGAGAGCGTCACCTCCGACAGTGAAATCCGCAACCGCATTCAAAAGATATTCCGCGAAATCGACGGGCTCGCCGGTATCGGTGTATCGGTCACCTCCGGGGTCGTGACACTGAGCGGCCAGGTCGAGGAAGCGGCATTGGCTAAAAAGGCCGAGGATCTGGTCAGCCGCGTCGCGGGCGTGGTCGCCATCGAAAACCGGCTGACCGAGCAGACCGCTGTAACCGAACGGCTCAAGCCGGTCATTGGCCGTTTTGAGACCCGCCTGCAACAGACGCTCGATTACCTGCCGCTGCTGCTGGTCGCCGCTCTGGTCTGGCTGCTGATCGGCCTTTTGGGCTGGTTCGTCACCACCCGCAAGCAGCCCTGGGGCTGGCTCACGCCCAATGCCTTCATCGCCGATCTCTTGCGCCAGACAGTCTGGCTTGGCTTCCTCATGTTCGGCGCCCTGATGGCGCTCGATATTCTGGGCGCCACAGCCGTGCTCGGCACCATTTTGGGCGCTGTCGGCATCATCGGTCTGGCCATCGGTTTCGCCGTCAAGAACACGGTGGAGAATTACATCGCCTCGATCCTGCTTTCGATCCGACAGCCGTTCCAGCCGCGAGATTTCATCGCGCTTGAGGGCATGGAAGGCTTTGTCATCCGGCTGACCTCGCGCGCCACCATCCTGATGGATATCGACGGCAACCACATTCGCATCCCCAACGCCACCGTGTTCAAGGCCAAGATCGTCAATTACTCCCGCAATCCCGAGCGCCGGTTCTCGTTCGAGCTTGGGGTCGATGCCGACAGCGTGCTGCACGAGGCGCTCGGCATCTGTCACGAGACCCTTGCCGGTCTCGGCTTCGTTCTGCACGACCCCGAACCTGGTGCCTGGATCGAAAAAGTCGGTGATTCCAATGTCCTGATCGGTGTATCCGGCTGGATCAACCAGACCGAGACCGATTTCGTCAAGGCCAGGTCCGAGGCGATCCGCACGGTCAAGACAGCGCTGGAACAGGCAGGCTTCGCGCTGCCCGAGCCGATCTACCGCCTCCGTTTCGACAACGGTGTTCCAACCCCGGTGGCTGGGCAGCCAGAAGCACCCACCGCAGCAAAATCAGCCACCCGCCAGCCATCCTCCGCAACCATCAAGCCAACACCGGCTCCAGAGCCAAAGGTGGCCAAATCGCCACCGACAGAACAGGTCACCGATACCGGCGTCGACGAAGCCGTTCTCAAGAAGGTTGATGACGAACGCCAGCAGGAGCAGGGCAAAGATCTGCTGTCAAACGACGGTGAGGATGAATTGGGAGCCAGACCGAAAGTGTGAGAACGGACCTCATGCACGTGACAGAAGAACAACCGAAATCAGCCTCTTCGCATATGCCGAGTGCATGAAGTCGAAAGCCAGGACGAAATGCCCGGCAGTCTCAAGGGGTCGTTTGGGAAATTCTACAGGACGGCCGGCGTGTCCTCGCGGCAGCTGCGTGACGTCAATCTACAGCCCGACCCCGTTCTATAGATAACGGCAGTCGCGTCCCGGATGGCTTTTGGCAGATGGCGGGTGGTTCGTCCAGTGGCGGTGGCGCAGAGGTAGAGGGCAGGGTGGTGAATTTGTCCTTTCCTCCCCTCTTGGGAGAGAACGCGATTTCAGCGCCTTGGCTTTGGCCAAGTGCTGGAAACCGCAAGTGAGGGGGAATTCCAGCGCATGAAAGCCAGACCCCTCTCTTTAAATTTCCCTCCGTCGTGATCCCGGCGTCCCGACCAAGACAAGCGAAGCGACGTCGTTGCTCTTGGGATCCATTGCGTAATTCCTCCAAACAGTTGGTGCGTGCAAGCTTTGCGGAATGGATCTCCGGCCCGGGGTCCGAGGATGACGAAAATCGTGACCGTCACATAAAAAATCCCACCATTTCATCCACACCCTCCAAACCCCATGCCATCATCTTCGCACTTCCGCTGCCGGATGGACTACGAACGTGTTGGACCAGGCGGGAGGAATGCCTTTCGGGATTTGCCGTAACGTGCGGCAGGCACCGAGAGGAGGCGGAGGCCATCGGGGTTCCGCTGGCGGGCGGTCTCATTGACCGTGCAAAGCCAGCCACCGGGCCGGGTTTCGTTTCCTGCCAGCCGAAAGGCGGCTGAGGAACGCTGCACCGGTCCGGGCCTGTGGCGGACATGAAGCGCCGTAGCGGCGCGTCAGGGTCCGTGCCGGAACCTCGAGACCCACCCCCGCGGTCTGTCCTGATCGCGGCCGGAGCAATCCGGGCGGGGATAAACTCCCGAGGGGTGCAAGGCGCCGTCTGTCGGATGCGGACATCATCCGGCGAATTTCGGGCCGTGCACGGGTTGCGCCACCCCAACCACTCAAATTCTCCGTAAGGCAAAGCCCGCGTGCGGCCCTCCGGACCTGATGCAGATCTCACACCCCGGCGGACATCCGCGCGGGCGCACTGACTGTTGCGCACTGCCATGGCCAGAATTCTTCGTTCCACTCCACGCCCCATGCTGCGCTCTTGCCGCGAAACCGCAATTTTGAGACACTCTCTCCGTGTGGCGTCCCGGCTCGCCACGCATCGTTTTTGGTGGTGCTTTCAGCCGCGACCGGACAACCGGCGCCCCGGGAGGATCAGACCATGCCGACCAGATCTCGTCTCATCACCATCCTTGCTGCCGCAACATCTGCCTTGGCCATCGCCGGCCCGGCCCATGCCACGGTATCGATTTCCTGTACCGACATGAAGTTTGAATCCAGCATCGAAATCGTGCTGGGTGCAGGTCCGGTGCCCAATGTGTTTTCGGTGACCATGTCGGTGGGCGGCCGTGCGTTCAGCACCGAAGCAGGCCTGCCCGGCGAGCCGGTGAGCATCGCCCAGGCCTTTGATGACGGCGAAGTCTTCCGCATCGATCTGGTTGATCCACAAGTTACCCAAAGGGTGGCGGCGATCCGGCTGTTGCGCGCCGATCACGACACCATGCCGTTGCAACTGGGTTTCGTCCAGATCGAGACCGATCCGCCGATCGGCATTTCCTGTGAAGGCCCCTGACCAACGCGCAAGCGAAGCTGTTTCAAGCCCGCGAAAAGCTGAGGGCTTAGTATAGGCGCGCTACTTTGCCTTTTTCACATAGGCCGACATCAGTGCGGCCATCCGTGCATTGCGGATTGCGGAGGTGTTTTCACCCATCACCACACCGACCACCGATTTTCCCTGATGCCTGACCGAGGTGGCGAGATTGAAGCCCGACGCCCGCGTGTAGCCGGTCTTCAGACCGTCGGCGCCGGGGATCATGTCCATCGCCTTGTTGTGGCCCTTGATGGTGCGCCCGGCAACGGTGACTTCCTTCTGTTGGAAGTAGCCGTAATAATGCGGAAACTGGCGTCTGAGCGCGATCGACAGAATGGCCATGTCGGCGGCCGTCGTCACCTGATCGCTGTCAGGCAGGCCCGAGGCGTTCTTGAACACAGTCCGCGTCATCCCCAGGGTCCGCGCCTTGGCGGTCATCAATTGCGCAAAGCGGTCTTCCGAGCCTCCGCCGAGGAATTCAGCCGTCGCGGTGGCCACATCATTGGCGGATTTGACCACCAGCACCCGGATCGCGGTGTCGACCGGGATCGACTGTCCTGCCTTCAGCCCGAGTTTCGAGGGCGGGCGTGCTGCGGCATTGCGCGAGATCGGGATCAGGTCCGTGCGACTGACGCGGCCTTCGTCCATTGCTTCAAACAGCATGTAGAGCGTCATCATCTTGGTCAGCGAGGCCGGGTAGCGCAGTTCGTTGACATTGGCGCCGTAAAGCATCTTGCCGCTTTTGACGTCGACCACGATTGCCGCATATTTCTCCGTCGTCGGTGCCACCGGCGCAACCACGTCTTCAATCGATCCGCCCGACGAGGCGCAGCCCGAGACGGCCGCCAGGACGACTGCTGATATCAGCGAAATACGGCAATGGCGCCACGCGCCTGCAATCAGCCCGGTCAAAACTAGCTCCTGTTTCCAATCGTTATCTGATTACCGTCTGGGCGCGATTCCTGCAAGGGGAGGTCGCAACCCAGCCATCCAGCCCGATTTCAAGGCATCGGTGCGGTTGCGCCAGATCCGGGCTTGCTGATAAGGGGAGGGCCGAACGGAGTAACTCTTCCCATGGCATCACCGCGGTCCAAACGCCCCCTTGATCATCTCGTGCTGCCCGTCGAGGATCTCGACATTGCGCGCGCCCGCCATTCAGCTCTCGGCTTCACCGTCGCTGCCGATGCACGCCATCCTTTCGGCACTGAAAATGCCTGTGTGTTTTTCGCCGACGGAACCTATCTCGAGCCGCTCGGCATCGCCCAGCGTGAGGAGTGCGAAGCGGCTGCGCGGGCAGGCAATGTCTTCGTCGCCCGCGACCAGGCCTACCGTTTCCGCCGGGGAGACAATGGCTTCTCCGCACTCGTGGTCGGCTCGAAAGATGGTGACGCCGATCACGCCCGTTTTGTTGAACTCGGCATGTCCGGCGGCCAGATGCTGGAATTTTCCCGGCCAATGAAGCTGCCCGATGGATCGGAAGCAACGGCAAGCTTCAAGCTGTCCTTCGCCGCTGATCTGCGCACCCCGGATTTCTTCGGCTTTGCAGTCGAGCGCATCAATGTGCCCGCCGCCGATCGCTCGGTGTTGACCACTCACGAAAATGGCGTAACCGGAATTTCGGAAGTCGTCCTGTCAGAACCCAATCCGACCGATTTTCAGTATTTCATTCAGGAGCTTGCCTGCAACCGCGAGGTTGAGGCCAACTCCTTCGGCATGTCGATCGAACTCGATGGCGCCACCATCACGGTGTACAACAAGGCCGGGCTGGAAACCCATCTGGGTATCACCGCCCCCTCCCGCGAACGCGGCCTCACCGGCCGAGCCGTGGTTTATCAGGTCAGCGATCTGGCCGCCCTTGCGGCGCTGCTTCTCAACAACGGCGTGACCGTGCGCCAGGTGTCTGGAAAGCTGATCGTCGACCCGGCGCCGGGCCAGGGTGCCTATTACTGTTTTGAGGAAATCCGATGAGCGCTCCCAACGCAACTGTGACTACCGGCACAGCAACCTTCGGCAATCATCTGCCGCTCACGCTGATTGCCGGTCCCTGCCAGATGGAAAGCCGCGAGCACGCCTTTGAGATCGCCGGAAGCCTAAAGGAAATCTGCAGCAAGCTCGGCATCGGGCTGGTCTACAAATCCTCCTTCGACAAGGCCAACCGCACCTCGCTCTCGGGCAGGCGCGGTCTCGGCCTGGAAAAGGCCATGAGTGTCTTTGCCGACATCAAGGCCGAGCTTGGCCTGCCGGTGATCACCGATGTCCACACCGAGGCCCAGTGTGCAACTGTTGCCGAAGTGGTCGACATCCTGCAGATCCCGGCCTTCCTCTGCCGCCAGACCGATCTGTTGATCGCCGCAGCCAATACCGGCAAGGTGATCAACGTCAAGAAGGGCCAGTTCCTGGCACCCTGGGACATGAAAAATGTTCTGGCCAAGGTCATCGAAAGCGGCAATTCCAACGTGCTGCTGACCGAACGCGGCGCTTCCTTCGGCTACAACACGCTTGTCAGCGACATGCGATCACTGCCGATCATGGCGGCGTTTGGTGCGCCGGTGGTGTTCGATGCCACCCACTCGGTGCAGCAGCCCGGCGGGCAGGGCGGCTCGTCCGGCGGCCAGCGCGAATTCGTCGAAACCCTGTCGCGCGCAGCCGTCGCGGTTGGCGTCGCCGCACTGTTCATCGAAACCCACGAAGATCCCGACAACGCCCCCTCCGACGGCCCCAACATGGTGCCGCTCAAGGACATGCCGCGTCTGCTCGAAACCCTCATGGCGTTTGATGCAGTGGCCAAGCGCACAGCTGGCTGAGTGCTGCGATGGATCTGGGAGCTTTGCTCTTCTGATGTAAAAAGGCCGCCGGTTTGTCCCCGGCGGCCTTGCTCGTTGTAGACTACAGATTTACGGCTGGGTCAGAATTCGCTCCAGGCCTCTTCCTTGCGCGCCGTGGCCGCTCCGCCGCCCAGACCGAAAGCCGACGCCACCTTGGCGCCAAGTGCGCGGGCCGGCGACTGGGTTGGCCTGGAAGAAGCATTCGCTGCAGCCGGAGCCGAATGCGAAGCGCCACCACCGGTGTTGAAGCGGCGCACCAGACCTTCAAGCTTGACAGCTTCACCGTTGAGCCCTTGTGTCGCGGCGTTGGTTTCCTCCACCATGGCCGCGTTCTGCTGGGTCACCTGATCCATCTGGTTGACCGCCGAGTTGATCTCGGCAAGTGCGGTCGATTGCTCGCGCGCACCGGTAACAATGGACTGGATCAGGTCGTTGATCTTGGCGACCTGGCCTTCGATTTCACCCAGTGCGACGCCGGTTTCATTGACCAGCGACACTCCGGCCCCAACCTGCGTCGAGGAGGTCTCGATCAGCGTCTTGATTTCCTTGGCCGCATTGGCCGAGCGTCCAGCCAGTTCGCGGACTTCCTGTGCGACGACGGCAAAGCCTTTGCCGGCTTCTCCGGCGCGTGCCGCTTCGACACCCGCATTCAGCGCCAGCAGGTTGGTCTGGAATGCGATGTCGTCGATCACCGAGATGATCTGGCTGATCTGCTTGGAGGATGCTTCGATCTTCTCCATCGCCGAAATGGCGTTCTTGACCACCTTGCCGGATTTCTCGGCACCGGATTTGGTGGAGCCGACCATGTCACTGGCTTCCTCGGCGCGCTGCGACGAACTTTTCACTGTCGACGTGATCTCGTCGAGTGCTGCAGCTGTTTCCTCGAGCGAGGCTGCCTGCTGCTCGGTGCGCTTTGAGAGGTCATCGGCAGCCGATCCGATTTCGGAGGACGATTGCCGCACCGAATCGGTTGTTTCCGAGATCTCGTCGATTGTCTGGCTCAGCGACCCTATGGCTGCATTGAACTCTGTCCGCAGCTTTTCATAATCGGGAGCGAACGCGTCATTGATACGGTAGGCCAGATTGCCGGAGGAAAGATTTTCCAGACCCGTCGTCACAGCCTCGATGACGCGCACGCGGTCGGCGTCTTCAGCTGCCTTGCGTTCAGCTGTTGCCGCGTCGATTTTGGCTTTTTCCTGGCGCGCCGTTTCGCTTTGCGCCCGTGCTGTGTCGCGTTCCATCGCCGCGTCACGGAAGTAGGCCACCGATTGCGCCATCTCGCCGATTTCGTCAGAACGCTCTGCATAGGGGACATCACGGGTGAAATCACCATCCGAGAGCACTTGCATATAGTCCTTCATGGCAGTCAGCGGCACGATGGCGCGTTGACGGAAAACGAACAGACCGGCCAGGAAAACGCCGACCGATACGAGGCTTGCAAGGAGTGTAACCATTGAAAAGAAGCCATCTTCGCTGCGTGCGTCAGCGCGAAACTTCTCATCAAACTTGGAAACCGAAGAGACCAGCGCCTTGACCGCCGCATCGCTGGCCAGAAACGCCACGCGCAACTCTCCCAGTGCTATTGTGGCAGCGTCGACATCCCCTCTTTGAACTGCAGGAAGGAAAGTGCTGTTCATGGTTTTCCAGTAAGTCTCGCCTTCCTTCAAAATGCCGGAACTGAGTTCGGCAACCAGCGAATCATTGTAGCTGGAATCCTGCCAGTATTTCTTGCGGGTGTTGTATTCCTCAAGCAATTCCCCAATTCGCGAAGAATTTTTCTCCGCAAGCGTCGGATGTACAATAACTTCGTTAGCGAGCATGTAGGATTCGACAACATAAAGCGGTGGAGGCAGGATGTCAGCAAGCAGATCTTTGCTATCGACAATGACAGTGTAAGTTGGCCCCGTGACTTTAAGCTTGTCATATATGTACTTTTGCAAACCAAAGGCAGCAATCAGCCCAAGAGTTACAATAGCAGCCAGAAGCATTAGGCTGCGCGAAATACTGATGTTCATGTTGTTGCCTCGGAAGATGGGAAGGTGTGGAAGATGCGAGATTGGAGAAAGAGGAACATGGCGGTTCAATCGCGGAGAAATGTCTCGCGAATTAAGTGAAAGGGCATCATGCCAATTCAGCCGGGCGGATAAAAACACCCCTAAGATTCACCTAAATATATATGGCTGTTAAAGTTAGCACATCCTTAATCAGAGCCGTAAAAATCCACTGGTTTTAACTTTTGTCTCGTGGCTTCTGCCCCTTCGGGTCATCGCCGGTTGCGCTACGGCCCGAGTAGCGGCTCTGTCGCCCATGTCCAACGCGGCCCTGGTTTCATTGACCAGCGAGGCGCCGTGCCAACCCGCGTCGAGGTGGTCTTGATCGGGGACTTGATCTCCTTGGCCGCATTGGCAGAACGCCCGGCCAGTTCGCGCACTTGCTGGGCGACGACGGCGAAATCCTTGCCGGCTTCATCAGCGCGCGCCGCTTCGGCACCGGCATTGAGGGCCAGCATATCGGTCTGGATAGCAATGCCGTCGAAGACCGGGAGGGTCTGGCTGATCTGCTTGCAGGATGCATCGATCTACTTCATCGGCGAAATGGCGTTCGATGGATGGGCAACGCTGACCAATTGCGTGGCGCGATTGATTTTTTGCCGGGGTGCGGTAAGACGGCGCAAGCAAGACTTTGCCATCGTCACAACCCCAAGAAGGAACCAGACCATGACCGCCATTATCGATATTGTCGGACGGGAAATCCTCGACAGCCGGGGAAACCCGACCGTGGAAGTCGATGTTCATCTCGAAGATGGATCCATGGGGCGGGCAATGGTCCCGTCTGGCGCCTCCACCGGCGCGCATGAAGCCGTTGAATTGCGCGACGGCGGCAGCCGCTATCTCGGCAAGGGCGTGGAGAAGGCCGTCGCTGCCGTCAATGGCCCGCTCTGCGACAATATTTGCGGCATGGATGCCGAGGGCCAGATCGCGCTCGACAAGGCAATGATCGCGCTTGATGGCTCGGACAACAAGGGCAATCTCGGCGCCAACGCCATTCTCGGCGTGTCGCTGGCTGCAGCCCGGGCAGCAGCGCAGTCGAGTGGCCTGCCGCTCTACCGCTACGTCGGTGGCGCCAATGCACGGCTGTTGCCGGTGCCGATGATGAATATCATCAATGGCGGCGCCCATGCCGACAACCCGATCGATTTTCAGGAATTCATGATCATGCCGGTCGGTGCGGAAACCTTCCGCGATGCCGTCCGCATGGGCTCGGAAGTCTTCCATACACTCAAGAAGGAGCTGTCGGCTGGTGGTTACAACACCAATGTCGGCGATGAAGGGGGCTTTGCTCCCGACCTCAAGAGCGCGCCGGATGCGCTCGACTTCATAATGAAGTCGATCGAGAAGGCCGGCTACCGCCCCGGCGAGGACATTCACCTCGCACTCGATTGTGCCGCTACCGAATTTTTCCGTGACGGCAAATACCAGCTTGATGGTGAAGGCCGCGCGCTGGAACCTGAAGCGATGGCCGATTACCTCGCTGAATTGCAGGCCAGATACCCGATCATCTCGATCGAGGATGGCATGGGCGAGGATGACTGGGACGGCTGGAAGTCGCTCACCGACAAGATTGGCGACCGTTGCCAGCTGGTCGGCGACGATCTGTTCGTCACCAACTCCGCGCGCCTGCGCGACGGCATCAAGATGGGCGTCGCCAACTCGATCCTGGTCAAGGTCAACCAGATAGGCACCCTGTCAGAAACCCTCGATGCCGTCGAGACTGCCCACAAGGCGCGCTATACTGCGGTGATGAGCCATCGCTCCGGTGAGACCGAGGATTCGACCATCGCCGATCTGGCCGTTGCCACCAATTGCGGACAGATCAAGACCGGTTCGCTGTCGCGCTCCGACCGGCTGGCCAAGTACAACCAGCTGATCCGGATCGAGGAAGAGCTTGGCGTTGAAGCGGCTTACGCGGGAACGTCCGTCCTTCGGAGCTGAGCCCGGTTACGCCTCATCTCACGAAGCCGTCGATCGACAGGAGCCCGCGCGGAAAGTGCGGGCTTTTCGTTTGCACTACGGCAAATCGCACGATCGACTAACGCTATATTAAGTATGCTCTGGCATCTTGATCCCTTCGCAGGGGTAAGGCGTTTTTCGAATGCGGACACAGTTTAAAAAGAAGCGTTTCTGGAGCCGCTGGGTCATTCCGGTGCTTTCGGTAGCTTGTTTCAGCTATTTCGGGTTTCATTCATGGTCTGGCGCTTACGGTTTGAATTCAGCCGAAGCGCTGGAAATTCGCCGTGTCGAATTGTCGGAACAGCTTGCAACCTTGATCGAACGCAGGCAACATCTTGAACGTAAGGTTCTGTTGTTGAGCGACGGCGCGGTGGAGGCTGACATGCTTGATGAACGGGCGCGGTTCCTGTTGAATGTCGCCCGTGAGGACGAGGTCGTGTATTTCAACTGATCCGCGATTAACTGGAATTCAGTTAATTCTCAAAATAAACAATTAAATCAGCATTTTGGCGTGAATATCAGCTATGCGTTTAAGCGCTTGCTGATCCCCGCCAATTTCCCTATGGTCATGCCGAGAGACCATTGGGAGGATGAGATGGCTACACGCAAAAGCGCCACCGCTGCATCCCGCAAGAAACCGGCTGAAAAGAGCGGGTTGAACGGCGGGATCACCGAATTCGATAAAGCGGCCGAAATCAAAGCCTACAGCGAGATGCTGATGATCCGCCGTTTCGAGGAGAAGGCCGGCCAGCTTTATGGCATGGGCTTCATCGGCGGCTTCTGCCATCTCTATATCGGACAGGAAGCCGTCGTCGTCGGCATGCAGTCGGCGCTCAAGGAAGGCGATCAGGTCATCACCGGCTACCGCGATCACGGCCATATGCTGGCCTGCGGCATGGAAGCCCGCGGCGTGATGGCCGAGCTCACCGGACGTCGTGACGGCTACTCGCGTGGCAAGGGCGGCTCCATGCACATGTTCTCCAAGGAAAAGAATTTTTACGGTGGCCATGGCATCGTCGGTGGCCAGGTTTCGCTCGGCACCGGTCTGGCGTTTGCCAACAAGTACCGCGGCAACGACAATGTCTCCCTCGCTTATTTCGGCGATGGCGCGGCCAACCAGGGCCAGGTCTACGAGAGCTTCAACATGGCTGCACTCTGGAAGCTGCCGGTGATCTATATTGTCGAGAACAACCGCTACGCCATGGGCACGTCGACGGCGCGCTCCTCGGCCCAGTCCAATTTCTCACTGCGCGGCAATTCCTTCGGCATTCCCGGTCATCAGGTCGATGGCATGGATGTGCGCGCGGTACACGCTGCAGCCGTTGAAGCTGTAGAGCATTGCCGCTCCGGCAAGGGCCCGATCATTCTCGAAATGCTGACCTACCGCTATCGCGGTCACTCGATGTCCGACCCGGCGAAATATCGCTCCAAGGACGAAGTGCAGAAGATGCGCTCCGATCATGATCCGATCGAACAGGTCAAGGCGCGCATCCTCGAGCGCAAGCACGCCAGCGAAGATGACCTCAAGGCCATCGACAAGAAGGTTCGGGATGTGGTGGCGGATTCAGCCGACTTCGCCCAGAACAGCCCGGAGCCGGATGCGTCCGAGCTCTACACCGACATTTTGCTGTAAGGGGAGGGACCACCATGCCGATTGATATCCTGATGCCTGCGCTGTCCCCGACAATGGAAGAGGGCACGCTGTCCAAATGGCTCAAAAACGAAGGCGACAAGGTCGCTTCCGGCGATGTGCTGGCTGAAATTGAAACCGACAAGGCAACCATGGAAGTGGAAGCCATTGATGAAGGCGTGCTCGGCAAGATCGTCGTTCCCGCCGGAACCGAAAACGTCAAGGTCAACGCGGTTATCGCGGTGATCCTGGAAGAGGGCGAAAGCGCCTCCGACATCGGTTCTGCGAAGTCCGCTGATGCTGCGCCCGCCGCTGCCGCCGAAGCTCCGGCCGAAGCCGCACCGGCTAAGCCCGCGTCGGTTCCTGCTGCCCCGGTCGAAAACGTTGCAGCCTCCGATCCGTCGATCCCCGAAGGCACGGAAATGGTGCCGACCACCGTGCGCGAAGCGCTTCGTGACGCCATGGCCGAGGAAATGCGCGCCAATGAAGACGTTTTTCTCATGGGCGAGGAAGTGGCCGAATACCAGGGCGCCTACAAGATCTCGCAAGGCTTGTTGCAGGAATTCGGCGCGCGCCGCGTTGTCGACACCCCGATCACCGAGCACGGCTTTACCGGAATCGGCGTCGGCGCCGCAATGTCAGGCCTGCGTCCCATTGTCGAGTTCATGACCTTCAACTTCGCCATGCAGGCGATTGACCACATCATCAATTCGGCCGCCAAGACGCTCTACATGTCCGGCGGCCAGATGGGCGCGCCTATTGTCTTCCGCGGCGCCAATGGTGCAGCTGCCCGCGTCGGCGCCCAGCACTCGCAGTGCTATGCTGCCTGGTACAGCGCCATTCCGGGCCTGAAAGTGGTGATGCCGTACTCGGCAGCGGACGCCAAGGGCCTGCTCAAGGCCGCTATCCGCGATCCCAACCCGGTGGTGTTCCTCGAAAACGAGATCCTATACGGTCAGACATTCGATGTGCCCAAGCTTGATGATTTCGTTCTGCCCATCGGCAAGGCGCGCATCCACAAGCAGGGCAAGGACGTCACCATCGTTTCCTTCGGCATCGGCATGAGCTACGCCATCAAGGCAATCGAGGAACTCTCCAAGCTCGGCATCGATGTCGAGCTGATCGATCTGCGCACCATCCGTCCGATGGATCTGCCGACCGTGATCGAGAGTGTGAAAAAGACCGGTCGCCTGGTCACCGTCGAGGAAGGTTATCCGCAATCCTCCGTCGGAACAGAGATCGCCACGCGCGTTCAGCAGCAGGCATTCGATTATCTCGACGCGCCGATCATCACAATCGCGGGCAAGGATGTTCCCATGCCCTATGCCGCAAATCTCGAAAAGCTCGCGCTGCCCAACGTCGCCGAGATTGTCGATGCGGTCAAAGCCGTCACCTACACGGCTTAAGGGGAGGACTGTCAGATGCCTATCAACATCACAATGCCCGCCCTGTCGCCAACCATGGAGGAGGGCAACCTCGCCAAATGGCTGGTCAAGGAAGGCGACAAGGTTGGTCCCGGCGATGTGATCGCCGAGATCGAGACCGACAAGGCGACGATGGAAGTCGAAGCCGTCGATGAAGGCACTGTTGCAAAGATCGTGGTTCCGGCCGGCACCGAAGGTGTCAAGGTCAATGCCCTGATCGCCATTATTGCCGCTGAGGGCGAAAATGTTGAAGCCGCGGCCAACAGTGGCGGAGCCTCGGCCCCGGCACCTGCGGCGGCTGAAGCTCCAAAGCCGGACGCGGCTAAGCAGGAGGCCGAAAAACCAGAGACAGCCTCCGATCCGGCCGCCAAACTCGACAAGCCGATCCGCGACCAGAATCCCGCTGCATCGGCTCCTGCGCCGACCACGCAAACGGGCGAGCGCGTGTTTTCCTCGCCGCTGGCCCGCCGCATCGCCAAGGATGCCGGTGTTGACGTGGCGCAGATTTCGGGCTCCGGCCCACATGGCCGCGTCGTCAAGAAAGACGTCGAGGCAGCCATTGCCTCGGGCACCGGGAAAGCACCAGCGGCCACTGCTGCGGCACCACAGGCAGTAAGTTCTGCCGCGCCAGCCACAGCCTCCAAGGGCACGTCCACTGACGCGGTTCTCAAGAACTTCACTGATGGCTCCTACGAGCTGGTCAAACACGACGGCATGCGCAAGACCATTGCCCGCCGCCTGCAGGAATCCAAGCAGACCATCCCGCATTTCTACGTCACCGTTGATTGCGAACTCGATGCGCTTCTGGCGCTGCGCGCGCAGCTCAACAAGTCTGCTCCACTCAAGGATGACAAGCCGGTCTACAAGCTTTCGGTCAACGACATGGTGATCAAGGCCTTGGCGCTGGCACTGCGCGATGTTCCAGACGCCAATGTCTCCTGGACCGACGAGAACATGGTCATGCACAAGCATTCCGATGTTGGCGTCGCCGTCTCCATCCCCGGCGGCCTGATCACACCGATCATCCGCTCGGCTGAACAAAAGACCTTGTCGGCGATTTCCAATGAGATGAAGGATCTTGGCAAGCGCGCCAAGGACCGCAAACTCAAGCCCGAGGAATACCAGGGCGGCACAAGCTCGGTCTCCAACATGGGCATGATGGGCGTCAAGGACTTTGCCGCTGTCATCAACCCGCCGCATGCGACCATTCTGGCCGTTGGCGCCGGCGAGCAGCGCCCGGTCGTCAAGGATGGCGCACTGGCAATTGCCACCGTGATGAGCGTGACGCTTTCGACCGACCACCGTGCCGTTGACGGCGCGCTTGGCGCCCAACTGCTCGCCGCCTTCAAGGGCTATATCGAAAACCCGATGGGAATGCTGGTCTGAGAATTGTCGCGATCAACACTGAAGGACGCGTGATATGGCCGACAATGGTGTGAGTGAGAGTTTCAGCCGGACCTGGAAGTGGATGGCGGCTCTGGCGTTGATCTGCATCGTCGGCGGTTTCATGGCGCTGTTCAATCCGTTCGGCGCGACCATTTTCGCAGTTACGCTGGCCGGCTGGGTGTTCCTCATTCAGGGTGTCTTGCAGGTGGTGCATGCCTTCCGCGTCCGCGACTGGTCCGGTTTCATCTGGTCGCTCGGCATCGGTGTGCTGTCTCTGCTTGTGGGTATCGTGCTGGTGGTTGATCCGCTGGCCGGTTCGGTGTCGCTCACACTTCTCGTCGCGGTGCTGTTCCTGGCAACGGGGCTTGCCAAGGTCATGTTCGCGCTGTCCCTGCGTCCTGGCGGAGGTTGGGGCTGGGTGTTGCTCTCGGGCCTCATCTCGGTGTTGCTCGGCGTCATGATCCTGTCCAGTTTCCCCGCGTCCGCAACCACTATCCTCGGTTTGCTGCTGGGCATCGAACTGGTCTCGAACGGGGTTCTGTTCCTGTTTGTCGCTGCGGGACTGCGCAAGTTGGGAGCCGGGCGCTGATTCTCAGTGAGCTTGTCCGCCAGGGAGGACGAATCTGATGAAAACCGTTCTTTGCTACGGCGACAGCCTGACTTGGGGCTACGATCCGGAAAGCCGGGCGCGGCATGTGCTTGAAGACCGCTGGCCCTCGGTGCTGGCAGCTTCACTCGGTGAGGGCGTGCTGGTGGTGGCCGACGGGCTGAATGGCCGCACCACGGCGTTTGACGATTTCACCGGTGATTGCGACCGCAACGGCGCGCGAATTTTGCCGACTGCACTGCATACCCATGCGCCGCTTGATCTGGTGATCATCATGCTGGGGTCGAACGACATGAAGCCGTTGGTCGCCGGCAAGGCGCATGCAGCGTCCAAGGGCATGCGGCGTTTGCTGGACCTGGTCCGGTTGCATGGCTGGCCGATGGAACAGGAACTGCCGCAAATCCTGGTTGTCTCGCCGCCGCCACTGGTCGAGACCGCCGATCCGGATTTCGCCGCGATGTTTGAGGGCGGTGTCGCTCAATCGGCTATGCTGGCTTCGTTCTATGCCGATCTCGCTGATGAGACCGGCGCGGGGTTTTTCGACGCCGGGTCGGTGGCCAGATGCTCCTCCATCGACGGTGTTCATCTGGACGCCAAAAACACCCGTGCCATTGGTCGCGGACTTGCGCCGGTAGCACGGTTGCTGCTGGGTCACTGAATTTTGAGCAATTGACCAGGGTCAAGGAGAACAAGGAGAGGGGAGATAGACTGCAGTCATCACCAAACCAACGAGGAGATGATTGATGGCACATACACCCCACGAACTGGCGGAGGAATTTCCCGAGCACGTTGAGAAAATGCACGAAATGAAGCAGGGCGACGCCCATTTCGCCAAGCTTTTCGATGCCTATCACGACGTCAACCGGGCCATCCACCGCGCTGAAACCGATGTAGAGCCGACGGATGATTTCAATATGGAATCGATGCGCAAGCAGCGCCTGAAGCTCAAGGACGAAATCTACGGGATGCTGGCGGGCTGAAATGTCTTGACGCGCCCCGAACTGATGGCAGGGCGGACTTGGTCCGTCCGCCCTGATTTAAGAGGAGACGAGGCGTGTCAAACAATTACGACGTGATCATCATCGGTTCCGGCCCAGGCGGATACATCGCGGCCATTCGAGCATCACAGCTCGGCCTCAAGACAGCCGTGGTCGAACGCGAGCATCTGGCCGGCATCTGCTCCAACTGGGGCTGCATCCCGACCAAGGCGCTGCTGCGCTCGGCCGAAGTGCTGCATCTGAGCGAACACGCCAAGAACTATGGCCTCAAGCTGGAAGGCACGGTGACGCCCGATCTCGAGGCCATCGTCAAGCGCTCGCGCGGTATTGCCGAGCGGATGAACGGCGGCGTTGGCTTCCTGATGAAGAAGAACAAGGTCGATGTCATCTGGGGCGAGGCCAAGATCACCAAACCGGGCGAGATCGTCGTTTCCAAGACCACCAAGAAGATCGTCGAGCCACAGGGCCCGATCCCCAAGAACACGCTGGGCGAGGGCACATACACCGCCAAGCACATCATCATCGCAACCGGTGCACGGCCACGCGCCCTGCCGGGCATCGAGCCGGATGGCAAGCTGATCTGGACCTATTTCGAGGCGATGAAGCCCGCAAAAATGCCCAAATCGCTGCTGGTCATGGGCTCCGGCGCCATCGGCATCGAGTTCGCCTCGTTCTACCGCACCATGGGTGTCGATGTGACTGTGGTTGAGGTTATGAAAACCGTCATGCCGGTCGAGGATGCGGAAATCTCGGCCTTTGCCAAGAAGCAGTTCGACAAGCAAGGCATGAAGATCCTGCTGGAGGCCAAGGTGACCAAGGTTGAGAAGGGCGCTGACTCGGTCACCGCCCATGTCGAGATGAAGGACGGCAAGGTCGAGAAGATCACTGCCGACCGGATGATCTCGGCTGTCGGCGTGCAGGGCAACATCGAAAATCTCGGCCTTGAAACACTCGGCGTCAAAACCGATCGTGGCTGCATCGTCATCGACGGCTATGGCAAGACCAACGTGCCCGGTCTCTACGCCATCGGCGACGTTGCCGGCCCTCCGATGCTGGCCCACAAGGCCGAGCATGAGGCCGTCATCTGCGTCGAAAAGCTTGCGGGCCTGCCCAACGTCCACCCGATGGACAAGCTCAAGATCCCCGGCTGCACCTATTGCAACCCGCAGGTCGCCTCAGTCGGTCTCACGGAAGCCAAGGCCAAGGAACAGGGCCTCGAGATCCGCGTCGGCCGCTTCCCCTTCGTCGCCAACGGCAAGGCCATTGCGCTTGGCGAGGATCAGGGCATGGTCAAGACCATCTTTGACAAGAAGACCGGCGAGCTTCTGGGCGCCCATCTGGTTGGAGCGGAAGTGACTGAGCTGATCCAGGGTTTTGTCGTGGCGATGAACCTGGAGACCACCGAGGAAGACCTCATGCACACCATCTTCCCGCATCCGACAATTTCGGAAACGCTGAAGGAAAGCGTGCTCGACGCCTACGGACGGGCACTCAACGCGTAAAACCGTTCTCAGTCTATGGAACGTTATTCACCATCATGAGTTTGACAGGTGAACTGACATTTTCAAATGGAGATTGATATGGACTTGAATGGCGTTGGATTTTTAGGTGCAATCATCATCGGTGCGCTTGCCGGCTGGCTGGCCGAGAAGTTCATGAAGAGCAATATGGGCATCGTGATGAACATTATTCTGGGTATTGTCGGCGCGGCATTGCTCAACTTTATTCTTGCCATACTTGGTTTGGGTTTCAGTGGCTGGCTTGCCTATCTGGTCATCGGCTTTATCGGCGCCAGCGGCCTTATCGCCATCGGCCGCATGATCAAGCGCTGAATCGGGCGCGACGCGCACGGCGCTTTTCCTTACTATTCGAAATTGATCAGGCTGCCATGCAAAATGGCGGCCTGATTTTTGCGTTTTGTTGGTCTATGATGGAATGAACAGAACCGAAGACGGCTACTTCGGTGAAGGGATTTGCCTTTGCCGGACTTTGTGCTTTAAGCAACCTCGGGCATCGACCTTTTGGTCATCGCCCAAGTGAAATCATGATGGTTGTCCGCAAGGTCGGCAGCCAGCTTGGCTGGTACGAAATCAGACGCGGAACGGGAGATAGCAACAAACATGGTCACGATCCTCGACGTCACCAATCCTGAAGCCGCTCATCCTGCAGCAAGGCGCGTCAGGCATCCGGAAAAGCAGAAGCGTCCGGACACCGAGGTCAAGCGGAAGCCGGAATGGATCCGTGTCAAGGCGCCAAATTCAAAGGGTTATCAGGAAACCCGTTCGATCGTGAAGGAGAACAATCTCGTCACGGTGTGTGAGGAAGCTGGCTGCCCCAATATCGGCGAATGCTGGGACAAGAAGCACGCCACCTTCATGATCATGGGCGAGATCTGCACCCGAGCCTGCGCCTTCTGCAATGTCATCACCGGCAAGCCCAATGCGCTGGATATGAACGAGCCTGAGAATGTCGCCAAGGCAGTCAAGCAGATGGGGCTTATGCATGTGGTCATCACCTCGGTCGACCGTGACGATCTCGACGATGGTGGCGCAGAACACTTCGAGAAGGTGATCTGGGCCATTCGCGCCGCGTCACCCGAGACGACAATTGAAATCCTGACACCTGATTTCCTGCGCAAGCCCGGTGCGCTGGAGCGTGTGGTCGCCGCCAAGCCCGACGTCTTCAACCACAATCTTGAAACAGTGCCCGGCAATTATCTCACGGTTCGCCCCGGCGCGCGCTACTTCCATTCGCTCAGGCTGTTGCAGCGGGTCAAGGAACTCGACCCGACCATTTTCACCAAGTCAGGCATCATGGTGGGGCTGGGTGAAGAGCGCAACGAAGTGCTGCAACTGATGGATGATCTGCGCTCGGCGGATGTGGATTTCATGACCATCGGCCAGTATCTGCAGCCGACCCGCAAGCACCACGAGGTGATGGATTTCGTCACCCCCGATGAGTTCAAGAGCTACGAGAAGATCGCCTACACCAAGGGCTTCCTGATGGTCTCTTCGAGCCCGCTGACCCGCTCCTCGCACCATGCCGGCGACGATTTCGCCCGTCTCAAGGCCAATCGCGACGCCAGGCAACTGGCCGCTGTTGAGTAGTTGCCGTCACACGTCATCGGGTTTCGTCTGAAATTACTCATGGAAGTTCGGGAGCGGTCTGTGCTGTCCGCACTCAATCAGCCTGGTCGGCTTTCTCTCTCACTGGTGCGCAGAACAGCGAATAGAGCGTGCCGATCACGGAAGAGACTTCCTGATTTAGGATCGAATAATAGATCATCCGGCCTTCACGCCTTGTGTCGACCAGACCATCAAGACGTAGCCGCGCCAATTGCTGTGACACCGCAGCCTGCGGCATCGCCAGGATTTCCTCAAGTTCGGAAACCGACTTCTCGCCTTCAGACAAGATGCACAGAATCATCAGCCGTGTCTCATGGCTGAGCGATTTCAGCAGGTCACTGGCCTTGCGTGCCTGAACAAGCAGCAGGTTCATTTCTTCCTGGTTCATGTCAGACTTGATGTGAGGCAGTGTCATGTCGGTGTATGCTCTATCAATAAACGATGATTATATAACGCATATGCAATCTGGAAAAGAGCAACGCCGGAGCCAACCGGGATCCGATCGCCAGCCTACCGGCATGATTGTGCGAATGATACACATTTCCAGGTTCTGTATTCTCCCTAACGTATTTGTGCAGCGCATTGCAACAATCTGGACCGATTTGCGGATCAAGACTGGAAATCTCTTGCTCGCGTCGGGCTTCCGGCCCTACTCTCGAACTTAGTATCCGAAAGCGGCCCCGGTCGTCCTGTGCTGCCGGAAGCTTAATCAGCTATTACAATCTGCCCGTGTGGCGCCGGGCGCGGGAGGTTTTGATGTCTGCACTCAACCGTATCCTTGCATGTCTTATGGTCGTTTTCCTGTCGAGCCCCGCCTTTTCGCAAGACGGCTCTCGGCGGATAGAGACGACAGTGAACGCCGACTATTTCGGATTTGATATGCGCACGGTGCAGAATACCGATCTTGATGCATGCAAGGCAGAGTGCCTCAATGACAGCCAATGCAGGGCCTTTACCTACAACGTCAAGGCCGGCTGGTGCTTCCTGAAATCCGACTACGACATCATCAATGCGTTCTCGGGGGCGATTGCGGGCAGGGTGGTGAGCAGCGGTGAACCTGATCTGGGGGCTGCGCCTGATCTGGCCTTTGTCCCGGCCACCGTGATGGATGAGGCCCGGTCCTACCGCGAACGGACGCTGGCGCGATACAGCGGCGGCGGCGGCAGTGCATTGACCCTCAAACGCATTGCAGAAGCTTCAGTCTCAGCAGGCGACATGGACGGCGCAGTGCGAAACTTTGCCCTCGCGGTGGCCTCCGCTCAGGACCGCAGCGACCTCTGGGCCGATCTGTCGCGGACAGCGCTTTCCTACACCCCGCAGGATGCCAATTTTCGGCGCAGCCTGCTGTCAGTCTCGGTATCGGCGGCAATCAACGCCTACAAGGCATCGCGCACCGTATCAGAGCGAACAGATGCACTCGCCGTTTTGGCCGAAGCTTTTGCGGGCATCGAGAATTGGCGTCCCGCGCTGTCGGCCTACCGGGCAAGCCTTGAGCTGAGGGAGAATCCGGTACTTCGAGCAGCCTATGATGAACTGCGTGCCACACGCGGATTTCGGGTCGTTGACAACACTGTTGATGCGGACAGCGAAACGCCTCGGGCCTGTGTCCAGTTTTCCGAAGACCTGGTCAAAAGCCAGGATTATTCGGGGTTTGTGAGTGTTGAGGGTGTGCGTGATGCCGCCATCGACACCGACAACCGGCAGATCTGTATCAATGGCCTGGCCCATGGCCAGCGTTACCGCTTGGTGTTGCGCCAGGGATTGCCCTCATCGGTCGGCGAGGTGCTGGAGGCTCCGGTGGAACTGTCGCTCTACGTGCGGGACCGTGCGCCCGCCGCCCGGTTTACCGGTTCCAATTTCGTGCTGCCGGCAAAGTCGCGGCTTGGCATCCCGCTCGTCACCATCAACGCGCCATCGGCTGATCTGAAGTTGTTCCGTGTCGGTGACCGGGCTTTGTCGCAAATCATCACACGCTCGGATTTTCTCCGGCAGCTCGAAAGTTATTCCATCCAATCGATTCTGGAGGATCTCGGCGCCTCGGTGTGGGAAGGTGCGATCGATGTTGCCAGCGAACCCAACCGTGAAGTCGTCACCAGCATTCCCGTGGACACTTTGCTGCCCGAACGCCAACCGGGAGTGTACGTGCTTACCGCCACGCCGCTTGGCGACAAGAGCGAAAGCTGGGACTCACGCGCTACGCAATGGTTTGTTATCTCCGATATAGGCATGAGTACATTCGCCGGTGACGACGGGCTGTCGGTGTTCCTGCGCTCGCTTGATACGGCCAAACCACTGGGCTCCGTTGCACTGACCCTGCTTGCTCGAAACAACGAGGTTCTGGGCGAGGCGATGACAGACGCTGATGGGCGCGCCACATTCCAGCCGGGCCTTATCCGCGGGCAGGCGAGCCTTGCACCCGCGGCACTGCTGGCCACGGGGCCGGATGGCGATTTTGTGTTCCTCGACATGACCCGGGGCGGATTTGATCTGTCCGATCGCGGTGTCGCCGGACGCGCCTCCTCTGGCGGTGTCGACGTGATGGCATGGACCGAGCGCGGGATCTACCGCGCAGGAGAGACGGTTCACCTCTCCGCTCTTGCCCGCGACGGCAAGTCCGAAGCGCTTGCCAATCTGCCGCTGACGCTGATCCTGCAGAGGCCGGACGGCGTCGAGGACCGGCGGCTGATCTCTGACGGCGCCGCACTTGGCGGTCACGCGCTGGCCTTGTCATTGCCCGGCAACGCCATGCAGGGCGCCTGGCGCGCGGCGCTGCACACTGATCCGAAGCGACCGGCGGTGGCGGAGGTTTCGTTCCTGGTCGAGGATTTCCAGCCAGACCGGATTGAAATCGAGCTCGATGCCGAAAATGATATCGTCAGCCCGGACGCACCAGCAGAAATCGCAGTCACCGGGCGCTACCTTTATGGCGCACCGGCGGGTGGACTTGCGACTGAAGGCGAAATCGTGCTGAGCCGCACCCGTTCGCTTGACGGTTTTGACGGGTACGAGTTCGGTCTCGCCGATGAGGAATTCGAGAATTCCCGGATAGCGCTCGATGGCCTGCCGCAGCTGGATGAGGCCGGTAAGGCAACGGTGGAGATTGATCTTGGCACGTTGCCCGACACCACACAGTTCCTCACGGCAAATGTCACGATCCGGGCCTCCGAGGGTGGTGGGCGCGCGGTGGAGCGCTCGGTCGACTTCAAGGTTGCCACCGAAGGCGCGCGGATCGGCATCAAGCCGCTTTTCGAAGATGCGCAGGTTTCCGAAAACAGTGAAGCCGGGTTCCAGCTCATCGCGGTTGACGCAGACGGCACGCGCATTGCCATGCCTGACGTCTCCTGGTCGCTGGTCAAGGTCGAGCGGAACTACCAATGGTACCGGCAGGGCAATTCCTGGAACTATGAAGTCGTTGATTTCACCACTGAAATTGCAGACGGTGACATCGACATCGCAAGTGATGTTCCTGCACCGGTCTCCAGCATTGTGGACTGGGGCCGCTACCGCCTCGACGTCACGGGCGCTGATGGTGCTGAGACAAGCGTGTTGTTCGATGCCGGCTGGCATGTCGAAACCAAATCTATCGAGACTCCCGAGGGACTGGAAATCGCGCTCGACAAGGACCAGTACAAGGTGGGCGATACCGCGCAATTGCGGATTTCGCCACGGTTTGCGGGTGAGGCGCTGATTACGGTCGGCTCGGAGCGGTTGATCGAGACTGTGATCGCGTCGGTGGGCGAGGCAGGCACTACCATTGATTTGCCGGTGACCGAGGAATGGGGCGCAGGCGCCTATGTCACGGCGACACTCTACCGGCCCGGTGATGCGCAGTCGCGGATGCCGATGCGCTCAATCGGCGTCAAATGGCTGGCGGTTGACCCCGAGGCGCGGAAACTGTCGGTCAGTCTCGATCTGCCAGAGCAAACCACCCCGCGCGGGGCATTCACGGTTCCTGTCACGCTTGCCGGCCTGACACCGGGAGAGGCGGCGTTCGTCACCGTGTCGGCGGTCGATGTCGGCATTCTCAATCTGACCCGGCACGAAGGTGCCGATCCTGAAGCCTGGTATTTCGGTCAGCGCGCGCTCGGGTTGGAAATTCGCGACCTTTACGGTCGTCTCATTGATGGTTCAGCCGGCGTTACCGGGCGCATCCGCTCAGGCGGCGACGGGGCCATGATGCGCTCTGAAGGCAGTCCGCCACGCGAGAAACTGGTGGCGTTCTTTGAGGGTCCGGTCAAGGTCGCGGCTGACGGAACGGCCAGCGTTACCTTCGACATGCCGCAGTTCAACGGAACAGTTCGGGTCAACGCGGTTGCCTGGAGCGCGAGTTCACTTGGTCACGCAACACGCGATGTGATTGTTCGCGATCCGGTGGTCATCAGCGCCAGCTTGCCGCGATTTCTGGCACCCGGCGATCGGTCGCAGGTTCTCATTGAACTGGCCAACACCGATGGCCCGGCGGGTGAGTATGGCGTCGAGCTGTTCACCGCTTCGGGCAAGGTTGAAAGCGGCAACGGATTGCGCCAGACGATAAATCTGCCCTCAGGCGCACGAAGCAGTCTCGTGATGCCGCTTGAAGGACTGCTAAACGGCAGCGACACGCTGACAATCGCTCTCACCGGGCCCGAAGAACTGTCGCTGGACCGCGAAGAAGCGATCACCGTGCGCCCTGGCGCCATGCCGGTCACCACCAAGCGCATCATCAGCCTTGCAGGCGGCGGCGGCACCCTGCGCGTCGATGGCGAATTGCTGGCGGACAGCCTGCTTGACGGCGCATCGCTTACCGTTGGTGTCACACGCAACGCGGCCTTTGATGTGGCCTCTCTGCTGATGGCGCTCGACCGCTATCCCTATGGATGCGCAGAGCAAACCACCAGCCGGGCGCTGCCGCTGCTGTATCTAAGCGAACTCGGGGACGCCCATGGCGGGGAGGATCCGGATACGATTACCAAGCGCATCAACGATGCCATCACCCGGCTTGTGGCCTATCAGTCTGCCTCGGGCAGCTTTGGTCTCTGGGGGCCCGGGTCGGGAGATCTCTGGCTTGACGCCTATGTGACGGATTTCCTGACGCGGGCGATGGAAAAGGGCTTTTCGGTTCCGCCGGTGGCGAGCCGTCTGGCGCTCGACAATCTGCAAAACGCGCTGGCCTATACCACTGATGTCAGCTCGGAAGGCAGCTCGATTGCTTATGCGCTCTATGTTCTGGCGCGCAGCCGCAAGGCAGCGGCAACCGATCTGCGATATTATTCGGACAGCCAGTTGGAGGCCTTCGACCAACCATTGGCAAGGGCACAGATCGGGGCGGCGCTTTCGCTTTATGGCGATCCGCAGCGGGCAGCGGAGAGCTTCCGCTCGGCGTTCGAACACGCCCGCTCGACCGCAACCTTGATCGGTGGCCGCGATGACTACGGTTCAGCCTTGCGCGATGGCGCGGCGATGCTGGCGCTGGCCGCTGAATCGTCCCCGACACCCGGAATTGTGCCGGAACTGATCCGCTTTGTTGGTGATGCCAGAACCGCGCGGCAATCCACCAGCACCCAGGAGGACGCCTGGTTGGTGCTGGCTGCACGCGCGATGTCTGCCGGCAACAAGTCGATCTCGGTCAACGTCAATGGAAAGGTCTATGCAGGCGCTTACGAGGCACGCCTGAGCGGTGAAGAAATCCGCGACAATCCGCTGACCATCGTCAACCAGGGTACCGACCCTGTGGATGCCGTGGTGACCACGATCGCGGCGCCGGTGCAGCCATTGAGCGCTGGAGGGACGGGGTTCGAGATCAATCGCAGCTACTACACGCTTGATGGACAGCCGGCCTCGGTTTCCTCGGTGCAGCAAAACCAGCGCTATCTGGTGGTGCTGCAGATGCGCGAAGCCAATGCCTGGCCCTCGCGGGTGGTCGTCACCGACCTGCTGCCGGCCGGCTTTGTCATCGACAATCCGCGGCTCATCGGCAGCGCCGAGCTTGGCAACTTCGAATGGCTGGGTGAAATTTCCGCAAGTCACGCGGAATTCCGCAGCGATCGTTTCATGGCGGCGTTTGACCGGCGTGATACGTCGAACCGCGATTTTGTTGCCGCCTATGTTGTCCGTGCGGTCACACCCGGTATCTACACCCATCCGGCTGCAGTGGTTGAAGACATGTACCGCCCCGAACTCGCAGCCCGGACGGCGACAGGGTTCATGGAGGTGCTCGGCGCGCCATGACAACACCAAGCGGCATCCGCCGATGGCGGCTGGTGGCGGCTGGTCTGGCCGGGTGTGCGATAATCGCGGGAACAGCACTTTTTGCGCTCGACCGGGCCGACCGGATGTATCCGCCGCCGCTGAATATGGCGTCAGACTTGTCCCGGGAGGTCGTTGACCGCAACGGAACACTGCTGCGCGCCTACACAGCAGAAAACGGGATCTGGCGGCTACCGGTTTCACTTGAGGCGGTTGATCCCGACTATATCAACATGCTGATTGCCTATGAGGACCGCCGGTTCCGCTCCCACATTGGTGTCGATCCTTTGGCGCTGGCGCGCGCGGCGGGTCAACTGGTTGTCAATGGCGGGCGGATTGTCTCGGGTGCTTCCACCATCACCATGCAGCTGGCGCGGCTGATCGAACCGCGGAGCGAGCGTTCGTTTGCCGCAAAGCTCAGGCAGATGGCGCGCGCCCTGCAAATCGAGCGGCGAATGAGCAAGGATGAAATTCTCGCCCGCTACCTGACGCTCGCACCCTATGGCGGCAATCTGGAGGGCGTGCGGGCGGCAAGCCTCGCCTGGTTCGGGCGGGAGCCGAAGAAACTCAGTCTGTCACAGTCCGCATTGCTCGTGGCTCTGCCGCAGTCTCCGGAAGCAAGGCGTCCGGACCGGCAACACGCCGCGGCACTTCTGGCACGCAACCGGGTGCTGACCCGGATGGGCACGGCCGGCCTTATTCCGCAAAGCGAGATAGATCGCGCGTCCGCAGCCCAGCTTCCTACTCGGCGCCTGGCGATGCCGGATCTGGCGGCCCATACGGCTGATCTGGCCATGCGCGCGCACCCTGAAGCGAACTCCATCAGACTGACACTTGACGCCCGAGTGCAGCAGCAACTCGAAACACTGGCAACCGAGAGCGCCAGCCGTCTTGGCCCCAAACAGTCGCTCGCCATGGTGCTTGCCGACGGCAAGACCGGTGAGATTGTTGCAAGTGTCGGCTCCACCGGACATCTCGATGCTGCCCGGGCCGGGGCTATCGACATGAGCCGCGCCGTCCGCTCGCCGGGTTCGGCGCTCAAGCCGTTCATCTACGGCCTTGCTTTCGAGGATGCGCTGATTGCCGCCGAAACACTGATCGACGATACGCCGGCGGATTTTTCGGGTTACCGGCCGCGCAATTTCGACCGCGGCTACATGGGTGAGGTGAGCATTCGCGAGGCGCTTCAATTGTCTCTCAATGTTCCGGCTGTGCGGTTGCTGGAAGCCGTCGGGCCACAACGGTTGCTATCCCGGTTGCGGCGCGGCGGAACCCAACTGGAATTGCCGCCCGGCGGTGCGCCGGGGCTCGCAATCGGGCTCGGCGGGGCCGGCGTGAGCCTTCGCGGCCTGGTGCAACTCTATACGGCATTCATCAACAACGGGACGGCGCGCCCGCTCCGCGATGGCTCTGAACCCGGATTTGCCGATTCACTTGATCAGCAGGTGGTGGCGCCGACCGCCAGCTGGCAGGTCGCCGATATTCTTTCCGGGGTGAATGCGCCGCAAGGTGCGCCGCGCATTGCCATCGCTTACAAGACCGGCACGTCGTATGGGTACCGTGATGCCTGGGCTGTGGGCTTTGATGGCCGCCATGTGCTGGGCGTGTGGGTAGGGCGGCCTGATGCCGCGCCGGTACCTGGTCTGTCCGGCATCGAAACCGCCGCACCTCTGCTGTTTGAAGCTTTCGCGCGCTCGGGACGTGAGCGGGTCGAATTTTCGCCGCCCCCCGCAGGAATGGTGGTCCGTGCCCGCGGTGCTTTGCCGTATGCCCTGAAGAGATTCCAGAGCCGCGATACCCCGGCCGACGGCATGGTTGCCGGAGGAACGCTGCCGCCACGGATTGTCTATCCGCCACAAGGCGCGCGCGTGGCACTTGGTTCAGGTGGTTCCGGCCCGTTGATGCCGCTGGTGATCAAGCTGCAGGGCGGGGCTGGTCCTTACCGGCTGATCGCCAATGGACACGCCCTGCCGAAGCCCACACGACGCCGGGTCTTGAACTGGACGCCGGACAGCCCAGGTGCTTCGACACTGACCGTAATGGACGCGGAAGGCCGTGCGGCGAGTGTGAGTGTTTTCATTGATACCAACTGACAGCGGGGTTAGCTATCGAGCGCCGTTCAGTCATTTGTACAGCCATTTGTGCACAAGCTTGGTGTAGTGCGGCATGACAAGATATATCAATAAAAGCACAACCACACATGTGACGAAAAGGGTGGACAGGTAGGGATTTTCCGGAAGCCCCACCTGGCGCATCAGCGGGTTTACGATCATCGGTGCAAGTAGGACCAAGGGGTAAACGACCGACCACGTGACCAGAAACTGTTTCCAGCGGATTGGGGCCTTGGCATCTGCCTCTTCGGATGCGAACAGAAATTCCAGTCCACTGTGGACCTTGTAGTCATCGTCGCTTGCCAGTATCGGGCGCACTTTGTCGATGAACTGTTTCCGTTGGCCAGAGTTCATCCAAAGTTTCATATATTCATGTGACGCGAACCGAATGATCACCGTGTAAGTGTCGGTCAAGCTCAAGATCGGGGGGATGACCTGAGTATCAAGATATCCAGGTTGCGCCTTGCACGCAGTGGCAATTTCATCAAGCCAGCTTTCGTAGCTGCCCTGATGACCATCTAGCACCCGATGAGAGATGATAACTGTTGCCCCATGCTCGGTTTCGTTCGAGACATCGATTTGATTTTTCATATCATTCCTTCATCGACCCGATCCATCATTTGCCAGGACTGAATATCAACCGCCGTCGGGCGGATCAGGATTATTCACCACCGAGTGTTTGGGGGGCAATCGCGGCGTGGAGAAATACCGTATCCGGCTGATTTGGCTGGAGTCTATTGCTGCTCACTTTCAGTGGTGCAACAAACTGCTATAAAAAGAACTGCCAATGGCGGCGAAAGCCTTTCACATAAGTGGAGCAATGGCTCTGGCACTTGTCAGACCGTCGGCTGATTCATAGCATTGAAAACCAACTCGCGCAGGCGCATCGCAATCGCACTGATGATGGTGTTTTTGTGGGAGATCAGAAAATAGGGGCTGACAATGATTTTCTCGCTTGGATCGACCATGACAAGGCCGCCAGCCAGATTGTTGGCGACCAGAAGTCTGGTGACCTGCCGTGGGATCGGCGCGACAGCATTGGATGAAACCAGATAAGCGATCATAACCAGCAGGGATGTAGTGTTGACGATTTCTGCTGGAAGCGAGACGCCTTCAAAGACGAAGACAGCTTCAACGGCCTGCCGAAGTGGCGTGTGTGGCGCCTGAATGACCCATTCAAAATCTGCCAGGCTGGAAAGTGTGGCATTGCCATGGCTCGCCAACGGATGATCCTTGCGCATCAGAAAACAGATGTCTTCGTTGCGTCCACGCTGTACCTCCAGCTGACGCTTGTCATATTCCGGCGGAATTCGTGAGAGCACAAAATCATGTTCTCCGCGAAACAACCCCTCGACGAGATCATCACTGGGCGCCACATCGACATGGATGTCGGCACCGATGGCACTCTTTTTCAGTTCCTGAATGGCTGGCACGACAAACGCCACCGCCCCATCGGTCACTGAACCAACCCGCGCTGTGCCGGTGAGTCCCTCACTCACGGACCTGATTTCTCTCAGGGTCTGGTCGAAGCCATTGAGCAGATTATGACCGTTGCGGATAAGGGCTTCGCCGACGGGAGTAGGTGTCATGCCCTTTGGATGGCGCACGAAAACCTGACCGCCCACCAGCCGCTCGATGTTTGCCAGCATGCGTGATGCTGCGGGCTGGGATAGCGCAAGCTGATCTGCTGCCAGGCCCAATTGACCGGTTTCGTGGATCGACTGCATCAGCCGGAAATCCTTGAGCTGCAAATTGCGCGTTGTGAGTGCCATGGTTTGCTTGTCATTTTTGGTATGCAAAATGTCAATTAATTCATTTGAACTGCATGACGCAAATTCGGTAATTTGGCCCAGGTTCAACTGGATCCAAATGGCCAGATGAGTTGGCCCTGGAAGGCCTGGTGCTGCTCGCTGCTGTCATTTTCGACATCTACAACAACAAACAACAGAGCTGGTGAAAAGGGGAGTATGCTTTTGCTGCCTCATCAGGTGCAACAGGGGCTTCGAAAAACATATGACATTCAAACCAGCACAATGGCCGCGTAAGCTCCGTTCCCAGGAATGGTTCGGCGGCACAGGCCGCGATCAGATCTACCATCGCGGCTGGATGAAGAACCAGGGCTTTACCCACGACATGTTCGATGGCCGCCCGGTGATCGGCATTCTCAACACCTGGTCGGAGTTGACCCCGTGCAACGCCCATCTGCGCGAACTTGCGGACCGTGTGAAGAACGGTGTCTACGAGGCCGGCGGCTTCCCGGTGGAAGTGCCGGTTTTCTCAGCATCGGAAAGCACATTCCGGCCGACCGCGATGATGTATCGCAATCTCGCGGCGCTTGCCGTCGAGGAGACCATTCGCGGCCAACCGATGGATGGTGTCGTGCTTCTCGTGGGGTGCGACAAGACCACCCCGAGCCTGCTGATGGGTGCCGCATCGACCGATCTGCCGTCTATCGTGGTCACCGGCGGACCGATGCTCAACGGCTATTTCCGCGGTGAGCGGGTCGGCTCGGGCACGCATCTCTGGAAATTTTCCGAAGCTGTCAAAGCCGGGGAAATGTCGCAGGAAGACTTTCTCGAAGCCGAGGCCTCGATGTCGCGGTCGGCAGGCACCTGCAACACCATGGGCACCGCCTCGACCATGGCGTCGATGGCCGAAGCGCTCGGCATGGCGCTGTCGGGCAACGCGGCCATTCCAGCCGTCGACAGCCGCCGCCGGGTGATGGCGCAGATGTCGGGCCGCCGCATTGTCGATATGGTCAAGGACGACCTCAAGCCATCGGACGTCATGACCAAGCAGGCCTTTGAGAATGCCATTAGAACCAACGGGGCCATTGGTGGTTCGACCAATGCGGTCATCCATTTGCTGGCTATTGCCGGGCGGGTTGGCGTTGATCTGACGCTTGACGACTGGGACCGCTGCGGACGCGAAGTCGCGACCATCGTCAACCTGATGCCGTCGGGCAAGTACCTGATGGAAGAGTTCTTCTATGCCGGCGGCCTGCCAGTGGTGCTCAAACACCTTGGTGAAGCCGGACTGCTGCACAAGGATGCGATGACAGTCAGCGGTACGGCGATCTGGGATGAGGTGAAGGGAGCTGTCAATACCAATGAGGACGTCATCCGGCCCGTCGAAAAAGCTTTGACGCAGGAAGGCGGCATTGCGGTGCTGAAGGGCAACTTGGCGCCGAAAGGGGCGGTCATCAAGCCGTCGGCGGCATCTCAGCACCTGCTCAAGCTTCGCGGCCGGGCGGTCGTGTTCGAGGACATTGACGACTACAAGGCCAAGATCAACGACGACGCACTCGACATTGACGAGACCTGCGTGATGGTGCTGAAGAATTGCGGCCCGAAAGGCTATCCCGGCATGGCCGAGGTCGGCAATATGGGGCTGCCTCCGAAGGTTCTGAAGAAAGGGATCACCGACATGGTGCGGATCTCGGACGCCCGCATGTCGGGCACAGCCTATGGCACCGTCATCCTGCACACATCGCCGGAAGCCGCCGATGCCGGGCCACTGGCCGTGGTTAGAGACGGCGATATGATCGATCTGGATGTGGAGGCGCGCAGCATCCATGTCGACATTTCCGACGACGAGATGGCGGCCCGGCTGAAGGCCTGGAAGCCTACCACGGCCACTGCGCCGTCAGGCTATGCCTGGCTGCACCAGACCCACATACAAGGTGCAGACACTGGCGCTGATCTCGATTTCCTGATCGGGTGCCGGGGATCACCAGTTGGAAAGGATTCGCACTGATGCCGATCAAGATCGCCCTTGCGGGCATTGGCAAGATCGCCCGCGACCAGCACATACCGGCCCTGATAGCCTCGACCGAATGGGAGCTGGCCGCGACAGTCTCGCGTCATGCGACAGTCGAGGGGGTCGAGGCCTACGAAGACTTTCACGCCATGCTGAAGGCGCGGCCTGACATCGAGGTCGTGTCGCTGTGTATGCCGCCAGTTCCGCGGTTTGCCTACGCCAAGGCTGCGATCCGCAGTAGACGACACGTGATGCTGGAAAAACCGCCCGGTGCGACGTTGTCGGAATGCCATGCGCTGGAGGCGATGGCGAGAGACGCCGGGGTTTCGATCTACGCGACCTGGCACTCGCGGGAAGCGGCGATGGTGGCGCAGGCCAAGGCCTGGCTCAAGGGCAAGACCCTGCGCAGCCTTGTGGTGAACTGGAAGGAGGATGTCCGCAAATGGCATCCGGGCCAGACCTGGATCTGGGAAGCCGGTGGTCTGGGCGTATTCGATCCCGGCATCAACGCGCTGTCCATCGTCACGGAAATCCTGCCGGATCCGATCCATGTCGCGACGTCGGAGCTGCTGATACCCGAAAATTGTGAAACCCCGATAGCCGCCAACCTGACATTCACCCATCCGCACGGTGCCCAGGTCAGCGCGGAGATGGATTTCCGCAAGGAAGGCGATCAGTTCTGGAACATTGCCATCGAAACAGACCATGGCAGCCTGGAGCTGTCACAAGGCGGTGCAACCCTCTCGATCAACGGCGAGACCCAGACTGCGGCCAGTGCAGACAATGCACTGCAGGGAGAGTATCCGCGACTTTACGCCAACATGGCCCGCTTGGTTCGGGGCAGGGCGATCGACATGGATCTGTCACCGATGGCACATGTCGCTGACGCCTTTCTGCTGGGCAAACGGATAAGCGTCGAAGCGTTTATCGAATAGGGCTCGTACTCCACCACCCGGCCCAGACTTTTCGCATGAACGCCGGCACCATCTTGCCGGCGACAAACAGGCAGCGCTGGAAGAATGGCAAAAGTGCTTGCCATTGATCAATCACGGGAACCGGCACTGCGGCTTGCGGGCGGCCAAGACGGTGTTCAAGAAAGGCGGCGGGATCAAGAGCGATAATGATCGCCATCCATTGCAGCCAAATCCGGAGCGCACCAGATTCCGCCTGCTGGAAGTTGCCCGCGATCTCGACGTGATGGCGCTGAACTGGGCCAACTGACGCGCCGGCTGAACTGGTCATGGCAAGGTGTTGCAGGCCTCCCGTTTTAAATACGGTTGGAGTTTGCTACAGCCTTGGAATGAAAAAACCGGTTCTGTATTCTTTTCGCCGATGCCCCTATGCCATGCGTGCGCGTCTGGCCATCGTATCAGCAGGGCTGGAAGTCGAGTTGCGGGAAGTCGTGTTGCGCGACAAACCGGCCGACTTCCTCGAAGCCTCTCCCAGCGCAACAGTACCATGTCTGGTCACTGCTGATGGCGTGATCGACGAAAGCCTTGATGTGATGGTCTGGGCACTCAGGGAGAGAGATCCGGAAGGCTGGCTGACAATGCCGGAGGAGGGGTTCGACTGGATCGCCCGGGCTGACGGTCCGTTCAAGGATGCGCTGGACAGAACCAAATATCCCAACCGCTATCCGGGTGTTGATCCCTCAAGCCAGCGCGACATTGCGGCCCAGTTCCTCACCGATCTTGATGAAACCATCGGCGAATGGATCTTTGCTCAGCCATCGCTGGCCGACTTCGCGATCCTGCCGTTCGTGAGGCAATTTGCCTTCATTGATAAGGACTGGTTCGACGCCCAGCCGTGGCCCGATTTGCAGGGCTGGCTCCAGCGCTTTCTGGATTCAGACCGTTTCGCCCACATCATGGAAAAATATCCGCAGTGGCACCCCGGCGATCCGCCGGTTGCTTTTCACTGAACTGGCTGTTGCTGCATTCCTATTTCAGGTGAAGCGGACTTGTCGATCCGTGTGCACTTCAGCGCCAGGTCCTTCGGCACAACCTGCCATTGGCAGCTTGTGCTGAGAACACAGAGCAGGCCGTGGACCACTTCGCGTACATCGACCTCACGTCTGCGGTGACCCGGCTTGGCAGGCGGGATCAGAGCCTCACCATATGCCCATTCCACATCCATCGAGTACTCCGACAGCGTAGCCGTCTTGAACATGTTTCCCGCGGTTCTCCTGCTGAAACTACTCCATTTCGAGATCGTCTATCGCCTGCAGCCTTCCCGGCGTGCGTGCCGCAACCATGGACAATCGTCCTCTACGATGCCGTCCGTCAGTCAAAGATTGCCGTCCGTCCGGTAAAATTTGCCTTTTCCAGTACAACAGGCGAGTTTCGGGGAAGCCCAACCAGGCAAGAATCTGCTGCAATACCTTTGGCCCTCCGGGTAGCCAGGAGAGCTGATGAACACCGGACATCAGTTGCTCCACACCTTCAAGTTTCAGGACCAGTGATGTTCTTTCTTCCTCTCCGTCAGCCAGCGGCTGGACAGCGGTATTGACAAAGATCAGCTCACGCGTTTTGTCAGCCGCAATCTTCAGTCCGCTCACTGGATCCGGCAGGTGATACAACAGACCAGAAAACCAAGTGACGTCAAACATTTCGTCCATAGCCTGAAGTTCAAGCAAATCTGCCACTTCGAACTGCATTCCATCAGAGTTGCGCTCGCGTTTTTCAGCTATGAACCGCGCCTGATTTATCCAATGTGGACGGACGTCAAAACCAAAGGTTTTTTCGGCACCTGCGTCTTTGGCAGCAAAACAATATCCGCCAGCATTACAGCCACAATCCAGGAATGTTTTGCCAGACATTCCGTCGGGCAGGAACGGCAATGCCTGAATTTGAAAGACACTGGCTGGGTTTGTCAGAGTGATATTGTCGCTCGCCAAATTATCGCGGCCCTTGATACCTGTAGTGACGTCAGAGTTCAAGGAGATCTGGTGATGCCATGGCCGCAGCGCCTCAATCTCGGCGCGCAGTATTGCGTCGCCTTCTGGGTCAGGCTGTCGTCGTGCGGTGCCCACATCGAGCGTCCTTGGTGCCTGCACCATTTCAAATGAAGTCCTACCCCAATCTATTGCGGACAACTCGTTATAAAGCTCGTATTCGGGTGCCAGCAATTCAGCCAACTGATCGGCATAGGCCTCGCGCAGTTCTCCGGCCTGAGCTTTGTTTTGCCCTTCATTGTGCCGTGACGGTTCGGCAGGGATGTAACCCAAACGCTTGGTGAAGTTCTCAAAATCTGCATCAAAGCGTTCCGTGATCGCAATAAAATCAAATGCTTCACGTGCTGCCGCAAGCGTCTCCTGATCAGTGGCCGTTTCAAAAGGCCGCAGATACTCAAGCTGCTTGTTTTGGTGATTTATGTCCTTGAGGTAGACGCCGAAGTCCGGATATCGCGCCATAAACGACGCCTTGGGAACGTACACATCTGAGATGCAGTAAAGATAGTCCGACACCATTCGATCTATTGGATCACGCAGAACGGTTGTCAGAATAATTCTGTCGCGCAAAGGGGCTATGAGGTCGACCACGTCGCGGTAACGGTAATGTCCTGAGACGAACTGCACGAAGTTCTCGCTCAGCCCGGCAAAAGCCGTCTCCGCCCTGGCGCGAAGCTCAGGATAGTAACTGTTTTCCGTGAGGGAACCTCCATCCACGCCGACCAGATGTGCCCCGTTCTTGACACGCGGCAGGGTTCGAAACATCTGGCGTCTGAAATTGGAGCCGGCGGTTTTGGGGATGTGTACGTTGACGATGACTGATTTAAGATCGGGCAATTCGTGTCGCTTTAAAGAGTTGGAACAGAAACATCCCCGAAAATCTGGCATAGGTTCAGGCGTGAAACCAGTGATTTCTGCAAGAGTAAGGCTGACGCTTTGCTTTCATCCGCGTCGCACCGGGATACCGGTACAATTCTTCCTGAGCCCCCGCTAACGCGGCTGCCCATTGCTGCTGCGTCCGGGGCGCCTTTTGATCATCGCAGAGGCGCCCCTTCAAGGGGATGGGGACAAACCTTGCACGTCATTTTCTCAAAACCACCACGGCCTGCTGGGCATGGCCGAAGGGGATGATCTCCTCGATGGTAAAAAAGCGCGACCAAACAGCGTAAATGTGGTCTCGCGGAGTAAAGATCACACCACGATAAGGTCCGATATCGGTATGATTGTAATAACGGTTCTCAAAACTCAGAGGTTGTTCAAGCTTGCTTTCGAAATCGCTGTCATAGCTGGCAATGCGTTTGGCAAGGTTGGGGCCGACGTCGTCCAGTGTACCACGCAGTACGTTCCAATGACTTTCATCCGAAATTGTCAAGTAAGCCAATCCGCCCGGCTTCAGGGCGCGGCGAATTTCAGCCAGAAACCCGGTTTCAAAAACGTCGATGTGGGTGAAGACAGAAAAGGCGGTGATGGCGTCAAAGTAGTTATCTTCCACCGGGTAATGCGGCAGGCAAGGCATGGCAACAGCACGTACATGTGGCGGCATGTAGGTGTTCATGAACCGGATATGCCGGTGGTTGATGTCGCTCCCCCATATCTCGGGTATGTCGGATTGAAAGGCGAAATGACGCGTCACGCGGCCAGAGGCACACCCGATGTCCAATAGCCGCCTGACCTTTGCACCGTGCCTGTCGAACACCTTTTGCGTCAGATGATAATCCCGCAGGCCAGACAGCCAGTACCATTCGTGATTTTCGCCACAATAACCTTCACGATCCCGCGCGATGGGCAGAGGGGCGGTGTCGCGCTTGGCAAGTTCAATTGCCGGCAGGTCCCGGATTTCCCCAGGACCGCGATTGGAATAGACAGAAACGAATTCATCGTCTCTCCATTCCGATACCGGTGAAATCAACTCGAACGGGGCTGTGTCAAGAGCATTTGATGACAGGTCATCCTCCCACCGCAGAGGGCGTTTGGGGCCCTGTGTTGGCGGCTGGGTTTGAGCGGCTGCATCGAGTTGTTTTGGTTTGGTTTCTGACGTTGAATCCTGCGACCGGGAGCGAAGCGCCGCATTGGGCTTTTGCAGATCCTGCACATTGGCCAGCATGCCCGGCTCTCGTGCCGCTGCGACCGCAATGCGGCCCATTCTCAGAGAGCTTTGCACACCTGTGACGCTGGTGTCTTGCATCCACAAATAGGTTTTGACTTCCGCAAACCCTATCCATTTCAAGATTTTTTTGAGAACCTCAGGACCGCTGGGCAGCCACGAAATTCCGTCAACTCCCGACATCAACTGTTCGATGCCCTCCGGGCGAAAGACAAGTTCAGGAATTTCAGGTTCGCCGTCGTCCAGTGAAACACAAGCGGTATTGAGAAACAGAACCTCACGTGTGCGATCGGCCGCCAGTTTCAATGATGCCACAGGGTCAGGCAGATGGTAGAAAATTCCGCTGAACCAGGTCACATCAAAATTCTCGTCAATCTTGCCAAGGTCGTCGAGTGTTCTCACCTCAAAGCGGATGTCCGAGCTATCAGCCGAGCGATGTTCGGCAATAAAGCGCGCCTGACGGACCCAATGTTCACGAGCATCAAATCCATAGACTTTCCCCGCGCCGCTATCTTTGGCCACGAAACTGTAACCACCGCAGTTGCACGCGCAATCGAGGAAGGAACGCCCCTGTAGCCCATCGGGGAAAATGGCCCGCGTGGCGAAATTGAAACCGTGGAGTGGATCTACAATGTGGACAGTCTCCCCGGTTTTGTCCTGCTCCTGCGACGATTGCGTATAAATTCCTTCGCGAAGCTTCAATTTCTGGTGCCATGGACCGAGTGCCTCCATTTCTTCGCGCAGTTTAGCGTTGCTGATCATCACGGTTCTCCTTGGTTGTTCTGAATGGCAGTGGAAAGGTCAGAACCCTTTGACGATATCAACTAATTTGCTACGTGAATGACGCATGGAAGCAGATCGGCGCGTGCCGATAACATGAACATAATCCCTCACAAAAACACCTTCTCAATTTATGACGTGGATGGCAAAAGGCACTCTTTTTCCCCCGGCCGTGGTGTCGAACAATGTCTTTTGCATAGCGGAATTTTTTTTCCGGCGCACCATGCCAAATCAGCAGACTGGCCTTTCAGGCATAGCTGGCAATACCCACGGACGCCTGGAGGTGAATGATCGGCGGTGATCTGGTGAATAAACGAAACTATTGCTATCTCCTGCCGAGCCGACATCTGGCCTATGTGAAAGGGTTTTTGGCGAGCGCGCTGACAGCCGCATAATTGTTTTGATCCATCGGGGACGGGCAGGAGACGCCTAGGGATAAACCTGGCCACACTCGCCTTCAAGAACCTGTATCAGATCATGATCATTGAATTTCATGCAGGGTACTAGAGCGTCTCAGCGTATCGTGCCTGGCACGCCCTGATGGTCCGTGTCATATGGTTTCGTTTCGATGTTTCCTGATCGCGTCATAAATTTGATATTCTAGCCTCAAGGCCTCGTTTAGTTGATCCATGTGCCTTTCACGTGCTTCAAGCATGGCGTCCCGATCCGGGTTGACATTGCTGCGCTGCAAGCGTTCAAAGTCTAGACCTGCTGCTGCCATGATCTCTGCAAAATCAGCGTCGAACTGCTCTGTTACTCCGATGAAATCCAGATTGCTCGATAAGCATTCAATTGTTTCTTCGACCGAGGCCCCGTCATGGGGGCGCAGGTAGTCCAGCTGCTTGTTCATCTCGCCTTCATTGCGGAGATAATCCTCGAATGTCGGATATCTCGCGACAAATGCTTCCGGCGCGGAATGGCGGTCGGAGATACTGTAAAAATAGTCAGACAGGGTTCTGGTGATGGGATCGCGAACAAAGCTGACAACCGTAAGTTGATCGCGGAGTGGGGCAATCACGTCGGCAATGTCGCGATAGCGATAATGACCCGATATCACCTGCATTCCATCTGATGTGATTTCTGGAAACCGTAGTGCAAATGCCTCTCTTAGACCCTCGAAATATTCCAAGCCGTCTACTCCCTGATCAATGCCGATCACCTGGGATCTGCCTTCAGAAACACTTCCCAAAACCCAACCAAGATGCGACCGCAATGTCGTTCCTGCAGTTTTTGGAATGTGAATATTGACAAATTTGGTCGGCATCGGCGGTATCCTGATCTGGTATTTCGATTTTTCGGCATACTATCCTGCCGCAGGTCTATCACAAGCACGTTCCTGATCGGCGCAGTGAACATCGGTTCGGGGCTCAGATAATAGTTGACTAAGTGAATTCTTTCAGGCGAAGGTATGTGAAATGACCAACCGTTTCGGGCACTTAGTAAGTTGGATTTCAGTGTGCTAGAGGTCGCAAACACTTGGAGGGTTTTGGTAACAGGCGCGGCGGGGTTTCTGGGATCGCACTTGTGTGATTTGTTGTTAAGCCGTGGTCATCATGTAACCGGCATGGATAACTTGATGACCGGTCACATGTCCAACCTTGCCTCTGCAATGCGCAATTCGGCTTTCGAATTCATCGAACACGATGTGTTAATTGCCTTTGATGGCGTATTCGATCAAATCTATCATTTGGCCTCGCCGGCCTCGCCGCCAGTTTACCAAAAACACCCGATCGAGACCGCCAAGATTAACTTTCTCGGCACACTCAACGCGCTTGAACTGGCCCAACGCACTGGCGCGCGATTTCTGCTGGCGTCGACCTCGGAAACCTATGGCGATCCTGAGGTCCACCCCCAAACGGAATCCTATTGCGGCAACGTCAATCAGACGGGGCCGCGCGCTTGTTATGATGAAGGAAAGCGAATAGCCGAGACTTTGGCTTTCGATTTCCACCGCATGCGAAATGTCGATATTCGCGTCGTGCGGATATTCAATACCTACGGTCCGCGAATGAACCCCAATGACGGGCGGGTGGTGTCAAGCTTCATCGATCAGGCGATTGAAGGCAGGGATATTACATTATTCGGTGATGGCTCGCAGACCCGCTCTTTCTGTTTTTACATGGATCTCATCGTGGGTCTGGAGCGCATGATGAACGCCGACGACATAACTGGACCGGTCAATTTGGGTAATCCGGAAGAAATCAAGATTGCCGAACTTGCCATTAGCGTAATTGCTATGACCAACTCATCTTCGCGCGTCGTCAATCGGGCGCTGCCCGAGGATGATCCGAAACTGCGTTGCCCCGACATTTCCAAAGCGATCCGCCTGCTCAACTGGAAACCCGAAGTCTCGCTGCAGGAGGGCCTTGCCGAGACTATTGCGTATTGCCGAAAAAATCTTCTGCGCGCGTCGACATGAGCAAAGTAATCGTTTTTGGCGGAGCCGGGTACATCGGTAGCCATACGTGCAAGGAACTGAAGGCAAGTGGCTTTGATACGGTCACGTTTGACAGTCTCAGCGAGGGCTACGCTGATTTTGTGAAATGGGGCGACCTTATCGTTGGCGATGTCCGCAACGCCAGCGAGGTCATGACGGCGATTGAACAGGTTCGGCCGGTCGCAGCGATCCATTTTGCGGCACACGCCTATGTCGGGGAATCTGTCCGAGACCCAGCCAAATACTATGAGAACAACGTGTCAGGTTCGCTGAATGTGGTGCAGGCGGTACAGCAGGCAGGCAACGTGCCGCTGGTCTTTTCTTCCTCCTGCGCGGTCTATGGTGATCCGGGCACTGCGACCATTGACGAAGATTTGCCCAAGGCCCCCATTAACCCCTATGGCCGATCCAAGTTGATGGTCGAACAAATTCTGCAGGATTTTTCGTCCGCTTATGACCTGCGCTCCGTTTGCTTGAGGTATTTCAATGCTTCCGGCGATGATGCTGATGGCGATACCGGAGAGGCACACCGTGACGAAACACACCTGATTCCCCGGGCCATTTTATCCGCTTTGGGAAAGATCGATGATTTCTTTGTGTTCGGAGACGATTACGATACGCCGGACGGAACCGCCGTTCGCGATTACATCCATGTGACCGACCTTGCCCGGGCGCATGTGGCTGCCTGCAGGTACTTGCTGGACGGCGGTCAGACCGATCAATTCAATGTAGGCGTTGGGCACGGATATTCTGTCTTGGATATTGTAAATGCGGTTTCCAATGCACTGGCAACGGAGGTGCCCCACCAGATCAAACCACGGCGGGCGGGGGACCCGCCGAAACTTGTAGCCGATCCAGCGAAAATACGGCGACGGCTTGGATTTGAAACGCGCCATTCGGACCTGAAAAACATTATTGAAACGGCAGTGGCGTGGCACCAAAAAGACTGGGTTGCGTCAATGGCCAGTAACCACCAGCGCGCCAAATAAACGGGCGGTCTTAATGAACCTATCACAAACCCATCGCAGTTTTTTTGATCTCGACTTCGTCCGGCGTAGTTACCCCCAAACGGTTGGATTGACGGATGCCGAGCTGATCGAATCCCTGCTCGACCGTCACAATTCTCACCCCTTCAACCCCAACTGCATTTTTGACGTGAATTGGTACGCGCAGAAATGCACAGAGACGGAAGTGAGCGAAGTCCCGAATCCGATCATTCGCTACCTGACCAAAGGGGCTGGCGAAGACGCCTGGCCCAACCCGTTTTTTGACCCGCTGTTTTTTCGGCGGAATGTCGGGGTGGCGGCGCGTGAATACCCGACACTTGTGGAACTCGCCCTTGCAAATCTGGATGGTGGGCTCGCCGCTTTCCACCCGTTCATCGACGTGGCCTTTATCTGTGAGGCCCGGGGTCATCCGGCGAACTTTCAGTTTTATGTAGATCTTTTTAGCGGCACGCTGGACATTCGCCGGTCCCATCCGTTGTTCGACGTTGACTATGTCCGCGATCAGGGGGGGGCTGATGTTACCAACCTCCGAGAGGCCTTTGCCTGGTATTGGGAGTCCGGGGGCGACCTCGCGACGCATGAGCTGTTCGATGTGGAGTTCTATCAAGACCAGCTTAAAGCATCAGGCAGCGTCGTGTATTCGGTCTATCACTACCTTATCAGCTCACAACCATTGTCCCCCCAACCGTTGCTTGACACAGCCTTCTATCTTGCGGGTGTTGATGCTGCAGGTGCTCAACCTGTCAGTCGTCCGCTGGAGCATTTCATCGTCAAAGGCCAAGCGATGGATATAGCTCCTTCACCATATTTCGATGTGAAATATTACCGAGACCAGGCATGCTGCGGCCAAGACGCATTACAGCACTATGTTGGGGGTGGGCATGAGCGGTTTTCGCCGCATCCTTTTATTAACGCCCTAGAGGGCCGCCTGTTGGCACGAGCCTCGCAGCACAGGGTGCAATCGCTGGCGGCGCGGTTGGCGCAGCGGCCGGACGGAGTTCCAATGTCCCTGACACCTGATCTGGATCCGGTTTTCTTGGCGAAAATATCCAAAGACCAGGTTCAAGATCTGTCAGACTTGCGTAAACGGTATTTCCATCATGGCTATCCTGGAGGTCAGCGTCCGAACGCATTGATCACCGAACCTTTTGTTGTTGCTCGGCTGTCGGCCTTAGGGGAGGTCGAAGATGTCACCTTGCAGACTTATTTCAGCAAAGCGCTGCATCAGTGCAAGCGTTTGCTGGTCGCGCTTGAGAATTTGGATGATACGGAGCCCAATCGGGTCTGGCTGGATATATTGCGCAGCCAAATTGCCAACCCCGAGGTCGAATTTGTTGTGGTTGGTGCGCGGGGCGGTTCATTGCTGTCGGAGTTTGCCAGTGCGGCGCATTTGTGGGTTCTGTCGGGCCTATCGACAGAGATTGCCCCGCTTGACACCCTGCGTCGCTCTAGCAAACGGCTCGCCGAAGTCATTGCATCCAACCCGCCAGTCGCCGCATTTGTCGAAGTGGAAGGTGGCATCTTGCTCCCAGAGGCGATGGCAGTCCTGAAATGTCCAACGATCGTGTTCGGGGGGGCCGGGCTGGCAAGGCGCAGTGCCGAAGAAGTGCATCGTATGGCGGCTTTTACGGACCACATTCTATGCGCTTCGGCACTGGTCAAGTCCAAACTGCAAGGTTATTTCAAACCTGGTGAAGGCCCGGCAACAACCGTGTTTGGTGCCAGCCTTGAATCCCTTCGCTCAGAGGCCGGGTCGCGTAAAAATCCTGCGGACACGCGAAGAGCGTTGGGCCTGCCAGAAGATGCGATCATTGTGGTCGGCAGTGGACCGCTGGATATAGAAAACAGCGTCGATCTGTTTGGTGTCGTCGCGGCCAAATGTCTTTCGAATGTTGGCCTGGCGGCAGATGTGTATTTTGTCTGGCACGGCGGCAGGGTAAAAGATCCAAATACACCGCAGTTTTATGCAAGCTATTTTGTGCAAGCCTCAGCCGCATCTGATCGGATTCGGATAATTTCCAACCCGGATCTGGAGGACGTGCTTGCAGATGCCGATATCTATCTGAAATTCTGTCGTAACAGCGCCGACATATCCGGCGTGACTGCGGCCAAGGCTGCAGGGCTACCGGTTGTCTTGTCCAGAGGCCACCCCGACGGCGAGCGAATTGCGGAAAGCAATGGAGTGATCCTGGTAGATGCGTTCGACCTTAATTCAGTCTGCGACACCCTTTTGCATTTGTTCACGGCAGGAGAGGAACGCCAGAGACTTGGCGCGGACGGCCAACGAAGCGTTCAAACCGCGCCGGGTATTCCGAAGTTCATTGAACGGATAAATACAGTACTGGTGGATATCGAATCGAGCCTTCAGCTGAGAGCCGACCTGGCTCTTGTGCCGAAGAAAACGGCCTTGATCGTGGCGAGCGGCAAGATGTCTGCCGCCCTCGTGGGTGGTCAAGGGCGGCAGGATAGCCATCAGGGGCAGGCGATCAAGCGGCTTGATCCGGCAAAAATTACATTTGCGACAGTGTCACCCCGCCTGCAAGATCTGATCAGCGGCTTTGGGTGCGACGAGATTGTAGTGTGCTCGGGATCCGAAGGCCTGTCTCGTGACTTTGTATCCGGGTTCAGCCATGCGGTCTGGGTTGCAGAAGGACTGATATCTGAACTGACGGAGTTGTATCGGCTGGGTCTGGGCTTTGAGGAAATATTTGTACGTAATGAAAAACTGATTGCTGAAATGAGCCATCTCAATCCGAAAATCGCCGCGCTTATGTCCACTCTTGACGAGACGCCGACATGAGGAAACTGGTTCGCAATTTCCTACCCAAAGCGGTCAAGTCGCTTATCCTTCCCCCCAGACTTGAAGTGTCTGAGAAGACGTGCGGAAGCGTTTTTGACGCGTCATATTATCTCGCGACAAACCCGGATGTCGAAGCAGCGGGGGTTGATCCGCTGTTCCATTTTCGGCGACATGGTTTGTCCGAGGGGCGCAAGCCAAACGCTTGGCTGTCAGAGAGTTATATACGTGGGCATCTGCATCAGAAAACCCTGACAAAAACCAGCGCGATGCAGGCATATGTAAACTCTGATACGCACCAGAAACCGCGGCTTGTTTTCGTCAGTCATGATGCCTCGAGAACGGGCGCTCCGGCGATCATATTGCGATTGCTGGAAATGTTCAGCAAAAGCGACGCATTCGAGTGTTTCACAATCCTGGACGAGGGCGGTGAACGTCTGGCAGAGTTTCAGGAGCTGTCGCATACGCATGTGATGTCCGGGTCAAGATATGACCCAAAATTCAGCGAACAAGCTGCCCATCAAGAACTTTCGGATTTGTTTCACCCAAATGGGGTTTTTGAGAGCAACCCACCGGTCTGCGCGTTGATAAATTCAGCTGAATCCATCCGAATCGGTCGCGGTCTTTCTACCTTGGGTATACCGGTCATTTCGTTGATCCACGAAGTCGCCGCCTACTATCTGCCCGCAGTCTTTGAAGAGTTCGCTCGGATCTCGCGAAAGGTGATCTTTCCCTCTTACTTCGTAAAAAATATTGCAGAGCGTTTCAGCGATCTTGATGTGTCCAAGGTGACGGTTCGTGGGCAAGGGGTGCTGGAAGAGGACTTTGGATCACTTTCACGGCTTGAGTGTCGACGATTGTTGCGTGAGAATTTGGACATCGAGGAAGATGCCTTTGTGGTGTTGAATGTAGGCACCAGAGACATTCGCAAGGGTGTTGACCTGTTTGTCGATTTTGCCGCCATGTATCTTCGTGGTAAGGCCCAGCCTCGCCCTGTGTATTTCGTGTGGTACGGTGCCGCGGATAAGAATTTCCTCTATGCCCGAGATTTCATCGAGCGCCACAATCTGGGGGAATTTGTCCGGCTGATGCCGTCAACATCGGAAATAGAGCAGGTGTTTCTGGGTGGAGATATCTTTTTTCTGACTGCCCGCGCAGACCCGTTTCCTTGTGTCGTGCATGAGGCCATGGCCTGCGGGCTTCCAGTAATTGCCTTTCGCCAGGGCGGCGGTGCACCGGAACTCATTGGTGAAGATTGTGGCGCGATTATCGACATGGCAGACTTGAAAACCGGCTGTGAAGTACTGGAGCGCTATCTGACCGATTCCGAATTGTACGATCATCATTCACGGAGCGCGATCGACAAGATTACGCAACACTGGGGCTTTCCAGATTATCACAGCGACATTTATGCGCTGATCCGGCAATCGGTTCCCGTGCCAAAAGGAGGCTGGCCTGAGGTTGCCAAGCCTGCGGCGCCATCGCATTTGGTGATCATGAGGGGCACTGTTGAAGAATTGGACCTTTTGCGCAGCGAGGGCGGAGCGGCAGAAGATGACGTTTCCCATATCGCTTTGATCGACGGTCGATTCGGTGCCGAGATCGACACAGTTACTGACCAGTTACGTCGCGAAGGCCGTTCATTTCGTGTCTGTCAGCCTGTCACCGATAGCGAGACGGCACGGGCCGATGTTGTGCGCAAATTAACCCGCAAACCAAGACCCCAGAAGGTCACCCTGATCAATACGCTACATTATCTCACGCCGAGCCTGCTCAAGCAGTTGCCTTATCCCAAACGGGCAATTGTAACTGAAATTAGCGGGTCCGGCAGCGACCTCTATATGATGCTGCCCTATCTCGATTCTTTGGCTCTGGCGGACAGAATGATGGCGAATCGGCTGGTTGAAATGAATCCAGGCATCCTGCCGCGATTGAGTGTCCTGGACTAATTGTTCCGCCCCGGCATTTGGTGGATTGGACTGATGAGGAATCTTTCGGGTTCGATTGTCCACTGACAGCAGATGAACCCGTATGGGGTGAAATTTTTCTGCGTCTTGAGCCAGTTGCCGACATTGAAGGCGTCGATGAAGTCCTTGAGGTGCAGACGCAACTGGTCGTGGTTGTCATAGTGGAATGGTTGACGGTTGCGTCCTTGGTCGTGCGGTCCTCTCGACTTGTCCTTTCGTCCATGGATGGCGAGGTGCTGTCAGGCGATGCTCGATAATGAGATCGGAACATGCCGCCTGAAAGCCATGGTATCTGAAAGTCCCGTTCCGGACCCGCATGACCTTGATGTCTTCGTGTGCTCAACCAAACATGTAGCAGGAGCGAACCCAATTGGGCTGGCCCGCAGGTGAAGCATAAGCGCATAGCGGCGAAATTTGCTCAGCAATGACTGCAACACCAAATTCGCCATGTGCAACAGCTCTGCAGTTGCAGCACTGTTGCAACTCATGTTGACGATGTTGCACGGCACTCCAAACGCTTCGCGGAGATGTCAACTGATTTTGATTATTGTTTTCATAAAGTTGTGGCGGAGGGGGTGTCCGTATAACCAGTGTCTTTCTACGTTCCTAGCTGTTCGCTGGCATTCAATATAATCATTTATAAACAATGTGATAAATTCACATACGTTCGTTGTCGTCCGTTCTCATCCGTGATAAGCCACGTTTTAGTGTGGGAACAAACGTGGGAACGATATGGCCTTATCCGTTCGAAAAGTCGAAAGTGCCGAACCTGGCAAGCATGGGGATGGGCGCGGGCTGTTCCTGTTCGTTAAGCCCACCGGTGCGCGTTCGTGGGTGCTGCGCTATCAGCTAAATGGACGGCGGCGCGATCTAGGCCTTGGCGCGTTTCCTGAAGTGACATTGGCGAAAGCGCGTGAGAAGGCATTGGAAGCACGGAGGCTGATATCTGAAGGTTCCGATCCACTTTCGACACGTGACAAGACCAAGTTTCTCACATTCACCGATGCCGCATCAGCGTTGATTGAAAGCAAACGCAGCGGATGGAAAAACGCAAAACATGCTGCACAATGGTCTTCAACTCTGAACACCTATGCTATGCCGAAGCTCGGCGATCTTGATGTAAAGGTCATTGAAACCGCCGACGTGATCGCCGTTTTGAAGCCGATCTGGAACGAGAAGCCCGAAACCGCCAGTCGCTTGCGCCAACGGATTGAAGCTGTGCTGGACTATGCAACTGCAGTGGGTGTGCGGGGAGGCGACAATCCAGCGCGGTGGCGTGGGCACCTGGATCATTTGTTGCCAAAGCCCAGCAAGGTGCGGGCGGTCAGGCATCATGCAGCGATCCCTTATGCCGATGCTGATACTTTCATGGCCGCCCTTTCCAAGCGGGAAGGCGTATCGGCGCGAGCCTTGGCCTTTACGGTTCTGACGGCAGCGCGATCAGGTGAAGCGAGGGAAATGCGCTGGAAGGAAATAGATCTCAAGAACCGGATGTGGATCATTCCAGCAGAAAGGATGAAGGCGGCGAAAGAACACCGTGTACCCTTATCCGACAGTGCATTACGACTACTTGGTGAACGCGGTAGCAATAACGATTTGGTGTTTGGCAGCGATACCAGACCGGGCAAGTCGATCTCGGATATGAGCATGACTGCCGTACTACGCCGCATGAAGCTGGACGAAATCACAGTTCATGGCTTTCGGTCTACCTTTCGCGATTGGGCGGGTGAGACAACCGGCTTTCCGCGTGAAGTCATCGAAGCCGCACTGGCGCACCAGCTCAAGGACAAGGCAGAAGCTGCTTATGCGCGTGGTGACCTGATGGGTAAGCGCCGCGAACTGATGGCCGCTTGGGCAGACTTTGTCTGCAAAGGGATAACGGGTTAACGCACTTCTCGGTTGCTTAATGAACTGATACATCTTTAGATGAACATCTGTCAGGCGTTAGTTTTCGTAATCGTGGAGGCTATCTTGGGCAAACTGAAGAGACTGTTTCGCGGCACATCCCCCGACATATTGAAAAGCTATTTCGACCAAAGAGGTATGAAGTTTGCTGACGATTTCGACTGGGCGCTGGAAGCCGGGAAACTGGCGAATACGATTGAAGAGGCGCTTGCTGCCTAGCCACAGGTTCAAGAAGACAGATTGCGCGCGGAGCTTGACCTTATCCAAGAAATCGCGAACGCCGATGGCTGGGTCGCTATCGACGAGGTGTGCGGCGGATACGAAATTGATGTTCCCGAGGGTGGTGGTGCAGAGGGGGCTGCCTTTTTCGTCGCACTTAATTACGCCGAACTGTTGCCGAAGATTGCGAACGCGGCATCCATGAATCGCTACAGCGGTGGGCGCCAATGGTCATGCTATAGAATGGATGGCGCACAACTCAGCAGCGAGACAGTATCCGATCCTGATGCGCGGGTGCACTTCATTGAGGCTGTTCTCAAAGCGCGCAATTTCCAAGTGTCCCGGCCCCACGAAATAGACTGGTTTTCGGCTGTTCGGCGCGATCGGCTAACGGATGAAAAATCTGAAATCACTTATCTCACGATCTACCTTCTGGACCGACCGATCCAGGAAATGACCATAGATCAGGACAATCGTTTCTTGATGGCGCTGCGCCAACGTGTCGATGAAATGATATTCGCGTTCAATCCGCGCGCACAAGAAATCGAAGTCTATTCAAGGGGTGGCGCAAAACTGCATGAACCACTTGCCTCTGCGTTTGCAGACAGCTTTTCCAATGAAGCCGTCGATCTTGTTCGCGTTGAACCAAGACAGGTGGATTTTGGGCCGCTGAAGGTGAAACCTGATTTCGATATTTCGCCAGAAGACAGAGTTGAAAGCGTCTCCGTCGTGAAGCTGAAGTTCTGGGGCGATGGCATGCGAAGCCTGTATGAACATGCCAGCGATGACAACGAGATTTACGATATCATGCAGCAAAAGCTGGGTGACCGTTCTCCGCTGCGCTGCGGCGATCTGATGGTTGCGGCAACTGTCAAGATCAAGCGGGCCAAGCAACACGGCAAGACCCTTACCATTGATCTGGGGCATCCTTCACGGACGACGTTGCCGAACCAGACCGAAGAAGATCGCACACTGTCGATCCGATTGCTTGAAAGATGGGGCATTCTCTCCGAAAACGACCAACTTCTTGATCTTGCTGAGTAATGTGTGGGCTTGATCTGCTCTACCGTTTATTGGGCGCGTATGAGTGGTCATTACCGCTTAATCAGATCGCCGATGATCCGGGCTTAGAAGTGCTTTGCAGTCTTGGATTGGTCGAACAACGATCTTCTGGCGGGATCGTTTTATGTGATGCCTGCGATCAGGGGCACACGGCGCGCGTGGCGATTGACCCCCTAGCGGACAAACTTGGCTGGCGCTGTCCTGAGGCAGGTTTTGTTCCAGCATCACCCGAACAATCGAACGTCGTCCGTGCACTGCCGAGTGTTCTGGTGTCTCGCATTGCCGATGCGCTTTCTTGTAGGCGTCGACTCGACAGACCGTTGATCGATGAAACCCTATGGCGCGTGGGCAATTTTGAAATCGCTCATAATGATGTGACTGTGTATCTCGCACTGAGGTTATGGGGCATTGAAGATGCACGTAAAATCGAGGAAGCGATCGCGGCGGAACCGAGATTGCGAAAAGGACTTGTCCTTACGCCCTATCTGTCTGGAACGCCTGCGCTGTCGATAGAAAGATGCCAGATCGCCACTTTGGCCGATCTGGTTTCTCTCGAAAATGGCAAGCTCATCGCCAAGCAATCCAATGCCGCAGATTTGGCAGGTTTGCAATTGAAGTTTTCGAGCGGTGCACCCCCTCATCCGATAAGGCCGGAAGCCGAAGCGTTGATCCGAAAGAGGAGACGGGATGGAAAAAACAAAACCTCGGCGCGTGCCGAAGCGCGTGAGGTCAAAGCGCTCTTAGGCAATAATTCGCCGAGCGAGGGCACTTTGAGAGCCATCATAAAGGACGTCGATGGTGATCAATAACTGATCAAGAACTCTCGGGATGTTTTTGATCAGTGCCAACCCCGATGTTCGCTCATGTTCACACAAAGGATCATGAGCATGACAAACCCTTCTGAAATCCAACAATTCGTCGCTGCACTCCAGCCACTTGCGGTATCGCCGAATGATGCCGCACGCCTCATCGGAATCGGGCGGACAACACTCTATGCCGCACTGGCAGACGACTCACTGAGGAGCGCAAAGATCGGCAAGCGCCGCCTGATCACCGTCGAAGCAATCAAGGACTGGCTGAAGGCGCGCGAAGCGGAAAACGCTTCAGGTGCAGGTGAAGCCGATGAGCGCTGAAGCGGCAACCCATGTGCTGGGCGGGAAATGGTCTGGGCGACGTGGTATTGCTTTCTGCCCGGCGCACGAAAACACTCGGACACCGGCGTTGTCGCTGGCTGACGGTGAGGACGGTAAGTTGTTGGTGAAGTGCTTCGCCGGATGCGATGCCGTCGTTGTACTTCGGGAACTGAACCGTCGCGGCCTCGGCGAGGCTGATATCAGCGTGCTTCCGGCGCAGAGGCCTGAACACCGAATATCGGATCGTCGGGGTTTCGCGATGAAGCTGTGGTGCGAGGCGTACCCCATCCGGGATACCCTTGCTGAAAGGTATCTGCGCGAACACGGAATCAGACCTCCTTTTCCCGCACCTTTGCGCTTTCACCCGTCATTGCAGCATACGCCGTCGAAGACGCGACACCCGGCAATGATCGGCCTGGTGACGAAGGGCGAGCGCGATGAGGCAATCGGCATACACCGCACTTTTCTTGCACCTGACGCCCACAAGGCAGACGTAATGCCCTGCAAGATGATGCTGGGTGATTGCGGTGGCGGGGCGGTTCGTCTTGCAGACGAGAGCGATGGGCCAATTGTAATTTGCGAAGGGATCGAAACCGGCATGTCATTACGGGATGCGCTCGTGTTCGAAGACCCGACACCACGCGTCTGGGCCGCATTGTCCACATCCGGCATCTCAGGAATTCGCATACCTTTTCCCCAAGCGGCAATCGTGGTTGCGCCTGACGGTGACTTGCCGGGGCATCGTGCCGCTGATGCACTGGCGGCGCGGGCCAAGGCTGAAGGCCGTGATGTTCGCATCATGGCTGCGCCTGCGGGTCAGGATTGGAACGATGTCGCTCGCGGCATAGCGCTGATGGTGTCTCCATGAGCGCTCGCGAAGCTTTCAAATCGGCGCAGCCTTTCGTGGGGGTCGAGCCGACGCCTTTGATCCGGGAAATCCAACCGGGTGATCCATTCCCGGTATCGGCGCTGGGGCCGCTTCAGGCCGTTGCTGAGGCGATCCATGACAAAGTCCAAGCGCCCGTTGCCATCGGCGCGCAAAGCGCTCTGACGGTCGCGTCGCTGGCAGTGCAGGCATTCGCCGATGTGGAAACGCTGGCGGGGTATTCGCCGGTATCACTCTTCGGCTTGACGGTAGCAAAATCGGGGGAACGGAAATCGTCCAGCGACAGATTGCTGATCGAACCGATACACGGCTTTCAGAAGGGACTTGCCGAAAAGTATCGTGACGAGTTGACCGACTACAAAATCGATCTGTCGATCTGGGAGACCCGACATCGCGATATCCTGAAGACCGCGAAGAGCGATGCCGATGGAACGCGTGCCGATCTTCTCGCCTTGGGACCGGAGCCTGCCACGCCGCTGTTGCCGGTCATGCTGGCAGGCGATCCGACGCTAGAAGGACTACTGAAACTCTATGCAAGCGGGCGTCCCTCACTCGGGTTGTTCACCGATGAAGGCGGTGGCTTCGTTGGCGGTCACGCCATGAGCAAGGACCATCGCTTGAAGAGCGTGTCCGGCCTGTCAAAACTCTGGGACGGGTCCGGTGTGGATCGGGTCCGGGCAGGGGATGGCGCAGAAGCCTTTTATGGCATTCGGCTCGCCTGTCATGTTCTGTTGCAGCCGGTTGCAGCGATGGGCCTTTTGGCTGATCCGGTAGCGAATGGGCAAGGGTTTCTGGCGCGATTCCTGATGTCGCACCCGGCAAGTGAAATCGGGTTTCGTCTGCGAACAGAATATGACTCGAATAGTGATCGGATAGTGGAGCAATTCGGAAAGCGGATAACGACGTACCTTGAACGCGATCTGCCTCTGGACGCTAACACGCGCAATCGCCTGGAACCGCGCCATCTGCCATTATTGCCGGCAGCACGCGCACTGTTACAGGCTTATGCTCTGAAGATCGAGCGATTACAGGCCCCCGGAGAATCGCTGTCTACCGTTACAGCCTTTGCGTCAAAGTCGGCGGAACAAGCCGCGCGGATTGCCGGTGTTCTGACGCTCTTCGATAGTCTCGACGCTCAGCATGTCGGGTGCGACCGCATGGCGAACGGAATCGATCTGGCGCAGTACTATCTTTCCGAAGCCCAACGCCTTGCGGATGCGGCGATCATCCCACTGGAAATCCAGCAAGCCGAGACGCTTCGCCTATGGCTTCTGGAGCGATGGACCGAACCGTTGATCAGCATCCGTGCCATCGTGCGACTGGGACCGAATACCTTGCGCGATGCGAAAAAGGCAAAGGCGGCGGTTGGATTGCTCCAACAAAACGACTGGCTGGTAAAACTGGATGATGGCGATTTCGTGGATGGTGTGAAATCAAGAACCGTCTGGCGCATCCACGGAAAGCGGTGATCGGAATGGGACGATACTTCGACACATCTTCTGCAGTTGCGACTGTTGTGACTGTTGCGACGAAACGGTCAAAATTTGCTGATCCGTCGCAACAGTCGCAAAAGTCGCGAGGCGAGGGGGGCACGAAATTCGACTGCGACAACGTGATTGACCTTAGCCACGTCTTCGAGGAGCGTGCGGCGATCATGGAATTCGATGGTGGTGCGACGCGTGAAGAAGCAGAACGTATGGCCGCTACTGAAACCGGGTTCGATCCGGGTGGGGTTTGAAAATTCAAACTCGGGATTTCAAAGGCTTGACCCGCCTATGGCGCCCAAAAAATGTTCTATGATCAAATGAGGTAAAAGCAATGGGTGCACCCGATCCCGATGGCATTCAAATCGACCTCGACGGCGACCGGGCTTTCGTGCAATACCATGTCTGGCGCGAAGCTAATCCAAGGTCACGCAAGGCGCGTGCGATAAGCATCCTTCGCATGATCGGTCGCGATGGTGAGGGATGGCGGTGTTCCTGGTGCGGAGACTTCATACCGATATCCAAACGCGCAGATGCGCGCTACTGCTGCAATGGGTGCCGAAAAGCTGAAGCGCGGGTTCGGCGTAAGCGTCGAAACGAATGTCGAAATGCTGACGACAGAGATTTTAGTCGAGGCAGTCACTCATGCGACAATAGACCTATACTTTAACGGCCTGCTAATTCGTTCTACGGCTGAAATCGACTGCGATGATGCTCGAGAAAAGGCAAATGTCTCGCATTGAGACCTGAAATTCGAAAAGTCGGATCAAGGCCTAACCGAGCGCGATTTGCGATCGACACCATCGAAGAAATTTTAATCAAGCCGTCGTCACCAAATGTAATCAAGTGGCGGTCGAAAAGTGCATCGACATGGGCGCTGAGCAGAAGCCCATTAAATGGATCGAGACGTTCGGCGTTCGATGCCTCGCACCAGGGTTTGATGTGAGAGGCGCGAAGCAGCACAGCATGATCGATGCCCGTTACCGGACACACGCTTTTCCAGAAAATCATCAGCGCGTCGCGAAACTCGCCTTGTCCGACTCTAGCGGCCTGCAGCCGCTCGTACTCAGTAAACGGATCGTCCTCTGGCGCGATTACACGTACTTCCCCGTCAGGCGTGGAAATCTTCGTACCTCGGTCTAGAAGGTCGACCAACTCGCGAAGGCAGGGCGCTTCGATCCCAATGGCAAACCCGTGGCGCCCTTCGCTATCGCGACTATCGGTGTAGTAGGCAGGAAACGCACGCAGGTTGCTGTTTTTATATGTCTTCAACGGGCTCGGCACATCGACGCCGCCAAGAGCGCGAAATTCCTCGGCAAGCTCAAGATAGTGCGGATGGATAACCAGGGGCCGAGTCTTGATCTCTCGCTTGACGTAAATGACAAGTTCGCCACGTCGGAGCTGCTTCACCTTCTTGGTCGCACCCGTCACTGAGAAACCGAGGTCTAATAATTCGTCGACTAGTGCCTCCCCGGTCAGCGGCCCAATACGCGCAGCGAACTGCTTGGTAGAGAGCGGCAGGTTCAGGCCATCCGCCCGTCGCGCCCAGGTTCGCTTGTTCTCGGCTGGCCAGTCTACGTGCAGAATCCCTATTTGATCAGAAAGCTCATTACGACGCGAGGTCGCAAAAATGTCGACGGGCTTTCCGTCACCAGGTTCATTGCCTCGGTAATCGCAGAGCCAGTCGGCCTTCCGCGTATCCGCCAGTTTTGCATCGAACAAGCCGACGAACACGGTCTCGTCTGGAGTCGGGTTAACGAAGGCCGCCCAGATCTTGCGTTTTCGGAAAATTTGCCTCTTAGTCTTCTGTGTTGATTGGTAACGCTCAAAGCCGTGGGGATCACCGCGCCAAAGATCATGCAGCGTGGCAAAGCGCTTACCCCTCGTCGACGTGTGGTGGCGGATGACGCAGACCTCTTCCGGTTTGATTCCCGCCGAATTTAGCAAATCGTTGAACTTCATTGTAATCCGCCTGATTTCCGGTGATCCATTGCTTGGAGGTCATCGCCCGGTATGTTCGGTGTCGCATGATGCCGGATCGAATATTTTTCTCCGGGCAACTTCGTGTGCGCCCAACCGCCGAAAGTCGGAATCAAGAAAATACCTCAGAAGTGCGCAGAACGGTGAACCTTTCTCAATCGATTAATGTGTCCCGGCTCACGAGTCGGTATTCAATATCTCGTAGATGATATCCTTGAATATCTTGAACTTTTCAGGCGTTGAAAGCAGTTTGTTCGTCTGTTTTTGCTGGGCTGCTCCGCTGTCGAGGATCGCATTTTCGACAGCTTTTTCGAAATCGCCCAGCATGGCTTGATCGCGGGTATTATTGGCAATCTGGGACATGACCCTTGGGTTCTCGCGAACCTTGTCGGAAACCGTGCGCGCATAGTTGACCAGATCGTCATCGGTCAGGCCTTCGCCCGCGAACAGGTCATTCAGGCGTTCAATGATCCGGGATAACAATTCTTCAGTCTTGTCTTTTGCAACGCCACTGCCGAGCCCGATTCCGGGAACAAGTCCCTCGCCACCGTCGATCGTGAGGGCCAGGTCTTGTTCCTTGATCTTCGAAAGCCGGTAGTGGCTCAGCGCTACGTCGCCCAGATCGACGGTGTCATCTTCAATGTCAGCATCCCGCAGCATCGGGCGCAGGTTTCGCGCGTACAGGCTGAGCTTTTCCAGTTCCTTGTCGTCGTAATCGACAATCTGCGAAATGAACTCGTAAAACCGAACGAATGTGCCCAGGTCTTTCTTGAAAACGTCGAGGCCGTCTTTCTCCTGCTTGCACTGCTTGAATGTCTTTTCAGTGTTGGCGATCATGACAGCACCGCCAGCCTTCTTGGCGCGTTCGAACATGTCGAGAGCTGTCCGGTAAGCCTCAAGCGCCGATTTGTAGCGAACCGTCCAGCGGTCCACCGCTGGCTTGCAGATGTTGGCAATGGCGGCGTTGCTCTTGCTCTTCTGCAGGTACGCTTCGCAAAATCGTTCGACTTCCGACCATTGAAAAATGCCAAAACCGCGCAGCTTCTCCGAAAGGTCGAAGATCAGATCAGGGTTCGAGACGTCAACCAGTTCGGCGGTCTGGTAGTATTCCTGAAACGCGCTCAAGACGTCGGCCGGCTCATTGAAAAAGTCGAGAACGTAGGTTCCGCTGATCTCCTTGCCGGGATAGGTGCGGTTCAAACGGGAGAGCGTCTGAACGCACTCCACGCCTGCCAGCTTCTTGTCGACATACATGGCGCAAAGCTTCGGCTGATCAAAGCCGGTCTGGAATTTGTTCGCGGCGATCATGACCTGATATTCGTCGGTATCGAAAGCCTTGCGCATGTCACGGCCCTTGAGGCCGGGGTTCATGCTCACTTCGGTGAACTTTTCACCGAGCAGGCCTTCGACGTTTGGGTCGCTTGTGCTGAATTCGACTTCACCAGAAAACGCCACCATCGCATGCAGCTTGTCGTAGCCTTTCTCCTGGATGTATTTGTCGAACATTAGCTTGTAGCGCACTGCCTCCTTGCGCGAGCTGGTGACAACCATTGCCTTGGCTTGTCCGCCGAGCATGCCCATGATGTTGTCTTTGAAGTGTTCGACGATCACCTGCACCTTCTGGGCGATGTTGTAGTCATGAAGGCGCACCCACTGGTTCAGCTTCACCTTGGCTTTCTTGCTGTCGACCTCGGCGTCGGCCTCCTGGATCTTGAGCGCCAGATTGTAGGCGACCTTGTAGCTGGTGTAGTGCTTCAGAACGTCGAGAATGAAGCCTTCCTCAATGGCCTGGCGCATCGAATAGACGTGATAGGGAACCGGCAGGTTCGTCTTGGACGGCGGCTCATCGGGCTTGGGCAGGCGACCGAACAGCTCAAGCGTCTTGGTCTTCGGCGTTGCCGTAAAGGCGAAATAGCTGAGGTTCTTGGATACGCGGCGCGATGCGACGGCGGCGTCGAGGATGTCTTCTGAAGTCAGCTCTTCATCATCATCGCGACTGTCGAGCATCAGCACTTCTTTAAGCTGACGGGCGGTCGATCCGGACTGTGAAGAATGCGCTTCGTCTGCGATGATGGCATAGTTTCGACCTTTCAGGCTGGTGCTGTTTTCAATCGCCTTCAGGACATGCGGAAACGTCTGGATCGTCACGATAATGATCGGCTGTGAGGCTTCCAGGGCACTTGCCAGCTTTTCCGATTTCGATCCGTCGCCTTCTTGCCGGTTGATGCGACCGACCACGCCGTCGACATGCTCGAACTGATAAATCGTTTCCTGTAGCTGGTCATCGAGCACGGTGCGATCCGTCACGATGATCACGGAATCGAACGTCTTCTTGCCGTCACCGTCATACAGCGACGAGAGTTGGTGCGCGGTCCAGGCGATGGAGTTTGACTTGCCGGACCCGGCGCTGTGCTGGATCAGGTATTTGTTGCCCGGTCCTTCCGTCTTGGCGGCATAGATCAGTTGCTCAACGACGTCCCACTGATGATAGCGCGGGAAGATCATGGTTTCCTTCTTGACCTTATGGCCCTGCCAGTCCTCCTTCTCTTCGATCTGCAAATGCATGAACCGGGCAAGGATATTCAGCAGGGCATCGGGTTGCAGCACCTCTTGCCAGAGGTAGCTAGTAGCGTAGCTGTTCTCGTCCGCTGGCACGTCGTTTCCTGCGCCGCCCTCCTTTGTGCCCTTGTTGAAGGGCAGGAAGTAGGTCTCGGGTCCAGCCAGCTTCGTTGCCATGTAGACTTCGTACTGGCTGACCGCGAAATGCACGAGGGCACCGCGCTTGGAGGTCAGCAAGGGCTCTGGCTTCTTTGTCGCCGGATCGACGGGCAGGCGCGTTTTCTTGTACTGGGCAATTGCGCTTTGCACCGATTGCTTGAACTCGGACTTCAGCTCCAACGTAACAATCGGCAAACCATTGACGAACAGCACCAGATCGATCCGCCATTTCCTGGCCTGAGTGCCCGTCTCGGCCAAATGCGCTTCGGTGGTATAGGGGCTATAGACCAGTTCCGGCACAATGCGCAGGCGGTTTTGTTTGTAGCGGGCGAGGGTGTCGGGATTCAAATCATGTTCAGGCTTGAACTGGCATAGTTTGAACTTGGCATTGCGGTCCTTCACCCCATGGCGCAGCACCCCGAGCGTACCAAAGGTGCGCAGCTGGGTATTGATCGCGTTCGGATCGGCCTTGTTCAGCTGGCTGGCGACCCGCTCCAACAGCTTTTGCTCTGCATTGCCCGGATAGTTCTTGCGGTGCTTTTGCCATTCCGCGTCTTGCGTATCCTTGACGAAGTCGATCAGGTCTTCGGAATAGAGCGCGAGGGCATGGTCATAGCCCGCAGAGGTGCCAAGCTGCCAGCCTGCCGCGATCATCTGCGCAATCATCTCGTCCTGAAAAACAATCTCCCTGGCTTTGCCTGTTGAAATGGTCATGCGACTTTTTCCTCGGCGGTGCCCAAGTGTTGGTCGGAATCGGTTTTGGGTGGCTGCCAGTCGCGAACATCAATCTTGCCGGTGACGGCAGCGGAGATCAGGGCTGTGCGACGCTCTTTGAGGAGTGTGATGGCGGATTGGGCTTTTCGCTTCAAATCAGCATATTTGCTTGTACGATCTGCCGTAGCTTTGAGAATGTCAGCCACTTCATCACATGAAGGAATCGGCACTTCAATGTTCTTGAACTCATCCCAGTACAACCGAAGTCTAAAGTCGGTGATGCCTCGCGAGAAACGTTTTAGTTCAGTGACAGCGTTTGGTGTTCGGAGGACAAGTTCGAAGTAGCTTGAAGGAAGCCATGAAGTTGGGTTGCACACAACGTATGCTGGGCTAACCAAGCCGTTCAGCGTTGATGCGCCGAAGCCACCTTGCCAAGCACGCATCATATTGTAGGCGAGATCGTTCTCATTGATAACTTTGTAGAGCGACTTGTCGTCACTTCTTGTGACCTTTCGGTCAAGCTCATCTTCGTTAAGTTCCTTGTCAGATATTCCGTGATGAATAGAGACGCTCAATATAGGGAATTCCAGCTCTTCGTGAGTGCTTGCCCTCCTATTACTTTCTCGGAATAAGTTTCCGAGCCGCTTCACCTCCCAATGCTCCGGCACATCGCCGAGCCAGTCGGTGCCGGAGGGGCGCAGGGGGGCGTTGGGGTTCAGGCCCTTGGTCACCGCATGGCTGATCATCGCCTGACGCTTTTCCTCAAGCAAGTCGATCAGCCGCTGCTGCTTGGCAATCAACGCATCAATCTTGGTAGTCTCGTGATCAAGGAAAGCTCCAATTTTGGTTTGTTCGGGCAGTGGGGGTATTAAGAGATCGAACTTTCTTAGGTCAGCCTGGAATAAGTGGGGCACCCCCATGCCGCCTCTCACTCGATTGATGACGCTCTGTGTGAACTCGCACAAAAAAAAGTAGTACAGGAACACACTATCTATTGCACCGTCGCTTCTTATTACGGCAATGGAACTATTGACGGTTGCGGGTCGAGGTAGAGACCGAACGACATTTGAGGTTCCTGTAGTCGATCCGTCTTTGGTCACCAAAACGTCGCCAACTTCCAGGGCAATCTCGGGAGATTCTGCGTATCTTTTTTTGGTGATGTAGTTGACGTTATCAAAGTCGATGGAGTCATTTTTAATATTGGGTGTGGCTAAGAAAATAAATCCATCATCGACATATTCTTCAGCTTTGAGGCCTTTCCAGCCAAGCCTCGCTTTGACCGAACATGCAAAGCCGAGGTAAGTGCGTTCCCACCCTTCAGGAATCCCCCCCAGCCACTCAACGCCTGAAGGCTTGTACGCAGGATAGGCTCGATACTTCCCCGCCATCAGGAATGGACCTCTTGCAGCAGGGCCATGATCTCGGCGCTGACGGCATCCAGGTCTGCATCGATCTCGACCAGATCGCGGGGCGGCTGGTAGGTGTAGAAATGCCGGTTGAACGGGATTTCATAGCCGACGATGCCGATCTCGCCGTCGATCCCATCCACCTTGCCCGCGTCGATCCAGGCATCGGGCACATGGGGCAGGACCTCGGCGGCAAAATACGCCTCGTTGAGCGCATTCACATTTTGCGACGGATCGAGCGGCACGTTCTCATTGTCTCGCAGATCGCCATCTGGTTTGTACTCGACGGTTTTCCCTTTCACTGCGAACAGTCCATAGACGGGATCGGGCCTGGTATCCTTGTGGATTTTCTTGATGACCTTTTCCGCCTTGGGGTTTTTCTAGCTCACAGCCGCCGTGATCTGCGCTTTGGTCGGTGTATCCATGCCAACGCCCGCGACCTTGAGCTGCCTGGCAAACCCGTTCATATCGTCATGTTGTGCGGTGCCGATCCTGGCCTGCAATGCGCGGGCGGTCTGCATGATCTTCAACTGTGCGCGCCATGTCTTGGGGTCGAGCGCGTCCTTGATGTGCGCTTCCTTCAGCTCGCTGAACTCGGCCTTGATGTGGACACGGATCAGATCGGCGTGGTCGTCCAGAACGCCATATTCCGGGCCATCCTCATTCCAGTCGCTGCCATAGGTCTGGTAAATCCATTGCATGACCGCAAACAGCGGCTTGGGCGCAAAGCGCAGTGTCTCGATCCGCTCATTGCTGAACTGATAGCTTTCGCGCAACGGGCGCTCGATGGTGAGGCGGCGATAGCCGAACTCGTGGAAGTCGAACACCTTGGCCGCGAATGTCTTAGGCGCTTCGGTTTTCGGCGCTGCGGACTGGCGACCCCGGTTGCTTTTTTCGTCCACCGGTTTGTCGAGCGATTGCGCTTCTACGGGCTCGAACGCACCGAAACAGCGTGTGATCGTGGCGATGTCGGTCTCGTCCATCCATTTGCGCTTCGACCCCAGCGACTTGCGCATCTTGCTGTAAAGATCGGTGCCATTGATCAACTGCACCTTGCCCTTGCGGGCGCGGTCTTTCTTGTTGCTCAATATCCAGACATAGGTGGAGATGCCGGTATTGTAGAACATGTCGGTGGGCAGGGCGACAATCGCCTCCAGCAGATCAGACTCCAGAATGTAACGACGGATTTCGCTTTCACCCGATCCGGCACCGCCCGTAAACAGCGGTGAGCCGTTGAGGATGATGCCGATACGTCCACCGCCCTTGTCTGTATCGCGCAGCTTTGATAGCAGGTGCATCAGGAACAACAGTGATCCATCCGACACGCGCGGCAAGCCGGGGCCAAAGCGACCCTCGTGCCCCCTCAGCGCATTCTCGTCCTTGATCTCCTTTTCGATCTTTTTCCAATCGACGCCGAAGGGCGGATTGGACAGCATGTAATCGAACCGTTCGTTCTGCAGTTGATCCTGCGAGAGCGTGTTGCCAAGTTTGATGTTGGTGACGTCCTGGCCCTTTATCAGCATGTCCGCCTTGCAGATCGCGTAGCTTTCCGGGTTCAGTTCCTGGCCGAAAGCGCGCATGACTGCGGCGGGGTTCAGTTTCAGCACATATTCCATGCCCGCTGACAAAAAGCCGCCCGTGCCCGCTGTCGGGTCGTAAATCGTGCGGATAATGCCTTCTTTTGTGAGGGCGTCATCATCTTCCATGAAGACGAGGGACGTGGTGAGATCGACAATGTCGCGCGGGGTGAAATGCTCGCCTGCTGTGTCGTTCGATCCTTCCGCAAAACGCCGGATCAGCTCTTCGAAGACGAGACCCATGTCGTGGTTTGAAACGACGTCCGGGCGAAGGTCGTGGCTTTTGACCTGTTGAACCGCCTTGAAAAGCAGGTTCGCATCATTGAGCTGGCTTATGAATTCGGAAAACTTGAAATGCTCGAAAATCTCGCGAGCATCTTTGGAAAAGCTCTGGATGTAGCTTTCGAGGTTATCCTTGATCCCGTTGGCACCCAGGGTGGCCAGGCTCATTTTGGAGGTGTTGTAGAAAGAGAGCCGCGAAGCGCGCAGCAGGAATTTCTCTTTGACGTCTTCCGACATGTCCTGCTTTTCAACCCGCGCCAATTCTTCGAGCACAGCGGGCTTGTTGGCTTCGAGCACGCATTCCAGGCGGCGCAGCAGCGTGAAAGGCAGAATGATGCGTCCGTACTGGCTTTGCCTGAAATCGCCGCGAAGGAGATCGGCGAGCGACCAGATGTAGGACGCCAGATTGTTGGTGGATTGGGACACGAGCAACTTTCAGGGATTCGTTTGGTTGTAGAGGGCGTAGGTTAACCAGCCGAACCTCGGATGTATAGTCCGCCGTCGTTCGTATGTGTTTGAAATAAATAAGGAGTTTTAGACCGCAGCGCTTTGTCTTATAAAGGAAATCCAAATTTCACTATTGAATTCGGGAATCTTTATGGGCGGTTATAACAGCGGTGGCGGGCGCGGCGCAATGCGGCAAGGCCAGTTCTGGGATTTGGATATCGCGGTCCTGAAGCGGCTGGACATGCTGCGAGCCGGGCGTCAGAAATCACTGGTATGGAGCCGGAACGGGGAAGAGGTTGCCCGCATCGGGATTGAATACCACGGCGATCACTTGATCCTTGACTACCGTTCGCGTGTTCGTGGAGGTGAATGGGAAAAGATCCGCGACCATATCCCTCTGTCTTTCACAACGCCGAATTATGGCGGCAAGCGCGCGTGGTTCGTCTGTCCAGGCTGCGGCAAGCGCAAGCGAGTGCTATGGGGCCGCAAACTCTATCGATGCGCCAGATGCTATGGCATGACCCATGACAGTCAGTACGAAGACCGCGCTTCCCGCCTGCTGGATCGCGCTCAGAAGATCAAAGTGAAGCTGGGCGGCGAGGCAAGCTGCTTGGAACTCTTCCCGCCAAAGCCGAAGGGGATGCATTGGCGAACCTATGAAGTCCGGCGAAGCGCCTATTACCGACTGTACAGCGCCGCCAACGAAGCGACCCTGATACAGTTCGGGCAATACCTGCTCTGATGAGTTGGCCGGGTTCATGACCTATGAGATGATTGAAGCTGTCTGGTGATTGCTGTGAGGCCAATTGAGGGTTTTGGGGCGGGCCTTGCGTGTAAACCGCACCGGGCTGCCTTACGATTGTTCCTCCATGATAGACTGCTTTGAATTGCGAGAAACCTATGCCACCTTCTTCACGAGGCTAGGAGGCCGCATGGGGGGCTGCAAATGAACAACTTCGAGACAATCCTATCGGCAATCGAAGACTTGCCAATGGGTACGCCCATTCCAAAACCCAATTCCTCCGATAGCTCAAAGGTTTATCGATGGGGGCAAAGGCGCGGGGAAAAGGCTCTTGTTTACACTATGCCCAACCACTCGAAACCGGAAAGGCCTCACAAGAAAGGCGTAACGGTCAGCGAATTCCGCCAAGCACATGACCGGATAGCCACAACCGGTGAATTCACCCGAGCATGGTTCAACGAGCGCATGCCTGATTGCAGCAAGGAAGGGGCATGTAACTACACGACCATCGGCGGCGTTCTGCAAATAGTCGGAGTGGCCAAGTACGAGGCCCCTGGCGTGTACCGAGCACGGTGATAAACACGACAACGCCAATAGCAATAACGCTATTCTGACGCTGCGACTGACTTTCGATACCAAATCAGATTTGACATTCAGAGAACTCCATTTTTGGCGTCTTCATGTATCATCTGCTCTCTCGCTCCGGGCTTATAGGGGGCCAGGAAATTCCTGAAATGATGGCTGTCTAGAACAGAAAAATATTCATGCACATTGCTATCGACGACACATACGGTCCAACAGATCCAACACAATCAAGATACGTGACCGGAGCGCGACGAACACATGTTGCCGTTCTCTTCGATGACGCTCAGGTGGAGGAAATTCGATCTGAACTCAGAAACTGTCTTGAATATGTTAACTCAGAAGGCGTTTCAGCCAATGAGTTCCACTTCACAGAAATCTATAACCAGCGTGGAGCTTGGAAAAAATCCAAAGATGGTTTCAATCTTGCGATTATCGCGGCGTTTGCGAAAATTTACAGCAATTACAACTGGCCGGTTTTGGTTCAAACCATAGACGATCGCACATTTGAGGATCACGGAATCGGCGTGATCAACGAAAAAATCGAAGGCTTCGATTTATCCAAGAGAGAAGACCTTAGCCTACTATTTCTGCTGCTAGTTCACGTAAAGTCTGCCTTACCCCCCAAACCTGAGAAAATTTACCTTTTCTTGGATGAAGGTCGTCGTAAAGCTGGTGCCAAGTTTGAAGCAAGGGTTTTTGGAGAAGCTGCAGAACGCCTGGAAGGAAAGTACCAAGCCTCAGACATTGAACCTTTGCTCCAGATTGCAGACTTTTTGGCGTTTGCAATCAACCGGAACACCTATTTGGCGACGAAGCCGCAAAGGACCGAACTTGACGATTGGTTCATAGAATTGGTTGGCAGCATGCGGATAAATAGCCCACAGATCAAATTGGAGCCGCTGAGCAGGCCGCTAACAGTCGATACCTTTGACGAACTTCATGAAAGAGACAGGAAGTCTAAAGGCTTAGAGTAAATTTATCGAAACTCTAATCGACCCGACTTTACATCAGGCTGCATCCGCGTAAGACCATGCCCAGAACGTTCAGCGTTCTTTTTACATTCGCCAACGTTCACGTTAAGTCGCCGTCGAGTGTGGGAATAAATGTGGGAACAATTCAAACGAATGGTTATTTTTATCTTTCAAATCAAAGCGTTACGTCTGACTAGTGGCGGAGGGGGTGGGATTCGAACCCACGGTACGGTCTCCCGCACGCCGGTTTTCAAGACCGGTGCCTTAAACCGCTCGGCCACCCCTCCAAGATAGTGGTTCAGTTCCTGCCGTCCGGCTTTTTAACAAACGCGCGGTTTGATGCGTCTGCAACCATCTTGCGACCAAGTATCTCCGGGGCGCTTCTACAGCTTTCTGCGAACTGCAGTCAACGTCTATTGAAATCCGTGTCTGTTTTTTCCGACTTGCCGAGGAAACAGGCCCGTGGCCGTGCTCCTGTTTTGAAAATGTTTTATCCGGTGGCTACGCAATTCCGTCGGCGTGTTCAGCGAACGAGTTGACTGGTCGAACTGCCGCCCTTCGTTATGTTTTCTCACCATCCCTGGCTGAATTCAGCGGCCCCTATGAAGATCTGTCACGTCGCAACACCCGCCACCCGCCGGCAAGCATCAGCCCGAGACCCAGCAGGATGTCAGGCCGAACATCAGCGTTCCCAAGACAATGAGTAGCGTCGTTTTCATGGCAGTGGGCTTCCTGGCCGACAAAATCATCGCACTTGTGTCGGGGCTTGGCTCAGGGAGCGTTGCTCAACCGACCCCGACACCTCAAACATACCCAGGCTGATCACGCCTTCGCGGAGGTTTTTATCCGATCGACGAAACCATTCGGGCTGTTCAAGCGTATTCGGTTCAAAGTACATTGTTCTGGAGCTACGAAATGCACTCTAAAACCACTATCCTCGGCATATTTTCGGCACTTGCGGTCTCTCTTGCGCCGGTTGCGGCAAACGCCGAGCAACTTGCGGGGAGCCAGCTGGAACAATTCGTCAACGGCAAACGGGTCTATCTGGCTACGCCGTTTGGCGGCGAATTCCCCCTCAATTACCAGCGCACGGGTGTGGTGACCGGTGACGGCACAGCCCTTGGCCTTGGCAAATTCTTTGCCCCGACTGAGACCGGTCGCTGGTGGGTCAAGGGAGACAATCTGTGCCAGCAGTGGCCAACCTGGTATGATGGAAAGACAACCTGCTTTCAAATCAGGAAGACCGGCGAGCGATCCCTTGAATGGGTCCGAGACGACGGTCGCAGCGGCAAGGCGCGGATTGAGGGCTGAAATTTACCGAAAATTGACCATGCCAGCCACATTGAGACGCTCTGCCGGGGAGATGATCGCAATTTCGCCATGTTGCCCGGCGACTTAAACCTTCGATTAGCACATCAAACGCATTGATCGAAGGGGACGGCTTTGCAGAGGACTTACTGCCAGGCCATAATGGCGACCGTCAGAGTATCGAGTAGCGGTGTGGGACACAAACATATGTATCAAACCGGGGCAGGGCTGCGCTCAGCGGCTGGCGTTGGAATGGCGGCCTTGCTTACACTGGGCCTCGCCGGTTGCAGCTCCACGTCCGGTCCAAAGAGCAAACCGACAGAATCCCACATCAACACAAAATCAAAGTTTTCGGTTTCGGAATACGGCGTAGCCGCTAGTCCGCGCATGACGACCGCCAAACGACCGAAAAAGGGCGGCGGGCGCTCGATGGTCGGCAAGCCCTACCGGGTCCGCGGCAAGTGGTACACGCCAACTGAAGACCCAGACTACGACAAGGCTGGACTGGCTTCCTGGTACGGTCCGAATTTCCACGGTCGGCTGACTGCCAATGGAGAGATCTACGATCAGTTCCATCTTTCTGCGGCCCATCCGACCTTTCCACTGCCAAGTTACGCCCGTGTTACCAACAAGAAAAACGGCAACACGGTTATCGTCCGTGTCAATGATCGCGGTCCGTTTGCCCATGGACGCATCATCGATCTGTCCAATCAAGCGGCCGAACTTCTCGATATGAAGCAAGAAGGTGTCGCAGCCGTTCGCGTGGAATATGTCGGTCGCGCTCCGGTCGAAGGTGATGATACGCGCTACCTCATGGCAAGTTACCGGCCAGGCGGCTCCAGTGCTCCCGCCGAAGGCACTATCGCGACCGGCGTGATGATGGCTATGAACACCGTCGGTTCGGCGCTGCCGGGCATAGGATCTGCCCAGGCAGGAATGGCCCCGCCGGCAGCGTTGGGCACCGCATCTTCGACTACCTACCAGGCAAGCGGAGTAACCGCATTCACAAACTCACCGCTTGATATTCCGGTTGGTTTCGCGCTTCCTGATGTCGGGCCGGTTCTCATCGACAGGCCTTCGTTCGGATTGCCCATCGCCGCAAACGCAGAAACCGGCATGCGCAATGTGGGAATGGCGTTCTGGGGCGGCCGGTTGACCGGCTCCACTCAGCCTTTCGACAGATTGTTGGGCGCTCCATCCCGTTAATGTTGAAATTGGATGGCTCTTCACCCGTGCCGCCTGAGTCATCTTGATGCCCTGGCATTGTCGTCTGCCCTGATGCACACCGTTCAAGGTTCGTTCGGACGATTATGTACATGCATCATCTCAAAGTGTAACAGCTGCCTTTGCGTACCCAGTTGGATGCGCGGCGCTCCAGGCATTTCGACAGCACGGAACCATCTGCAAATCCCTCAAGGCATTGATCCGCCTCGGCTTGGTTGCTAGGTTCAGCGTCTACGCGACTTTCTCCGTTGATGGATGCTCCAATGACCCGGCCGGTCTTCGCTCGCCTGTTTCTCGTCCTGGTGCTGCTGGTTGGCAGTTCGGCATCTCCTGCGCTGGCACAGCTTTTTGAAACGCGTGCAAAGCAGGCCTATCTGATCGATGCGGATACCGGCACAGTGCTTTTTGCCAAGAATGAAGATGAACCGGTGCCGCCGGCATCGCTTGCCAAGCTGATGACGATGGAAGTGGTGTTCAATGCCATTCACACCGGTCGCCTGACACTGGAAGACACGTTCCAGGTTTCTGAAAACGCATGGCGAACGGGTGGCGCCATGTCGCGCACCTCAACGATGTTTGCAGAACTCAAATCCTCAATCCGGCTTGAAGATCTGATTCTGGGAGTGATTGTGCAATCGGCCAATGACGGTTGCATCATCATTGCCGAAGGCATGGCAGGGTCGGAAGAGAATTTTGCCCGGCTGATGACAGAACGCGCCCGGGCAATCGGTCTGACCACATCGGTGTTCGGCAACTCCAACGGATTGCCGCATCCCGGTTCCAAGGTCACCATGAAGGATCTGGTCACCCTGGCGCACCATATCCAGTCGACCTATCCGGAGTTTTACAAATATTACTCCGAGCCGGAATTCACCTGGAACAATATCCGGCAGCGCAACCGCAATCCGTTGCTCGGGCTCGACATTGGCGTTGACGGGCTGAAAACCGGTTTCACCGAGGAATCCGGCTACGCTATCGTCTCTTCCATCAAGCGGGATGGACGGCGGTTGTTTCTCGCGATGAGCGGCATGGCGACAGAGCGGGAGCGCGCTGAGGAATCACGCAAGATACTGGAGTGGGGCATTCGCGCCTTCGAACGCAAGACCTTGTTTGCAAGCGATGAAACCATCGGCGAAGTCAGTGTTTATGGTGGAGCGAAGAGCGCCATCGTCAAAGCCAGGGGCGCTGTCGACATACTGCTGCCGATAACCAATCCGGACCGTCTGACAGCGCGAATCACCTACCGCTGGCCCCTGCGCGCGCCAATCGAAGCAGGCGCTCAGGTGGGCGTTCTTAAAGTCTATATCGGTGACACGTTGTCTCAGGAAACCCCGCTTTTTGCCATGGAGGCCGTGGACAAGGGGCCATTGCACATGCAGGCGCTTGATGCGCTGGTCGAACTGGCGCAATTCTGGTTGTAACACCCTCTGCAAGCGTTCATTTCTGAATTGAATTGCTTTAGACCATGACGAACCGGACACTTCTGGTGACCTCATCAAGATGTTCCGTGCGCGATTTGAGTCTGCGGTGACAGGGAAATTGAAACGTGACGAAAAGTGCAGGGCTGTTCATAACATTTGAAGGCGGGGAGGGGGTCGGCAAGTCGACACAGATCCACCGTCTGGCCGACCTGCTGAGGCGGCGCGGCCACGATGTGCTGGTTACCAGGGAACCCGGCGGCTCTCAGGGGGCGGAAGCCGTGCGGCATGTGTTGCTGTCCGGCGCTGCAGAAGAATTCGGTGTCCGCATGGAAGCCATGCTGTTTGCTGCTGCGCGCAGTGACCACATTGAGCAAGTGATCCGCCCTGCAGTTGCAGAAGGGACAATCGTCTTGTGTGACAGGTTCCTGGATTCAAGCCGGGTTTACCAGGGAGTTACCGGCAATCTCGAGCCACAATTCATTCAGCATCTGGAACGGGTTGCCATCAACGGCATGATGCCCGATCTGACGCTGGTGCTCGACCTGCCGGCGTCTGTCGGACTGGGGCGAGCCCAGGCGCGTGAAGGCAAAGATGTTGCGCCCGACAGGTTCGAGAAGGAAGAAGTGTCGACGCACGAGAAGCGCCGCGAAGCCTTCATCGATCTGACACGGACCGAGCCCGAGCGATGCAAGCTGATTGACGCCCAACAGTCCGAAGATGCCGTTGCTCTGGCCATCATGGCTGCATTCGAACCGATCCTCGCCAAAGTCGAACCCGACGAGCCAAGCAAAGGCAATAAGGCATGAGTGGAGAGCAGCCCGGCCTGCTGGAGGGTGCGATCCCGCCTGAACGCAACACGGTGCTGTATGGCCATGATTCCGCGCAAGACTTTCTGGCCACGGCTTACCGGTCGGGTCGGATGCACCATGCCATCCTGATCGAGGGGCCAGAGGGTATCGGCAAGGCCACACTGGCCTACCGGTTTGCCCATCACGTGCTGGCCCATCCCGATCCGCTGACAGCGCCAGACCGCATCGCTGACCCGGATATTGACGATGCCGTTGGGCGCCAAATTTCCAGCGGGGCATCGCACAATGTGCTTCATCTGGCGCGCCCTGTGGATGAAAAAACCGGCAAGGCCAAATCCGTCATCACTGTTGACGAAGTGCGGCGGGCCGGAAAATTTTTCGGACAGACATCGGGCACCGGCAACTGGCGGGTGGCCATTATCGATCCGGCAGACGACCTCAATCGCAACGCCGCTAACGCCATCCTGAAAATACTTGAGGAGCCGCCAAAGCGGTCTCTGTTTCTGGTGCTTTCACACACGCCGGGACGATTGCTGCCAACCATCCGGTCGCGCTGTCTGTCGCTGAAGCTGCAACCGCTCTCGGCCCCCGACCTGGACAGGGCGCTGGGGCATCTGGGCGCGGCCCCCGGAGAAACCGATGCGATCATCAGATTGAGCGAAGGCAGTGTGTCGCGGGCATTGCTGCTTCGCAATTACGGCGGCGTTGACATCGCCGAGGCCTTTGTCGACATTCTCGAACGCGGCAACCTCAAGAACCGCGAACCAATCTACAAACTGGCCGAGACGCTGGCCGCGCGCGACCGCGATGTCGCCTATGCTTTCTTTACAGGCTTTGCCGTCGACCGGGTGCAGCAGATGGCGCGAGACGCCGGTGCTGCGGGCGACCTGACTGAGGCCGACCGACTGGCGCGGATGTCGACCACACTGGCTGAGCATTTTGCCACAGCTGCGGCCTATAATCTTGACCGCAAGCAGACCGTGCTGCACGTCTTTTCGATATTTTTCAGCTAGCACGTTTCGGCCGGCGCGCATGAACCGGCACGGACATGGCATCCTGTGGCTTGATCGCCTATGACGACAGCGCGTATAGACCCCAGTGTCTATCCGGACCCGGACATCGAATTCGAAGGCTATCATGAGCACCGAGCGTTACTACATCACCACCCCGATATTCTACCCCAACGGGGTGCCGCATATCGGCCACGCCTACACCGCGATCGCGACGGATGTTCTGGCGCGGTTTCAGCGACTTGACGGCAAGGATGTGTTTTTCCTTTCGGGCACCGACGAGCACGGCCAGAAGATGCAGCAGACGGCGGAGAAAGAGGGCATCAAGCCGATTGAACTGGCGGACAAGAACTCGGCCGTGTTCCGCGACATGCTGGTTCAGCTCAATTGCTCCAATGATGATTTCATTCGCACCACCGAAGAGCGCCACAAGATCTCGGTGCAGGAATTGTGGAGACGGATGGAAGCCAATGGCGACATCTATCTGGGCAATTATGGCGGCTGGTACTCGGTGCGCCAGGAGGCCTATTTCGACGAGGCTGAAACCACTGTTGGCGAGGATGGGGTGCGGCGCGAACCGCTCGGCTCGCCGGTCGAATGGGTGGAAGAGGAAAGCTACTATTTCCGGCTGTCAGCCTATGGCGACAAGCTACTGGACCTGTTCGATAAAAACCCGGATTTCGTGGCGCCTGCTGAGCGGCGCAATGAAGTGGCGAGCTTCGTCAAATCGGGCCTGAGAGACCTGTCGATTTCACGTACCACATTTGACTGGGGCGTTCCGGTGCCCGGCAATGACAAGCACGTCATGTATGTCTGGGTTGACGCGCTGACCAACTACATCACCGCTGCCGGCTTTCCCGATGAGGCTTCAGACAAATGGAACTACTGGCCTGCTGTGCACATGATCGGCAAGGACATTGTGCGGTTCCACGCTGTCTACTGGCCCGCTTTCCTGATGTCAGCGGGGCTGGCGCTTCCGGCCAAGGTGTTCGCGCACGGCTTCCTGCTGGTCAAGGGCGAGAAAATGTCGAAATCGATCGGCAATGTGGTCGATCCCTTCGCCCTGATCGAGGCTTACGGACTTGATCAGGTGCGCTATTTCTTCATGCGCGAAGTGCCGTTCGGACAGGATGGCAGCTACAGCCCTGAAACAATTGCCACCCGCATCAATTCCGATCTTGCCAATGGTATTGGCAATCTCGCCAGCCGTTCCCTGTCGATGATCAACAAGAACTGCGATGGCAAGATGCCAGACTGCGGGCCTTTGACCGATGAAGACAAGGCGCTTCTCAATACCATAGACACGGTGATTGAAAGCGTACGCGCCGATATGGCCAATTTTCAGATCCACAAGGCCTTGGCCGCGATCATCGACGTCGTCGCTGATAGCGACCGCTATTTCGCCGGGCAGGAGCCCTGGGCGCTGAAAAAGACCGATCCGGCGCGGATGGAAACCGTGCTCTACGTCACGGCAGAAACCGTGCGTCAGATTTCGATTCTGTTGCAGCCCTTCATGCCGGAATCGGCAGGCAAGCTGCTGGATCTGGTGGCAGCACCCGCGGACAAACGCGATTTCGCAGCCCTTGGTGAAGCAGGCCGGTTGCAGGCTGGCACGCCGATCGACAAGCCGGCGCCGATCTTCCCGCGCTACGTTGCGCCTGAGGAGGGTTGAGCCGAATGTTGATCGACAGCCACTGTCATCTGGACTTTGCCGACTTTGATGCGGAGCGCGACGAACTGATCGCCCGTGCTCATGCTTCCGGCGTCAAGCAGATGGTGACGATCTCGACCCGGGTTCGCAAACTTGACAAGCTGTTGGCGCTCACCGAACGCTATCCAAGCGTGTTCTGTTCTGTCGGCACGCACCCCAACAATGCGGACGAAGAGCTGGATGTGACCGCGGACGAGCTGGTGGCGCTGGCCGAGGGTAACGCCAAGGTTGTGGCAATCGGCGAGGCCGGGCTCGATTATTTCTACGACACCCAGAAGCCCGAGGATCAGCAGACAGGACTTCGGCGTCATATCGAGGCTGCGCGGCGGACGCAATTGCCGCTGGTCATTCACAGCCGCAGCGCTGACCAAGACATGGCGACGATCCTGACCGAGGAAACAGGGAAGGGGGCCTTCCCTTTCATCCTGCATTGTTTTTCGGCTGGTCAGGCGCTGGCCGATACGGGCGTCGCGCTTGGCGGCTATGTGTCGTTTTCGGGCATTCTGACATTCCCGAAATCCACCGAATTGCGCGACATTGCCAAGACTGTTCCGATGGACAGGCTTATGGTTGAAACCGATGCGCCTTATCTGGCGCCCAAGCGCTGGCGCGGCAAACGCAACGAGCCATCCTATGTGGTCAACACGGCGGAGGTTCTGGCCGAGGTCAAAGGCGTTTCCTTCGAAGGGATGGCGCGCATCACGACCGAGAATGCTTTCCGCTGCTTTTCGAAGATGCCGCAACTGTGACGGCGCCGGTCCGCCGCCAGTTTACTGTTCTCGGCTGCGCCTCGTCACCGGGTGTGCCGCGGGTCAATGGCGACTGGGGCGCATGCGATCCGGACAACCCGAAAAACCGCCGCACCCGCGCCGCATTCATGATCCGTCAATTCGGCGCGGATGGCGGCGAGACGACAATCGTGGTCGATACCGGACCCGATTTCCGCGAGCAGATGATCGCCAACAAGGTCCGCAGCATCGACGCGGTGCTGTATACCCATTCCCACGCCGACCATGTGCATGGTATCGACGATTTGCGTGGCTTTGCTCTGTCGCAGCGCAAACGCATACCAATCCACGCTGATCCGGAGACCATGGCACGTATCCGCGCCGGGTTCGGCTACTGCCTGGAAACACCAGCCGGCAGCGAATACCCGCCGATCACCATGCCGGTGCTTATCAATTCGCTGGACGATCCGATCACGATCACAGGAGAGGGGGGACCGATTGAGGTGCACCCGCTCGATCAGGCGCACGGTTCGATCCGCTCGCTGGGTTTCCGTGTTGGCGACGTCGCCTATTGCTGCGATGTCAGCGATTTTCCACTCTCAACGGTTGAGAAGCTGCAAGGTCTCGATGTCCTGATTATCGATTCATTGCAGTACAAGCCGCATCCGAGCCATCTGTCGATTGATCAGGCGTTGTGGTGGATCGAGAAACTCGACCCGAAACGGGCGATCCTGACCCACATGCATGTACCCCTCGATTATGAAACCGTATTGAACGAAACACCGGATCGTGTTGAACCGGGGTATGACGGATTGACCATCGATTTCGCGCTTTGAGCCATGAGTAAAACCGCGATTGAAATGACCCCGGAGCTGATTGCCAAAGGCTCCAGCATGGCCCGGGTGGCGCACGCTGCGACACAGGCGGCTCTCAACATCCGGATCCTGAAGATGGCGCAATCGACGCGCACTGCCCAGGAAGCGGCGGACGCAGCCAGGTGCGATGTCAGCCAGATCGTCAAATCGCTGATATTCGAGAACACCGAGACCAGAAAACTCGAGCTGATGCTGGTTTCAGGTGCTCACAACGCCGATATGGATTATATTTCAGAGCGTTACGGCTGGTCCTTTGCGCGTTGCGACGTGCGCCGGGTACGCGATGAGACCGGATTTGCCATTGGCGGCGTGGCGCCTATCGGACATTTGACGCCGATCAAGGTCTATATGGATAGAACACTGCTTGATCATGCTGAAGTCTGGGCCGCGGCAGGTCGTCCCGACAGCGTCTTCAGCGTTGATCCCAAAGCCCTGGCATCGGCCATTGATGCCGAGATGATCGACGTGCGAGCACCAGTCTGAGATCAATAACCCGCTGCAGAGAGCCATTCCTGGTTCACGATTTCGCATCAGAATATCCAATAATTTCGGTAAGTTATTCGGTTTCAAGCCAGTCCAATATGGATTGTGTGTGTTCGCCTCGTCGCGCGATGACAGCTGAACATGCATTAGGCTCGGTGGAGAACCGTGGCGCTGGCGCAGCCTGAAGCACGCCACCAACGGTCTGCCACACTCCGCGATCTGCCATGTGTGGCTCGGCGGCAGATTCGGCGGGGGTCAGGGTAGGGGCCACGCAGGCGTCGGTTCCGGCGAAGACCTCTTCCCAGTGATCACGCGGCTGCGTGGCAAATATTCCCGCCATCAGCGCTGTCTGGCGCGGCCACTGTGCGGCATCGAATTGCGCCTCGAAATCAGATGCATCTGAAAGCTTCAAGCGCGTCAGAAACTCGGCGTAGAATTTTGGCTCCAGGCATTGCACCGAGATATAACCGCCATCGGCACAGACATAGCAGCGGCTCCAGTGCGGGCCATCAAGCAGACTCTGGCCGCGGGCCGGAGATAGTCCGCCAGTCTGCGCCAGGGCCATCAGCAGGTTCATCATATGGGCCGATCCGTCAACGATGGCTGCATCGACAACTGTTCCGCCACGGCCTGATCGCGCGGCCATGACACCGGCAAGAACCCCAGCCACCAGATACAGCGCGCCGCCGCCAATGTCTCCGACCAGCGTGGGTGGCGTGAAGGGCGCTTCACCCTGGTTGCTGGCGTACCAGGCAGCACCTGACACCGACACATAATTGAGATCGTGGCCCGCGGTTTGCGCCCGTGGCCCGGTCTGGCCCCAACCGGTCATGCGGCCATAAACAAGATCGGGATTGGTTTTTGACAGGTCATGCGGCCCCAGACCGAGGCGCTCCATAACGCCGGGTCTGAACCCTTCGATCAGAGCTTCGGATCTGCGCACAAGCTTTTTGAGCAGATCCAGGTCACCGGCAGCTTTCAGATCCAGTTCGATCGAGCGCTTGCCACGGTCAATCAGCGAGCGCTCGGGCATTCCAGGCGCCCGGGCACTGTTCTTCCGGTGAACCACAATGACGTCCGCACCAAGATCAGCAAGCATCATGCAGGCAAAAGGCGCCGGCCCCAATCCTTCGATTTCAATGACCCGCAAACCTTCCAGCATATGGTTCCTCACTCGCTGCCACTCGTCGGGCTGACTAGACCAGATTCCGTTTCAGGTTTCACTTGCCATCAGAAATGCAGACCACGAAACAAGCTAGCACTTGAATAGACACACGAGATTGTCACGGCAAGTGCCTGATCGCCATGACATTTGGGCGCAACTTTAAAAGTCCGTATTTATGCGCGTGAGTTCCATAATCCATATTATGCGATCTTGGTTTGCAGGCCTGAGACAGTTCGATACAGTCAGAAAAACAGCGTCGTGGATGTCGACTGTTCTGCCGGTACCTGATCGACAAACATCTGCCACGCCTTCTGATAAGCCGGGAGATAATTCAGCTCGTGGCCCTCACCAAGCTGTTCAAGTTCCTTGTAGGCTTGCAACAGCATGTCGACGAATTTGAAACCCGACGACAGGTCTTCAGCTTTTACACCGTCTTGCTCGGCGCCGCTCTCATAAAGATACTGGGCGGCGGCGCGTTGTTCCATCCATTCCGATGATGTGGTTTTTTCCTCGAGGCTGACCTGGTCAAGCCAGAGTGCACCCGCCTTCCCGACCGCCATGTGATCGGATGGATCGGCGTCGTCCTTGGCGGCAAAAGAACCGGCCAAGCGTGTCGGGCCGTGATAGAGCCCCATGGCGAGAGACTGCTGCTGAATCATGATCGACTGCGCGATCTCTTTTTCCTCTTTCGAAAAGAATCCGGTCTCGTTGGTTCTAACGGCATTCAGGGCGCGCCGGTCGAGGTCGCCGAAGACCGAGTACCAATCCACGGCCTCATTGCTTTTCGGCCGAAACGGCGCACCGCTTTCGGCCATTTTAGCGTGTTTTGCGTCCATAGCCTTCCGGGCTGCGTCGACGATTTCGGATCTGGTCTTGCCTGATGAAAACGGTTCGGCTGACGGATCCGTCACGGCTGCGGCAAGGTTGTTGGATGCATAGCCCGGACGCACCGGCATATAGATTTCAAAGCCGTTTGCTGGCAATACAGTGTAGACTGGGACGGATGGAACAATTTTCCCGGTCGGATCGTAGGTTCCGAGGGATTCGTTGGCACCGGCTGGCCCCAATTCCTGATAGGATTGAATGACATAGGCATGAATGGTCGGCGCGGATTCCTTGACGGATCCCGCGCGTCCAAACGTCCGAATATTCGAATAGCTGACGCCTTCGATATTCATGCCTTTTGGCTCCTAAAAAATGATTCTCACAATCGGTTCGCAGCCTTGCTCGAACCTGTCGATATATGGCAATTTTCCGGTTTGGAGCGCGCAGACAGGCTGTTGTATCAATTGTTTGCACTCGGTTCGCCGTGCCCTGCTCCAGTGTTGTGGCGTATTCATGACGGATGCGACGCCGCCTTGCTTTGTCGGATGAGAGAGTCTCTTGCGAATGCCTCTGGCTTGGCCTATCCGGAAAGCACTCTCAAACACCGGAGCCTGCCCGATGACTTACCCCAAGCTCGATGCCCATTGCCGTGCACTCAGTGCACTCGAGCATGCACTTGCCATTCTCGGAACCGACGAAGCAGTCAATATGGCGCCCGGTGGTGGCGAGGATCGATCCGAGGCGATGGCGACATTGTCGGGAATGTATCACCGGCAAGCAACCGCCCCGCAAGTGCGGGACTGGATAGAAAAGGCCAAGAGCGAAACGCTCGAGCCGGACCAGAGCATCGCGGTTGGCGAACTCGAGCGCAGCTATGTCAACATGACCTGCCTGCCGTCGGATTTTGTCGAACGGAAAATGCGGACTGGTATGCGCTCGGAACAATTGTGGCGTAAAGCGCGACCAAAAGGTGACTGGGACGCTTTCCGCCCGGCGCTGGAAGATGTGGTGGCGATGATGCGCGAAGAGGCCGGTATGCGGGCCGAAGTGCTCGATCTTGCGCCCTATGATGCACTGATGGAGCAGTATGATCCGGGCAATCGCACGGCGACCATCACGCCGGTTTTTGCCGAGTTGAAGACGTTCCTGGTGGATTTTCTTCCCAAGGCGCTGGCAGCACAGGACGAGCGGCATGCCAGGCGTCCGCTCAAGCCGCTATCGGGCAACTATCCGGTCGATCGGCAGAAGGCGCTCGGTATCGAAATGATGAAGGCCGTCGGTTTTGACATGAACCACGGCAGTCTATCGGTTTCCGACCACCCTTTCTGTGGCGGTGTGCCCAGCGATGTTCGCATGACAACCCGTTATCGCACCGACGAATTCCTTTCGGCGCTGATGGGGATCCTGCACGAAACCGGCCACGGGCTCTATGAGCAAAATCTTCCCAAAGAGTGGTCGCACTGGCCATCGGGCAAGGCCCGCGGCATGTCGATCCACGAAAGCCAGAGCCTGTTTGTCGAAAAGCAGATCGGGCGCAACCCTGCGTTCTGGAATTTTGCCCTGCCCCTGGTCGACCAGCATTTGCAGGAATCGTGGACCATGGAAGACCTGCTTCCCCATATTCACCAGATCAAGCACGGCAAGATCCGGGTCGATGCCGATGAAGTCACCTACCCGCTGCACGTCATCCTTCGCTATGAGCTGGAACAGGACCTGTTATCCGGCCGGATCGAGGTGAAGGACCTGCCGGAAGCCTGGGACGCGAAAATGCGGGCCTCGCTCGGCATCTCCACCATAGATGACCCGAAAGACGGACCGATGCAGGACGTTCACTGGCCGTCAGGCGCTTTCGGCTATTTCCCGTCCTATACACTCGGTGCGCTGATGGCGGCACAGCAGTGGGCAGCAATCGTAAAGACCAACCCGGACGTAGATGCCCAGCTTGCCGCCGGTGATTTCGATGCCGTCAATGCCTGGCGGCGCGACAATATCTGGTCAAAGGCCTCTACCGCCTCGACGCCGGAGATCTTGGCCCAGGCCACGGGCGAAGAACTCAATCCGGCCCATTTCATCGCGCACCTGGAAGCCCGTTACGGGAAATAGCAACTGTGGTGCAGTCGCCCTGCCCCTTGCCGCAGAGGCTCTACAGCAGAGCTTCGCCAGGAGCTGCGGCTGATGCCCTGAGCTGCGCTGCTTCCTGGCGGCGGCGCGTGCGCTCGCGCATGATGGTGTAGATCCCGGTGGCTATGATAATGCAGGCGCCGGCGAGCGTGTAGCCGTCGGGGAATTCGGCAAACACCAGCATGCCGATGATGGTGGAGAACACCAGCCGGACATAGCGAAACGGAGTGACGACGCCGATTTCACCGGTGCGGGTCGCCTCGGTCAGCGCCCAGTAGGCGAACACGCCGACAACAAGCGCCCCGGCCAGATAGCTGGTTTCACGCCCGGTGGGGATATCGGCTCCGCCGGTGAAGACCAGCAGCACAGCGCCTGATACGCCGACGGCAAAAAAGCCCCAGGCCGCCAGTTGCAGCGAGGAGATGGCCTTGGGCACTCTGCGGCTGGCGAGATCCCGAACCGCCAGGCCGAGCACACCCAGAACGGCCCAAAGCACATTGGTGTCGAACCCGTCGAAGCCGGGACGGATGACCAGCAGAACACCACAAAATCCGACCACGATGGCTGTCCAGCGGCGCCAGCCAACCGCCTCACCCAGCACCAGCGCTGCACCCATGGTCACCAGCAACGGTGTTGCCTGCAGGATGGTGGTCACTGTGGCGAGCGGGATCAGCGTCAATGCGGTGACGAAGCACAGTCCTCCGAGCATTTCACTGACATTTCGCAACATCACGGCTGGATGAAAGAAGCCTTTGGAAAACACGCTGGTGCCGCTCAGGCGCGCGTAAACGGCAAAAGCCAATGAACCGAAAACGCCAAGCAAGCCCAGTATCTGGCCTACCGGCAAGCCCGAAGCCGCCAGCTTGATGAACATGTCCTCGGCGGCAAATCCCGCCATGCCGATCACCATCAGAATGATCCCGCGCATATTGTCCATGAATGTGGTCCTGGTCGGCTGGAGAAATCGAGGCGCAAGGCCTTTGCTCCTGCCTATCCGCTTTACCGTAAGCGGGAAACCCCTGGCCCGCGCAATAGGCGACCAGACGCCGGTTCGCTCCAGGCCTCTGCATCTCGCCGAACCTGCCCGGGATGACAAGATGCACAGACGTCACGGGGTTTTGGCAAGCCGGAGATGGGATGCCAGCCGTCCCAACATGCTCAAAAACAACTCTCGTTCGGCAGGTGGCAGCCCTGCAGCAACCAGCTCATCCGCCTCGACTGCGGCCTTGGTGGCAGACACCCGCAGCCCGCGCGCAGCGTCGGTCAGCCAGACCTGCTGCGAACGACCATCGTCAGGGTGCGGCTTTCGCGCAACCAGGTCGTCGCGCTCCATGCGAGCAAGTGTGTTGGCCATTGTCGCCTGCTCCACGCCGAGGCGTTTGGCCAGTTGGCGCTGGGTCAGGCCATCTTCGATCCACAGTTCTGCCAACGCCTGAAACTGCGCGGGTGACAGCCTCCACGGTGAAAGCGCGCGCTGCAATGCGGCCGCATAAAGCCGGGCAATCTCACTGGCCAGCATGCCAGGCGAACGCGTTTTATCGAATGTCATCGGTCTTTCTAGCATCATATAGCCTGCTATTCAATAACATATAGCATACTATACATACTGTTTTTCATGCCAGAATACCAGGCAAGTAACTGAAATCACTATTCATTTCAGAAAACAAAGCATATGCGGCCTGGCTGTGTACGCACACTTGGCGTCTAGGCCTGTTTTCTATAGGCAGGGTTTGCACCCCAATTGAACCCGTTTGCCAAAGGCCCTTTTTCCCAATGACCGATCTCGCCGCCTATGGCAGCCTGTTTCTGGCGTCTCTGCTGGCCGCAACATTGATTCCGGCGCAATCGGAAAGCCTTCTTGCCGGCCTGATCCTTGCCGGCGGGCAACCGGTGGCGGCCCTGGTGGCGGTGGCGAGCCTTGGCAATATACTGGGATCAGTGCTCAACTGGATCATCGGGCGCGGCGTCGAACGGTTTGCCGACCGCAGATGGTTCCCCGCGAGCCAAAAGCAGCTGGACCGGGCGCAACAGCACTACCAACGCTTTGGCTACTGGTCGCTGCTACTGGCCTGGGTGCCGATTATCGGCGATCCTCTGACACTTGTGGCAGGTATCATGCGCGAACCACTGTGGCGGTTTTTGCTGCTGGTCTCGATCGGCAAGACAGGGCGCTATGTCGTGCTGGCTACTGGCATTAGTGCGCTGACATAAAACGATTGGGGTTGAGCCGCGGAAACTGGCAGTATCACTATCCCTGCCCCTGCCCCTGCCCCTGCCCCTGCCCCAAGGTTTCGCCCATGCTTTCAGCCCTGACACTCATTCTAACCTGCCAGCTGGCGGGCGAACTTGTGACCCGGTTCTTCAGCCTGCCCTTGCCCGGTCCGGTTGCGGGTATGGCGTTGCTGTTCTGTCTGCTTGCGATCAGGGGTTCCGTTCCCCAGGAGATCGGTGCAGTGTCCGACGCGCTGCTGAGACATCTGGCACTGTTGTTTGTACCGGCCGGTGTCGGGGTGATGGCGCATTTCGATCTGCTAGGGCAGGACTGGCTACCGATTTCTGTGGCACTGGTCGGCTCAACGCTGGCGACAATTGCCGTGACTGCGCTGGTGATGAGCCGCCTGTCCCGCCCCATGAATGGTGACGAGGGAGAGACCTCCAATGACTGACATCACCGAGGTATGGGTCTATCTGAGCGCCAGTCCACTCATGTTCCTGACATTGACCCTCGCAGCCTTCCAGGCAGGCACCTGGGCCTATAATCGCTCCGGCCACAAACCGTTCCTCAATCCTGTACTGACTGCCGTCATTGTTGTGGTTGGACTGCTGATGCTGAGCGGAACAGATTACGAGACCTATTTCGAGGGCGCGCAGTTCGTTCACTTCCTGCTCGGCCCCGCCACCGTGGCGCTGGCAATTCCACTTTACCGGCAGTTCGATCGCGTACGGCGCTCGGCCCTGGCGCTGATCACCAGCCTGCTGTGCGGTTCTCTCACCGCAATCGGCACCGCCACCGGCCTCGGCTGGTTACTTGGTGCCAGCCGCGAAACCCTGTTGTCACTGGCGCCAAAGTCGGTCACCGCACCGGTGGCCATGGGTATCACCGAGCAACTCGGCGGTTTGCCGTCGCTGACCGCGGTGCTGGTGATCCTGACCGGAATTCTGGGCGCCGTATTCGGCCCGCCGCTGCTCACTCTCATCGGCGTGAAAGACTGGCGCGCCCGCGGGTTGGCGCTCGGCACCGCCAGCCACGGCATCGGTACAGCGCGGGCACTGCAGGTCAACGAACTGGCCGGCGCCTTCTCCGGCCTCGCCATGGGGCTCAATGCGCTGGCAACGGCCATCTTGCTGCCGGTGCTGTGGCGGCTGTTTTTCTGAGAGGACCAAAGATGGAACACAGCTTTTGGCATGACCGCTGGGCAAGCGGACGCATCGGCTTTCATGAGCGAGAACCCAACCCTCTGCTGGTCACGCATTTCCCGGGTCTGTCCGTGCCGGAAAACGGGCGCGTATTCGTGCCGCTGTGCGGCAAGACACTCGACATCGGCTGGTTGATTGCTCAAGGCTATCGCGTTGCCGGCGCGGAACTCAGCGAACTGGCGATCCGGCAATTGTTTGAAGAGCTTGGCATGGAGCCGGCAACATCGGATCAGGGCGCGTTGAAGCGCTTTAGCGCGGACAACATCGACATATTCGTGGGAGATATGTTCGAACTTACCCAAGCCCTGCTCGGGCCTGTCGACGCCGTTTTTGACCGCGCGGCATTCGTCGCCTTGCCCGAAGACATGCGATCGGTCTACGCACCGCATATTGCAAAAATCACCGGCAGCGCTCAGCAATTGCTCGTGACCTTCGAATACGACCAGTCGCAACTGGAGGGACCACCCTTTTCGATCGAGGGTGAAGAGGTGAAACAGCGCTACGGAGACTTCTACGATGTCTCTCGTCTGGCGCGTGTGGAAGTCGCCGGTGGTTTGAAAGGCGCAACCGCGAAAGAAAGCGTCTGGCATCTGAGGCGATCAACATAGGGGTGAGCACGTGTTACCCAGTTTGCTGCCTCGACTTGCCTCGGATCTTGGGAACAAACCCGGGTTGAGAACAGTATTTTGGTATTGCCGCTCGCCGCATTTGCGCTGATGGAACCCCCGGGCTCCCCGACCTTGAGACCAAACGAATCTGGCTCTGCTGGTGGGTTTGAATGGAGCGTCAAGCAGCCGGCTCTGTGGTTCTTTCCCTGACCTGAACAATCGCGAAAACGTTTTTTCGCAACCGTGCAGATTCAACGTGATATGGCGCGATGACCTCGTTTGTGCTGTAATATTCCGATGAGCCAGGAAGATCTCACCGCGACATTCGACGCACTTCGTCCTCTGTTTTACAGGCACGCTGACAGGTGTGTGGTGCTGCGTGACGAACCCCATTGTTTTTACCTTGGCACCCATGAAATCCGACAGAAAGATGGATACCGTACGGGTTTCGGGGGCGTCGAAATCAACAAGCGCTACGTCTCGGCTCATCTGATGCCGGTTTATGTCCACCCGGACCTGTTGATAAACCTGAGCCCCGACCTGCGAAAGCGAATGCAGGGAAAATCTTGCTTCAACTTCAGACAGCCGGACCAACCGCTCTTCGATGAACTTGATGAACTGATCAAACTTGGAATGGCGCGATTTGACGAGGATGGCAAGCTCTGATCTCGATCAGCATCAAAGCCATTTTGAACGGAAGTTCAGTCGCGTAGTATTGCGACAAGCTTTGCGTGATGGAGACCCATCATAGCTGGCCTGGAGCGCCCTTGCAGACTGGGCTACTGCTGTACGGTCTGGTGGAGCGCCACGGTGATATTGGTAAGCTGTAGGTTGCTGGCTGGACGAGACCGATACGCTTGCCCCATCAAGCCTATTGTGCGCCACCTTGATGTCCTCGCACACGGTGCTGGCGTCTCTGGCACTGCTCCGGCCTTCAGAATTCAGGCCGCGGCGCGGTCCTTGGACTCGGTCCCGGGCGCCAGTGCCACTTCCAGACCATCGAGTTCATCGGTCATCAGCAACTGGCAGGAGAGCCGGGAGTTGTCGCGCACATCAAAGGCCTGGTCGAGCATGTCTTCTTCTTCCGCCTCGATCGGATGCAGTTGACCGGTCCAGTTCTGTGCGACATGCACATGGCAGGTGGCGCAGGCGCAGGCACCGCCGCATTCGGCCTTGATGTCCAGTCCCCAGTCGCGAATGATTTCCATCACTCGAAATCCCTCAAGCGCTTCAAGCGTATGGCGGATTCCGTCCTGATCGGTCACATGGATTCGCATGGCATTCTCCCCGCTCAGCCGTTCAAGATGGCGGTACGGCGCCAGCTGTAGCTTGGCCCGGCATCCGTATGGTCGGCAGCAGGTTGGTAGTGCAGATCGATGCCCGGCAAGCGCTTTTCCACCAACCGCTTGATCGTTGGAGCATGTTCGACTTCAAAACTGTCAAAACCGGTCCGCAGCATCAACGGCACCTGATCGAGAAGAATGGTGCCAACAGCGCGCATTTCACCCTGATAGCCCAGCCTCTCGCGCAACAACATGCCTTGCGAAAACGCCCTGCCATCGGAAAAGGCCGGAAAGGTCAGCGCGATTATTGCCACACGGTCCAGGATCGGCGCCAGCGTGCGCACATCATCAGCGGGCTGCAACACCACGCCAAATGGCGCGTTGTCCTGCGCATGCTTCAGGGCTTCTGCCAGCGGCAACAGCTTGGGCGCATCTTCCGCCCCTTGGGTCCAGGGATCTTTTTCGACAATCCCGTCTTGTGTCCAAATGACAGTCATTAGTTTCTCCGGGCCTAGATTCAGGCGGCTTCAGCTTCGCTGCTATAGAGCGCAGCCTTGAAAGGATCAGCGCCAATCCGGCGGTAGCACGCGATGAATGGCTCATCCGCGCTGATTCGGTGGGCCAGGTAGGTATCGACAATGGTCTCGATGGCATCGGTGATTTCGTCCGGACCGAAGCCGCGGCCGGTGATCTGGCCGATTGAGGCATTCTCGTCGCCCGATCCGCCGAGCGAGATCTGGTAAAGCTCTTCGCCCTTTTTCTCGACACCGAGAATGCCGATATGGCCGATATGGTGATGACCGCAGGCATTGATGCAGCCCGAGATCTTGATCTTCAGATCGCCGATGTCTGCCTGGCGCGCTGGATCACCGAAGCGATTTGAGATCTCCTGTGCGACGGGAATTGAACGGGCGTTGGCCAGCGCGCAGTAATCAAGCCCCGGGCAGGCGATGATATCGGTGATCAGACCGGCGTTTGCCGTTGCGAGACCATCTGCCAGAAGCGCCCGGTAGAGCGGCTCAAGATCAGCAAGCGCTACATGCGGTAGCACCAGGTTCTGTTCATGCGTCACCCGGATCTCGTCATGACCGAACTCCTCGGCGAGACGCGCCACCGCATCCATCTGGTCGGCCGTCGCGTCGCCGGGAATGCCGCCGATGGGTTTGAGCGAAATCGTCACCATGCCGTAATCGGGATGCTGGTGCGGCGCGACGTTGCGGCCAACCCAATCGGCAAAGCCCGAATCGGTTTTCTTCCAGGCAGCCAGCTCGCCCCAGCCTTCGGCGCGATCTCCGAGCGTTGGCGGCGCGAAATAGGCATTGATTGCGGCAATGTCGGCCTCGGGCAGCTTCAACTGCCCATCCTTGAGATGGACCCATTCAGCCTCGATTTCCTGACTTAGCTTTTCAACACCGGTTTCGTGAACCAGAATCTTGATGCGTGCCTTGTACTTGTTGTCGCGACGGCCGTGCAAATTGTAGACCCGCATGATCGCGGTGGTGTAGGACAGCAAATCTTCCTCTGGCAGGAAGTCCTTGACCTTTTTGGCCAAAATCGGCGTACGCCCCTGCCCGCCGCCAATCCAGACAGCAAAGCCGAGCTCACCCTTGTCATTCTTCTTCAGTTGCAGGCCGATGTCGTGCACCTGGATGGCCGCACGGTCACGGTCGGACGCAGTGACGGCAATCTTGAACTTGCGCGGCAGAAACGAAAATTCCGGGTGCACGGACGACCATTGCCGCAAGATCTCGGCATAGGGGCGCGGGTCGGCAACTTCATCGGCAGCAGCACCGGCGAAATGGTCGGCGGTGACATTGCGGATGCAATTGCCCGAGGTCTGGATCGCGTGCATCTCGACTTCGGCCAGTTCCTTGAGGATCGCCGGAATGTCGGAGAGCTTGGGCCAGTTGTACTGGATGTTCTGCCGTGTGGTGAAGTGCCCGTATCCACGGTCATAGGTGCGCGCGATATGGGCCAGTTTGCGCATCTGGCGGCTGTCGAGTGTCCCGTATGGGACCGCGACGCGCAGCATGTAGGCGTGAAGCTGCAGATAGACGCCGTTCATCAACCGCAAAGGCTTGAAGGCATCCTCGGAGATCTCGCCGGTTAGCCGTCGCTCGACCTGGTCGCTGAACTGGCTGACGCGCGCTTCCACGAAGGCGTGATCGAATTCATCGTAACGGTACATTGATAAGTCCTCAGGCGGCTTGCGAAACGCTTGTGGCAAATGCCGGTGCGTAATCGATTGTTGGACCATCGGCGCGGATGCGCTCGCGCAACCGGTAGGGCCTTGGGCCGCTGGCGGTTTCTTCGATTTCGATGACGTTGACATCAACAACCCGGTTGTCGTCGAGCGAGAGCTGGCCGGCTGCTTCGATGGCCGCCACGGCATCCTCATGGCGCGCCAGGAAGGCGTCCTTGAGCGAGGTGGTCCACTCGCCATTGGCGCCGAGCCAGACAGCGATGCCGTCGGTCAGACGGTTTGCGGTGAGAACCTTGGTCTTGGTCGGGACGGTTTTCATCGTGGCCTCCTCAGGCAGCTTGGGTTCGGATGGCGAGCACAGCTATTTGCTGGCCAGCCGCGATCGGTGTGGAGTGTTGGAAATTTGCACCAGCGACAGCATCACCGATGACCACCATCACCGGGCCGGCAAGCTCGGCGCGGTGCTCCAGTGCGGGAAGGTCGGCCAATGTGCCGTGGAACAGGCGACGGTCACCACGCGATGCGTTTTCGACGATCGCCACAGTCATGTCGGCGGGCAGTCCGGCCTCGATCAACCGTGTGGCGACGCTGGCAGCAACGCTACGGCCCATATAGACGCAGAGCGTTGCGCCGGAGACAGCGAGCCGTGCCCAGTCCGGCAAGGCCGCACCAGTCAGATCGTGGCCAGTGGTAAACACCAGCGACGAGGCGACGCCGCGAAGTGTCAGCGGCAGTTCAAAGTCGGCAGCTGCTGCAAAGGCTGAGGTGATGCCCGGAACAATCTCGAACGATACGCCAGCGTCGCGGAGTGCGGCCATTTCTTCGCCTGCCCGACCGAAAATCAGCGGATCGCCGGATTTGAGCCGGACAACGCGCTTGCCTTCGCCGCCAAGCTGGATCAGCAAATCGTTGATGTCGTTCTGGCTCTTGGAATGGCAGCCTTTGCGCTTGCCAACCGAAATGCGCTCGGCGTCGCGGCGGCCGAGCGCCACCACGGCTTCGGGCACCAGCGCGTCATAAACGATCGAGTCGGCTTCCATCATCGCGCGTTGGGCACGCAGTGTCAGAAGATCTTCGGCGCCAGGTCCGGCCCCGACCAACCAGATGTGACCTGACACCGGTTCGCGGCCACGCAGCATGCGGGTGGCGGCACGGCGGGCCAGCGACATGTCACCATGGTCGACATGGGTAGCCACGTCGGCTTCGAAAAAGCGCCGCCAGAACCTGCGACGTGCAACGCCGCGCGGCAACAACCGGTCGACGGCAACGCGGTAGTCGGCGGCCAGACGGGCCAGCGTACCAAGCGATGGCGAGAGCATCTGGTCTATCCGGGCGCGGATCATCTGGGCAAGCACTGGTCCTGCGCCTTCTGTTCCGATGGCGATCGCGACCGGAGCCCGGTTGACCAGCGCCGGGGTGAGGAAATCGCAATAGTCAGGCTGATCGACGGCATTTGCCGGGATCCGGCGGAAGCGGGCTTCGGCGATGATTGCACGATCCTGCGCACCATCACCGGTGGCGGCGAAAACCAGAGTGGAGCCATCCATCTGATCGGCGGAATATGGCTTGCGGACTGCATCAATCCCCAATCTGGCCAGACTGCCGACGAGTTCAGCGTCCGGAGCGTCTGAGTACACGCAAATCTCTGCAGACGTATTGGCCACCAGTCGCGCCTTGGCGGCAGCTTCGGCGCCATTGCCGAAGATCGCCACCTTTTTCGCGTCAACCCGCATGAAGGCGGGGAATGTTGTCAACTGCGCCGATTGCGTCGCCATTTCCATCAAACTCCTGAGTTGGAGCCATTTTCATGAAACGGACGAAACAAATGAAGGAACAAACATGTGCCATTTGGCGAGTTCAGATATTCTTTTACCTCTTAAATCCGGTTATGGAGAATGGGTAACCGCGATGCTTGGCGCTCATGCGGTCGGACGAAACCAACGGAACCTCAAATGGAGATCATCGAAAACGTGGACCTGGTCCGCAGACTGCTGGATATAATGGAACACGATATCCTGCCGCTGACCGAAAAAGGTGTGGCAGAGGGCAACAAGATATTTGGCGCGGCACTCTTGCGCAAATCAGACCTGTTACTTGTCATGGCCGAGACCAACAACGAGACCGAAAACCCGCTGTGGCATGGCGAAGTCCATCTTCTCAAATGCTTTTACGAAAGCCCTGCCTCCAAGACTGATCCGACCAAGGAGATGATCTTTCTATCGACCCATGAACCTTGCACCATGTGCATGTCGGCAATTGCCTGGGGCGGGTTCGACAATTTCTTCTATTTCTTCAGCCATCAGGATTCGCGCGACAGTTTCGCCATTCCGCATGATCTTAAAATGCTCAAGGAAGTCTTCGGGCTGGAGCCGGGCGGCTACAATCACGACAACGCTTTCTGGCACGGACGCGGGATCTTCGACATCATCGCCAAGCTTCCCGACACCGAGGCCCAACCGTTGCTCGAACAGGCGAACCGCATCCGCGCCCGATATGACGAACTGTCGAACGCCTATCAATCAGGCAAAGACGACAACGCGATTCCACTCAACTGAGTGCGTCCTGCGCATTCTTCTGACCTGAGTTGTGGACAACACTGGCGCCCGTGGCTGAAAAGTCGCGGGCGTCAGTCTGCTCGGGTAGTCTCTCCAGACCTGTAAACCTTTGGAATGCGGCAAGCTCCCGATGAAACCTTCACGCGACATCTCCGGTCTTATCGAGATCATGGCAGCGCTCCGGCATCCCGAGACCGGTTGTCCGTGGGACATCAAGCAGGACTTCACCACGATCAAGCCCTACACGATCGAAGAGGCTTACGAGGTTGCCGACGCGATCGAGCGCAATGATCCTGAGGATCTGTGCGACGAATTGGGTGATCTGCTGTTGCAGGTGGTATTTCATGCCCGAATGGCCGAAGAGCAAAAACTGTTCTCGTTTGAAGACGTGGTCGAGGCAATCACGCGCAAAATGATCCGCCGGCACCCGCATGTGTTCGAACGCTCTGACGCCGACACACCCGACAAGGTCAAGACGCAATGGGCGGAGATCAAAGCGGAAGAAAAGCGCGAACGGCGGGAACGTCGTGACGCACGAGGCCTTGCCGACGCTGAGAAGCAGGGGCAGCTATCTGATGTGCCGCGTGCCCTGCCCGCCCTGATGGAGGCGCTGAAGCTGCAGCAGGCAGCATCCCAGGTCGGCTTCGACTGGGGTGCAGCGGGTCCGGTGCTCGACAAGATCGACGAAGAGATCGGCGAGTTGCGTGCAGAAATCGCCAGTGGTCAGACCAACAAGGCGGCAGGCGAGCTCGGCGACGTGATCTTCGCCGTCGCCAATCTGGCCCGGCATCTCAAGACCGATCCGGAAGACGCGCTGCGTTCAACCAACACCAAGTTCCGCAACCGGTTTGCCTATGTCGAGGCAGGTCTCAGGAAAGAAGGCAAGACGCCTGACGAAGCCACACTTGAAGACATGGAAGCACTTTGGCAGGCGGCGAAGACTTCAACCTGAAACGTGCACTGCCTGTATTTGGTCGCAAGCGGATTTAAAAATCGTCTTCCGGCTTCGGACCGAGCCCCAGTTGCCGATCAAGATCGAGATTGTCGGAGGCGGTGAATTCGGCTGTGAGTTCCACAGATCCATCTTCGTGATCGATCCGGTTCTTCACCCGGCCGCGTTCGTAAATCCACGACATTACCGGCAGTTGTTGTGCCGTCAGCAGGATCGTGCGCGTGGTCAGCTTGCCTGAAATCCGGGCCTCGACGGCACTGAGCAATGCATCGACGCCCTCGCCTCTCAATGCCGAGACGACGATGGCCTCACCCGTATCAGCCCGCGCACGGAGCGCTTCGGCAGCATCGGCTTCAAGCAGGTCGACCTTGTTCCAGACTTCCAGCATCCGTCGCGGTTCGATTTCACCAACGCCCAGACTGTTGAGGATCGCCTCTACGTCGGCTGCCTGGGAACCGCGGTCTGGATCGGCCATGTCACGTACGTGCAGGATCAGGTCGGCTTCGATCACCTCTTCGAGCGTCGCACGGAAGGCTGCGACCAGATGGGTGGGAAGATTGGAGATGAAACCAACAGTGTCCGACAGGATAACGGTCGCGCCATGGGGCAATTTCATCCGTCTGAGCGTCGGGTCCAGCGTGGCAAACAGCATGTCTTCGGCCATCACCTCGGCGCCGGTGATGCGGTTGAACAACGTCGACTTGCCGGCATTGGTGTATCCGACAAGAGCGACGATCGGATGCGGCACCTTCTTGCGCTTGGCGCGGTGCAACTGCCGTGTTCGGCGGACCTGCTCAAGTTCGCGCTCGAGCTTGATGATACGTTCCTGCAACAGACGCCGGTCGGCCTCGATCTGGGTTTCACCGGGGCCACCCATGAAGCCGCCGCCGCCGCGCTGACGTTCAAGGTGGGTCCAGCTGCGCACCAGCCGACCTTTTTGATAATTGAGATGCGCCAGTTCGACCTGCAGCACGCCTTCCTTGGTGGAGGCGCGGCGACCGAAAATTTCAAGAATGAGACCGGTGCGGTCGATCACCTTGACCGCCCATTCGGTTTCCATATTGCGCTGCTGCACCGGGGTCAGCGGATGATCGACGATAACCAGATGGGAATCCGTCGAGTCAATCAGCGCCTTGATCTCGACCATCTTGCCCTTGCCGAACAAGGTCGAAGGGCGAGGTGCGGAAACCGGCACGATCAGCGCTTCGGCGACCTCGAGATCGATGGCGCCTGCCAGACCGACAGCTTCCGCCAACCGGTTGGCTTCGGGGCGTTTTTCAGCTTCGCCGCTGCCGGGCGCTGCGTTGCGTGTGCGCAAGGTTGGGACGAGCACAATGGCTCGCATGACGCCGGACTTGCTGTCCGGGTCGGAGAAATTGCCTGAGCTATCTACAGTTTCGATTTTCGTTGTCCTGTCAGGCGCCGGTTGCGGCGTCCTCATTTTCAAACATCTGCACAGGCTGGCTCGGCATGATGGTTGAAATCGCATGCTTGTAGACAAGCTGCGAATGCCCATCGCGTCTCAACAGGACACAGAAATTATCAAATGATGTTACCACACCAGTCAATTTCACCCCGTTGATCAGGAAGATCGTCAGGGAGATTTTCTGTTTCCGAACCGTATTGAGAAAGAGATCCTGCAGGTTCTGTGAACGCTCCGCCATTGCGCCTTTTATCCGTCTTTTTCTTGCCCGCTAAACGCAGGTCATTACCGCACGTGTCCAACCCTTGTTGACATACGCCTTCCTCAACATGAAAAAAGGCGCACCGCAGCTCCGATGGCTTGCGTTACGTCAAGTTCCGGACATTCCCACTCCCACTGACCGACAGATATTATAGTCTTGCCGCTGACAGATATTCGCTTGTCCGAACAAAGCGCAGAAGACCATTGTTGTGGTGTTTTGTAAACACTTGTTTTTACGGGCGCAGTTTGCGCGGCCAGTTTTGCCGTCGCGCAATAGTGGATCAATGTCGCGCAATAGTGGTTGAATTTTGTCACTACCCGCAAACCCGTCTCCGGCGTCTTGCAAAAGCTTACAGACGCGCAGGCCTGAGCAAAAATTGATTCTAGTGCTACGATCCTGACCGATGGTTCCCATCTGTTTCGGTCAGACCGCTAGCGGCTCATCCAGTACCGGACATTCAAGACTGCAAATACGATCATGACTTCCAATCGGCCCAGGGTCATGATCACGACAGCCGTAATCTTGCCGGACACCGGCATGGCCTGGAATTGCGGCCATAGCTGATTTTCCGGTTCAGTGACGAAGGACGGCGGGATCAGCGCCTCATAGACCGGTCCGGCATTGGAAAAGAACGCAATTGCCATAGTAATACCGCCTTCGAAATTGGTGGCTTCCAGCGTCAGGGCCATCGCGCCAAACGCGACGATCAGCAGCGATAGAGAGAAATAGGTCCAGATCGCCCGCATGCTTTTCTCATCGATGGTCTGCCGGCCAAAACGCAGGTTGGTTACGCTGCTGGGATATATCAACTGATTGAGTTCGCGGGCGGAATGCACCGCCATTGCGACAATCCGGTAGATCTTGAAGCCGCCCGTTGTCGAATAAATACCGCCACCGACGAGCACAATCATCAACACGATGAGATCGGGCCACAGCGCGATGACGCCCGGTCGGCTTTCTATGCCGCTGGTAGCGACAAGCGAGGATGACGCCAGCAGACTTTCAATGAAGATCGGCCCCAGAGCGGAACCACCTGATACAGCCGACAATCGGGCGGCATAAAGCACGGCCACCAGCAGAACCACGACCAAAATCAGCCCGATTTCCGGATTGCCGGTCAAAAACTGCTTTGGCGTGCGCAGCAACCGCCGACGCCAGAAGACACTGATTGTCCCGAGCAGCAAACCAATTGCAAGCACCAACTGGGCCATCGGCCCGGCATGGTTTTCGAGCGCTCCCTCGAACGGCAGGAACCCGCCCGTGGCAATCACGATCATTGACAGCATGGCCGAATACGGTCCATCCACACCGGCCAGCATCAGGCCGACAAATATGACGAAGGTGATGAGGATGTACTGGCCGAGCACCTGCCGGAAATCACCCAGATCGATGGTCATGTTGCTGGCATTGCCGGTGATAATCCGGCGGTCGGTGGCTGGCAAACCGCCAAAGCCGCCAGGCGCCAGGACATGAATGATCGACAGCAGCGTCAGAAAACCGCCATACCATTCTATCGAGGCGCGCCAGAACAAAATGGCCTGCGGTGCGGTTTCCCGCGACAGTAGTGTGGCTCCAGAGGTCGTCAGCGCTGACACCGCTTCAAACCATGCATCAATCCAGCTCAGTCCGGCGAGGGTTTTGAACGACACAGCGGCGATTATTGGAACCAGCACCCACATCGCCACCAGCGCCACATATCCGGACGCCCTGCCCAACCGGCGCTGAAAGCCCGAAATCGCGCCCAGCACCATCAGTGCCGCGAACACGCCAAGCGAGCCGACCAGCAGCATCGACAGTGCCAGATCGCGCATGCCGTCGGCAATGGCAAACAGCACGGCAGGGACGATCAGCGAGAAAAGCCCCGCGGCCGCAACTGCCAGAACGTGCAGTATGCCGAGCATAGGCTTAGAAGAACTCCAGGCTGACGCGGAACATCTGTTCCACATGGCGCACGGATTCGACCGCCGAGAACATCACTACCCGATCCTTCGCCTTGATCTTGACCGATCCATCGGGACGCAGCACCTGCTTGTCACGATAGATCGCTCCGATACGCACGCCGTCCGGCAGATCCAGGTCCCGCAAGGGCTTCCCAACCAGCGGCGAGGTGTCCAGCGCTTCCGCCTCGATGACTTCAGCTGCGCCCTTCTGCACCGAATAGACCGCACGGATTCGGCCGCGGCGAACATGTTGAAGAATTTTCGAGATGGTCACCGCGCGCGGATTGATATGGGCGTCGATCCCCAGCGTCTTGGTGAAAGACTGGTAGGACGGATTGTTGATCAGAGCCAGATTGGCCTTGCAGCCCAGCCGCTTGGCCATAACCGAAGAGAGAATATTGACCTGATCATCATTGGTCAGCGCCACCATCAGATCAGCGTTCTGAATATCGGCTTCCACAAGAATATTCTGATCGAGCGATGATCCGTTGAGTACGACCGTGCGGGAGAGCGAATCGGCGATGGAGACAGCACGAGCCCGGTCAGCTTCGATAATCTTCACCTTGGTCTTGGGCTGCCGTTCCTCAATCGCTGCAGCGACATAATAGCCGATATTGCCGCCGCCGGAGATGACAATGCGCCCGGCTTCCTGCTCTTCGTGGCCAAACAGGCCGAGCGTGCGTCGAACATGGTCCTTGTCACACACGACATAGGCCAGATCACCGGTCTCGAGCTGGTCCGACGAATGCGGCACGAACAGCTTATCGTTGCGCCAGACTCCGACCACGGTCGCGAGAAGGTCGGGAAACAACTCGGAGAGCTGCACCAGCGGTGTGTTGACCACCGGGCAATCTTCAAGACATTCGATGGCTACCATCGCCACCTTGTCGTCGGCAAAGCGGACGGCATCAGTGGCGCCGGGCAGTGCAATACGCCGCAATACCATCTGACCGACTTCAACTTCGGGCGAAATAATCACATCAATGGGCATGTGGTCACGGGAAAACAGATCCGCCCAATGCGATTTCAGATAGGATTGGGCGCGGATACGGGCGATCTTGGTGGGAACATTGAAGATCGAGTGTGCTACCTGACAGGCCACCATATTGATTTCGTCATAGAGCGTGACCGCAATGATCATGTCGGCCTGGTCGGCTCCGGCCTGGGCGAGCACATCGGGATGGGCACCGTGACCGACATAACTGCGCACATCGAGCGTGTCCCGGATGCCCTGGACAAGTGTGGCGGAGGTATCGATGACCGAGACGTCGTTGTCCTCGGCTGCCAGGCGTTCGGCGATGCCATATCCCACGCGTCCCGCACCGCAAATGATAACCTTCATTGCCGACCCCTTAAGCACCAATCCGTATGCGCGGCCAAGACCGCTTCGCGCCGCTTATACGCCAAGCGATTTCAATTTGCGATGCAGGGCAGAGCGTTCCATCCCCACAAATTCCGCGGTTCTGGAAATGTTGCCGCCAAACCGGTTGATCTGGGCGATAAGATAATCACGCTCGAACAATTCTCTCGCCTCCCGCAAAGGCAGGGTCATGATGTGGTTTGATCCCGCTGCCGATGTCTTGGGCAACATGTCAGATACGTCATCGGGCAGCATGCCGGCGTTGATGACCGTGTCCGGGCCGTCGGAGCGGGCCAAAATCATCAACCGTTCCATATAGTTGCGCAGCTGCCGGATGTTGCCAGGCCAGGTATGGGCCTGGATCACGGCCAGTGCATCGTCACCAATCCGCCGGTTTCGAATACCGGCCTGCTCGGAGACCTGACGCATGAACATGTCGACCAGGAAGGGAATATCCTCGCGCCTTTCACTGAGCGACGGCACCCGGACCGGCACCACTGCAAGGCGGTGATACAGGTCCTCCCGGAACTCGCCTGCGGCGATCAGCTCTTCAAGATTGCGGGCAGTCGACGACAGGATGCGCACATCCACCTTGACCCGTTTGGTGCCTCCTACCCGCTCGAACTGCTGATCGACCAGAACCCGCAATATCTTGCTCTGGGTGCCGCGCGGCATATCAGCCACCTCATCAAGATACAGAATACCGCCATGCGCCTCTTCCAGCGCGCCGACCTTGCGCTCGTGGCTGGCGGCACTTTCGGTGCCGAAAAGCGCCACTTCCATGCGCTCAGGCGTGATCGCTGCAGCATTGAGAACTACAAAAGGCCCGCCTGCCCGGGTCGACTTGCGGTGGATCAAACGCGCCACCAGCTCCTTGCCGGATCCGGAAGGTCCGAGAATCATTACCCGGCTGTTGGTCGGGGCAATCTTGTCGATCGCCTGCTTGAGCTGCGAGACCGCCACCGATGTGCCGATCAATTCGACCGGGTCACCCGAACGCTTCTTGAGTTCGGTGACTTCCCGCTTGAGGTTGGAGGTTTCAAGGGCCCTTTCGGCGACCAGCAGCAAGCGGTCAGCCTTGAAAGGCTTTTCGATGAAATCATAGGCCCCGCGCTGGATCGCCGATACGGCGGTCTCGATATTACCGTGGCCAGAGATCATCACCACCGGCAAATCCGGATAGCGGGCCTTGATTTCATCGAGCAGCGCCAGCCCGTCCAGCCGGCTGCCCTGCAGCCAGATGTCGAGGAAAATCAGGCGCGGCACCCGGTCCGAAATCGCGGCAAGGGCGGAATCGCTGTCCGCCGCCATGCGGGTTTCGTGACCTTCATCGTCCAGTATGCCCGAGACGATTTCGCGAATGTCGGCTTCGTCATCAACGACCAGAATGTCAGACGCCATCTGCCTGTTCCCTTTCGTTTTCTTCTTGCTTTTCGTTGGTTCGTGCGTCCACCGGAAGACGGACAGTGATCATCGCACCCTTGCCTTCGTCGACATCTGCCGGCGCATCGCGCAACTGGATCGTGCCACCATGGTCATCAATGATCTTCTTGACGATGGCGAGACCGAGACCGGTGCCCTTGTCGCGCATCGTCATGTAGGGCTCGAGCAGGCGGTGACGGTTCTCGCCGGGCAACCCGCGTCCGTTGTCGATGATATCGACAACATACTCGCGTTGGTCGGGTGAGAGTGCAGCGCGCACAATAATGATCTTGCCTGACCGCTCCTGGTCTGATGGGACCGCATCGATCGCCTCAGTGGCATTCTTGACAAGATTGGCAAACGCCTGCCCCAACATCCGCGGGTCAAATTCTCCCTCCAGCGGAACATCGGGAAATTCGCTTCTGAATTCGATGTCCGACCGGCTGACCTCCCGCAAAAAAGCGGCGTCCTTGAGGATCCCGCGCAAGTCGGTGCGCACCTTGGACGGCTTCGGCATACGGGCAAAGGATGAAAACTCATCGACCATGCGGCCAATGTCTTCGACCTGACGAACGATGGTGTTCGTGCATTGATCGAAGATGGCACGATCGTCTTCGGGGATCTGCTTGCCGTAACGGCGACGAATGCGTTCCGCGGAGAGCTGGATCGGCGTCAACGGATTCTTGATTTCGTGGGCAATGCGACGCGCAACATCGGCCCAGGCGGTGGAGCGCTGGGCAATCATCAGATCGGTGATGTCATCGAGTGTCACGACAAAGGATTCCAGGCCGTCATGGCTTTCCTCGCGGCTCACCTTGACGTTGAGGGTGCGTTCCTTGCCGCTTCGGTGCAGTGTCACCTGCGCCATTGCCGCCGAGCGTGGCCGCATGGAGGCTTCGGCCATGACTGTTTCAAATTCCGGCGCCAACTGGGTGAATGGATGGTCGATCACGTCCTCTTCGCCGTCGCCAAGAATTTCGCAGGCCGAGCGGTTGGCGATTGTCACCGTGCCATTGTGATCAACCCCGACAACGCCTGCCGACACGCCGGACAACACGGCCTCGGTGAAGCGCCGACGATCATCGATCTGGTCTTTTGCAGATAGAATTTCGTCGCGCTGGGTTCGGATCTGCACAATCATGTTGTTGAATGTCTGCGCCAGCGAGCCGACGTCCCCATCGGACGCGTGCACTGGCACCACCACATCAAGATTGCCGCTGGCGACATCGTCTGATGCGCCGATCAACACCCGGATTGGACGGACCAGGCGGTCAGCAACGGCTATTGCCGTCCAGATTGCCGACAACAGAACAATTAGGGCAAAGCCGAGATAGAGGATGCCGAACGCCAGCTGCAGCGATGCCCGCCCCTGCTCCAGGGTCTGGTATTCCAGTGTCGCCTCTTCCATAAGTCGCATCGAGCGCATGACTTCGGCATCCACCACACGGACGGTATAGAGGAGCGCACCGCTGATCTGCTGCATCGGCATAAGTGCGCCAACCAGATTGGTGATGCCCGGTGGGATCAGCGTCGGCTGGCCCTTGACGGCATCCTTGAGTGCCTGTTCGGGCACCGCCGGCAGTGGCCGCTCTGTCTCTATGTCGGCCTGCAGGATGACGCTGCCGTCTTCGCGGACGAGGAAAGCCCCCAGCAGACCACGGCCTATCGCCTGGCGGGTTATGAACTGGGTAAAGCCGACCCTATCAAGGGTGTAAAGTGACCGAGCATTATCCAGATCATTGGCCATCGAGACCGTCTGCCCTTGCAAAAAGCGGGCGTTTTCAAGAACATAAGCCTCTGCCACCGACAGTGATGAATTGACGATTGCTTTGGTGCGGATCGAGAACCATCGATCCAGCCCAACATCAAGCGTGATCGATGCAACAATAGCCACCAGGATTGCCGGCAGAATTGCCACGATCGAAAACAGTCCGACAATGCGAATATGAAGTTTCGCCGCCGCCTTGCCTCGCCGTCGGGCCCTGAGCAGTGTGCGAATCTCGAGAAACACCAGTGTCACCAGTCCGATGACGAAGACCAAGTTGATCACCACCGCGCCGAGCACGATCTGATCGACCGGTTCGATGGGCGTCAGGCCAAGAAGGATTGCAAACGAGATCAGCGCACTCAGAAACGCCGTGACGACCAGTGCGATGCCTGGCAGCGTAAACAGGTTTCGACGCTGACCGGCGGCGCCGATCATTCCCCCACCTTGTGGGCCATCACCTTCAGGGTTCCCACCATCACGGTTTTCGCCCGAATTGGTGGCACCATCAGGCCGCAGAGCATCACCCCCCTGAGCAAGGGATTGGTGGCCCGAATGTGTCAAACCTGCATGTGCGGGCCCGGACGCTGTGTCGACTGCCATGTGCTGCTTGCCACCTCAATTGCGCTCGAACCCAACCGTTGCGAACAAGCAACAGAATGTGGCGAAAATGCAACGTCTGACCTGAGGCTGTCAAGCGACACCTTGCGCTGCCGGTGGTGTCAGACCGGGCGCGGCGATCGATACACAGTAACACCGAGCTCGCGGATCTTCTTTCGCAGCGTATTGCGATTGAGTCCGAGCAGATCCGCGGCCTTGATCTGGTTTCCCCGTGTTGCTGTCAGCGCAGCCAGAATCAGTGGATATTCCACCTCCTCCAACACCCTTTGGTACAGTCCCGAGGGCGGGAGCTCCTCGCCAAAGCCGGAGAAATAGCGGCGCATGTTTTCTTCCACCGACTGGGCGATGGTAGCCGGTCCCATCGATGTCGAGCCTTGCGGCGATGGCGGCTCGGGCGATTCCATTTTCAGCTCGTTGTCGATGATTTCGCGGGTGATGACGTCCTGCGGATAAAGCGCCATGACACGGCGAACGACATTTTCAAGCTCGCGCACATTGCCCGGCCAGGGATAGGACTTGAGCAGTTCCAGCGCCTCGCCGTCAAAGCGCTTGGCATCAAGCCCTTCGCCCACTGCCCCATGCACAAAACGGCGCACCAGATCCGGCACATCTTCGGCACGGTCCCTGAGCGCCGGCAGGCGCAAGGGCACGACATTGAGCCGATAGTAGAGATCTTCGCGGAACAGGCCCTGATTGATCAGGATCTTGAGGTCCTTGTTGGTGGCCGCAACAATGCGCACATCGGTCTTGATCGCTGTGCGGCCGCCGACTGTGGTGTATTCGCCCTGCTGCAACACGCGCAGAAGCCGGGTCTGGGCATCCATCGGCATGTCGCCGATCTCGTCGAGGAACAGCGTGCCCCCCTCGGCCTGCTCAAAGCGGCCCGTGGACTTGTTCTGGGCGCCGGTAAAGGCGCCCTTCTCATGGCCGAACAGCTCGGATTCAATCAGATCGCGGGGAATCGCTGCCATGTTGATGGCAACAAACGGACCATTGCGACGCTTGCCGTAATCATGCAGCGCCCGGGCAACCAGCTCCTTGCCGGTTCCCGACTCACCGGTGATCATCAGGGTCAGGTCGGTTTGCATCAACCGCGCCAGGACGCGGTAGATTTCCTGCATGGCGGCGGAGCGGCCGACCAATGGTATGCCTTCGGTAGTTTCTTCAGGCTGGGCTGTGAGCTTGCGTGGCTCGGCCAGCGCCCGGCTGATGGTGCCGATCATCTCGGTCAGGTCAAACGGCTTGGGCAGGTAATCATAAGCGCCGCCCTCAGATGCCTTGATGGCGGTCATGAAAGTGTTTTGTGCACTCATGACCAGCACCGGCAGATCGGGCCGCGCCCGGCGGATTCTGGGCAGCATGTCGAATGCATTTTCATCCGGCATGATCACATCGGTGATGACCAGATCGCCGTCGCCTGCGGACACCCAGCGCCAGAGTGTCGCGGCGTTGGAGGTAATCCGCACGTCATAACCCGCCCTCGTCAGGGCCTGGTTGAGTACGGTGCGGATTGCCGCATCATCATCGGCGACAAGAATGGTGGCTTTGCCCATCGGTTCAGTCCTTTTGTTCCAGTGCCCTGCCCTTGGGAGACGGCAGCGGCTTTATTGGCCGACCATCGGGCGATACCGGCATCAGAATGCGGAAAGTGGTTCTGCGGCCCTGACTGTCACATTCAACAATGCCGCCATGGCCGCCGATTATTTTTGCTACAAGGGCCAGGCCAAGGCCCGATCCATTGGTCTTGGTGGTGATGAACGGATCAAACAGATGCGAGACAAGATCGGCGGGAACACCGGGCCCATTGTCCTGGACGCAAAATTCAAGAGGTAGCGAGATTTTCTCACGTGTGCCGGCAACCGACAGCTTGATGCCGGGCCGATAGGCCGTGGTCAGGACAATCTCGCCATTGGCATCGTCACCGATCGATTCAGCGGCGTTCTTGACCAGATTGAGAAAAACCTGAACCAGTTGATCACGATTGGCATAGACTGACGGCAGAGACGGATCATAAAGCTCGACGAACTTGATCTTGCGAGCAAAGCCTGCTTTGGCCACCGCCTTGACGTGATCAAGCACCGAATGAATGTTGACGGGCACCCGGTCTACCGGCCGTTCGTCGGAGAAAATCTCCATCCGGTCGACCAGCGAAACAATGCGATCTGTCTCGTCGCGGATCAGCCGTGCCAGAGCGCGGTCCTCATCCCCCACCGACATTTCGAGCAATTGCGCGGCGCCCCGAATGCCTGACAGCGGGTTCTTGATTTCATGAGCCAGCATCGAGGCCAGCCCGGTCACGGAGCGCGCGGCGGCACGATGGGTCAGTTGCCGGTCGATCTTGTCTGCCATGGACCGTTCCTGGAAGACCACGACGATATTGCCCGGCAAGCCCGCCACGGGCGCGACATAGAGATCAACCAGCTTGTCGCTGCCAAGCCGTGGCGAACTCAAATCGACACGGTATTCGTTCACCGCGGCGCGGCGCTCGCGTACCTGTTCGATAAGTTCAAGAAGCGGGCTTCCGAACGGAATGAAAGCATCTAGCGCATGGCGGCCAAGATGGGCGGCACTGGCGGCGAAAAACGACTCCGCCTCCCAGTTGGCAAAACACACAACGCTGTTGGCATCGACCATGATGACCGGATGCTGGATGGCATTGAGCACCATGCCTGCTGTTTCGGCATCAATGGCTGCAACTTGATCGGCTAGTTTCTCGCTCACGCCGCACTCTCAGTCACCGAGTGCAAACCTGCTGCGGCTTCAAGCACTTCGGCGAATACATCAAAAACGTCATCGGCGTTATCCGAAGTCATCATCATGACCTTCTGTGCGGCCGGGGTATGCGGTGCCAGCGTCTCAAGATACCAGCCGATATGCTTGCGGGCATGGCGGACGCCGACATTGTCGCCATAATGGGCGATCATCAATCGGTAGTGCTCGAGCGCGACGGCATTGCGCGCCTGCCGGTCTTTCGGAACGTCGGATGAGCCGGCAAGTTCGCCGCAGATCCATGGTTGGCCTTGCGCCGCGCGTCCGACCATCACGGCATCAGCCCCCGAACGGCGCAGACACTCGGCAATATCGCCGCGCGAGGAGACGTCGCCATTGGCGATCAGCGGAACGGAGACAGCGTCCCGCACCCGGGCGATTGCGTCCCAATCAGCTGTGCCCTTGTAAAACTGCATGCGGGTGCGGCCATGAATGGTGATCATACGTATGCCCGCAGCTTCCGCCCGGGCTGCAATCATTGGTGCATTGAGCGTGTCGTGGTCCCAGCCAAGACGCATTTTCAGCGTCACCGGAATCGAAACCGCCTTGACCGTTGCCTCTATGAGACCCAATGCGTGATCGGGATCGCGCATCAACGCCGACCCGGAATAGCCGCCGGTCACCTTCTTGGCGGGACAGCCCATATTGATGTCGATCATCGCAGCGCCGGCGTCTTCAGCGATCTTGGCCGCCTCGCCCATCCAGCGGGCTTCGCGCCCGGCAAGCTGAACCACATGCGGATTAATACCGTCACCGCGAAGCCGCGCATGCGATTCTGGATGGTCGATTACCAGCTCGCGGCTTGCGACCATCTCGGTGAACACAAGCCCGGCGCCGTGTCGCCAGGCCAATTGCCGAAACGGCAAATCGGAAATGCCGGATAACGGCGCAAGAAACACCCGGTTTCGCGCAGTCACCGGTCCGATCTGAAGCGGCTGGCAGAGTATATCGTCAATTTTTTGCATTCGTTTCGCGCAACTTTCATTACTGCCTTTTTTTTAGACAATTACGATGTCATTGCCAAGGCGTATTCGCGTGCTGTCCAAGAAAAATGCGAAAGTGCTTTTTTCCGCTGAACGCAGGCTCTAAACACTTTTGCAATCGGGTTCGCCCGCCGCGAGGTCCAAATCCCGGAGGATACAGCCATGAACAACGAGAACAGTCCGGTACAGCCGTTACCGGATGTGCGGACCGGCAACGGTTATGATGTTCACCGGCTTGTGGCCGGCAGTTTTGTCACGCTGTGCGGGGTGGAGATTCCCCATGATCAGCGGCTCGACGGCCATTCGGATGCCGATGTCGGCCTGCATGCACTGACTGACGCGCTGCTGGCAACCTGTGCTGCGGGCGATATCGGTGATCATTTCCCACCGTCGGATCCGCAATGGCGCGGGGCATCTTCCGACATTTTCCTGATCCATGCGGCCAACCTGGTGCGTGAAGCCGGTGGTGTGATCATGAATGTGGACATTTCGCTGATCGCGGAGGAGCCGAAAATCGGGCCACACCGGCTGGCGATGCGCCAGTCACTTGCCCGCATCCTCGACATTTCGGTTGACCGTTGCTCGGTCAAGGCAACAACCAATGAGACCATCGGCTTCATCGGCCGGCGTGAAGGCATCGCCGCCATCGCCACCGCAACGGTGGTGTTCGGAGCCCGGACATGAGCGACGCGGCCGCACTTGACGAAATCCGTGCTGATTGCAGGCGTCTGGCACAGGAAATCATCGACAGATTTCCGGGCCTCTGCGCGACGGTCGCAACTGCCGAATCCTGTACCGGCGGCCTGATTGCCGGCGCCATCACCGATATCGCCGGCTCGTCCGCCGTGTTTGACCGTGGCTTTGTCACCTACTCGAACGAAGCCAAGCAGGACATGCTGGGCGTCCGCGAAGCAACGCTAGAGGCGTTCGGCGCAGTGTCAGCGCAGGTGGCCACAGAAATGGTGCTTGGTGCGCGCCGCCGGTCGCGGGCGGATTTCGCTGTATCGGTCACCGGCGTTGCGGGACCAGGTGGCGGGACCAAAACAAAACCGGTCGGGTTGGTGTGGATGGGACTGTCGGGTCCCGGTGATCTGACCAGCGCGGTCGAATTGCGTTGGGATCCATCCTGGAGCCGCGACATGATCCGCGCAGCCACGGTGCGGGCAGCACTTGAGGCGCTTGTCGGCCGGGCGACGATGGCCAGCGGGTCTCAGGAGACTCCGGGGTCACCATAAATCTCGGTGGCACGCTTCTCGAAAGCTTCAGCGAACATCCGGAAGGCGCGATCAAACATTGCGCCCATCACAACGCCCAGCATCCTGTTCTTGAACTCGTAATCGATGAAAAACCGCACCTCGCAACCTCCTTCGTCGCGCGGAACGAAAGTCCATTTGTTGTCGAGATATTTGAACGGGCCGTCGAGATATTTGACATCAATGGCGTGATCATCGGATTTGAGCAGCACCTGGCTGGCGAAGGTCTCGCGGATAGCCTTGTAACCAACCGTCATGTCTGCAATCAGCAAAACCTTGCCTTCGCCTTCCTTTCGCGATCTCACACTCAAAGCCTCACACAGCGGCAGAAATTCCGGATACCGCTCGACATCGGCCACCAGATCGAACATCTGGCGCGGCGAGTGCGGAACGAGGCGTGTTGTTTGAAATTGCGGCATACAGCCTGACTAATTATTGGTTGCCACCAAAGCAAGCAAGCGACGCATGTCCCAGCGTGATTTTATGATAAAAATCGGCTTTCGGGGTCCATTTGCCTCGATCACTTTAGGTGGCTGGGCCTTTTCGAAGGTCCAAAATTAGCGAAAAAATTCCATGTCAGGCAATTGTTCCGGGCATCCTTGTGCCAACGGACAGGTCGAAAGGATGAACCGGACCATCACAGGCGACACCGTCAAACTTTACCATTACGACGACCACGGCCAACTGCGCGGTCATCTCAACGACGTCATCAATGCGTACATTTACGCACGTCGCCTCAAAACCCGCGGCGGCCTAACGCCCTGCCAATACAACTACAAAATCTGAGCAAACGAGCCAGTTATTCAATCCAAGTCCAATCCATCAAAATCTGGGACTGAACACCTAGGCGACAGCTCGCGCCAGAGCGCATTGCGACCACAACTCACTCAACGCACCGGCAAGATGCTGAATGTCGGCATCTGTGTGCAATGGTGTCGGGGTGATGCGAAGACGTTCGGTTTTCACCGGCACGGTCGGGTAATTGATCGGCTGCACGTAAACGCCGTGACTGTCCATCAATACGTCGGAGATCCACTTGCACTTCGACGCGTTGCCCACCATCACCGGCACAATGTGGCTTGGGTTCCCCATATGCGGAATCCCGTGCGAATCAAGCGCGCGGCGCACTTTGGCGACTGCATCCTGATGCCGACGGCGCTCAAGCTGACTGGCCTTGAGATGTCGGATCGACGCTGCAGCACCCGCCGCAAGCGCTGGCGGCAAGGCAGTTGTGAAAATGAAGCCCGATGCAAAACTGCGAACGAAATCGCACAAATGGCGTGAACCGGTGATGTATCCGCCCATCACGCCAAACGCTTTTCCGAGCGTTCCTTCGATCACCGTCAAGCGGTCCATGATGCCTTCACGCTCGGCAATGCCGCCGCCGCGTGGCCCGTACATGCCGACGGCATGAACTTCATCAAGATAGGTCATTGCGCCGAACTCATCGGCCACGTCGCAAAGGGCTGCGATCGGTGCAACATCGCCGTCCATGGAATAGACGCTCTCGAACGCCACCATTTTGGGCGCTGCTGGATCGTCCATCGCCATCAGCCTGCGAAGATCTTCCGGATCATTGTGCTTGAAAACACGCTTTTCGCAGCGCGAATGGCGAATACCCTCGATCATTGACGCATGGTTGAGCGCATCCGAGTAGACGATAAGCCCGGGGATTTTCCCGGCCAGTGTGCCAAGTGCCGCCCAGTTGGAGACGTAGCCTGATGTGAAAATCAGGGCGTCTTCCTTACCGTGGAGATCGGCGAGTTCGTTTTCCAGAAGCACATGGTAGTGATTCGTGCCGGAAATATTGCGTGTCCCGCCTGCCCCGGCGCCACAGCGTTCGATCGCTTCCTTCATGGCGTTGGTCACCAATGGATTCTGTCCCATGCCCAGATAGTCGTTGGAACACCAGACAGTCACGTCCTGCGTTGAACCGTCTGCCCGATAACGCGTTGCCCGCGGGAAGCCGCCCGCATGCCGCTCGATATCGGCAAACACCCGGTAGTTGCCCGCCTCGTGCAGGCCACCAAGCTTTTCCTCGAAGAACGCCTCAAAATCCATGGTTTTATTCCTATGTGTCACTTCCAAGATGCGAAACATCGTCGTCGCCGTCAACCCGAAAATCGAATTTTCGACGGCAGTCATTTGGTCGCATGGAAGCCGCAGGCCTGCCTTGTCCTATGTCAAATCGTGCCGGGATGCTGGTTGGGTAGCAGATTTTAGGTCTGCAGACCCAGCAAAACCCAAGTCAAAGATAGGTCGACCTCTCCAGTGGAGTGATTTCATTGTCGAACGCCTTGAGCTCTTCACGCTTGATTTCTGCGAAGATATGACGCAATTCGGTGCCGAACAAACGCCCTATGAAATCTGACTGTTCGAAATCCTCAATCGCGTCGTCCATGTCGTCGGACAATTGCGGCAACGCCACTTTATAGGCGTTCCCCTCCACCGGCGGAGGTGGCAACTTTGCATTCTCAAGACCTTCAAGCATCCCGCCCAGAACGCCAGCCAGAACAAAATAGGGATTGGCATCAGCGCCGGACATGCGGTGTTCAAGTCGCCGCGCCTTGTCATCCGATGCAGGAACGCGAACCACGACGGACCGGTTGTTGCGGCCCCAGGCAATCCGGGTCGGTGCATAAGAACCCGGTTGCAGACGGCGATAACCGTTGAATCCGGGAATATAGAGCAGCAACGTATCCTTGAGCGTATCCAGAAGACCGGCTGCGGCATGCTGAAGCCGCAAATCACCTGCTTCGCCTGCAAAGATGTTGGTCCCACCCTCATCGAGAACGCTTGCGTGAACATGCATGCCGTTGCCGGGCCATTCCAGAAACGGTTTCGCCATAAAGGTGGCGCGCAATCCGTGTTTATGGGCTGATTCACTAATCAACCGCCGCAGCAGAACGGTGTCGTCAGCGGCCGCCATGGCATCGTCGCGATGCTTGAGATTGACCTCGAACTGGCCAGGCGCCGCTTCCTTGATAATTGTGTCGATCGGCAAGCCTTGAGCGACCGCAGCCGCACGAATTTCGGCAAACAGGTCGCTTTGCCCGCGCAATTCCGACAGCGAATACATTTGCTGCTGTTCGGGACCCGGCCCAAGATCCTTGCCCATGCGGCCCGAACGCTGGAAGACCGCCGGATCGACAAGATAAAACTCAAGCTCGAACGCGGTTACCGGTCGAAGACCTTTGGCGGTGAACCGGTCGACGATGCCTTGCAGCACGTTGCGTGGATCGTAGACGCAGGGTTCGCCGGTTTCGGTATACATTGACATCAGCACTTGGGCCGAGGGACGCGGTGCCCAGGGCGCCAGGTTGATTCGCCCGGGGATCGCCCGGCAGTAGCCGTCAGTATCGCCGGTCTCGATGTGAATACCGGTTGATTCGACCTCCCTGCCCCAGATGTCGAGCCCGAAAATTGACAACGGCATGTTGATGCCGGGATAACCCGCTTTCCCCAACGCCTCTGTGGGACCCCATTTGCCGCGCATCACCCCGTTGATGTCGGGAATAAGGAAATCAACCGATTCAATGTCCGGATTATCGGCCAGGAACCTTTCGGCTTCATCATTTGTGGGAAGGACTGTGTTTTGTTTTTCCGTGCCGGCGCTCACGCGCATGATATCACCATGCCCCTTCAGGACTATCTGTTGCCGCACAAAGCGGATATGGCGGCGCTTGTCCGCACCGGAGTTTTGTGCACACACTCAATTAAAGGTCAAACCGATTTCATCGCGGCCTCTCTGAAAAAATCAATCAGGATTAAAACAATGCGCGTCAATGTGTCTTCCCATGATCTCAAGGTATCCGATCACAAGCACCACCTTCATCCGTTCACCGATCATGGCGCCCTGGGCATCGACGAGAGACGTGTGATATCCAAGGCCGATGGGGTCTGGCTGTGGGACACCGACGGAAACCGCATCATGGATGGCATGGCTGGCCTGTGGTGCGTCAACGTTGGTCACGGCCGCCAGGAGATCGTCGAGGCGGTGCGCGCGCAGATGAGCGAGCTGTCCTATTACAACACCTTTTTCAAGACGACTCACCCGCCGGTGATCGAATTGTCGGAAATGCTGGCCGGTGTTGCGCCTGAAAATATCAACATGGTCATGTACAGCGGCTCCGGGTCTGAAGCCAACGACACGATATTGCGCCTGGTTCGCACCTATTGGGCGCTGCAGGGACAGCCATCCAGGAAAGTGGTGATCAGCCGCAAGAACGGCTATCACGGCTCAACCATGGCCGGCGCCTCGCTCGGCGGCATGGGCGCCATGCACAGCCAGGGCGGCCTGCCGATTCCCGACATTCATCACATCGCCCAGCCGTACTGGTTCGGCGAAGGCATGATGACCGACATGAGCGAAGACGAATTCGGCCTGTGGGCGGCGCGTGAGCTCGAGCGCGCCATCGAGGAAATCGGCGAGGAAAATGTCGCCGCCTTCATCGCCGAACCGATCCAGGGCGCGGGTGGCGTCATCGTCCCCCCGGCCACTTACTGGCCCGAAGTCAAACGCATCCTCGAAAGCCGCGACATCCTGTTTATCGCCGATGAGGTCATCTGCGGCTTCGGACGCACCGGTGAATGGTTCGGGTCCACCTATTATGAACTCAAGCCCGACCTGATGACCATCGCAAAGGGTCTGACGTCAGGTTATCTGCCGATGGGAGGTGTTCTGGTTTCCGACGAGATCGCCGAAGTTTTGCACCGCGAGGGCGTCGAGTTCTTCCACGGCTACACTTATGCCGGCCATCCCGCCTGCTGCGCGGCGGCCATCACCAACCTCACCATCATCAAGCGCGAAGGCTTGGTTGAACGCGTCCGCGATCATATCGGACCCTATTTCCAGCAGCGATGGAAGGCGCTGGAGGCGCATCCGCTGGTCGGCCAGGCACGCGGCCTCGGCATGTTCGGCGCACTCGAACTGGTTCCCGATGAAAACGATCTGAAGAAACGTTTCGGCAGTGTCGGCAAGGTCGGCACCCTCACCCGCGACCATTCCTTTGCCAACGGGCTGGTGATGCGCGCGGTGGGCGATGCGCTGATCATTTCGCCGCCGCTGAGCATCACCGAAGAAGAGGTCGATACCCTCATTGCATCCGCCAAGAAGACACTCGATGAAGCCTTGGACGATGTCCGCAAACAGGGGTTGGCCTGACCTTGGCTGCGGCCTGTTTTAACCTTTACGCTTAAGCTTAACGCCGGGATGTCAAACCCGGCGTTTTCATTTGCGCTATGATCCAGCCTCTCAAGGAGATCATGATGCGCACGGCCCAGTCATTGCCCCAGCCAGATCTGAACAGGAGTCGGAACGGATTGCTCGATCTGTTGCGTTTTTCGGCCGCGCTGATTGTGGCGATCTACCATTTTCTGTATCGCGGAGCCCAGGATGGGGGCTATCTGGACCAAGGCTTTGGGGCGGCAGGCGTCTCGGTTTCGCTCGGCTATCTTGGCGTCAATCTGTTCTTCATGATCTCCGGCTTTGTCATCATCTGGTCGGCATCCGGACGAGACTGGTACGGCTTTTCGGTCAGCCGTTTGGCACGGCTTTATCCTGCACATCTCGTCGCAATGACAATCACGTTTTTAACAATTGCATGGTGGTCTCAGCCGCCGTTCACAACCGACGTTTTTCAGTGGCTGGCAAACCTGACCATGCTCGCGCCGATGTTCGGTGAGAAATTCATGGATGGGGCTTACTGGTCGATTGTCATCGAGATCATTTTCTATGGATGGGTGGTGATCGGTCTTTTCTCGGGCTTTCTGCCCCGACACACCGATACCGCCGTTGCAATCTGGATGTTACTTGTCATGGTCAACAACACCATGCTCGGATCTCGTCCGGTGGAACTTCTGTTCCTGACCGAATATGGCAGCTACTTCGCACTGGGCGTCATGACGTGGCGAATTTCGTCACTGGGCGTCAGCAGTCTGCGCCTGCTTGTGGCAGCAGTAGCCCTGATCATGACTTTTCACGCGGCTGAAGTGCAGCGGCTCGATGTCATCTTCCGCCTGGGTGAGGCTTCCAGCGCTCAGCTCGTGGCTATGGCAAACGCTGGGATTGTGGGTCTGTTTTTGTTTGCTGCGGTGATTGGTCGTCAGGTCAAGGCCGACCCTTGGGTGTTGGCGCTCGGCGGCATTAGCTATCCGTTTTACCTGATCCATCAGAACGCCGGCTACATCCTGATCAACGTCACTGCGCCTGTGATCGGCAAATGGAGCGCGTTTGTCTTGGCCCTGGCGCTGTCCATAGCCGTGAGCTGGTGGATCTATGCTCGTGTTGAACCCGTCGGGCGCAGGATCATCCGTACCCTGTTCTCGCCTGCTGCCCGGTTCCTGCCCCGGACTGCAACTCGATACCCTGCACCAGCCGAATAACGGCGATAAGATGTGGGGAATAACAAGAAGGGGCGGCCAATGTAGCCGCCCCCGCCTTTGTTTTGAGTAATGGGTATCGCAAGGCTTACTGTGGAAGCTGGTCGTCGATGCCCTTGACGTAGAAGTTCAGGCCGGCCAGTTCGCCATCTTCGGCAACAGCACCGTCAGCCAGCCATTCCGAACCGTCCTGCTTCATGATCGGTCCGGTGAAGGGATGAAATTCGCCGGATTTGATCTTGGCCTGGGTCTCTTCAGCCATGGCTTTCACGTCGTCAGGCATGTTGGTGTAAGGCGCCATCACGACGTGGCCTTCGGCCATTCCGCCCCAGGTCCGCGACTGCTCCCAGGTGCCGTCAAGCACGGCGGAAATCCGCTCGAGGTAATAGGGGCCCCATTCGTCGACGATTGCCGTCAGTTGGGTTTCCTTGCCGAAGTTATACATGTCGGACGCCTGGCCGAATGCATGGGCGCCACGTTCGGCGGCAACCTGCATCGGAGCGGTGGAATCGGTGTGCTGGGTCAGGATGTCCGCACCCTGATCGAGCAGCGCCTTGGCGGCGTCAGCTTCCTTGCCCGGGTCGAACCAGGTGTTGACCCACACAACCTTGAGCTTGAAGTCGGGATTGACCGACTGCGCGCCGAGCATGAACGAGTTGATGCCCTGCACGACTTCCGGGATCGGGAACGAGGCAATGTAGCCAGCAGTGCCGGATTTCGACATCTTGGCGGCGATCTGACCGATCACATAACGGCCCTGGAAGAACTTCGAATCATAGGTTGCAACATTGGGGTGATCGGTCTTGTAGCCGGTTGCGTGTTCGAACTTGATGTCCGGAAAGTCCTTGGCGACCTTGTTGGTCTGGTCCATGTAGCCGAACGATGTGGTGAAGATGATGTTGCAGCCGGAGCGGGCGAAACGCTCGATGGCGCGTTCGGCATCAGCACCCTCAGGCACGCTTTCGAGATAGGCTGTCTCGACCTTGTCGCCGAGCTTTTCCTCGACATACTGGCGGCCCTGATCGTGCTGATAGGACCAGCCGAAATCGCCCACGGGGCCGACATAGACGAAGCAGGCCTTGACCTTGTCCATGCCCGCGGCATTTGCTGGAGCAGCGATGCCGGCGAGCGCAGTGGCCGCGGCAAGGAGAAGAAGTGTTTTTTTCATTGGGTTCACCCTGTCTGGTTGGTTGTTGACATCACGCCGGTGGTTTTTGTCTACCTTTCCGGCACAAAGGATTTGCCGAGCGAAGCCGGCGTATTGATAAGCGTCATCCTGCGATTCAGCGATATCACCACCAGTACCGCAATCGTGGCGAGGTAGGGAAGAGCTGACAGGAATTGTGAAGGGATTCCAAGCCCCAGCGCCTGGGCATGCAACTGCCCGATGGAGACCGCGCCGAACAGATAGGCGCCGGCCAGCACCCGGGTCGGCCGCCAGGAGGCAAACACCACCAGAGCAAGCGCAATCCAGCCACGGCCTGCGGTCATGTTCTCCACCCATTGCGGCGTGTAGACGATGGACAGATGCGCACCGGCCAGACCGGCGCAAGCTCCGCCGAACATCACGGCGAGATAGCGCGTGCGAACCACCTTGACGCCAAGTGCATGGGCAGAGGTATGGCTGTCGCCGATGGCGCGCAGCCTCAGCCCGGCACGGCTTTTGAACAGGAACCAGTTCACACCGATGACGGCGATGATCGAAGTGTAGAAGATCGGGTCCTGATTAAACAGCAGCCGCCCGAAAAAAGGAATGTCCGAGAGCAGCGGGATCGGAACCGCAGCAAGCTTGAGGCCAGGCAACCCGATAAACGACTCGCCGATCATTCCTGAGAGCCCAAGCCCGAGAATGGTCAATGCGAGCCCTGTCGCGACCTGATTGGCGACCAGCGTCAGCGTCAGAAAACCGAACAGCAACGAAAACAGCATGCCTGCGATCAGTCCGCCAATGGCGCCGAGGCCCGCAGAGCCGGTAAGTTGGGCGATGGCAAAGGCGCATACCGCGCCCATGACCATCATCCCTTCAACGCCGAGATTGAGAACGCCCGAGCGTTCGACAACCAGTTCACCGATGGCGGCGAGCAGAAGCGGAGTGGCTGCCGTCATGATGGTCAGCATAATGGCTTGAGTCATGTCCATCAGGCGGCACTCCCTTTCTGTGCCGCTCCGAAGATGACGCGGATGCGGTAATGGATCAGCGTGTCGCAGCCCAGCACGAAAAACAGCAACAGTCCTTGGAACAGGCGCGTCACCTTGTCCGTGATGCCAATAGAGATCTGCGCCGCTTCACCACCCAGATAGGTCAACGCCAGGATGAGACCTGCAGCAACAATCCCGAGCGGATTGAGCCGTCCCAGGAACGCCACGATTATCGCTGTAAAGCCATAGCCCGGAGAGATCACCGGTCGCAGTTGCCCGATCGCGCCCGAGACTTCGGAGATACCGGCAAGTCCGGCCAGCGCGCCTGAGACCAGGAACGCGAAATAGACCATTTTCTTGTCGGAAAAACCGGCAAACCGCCCTGCCCGCGCAGACTGGCCCAGCACGCTGATTTCAAAGCCCTTGAGCATCCGCCGCATGACGAACCACAGCACAACCGCTGCGATCAGCGCAAAACCGAAACCCCAGTGGGTTTTTCCGGTTTCGATGATCCGCGGCAGTATCGCGTTATCCGCGAAACTGCGTGTTTCGGGAAAATTGAAACCTTCCGGATTTCGCCATGGTCCGCGCACGGTCCAGTCGAGCAGCAATTGCGCAATATAAACCAGCATCAGGCTCGTCAGGATCTCGTTGGTATTGAGCCGCGCTTTCAGAAACGCCGGAATGGCGGCATAGGCGGCACCGCCGATCATGCCGAAAATCATCATCAACGGCAGCATCAACGGCGAGTCCCAGCCGTGAAACACCACCGGCAGAACGGAGCCGGCCATGGCGCCGATGACGAATTGGCCTTCCGCCCCGATGTTCCAGTTGTTGGAGCGGTAGCAGACCGACAGGCCGACGGCGATCAGGATCAGCGGCGCCGCCTTGATCGCCAGCTCATGCAGCGACCAGACTTCGGTCAGCGGCTCGATGAAGAAGCTGTAGAGCGCCGACACCGGATCCTTGCCAAGCGACACAAACAGAATGACACCCGCAATCAGTGTCAGCCCCAGCGCAATGAACGGCGACAGGATCGAAAACAGCGAGGACATGTTTTCGCGCTTCTTGAGCTCAATGCGCATGGGCGGCCTCCGCGTGGGCATGACCGGTTCCATCGTGGAACCCTCCCATCAACAACCCGATGCGCTCGCGTGTCATCGACGACGCAGGCTCGGGTGCCGAAAGATGGCCTTCGTTGATCACGGCGATACGGCTCGCAATTTCAAACACTTCATCAAGATCTTGAGATATGACGACGACGGCAGAGCCGCTCTTGGCCAGATCGATCAGGGCCTGGCGAATACGGCTGGCAGCACCTGCGTCCACACCCCAGGTCGGCTGATTGACCACCAGCACCACCGGCTGACGATCCAGTTCACGCCCGACAATGAATTTCTGCAGATTGCCTCCTGACAGCGAGCCCGCCGCCGGGTCATCGCCCGACTTGCGGACGTCCATGACCTCACAAATCCGTTTGCAGGCTTTGGCGACTGCGTCCGTGTTGATCAGTTTCAGTGGTCCACCTGACAGAAAGGCCGAGCGATCCGAGGTATGACGCGACAGGACCAGATTGGCAGTCAGCGGCATTTCGGTCACCGCCGCATGGCCATGCCGTTCTTCAGGAACGAACCCGCACCCCATCAAACGCCGGTCGGTAATCCCCATGCGTCCCACCGCCTTGCCGCGAATGAGGATTGCCTCGGCATCGGCGACCCGGTCTTCGCCCGACAGCACATCGAACAATTCGCTCTGCCCGTTTCCGGCAACACCGGCGATTGCCACCACTTCGCCTGCCCGAACTGACAGGTCGATGTCCTTGAGCGCCACTGCAAAGGGAGATCGTGATGGCGCGCTGAGCTTCTTGACTTCAATCAGCAATTCACCCGGTTCGCCGAGCCCGGCGCCGGTAATTGCGGCCACTTCGCCGCCAACCATCATGCGGGCCAGCGAAGACGGTGTTTCCTGGCGCGGATCACACGCGCCGGTGACTTTGCCATGGCGCAGCACGGTGGCGCGGTCACAGATGCGCTGCACCTCTTCAAGCCGGTGGCTGATATAGAGAACCGAGCGCCCTTCCGCCTTCAGCTTGGCGAGCGTCTCGAACAGCTTGTCGGCCTCTTGCGGGGTCAACACCGAGGTCGGCTCATCAAGAATGATTAGTTCAGGGTTTTGCAGCAGTGCTCTGACGATTTCGATGCGCTGGCGTTCGCCGACCGACAGATCGGCGACATGAGCCGACGGATCCAGCGGCAGTCCGTATTCAAGCGAAAGACGTCGTGCTTCTTCGGAGATCTGGTCAATGGCGACGTTTCCATCCAGCGCCAGCGCGATGTTCTCGGCCACCGTCAGTGCCTCGAACAGCGAGAAATGCTGAAACACCATTCCCACTCCGGTGGCGCGTGCTTCACCAGGGCTGCCGATGCTGACCGGCTTGCCCTTCCACAGTATTTCCCCGGCACTCGGATCCAGAACGCCGAACAGCATCTTCACCAGCGTTGACTTGCCGGCCCCGTTTTCCCCCAGGAGCGCGTGAATTTCCCCCGGAGCAATTGCGACGTCGATCTCGTCGCATGCTCTCAGGTTGCCGAAAATCTTTGTCAGCCCCTTTGTCTCCAAAAGCGGCGTTTCGGTTTTCTGGTTTTGCACTTCACCCCCTGAATTGCACAACATCGCAATAGCCTGCTTTTGCAGACATCTCTCTCCGAAGCACAAGAAACAAGCTTCATCATATACTTACGAAATTCAAGTGGCCGGACTATGCCAATCATTTCGGATTTTCGTCTTCAAGCGCAATAATTGTGCGTCGCACAAGAGTGCCGAGATCGAAAACTGCGAGCAAATTCAAAGCGCCGGGATATTGGTTATTCGAAAAATGCTTTTACCGGGCCGCTTTCTCAAAAAGATCCTAATAGTGTTTCAGATCCGATCGGTGGGTTACGCACCCCTTCATGGCAACAAAACCGTGGTCCCGATGGTTTTGCGTCCTTCCAGATCGGTATGCGCACGCCCTGCTTCGGCTAGCGGGTATCGCTGATTGATCGTAATCTTCACGACCCCGCGGGAGACCACGTCAAACAGCGCACTCGCTGAGGCTTCGAGCTCTGGTCGGCTTGCGATATAGGTAAACAGCGTTGGCCGCGTTGCAAACAGCGATCCTTTTTGCGCCAGCATCCCGATATTGAAAGGCTCGATCGGACCTGAAGACTGACCGAAACTGGCCCAGAGGCCGCGTGGTTTCAGGCAATCCAGAGAACCCGGGAACGTGTCCTTGCCGACCGAATCGTACACCACATCGGTGCCCTTGCCACCGGTGATGTCCTTGACCCGTTCGACAAAATCCTCGGTCCGGTAATTGATTACATGATCATAACCGTTCGCCGCCGCCAGCTCAGCTTTTTCTTGTGAACCGACGGTCCCGATCACGGTGGCCCCAAGAGCCTTGGCCCACTGACCAACGATCAGGCCTACACCGCCCGCTGCTGCATGATAGAGGATCGTGTCGCCCGGCTTTACATCATAGGTTCGCCGTAACAGATACTCCGCCGTCATACCCTTGAGCATCATGCTGGCTGCCACATCGAGTTCAATACCGTCGGGCACCTTGACCAGCTTATCGGCGACAACCAATCGCTCCTGCGCATAGGCGCCAATCGGTCCCGCATAGGCCACCCGATCTCCTTCTTTAAACAGGGTCACGCCTTCGCCCACGGCAGTCACAATGCCAGCGCCTTCATTGCCGGGAACCAGTGGCAAGCCGTTTGGAGCCGGATAAAGCCCGGTGCGAAAATACACATCGAGGAAGTTCAGGCCAACGGCCTCGTGCCGGACCTTGACCTCGCCTGGGCCGGGATTGTCCACGCTGTGATCGCGCCATTCAAGGACTTCCGGACCGCCGTGTTTTGAAACAAGGATTGCTTTCAACTCGATAGTCTCCAATGCGGCAATAGTCGAAAAAATTAAACGTTTATAATGGTCTAGAGAGATGGGCGACGGCCAAGGCCGGGAAACAACTGCATGATGCCGCCGATGACAAACAGATAGCCGCCGGTCGCCATGACCGCCCACATCAGCCAGACTGGGCTATTAAAATGCAACAGCAGCGCGTATCCGGACAAAACCGACCAGATTGTAAACACAGCCAGGTTAATCGGCCGAAGCCGTTCCACACGAACCGGATGCAGGAAATTTATCGGCAGGAAAGTCATGATGACTGCCGCCAGCACGATCAGGAACGCAGCCGTTTCCGAAGGGTGCGTCACGAACAGCGTGAATACCAGCATGTTCCAGGCGACAGGGAATCCCGAAAAGAAGTTCTCGTCGGTCTTCATCCCCATGTCGGCATAATAGATCGCACTCGACACAACGATGAGACCGGCAGCAACAAAGGACAGCGGCTCACCGATCATGCCGCTCTGATAGAGCGCGAATGCAGGGATCAGGACATAGGTGACGTAGTCGATCACGTTGTCGAGCATATCGCCAGACCAGTTGGGCAGGACCTCCTTGACATTGAGCTTGCGCGCGATCGGCCCGTCGATGCCGTCAATCACCATGGCCACGGCAAGCCACCACCACATATCAACAAATCTGCCTTCCGCCGCCGCAACCAGCGCCAGAAACGCCATGAACGATCCGCTGGCCGTCAGGATGTGAACCGAAAACGCCCGAATTTCCGCGTAGGGAACTCGGCGATATTTGAATGGGAGCTTCATGCCGCCCGCGCCTCCAAGCGCAATGTCAGTTAGGGCCGCTCCAGTCGAGGGCGCAGATTTCAGCCGAGCGTCCGGCAAAGTTCCAGTTGCGGCCAAAGGCGCGCATTTTCGAGCGTTCCGATTTGGCCACGATGATTTCCGGCGCGATCCAGTATTCAGAATTGGAAATCACCGTATCCTCGCCATGGGTCTTGCCCGGAATTGGCGCGACGACACCGTCAATGATTTTCGGAATCTTGAAGATGCGTTTCTTGTCTTCGACCTCGTAGCTGATCGGTTCCTGCTGCACGCCGAGGAAGTTGCCGACCAGGATGGACAACAGCGAAGTCGTGCCGCCGGCCTTGCCGGTAAAGATCTTGGTGAACGCCTTGGTGGCGTAAATCGAGGCGCGCTTGTCGACAAACAGACCGGCAGTCCAGTTGCCACGGCTCATATAGCCCGGAATTTCCATGATCAGGCCGAGGTTGAGGCCCGACAGGTCAGTGTCGCCGTAATAGCCGTTGTCGACCCGGAAACCGGCCCAGGTCTGGCAATAACCTTCCGTCGGCGGATGTTGGCCGAGCGAAATCACACAGGGACAGAATACCGTGCAGTTGCAAGATAGTACCAACTCACCTTTCAAAGCCCACTCGACATCAGCCATACACGTTTTCCCCCTCAAACCTTGTCATGCCAACGCGCTCCAGATAAGGGCGGCTCCCCATAGGCTTATTATCGCGCCACCGGCTTTCGTTGTCACCAGCCCTGCCCCGGTTTTCTCCAGAAATGTGAACAGTGTGAGCGCGGCCATCCAGACCACATTCATGCTGCCCACCGCAAGCATGATCAGCATCAGCGCCCAACAACAGCCCAGGCACCACACACCTTGTTCCATACCGAGCCGGAATATCCCGCGGACGCTGCTCTTCCAGCGCGCAAACAGCGTGGTGAAGGGATTGCGGCATTTCTTCAGGCACGCCTGCTTGAGAGGGGTGAACTGATAGAGCCCAGCGCCCAGCAGTATAAGTCCCGCGATCACGCCCTTGACCGGGCTGGTGGCTGACGTTCCGCTCATCTGCGCTATCGTCAGTTGGACCGACGTGAAGCCAAAAGCCGCCACAGCCCAGACGCTCAGGTACCCGGCGGTCAACACAGCGGGATGAACCACAGGCTCGCCACGCGCGGCTGCTGTGTCGGCAATTTCGGCATAGGTGCGGATCATGGGTGCGGCAGTCGGCAACATCATGGCGGCTGACATGGCGAACCACATGACGAACAGTGCCATTGCCAGAGCTGGAAAGGACCCGCTGGTAAGCACCAGACCCGAATCTGCCGACAGGCAAAGGTCCGCAATTGTTGCGGCAAACGAACCTGGCTCGACTGGAAGAAAGCGTGAAATCAGCGACATGCCTGGTCCCAGCGGACGCGGTGTTCCCTGAATCTCAATGATCGAGCCCGCCATCGACATCAGGAACCACCAGGCAATTCCGGCAATCAGCAACACCATCGCAAGCACCGGCCACACCGGGCGGCGCGCCAGCCGGGCAATCATGCGGCCTGAGCGGTCCAGTTGATCAAACCCGCCCTCGAGCGGATCTGTGTCTGAGCGGGGCGTGAACATGCGCCAAATGATCCCATGGAGTTCGTTGTTCAGGCGATGTAAAGGATGGACCAGCCCAATGGCAATTGGCGAGACAGTGAAAGGACAAAGATTTGCGTGAGCTGTATGACATCGCGGTCATCGGTGGCGGCCTTGCCGGATCCGTGACAGCCCTCGCTGCAGCGGCACAAGGATGGCAGGTGGCATTCATTGCGCCCCAGCCACCGCGCCAGGATGGTCGGACCACCGCCTTGCTGTCGGAATCTATCGAACTGCTGACCCGGCTTGGTATCTGGAAAGATGTGCAGCCAGTGTCTGCACCGCTGCGCACCATGCGCATCCTTGATGGCACCACGCGGCTGTTTCGATCCCCGCCGGTTACTTTCCGCTCCAGCGAAATCGATCTCGATGCCTTTGGCTACAACATACCGAACCAGCCACTTTTCGACGTGCTCCAGACCGCAACACGCCAATCGGAGTCGATTGATCGGTTCGAGAGCCCGATGGAGAAGGCTGAGCAGACCGATGAGGCTGTAAATCTGGTGTTGGAGGACGGCACTGTGGTAAAGGCCCTTGCCGCACTGGCCGCAGACGGTCGCGGCTCGAAGCTGCGGCAAGCCATCGGCATCAGGGTCAAGACCTGGTCCTACCCACAGACCGCGCTGGTGATGAATTTCTCCCACTCCATCAGCCACGCGGACACCTCAACGGAATTCCACACTGAACGCGGTCCGTTCACCCAGGTGCCGCTTCCGGGCAATCGCTCCAGCCTCGTCTGGGCGGTCAGGCCCGATGAGGTGGATGGGATACGTGCCCTGTCGCGCGAAGCTCTGAACGCGGAAGTGGAATCGCGAATGCGGTCGATCCTGGGCGCAGTCCAGGTGGAGGGTGAGGTTCAGGCCTGGCCGCTGTCCAGCCTCATCGCCGAGAATTTCGGCAGCGGCCGGACCATGCTGGTGGGGGAAACCGGCCACGCTTTTCCGCCGATTGGCGCGCAAGGCCTCAATCTGGGACTCCGAGACATCATGCAGGCAACGCAGTCGATCAAGGATGCAGGCGGACCGCAGAACGCTCCACAGGCCGTCCGTGCATTCAATCGCCAGCGCCGTATCGATGTTACCAGCCGGACAGCCGGGGTCGATCTGCTCAATCGCGCCCTGTTAAGCTCGTTTCTGCCGGTTCAGGCCCTGCGCGCTGGTGGATTGGCTGCGTTGTCGGCATTCCCGCCGCTCAGGCTCTTGGCCATGCGCGAAGGCATGACGCCGGGCTGGCGCAAGAAGGATGACGGTAGTCCAACGCCTTCACGTGGTTGATTCTATTTATAAGTGAACGCTGTAAAGGTATGATAATAGACGCTTTGTCTGGCTAGCCTTAGCCTGGATGAAGTTAGGATCTCCGGCTCAGCCGGGAAAGAGGTCGGGTGGCAGGGTTCCGCTGGTGATCAGCCAGAGCAAGGCTGAAACCGTGCCGACGCTGCTCACTGTGGTCACCAGCACTGTTGCCGAAGCACGCTCCACCCAGATCGAGTATTGCTGTGCGATCACGAACACGTTTGTGGCGGTGGGAAGCGAAGCGAGCAAAACGGCCGTGTAAACCCAGACTGGTTCGAAATCACCCATCAGGCTCAATCCGACATACATCATGATCGGATGCGCGATCAGCTTCATCGGCACAATGAAGCCCAGCTCGACCGGCACACGCTTTAGCGGCCTCAGCGCCAGCGTCACCCCCATCGCAAACAGCGCGCACGGTGCGGCGGCCTGAGCCAGATAGTCGATCAGACGCCCGACCGGCAGTGGCGGCACAAATTCAATCCAGGCGGCGGCTACACCAACCACGGTGGCGAGGATGAAGGGATGGAAGGCGATCTTTCGCGTTACCCCCAAAGCCAGAGCACCGGCACTGCGGTGGTCGCCGCCCGCAAGCGCCATCATCATCGGTGCGATGGTGAAATGCATGATGTTTTCAAAGCAGAAAATCAGCGCGACCGGCACCGCGGCCGGCTCTCCGAATGCCAGAATGGCAATCCCCGGGCCCATATAGCCGATATTGCCATAAGCTCCCGCCAGCCCCTGAACGGTGGCCTCCCCGATGGACGCGCGACGAATGAGAATGCTGGCGGCAAAGACAATCGCGAAGACCGTGTAGGTAACCACCATGCTGGTCAGAACATAGTCCCAGCGCGCCAGCTGTTCGATCGGGGTTCGCGATAAGAGTTTGAAAAACAGGGCCGGCAGCGAAACATAAATGATGAAGGTGTTGAGCCAACCCATCGCCTCCTGCGGCTGCTTGGTGATGCGCGCTGCAATATACCCGAGCAGGATCAGACCAAAAAAGGGCAGCACCAGACCTGTGATTTCAGCCATACTTGATACCTGCGAACGCTGTTAATACAATGCTTCAGCCCTTGCAGGGGGTAGGTTCCCGGCGCACCGGCGTCAAGGCCAAACAGTTGAACTTCTGGTCAAGGCTCCCATCTTTAAGGCCAAAGGAACAAAGACATGCAGCTCAAACAAGCCAAATTTCAGATCGGTCAAATCGTCAAGCACCGGATTTTCCCGTTCCGTGGCGTGATCTTTGATGTTGATCCGGTCTATGCCAACACAGAGGAATGGTGGAATGCCATTCCCGAACATGTTCGCCCCAGCAAAGACCAGCCGTTCTATCATCTGCTCGCAGAGAACGATGAAACAGAATACGTGGCCTATGTATCCGAACAGAACCTGTTGGTCGACGACAGCGACAGTCCGGTCCGACATCCTCAGCTGAACGAATTTTTCGATGCTCCGGTGGATGGTGTCTATAAACCGAAGGAAAGGGTCAGCCACTAGAGCCGTTCATCTTTAAATGGAAGCAGTTTGATGGAATGTATTTTTCGCGTCAGCTAGGAAAACACCGCAGCCACGATGCTGCGCATCGTGCGAGGATTTTGACGACGCTGGTGCGGAAAAGACATCCAAGCAAGGCAGTTGCGGTGCGCCCGCAATTGCAATGTAAGTCCACCGGACAATCGTATGAGCTTGTTTTTTCGCACTCTGGACTTCGTCGCGCACGGCTAACGGTGCTCGCACCGTTAGCCG
>JBPOEW010000013.1:0-134094 GCA_051251555.1 Hoeflea sp.
AGCGGGCGAGGCGATTCGAACGCCCGACCCCAACCTTGGCAAGGTTGTGCTCTACCCCTGAGCTACGCCCGCTCATGACCAGATCCGTGGGTAACTCGGACCGGCTGTCCAAGCTGTTCGGCCCGGACCGGCGCTATATGGCGCAACCTGCTTTCAATTGCAACAGGGAATTTTCAGTCAAATGCACTATATCGCAAACCGGCCTGGTCTGTGGGGTCTGTGCTGCGGGTTTGCCAGAAAGGGCTTGTGTGGGTCCGCTTGGAAAATGGCAACCATTGCGCTGGTCTGCCGGGTTGCCTATCAAGATCGCAAATCAGGCTGATGCCGTGAGACCCGCAGAGGCCTTTCTGCAGTCAGGCTCGAATTGACTGTTCAATCCAGCAAGAGTGGATCCCATGCCAAAGACCCGCCAAGACCTTTCTGATTGCCTTGATGCGCTGGGCATCGCGCACCCGACCGTTGACCATCCACCGGTTTTTACCGTTGCTGAATCTCAGGTCCTGTGTGACCAGATACCTGGCGGGCATACGAAGAACCTTTTCCTGAAGGACAAGAAGGGTGCCTATTTTCTGGTGACACTCGAAGAAAACGCCGAAGTGAATCTCAAGACAATCCACGGTGTGATCGGGGCGAGTGGCCGGGTTTCCTTCGGAAAGCCGGAGGCGCTGATGGAAAAACTCGGGGTGACGCCGGGCTCGGTCACTATCTTCTGCGCGATCAATGACCCGCAGCACGATGTGACAATTGTCATTGACGCGCCGTTGCTGGATCATGAAGTTATCAATGCGCACCCGTTGAGCAATGATGCGACGACATCGATCGGACGTGAAGACCTGAAGCGCTTTCTCGCTCACACCGGCCATGAGCCGTTGATCTTGAAAGTATCGGACTAAAACACGACCTTGAACTCTTACAATAATCAGCAGGCACGGAACGAGACCCATGAGTGACTTTGACAATCCCTATGCACCGGCTTCCGGCGGTCAGATGAGCGGCACGGTAACCTTTGGCGACCAGACGAAGCCTGCTCAAGCAGCGGCAGCGGCACCGTCATCTGACCTGTCGTCGGCTCTGGGGGGCGGTGGCGTTTCCGGGGAGCTGATCTTCGACACCACGACTGCAGATTTTACGGCCGACGTGATCCAGGCTTCGCGAGATGTCACCGTGCTGGTTGATTTCTGGGCTCCCTGGTGCGGACCCTGCAAGCAGTTGACCCCGATCATCGAGAAGGTGGTCCGAGAATCAAATGGCCGGGTCAAGCTGGTCAAGCTCAACATCGACGATCATCCGGCTATTCCAGGCCAAATGGGAATCCAGTCGATCCCAGCCGTCGTGGCTTTTGCCGGCGGCAAGCCGGTTGATGGTTTCATGGGTGCGCTTCCGGAAAGCCAGATCCGAGAGTTCGTCGACAAGGTTGCCGGTCCGGCGCCAACATCGTCGGCCGACGAGCAGATTGCAGATATTGTTACGCAATCGCGGCAAGCACTCACCGCCGGCGATGTCGAGGCTGCGGCGCGCGGGTTTGGTGCGGTTTTGCAGATGGACCAGGGTCATGTCGGCGCGATTGCAGGGATGGCTGCGTGCATGCTGGCGGCGGGTGAATTGGAGCGCGCGGAAAAGCTGATCAACGCGGTGCCGCTGGAAGAGCGCAAGGATCCCGAGATCGCATCCGTGTTCAAGCGACTCGAGATGGCGAAGGAAGTTGCCGTACTGGGCGATCCTGCCGAGCTGGAATCGCGCCTTGCAGCCAATCCGGCGGACCATGAGGCGCGGATCAAGTTTGCCAAGATCCTCAATGCAAAAGGCGATCGGGAAGCGGCGGCTGACGAGCTGTTCACGATCATGCGCAAAGATGCGAAATGGGAAGATGAAGCGGCGCGCAAAATGCTGCTCGAGTTTTTCGAAGCCTGGGGTCCGATGGATCCTGCGACCCTGTCGGCGCGGCGGCAGCTTTCGTCGATGCTGTTTTCCTGAGAACCTGATTTGCAGTCCGGCACTTGAGATTTCGGCTCTTTGTCCCACATTTTGGTGTGTGGTGAATATTGAGGTTTCAAAGCATGCAAGTCGGTAACAAATCCTATCGGGTCGAAACGGATATTCCGGAACAGGTTCCGGTGTTTCCGCTGTCGGGCGCTTTGCTGCTGCCGGGCGCGCAATTGCCGCTCAATATATTCGAGCCGCGATATCTTGCGATGTTTGACGATGCGATGAGCTCCAACCGCCTGATAGGCGTCATTCAGCCGGCGCTGGTCGATTCGAGAACCGGCAAGGGACCCGTCGGAGACTTGTGTCGTGTCGGCAGTCTGGGCCGCATCACCTCTTATGCCGAAACCGGAGATGGCCGCTACGTCATCACCCTGGGAGGCGTGTGCAGGTTCCGGATTGGCGAGGAGCTTGAACAAGCCGACAAGCCCTACCGGGTGTGCCGAATTACAGCCTTTTTCGGTGACCTTGAAGCTGGCGATCAAGGCGCAGACGTTGACAGGAAAGCGCTGCTGGAGAGCTTCAAGGCCTATCTTGAAGCCAACGATCTGGAAGCTGACTGGAGTTCCGTCGAGCGGGCGAGCACTGCGTCGCTGGTCAACTCGCTGTCGATGATGTCGCCTTATGGTCCCGCAGAAAAGCAGGCGCTTCTGGAAGCGGATAATCTCAAGATACGGGCGGAAACACTGATCGCGATCACCGAGATTGCTCTGGCGCGCAATTCGGATGATTATGGACCCGTTCTCCAATAGGCGGGGTCGGTAGCCATGACACAAGACATTCAGCCGTCCAAAGGCATTCGCTCCCGGGGCGCAGTCGACCCCAAGATGCTGGAGCTTCTGGTGTGCCCGCTGACCTACGGTCCGTTGAAATTCGATCCGGCCAAAGAGGAGCTGATCTCGGTTCGGGCCAACCTCGCCTATCCGGTCCGCGACGGCATTCCGATCATGCTGGTCTCTGAAGCACGGCAGCTTCCCGAAGACGATTGAACTGAAACAATGCGACCCGTATGGTGCAGATGCTTGACAGGGAACGGGTGACCACTGGATTATAAGTCAGCCACCCAAATCAGAAAAGACAGGATTGATGTCCAGAAAGGGTGATCAAAGGCGCGAATCGATTGTTGCAGCAGCGGCACGCCTGTTCTGGATGAACGGTTTTTTCGCAACCAGCATTGCCGATATTGCCCGTGATGCCGGAGTGCCGCAGGGCAACATGTTTTACTATTTCCGCACCAAGGCCGAGCTCGCGCTTGCGGTTTCGGTCGTGTTTGTCGATGAAACCCAATCGCTGATCATTGAGGCCGAGGCGGCATCGCCGGATCCGCGGGAGCGCATCCGGTTTCTGTTGCAGCGGCTCAGTCAGTCTAACCGCAGCCGGGTCGACAATGGCTGCCCGATCAGCGCGGCAGTCAGGGATTTTCGCCGGGCGGCGCCCGAGGCATCGGCTCGGGCCGGTCAGAGCTTTGAGCTGCTCGTCAGTTTCATCGCGCGGGAATTGCAGAAAACCGGACCCAGACCATCGATTGCGATGGCGCGGGCGCGGGCTGTTGTGATTGAATGGCAAGGCGGAATTGCCTTGGCTCACGCCTTCAATGACATGACCGTGCTGACGGAGAGCCTGCGCCGCGCCGAACACAGCTTGCAGATTGCTCCGCAAACGGGGCTATGACGGCAGGAATCAGCGGATGAATTCAGATTGTTTCGCCGCGCAACAGCCGTGGACCTGACGCGTCAGGAATACCAGCTGCCTGATTGATGAAATAGCGTTTCATGGCCGGCATCCGGTCGACCAGGCCGAGGCCGAAATCCCGCATCAGCCGCAATGGCGTGATGTCGTTGGAAAACATCCGGGTCAGGACGTCGCTGGTGATGCCCATCCGAACCGTGTCGAACCGCCGCCAGGTCTGGTAGCGCTCCAGAACCGTCAAGGAGCCTATATCAAGCCCAAGCCGGTTGGCCTCGACCACGGTTTCGGCCAGTGCAGCGACGTCGCGGAAGCCGAGGTTGAGGCCCTGGCCCGCGACTGGATGAATGCCGTGCGCGGCATCGCCGGCCAGCGCCAGACGTGGCCGGACGAACTCGCGGGCCAGTGTCAGCCCGAGCGGAAAGGCACGGCGTCCACCTTCGACGCTCAAGGCACCGAGATGGTGCCCGAAGCGGCGTTCAAGCTCGGCCTCGAAAACAAAATCATCCTCGGCAACAAGCCGTTTGGCGGCTTCGGTGCGTTCGGTCCAGACCAGGGACGAGCGGTTACCGGTGAGCGGCAGGATGGCGAAGGGGCCCGAGGGCAGGAAATGTTCTTCGGCGCGGCCATTGTGCGGCCGCTCATGGGCGACAGTGGTGACAATGCCCGACTGACCGTAGTCCCAGTGCTGGGTCTTGATTCCCACCATCTCGCGCAAGGTGGATCTGACGCCATCGGCGGCGACCACAAGCTTGGCCACGAACACCCGGCCATCGGCGGTTTCAATGCGGGCCTCGCGTTCGGTGATGTCAAGCGCGGTTGCGGCGGCGGACTGATGGATCTCGACGCCGATTTCGGCTGCCTTGTCGCGCAGGGCTGAAACCATGGTGACATTCGGCGCCATGTGAGCAAAGGGCTCGCCATCCTCGATCTTGCCATCAAATGTCAGGAACACCGGGCGGACCGGATCGGAGGTGCGCGAATCGGTGATTACCATGTCGTTGATGGCCTGGGCTTCGGGCTCTATCGCCGCCCACACACCCAGCGTTGTCAGCAGGTTCTTCGCGCCTGCGGCGATCGCCGAGGCGCGCTGGTCCTTGCGCCAGACTTCGGGCGGGGCGGCGTCGATCACGGCGACACCAAGTGAGGGGCTTGCGAGCTTGAGCGCGACAGCGGTCGAAAGGCCGACATATCCGCCGCCACATACCAGAATATCGAGGCTCTCGGTCGTCATCGCATTTTCCTTTACAGAAACAGGTTCACCGCTTTCGGTGGACCCCCGCAATCAGGCTGCGCGCTGCTAATGGCAGCTCCGGCCTTTGCAGCGGCGTCATGACACCGTATACCGCATTGTCATCGTCCAGCCCACCTCTGCGAGAGGACCAAAATGTCGCGCACAGCTCCCACCGCCATGGAACAACTCGTCTCCAGCCTCGATATTGAACGGCTTGAGCAGGACCTGTTTCGCGGGACCAGCCCGCAGGTCGGTTGGCAACGCGTGTTCGGCGGTCAGGTGATTGGCCAGGCGCTGGTTGCAGCCCAGCGCACGATCGCGGCTGACCGGCCGGTTCATTCGCTGCACGCCTATTTCATGCGGCCGGGTGATCCGGGGGCCCCGATCATTTACGAGGTCGACCGGATCCGCGACGGGTTGAGCTTTGCCACCCGGTCGGTGGTGGCGATCCAGCATGGCAAGGCCATCTTCTCACTGTCTGCGTCATTTCAGAAAGAGGAAGTGGGGCTTGAGTATCAGGATCCGATCCCGGACGTCACCCAGCCGCAGGACCTGCCCGGCAAGGAGGAAATGCGTGAAGCATTTCTGAGCGGTGCACCCGACCATATCCGCAGCTATTGGGAGCGTGAACGGCCCATCGAAGTCCGACCGTTGTCGCTGGAGCATTATGTGTCCGACCGCAAACTGGACGCCGAGCAGAAGGTCTGGGTGCGGACCACTGGTCCGGTGCCTGATGACCACATCATTCAAGCCGCCATTCTGGCCTACCTGTCTGACATGACGCTGCTCGACACGGCCCTGTTCGCGCACGGCCGCTCGGTGTTTGATCGTAATCTGCAGGTTGCCAGTCTTGACCACGCGATGTGGTTCCACAGACCTTCGAAGCTCGATGACTGGTTGCTCTACAGCATGGATTCGCCCAATACCAATGGTGGGCGCGGCTTCACGCGAGGCAGCTTGTATCAGCGCGACGGAAGGCTGATTGCCTCTGTGGCGCAAGAGGGACTGATTCGAGATCGGGCAAAAGCCTAAAATTTAGGCATACATTAATGTATGCCTAGTATTTGGACTTTCGCGGTGCGGTATCCTGCGCGACTGAATATCAGAAATTAATATAATACAATATTATCAGTAAATTACCCGGTTTTTTCGAAACTGGCACGGCATTTGATTGCCTTGTGTTCAGGCGGGTGATCCAGCGCGTGTTGGGTCCATGTCATGACAGGCGGCAGTGCCGCGGACAAACAGGATGGGAAACCAGATGAAAATTGTGATGGCCATCATCAAGCCGTTCAAGCTGGACGAGGTGCGCGAGGCCCTTACCGGCATCGGTATTCAGGGCCTGACCGTCAGCGAAGTCAAAGGCTACGGCAGACAGAAGGGGCATACGGAAATCTATCGCGGGACGGAATACGCGGTGAGCTTTCTGCCGAAATTGAAGATCGAGATCGCGGTCGCATCGGATGCGGTGGACAAGGCGGTCGAGGCTATCGCGACGTCGGCCAAGACCGGCCAGATCGGCGACGGCAAGATCTTCGTCTATTCGATTGACCATGCCATGCGCATTCGCACCGGCGAAACCGACGCCGACGCGTTGTAAGGCAACAGGAGACATACCCATGACACTTCAGATGTCACACAAATCCCCGCTTCGGCTCGGGCTGATGGCAGCAGGCGCATTGACCGCCCTGGCTGCTCCCGCCTTCGCCCAGGAAACGACAGAAGCAGCCGCTGCGCCAGAATTCGCAACGGTGGCGGAAACAGCCTTCATCTTCAACACGCTCCTGTTCCTCATCGGCGGCTTCCTCGTCATGTGGATGGCAGCCGGTTTTGCCATGCTGGAAGCCGGTCTGGTGCGTTCCAAGAACGTTTCGATGCAGTGCCTGAAGAACATCGCGCTCTACTCGATTGCAGGCGTGATGTTCTGGATCATCGGTTATTCGCTGATGTACACCAACGTCAACGGTGGCTATTTCGGCACGCCGATGCCTTACAGCTGGCCTGAAGCCGGTGCGGTCAATGAAGGCGACTATTCGGTTGCCTCCGACTGGTTCTTCCAGATGGTGTTCTGCGCAACAACCGCGTCGATCGTCTCGGGCACGCTGGCCGAGCGCATCAAGTTGTGGCCTTTCCTGATCTTCACCGTCATCCTGACCGGCGTGCTCTATCCGATCACCGGTTCCTGGCAGTGGGGCGGCGGCTGGCTCTCCGAAGCAGGGTTCTCCGACTTCGCCGGTTCGACGCTGGTTCACTCGGTCGGTGGCTGGGCAGCACTCGCCGGCGCCATCTTCCTCGGCGCGCGCAAGGGCAAGTACACCGCAGACGGCAAGGTCATCCCGATGCCGGGTTCCTCGATGCCTCTGGCAACGCTTGGCACCTTCATCCTGTGGCTCGGCTGGTTCGGCTTCAACGGCGCGTCGCAGCTTGCGCTGGGTTCGAATGGTGATGCATCCGACATCAGCCGCATCTTCGCCAACACCAACCTCGCAGCCTGCGGCGGCGTGATTGCGGCTATGATCGTCACCCAGATCCTCTACAAGAAGATCGACGTGACCATGGCGCTCAACGGTGCTCTGGCCGGTCTGGTCTCGATCACTGCAGAGCCGTTGATGCCTTCCCCGCTGACAGCCATCCTGATTGGCGCCGTCGGTGGTGTCATCGTCGTGTTTGCCGTGCCGATGCTCGACAAGTTCAAGATCGACGATGTGGTCGGCGCTATTCCGGTTCACCTTCTGGCCGGTATCTGGGGCACCCTCATCGTTCCGTTCTCCAACCCGGAAATGTCCTACGGGACGCAGATCCTCGGTATCGTCTCGATCGGTGTGTTCACCTTCGTGCTGTCCGGCGTGATCTGGTTCATCCTGAAATCGACCGTCGGCATCCGTGCCTCGGCCGAGCAGGAAATGATGGGCATGGACATGGCGGAAGTCGGTGTCGAAGCCTACCCGGAATTCACCAAGGCCTAAGCGCCTTACTCAGAATCCCGTCGGGGTGGATGTCCATCCCTGCCTCGGGGCCCGGTTTTCCGGGCCCCTTTTTGTTTGTATTTTCCCGGATGATCCGCAAACCCTGGTTGGTTTTGAAAATGGCGCGGAAAGCGCCAGTGATGAAAATTGCGCCAATTTCGCGCGTCTTTCTGCACAATAAACTGACAATTTGCTGTCTGACCAAGCCTGATGCATGCCGATTCAGCTGATTTCCGCCCGCATTGCCGTCTGGCACGGCATTTGATTGGGTTTGCGTAAGAGGGCGATGCGGTGTGAGCCAAATCGCCTGTCGGAAGCGGTCAAAAGCCCGCGGATAAAAAGGATGGGAAACCAGATGAAAATTGTGATGGCCATCATCAAGCCGTTCAAGCTGGACGAAGTGCGTGAAGCGCTGACTGCTATCGGCATTCAGGGCCTGACTGTCAGCGAAGTCAAAGGCTACGGCAGGCAGAAGGGACATACGGAAATCTATCGCGGCACGGAATACGCGGTGAGCTTTCTGCCGAAATTGAAGATCGAGATCGGTGTGGACTCAGATGCGGTCGAGAAAACGGTCGAGGCCATCGCAACGGCTGCCAAGACCGGCCAGATCGGCGACGGCAAGATCTTCGTCTATTCGATTGACCATGCCATGCGCATTCGCACCGGTGAAACCGACGCCGAAGCGTTGTAAGGCAACAGGAGAGACACACATGACACTTCAGATGTCGATTAAATCCCCGCTCAAGTTTGGGCTGATGGCAGCAGCCGCACTGGCCGCCTTTACTGCTCCCGCATTGGCTCAGGAAGCGACAGAAGCTGCCGCCACCACAATGGACAAGGGCGACACCACATTCATGCTGGTATCGACCATTCTGGTTCTGTTGATGATCCTGCCGGGCCTGGCGCTGTTTTACGGCGGTCTGGTCCGTACCAAGAACATGCTTTCGGTGCTTGTCCAGTGTACCCTGATCACCGCCCTGGTGATGGTGATCTGGGTTCTCTACGGCTATTCGTTCGCTTTCGGCGGATCTGAAAGCGCCTTCTGGGGCGGAACCGCCAAGATGTTCCTGGCGGGTGTAACGCCCGCCAGCGAAGCGGCCACTTTCTCCGATGGGGTGATGATTCCTGAATATATCTTCATCGCTTTCCAGATGACATTTGCCTGCATCACGCCGGCACTGATCGTCGGCGCATTTGCCGAGCGTATCCGGTTTTCCGCCGTAATGCTGTTTGTGGCGCTGTGGGTTACCTTTGTCTACTTCCCGGTCGCTCATATGGTCTGGGATGCCAACGGCCTGCTGTTCAAGATGGGCGCGCTTGATTTCGCTGGCGGAACAGTGGTGCACATCAATGCCGGTATCGCCGGCCTGATCGGCGCAATCATGGTTGGCAAGCGCACCGGGTTCGGGCGTGACATGATGGCCCCGCACTCGATGACACTGACCATGGTGGGAGCTGCGCTTTTGTGGTTCGGCTGGTTTGGTTTCAACGCCGGTTCAAACCTCGAAGCCAATGGCGGCGCGGCACTGGCTATGATCAATACGTTTACCGCAACCGCAGGCGCTATTCTGGCCTGGACGGTGATCGAAACACTGCATCGTGGCAAGGCGTCGCTGCTTGGTGCGGTTTCCGGCATGATTGCAGGTCTTGTTGCGGTCACGCCTGCGGCGGGCTTTTCCGGCCCGGTTGGCGCCATCGCACTTGGCGCTGTCGCCTCGGGCGCGTGCTACTACTTTGTGGCCGTGGTGAAGAACAAGTTCGGCTATGACGACACAGCTGACGTGTTCGGCATCCATGGCATTGGCGGCATTGTCGGTGCGCTGGGCACGGCGATCGTCAACATGCCGGGTCTCGGCGGGGCTGGCGGCGAAGATTATGCCGTCGGATCGCAGTTCGTCATTCAGGCTTCGGCGGTCGGCATCACAATCGTGTGGTGCGGCATCCTCTCGTTCATTCTCTTCAAGATCGTCGACATGACGCTTGGCCTGCGCGTCAGCGTGGAAGATGAACGTCAGGGTCTCGATCTCGCCTCACATGGTGAAGCGGCCTACCACGGCTGATCAGAACTTAATTAATCTGACTTGAATTGACGCGGCCCGGTGCACCGGGCCGCGTCTTGCGTTTGAACCCGTCAAAAATGCGGGGGGCCGCGCATGCATGGTTAATGCCGTATTAACCCCGCTCCGGTTAGATTTGCGGAAGATGGGCTTTTCAAAGGGCCCAAAACCCGATTCGGACATTGTGTAACCATGCAGTCAGGCTCTTCTTCGCTCTCGTCAGGCGTTCCTTCCCACAGCACCTTGCTGGGCGAACTGGTGCGACGGCAGATCAGGTTTGTCATCGGTCTGGTTATCCTTGCCGGACTGGCGCTTGCCATCGCAGCCCTAGCCACATGGAATGTATCGGACCCGAGCTTTTCCAACGCCAATGGTGCGATCTCCCACAATGCGCTGGGGTTCAGCGGTGCGGCGTTTGCCGATCTCATCATGCAATTTTTCGGACTTGCGGGTGTCATCGGTCTGCTGCCTGCACTTTTCTGGGCAATCGGCTTGCTGCGCAATCGCCCTGTTGACCGGATGTCGCGCCGCGGGGCAGCCTGGTTTGGTGGCGCATGGCTGACAGCGGCACTGTTCGGGCTGCTTCCCGGCTCGCCGAGCTGGCCTTTGCCGAACGGTCTCGGAGGCGTGCTGGGCGATATGGCGCTGAAGATTCCGTCGGTATTCACCGGAGGTTTCCCATCCGGACTCGTTGCCGTGATCCTGGGCCTTCTGATTGCGCCCGTGGCAGGCTGGCTCATGCTTTTTGGTGCCGGTCTGATTGGCAGAAGAACTGCCGTTGATCAGGGTGAGGCAGCAGCAGCCGAAGACAATGATGAGAGTGACGAGGCATCACGCGGTTCGCTGATTCTTGGTGCGATGACCCACGCCTGGTTTACCGCGCGTGGTCGCATGCGGCGGATCACGGGCCTCGCCAACCTGCAGAAGCAGCGGGTCATGCCAGATTCACCACTCGATCTGAATGGCGAGTATGATGACGAAAGCGACGGGCTCTATGAAGCACCGGTGCGGTCAGGTGGAGACCGCATCGAGCCCGGTTTCGCGCCAGTGGCCCGCACCCATACAAGCCCGGTTGACGATGCGCCACCTTTCGACATCGAGGAAGATGACGCGCTTCCCGACGGCATCCTGTCGGACGATATGAGTGAGGATGAAGACCCGGCATCAGACTGGCAGCCCCGAACAGCACCTGCGCCTGCGCGGGGTCCTTCGCCGCCACGTATTTCCGCCCCTGCCGAGCGGCCCAAGCCAGGTGCCCGGGTGCAGCGCGACGCGCAGGGCTCAATGCTGGAAGATCATGGCTTCTCCCTGCCGTCGGTCCACCTTCTTTCCGAAGCGCGCAATGTTGTTAAGGACGTCTCGCTTTCGCCAGAAGCACTCGAACAGAATGCCCGCATGCTTGAAGGCGTGCTGGAAGACTTCGGGGTCAAGGGCGAGATCATTCATGTGCGGCCCGGTCCTGTCGTCACCCTTTATGAGCTTGAACCGGCGCCGGGAATCAAATCCTCACGGGTTATCGGGCTTGCCGATGACATCGCCCGCTCGATGAGCGCCATTGCGGCGCGTGTGGCAGTGGTTCCTGGTCGCAATGCCATCGGCATCGAACTGCCGAACGAGAAGCGCGAAACCGTATTCCTGCGCGAATTGATCGCCAGTCGCGACTTCGAGACATCCAAGGCCAAGCTTGGTCTGGCGCTGGGCAAAACCATCGGTGGGGAGCCAGTGATTGTGGATCTTGCCAAGATGCCGCATGTGCTGGTCGCCGGTACCACCGGCTCGGGCAAGTCGGTCGCCATCAACACGATGATCCTGTCGATCCTGTACCGGATGGATCCGTCCAAGTGCCGGTTGATCATGATCGACCCGAAGATGCTTGAACTGTCGGTCTATGACGGCATCCCGCATTTGCTCACCCCCGTGGTGACAGATCCGAAAAAGGCCGTCGTGGCGCTCAAATGGACCGTCCGGGAGATGGAGCAGCGCTACAAGAACATGTCGAAAATCGGCGTGCGCAATATCGATGGCTTCAACTCGCGGGTCGAGCAGGCAAAGGCATCGGGTGAACCGATCACCCGTACCGTGCAGACAGGTTTTGATCGTCAAACCGGCGAGGCCGTATACGAGACCGAGGAATTTGATCTCACGCCGCTGCCCTACATCGTCGTGTTGATAGACGAGATGGCCGATCTGATGATGGTCGCCGGCAAGGACATCGAGGGCGCGGTGCAACGACTGGCGCAGATGGCGCGTGCCGCGGGAATTCATGTGATCATGGCGACGCAGCGTCCCTCGGTCGATGTGATCACCGGTACCATCAAAGCAAATTTCCCGACCCGAATTTCCTTTCAGGTGACCTCGAAGATCGATTCGCGCACCATTCTGGGCGAGCAGGGCGGCGAGCAGCTTCTGGGCATGGGTGACATGCTCTATATGGCCGGCGGTGGCCGGATCCAGCGTGTTCACGGTCCTTTTGTCTCGGACAGCGAAGTCGAGGACGTCGTGTCGTTCCTCAAGACCCAGGGCGTGCCCGAATATCTTGACGCGATCACCGAGGAAGACGAAGAGGCCGAAGGTGGCGGCGGTCCTGCCGGAACCGGCAATCTGGCCGAGTCAGATGATCCTTACGATCAGGCCGTCGCCATTGTTCTGCGGGATGGCAAGGCGTCGACATCCTATATCCAGCGCCGGCTTGGAATTGGCTACAACCGAGCCGCATCGCTGATCGAGCGCATGGAAAACGAAGGCGTCATCAGCGCTGCCAATCACGCCGGCAAACGCGAAATTCTGGTACCGACCGAAGATGATATCGAGCCGCGCTAGACATCTGTCGATGCGCTGGACGTCACACTGGTGCCGCAGTCTTGGGCGACACAGAGGGTGAATGAGAACGGAGATACAAATGCCGAAGCAGACCACTTCCACGACGATCAATCGGCACGACGCGACCCGCCGGGCATTGCTGGGCGGGGGCCTTGGCCTTGGGTTATCCCTGATGGCGGTTGCCGCCGGGGTTGCCGCATTTCCCGGAACTGCCCGCTCGGCGGATACCGCCCAGAGAGTCGCCGATCACTTTGCCTCGGTGAAAAGCATGACCGGAGAGTTCATCCAGTTCGGCCCCAACGGCGAGCAGACCGGCGGCAAGTTTTTCATCCAACGACCCGGTAAACTGCGTTTCAACTATGAAGCTCCGTCGGCGATCCGGGTGATCTCTGACGGCAAGGCGGTAGTGATCGGTAACCGCAAGCTGCGGACCTGGGATCTGTACCCGCTCAGCAAGACGCCACTGAAGCTGCTTTTGTCTGACCGGATCGACCTTTCGTCCGATACGGTCAAATCGGTTACCGAAGATCCCGATCTGACCACTATTGTCCTGGGCAACAAGTCTATTTTTGGCGATTCCACCATCAGCATGATGTTTGACCCGAAAACATTTGAGCTGAGGCAATGGACGATTCGCGATGCTCAGGGCAAGGACACATCTGTCATGGTCTTCAATGTCCGGACCGGGGTGACATTCGCGAAAAACGTCTTCGACGTGCCTTATGCGGACGTGAACAAATCAAAGCATCGTGGCGGTTGAGCCGACCCGCTATCCCTGACCTGTTCACTTAAAGACGGTGGATGATTGCTGATATGGATCTTCGCCTCCGGATCGGCTTGCCCTTGAGTGCCTTATGGGCCACATACGGGCAGGCTCTCATCCTGGAAGGCAATCTGATTTGGCGTTCTCCATTACCACCTGGAATATCAATTCCGTGCGGCTGCGGATGCCGCTGGTTCAGCATTTTCTCGAAACCGAACAGCCCGATGTGTTGTGTCTGCAGGAGACCAAGTGTCCGAATGACGCGTTTCCGAGCGCCGCGTTTCGCAAGCTCGGGTACGAGCATATCGCGATCCATGGCCAGAAAGGCTATCATGGTGTCGCCATCATCTCGAGGCTGCCGCTCAGCGATGATCGCCGGCAGACCTATTGCGACATTGACCACACCCGAAACATTTCCGCGATAGTGGAGACGCCTGGCTCCAGGCGGATACGGATTCACAATTTTTATGTTCCGGCGGGTGGCGATGAGCCTGACCGCGAGATCAACCCGAAATTTGGACACAAGCTCGATTTTGTCGAGGAAATGAAACTGCTTCACGCCGAGGCTGAACAGGCTGAGGGCGTGTCCGCCATCCTCGTCGGGGATCTCAACATTGCGCCGCTGGAAACCGATGTGTGGTCGCACAAGCAACTGTTGAAGGTGGTCAGCCACACGCCGGTGGAGACTGAAAGTTTTCTGGCGATGCAGAAGGCGGGCGCGTGGGTCGACCTGATTCGCGCCCACATTCCACCGGATGAGAAGATCTTCACCTGGTGGAGCTACCGGGCCAAGGATTGGGATGCCGCCGACCGCGGCCGGAGGCTTGATCACGTCTGGTCATCAGCCGATCTGGCGCCGGCGCTGAAACGCATTGATGTGTTGCGCGAAGCCCGCGGTTGGGAACGGCCATCCGATCATGTGCCGGTAACAGCGCATTTCGACTTCTAAAACACAACAATATTCAGTTGGCGAAACGCCCGGCTATATTGCCAAGGCCGGTATTCAGCGCGGCAAGATTTTCATCGATGCGCTGACGGACGATATCGGCGATTTCCGGGTATTCTTCGAGCATGCGACGAAACAGTGGTCGGCTGATGCGGATGACTTCGGCAGTCTCGGGTGCAATTGCGGTCAGCGAACGGTTGACAGATGTAACCATCGCCAGTTCGCCGAGCAAGGTGCCGCGCTCGGCAAAACCCAGCTGAACTGCATGACCGTTCTTGTCCGTTCGGGTCAACTCGAACCGGCCGTCCGCGACAACAAACGCGCAATCCGCCGGTGTGCCTTCGCGAAACAGCATCTGGCCGGCCTGCATCCTTCTGCGTTCGGCGCCGAAGGCTATCAGGCGCAACTTGTCCTCACCGATGTCGCGAAACAGCGGAACTATGGACAAAAGGGCGATGTCGTCGTTCAGTGCCACGGATGTAATCCTTGAAAGCCAGGCTCACGAAGAGCCGGTGTCATGGGCGAAATGTGCCGCATCAGGGGATGATCTTGTAGCCGCCGCTTTCGGTGACCAGAATTTCCGCGTTCGAGGGATCTGCCTCGATCTTCTGGCGAAGACGATAAACGTGGGTTTCGAGTGTATGGGTGGTGACGCCCGAATTGTAGCCCCAGACTTCTTCGAGCAGCACGTCGCGGGTCACGACCTTCTGGTCGGCCCGGTACAGGTAGCGGATGATGGCGGCTTCCTTCTCTGTCAGCCGGATCTTGGCGCCCTTGTCGTCGAGCAGCAATTTCTGGCTCGGCTTGAAGGTGTAGGGGCCGACTGTGAAGGTGGCGTCTTCGCTCTGCTCATGCTGGCGCAGTTGCGCTCTTATGCGCGCCAGCAGAACTGCGAAGCGGAACGGCTTGGTGACGTAGTCATTGGCCCCGGCCTCCAGTCCCAGGATGGTGTCGGAATCGGTGTCATGACCGGTGAGCATGATGATCGGCGACTTGAAGCCGCCCTTGCGCAGCAATTTCACTGCTTCTCGGCCATCCATGTCGGGCAGGCCGACATCCATGATCAGAAGGTCGATATGCTCGCCCCTGGCGGCCTGCACACCCTTGGTCGCAGATGCTTCCTGGGAAATCGCAAACTCCTCGTAAAGAGAAAGTTGCTCGACCAGGGTTTCTCTCAGGTCGTTGTCGTCATCTACCAGTAGGATCGAACGGGCGGTCATCGTGGCTTCCCTCTTCATATTTTGACATCGATACCGGCCCAGTAGGGACCCGTCGATGGTGTCATATGTCATTGTGTCCCTGTTTAGGCACTTTCCGCGCAAGGGCAAAGTGCTAAATATCCCTGCCAAGTCACAGCAGGAGCACTTGATCGTGAGGTCGATGTTATACAAGCCGATACCGAAACGCGGCAGAACAGGCACACTAGTGGTGCGTGTATCGCCGAGCGACCGGTTGAAGGCGCTGGTCAGGTTCGGTCCTGTAACGTTTCAGGCGGCGCTGGGCCGGGGCGGCGTGACCGCGTTCAAGCGCGAGGGTGATGGCGGCACTCCGCAGGCTGCAATGGCAGTTCTCTCGGGGTTTCGCAGGGGCGGCATGCTGACGCCGGACCGTTGCGGCCTTTCGCTGCAAAGGGCGGGCAGCAGCGATGGATGGTGCGATGCGCCGGGCCATGCTGCCTATAACCGGCATGTTCGGCTGCCGTTTGCTGTCAGCCATGAAACGCTGGTTCGCGACGATGTGCTGTATGACTTCGGCTTTGTACTCGACTGGAACATCCGGTCGCGACGGCGTGGGATGGGCAGCGCAATCTTTCTGCATGTGGCCAAGCCCGGATTTCCGCCGACACAAGGCTGCATCGCGCTCAAACGCGGTGACATGCTGAGGCTGATGCCGCTGCTCAGGCGCGGCACGATTGTGCGCGTCGCGTGATCGGCATTCTCGTCGAGATCAGACTCCGAACCAGCCGATGGTGGCGCCGATGCCGATCATCACCAGCAACCAGTGCAGGCCGTCAATCAGGGTCAGATCCCAGCCAAAGCCCTGGTAGCGCTGATTGATGGACAGTGTGGTGAAGATGAAACCGGCCCAGATGAACAGCCCGGAAATGACGCCATTCAGCGGTGTCACCTGATCAAATCCGAGATGGCCGATCACGCCGGCGGTCACAAAGGCCAGGATCAACTCCATGATGAAACTGTTGATCAATAGCCCGGCCATGGCAGGTTTCGGTCCCGAAGAATCAATTCTGGCTGCCTTCATCCAGATCTTGCCCATGGTACCATAGTAAACGGCGCCAATGATGAAGGCGACGATGGCGGCAACCAGGATCGCCAGATAGTTCATGCCCGCGAATTGCATGTGCCTCTCCCTTAAACGGCAAATATATCATGGATCACACATTCATCGACAGCTCAAGAATGTCGTGATTTCACTCACACGGTGAAGCGGAACACCGAGGTTCGCTTGATTTCGCTGTCTTCCAGCGCGCGGGTGACTGGCACCTGATAGGTAGCCAGCAACTCCATACCCGCGCGCGGACAATAGGAGCGGCCGGGATCGCCGATCAGCACCACGGCGCCTCGTCTGGCCAGATCAAGAAACCATGGCAGGATCAACGCAGTCATGGCCTGATCGTAAAACACGTCACCGGCCAGCACCACGTCCCAGCCAAGGTCCGTGCCGACGAGGTTGGCCTGGCTGATTTCAAACTCGACAGCATTGGCTGCCGCGTTGAGCCGCGCCGCGGTCGCCGACCATGGATCGATGTCGGCGGCTGTTACCCTTGCGGCGCCGGCGCGCTTTGCGGCGATGGCGACAAGCCCGGACCCGGAGGCGAAGTCGAGAACCAATTTGTCTTTGACCAGATCCGGATTGTCGATGATATGGCGCGCCAGTCCCTGACCCCCGGCCCAGGCAAAGGCCCAGAACGGCGGCGGCAGCCCGAGCGCATCGAGTTCATCTTCGGTCTTGAGCCACAAATCATGGGCTTCATCGGCCAGATGCAGTTGAACTTCGGGCACATGCGGAGGTGAGCCAAGCGCCGTGTTGGCGCGGATGAAATCTTCCGGGTCGGTTTTCATCAACGTACCCCGGAAGCAGACATCACGTCGTCCTCACTTGTCGATCACTCGGGCGAGCGCGGCGGATTTTCGAGATTGCCCATGCGGCAGACCTCGAGATACTCGTCTTCGGTGACCGGCTGAACCGACAGCCGCATCGAGGTGACCAGGCTCATCTGGGCCAGCTTCGGGTTGGCTTTGACATCCTTGAGGGTGACCGGTTTGGGCATGTCGCACACGGCGCGGATATCGACGCATTCCCAGCGCGGGTCGTCGATGGTGGTGTCGGGGTGAATGAGGTTGCAGACCTCGGCAATGCCGACAACCTCAAGCCCTTCATTGGAGTGGTAGAAGAAGGCCTTGTCGCCCAACTTCATGGCACGCATGTTGTTGCGCGCCTGATAGTTGCGAATGCCGTCCCACTGCTCGCCAACATCGCCCTTGGCCTTCTGCATCTCCCAGGACCATTTAAAAGGTTCGGATTTGAACAACCAGTACGCCATTGTTATGCCTCAGGATTCTTGAAGACCCAGTTGAAGGCGCGAATCTCGACCGAAGCGAAGAGGCCGGCCTTGGCATAGGGATCGCCGGCGGCGAGCGCCTCGGCTTCCTGCTTGTCGCCGGCTTCCATAATCCACATGCTGCCGATCGGTTTTTCATCATCGCCCAGCAGCGGACCCGCGGTCTTCAGGATGCCCTTGGCTTCGAGGTCCTTGAGGTATTCGACATGGGGCGGCCGGGTGGCCATCCGAAGCTCGAGTGAGTCAGGCTTGTCTTTGCACATCAGGACGTAATACATGAAATCTCCATCAGGTTGGGCAACCAGAGTGCAGGATGCCTGTCAGGTTCGGGCGCATTCTATGCCTTGCCCGGCAAATGGTTTCAATCCCGGGTCAGGCTTTGGCGCCGCGTTTGCCATGGCCGATCACGGACGTTGCAGTCTGATCAAGAGGCCAGCGGGACCGGGGCGCCAGATTGAGTTCATCAGCGGGCAATCCCGCTGCCAGGCGTTCGGCGCCGGCCCAGGCAATCATGACGGCGTTGTCGGTGCACAGATGCAGCGGTGGCGCGATGAAGCGAAAACCGGCTTTTGCTGTCCGCGTTTCCAGCGTTGCGCGGATCGCCTTGTTGGCGGCGACACCGCCGGCCACTACCAGCGCAGACTTTGATTCGGCTCCGAAACGCTCGCTAAAGCGATCCAGCGCCATCGAGATACGGTCATCCAGGCTTGCGGTGACCGATGTCTGGAAGGCCAGGCACAAATCAGCGATGGTCTGTTGCGACAGCGGCGCCTGCTCTTCTGCCATCTGCCGCACCGCGGTTTTCAGGCCGGAGAAGGAAAAGTCGAGACGCGGATCGCGCCGCATCGGGACCGGCAGGCGGAAGCGTTTTGGCACGCCTTTCAAGGCCGCCTGTTCGACGGCGGGGCCGCCGGGATAACCCAGACCCAGTAGTTTGGCGGTCTTGTCGAAGGCTTCGCCCAGCGCATCGTCGATGGTGGTTCCCCAGCGCTCATAATCGTTGACGCCCTTGACCAGCACGATTTGGGTGTGGCCGCCCGAGACCAGCAGCAGCAGATAGGGGAACGCCACATTGTCAGTGAGCCGGGCCGTCAAGGCGTGGCCTTCGAGGTGGTTGATGCCGATGAAGGGTTTGCCCGCTGCCATGGCGATGGCCTTGGCCGTCATCAAGCCGACCATCAGGCCGCCGATCAGTCCCGGCCCGGAGGTTACGGCTACTGCATCTATATCTGCGAGTTTCACGGCGCTTTCGTCGAGCGCCTGTTTGACCAGCCGATCGAGCGTGGTGACGTGCGAGCGGGCGGCAAGCTCGGGCACGACGCCGCCAAAGGCTGCATGCAGATCAAGCTGGCTCAGCACCACGTCGGAGAGGATTTCGCCTGATCCGTCCGGGTGGCGGCGAACCACCGATGCTGCGGTCTCGTCGCAACTTGTTTCAATTCCGAGAATGTCCATGCTGCTGATGCCTGTCGCGTGTCTTTTATGGGGAGTTCCGGCCCGAATGTTGCGCTCGGGAGATGATCCCGGTACCTGTCAGTCGGTAACAACGGATCGGATATCTTGCAAATGAAACCTTACCGCATCGGCACCCGCGGCAGTCCGCTCGCACTGGCGCAGGCGTCTGAAACCCGAGCCCGGCTGATGATTGCACATGAGTTGCCGGAAGAGGCTTTCGAGATCGTGGTGCTGTCGACCAAGGGTGACCGGATCACCGACCGGCCGCTGTCGGAGATCGGCGGCAAGGGGCTGTTTACCGAAGAAATCGAGGAGCAGCTGAGCGACGGGCGGCTGGATCTGGCGGTGCATTCTTCAAAGGACATGCCGACGGTGCTGCCCGACGGGCTGGGTCTGGTGGCATTTCTGGAGCGGGAAGATGTGCGCGATGCCTTTATCGGCCGCACCGCGCCGCGGCTTGAGGATTTGCCACAAAATGCCGTGGTCGGATCGTCCTCACTGAGGCGTCAGGCGCTGATCCGGCGGTTGCGCCCCGACATTTCCGTCATCACCTTCCGGGGCCAGGTGGAAACCCGGTTGCGCAAGCTTGGCGAGGGGCAGGTGGACGCCACGCTTCTGGCGCATGCGGGATTGAAACGGCTCGGCAACACCGACGTCATCACCGAGCTGCTGGACCCGGAGAGCTTTCCACCGGCGCCGGGACAGGGCGCAATCTGCATCGAATCCAGGCTCAATGATGAACGAACAGCCGAATTGCTGGCGCCGATCAATCATCCTGCCACGCAGGCTGCACTTCTGTGCGAGCGGGCTTTTCTGGGCGCGCTTGACGGCTCCTGCCGGACGCCGATTGCCGGACTTGCGACAATAGCCGGCAGTCAGCTCTCGTTTTACGGCATGATCCTGACGCCGGACGGAACCGTCTGGCATGACATTCGCACCGAAGGCCCGGTCGGTGACGCTTCTGTGCTCGGTGCGGAAGCTGGTGCTGAAGTGCGCGGTCGAGCCGGCAGCAGCTTCTTCGACAGCTGGGTCTGAGGCTGGGCGGGTGCGTGTTCTGGTGACACGGCCTCAACCCGGTGCTGCCCGGACAGCTGCGCGGCTCTCGCGACTGGGCCACGACGCGGTGCTGATGCCGTTGTTTGAGGCCACGGTGACAGCGGGCATTGATGACCTTCCACCTGTCACGGAAATCAGCGGACTGGTTGCGACCAGCGCTCGCGCATTTGACATGTTTGAGGACATGAATGCGATTGCTGCGGGCCTGGCGGATGTGCGGGTGCATGCAGTCGGAGCTGCTACAGCACAGGCGGCGCGCGATGCAGGATTTGAGCATGTCCACGAAGGTGGTGGCACCGCCCAGGCCCTCGCCCAGGCCCTCGCGGGTGATCATGCGGGGTCTTTGACCGGTCCCCGTGCGTCAAACCGGTCGGGTAGAACCAGGCTGGTTTATCTCGCAGGAGTGCCGCGAACACCGGTCATTGAAGCAGCAGTGAAAGCTCAAAACATAAATTGCACAGTGGTTGAATGCTACAAAATGCGTGAAATAAGTTATTCAACTGACATTTTAAATTCAGTCATTTTGTCACCTGTACCTGATGTGATCCTGCTCTATTCGGCCAACGCGGCACGCCGTATTCAAGCGCTGGCTGAACCCAAAAATGCGGTCAAATCTCTCAAATCTAGTCGGTTTCTCTGCCTTTCAGCGTCGATAGCAGCGGAATTGCCACAAGATTTGCGGTCACGCGTGATCGTGGCCAGACGCCCTGACGAGGACAGCCTGCTCACCTCACTCGCCGAGTTGGATTGATTTGCCGGAACAATGACCATGGTTACTGCGTATTGCCACATACTGTGCGTGAGATAAGCCACGCCACACCAGATCCAACAGGAGATGCCATGAGCAAGGGCCCCACCCCGCGACACTCCAAATCGCCGAAACCTGTAACCATCGATCTCGACGCCACCAATGTGACGCCGAAGAACGAGGACCTGAAGGCAAAGCCGTCAGCGACGGGCCCTTCCGTGACCCGCACGCCAGATCCTGTGAAGCCGGAACAGGCGGCAAAGCCAGGCGAAGCCGGCGACAAGGCGAAGCAGACAAGTGCAGCCGCTGCCGATCCGAAGAACGAGGCATCCGCCAAACCGGCGTCTGACCCACAACCCGGCTCGACCGCGACTGATTCCAAAGCTCCGCTGGGTAAGACGCCGGACAGCAACACGACAGCTAACAATAGCAGCAAGACCGAGAGCGCGCCGCCCAAGGCTGCAGTATCCGGAACAGCCGGTACGGCGAGCGCCAAGCCCAAGGCAGCAGCCGACAAAAAAAGCGGCGGTGGATTGGGTATGGTCATGTCCGGCGTCATAGGCGCGGTGATTGCGCTTGGTGGCGGCTATGCGCTGCAAGTCGGCGGTGTGCTTCCAGCCCCAGGCGGGAATAGTGACCCGGTTGCCCCGGTGGTTTCCCGAGTGGATGCGCTATCGTCCGAGGTCGAGGCTCTGTCGCAGCAACTCTCCAGTTCTTCCGCGCAAGCCGGACCGGATGTTCCCGCCGTGCTTGCAGAGCGTCTCGACAGTCTCGAAGCCGCGCTTGCCGATGTGGCTGCACGGTCGGGCGAAGCTGGCAGTGAAACGGTCATGCTGGCTCCGCTCGAGGAACGGATTGCCGGTCTCGAAAGCAAGATCGCCGCGTTGGGTGAGGGCAGTTCAGCTGCCGACCCGGCACTTGCGGCAGAAGTCGACGCGTTGCGCGCCGCCCAAAGCGGGATGGAGGCTTCGCTTAGCGAGCTTCAGTCTGGGTCAGAGGCGCTTTCGGACAAGCTTTCCAAGCTTGAATCCGAGCAGGCGGCTCTTGCCGAGCAGGTTGATGCGCCTTCGCGGCAGATTGATGTGGCGCGCGCCATTGCCGCCGCCGGACTCAAGTCCGCGATTGACCGGGGCGGATCGTTCATGAGCGAGCTTGAGGCCTTTGCCTCGGTGGCACCGGATGATCCGGCTGTTACTGAGCTCAGGGATCTCGCGGCACGCGGTGTCCCCAGCCGGTCCGATCTGGTTGCAGGGTTTTCCGATGCGGCGGGCAAGGCTATTGCCGCGGCTGATCCGGGCAATCCGGAGGCGGGATTGGTCGACAGGCTGATGTCGAGTGCGATGTCGGTGGTCAAGGTGCGCAAGGTCGGAGATGTCCCGGGTGACAGCGCGGAGGCCATTGCAGCGCGTGCCGAAGCGCGTCTGCTCAATGGTGATCTCGATGCTGCGGTGACCGAATGGAATGCGCTTCCTGAAGCATCGCTGGCTGCCACAGCCGACTATGGCGATGCGCTGGCTGCCCGGGCCCGGGTAGAGAAGCTGATTGCCGCAGCGGTTGCGCCATCTGGTGCATCAGCTGCTCCGTCTTCCGAAGCCCCGGCCAACTAGGAGATCCGATATGATCCGGTTGTTATTCTTTGTTGTGCTGGTTCTGGCGCTCGGCTTTGGTTTTGCCTGGTTGGCGGACCGGCCCGGTGATCTGTCCATTGTCTGGCAGGATCGCCGTATTGAAATGTCGCTGATGACAGCGGTCACTGTCATTGTCTCGCTGATTGCGGCGATCATGATCAGCTGGTGGCTCATTCGCACCATCATCTTGTCGCCACGCACAGTGGCCCGTTATTTCCGGGCCAACAAGCGTGACCGCGGTTATCAGGCACTGTCGACCGGGCTTCTGGCCGCAGGTTCGGGTGACGCGGCGATGGCGCGCAAAATGAACAAGCGGACCAAGGGTCTGCTGAAGGCAGATCAGGAGCCGTTGATTCATCTTCTCGATGTGCAGGCGGCGCTGATCGAGGGCCGACACGAGGAAGCCCGCAAGCTGTTTGCAGCAATGGCAGAAGATCCCGAGACAAAGCTGCTCGGGCTGCGCGGGCTCTATCTCGAGGCACAGCGCCAGGGTGCGGACGAGGCTGCCCAGCATTATGCCGAAACCGCCGCCGATGAGGCGCCGCATCTGCCGTGGGCGGGCGCTGCCGCGCTGTCTTACCGGACCCGGGAAGGCAAATGGGACGAGGCACTCAAGCTGCTCGACCGCCAGCGCCAGGCCGGCACGATCGCTGCTGCGGAAGCTAGCAGGACCAAGGCTGTGCTGCTGACTGCCCGGGCACGTGAACATGTTGACAGTGATCCTGCGTCAGCGCGCGACGATGCGCTCAACGCATTGAAACTGGCGCCGGGATTCCCGCCCGCTGCGGTGATCGCGACAAAAGCGCTTCTGCGTCAGGACAATTTGGCCAAGGCAGCCAAAGTCCTTCAAGCGGCCTGGAAAACCAATCCGCATCCTGAAATCGCCGAAGCCTATGTTCACGCGCGGATCGGAGACACGGCTGCCGACCGGCTCAAGCGTGCGGAGCGGCTTGAAAAACTCAAGCCGCTTAATCCCCAATCTCTGGATGCGGTGGCGCGTGCTGCGCTGGAAGCACGCCGGTTCGATCTCGCGCGGGAAAAGGCCGAAGCGTCAGCAAGACTTCAGCCGTGTGAAGGCATATTCCTGTTGCTTGCCGACATTGAAGAGGCGGAAACCGATGATCAGGGCCGTGTTCGCCACTGGCTGAGCCAGGCTGTGCGCGCGCCGCGTGATCCGGCCTGGACTGCCGACGGCTACGTGTCGGAAACCTGGGAACCGGTTTCGCCGGTCAGCGGCAAGCTGGATGCGTTTGAATGGAAGGTTCCGGTCGAGCAGTTGGCCGGCCCAAGCATTGATAACCAGCCGCCTGCCGGGGTCTTCGACAGGGCGATGGCGAGCCTGCCGCCAATTGCCAAGGTAGCCACGCCCGACACTGCTTCCGTGTCCAGCGGCGCATCTGAAGACATGGCAGCTATTGCTGATCCCCCGGGTGAGGCGGCAGTGCCGAAAGAACAGCCGGCAGAGGTGCCTGCTTCGGCACCCAAAGCCAAGCCGTCACCGGTGATTGACGCGGACGCTGTGGCAGACCACAGAACGCAAGCAGCACCGATAGCCGCAGCGGCCGGCAAGGCTACAGACACCGGCAAGGCCGAGCCGGGGGGTGAGGCCACCGACACGGGCAAGGCCGAGCCGATGGGTAAAGGGGCCGCTGTCGCCAAAACACCGGATGCAGAGGAAGACAAGGCGACCGACGGGGTGAAGCCGAAGGAGATGGCCAAGCCGGTAGAGGCCGCCCAGTCTGAAAAGCCCGTCGAAGTGGCTGCGAAAGCGGAAGCCGATCCAGAGGCTGATGCGAAGGCCAAGGAAGCAGCATTCCTGACCCATCGTCCGGATGATCCGGGTATTGATGTCAACGCAGAGCCGGAAAAGCCCGGTGGCCGTTTCCGTCTGTTCTGACCGGTCCCGAAAGGACACTGAATGCTTGACCAGATACGCGCGTTCCTGCGCGAGCTCAAAGGCGACACGCCAGCGGAGTCTGGCAGCAACGATGACGATGTGGCTGCGGTGGCGCTGTTCTTTCACGTCATCGGCGCTGACGGAGTGATAGACCCGGTTGAGTCTGAAAAGCTCAAGGCGTTGATTGCCCAGGAGTATGACCTGAGCGGCACGGCCATGCAGAAACTCATGGAGGCCGGTGAACAGGCTGACCGTGAAGCTGTCGACCTCTACCAGTTCACCAGCGTGCTCAATCGCTCGCTGGAACCGGACGCGAAAGTTCATTTTATCGAGCTGCTGTGGAACCTGGCCTACGCAGATGGGTACCGGCATGAGCTGGAAGACCACGTTGTCTGGCGCATTGCCGACCTGATGGGGGTGTCCAGCCGCGACCGTGTGCTGGCCCGGCAGCGTGCGCTTGCAACAGCCGGTATCGAGGAAACGAACCCGGATGAAGGCAACTGATATAGAGTTGTTCGTCTTTAAATGGAAGCAGCAGCCACGATGCAACGCATCGTGCGAGGATTTTGACTACGCTGGCGTGGAAAAGGCATCCAAGCGAGGCAGTTGGAGTGTTCCGGCGATGGTGACGTCAGGCCGAAAGGCAATCGTGTGAGCTTGTTCTTTCGCACTCTGGACAGTGTCGCGCGCGGCTAACGGCGCTCGCGCCGCGTCGCAACATGCTCCCTGCCAAATCACGAAATCCCGGCGCTCAAACGATTCCATTTCAAGATGAACGGCTCTAGCGCCAGGTTTACGCTCAAGCGGTCCCTGAACCGGATTTTTGCAGCTGATCCAACTCGGCTTTGAGCGCGGCGCGGCTTTCTTCCGCGTCGCGGTCGAGAGACTGGATCTGGCGCAATTGCGGAAAGCCCATACTCCAGGCAAGCGCCACGGCGAGTGTTCCTGCACCGCCGATGACAACGGCTGCTACCGGACCGATCAGTGCGGCCATGGTGCCGGCGCGAAATTCGCCAAGCTCGTTGGAAGCGCCGATGAACACCATGTTGACCGCGCTGACACGGCCACGCAGTTCGTCCGGCGTCCACAATTGCACCAGGCTTTGGCGGACATAGACCGAAATCATGTCGGAGGCGCCCATGACAATCAGTGCCGCCATGGTCAGCGGCAGCGATTTCGACAGGCCGAATACGACGGTGGCGGCTCCAAATACACCGACGGCAATGAACATGGCGCGTCCGGCATGTCTGCGAACCGGCCGCGAGGCAAGGTAGATCGCCATGCCGATGGCGCCGATGCCCGGGCTGGCGCGCAGGAAACCAAGCCCCCAGGGACCGAGTTCCAGCACGTCGCGGGCAAAGACCGGCATCAGGGCCACGGCTCCACCAAGCAACACGGCAAACATGTCGAGTGAAATGGCGCCGAGTACGATTTTCTGGTTGCGGACATAGCTGAAGCCGGCCACTAGCGCTTTCCAGTTCTGGCCTTGTCCACGCGATCGCTGCAGCGGCGGCGGCACCAGGGCAATGGCGATGATGGCGGCTACGAACAACACGCAGGCAGTCAGATAGGGCACAATTGCGCCGAGGCCGTAGAGCAGCCCACCGGCCACCGGACCGACGATGGTCGCGGTCTGCCATGAGGTGGAGTTCCAGGCAATTGCGTTGGGCAGGTCACGGGCCGGAACCAGATTGGGCGCCAGAGATTGCGAGGCGGGTGCGAAAAAGGCTCGCGATATGCCGATAACCAGCAGCACACTGAAGATCGGCATTGGCGAGGTCAGGCCACGCCAGGCGAAATAGACCAGCGCTGCCGCCGACAGACCGATGATGATTTCGCTGATCAGCATGATGGTGCGGCGGCCATAGCGGTCTGCAGCGGCGCCTGTAAACAGGATCAGCACCAGAGCCGGCAGAAACTGAATGAGGCCAACCAGACCAAGATCAAAAGGATCCCGGGTCAGATCATAAATCTGCCAGCCGACCGCGACGCTGATGATCTGCAGCGCGAAGCTCGAAAGGAACCTGGCTGCGAAATAAAAGCTGAAGGCGCGATGGCGAAAAGCTGCGAAGCGGTCTTCCGCCGTGGCTGGGGCTTGCATGATGTCTGTCCGGTTTGTGCTGATTGAGCTATACACGAGCAATCGTGCGAAGCTACCGTTTGGTGGCACGGGGCGCCTTAACCCTGCCGCCTTATAGGCAGGTACGCGCTCTTGCCGCTTGCGCTTCGAGTGTCTACATGTCTGTCACGCGAAGAACAGCCGGAGAATCTTATGATTGCAGTCTTTTCAACCATCGACATGATCCTTGGCCTCTATACCTGGATCATCATCGGCAGCGCTATTTTCTCCTGGCTTTACGCCTTCAACGTGGTCAATCCGAACAACCGGTTCGTCGGCATGATCGGCGAGTTCCTGTTCAAGGCAACCGAGCCGGCGCTCAAGCCGATCCGCCGGATCATGCCGGATCTGGGCGGGCTGGATATTTCGCCAATCATCCTGCTGATCGCGATCTTCTTCCTGCGGACCTTCATTGCCACCTCGATTGCACCGATGTTCTTCTGAGCTGCTGGTACAAAATGACGGAGAATGGTGTCGAGCTCTCAGTTCGCCTGACGCCATCCGCCTCCCTCGACGGGATCGACGGTCCGGTCGAGGATGCAGCCGGAATGGTCCGCCTGAAAGTGCGGGTCAGAGCAGTGGCCGAGAAGAACAAGGCCAATCGTGCGCTTGAAAAGCTGATTTCCAAACGATTGAAGATCGCCAAGACCGCTGTCCAGGTGATCTCCGGAGAGACGAGCCGGTCGAAGATTATCCGTGTCACCGGCGATCCCGCGGAGCTGGTGGAAAGCATCAAGGCACTTGCCAGCTGATCAAAAAATTGCGCCACTGGATCGTTTGATCAAGTGGCGCAAGGCAATACTTTAACGGTATTATCTGTCAGAGCCTGTCATCAGCCCTTGGTCTTGGCCCGGTCGATCGCCTCGACGATCAGCTTGCGGGCGACTTCCGCATCGCGCCAGCCACCGATCTTGACCCATTTGCCGGGCTCCAGATCCTTGTAGTGCTCGAAGAAGTGCTCGATCTGCTGAAGCGTGATCTCGGGCATGTCGGTGTAGTCGTTGACACCTTCATAGCGCTTGGTCAGATGCGTCGACGGCACGGCAATGATCTTCTCGTCCTGGCCGGCATTGTCTTCCATGATCAGCACGCCGATCGGGCGCACATTGATCACGCAGCCGGGGATCAGCGGCCGCGTGTTGCAGACCAGAACGTCAATCGGATCGCCATCATCGGACAGTGTGTGCGGCACGAAGCCGTAATTGCCCGGATAGGTCATCGGTGTGTAGAGGAACCGGTCGACGACCAGAGTTCCTGCTTCCTTGTCCATCTCGTACTTGATCGGCTGACCGCCAACCGGCACCTCTATGATCACGTTGACGTCGTGTGGCGGTTTTTCGCCGATGCTGATGGCGTCTATGCGCATGGTCGCTCCAATCCGGATCTGTGGTGCATGCCGTACTCAAATGGGAGGCTCGAGAAAAACGTGCATGCTGCAATTCAGGGCCTTGATACATTGACGCGCGCTCGCGCGAGCCTGTGCTGTAACAGCCGGTTCCGGAATTAAAGCCAAAGGCGGTCCGGTGCAACAGGACTTTTGGCGGGGGTGCTTGATGCAGGCGTTCAGGACCAGACGAAGGCAAGTTTCTTGAGCGTTTTGCCGTCAAATGTCTCGTGGCCCTCGGCGACGTCGCGACCACCCTGGAAGCGATAGAACTCGACGGCGGAATGATTGTCCTCGAGACACCAGACAACCACGCCCTTGCAGCCGAGCGAGTCGAGAAGCTGAAGGGCTTCGTTGAACAGGCGTTTGCCCAGCCCAACACCCTGAAACTCAGGCTTCAGATAGAGCTCGTATATCTCGCCTTCCTGCGGCAGCGAGCGGGCCCTGTTGAGGCCAAGCGTGGCATAACCGGCAACAGTGCCGCCGACATCGAGCACGAGAATGGATGTCGAGCCACGCACAGCGCGCTCCCACCAGCCGACATTGCGGCGCTCGAGCATGAGCCGGAGTGCCTTGTAGGGCAGGATCCCCGCATAGGCATGGCTCCAGGCCGCGCGATGGGTGCCGGCAATGGCTTGCGCATCCTGCGGCTCGGCGTGCCGAATATCGATTGTTAACGTGCTCATGCGCTCATAATACCGGTCATGGTAAGTCCGAAGAAGCCACGGTGGGCCTGCCACGGCATCTGCCCACAGTATTGTTTTGTGGACGGCGTGAGGAGAGTTAACCGTTTGTTAAGGAAATATGCAAGGGCGGCGTTGCCGTTGTTGCCTGCTCAGGCTGCGGAGAACGGGGCTCAGGCTGCCGCGAACCGGTTGAGAGTTTTCTGCGCGGCCTCGAAGAACTGGCCGACCTGCAGGCCATCGACCAGCGCATGGTGAACCTGTACGGCGACCGGGCAGCTCCAGCTGCCGTCCGTGGCTTGAACGAACTTGCCCCATGAAAAGCGCGGAATGCAGTCATCCGGCCCGGGCAGTGCATTGTCGAGCGAGGTGAAATCGATCCAGGGCAGACAGGAGAGATAGGCAAGATCGAAACGCTGGCCGGTGTTGGCGCCGAGGTCGGCGCCCTTCGCGGTTTCCTCGATGATTGTCTTGCAGCTCTCGTCGAACTGCGCCCAGTCCTCGATATAGGGGATATAGGCGTAGCCGAAAGTGTCGCCGGGCCGAGGGACCGTGGCCGACAGCGAGATGTCGTCGTACTGCAGAACCCGATCGCCCTCGAACCGCATCATCAGCGCCGGCACAGCGTGCACGCCGGCACCGATCGCATGGATGAAAGCCCGGTAAGGCGACACGCCTTGCGGCTTGCCGTGGGTCATCAGGGCAGTGATGTCGACGCGCGCGGTGGTGGCGAAATGCGGCCGGTCGTAGGTCCGGAACAGGTTGAACTGTCCGGCCCGTGACCAGGTTTCGAGATCGATTTCGCGCGCGTCTGTCATATCAGGCGGCGTTGGCGCCGGTTTTGCCAAACCGCTTGCGGTCGGTTGCGTCGAGGTAACGCTTGCGCAGACGGATCGACTTCGGAGTCACTTCCATCAACTCGTCGTCCTGGATCCAGGACAGCGACCGGTCCAGCGTCATGCGGATCGGGGTGGTCAGTTTGATCGCCTCATCCTTGCCGGCGGCACGGATGTTGTTGAGCTGCTTGGCCTTGAGCACGTTGACTTCAAGATCGTTGTCGCGGGTATGGATGCCGATGATCATGCCCATATAGACCTTGTCGCCCGGCTCGATGATCATCGGGCCACGGCTTTCCAGGTTGAACATGGCGTAAGCGACGGCTTCACCGGACATGTTGGACAGCAGCACGCCATTGGTACGGCCGGCGATATCGCCCTTGTAGGCCTGATACTCATGGAACAGACGGTTCATCACGGCGGTGCCGCGGGTATCGGTCAGCAGTTCCGACTGGTAGCCGATGAGGCCGCGTGTCGGCGCATGGAAGACCAGCCGCTGACGATTGCCGCCGGATGGACGCAGTTCGGTCATCTCGGCCTTGCGCTCGGCCATTTTCTGCACGACGATTCCGGAATGCTCTTCATCGACGTCGATGACGACTTCCTCGATCGGCTCCATCAACTGGCCGCTTTCGTCCTTGTGCATGACCACGCGCGGACGCGACACGGCCAGTTCAAAACCTTCGCGGCGCATGGTCTCGATCAGCACGGCCAATTGCAGTTCGCCACGTCCGGAGACGTAGAACGAATCCTTGGCGCCCGATTCCTCGATCTTCAAGGCAACATTGCCTTCGGCTTCGCGCAGCAGGCGGTCGCGAATGACGCGGCTTGTCACCTTGGTGCCTTCGGTGCCGGCCAGCGGCGAATCATTGACCATGAAGCTCATGGTCACCGTTGGCGGATCGATCGGCTGGGCGTGAAGCGGTTCGGTGACCGAAGGGTCACAGAATGTATCGGCGACGGTGCCCTTGGACAGGCCTGCAATGGCAACGATGTCGCCTGCATGGGCCTCGTCAAGCGCCACGCGCTCAAGGCCGCGGAAGGAGAGAATCTTGGAAATGCGTCCGGTTTCTATCAGGCTTCCGTCGCCATGCAGAACCTTGACCTGCTGGTTGGCCTTGACGGTTCCGGAATAGATGCGGCCGGTGATGATGCGGCCGAGGAACGGATTTGCTTCCAGAATGGTGCCGATCATCCGGAAAGGACCTTCTTCGACCGTCGGTTCCGGCACATGCTCGAGAACCAGGTCGAACAATGGGGCAAGTGTGCCGCCATCTTCCGGACGATCCGGTCCAATCGACATCCAGCCATTGCGGCCTGAACCATACATGATCGGGAAGTCGAGCTGCTCATCGGTGGCGTCGAGCGCTGCAAAGAGGTCGAAGACTTCGTTGATGACTTCGTCGACGCGGGCGTCGGGACGGTCGATCTTGTTGATGGCGACGATCGGACGAAGACCGACCTTCAGCGCCTTGCCGACAACGAACTTGGTCTGCGGCATCGGGCCTTCAGCTGCGTCAACCAGAACGATCGCGCTGTCCACCATCGACAGGATACGCTCGACTTCGCCGCCGAAATCGGCGTGGCCCGGGGTGTCGACGATGTTGATGCGGTTGCCCTTCCAATCCACCGAAGTGGCCTTGGCGAGAATGGTAATGCCACGCTCCTTTTCGATGTCGCCCGAATCCATGGCGCGTTCCTGAACGCGTTCGTTTTCGCGGTAGACACCGGATTGCTTGAGCATTTCGTCAACTAGCGTGGTTTTACCATGGTCAACGTGGGCGATAATCGCAATATTGCGCAGGGACATAGATCAGGTCTCATTCTGGAGAATACAAAAACGCCGGATGCTGATCCGGCGCGGGCCGGCAAACGCCGGGCTTTGCGCGGCTTATACAGGGTTTTTTGCGGTTGCGAAAGATATCTTTGCGAGAGAGCCTTAACGCAGCAAAAGAAGGCTGAAAAACGCCCTTTTATTGCATGTTGTACCGCGTACGTAACAATCAATCAGGCGCTGCGAAACGGGTTGAGCGCGATGTTTGAGAGTTCCTGGTCATCGCGATTCATCAGCTGGACAGTGATTGTTCGGTGATGCCGACAATGTCGACAAGGCCGAAAAACTGCAGGACCATCGATGGGCAGGTTGGCGCCTTGCTCTTCGGTCGGGGGCGCTGATTGCCACTGTCAAAGTGTTCAAGCGTGTTCCTGAAAATGGGAACCCGTTTTCGGAGCAAACCACGCGCCAAAACAGAAACCCAAAGCACATTGCATCAATACGGTTCAATGCAATGTGCTTTAGGCCGGAACCGGTGCTCAGGCGAGACCGCGCTTTTCCAGCATGGCGGTGGCGTCGGGCATACGACCGCGGAAAGCCTTGTAAAGCTCTGCGGGGTCGCGTGATCCGCCGGCCGAGTAGACGTAGGAGCGCAGCTTTTCGGCGGTTTCCGGATCAAACGGATCGCCGGTCTCCTCGAACGCGGCAAAGGCGTCGGCGTCGAGCACTTCCGACCACATGTAGGAATAATAGCCGGCCGAATAGCCTTCACCGGAGAACACATGCAGGAAATGCGGGCTGGCGTGGCGCATGGCAATGGCCTCGGGCATACCGAGTTTTTTCAGTGTTTCGGCTTCAAACGTCGCCGGATCGGTCTTGTCACCGGCGGTGTGCCAGGCCATGTCGACAAGCGCGGACGCGGTGAATTCAACGGCGGCGAAACCGGCATTGAAGGTCTGGGCCGCAAGCACCTTGTCGAGAAGCGCGCGCGGGATCGGTTCACCGGTCTTGTAATGGCGTGCGTGTTTTTCGAGGATTTCGGGCACTGTCAGCCAATGTTCAAACAGCTGAGATGGAAGTTCGACGAAATCACGGCTGACCGACGTTCCGGAAAGCGACGGATAGGTGACATCTGACAGCATGCCGTGCAGCGCGTGGCCGAATTCATGAAACAGCGTGCGCGCGTCGTTGAGCGACAACAGCGCTTCCTTCCCGGCTGCGGGCTTGGCGAAATTCATCACATTGGTGATGATCGGTATTTCACCTTTTGTGCCGTCGGGCATGGCCAGCTTGTGCTGGCTCCGCATACCGCTCATCCAGGCGCCGGAGCGCTTTGAGGGCCGGGCGAAATAATCGGCAATGAAGGTGGCGATGATCTTGCCGTCACGTCCCCTGACCTCGAAAACGCGCGCGTCCTTGTGCGGGCCGGCTATGTCGGTGCGTTCGGTCATGGTGATGCCGAAAAGACGGTTTGCCACATCAAAACAGGCATCGATCATGCCGCTCAGCGGGAAATAGGGCTTGAGCTCGGCTTCGGAAAAGTCGAAGCGGCGGGCCTTGAGCTTTTCGGCGTAATAGCGCCAGTCCCAGGCGGCCACTTCATGGTTGCCGCCTTCCTCCGTAATCAGTTTGGCCAGTTCCGCGCGATCGGTGTCGGCATGGGTGACGGCGCGGGCCCAGACATCGCCAAGCAGGGCTTCGACGGCTTCCGGCGTCTTGGCCATGGTGTCATCGAGCTTGTAGGCGGCGTAGCTGTCATAGCCGAGCAGCATGGCCTTTTCCGTGCGCAAGCTGATGATCTGTGAAATCAGCGCGGCGTTGTCGGTGTCGCCGTCGGTGCCGCGCGCTGTCCAGGCCTTGAAGGCGGTTTCGCGCAGATCGCGACGTGCACTGGTGCTCAGGAACGGTTCGATGATCGAGCGCGACAGGGTGACGGCATATTTGCCTTTGTGGCCAAGGTCTTCTGCGACGGCTGCCATGGTGGCGCGCAGATCGTCGGACAGTCCGTCCAGATCGGCGCCATCATTGAGCAGCAGAAGATAGTTCTTTTCATCAGCCAGCACATTCTGGCCGAATTGGGCCCCGAGGCCCGCCAGCTTCTCGCCAACTTCAGCCAGCCGCGACTGTCCTGCTTCATCTAGGGCTGCACCCGATTTGACGAAGGATTTCCAGATCCGTTCAAGCACGCGATCCTGCTCCGGCGACAGCCCGATGTCGGAGCGCTTCTGGTAGAGGCTGTCGACGCGCTCGAACAAAGCCTTGTTCATGGCGATCTTCGAGTAATGCCGCGACATGCGTGGGGCAATGTCACGCTCCAACGCCTGAATGGCATCATTGGTGTCGGTTCCGGCCCGGTTCCAGAACAGGCTTGAAACCCTGGACAGCTTGTTACCAGCCAGTTCAAGCGCCTCAACCGTGTTGGCGAAGCTCGGCGCTTCGGCATTGCCGGCGATCGCCTGAATCTCCGCGTCATGCTCGGCAAGGGCGGTTTCGAAAGCCGGTGCGAAATCCGTGGTTGCGATCTTGGTGAATTCCGGCAGGCCGAGCGGTCCGGTCCAGTCGAATACGGGTGAAGCAGGTGAGGTCATGAAAGGCTCCTTGTTAAGCCTGCATGTAAGCTTGCCGGCAGCGGTGGACAAGGCGCATGCCTCAACTGGACCAGCGTAGGCGGGAAACAAAACGGGCGGAACCCTCTCAGATCCCGCCCGTTCGCATCGATATGTTTTCAGAATTACTTTTTGCGATCACGGGCGGCCAGGGTCCGCAGGCGCAGCGCATTCAAACGGATGAAGCCTTCGGCGTCCTTCTGGTCGTAGGCGCCGCGATCGTCTTCGAATGTCACCAGCGCATCGGAATAGAGCGACTTGTCGCTTTCCCGGCCGGTGACCATGACATTGCCCTTGTAGAGCTTGAGAGTGACCTCGCCCTCGACATGTTTCTGGCTCAGATCGATCGCCGCCTGCAGCATTTCGCGCTCCGGCGAGAACCAGAATCCGAAATAGATCAGCTCGGCATAACGTGGCATCAGCTCATCCTTGAGATGGGCGGCGCCGCGGTCGAGGGTGATTGATTCCATCGCCCGGTGGGCGGTGAGCAGGATGGTGCCGCCGGGGGTCTCGTAGACGCCGCGCGATTTCATGCCGACGAAGCGGTTTTCGACCAGATCCAGACGGCCGATGCCATTGTCGCGGCCATAGGTGTTGAGTTCGGCCAGTATTGTCGCCGGGCTCATCCGGACGCCGTTGATCGAGACTGCGTCGCCCTGTTCGAAGCCGATCTTGATGATGGTGGCCTTGTCAGGCGCGGATTCGGGCGAAATGGTGCGCATGTGCACATATTCGGGCGCTTCGACAGCCGGGTCTTCCAGAACCTTGCCCTCCGACGAGGAGTGCAGCAGGTTGGCGTCGACCGAGAACGGGGCTTCGCCCATCTTGTCCTTGGCGACCGGGATCTGGTGCTCTTCAGCAAATTTGATCAGGTCGGTGCGGCTCTTGAACGACCAGTCGCGCCACGGTGCGATGATCTTGATGTCGGGATTGAGCGCGTAGGCCGACAGCTCGAAACGGATCTGGTCATTGCCCTTGCCGGTGGCGCCATGGGCAATTGCATCAGCGCCGGTCTCGTGGGCGATTTCCACCAGCCGTTTGGAGATCAGCGGCCGGGCAATCGAGGTGCCGAGCAGATAGACGCCTTCATAGACGGCATTGGCGCGGAACATCGGAAAGACGAAATCACGGACGAATTCCTCGCGGACATCTTCAATATAGATGTTCTTGTCGGGGATGCCGAGCATCTCGGCCTTCTTGCGCGCCGGCGCCAGCTCTTCACCCTGGCCGAGATCGGCAGTGAAGGTAACGACTTCGGCGCCGAACTCGGTCTGCAGCCATTTGAGAATGATCGAAGTGTCCAGACCGCCGGAATAGGCGAGAACGACTTTCTTGACGTCCTTGTGCGATGCCATGGTTGTAGTCTTTCTATCTTGAAGCCTTGCCCCCGAGGGTTTTGAATTTCGGGGGCCTTGAATTTTGCGGCACTTTTAGCCGGTTTGCAGCGCCATGCAAGGGTCTGGCATCCTGGCGGTCATGGGACCACTTCAGGAATGCGCCGATTGGCAGACAGGCAAAAGCAGCTTACAAAAGCCGCATCTCTGATCTGAACCATCGAGCGAATTATGGATTTCATCCCTGACTACCCGACGCTGCTGGCATTTTTCGTTGCTTCGATCGTTCTGGCGATCACACCGGGCCCCGACATGACGCTTTTTGTCTCGCGAGCGCTGTCGGATGGGCGGGCTGCGGGGTTTGCCTGTGTCGCTGGAGCGATGAGCGGGATCACAGTGCATACGCTGATGGTGGCTCTGGGATTGTCAGCCCTAGTGGTGGCGTCGCCTGCGGCCTTTTTTGCGCTCAAGGCGGTGGGTGCGGCCTATCTGATGTGGCTTGCCATTCAGGCTATCCGCAAAGGCTCCAGCCTTACGTTGCCTGTATCGAGGCCGTCCGGTCGCGGGGTGATGACCAATTGGGCGCAGGGGTTGGGGGTCAATTTGCTCAATCCGAAGATCATCCTGTTCTTCATGACCTTCCTGCCGCAATTTGTCGCTGCTTCCGATCCGCATATTACCGGTAAGCTGATCTTTCTCGGAATGTTCTTCGTTGTGGTCTCCACACCGATCGTCATTGGCATCGTGCTTGGTGCACATGGCCTCGCCGGATGGTTGAAGCGCAAGCCGCAGGTGATGCGGATCGTGGATTATGTCTTCGCGGCGGTGTTTTCGGTGTTTGCGCTGAAGATCCTGCTGGCCCAGAGCCGCTGATCAGCTCTCGATCTTTGCAACATTTGTCGAGCTGGCACGTTCGCTGGGCAACCAGCGGCCAGCATTGCGTCCGGTGAACAGCCAGTAGACGCTGGCGCCGATGATGCCGCAGGCTGTGTGGATGGCAATCAGTTGCGCGGGTTCGACTGACGTGGCGGAACCTGTGGCAAGCGGCATGCCGGCTGCCGCAAGGGCAATCGCGCCACCGGCCAGCGCATGGCTCAGCCAGTCACGCCGCCGCCAGAACTCAAAGATTGCGATGATGATAAAGGCCGGCAGCAAAGCCGCCCGGGCAAACAGGCTTGCAACGCCGAGAACGCCTATGACCAGCGTTACGGTGAGTTCAAGCTCGCTGAAACGGCCAAAATCCTCGGGCCGGATCAGCCGGACGAGAAACGCATAGGCAAGGCCTGCTGCAAGACATCCGGCGAAAAAGCCGAAGGCGATGGCAAACATCCGGACGAGCAGGCGGAGTATGTCGCTCATCTCAAAATGTCAGTCTGCGCCGTGGCCGGCGATCATCATCGCCTGCAAGGCCATGCTTTCCAGCTCGTCACGATCCTTCTTGCGCATGCGTTCCGACTCACTCTTGAGCTGGCCGCAGGCGGCAAGGATATCGCGGCCGCGCGGGCGTCGGATTGGCGAGGCATAGCCATTGGCGTTGACGAAATCAGCAAATGTTTCAATCGTCTCCCAGTCCGAGCATTCGTAGGCCGAGCCGGGCCACGGATTGAACGGAATAAGATTGATCTTGGCCGGGATGCCCTTGAGCAGGCGTACCAGTTCCTTGGCGTCGGCAAGGCTGTCATTGACGCCCTTGAGCATCACATATTCAAAGGTGATACGACGCGCATTGGAGACGCCGGGATAGGTGCGACAGGCGTCGAGCAGTTCCTTGAGCGGGTATTTCTTGTTGATCGGCACCAGTTCGTCGCGCAATTCATCGCGCACGGCATGCAGCGAAATCGCCAGCATGACGCCGATTTCCTCGCCGGTGCGGACGATGCCCGGCACCACGCCGGAGGTCGAGAGCGTGATGCGGCGGCGCGACAGGGCCAGGCCGTCGCCGTCCGATGCAATCAACAGCGCCTGTTTGACATGATCGAAATTATACAGCGGCTCGCCCATGCCCATCATGACGATGTTGGTGACCTTGCGGCCTTCGCTCGGCACGATGGCGCCTTGCGGCGTGTCCTTGTGTGGAAAATCGCCCAACCGGTCGCGGGCCACAAGCAGCTGCGCCAGGATCTCTTCGGCGGTCAGGTTGCGGACCAGCTTCTGGGTGCCGGTGTGGCAGAAGGTACAGGTCAATGTGCAGCCGACCTGGCTGGAAATGCACAGTGTGCCGCGGCCTTCCTCGGGAATATAGACGGTTTCGACCTCGACCGGCCGGCCCGCACCGCGTGGTGGAAAGCGCATCAGCCATTTGCGGGTGCCGTCGTTGGAGATCTGCTCCTCGACGATTTCGGGACGGGCGATGGTGTAGCGTGTTGCCAGTTTTTCACGCAGGTCGCGTGAGATCGTGTGCATGTCGGCGAAATCAGATGAGCCGCGCACATAAAGCCAGTGCCAGATCTGGTTGACCCGCATCTTGCGCTGGCGTTCCGGAACACCGGCATCGGCCATGGCGGCAACCATCTCTTCACGGCTCATGCCGATCAGTGTCGGCTTGCCGTCAAGCGTTTTTGCATTGGCTGACGCTGGCGCCGCCTTGGGTGAAGGGGCGGGGCGTGCAGAAGGGTCTGTCAGATCGATTGTGGCAGGCATCAGAAACCGGAACTCTTGTTGGTTAGGGCGCCACAGCGCCCGACAGGGTGCATAAAGGCGGCTCTAGATCTTGTAAAACTGCGCATCGCGTTCGCAGAAAAAGTGATTTCCGAGGTCGTACCGATGCGGCAAGCCAGCGCTTTATCAGGTTTTCCGCGGCGCGTCACCATCCGGGCACAGCACGCTTTCTTGATCCGGGTGTTGCGCTCCAGGCGTCAGGGCGGCCGGGTGGATGCGAAACCGTCGCAGCATCGTCTTGATGGATGGCCATAGGCCTGACCCCTCGATCCGGTTCAGCCGGGTTCTCATTTCGGCTTCTTCAATGCTGTGGTTGTCCGCCCACGGTCCAAGCTTGTGGGCCATCATCGTTGCGTGATCGTAATAGCTCATGACGTGCTCCTCTGTGAGCCCATCAAGCCACGAGACTGCTGACACCCTGTTGTCAGTAGATGGTGATAGAGTGTCAGCAGTGCTTCAGGGACAATTGCCAATGCGCCGATCAAACCGCCTGTTCGAAATCATCCAGATCCTGCGTGGTGCCACCCGGCCGATGACCGCGGATGCCCTGGCGCGGCAGATGGAAGTGTCGACGCGCACGATCTACCGCGATATTTCCGCGCTTCAGATGATGAGCACGCCGATTGAGGGCGAGCCGGGCATCGGCTATGTGATGCGCAAGGGCTACAATCTGCCACCACTGAATTTCGATCTTGAGGAGATCGAAGCGCTGCGGGTCGGGTTGGCGCTGCTTTCGCGTACCGGTGACAGCGCATTGCTGCGGGCAGCCCGGCGGATTCATGAAAAGATCGACGCACTTCACGGCCCGGCGGATTGGCTGCAGGTGGCGCCCTGGGGCGCCAAGCTGGATGATCCGGCGAAGGGATGTGTTTCATTCTCGACCCTGCGCAATGCGATCCGCAACGAGCGCAAACTCGAGCTGACCTACCACGACGAACAGGACTGCCGCACGGTCAGGACAGTGCGTCCGCTGGCGCTGGTCTATCACCTGGAATGCGTGATGCTGGCATGCTGGTGCGAGTTAAGGGCCGGTTTCCGGCACTTCCGAACCGACCGGATCTACGGATGCCGCCCGCTGGATCAGGATTTTGTCGGCAAGGGTGATGCGCTGAGGGAGATCTGGCCGGATCTGAACCGCTGGGGGTCGGACCAGCCTGCAATCGCCGAGCCAATATGAATTACAGGGTTTCAAGTCGCGGTTCGATCACCGGTGCAGGCGCTGCTAGGGTTGCCGGACTCAGCATGGCGTCGACAAAACCCGGGATGTCCATGCGCGGCAGTGCCGGTTCGCCGGTCAATTGTTTTAGGCCGACGAGGGTTGCGTAAATCAACGTTGCGCGGGACCGGGCTTCAGGCCCCGTCAATCCGGCGCCCCGCATCTGCAAGGTCAGAAAAGCCAGCCGTTCGTTGTCGGCGTTGCGCACCACGGACTGGACAGTTTCATCGCCGGCCGCCCAGTGGCGGATCGCGACCTCGGTCATAGGTCCGCCAAATTCACCCGGTGAAACGTGCAGGATGTTTTCAATGAACCTGATGAACAGATCGCGCGGCGTCAGATCCGGCGAGGTCATCGAGGCGATGACGTCGCTTGTCGCAACCCGGCGCCAGTGCTCGACCATTGCTGCCTGCAAGCCAGCCAGATCGGCGAAATGCCAGTAGAACGAGCCCTTTGTGACCCCCAGTTCTCGACAGAGAAAATCGACGCGGATTGCTTTGGGCCCGGAGCTGGTCAGCAGCTTGAAGGCAGCGTTGATCCAGTCTTCAGGTGTAAGTGTCTGTTTCGTGCTCATGGCGCAGCATACCCAAAGTATTGAGTTGATCAATCGGAAGATGCGCTGTCATGCACAGAGAAAAGACCGGGATACCCGGTCTTTTCATGCTTTTTAACTGCTACTGATCATCAATTGCAGCTGGAGATCTGGTTCAGTGCAGCGGTCACGCCCTTGAGCGAGTAGCTGTAGGAGGTTGCGGTGCCGCGGCGTGAGGTCGCCTTGACTGACATCGAGGTTCCCGCCTTCATGGCCGAAACAAGCTGCGGTTCCTGCGCGGCGTTTTCCACCCAGGCCGAGTTGCCCCGGGTAAACAGGGAAAAATCCCGGCCATCGATGTTGACCTGGATCTTCGACGTTTCCTGCAGCGGATACCCCATCATCGCCTGCGGCTCGTAACTGACGTTCTGGCCAGGCCGCTGCGAAATGAGGAAAAAGATGTCGCCGTGATCGACATTGGCCGGGGCAGAGCTGGTCGGCACCGAAAGGACATAACAAACCTTGCCCCCTGCCGAATTGTACGAATAAGCCCCCCAGGCATCAAACTGCTGGATCCTGGTGGGTGATTGCGCCGCCGCGGCGGCGGTCAATGCAAAAAGCGCCGTCACTGCGGTTGCGATTGTCTTCCCAAACATGGCTTTCCTACCGGTTCGTGGTCCTGTGTCACGCGTTGAGCGCGGTGACATTTCCCGCTGAATGCGAGTTGATTGATTCATTTTGACTTAATCCTGGTTACCAAACCGTCAATAAATCCCGCACAAAACCAGTAATCATGTCCTGTTGCGGGGCGGCGCGTCCCTTACTCACCTTTTGTAACAACGTGAATCCGGCAACAGTTTGACCTTTCTGAAATCCGTTGTACGTGTTGATATATTGGATGTAAGGCGGTGGCTGATCGCAGGGAGTTTTACGGGGTTGCGCGCAGTAGATGTCGAGTGAGATGAAAGAGCGGCTTGCCCGACTTGCCTCGGCAGTCGCCGAAAGGCGGGATCAGACGGCATTTGCGGAGTTGTTCGACTATTTCGCCCCGCGAATCAAATCGTATCTTCTGCGACTCGGCATGGAACCCGGACAGGCGGAAGAGCTGACCCAAGAAGTCATGATCGTGCTTTGGCACAAGGCAGGATTGTTCAATCCGGTCAAATCCTCGCTGTCGACCTGGCTGTTCAGGATCGCGCGCAATCGCCGGATCGATGCATTTCGTCGCGACAAGTCGGCGCTGCTCGATGCGGATGACCCGGCGTTGCAGCCTTCGCAACCCGAATCGGCGGACGCGATCGTCGAGGCCGAGGAACGCGAAGAACGGGTCCGCAAGGCGATGCTCGATCTTCCCGAGGAACAGGCGGTTCTGGTCAAACAGGCGTTTTTTCTGGGGCGATCCCACAGCCAGATCGCCGATGAAACCGGTTTACCGCTGGGCACCGTCAAATCCCGCATACGCCTGGCGTTTTCGCGGTTACGGCGCAGCCTGGAAGGCGATGGCGGCGAGATGACGATGCATTGATGCACGTCCGGACTGGACAAGGTCGTCGCCCCTTGGACTGAACCTTAACACCGGAATAAAGGCCTCAGGCCCTGGTCTTGTCTGCGTCCAGATTGGCAATCGATTTGCGCGCGGCGATGCGGTGCGCCTCGGTGAGATTGCTCCGGACCGTGGCGATTGCCAGGGTCAGGACCGCTATGTCATCGGAAAAACCGACCAGCGCCAGAAAGTCCGGCACAGCATCCATCGGCATGATGAAATAGGCCAGCGCGCCCAGAAGCACAGCCTTGGCCTTGCCCGGAGTGTTTGGATCAAGCGCGCAATAATAGGCGGCGACGACATCTTCGGCAAAGGGGATCTGTTGAGCGGCCTTGGCAAAGGTGCGCCAAAACCCGGCGCGCACAGAGCTTTCATCCGCACCCTTGGTCTTTTCGCCGGACAGGTGCTCCGGTTCGAGGATTTCGCCATCAAGGCCGGTCATTTGCAGGTCTCCCGTGCCCGTGTTCTCGCTAACGTTACTTACCTGATATGGTTGTTGTCCTGATCAGCTTCAATGTCAGCCGTCAGTTTTGCCGCCGGTTCCGGCTGCAATCCTGTCCATGGCGACCGCCAGATCAAAGTCCAGTCCGGTCAATCCTCCGGTATCGTGAGTGGTCAGCCGGACCTCGACCGTACGGTAGGTGTTTTTCCATTCCGGGTGATGATCGAGTTTCTCTGCAACCAGGGCGGCGCGAGCCATGAAGCCGAACGCTTCACTGAAATTGGCAAATTTGAAAGTCCGGCTGAGAGCAATCTCACCGGCGTCGATATCCCAGAGGGATACAGCGGCAAGCTTTTCGGAAATGGCTGTGCTATCGAGTTTCTCGCGTGGCATTGCGTCCTCCAGGTTCAAGTTCTTGATGAAAGCGGCAGTATGACAATGACACCTAGCGTATCAGGCGACGGCGAAAAGGCGCAAATCTCCGTGCTGTTTGTCTGCATGGGCAATATCTGCCGCTCGCCTCTGGCCGAGGGCATTTTCCGTCAGGGTCTGGCAGATGCGGGTTTGTCGGATCTGGCCACGGTTGATTCGGCGGGAACCGGCAACTGGCATCAGGGCGACGGCCCAGATCCCCGTTCGGTGGAGACGGCCTTGAAGCATGGTATCGACATTTCGGGACAGCAGGCACGGCAGGTGACGGCAGAGGATTTCGACCGCTTTGACCTGATTTTCGCGATGGACCGCTCCAATGAGGCGACGATGCGGGCGCGAGCGCCGTCCTCACGGCACCACAAGATTATGCTGTTTCTCGACCACACGCTTGGCAACCGCGCTGATGTCCCAGACCCCTATTATGGTGGTGTGGACGGGTTCGACGATGTCTATCAGCTGTTGCGCGAGGGCTGTAGCGAGCTTGTTTCCAGGCTCGAGAAGGAATTGCGCCACCCCAGCGAATAGGCCTCTTCGACAAGATAAGGTCCGCCGCCGACAGAATCACGCGACGACATCACAACAAAGCGGCCGACATCGAAGGGCAGGGTGCAGAAATCGCCGCGTCCGCCGAGATATTTGACGACATCACCCAATCGCGCATTGCGCAAGCGTGCCAATGTCACATGCGGCCAGAAGCGACGCGGATCCGGCGGAAGGCCGTGACGCTGGCAGATCCGCTCGATCTCGGCTTGAAGCGCCTTGAGTTCAGGCGAAGGCGAAACGCCGGCCCAGATCGAATGCGGCTTCTTTGAGCCGAAGCACCCCAGTCCGGACAAGGTCAGCGAAAAGGAAGAGCGGTCGATCCGGTCGAAGGCATTGATCAGTTCATCTGCGGTTGGGCCGTCGATATCGCCGATAAATCTGAGAGTTATGTGACAACTCTCAGTGCTTAGCCAGCGCGCGCCGGGTAATCCGCCGCGCAGGAGGGAGAGGGATAAAGCCGCCTCCCGGGGAATTTCGAGTGCGGTAAAAAGCCTGGGCATTGCTGGTCCCCCGAATCACCGTGTGATCCGAGCGAACCACTTCACAGGCATGAGGGCAAGCACCCAGATTCCGGGTTTTGTCCAGCCGGCGGTCTCAATCGCTCTTGATATCAGACAGAAAATGCTCGGCGACCGGCAAGATGCTTTCTACCATCTTGTTGATCCCATTGATATTTGGATGCATGCCGTCGGTCAGAAGCATGTCCGGATTTCCGGTCACCCCGTCGAGAAAAAACGGATACAGCATCACCTCATATTTGGCGGCGAGATCGGGGTAAATCGCGTTGAAAGTGGTTTCGTAGTCACCACCCATGTTCGGCGGCGCCAGCATGCCGGCGAGCAGGACCGCAATTCCGCGCTCTTTGAGCCGGACAATCATTGCTTCCAGGTTCTCGCGGGTTTTCTCCGGCGGCAGCCCGCGCAAGGCGTCGTTGGCGCCAAGTTCCAGAATGACGCCGTCAGTCCCTTCGGGAATCGACCAGTCGAGGCGCGCCAAACCGCCGGAGGTGGTGTCGCCGGACACCCCGGCATCGGTGATGGTGACGTTGTGGCCGCGCTCGCGCAAGGCCGCTTCAAGACGGGCCGGAAATCCCTCGCTTGCCTGAAGATTATAGGCAGCCATCAGGCTGTCGCCAAAGCCGACCAGCTTGATTTCCTCGGCGGCATTGGCCTGAACGGGCGCGGTGATGACCCCGAACGTGAGGCACAAGGCGGCGATCAAAGCGTTAAAACGCATGGGGTAAACCTTTAAAACGCATGTGATTGCTCCTAAGTGCTCGACATAAGCCGGTTCACGCCCGACAACTTCTTTTCCATATAGGATGTTCAGCCCGTGTCTCAATCCATACCCAAATCCATTGTCACATTGCGGCAGGCCAATCTGACACTGGGTAACGGGGCATCCTCGGTTCATGTGCTCAAAGGCATCGACATCGATATCAATCAGGGCGAATCAGTCGGCATCGTCGGACCGTCGGGATCGGGCAAATCAACGCTTTTGATGGTGATCGCCGGGCTTGAGCGGCTTGATTCGGGTGAAGTTCATGTCGCCGAACAGGCCCTGCATGCGCTGAGTGAAGACGCGGTGGCGGCAGTGCGCGGTCGCTCGATCGGTATTGTGTTCCAGTCCTTTCATCTTATTCCCAACATGACGGCGCTTGAAAATGTTGCCGTGCCGCTTGAACTCGCAGGCAAGGCGAATGCCTTCGAGCGGGCGCGCGAGGAATTGATCGCGGTCGGACTTGGCGAGCGTCTGACCCATTATCCGGGGCAATTGTCGGGCGGCGAGCAGCAGCGCGTGGCCATAGCCCGGGCGCTGGCGCCAAATCCGGTTCTGATTGTGGCGGATGAACCGACGGGCAATCTCGACGGCGAAACCGGCCGGCAAATTGCCGATCTCTTGTTTGCCAAGCAGGCCGAGCGCGGCACCACATTGTTGCTGGTGACGCATGACGTAACGCTCGCTGAGCGCTGCCAACGGCAGATCTCCGTACGGTCGGGGCGGATTGTTGCCGGTGAGGAAGAGCAAACTGCCGCCAAGGCAATCGCCTGATGGCGTCGGCGGCGGACAATGGCGCGGCAAATGGCCTGCGGCTCGGGCTGGCGGCGCGGCTGGCGTTTCGCGAGTTGCGCGGCGGTCTGTCCGGGTTCTACATTTTTCTCGCCTGCGTGGCGCTTGGCACCGGTGCGATAGCCGGAGTGAATTCGGTCTCGCAGATGATGACCGGCTCGATCGCCTCCGAAGGCCAGACGATTCTGGGCGGGGACATCCGCTTCGAGAGCGATAATCTGGATATCGGCGAAGCTGAACGGGCCTATGTCGAGGAGCTCGGCACGGTTTCGTCGGGCGTCAATATGCGCACCATGGCGCGCATTCCGGACGGCTCGGACCAATCGCTCGTCGAGTTGCGGGCGGTGGACGATGTCTATCCGCTCTATGGTAGCTTCCAGACGGTTCCGGCGATGCCGACTGACGTGCTGTTTGCCGAAACCGATGGCGTCTATGGTGCCGCCGTGGCCCAAATCTTTCTCGACCGGCTGGGGGTGAGCGTTGGTGACATTGTTCTGGTTGGAGAGGCAAGCCTTGAAATTCGCGGTGTCATTGCCGCAGAACCCGATTCGCTGTCGGAAGGGTTTGGTTTTGCACCACGGCTGATGATGTCGCGTGCGGCGCTTGACGCGGCGGGATTGATCCGTCCCGGAAGTCTGGTGGAGTTCAGTTACCGGGTGCGACTGGACGACAGAACGGATGCCAGGGGCCTGGACGAGATCAAAACGGAAGCGACCAGCCGTTTCCCCGATGCAGGCTGGTCGATCCGCACCAGTCAGAACGCCGCGCCTTCGCTGACCCGCAACATCGAACGGTTTTCGCAGTTTCTCACGCTCGTCGGACTGACGGCGCTGATCGTTGGCGGTGTCGGCATCGCCAACTCGGTGCGCGCATGGCTTGAAGGCAAACGCGGTGTCATCGCCACGCTGAAATGCGTCGGTGCGCCGTCGAAGCTTGTGGTGGCGATCTACCTGATTCAGGTGATGCTGATTGCGGTATTTGGTGTCTTGCTGGGCCTCGCTATTGGTGCTGCGACGCCGTTTCTTGCAGCAGGCGCGCTCACCGGCATCATTCCAATTGCCGTCAGTGCCTCGTTTTATCCGGCTTCGTTGGCAATCGCCGCGGGTTTTGGCTTGATGACGGCGTTTGCGTTTGCGGTATTGCCGCTTGGCCGGGCCGGCGAAGTTCCGGCGACCGCGCTGTTCCGGCAGCAAGGCTTTGAGGCCAGTTCACTGCCGCGCTGGCCCTACCTGCTGACTGCGGGTCTGACGCTCGCCGCGCTGTGTACAGCGGCCATCTGGTTTGCAGACGACCGCCGCATTGCCATTGTCTTCGTCGCTGCGGTGATCGTGGCCTTTGCCGTGCTCAGGCTTGTCGGCCATGCGGTGCAACTGATTGCGAAGCGCTGGCCTGCGGTACGATCGACGCCTCTGCGGCTGGCGATCGGCAATATTCACCGGCCCGGTGCGCTGACGCCCTCGGTGGTGCTGTCGCTGGGTCTTGGACTGGCATTGCTGGTAACCCTGGCACTGATCGATACCAATCTGCGGCGTGAACTGTCGGGTAATCTGCCGGATCGTGCGCCGAATTTCTTCTTTGTCGATATCCAGTCGGACGAGATCGACGGATTCGAGAAAGTGGTGCTGGAGCTGGCGCCGGAAGGCAAGGTGATCAAGGTGCCGATGTTGCGCGGGCGCATCACACAGCTCAAGGGCGAAGAGGTCAACGCGGAGAATGTGCCCCCGGAAGCCCAGTGGGTGCTCAGGGGCGATCGCGGCGTCACATATGCGAAGAACCGGCCTGAAAACTCGCGGCTTGCAGAAGGCGAATGGTGGCCGGCTGATTATGAAGGCGAGCCGCTGGTGTCGTTCTCCGCCGAAGAAGCGCGCGAAATCGGTCTTGGGGTCGGTGACACAATAACGGTCTCCGTACTCGGCCGGTCGATCACGGCACGGATTGCCAATCTGCGCGAAGTGGAGTGGGAATCGCTGTCGATCAATTTCGTCATGGTGTTTTCGCCCAACACATTTGCCGGCGCGCCGCACTCTTGGATGGCGACTCTGTCTGATCCAGATGCTGATGCGGCGGTCGAGGGCGAGGTGCTGCGTGCGGTTACCCAGGCCTATCCGACAATCACCAGTGTGCGCGTCAAGGATGCGCTGGAGCTTGCCAACCGTCTGGTCGGCCAGATCGGTATCGCCATTCGCGCAGCAGCCCTTGTTGCGCTGGTGGCCTCGGTGCTGGTGCTGGCCGGTGCGCTGGCGGCGGGCAACCGCTCACGCATTCACGATGCGGTGGTGCTCAAAACGCTTGGCGCCACTCGGGCGATGCTAATCCGGGCCTATGTTTATGAGTATGGCCTGCTGGGTCTGGCCACGGCGGTGTTCGCGCTGGCCTTTGGCGGCGTGGCGTCCTGGTTTGTGGTCAGCCGCATCATGACGCTGCCGTCAGAATTCATGCCCGATATCGCGCTGGCAACACTTGCAGGTGCGCTGGTTCTGACCGTCGGCATCGGATTGGCCGGGACCTGGCGGGTGCTGGGGCAGAAGGCCGCACCGGTGTTGCGCGAGCTTTAGCAGGCTGCATCGCTTGATTTGGCGCATTTATTAAGCAAACGCAGAGGTTTCCGTCCATCTTCTATGACGGAGGGTCTTGTCGTGGCCACAGTTAATCCTCATATTGCACATAGGCATGCTGGAGCCCCGCAGCGGCGCCTGGGTCTTTGAACCCGACACCGTAAACAATACCGGGGCTTATAAAGAGGAAATCATGGCTGACTTTCGCAATTCGAATGTCCGCGTAGCACCGGGCACCCACGCAGGCGCCGATATTGATGCAGGCCTGCGCGCCTACATGCTGCGCGTTTACAACCTGATGGCAATGGGCCTCGGCATCACCGGTGTCGCAGCCTATGCAATCGCAATGTTCGCAACCACCAATGATCCGGCCGCTGCCGTGGCAACACTCGGCAATGGCAAGATGTTGACCGGTCTTGGCGCAGCACTTTATGGTTCGCCCCTCAAGTGGGTCGTCATGCTGGCGCCGCTCGGTATGGTGTTCTTCCTGAGCGCTCGCATCGAGAAGATGAGTGTTTCCGCCGCGCAGACCACGTTCTGGGTGTTTGCAGCGTTGATGGGCGTTTCACTGTCGTCGATCTTCCTGGTCTACACCGGCGCATCGATCACGCAGACGTTCTTCATCACCGCCGCTTCCTTTGGTGCGCTGTCGCTCTATGGCTACACCACCAAGAAAGACCTGTCGGCGATGGGCTCGTTCCTGATGATGGGTCTGTTTGGTCTGATCATCGCAATGGTGGTCAACATCTTCCTGCAGTCGCCAATGATGCAGTTCGTGATTTCGGGACTTGGCGTTCTGATCTTCGCAGGCCTGACTGCCTACGACACGCAGCAGATCAAATCGATGTATTACGAAGGTGATACCAACGACACTGCAGGCCGCAAGGCGATCATGGGCGCGCTGCGCCTGTATCTCGACTTCATCAACCTGTTCATGTTCCTGCTGCACTTCCTGGGCAACCGCGAATAGCAGCGACGGAACGGAATTTGAAAAAGGCGGCCTTCGGGTCGCCTTTTTTGTTGGCCGCGCTGCGATGCAGCGATACACCGAAGCTCTGACCCACCGGACCAGTCTTCCATGATCATTCGCGATGCAACGCCTGCTGATCTTACTGAAATCACCCGCATCTACACCGACAGCGTTCTCAATGGTGTGGCCAGTTATGAGCTTGTGGCGCCGGACGAGGTTGAGATGGGGCGGCGGATGTCGGCCATCACTGACGATGGGTACCCCTATCTGATTTCCACTGACGGCGAAGGTACGGTGCTCGGCTACGCCTATGCTTCAGCTTTTCGCACACGGCCGGCCTACCGCTGGCTGGTCGAGGATTCGATCTATCTGGCGCCTGAATCCCGTGGGCAGGGGGTTGGGCGGGCGCTGATTGAAGCCCTGATCGAGCGTTGCGAGAACCTCGGCTTCCGCCAAATGGTGGCGGTGATCGGCGGCGCTCACCCGGCGTCGATCAAGCTGCACCAGAAGGCGGGCTTTGTCAGCTCGGGGATGATTTCGGGTTCCGGCCACAAACACGGACGCTGGCTGGACACTGTTTTCATGCAAAGGCCGCTGGGTCAGGGCAAGGCAACTGATCCGGATCCGGATATCTATCCCGGCACATTGTTTGGCGGGTGATCTGCTTTACCGCACCAGACGCGGCGGCTTGTCGAAATATTTGAGCACGATTTCAAGTTCGTGGCCGCGCTTGAGCACTACTCCGGCAGCCGAAATAATCGCGAACGCGCCTTGCTTGCGAGCCCGTGAGGGATCTTTTTCTATCCGGTAGAGCGGCACTTCACTGGTGCGTCGGAAGGCTGCGAAAACGGCCTTGTCGCGCAGGTGATCGATGGCGTAGTCTCGGCAGTTGCCCTCGGCGACCATGCGGCTGTAAACTTGCAGAATGCGATCCAGCTCGCGGCGCTTGAATGTCACCGGTTCAGGCGTATTGCGGCGGCGCAGTTCGCTCAAGTCAACTGTTGTTGATCCGCTCTGGTCGCGGTCGGCCGCGTAATCCGCGCCATCAGCCATTATCTGGACTGCAAATCAGTTTTCATGGGCTCAGTGTGCCTGACACATGCATAATTTCAAGCGTGTTGCCTGTTTTTTTGCGTCGGTGCTTTGTCCATGGCTATGCCGCACTGCATCATCACGAAACGCTTCTGCTCGTCTTGGTTGTTTACCGTGTCCCGGCGAGAAAGTGCAATTCGACCCATTTGGGCCTCAATTCAGCCAAAACCTCGCCGGATTTGAGCGCGATTGTATGGATGTTGCCTCAGACGGTTCGAACCAGTTTCTTCGGATTACAGCCCCCCAGCCCCTCGAAGTTGCCGGGACGAACCATCTCAACACGCGTGCAGGCCTTGAGACCGGAGACGGTTTTAAGGTCTGCCCGTCGAGACCGTCTCAGATCGTCCCCGCGCGCTGAGACGAGAGGCAGCACCCCAAATACCCGCTTTTGACCGGCTTCGCGCCGGTCTTTTTTTGTCCAATGTCAAGGGCAAGGGCCGGTGGGTTGGAGCTTCATCCGAATACCGAATGAATTTCAGATCCTCGCTGCGCCGAGAATGCGGCCGGGAGTGCCATCCTTGCCGACCTCCTGGAGCAGGATAGCGCATCTGCGGCCAGGATAAGCGGATATCACCGACACCGGCAGTTTCAGGTTCACCTCGTTGCCGTTCCACATGCCGACGGTTTCCATATCGCGCACACTGTGGCGATAGGTGATGGTACGGCCGGAATTCTCGCCGCGCTCGATCTTGACCGTGCTGTTGTCATCAAAATAGACGGCGACGATATCGGCCTTGCCTTGGCCCGGTCCTATGGAAATTCGCAGTTCTTCGGCATTCATTGTTGCAGTGACCTCGACGGTCAGTCCGCTGCCATTGGTCGAGAGTTTTCCGAGCATCTCGTCGACTGCGGAGCCATCGGCGCCATTGACGTGATCCTGACCGTTAATGACCGCCTGGGGGGTGTAGACGTTACCGCGACGGAATGTCTTCGCGTAGCCGTATTGCCGGGCGGTGTTGGCCTTGCTCGACAGCGTGTCGGCCCATCCGAGGTAGTTCCAGTAATCGACATGGTAGCTCAGTGCCAGCACATCATCCTGCTCGGCAAGCCTTGCCAGTTCCTCATCCGCCGGCGGACAGGAGGAGCAGCCCTGGCTGGTGAACAGCTCCACAACCCCCTTGAGCTCGCCTGCCAACGCGGTGCCAGGAACCGCCAGCACGGTGGTGGCGGTCAGGATCGGAAGGGCAAGAGCAAGAAGGATGTTGCGCGCAGTCATGAAGTGAGGTCCGTTTCGATCAGGGAAACTCCAGAGATCTATACAGATTTGTACCTTGGAGTCTCGCACACGTCCTAATCACGTTGCGGTGAGAGGCACAGGGGGCATTCCTGACAAGCAGGGGCCTCAAACGAAAAACGCCGGGGCATTGACCCCGGCGCAAAGTTTACTGTTGCAGCTGTCAGGCAGCGAGATCGCGCAGAACGGTCTGCAAAATGCCGCCGTTCTTGAGGTAACCGAGTTCATCGAGCGTATCGACGCGGCAGATCAGGGGAACTTCCTTGACCGTGCCATCGGCAAAGCTGATCGTAGCGGTCTTCTTCTCGCCAGGCTGCACATTGGCCAGCCCTTCGATTGAAACCGTCTCGTCGCCCTTCAGGCCGAGGCTTTCCCAGCTTGTGCCGTCCTCAAAGACAAATGGGATGACACCCATGCCGACCAGGTTGGAGCGGTGAATGCGCTCGTAGGACTCAGCGATGACAGCGCGGACGCCGAGCAGATTGGTGCCCTTGGCAGCCCAGTCACGCGACGAGCCATTGCCGTATTCGGCACCGGCGAAGACGACCAGCGGCACGCCTTCGGCCTTGTACTGCATGGCCGCATCGAAGATCGAGATTTCCTCGCGGGACGGGTAGTGGAAGGTGTAGCCGCCTTCACGTCCGTTCGGCCCGAGCGTGTGGTTGCGCAGCCGGATGTTGGCGAAAGTGCCACGCATCATGACTTCGTGGTTGCCACGGCGTGTGCCGTACTGGTTGAAGTCCATCACGCCAACGCCATGATCCATCAGATAGGCGCCTGCTGGAGACTGGGCCTTGATCGAGCCCGCCGGAGAGATGTGGTCGGTGGTGATCTTGTCACCGAACAGACCCAGCACGCGCGCGCCCTTGATGTCGGAGATGCCGGCACCGGTCTTGCCCATGCCCTCAAAATAGGGCGGGTTCTGCACATAGGTGGAATTGTCGTCCCAGGCATAGGTCTGGCTTGACGGCACTTCGACGGCCTGCCAGTTCTCGTCACCCTTGAACACGTCGGCATATTTGGCCGCGTAGAGTGCGCGGGTGACGTATTTCATGATGAACTCCTGGATCTCCTTGGAAGAAGGCCAGATGTCCTTGAGGTAAACCGGGTTGCCGTCCTGGTCATCGCCGATCGGCTCGGTGGTCAGATCCTTCTGGACGGATCCTGCCAGCGCATAGGCCACAACCAGCGGCGGTGACGCCAGGTAGTTGGCCTGCACGTCAGGCGAGATGCGGCCTTCGAAGTTGCGGTTGCCCGACAACACGCCGGCGGCGATCAGACCCTTGTCGTTGATGGTCTTGGAGACCGGTGCCGGCAGCGGGCCCGAGTTGCCGATGCAGGTGGTGCAGCCGAAACCGACAAGGTTGAAACCGAGTGCATCGAGATCGTCCTGCAGGCCGGACTTGGCCAGATACTCGGCCACCACCTGGCTGCCGGGAGCCAGCGATGTTTTCACCCATGGCTTGGTCTTCAGGCCCTTGGCACGCGCGTTGCGGGCCAGAAGGCCGGCGCCGATGAGCACACTAGGGTTGGAGGTGTTGGTGCAAGAGGTGATCGCGGCAATGGCGACGTCGCCATGGCCCAGATCGTAGTCCTCGCCTTCAACCTGGTAGCGGTTATTGAGCTGATCTGGCTTCTTGTATTCGTCTGCCAGCGACTTGGCGAAACCGGCAGCGATGCCTTCCAGCGGAATGCGGCCTTCCGGACGCTTCGGGCCAGCCATCGACGGCACAACGGAACCGAGATCGAGATCCAGCGTGTCGGTAAACACCGGGTCGGCCGCAGCGGTTTCGCGCCACATGCCCTGGGCCTTGGAATAGGCTTCGACCAGCTTGATGCGGTTTTCTTCACGGCCCGATATGGTCAGGTAGTTGATGGTTTCGCCATCAACCGGGAAGAAGCCGCAGGTGGCGCCGTATTCAGGGCCCATGTTGCCGATGGTGGCGCGGTCGGCCAGTGACATCGAATCAAGGCCGGGGCCGAAGAATTCGACGAACTTGGAGACAACGCCCTTCTTGCGCAGCATCTGCACCACGGTCAGCACCAGGTCGGTGGCGGTAACGCCTTCCTTGAGCGCGCCGGTGAGGCGGAAGCCGATGACTTCCGGCAGCAGCATCGAGATTGGCTGGCCGAGCATGGCCGCTTCGGCCTCGATCCCGCCAACGCCCCAGCCGAGAACGCCCAGGCCGTTGATCATGGTGGTGTGGCTGTCGGTGCCAACGCAGGTGTCGGGATAAGCGGTGATTTCGCCGTCTTCTTCCTTGGTCCACACAGTCTGGCCGAGATATTCAAGGTTGACCTGATGGCAGATGCCGGTGCCGGGGGGCACGACGCGGAAATTCTCGAACGCCTGCTGGCCCCACTTCAGGAAGCGGTACCGCTCGCCGTTGCGCTCATATTCACGCTCGACATTGTGCGACAGCGCCTGTGGTGTGCCGAATTCATCGACGATGACAGAGTGGTCGATGACGAGGTCGACGGGGACCAGCGGGTTGATCTTCTGCGGATCGCCACCGAGCGCCACCATGGCGTCTCGCATCGCGGCCAGATCGACAACGGCGGGAACGCCGGTGAAATCCTGCATCAGCACGCGGGCCGGACGATAGGCGATTTCAGCGTCGGCCTTGCCCTTGTTGGTGAGCCAGGCGACGACGGCGAGAATGTCATCCTTCTTGACCGTACGGCCGTCTTCATTGCGAAGCAGGTTTTCGAGAATCACCTTCATCGAGAAGGGAAGCGTCGAAATCCCGGTCAATCCGTTCTTCTCGGCCTCGACGAGGCTGTAATAGACATATTCGGTGCCCTCGACATCGAGGACGGAACGGCAATTGAAGCTGTCGAGTGATTTGGCCACAGGCAACCCGCTTTCATGAGTTCGGCCGAACATTGAGGGCGAACACCTTGCACGCTGATCGCGTGAACAAGGATGCGGGTACGGTCATTTCCGCTGTCCGCCCGTGATGCTTGGGGCATCATGTTCGGCGCTAGATTGAATTCACGCCGACCGCTGGCGTGGTTGCGGGCGTTATAGATAATTTCGTAAGAACGTGCCAGATCAACCAATGGCCCATTTCAATGTTTTTTTGGGTGGTTAGTTTTTATGGAAAGGGAGCGTCAGGTGCCGCCTGGCGGCCCGGGATGCGGGGGCCGATGCGGGCAGTAGCCACAAAACTCAAGGGACGGCGGGGCGACAGCGTGTTGTTTGCCGATGTCAGCTTCACGCTCGAGCGCGGTGAAGTGCTTGTAATCACCGGACCTAACGGATCGGGAAAATCGACACTACTTCGAATTCTGGCAGGATTGCTGACTGCTGATTCGGGCGGTTTTGCCCTGCATGGCGACGACGAGGCCGCGTTGCCGATTTCCGAATACGCCCACTATCTTGGGCATCGCAATGCCATGAAGCGCGAACTCAAGGTGTCCGAAAATCTCAATTTCTGGAAGAGCTTCCAGCCTGTGGACAACGGCGAAGGCCTGTCCATTGACGCGGCGATCGAGCAGGTCGGGCTGACCGGCGTGGGGCATTTGCCGTTCGGCTATCTCTCTGCGGGTCAGCAGCGACGGATTGCGCTGGCACGTCTGCTGGTCAGCGAGCGGCCATTGTGGCTGCTTGATGAGCCGACGGCAGCGCTCGACAAGCGGTCCGACAAGCTGTTTGCGGATCTGGTCGACCGGCACCTGGCCAAAGGCGGGCTGGCGATTGCGGCGACGCATCAGCCGCTGGGTCTCGAGACTGAGCGTTCGCTGGAATTGTCAGGCATCCATACCGTTGCCTCTGAGAGGACCTGGGCATGATTGCGCTGCTCAAACGCGATCTGGCGATTGCCACCCGCTCGGGTGGAGCGGCCATGCTTGGCGTATTGTTCTTTCTGGCCGTGGTGGCGGTCATCCCGTTCGGGATCGGTCCGGATCTCAATCTCTTGGCGCGTATCGGACCGGCGATCCTGTGGATCGGCGCTCTGCTGGCCTCGCTTTTAGGTCTCGACCGGCTGTTTCAGGCAGATCGTGAAGACGGCTCGCTCGATATTTTGATGATGCAGGACTGGTTTTCGCTGGTGTTGACGGTTTTCGTCAAAAGCCTGGCGCACTGGCTTGCCACCGGGTTGCCGCTGGTGCTGGCAGCCCCGCTGCTGGGGCTGCTGATGAACATGAGCGCCACATCGACCGGTGCCGTGATGTTGACGCTGCTGGTCGGCACGCCGGCGATCTCCTTCATCGGGGCTGTGGGGGCTGCGGTGGCGGTGGTGCTGCCGCGCGGCGGGCTGCTGGTGTCGATCCTGATCCTGCCCTTGGCTATCCCGATCCTGATCTTCGGCGTCAGCGCATCCTATGCGGCGGTGACCGATCCTGATCCGTTTTGGCCGCCCTTCATGATCCTGTCGGCAATTGCGCTGTTTTTCGCAACTCTCGGCCCGGTGGCGGCCGCTGCCGCGCTTCGGGGAGCGGCTGATTGATTTGTCGCATTGAAACCGGACACGGCAAGGATTAGAAAAAGCCTATGAGTGACACCATCATATCCCAGGGCTGGTTTACCAGCCTCGCCAATCCGACCCGCTTTCTCGCCCTTTCCGGGCGGATAATGCCGTATCTCGCGACCGCTGCGGTGCTGTCGCTGCTGATCGGGCTATACATGTCGTTTGCAGCGCCCGAAGATTATCAGCAGGGCATCACGGTCAGGATCATGTTCATCCATGTGCCGGCGGCGTGGCTTGCGATGATGTGCTATTCGGTGATGGCGATCGCCTCGATCGGCACGCTGGTCTGGCGGCATCCGCTGGCCGATGTGGCGGCCAAGACTGCCCTGCCGATCGGCGCGGCCTTTACCTTCCTGTCACTCTTGACCGGCTCGCTGTGGGGCCGGCCGATGTGGGGCACCTGGTGGGTCTGGGATGCGCGGCTGACCTCGGTGTTCGTGCTGTTTCTGATGTATCTGGGGCTGATGGCGCTGCACAAGGCAATGGATGATCCGGCCCGCGCCGCCCGTCCTGCCGCGGTGTTGACGCTGGTCGGCTTCATCAACATCCCGATCATCAAGTTTTCGGTCGAGTGGTGGAACACGCTGCACCAGCCGGCCAGCGTGATACGGCTTGACGGCCCGACCATTCACCCGACCATGCTCTATCCGCTCCTGGTGATGGCGATTGCCTATACGCTGATCTTTTTCACCCTTCACCTGATGGCGATGCGCAACGAGATCCTGCGGCGCCGGGTGCAGGCGATGCGGCGGCAAGCTGCACAAGCAATCGGCGGTGGTGCCTGACATGATGAGCCATGAAGCTTTCGTTTTTCTGTCCTATGCGGCAACTGCATTGACGCTTTCAGGGCTGTTGGTCGGCATCCTGCTCGATGGTCGGGGGCGGCGGCGCGAGCTGGCCGAGCTCGAGGCGCAAGGGGTGCGGCGACGTTCCAGGCCTGCCGGCGGGGTCAAGTGATGAGTGACAATTTCAACGAAGAAGCGGCCCCTGCAAACCGGCGGCGGCTGTGGATCGCCTACCTGCCTCTGGTGCTGTTTATCGCGCTGTCGGCCGTGTTTCTGTATCAGCTTGAATCCGGCAAGAATGCCAGCGATATTCCTTCGGTGCTGATCGGCACCAAGGCCCCATCACTGGACCTGCCTCCGCTCGAAGGCCTTGTCGACGATGGCAAACCGGTTCCGGCGCTGACTGATGCCTCCATCAATGGCAAGCTGGCTCTGGTCAATGTCTGGGCTTCCTGGTGCGTCCCCTGCCGCCAAGAGCACCCGCTGCTTTTGGAATTGTCGCTCGATCCGCGGATCGAACTTGTCGGCATCAACTACAAGGACAAGACCGAAAACGCGATCCGGTTTTTAAACGAACTGGGCAATCCCTTCGCGGCCATCGGCGTCGATCCGGCCGGCAAGGCGACGATTGACTGGGGCGTTTACGGCATTCCCGAGACCTATCTTGTCAGCCCGGACGGCGAAATCCTGTTCAAGCAGATCGGCCCGTTCACCACCGAAAGCCTGCGCGACAAACTGCTGCCTGCGATTGAAAAGGCAATGTCGCAGGCGGGCTGAGCCGCTTTTCTCGAGCCCAAACGTGCAGCCACCCTCGCCATTACCGGGGCCGGGCACTATCATTGCCTGAATGAGCACCGAGACACAATTTGACCGCCTGGTTCCTGTTGGCGACACCCATGAACGCGATGTCTGCAAAACCTGCGGTTTCGTCAATTACCAGAACCCGCGCATCGTGGTCGGCTCGGTGGTCCGGCATGAGGGCAAGGTGTTGTTGTGCCGCCGGGCCATCGAGCCGCGCCGCGGCTTCTGGACCGTGCCTGCGGGCTATCTCGAACTTAATGAAACGCCTGAAGACGGTGCCCGGCGCGAGGCGCGCGAAGAAGCGCTGGCCCATCTGAAACTCGGCGACTTGCTTGCCGTCTATTCGGTCCCGCATCTGAGCCAGGTGCAGCTGATCTGGCGCGCCGAGTTGCTGGATCCGGGTGCGGGTGCCGCATTGTTCGGTATTGGCGAAGAAAGCCTCGAAGTGGCGCTGTTTGACTGGGACGCTCTGCCGGTGGACGAGATCGCCTTTCCAACGGTGCACTGGATGCTCGGCCACGAACGCGAGGTGCAGCGGCAGGGTTACCGCGGGCCGTTCTCCAATCCGGGGGTAAGGTAAAGGAACCTGTTTGGGCGGGAAGCAGTTGTTTGGCATTCATTGCTCTAAACACGCCCGTAATGGGTGGAGAGGTAGCCAGGCGGTAGTTGGAGAAAGTTCGGGTTGATCTAAGGGAGTGCCTATTTACGGTGTCTGTGATGGATGTGCAGCAACGCTTGTCTAACGCCGTACGGATGCTCCGTCCTTGGGGAATTCTTCTGCAAAAAATTTCATGAATTTACGCACTCTGGGTTCCTGATAGGCTTCCTTGGATGCGACAACCCACAGGCCGCTTCTTAGCTCATCATGGGTAAAACACCTGACCAGATCGGCCAGCGGATCTCCCTCCACGCAAGGGAGCAGACCGACGGCATCTTCTGTCCGCAACGACGATGACATTGTCACAACTGAATCCACCGTGCTTACAATTTTGGCAGGGTCCGCGAATTTATAAAGCCAGTTCATGACCTTCAAGGTTTCGACCATCGGTTCCGGGTAACTCAGCACCGGGTGCGAGGACAGTTCTTCGACAGATGCGGGCATTCCATGGTCTGCGAGATAGTGTTTGCTGCAATATATACCCCACCTGACGCTCGGTAGTTTTCTGACTATGAGCGTATCTCCCTCGATCGTATCGCGGGCGCGAATTGCCACATCTGCTTCGCCATCCTCAAGCGAGACGTAGGACTCTGCGGCATTGGTCTCAAAGAAAATATCAGGATTGTGTTTCCTGAATTCTGACACCAGCGGCAAAACCCAGTGATTCATAACCGAGTGCGCCGCTGTGATTCTTATTTTTCCCAAAGATGCGCGGGCTAAATGCTCGGCGCGCAAGGCAACGTTGTGCGCAGATGTTCCCATTTGCCCTGCAACATCGACCAGGGCACGTCCCTGTGCCGTCAACGAATAGCCGCGGGTGTCGCGCTCAAAAAGCGTCAGCTTCAAAGCCTGTTCGAGTGCCTGGATGCGTCTGCTGACGGTTGTCTGGTTCAGGCACAGTTTTCTGGATGCGGCAAGGGTAGAGCCCTCGTCAGCAACAGCAAGAAAAACGCGTATGTTGTCCCAGTCGAACATTGCTTCTCTCTATCAACTGTATTCTGCACAACTGCAGAACCGTTCTGCAAGCGAAAAGCTATCACCATGTGGAGGCCGCTCTATCCTGAATGGGTCAGTTCAATCCAAACAGGAGAAAGATCATGAGTATCTTAACGAAAGTTGCCATTGCATTGTGCCTGTCCGCCGGTTTGACGACCGCTGTTGCCGCACAGAATGTCGATGACGTGATAGCCAACATCAAGAAAGCCACTGAAAAGTATAATGACGTCAATGTTGCGCTGGCGGATGGATATATCCCAGATCCGTCGGGCCACTGTGTTTCAGCTGAAAAGGAGGGGTTGCCACCCGAGTGGGGAAGCATGGGCCTTCATTATCTCAACATGGCGGCATTGAAGATCACTGCCGGAGAACCGCGTGTCGATGGGCAGAGCACACACACTGACTTCATGAAACCGGCCATACTGTTGTATGAGCCGCAGGCAGACGGATCGCTGGAACTGGTGGGTGTTGAAAACCTTGTGTTTCAGAAGGCTTGGCATGCAGCCGGAAACAGCGAACCGCCTTCATTCGAAGGCCGGGTTTGGGATGCCATGGCGGATGACCCGGCGACCGCGGCGGATGAAGCCCATATGTTTGAACCACATTTTGACCAGCACGTCTGGTTTCGCGAAAATCCGGCCGGAGCCCTTGTGCCGTTCAATCCAAACGTGACGTGCGAGCACCAAATGCAATAGGGGTGACCTTTAGCGCCTTCAATTGATGCATGTCGCGTTCAAATCAACCCGTTGAACGCGACATTCAATAGGCTGCAACGCCTCACTTCACCGTCTCCTGGCCGTCGATAATTCTTCGCCGTGAGCGAATTTCAGAGGCCCGAATATCACTTTGCAGCATCGTTGATGCCATCGGATGCCCGAATTTGGCGGTCCTGGCGCCCGGCAATGTCGGCTTATAGCGCGTCGCACATATTCATTACCAATGCAGACTCCGGTAAATCTGGCTCAACCTGCCAATCGCTGCAGCCTGCTTATAAAGTCGAACCATGGGGCAACTGCGCCAGTGGGAAGACGATCGACACCGGCATGTTGCCCCAGACCTTGAAGGTGATCCAGAAGTCGGTGGAGAAACTGTGCCAGATGACTGCGTTGACCGCCGCCATCAGCAGGAAGAACAGGCCCCAGCGGAACGTAAGAATGAGCCAGCCATCGGCGCCGAGACGGATGGCGAAGGGGTATTCCGGGCCGTCCGGGAATGCGGGCCAGGGTTGTGGCGGTCTGCGGAGAACGGAAAATTGTTAAGACGAAGCGGACAAGTCAGGGGTGATGGCCGCGGGTGAGAAATGCTCTTCGGGACAACGCTGAGGTTGAAGCGAAGGCATCCAAGAATCAGCCCCCACATCTATCGATGTTCTTTTGGCACCCAATCAGCTGGTGCTGCATTCCAGAAGCGGTTCGGATTGTCTTCATCCAGACCGCGAATATGAACTGTCCGCAGGCAGGCCTCTACAAATACGACTGGTTCTTCATATGGATGGGCTGCATAAACGGCCTCAATAACCCGTGTGACCAGTGCCTCATTGCTTTCGAGGAAGAATGAAAGCTCGACACAAGGCACTTCGACAACGGTTTTGGTAGCGGCATTTCGACCACTTCCCAGAGACCGGAATTGCTGCACTCCTGCAGCAGTTTTGAATGTAACGCTGTCATAATCCCCATATTTCAAAGTGGCCTCTGCCAAAATGTGTTCCATGATTTTGGGCACGCTTTGATCGGGGCTCTGAACGGTAATACGATAGCCGTTTTCTTGAGTGAAACGCTTCGTCTCTAACACTGGAAGGGACATGTAAATCTCCGGTTGCTTCGCACCTGGAGTACCTTACTTCAGGATGTTCGTATCGAAAAACCGTTTGCTATCGACCGAACTGTCGAGACTACGTGGCGTCTTTCAGCAGGTCACGGCGGTCTGGTTCAGATCGCCAAACGCGCGGACACGTCTTCCACCACGGTTTTCGCCAAGGCATCACAGTTGGCGAGCCCTTGCGAGAATGGATAGCGCTGAAGGATCTGCGGCAGCGCCAGGCAATAGACCTGCGCGGAGCCTTTATCGCCGATGTCGAGTTTGAAAGGCTCCAGAACCGGTCCGGCGTCGTCAGGAAAACAGGCGGCGAGCGACGGGAAAGGCAGTTCCGACAGTGATTGACTTGTCTGACCGCGGGCATCCACCAAAGCGTCGAATGTCCGGTTGCCGTCTTCTGTCTCAACCGACACCTGACCGTTTTCAGACTGGGTGAATGTTGCGTCCTCGGCCGTTGCCAGCAATTCGAGGACACCGGCATCATACATCGCAACGATACGCGCCAGCGAGACGTGAGGCACCGCCGCATAGCAGTCTCCGAACACGGGCATCAGGGCCTCGGAGAACCGCTTGTAATCCTCGTCGCTCAGGTGCGGCAGGATATCGCCGAAAACCTCATGACCGCGCAGCAGCGCGTAGCGGTGCGGAACGGTTTCGCGCTCTCGCATCAACTTGCGCATTTCGGCCAGATTATCCTTGACGGCTGGCAGGCCGCCGATCTCCCGGCGGGACGCGAAATAGCCCGGGGCGAAACCCTCAAGAGTTCTAGCCTCTTTGCCGAGATGCTCCAGGTATTCGGGATCGGCGGCGTCGAGTTCGGCACACAAAAGCGCGAAACTACGTTGCAGCAGGCCATCCTTGCCTTTCGCGATCTCCTTCGCGACGGCATCCTCGGTCAGATGCTGCAAAGGTTCGTAGGGGAAGGGGTAGTAAAAATCGCCCTCCGGCATGACTCCATTCCGCGACACCATGGTGACCCGTAAATCAGTCTCAATCTCATTGGGGAGCCAGGTGATGCGGCCGCTGTGTTCTTCAAACTGTCCGTGGGCATGCCCCAGAGCGACCACCACATCGATGGCCGACAGAGACGAGCCCAGAACGCCGATCGTGCCTTCCGGCAGGGCTTCAATCTTGGTGTAGGGCCATGGCGACACCAGCCGCGCTTCATCAATCATCGGCGCCGAAGACCATTTGTGTCCCGTCGCGATAAGCACGATGTCGAATTGTTCCTGACCGTCCTTGCCGCTCTTCGAGTAGGAAACGACAGCCTTTTTGCCGGTGATAGAAACGTCTTCAACCTTGCAGCCGGTATGGATGGTGAGATCGAACCCGGCTTCTTGGGCTTTTGAGCACAGGTCGGCAAATTCAGATCCCAGATATTCGCCGATCAGTGTCCGGGGATAGAATGCGCGCGGGCTGAGGTCGTGGGTGGAAAGTTCCCATTCACCGAGTTCACGCGGCGGCTGGGCTTCAAGCCAGTCTATCAGCGGTCTGGTGACAGATGGAATTTCGCGGCTGAAGGCGTTGCACAGCATGTAATCCGCATTCATGCCCTCACGGTAGGGCATGCCCGTTCCCACCTCATCCGCACTTTCGAAAACGACTATGGAAACCGGCAGCTTTTGGGAAACAAGCCTCTTGAGCAGGTAAGTGCCCATTGCCCCGCTTCCGATAATGCATAGCTTGAGATGATTGCCCATGTCCTGCCCCGTTCCTGCCCAGCCAGCAATGCGTTTCGCTTTCAAACGTATTCATTTGAAAGACAACGTACATGCATCATTTCATAGTGTTACAGTGGCCTTTTGCGCATCCGACCGGATGCGCGGCGCTGTAGATGGCAGGCAGAAAACAATCCTGGCAGGTTTTCGTTCCATTCCCTATGGAGGAAACTCTGCAGCTTGCAGGGCTCTTCAAGCGTCGATGAAACCCGTGCAGCCGGCTAGTCTATGCTCTAAGCCGTTTCTTCGCCTGTCTCCTCAGGCAATGCATGGCGCTGCATCAGCGGCAGTTGCAACAAGGTGAAGACGATCGACAGCGGCATGTTGCCCCAGACCTTGAAGGTGATCCAGAAGTCGGTGGAGAAATTGCGCCAGATGACTTCGTTGACCACAGCCATCACCAGGAAGAACACGCCCCAGCGGAAGGTCAGGATGCGCCAGCCTTCAGCATCAAGCTTGAAGGCCGAATCAAACACATAGCCCAGGAACGATTTGCCGAAGAGAAGGCCAACGAGCAGAATACCGCCAAACATCGTGTTGATGATGGTCGGCTTGACCTTGATGAAGGTCTCGTCCTGTAGCCACAGGGTAAGCGCGCCAAAAACCAGCACGATGATGCCCGACAGGAGCGGCATGATCGGCAGGGTCCGAGTCAGAATCCACGACACCGACAGCGCCACGGCCGTGGCGATCATGAAACAGGCGGTGCCGACAAAGATCGGTCCGCCGATATCGGCCAGAAACGGCACCTGCTCGGCGATCCATTCGCCGCGGGCATTGGCGAAGAAGAACACCAGCAGCGGCCCAAGTTCGAGAACCAGCTTGAGCAACGGGTGGACGTGCTTGCGCTTCGGATCGCCAGGATCGCGCTCGAAAATATGGGTTTCTTGATCTGCGGCTTGGTCGGCAGCCCCGGCTTCGGGTTGCTTGCGGTCGGTCATTTCAATTCTCCGGCCGGTTGTCCGGCAATGGCGGATGCAAAATCGGCCGCCTCAAATGGTTCGAGATCGTCCACACCTTCGCCAACGCCGACGAAATAGACCGGCAGTTTATGCTTGGCGGCGATGGCGACAAGAATGCCGCCGCGTGCGGTACCGTCGAGTTTGGTCATTACCAGCCCGTTGACGCCGGCGACATTCTTGAAAATCTCGACCTGATTGAGCGCGTTCTGGCCGGTTGTGGCGTCGAGCGTCTGCAGCACCGTGTGCGGCGCGTCCGGATCGAGCTTACTGATCACACGGACCACCTTGGCGAGCTCGTCCATCAATTCAGTGCGGTTCTGCAACCGTCCGGCAGTGTCGATGATCAGCACGTCGGCGCCCTCGGCGCGGGCGGTCTCGAAGGCTTCATAGGCCAGACCTGCCGCATCGGCGCCGAGCTTGGTTGAGACCACTTTCGAGCCGGTGCGGTCACCCCAGATCTTGAGCTGCTCAATGGCTGCGGCGCGGAAGGTGTCACCGGCTGCGAGCGTGACTTTCAGCCCGCCGGCGCTGAGCTTGGCGGCGAGCTTGCCGATGGTCGTGGTCTTGCCAGTGCCGTTGACGCCGACCACCAGAATGACATGCGGCTTGTGGCTGAGGTCGAGTTCCAGCGGTTTTGCGACCGGGCCCAGAACCTTGGTGATCTCGTTTGCCATCACCTTCTGGACTTCGGCCGGCGAGATGTCCTTGCCGTAGCGGGTGGCCGACAAGGCATCGGTGATCCGCATCGCGGTCTCGACGCCGAGATCGGCCTGCAGCAGCACGTCCTCAAGATCCTGGAGGGTTTCCTCGTCGAGCTTGCGCTTGGTGAAAATGCCGCTGATCTGGCCGGTCAGCTGGCCCGACGTGCGCGACAGGCCCTTGCGCAGACGCTGCCACCAGTTGGATTGCTCGGGCTCTGCAGGCTCGATAGTCTGCACGGGTTCGGCGTCTGACACGGTGTCGCGCACCACGAGCTTTCGCGGCCCCGGTGTGGGGGCGGTGACTGCAGTCTCAACCGGGGCCGGCGGGATGTCAGGGTCCGCCGTAATCTCATCGGGCGTCAGCGGGGCCTCCGGTTTGGCGTCTGCTTCGCTGACATCGGCAACCGCTGGCTCGCCGGCGTGGTCTTCGTTTGCAGGCGCGGGTGTTGACAGCGCCTCGCCGGGTGCTGTTTCCGGCGTGAACTGCATCCCGCCATCAGCAGGGAACGCGTCATCGGGCGACACGGTGCGTGTTTCGGTCGCTGCTGTCTCAGGCGCGGCAGGTTTCTCCGGGACAGGGGATATTGCCGGGTCGGCAGCGATTTCGTCCGGCGCCACCCAGTCTTCGGCAGCGTGCTCTGAGGCTTGATTCCCGGCTGGCTCCTTGTTGAGGCCTTTGCCATCGGCGGCAATTGGCGGCTCGCCGGCATGCTCCTCGTCCGCAGGCGCGGGTGTTTCGAGCGGCGCGCTTCCAGCTGTTTCCGGGGTGAACTGCATTCCACCGTCAGCCGGGAAGGCCTGTTCGGGTGGTGCGGTTTCAGGTGTTGGAGCATCGGCGGCAGGCGCTGCTGTCTCAACTGCTGTATCCGGCGCAGGCGCGTCTTCCTTGTCTTTCCCGAAGGAGAAAACCTTTTTGATGAAGTTAAACGCCATGCGAGCTCAGTGCCTTTTCCATGTCAGTCTGCGGCAAAGTCTGCCGTTTGCATTTGATCCGCTGATCCGGCAACCACGTCGCCGGTTAAATGATCAGCGTTGCGGCCATTGACCCTTACCAGAGCCATCTGGCCCCGCGGGGCTCCGGGCGCAACCACCGGGGTGAAATTTTCTGTGCGTGCTGTGCCGGAAAACTCGACCAGAACGGAGTGGGTATCGCCCGCGAGCGCCATGGTGGCGAGGTGGGCATCATAGGCTTGTTCGCCACGTTGTCTCAATCGTGCGGCGCGTTGCTTGATCAGCCCGCGATCAAGCTGCGGCATCCTTGCGGCGGGGGTGCCGTCGCGTGGCGAATAGGGGAAGACATGCAGGAACGCCAGTCCGCATTCATCGACAATGTCGAGCGAACGGGCAAACATCTCTTCGGTTTCGGTCGGAAATCCGGCGATCAGATCAGCGCCGAAGGCGAAGCCGGGTCTGAGATCGCGGACTGTGCGACAGAAATTGATAGCGTCATCGCGCCCATGGCGCCGCTTCATGCGCTTGAGGATCATATCATCGCCATGCTGCAGCGACAGGTGCAAATGCGGCATGAAGCGCGGTTCATGGGCGATCAGATCCATCAGCGTGTCGTCGACCTCGATTGAATCAATCGAGGACAGCCGCAGCCGCTTGAGATCGGGCACCTGTTTGAGAATGGTGGCGGCCAGCGTTCCAAGCGTCGGTGCGCCGGGCAGATCGGCGCCATAGCTGGTGGCGTCAACGCCGGTGATGACGGCTTCCTGGTAACCGTTGTCGACCAGCTTTTCGATTTGGCTGACCACCGCGCCCATCGGCACCGAGCGGGAATTGCCGCGGCCGTAGGGGATGATGCAGAAGGTGCAGCGGTGATCGCAGCCATTCTGCACCTGGACGAAGGCGCGGGCATGGCTTTCTACCGCCTCGATCATCTGCGGCGCGGTCTCGCTCACCGACATGATGTCGTTGACGCGGATCTTCTCGCTTTCGGAGACGCCGAAATCAGGCAGCTTGCGATAGGTCGCGGCCTGGCCCTTGGCCTCGTTGCCGATCACCGCGTCGACTTCGTCCATGGCGGCGAATGTTTCCGGCTCGGTCTGAGCGGCGCAGCCCGAAACGACGATGCGGGCGTGCGGGTTGTCACGTCGCGCCCGGCGGATGGTCTGGCGGGCCTGGCGCACCGCATCGGCTGTCACTGCGCAGGTGTTGACCAATACAGCATTATTGAGGCCTGCGGCTTCGGCAGCCTTGCGCATGGTTTCCGATTCATAGGTGTTGAGCCGGCATCCAAGGGTGAGGACGCGAACCCCGCTCACGCAGTCACCTCATCGGCCTGCCAATTCCCGGTCAGCGGATCGACGGTGCCGGAAAACTCCCACTCCGCCGGACCGGTCATGATCACATGATTGTTGGCGCGCCAGTCGATGTGAAGCGGGCCGCCGGGCACGTTGACGGTGACTTCGCGGCCGGTGCGGTCAGTGCGCGCGGCGGATACACCGGCCGCGCAGGCAGCCGAACCGCAGGCGCGGGTCAGGCCGACACCGCGTTCCCAGGTCCTGAGATCAAGCGTTCGGGCATCGATCACCCGGGCAATCGAGATGTTGGCGCGTTCGGGAAAGATCGGGTGGTTTTCCAGAAGCGGGCCGAAGCGCTCGAGATCATAGGACCAGACATCTTGCTTGACCCAGAAGATGGCGTGCGGATTGCCCATCGACATCGCCGAAGGCGAATGCAGCACCGGCGCATCAATCGGGCCAACTTGCAACTCGATGCGGGTTGTGTCGAAAAATTCCTCCGCCAGCGGGATCCGGTCCCAGCGAAATTCCGGCACACCCATATCGACCGAAATCAGCCCGTCTTCGTGCTCTTCGGCAGTGAGGATGCCGGCCAGCGTCTTGAAGGTGAAACTCTTGCGCCCGGTCTCCGACGCCAGGGCCTGCACCACGCACCTGGTGCCGTTGCCGCAGGCCTGGGCACGGGAGCCGTCACGATTGAGGATGTCGATGCGGTAATCGACTCCGTCGAGATTGCTGTCATGAATGGCCATGATCTGGTCGAAGCCGGTGCGTTCGCCGCCGGCGAGTGCTACCGCTGCCTCCGGGGTCACGGCATCGCTGTTGCCACGCATGTCGATGACGACAATGTCGTTGCCCAGTCCATTCATCTTGGCAAAAGGAACCATCGATCCCACCACGCGCACCCGTTGTTGTTTGCGGCCTGTATGGCGTAAAAATACCGGGATTACCAGTCCAGGGGCCGCTGCTGCCGGGTCAGGCTGCGGCAGGAAAATCCCATGTTTCGCCCACATGCAGCGGCCGGAAGCGATCTTTGCCGACGCCCTTCTCGGCGAGTTTTTCGTACAGCAGCTCTTCGGGAGCTTCGCGGCCTTCATCGGTGAGCTGGAATGTGCCCCAGTGATGGCCCAGCGCATAGTCGGCGCCCGACATCAGAAAGCCGTCGATTGCCTCGTCGGGGCTCTGGTGCTGATCCTTCATGAACCAGCGCGGCTCATAGGCGCCAACGGGCAGGATCGCGGCGCGGAACTTGCCGTGCTTGTCACGGGCGTTCTGGTAGGGTCGGCCCTTGTCGAAGCCGGTGTCGCCGATGTGCAGGATCTTGCCGCCGGGGGTCTCTAGCACGAAAGCCGCCCAGAGCGCCATCGAGCGGTCGTTGACGCCGCGTGCCGACCAGTGGTGGCAGGGTTCGAAATGGATCGTCGCGGGACCGGACTGGATGGACTGCCCCCAGTCAGCAGTCATCACACGCATCGTCGGTGTATGCGCCTTGATGATCGTGTCATTGCCCAGTGGCGTGATGACCAGTGGATTGTGTGCGAGCCTTAACCGGCCCAGCGTGACCAGATCGAGATGGTCGTAATGATTGTGCGACAGCAGCACCAGATCGATCTCGGGGAGATCCTCAAACGCGATGCCGGGCGCGGTCACGCGCTTGGGGCCGACGAATGCAAGCGGGCTGGCGCGGTCGGACCAGACCGGATCTGTCAGGATGTTCAGGCCAGCGGTCTGGATCAGCATGGTGGCGTGACCGACCATGGTGATGCGCAGGCGGTCGCCTTCGACACGTGGCTCGGGCCGGGCCGGTGCGAAAGGGCTTCTGACTGAGGCAGGCCACTTGGCCTGGGTGCCGCCGAATTTCCACTTCAGCAGATCGGAAAATCCCTTCGGCTCAGCGCCGTCGGGATTGAAGAACCGTGTCCCGTCGAAATGATCGCTGACCGGGCCTGAATGATAATGGTTGGAGCTGCGTGCAACTGCCATTGCGGTCCCCGATGCGCCAAGCCCGAACAGGGCTGCGAGCGCAGTGAATTTGAGAAAAGAGCGACGTTTCATGAGGGGGAATATGGGGACATGGGTGGCGCGATCAAGTGAAGGCTCAACCCTGGTCTCTCCAGCCCACTCTCAACCCACACTCAGGCGGGTCATGAATTATGGCTTCAGAAATGGTTCAAGCACTGCTCTTCATGTTGGTTACATCAAAACAACGAACCAGAGGGTCAAATCATGTTGAACACGTCACTTTTCACCGTCGCCGCCATCTCGGTGGTTTCCGCATTTGCTCAGGTGCCTGCCTATGCCAGCGACTTGTCAAACATCGTGCGGGACGTACGGGATCACCGCACCTCCGTGCAGTTTACGGTGCGTGACCACCGCACCGCCAAGCAGCAGAAGGTTCGCGACCACCGTGTCACCAAGCAGGAAAAAATCCGCGATCACCGCACCCCACGCAAGAACGAAGTCGTGAATGTGTCGCGCAAGGATTGCCGCACAGGTGCCGAAAGCCTGCGCCGCTCAGGCTACCGGCAGATCAGGATGCTCGATTGCCAAGGCACCGAATATTCCTACCTGGCCAAGAAGCACCACGCCCTGTTTGGCGCCAGGATGAATGCCTTTTCCGGCAAGATCAAAGTGTCGTTCCTCGGGCCGGTGCGGTCACACTGATCCGGTTTTGCCGCAAACCCGCATGACATGACCAGTTGCAGCGTCGGGATGAAATCCGGGCGCTGCGTTTCCCTTTTCCGGGGATGCCAGCCATGCCGCTCTACCCAGAGAATTTTGTCGGGACGCCGCATAAAAGCCCTTGCATTTGCATGCAAACCCTGTTGAATGCGCCTCACCACAGGGGTGCCGCGTAGAGCCGCGGCTGAGATGTGGGCGCCAAGCCCACGTACCCTCGAAGCTGATCTGGATAATGCCAGCGTAGCAAGGAGGAACCAAGATGTTCGCAGGCGCGCAAGTATCCCTTTACCCCATGACCGACGGGTTCGTGGACGTCATCATGTCGTCGCTCAGTGCGCTCGATCCCTGGCGTGATCGCCTGCGGATCGAGACTGACGATATTTCCACTCTCATTGTCGGGCCGCCCGAAGTGCTGTTCCCGGCGTTGCGCGATCTCTATGTCGCAGCCGCCGCATCGAGGGCGCATGTGGTGCTCAGGGCCACGCTGTCACGCGGTTGCCCCGGCGAGCCGGATGATCCGATCTGCCAGACCGGAGCGCTGGCCAATCCGTCCGAACCGCTGGCCTCACGTCAGGCCGGGGCACTGGCCGCATTGGCTGAAGCGCCTGACACTGGCGAGATCGCCCGGGCGCAGTTCTCGCTCTATGTGATGGGCGCCGGCGACCATATGGCCGAGATCATGGGCTGCATTGATTTTCTCAAATCAAGCGGCTGCTTCGACCGGTCGAAGAATTTCTGCACCCGGCTGAAAGGCGATTCCGGTCCGGTTTTCGCCACTCTGCAGGAGGCTTTCTGCCGGTTCGGTCCTCCCGCGGGCCATGTCACTATCGATCTGACGGTGTCTGCCAACAGCCCTTCGATCAGCTGATCTGATGGCTCACTTTCCGTCCGGTCCGCCGGCGGCAAGGCTTTCTCGAAGCCTGCCGACAATTCTCAGTGTGCTCACCGCTCTTGCCGTGTGGGAAATCTATGTCCGGCTGTCGGGCATCTCGCCGCTTGTGCTGCCCGCACCCTCGCGGGTGGCTCAGCAGATCGTCGTCAACCGCGACATGCTGTGGGCCAACACACTGCCGACACTCTATGCAACGCTTACCGGCTTCGCCTTTTCCGTCACGGTGGCGTTCTTGCTGTCGGTGCTGATCGATTTCATGCCACGGTTGAGGCGGGCGCTGTTTCCGGTCTTTGTCATCAGCCAGACCCTGCCGCTGGTGGCGATCGCGCCGCTGGTGGTGCTGTGGTTCGGCTTCGGGCTGACCCCAAAAATCCTCTTGGTGGCGCTGGTCACCTTCTTCCCGATGCTGGTGGCGCTGGTTGATGGCTACGAGTCCACCGATCCCGACATCGAGGCGCTGCTCGGCTCGATGGGCGCCTCACGGCTCAGCATCTTCCGCCGTGCCCGGTTTCCCTCGGCGATGCCCTATTTCTTCGCCGGGCTTCGGATCTCGATCACCTATGCGGTGGTGGCAGCGATATTTGCCGAATATGTCGGTGCCCGCGCCGGCCTCGGCATCGTCATCCTCAACGCCAAAAACAGCTTTCGGCCTGACCTGATGCTCGCCGCCGTGGTGATCAGCTCGGCTCTGACGCTGGTGCTGTTTGGCGCAACCGCGCTGTTGCAACGCCTCGTGTTGAGCTGGCGCCATGCGGGGGCGGGGCCATGACCGTGCTGCAAACCGGGGCCGCTCTGGAAATCACAAAAGTCAGCCTGACGCTTGGCGGCACCCCGGTGCTCGACGATATTTCGCTGCATCTCGCCAATGGCGAGTTCGTCTCGATCCTCGGGCCGTCGGGGTGTGGCAAATCGAGCCTGTTCCGGCTCTTGACCGGGGCGTTGTCTCCGGATCGCGGCACGATCCGTGTCAATGGCGCGCCGTTGTCATCAAAGCCGCAGGCTTTCGCCTTCATGCCGCAGCGCGACGCGCTGATGCCGTGGCGGCGGATCATCGACAATGTGATTCTCGGGCTGGAAGTCCAGGGCATGGATCGGACTGAGGCGCGCGCCAAAGTGCTGCCGCTGTTTGCCGCCTTCGGCCTCGAAGGCTTTGAACAACATTACCCGGCGCAACTCTCGGGCGGCATGCGCCAGCGCGCGGCACTGCTGCGCACCATCGTGCAGGACCGCGCGGTCCAATTGCTTGACGAGCCGTTCGGGGCGCTCGATGCGCTGACCCGTGCTGAAATGCAGGGCTGGCTCGAGAGCCGCTGGCAGAAGGCGCACTGGACCACGCTTCTGGTTACCCACGATGTGCGCGAGGCGGTGGCGCTGTCGGACCGGGTCTATGTGTTTTCACGCCGGCCGGCGCGGATCATCGCCGAATTCACCGTGCCCGGCCCGCGCCCCAGGCTGGGTCATGCGCTGTCCATCGAAGCCGTACGACTCGAAGCCCAACTTCTCGACACCCTTCTCACCCAAACCGGAGACTGACCATGAAACATCTTCTCACTGCCCTGGCCCTGCTCATTTCCGTGCCCGCGACGGCTGCGGAAAAGCTCACCGTGGCGCTCGACTGGACGCCCAATACCAATCACGTCGGTCTCTATGTCGCCCAGGCGAAGGGCTGGTTCAAGGAGGCGGGCCTTGATGTCGAGATCCTGCCCTATACCGACACCTCGTCGGGCACGCTTGTGGCCACCAGCGTCGCCCAGTTCGGTATCCTGAGTGCCGTGGGCTTTCACAGCCAGCGCTCGATGGGCGCCGACATGACTGCGGTGATGGCGGTGGTGCAGCACGAGACCGGGCGGCTGGTGTTCAATGGCGAGCGCCAGGACATCCAGCGACCCAAGGATCTTGATGGAAAGATCTATGCGGGTTTCGGTAGCGCCTGGGAAAACGCGCTGATTTCCTCGATCATCCGCCATGATGGCGGCGAGGGCAGTTTCGACACGGTGACGCTCGGCACCTCGGCCTATGAGGCGCTGGCCAATGGCTCGGTCGATTTCACCCTGGAAGTCAGCACCTGGGAGGGCGTCAATTCCGTGTTGCTGAGCCGGCCGCAACGCGCCTTCAGCTATGCCGATTACGGCGTGCCGGATCAGCACACCACCTTTCTGGGCGGCAACGGAACATGGCTCGCCGCCAACGCGGAAACTGCAAGGGCCTTCGTGCAAGCCGCACAACGCGGCTACGCTTTCGCCGCTGACAATCCTGACGCAGCCGCCGACATGCTGATTGCGGAAACCGAGGGCATGCTCTCCAACCCGGATCTGGTCCATGCCTCGATGAAGGCTTTGGTGGAGGGTGGTTTTCTGCGCGATGCAGGCGAACCGGTGGGTCTGATCGATGCGGGCCTGATCAACGGCATCACCGGGTTCTTGTTCAAAGCCGGAATCCTGCGTGACGCCAATGGTGATGCGCTGGAAGAGATGCCGGACGTATCCAGCTGGTTCACCAACGCCTATCTGGCTCAGTAAGCATGAGACGAGCCGGGGCCGCCTTGGCGGCTCCGGATATGACCCATTGCAGCTTTCTGGAAAAAGGTTGACCGAAAATTCCGGCCATGTAACCCAAGTTGCACATGTGCACAGGGCACGTCGCGCAACGGGACGGGATTGATGACGACTGACCAGATCTTGCTGTTTGGAATTCTCCTCGTGCTGTTCGGCATGCTGGTCTGGGGCCGCATCCGCTATGATCTTGTGGCTTTCGTGGCGCTGCTGGTCACGGTAATGGCCGGGCTGATCGAGCCGGATGAGGCTTTTCACGGATTTGGCCATCCTGCCGTTGTCATCATCGCACTGGTGCTGATCGTCTCGCGCGGGTTGATGAATTCGGGTGCGGTTGAGTTCATCGCACGCTTTGTCACCAGCCCGGACCGGGCTCTGCCGGTCCATATCGGCATCATGGCGGTGGTCGGCGCGGTGCTCTCGGCCATCATCAACAATGTCGCCGCCCTGGCGCTGCTGATGTCGCTCGACATGGATGCGGCGCGCAAGGCCAAGCGCGCGGTCTCGCTGACGCTGATGCCGCTGTCGTTCGGCACCATTCTCGGCGGCATGATCACCCTCATCGGAACGCCACCCAACATTGTCATCGCGCAATACCGCCAGGACGTTCTGGGTGCGCCGTTCTCGATGTTCGATTTTGCGCCGGTTGGCATCGCAGTGGCGATCACCGGTATCGCCTATGTGTCGTTCATCGGCTGGCGGCTGATCCCGGCCCGGCCTGACGCGATGTCGCTGGATGGAGATGCGGGGCTTTACGTTGCCGAAGCCCGGGTGAAAGAAGAGTCCAAGTCAATTGGCCTGACCGTGGCCGAGCTTTATCCGCTGGCCACCAAAAATGACGTCACCATTCTGGGACTGGCCCGTCAGGGCAAGCGGTTGCCGGGATTTTCGCGCGGCCGCGAAATCCGCAAGGGCGATTTTCTGGTGCTGGAGGGAGACCCGAAGCAAATCGAAGCGCTGATGGGCGCCGCCGGGCTGGATGCGGTCGGCGTTGAAAAGCATGAAGGTCTGATGGGCCGGTCGCTCAGTCTTGTCGAAGCCATCGTGCCCGAAGATGCGGCTCTGGTTGGCCGTACCACAATGGCGATGCGGCTGGTTCAAAAGCACGGGGTGACGCTGCTCGGTGTTTCCAGGCAGGGCAAGCGGTTCCGTGACCGGGTGCGCAGCCTGCCGATCAAGGCGGGCGACATGCTGTTGTTGATCGGGCCGGACAAGAACATCGCCGCCGCGAGCCAGTGGCTTGGCATATTGCCCCTGGAGGACCGGCGGCTGGAGGTGCTGCAGCGGACCAAGGCGTTGCTGGCGATCAGCATTTTTGCCGCCGCTATCGGCCTGTCGGTCGCAGGTATCACATCGCTGGCCATTTCGCTGGGTCTGTGTGTCGTGGCCTATCTGCTGCTGGGCATCATTGGCGGCCGCGATTTTTACGCGATGATCCAGTGGAAGGTGATCGTGCTGCTGGCCTGCCTGATTCCGGTCGCCGCAGCGCTGGAGGAAACCGGCGGCAGCCAGCTGATTGCCGATCTCATCGTCACCCAGACCGTCAATCTGCCGCCCTGGGGCGTGTTGGCGGTGCTGATGATCATCACCATGACGCTGTCGGATTTTCTCAACAATGTGGCGACAGCGCTGATTGCCGCCCCGATCGGGGTCAGCGTCGCTCACTCCATCGGCGCCAGCCCGGACCCGTTCCTGATGGGCGTCGCTGTGGCTGCCTCCTGCGCCTTCCTCACCCCCATCGGCCACAAGAACAACACCATTATCATGGGTCCGGGAAACTACCGCTTCGGCGACTACTGGCGCATGGGGCTGATTCTGGAAGTGCTGGTGATTGTGGTCGGCGTGCCGATGATCGCCTGGGTGTGGCCGTTTTGAGGGGGAGCAGAAATGCTGTTACAACGAACCGGGTTGTGTCACTGACAGCGAGATGGCCACAAAGAAACAGGCAGAGGCCGCGATGACGAATCCATGCCAGATCGCGTTCGAGAACTTCATCGTCTTCGCTGCGTAGAAGGCCACGCCGAGGGTATAGAGCAACCCTCCTGCGACGATGTAGCCAAATGGCAGCTCCGACCATGACGACCAGAACAGCACCACGCTCATCCATCCCATGATCAGATAAAGCGCGGGGCCAAACTGTCCGGGCGTCGTCCAGAACACCAGCTTGAGCACGATCCCGACGATCGCCAAAGCCCAGACAATGCCAAGCACAACATAAGCCAGACCGCTGCCGATCATGACCACCAAGGGCGTGTAAGTGCCTGCGATCTTCAAATAAATCGCCGCATGATCGATGCGGCGCAGAACCGGCCGGATGCTCTCCCACGGGCTCATGTGATAAAACGCCGAAGCCGTGAACGTGGCAATCAGTGTCATCGCATAGATCGATACCGCCGTGATTTCCCAGACTGACGCGACCGGTGCTGACCACGCCAGCAACAATGCCGCCCCAAACACCGATCCGATGACTCCGATGGCGTGCATGCTGCCGTCGGCAACGCGTTCTGACCTTGTATAATCGGGATACATTCTTTGCCTTCAAGCTCCGTGGCGATACCGTATAATTGCGGTGCAAGCAGGCAAATTCAAGGAGGATGGTGCTGAAATTCATGGCGCGGCTCGCGCTGGCGGGGGTAGCGGATTGTGACCGGGCGCCACGAGGCTTGTCGGCTACGAGCTTGATGGCAACGCGCCCGATTGTAAATCGCCTGTTAGACAGAATGCTGCGAGCAATGCCTTGCGAAGCCGTGCTTGCCTCTGCTGGAAAACATCGAGGATCTTGATTTTCTAGACATTTGTATATACATTAATTTATGCAAATATGAGCAACCTTGTGATGAAGATCCTGGGGTTTGAATGGGATGAAGGCAATTGGCCGAAATGCGCCAAACATGGCGTGTCGAAGGCCGAGATCGAATTTGTGTTGACGAGCGCGCCGATGGTTATGCCGGATCGCTCGCCCGTCACGCAGGAGACCCGCTTCAATGCGATCGGACTGACCAAGGAGGGCAGGCATCTCTTTGTCGTCTTTATAATTCGAGAGACCAATTCGGACAAACGCCTGCGGGTAATCAGCGCCCGGTATATGCATAAAAAGGAGATCACCCGTTATGAGCAGCGTTAAGAAGCCAAGATCCGTCCCCCAGCCGGGCAAACAGTTTCCGCTTCTGAAGACCGACGCGGAGGCCGAGCATTTCGTCGATACCGCTGATCTGTCCGAATATGATTTCTCCGGCTTCAAGCCGATGCGCTTCGAGTTTGAGAAGAAGACCAAGCAGATCAATCTGCGCATGCCCGAGAGCCTGGTGGATGCGGTCAAAGCCCGCGCCAAGGAACGCAACATACCCTATCAACGGCTGATCCGGGAAGCGATCGAGAATGCGCTGCGGTAGGCGAGCGAGGATGGCCTATAGTGTCTGGTAACGCATAAGCCGCATTATGGAACATCAGATAAGGTCGGTAAAATCTTCTTCTGACTCTTCGTCTGTATCTTCATTTGTGCCGTTTTCACGTCGACGAATACGGGCAGCAAATTCGGTGATAAATCTAGTACTCCTTGTCGGTGGAGTTGCTCTTACATTATGGGGAATGCAATGGGGACCGGCTGGAGTAGTCGTCGTTATTCCAGGTATACTTATGGTCGGTGTCGGAGGCTGGAATTGTTTTGATATCGCCAAAGGAAATGACTGAAGCTGTGCGCGCACGATAGTTCGAGAATCCAAGTTATCGGCCGCTCTGACTAGGGGGGCAGCATAAACGCAGAAGCTGAAACATAATCATAGTAATCCGTTTCAAAAACCGTTGCAAAAAGGAAGGTTTTTGCAACGGCTTTTGTCACCCTGCAATTTCAGCGGCTTAAGTGTCGGAAAACTTTGTCGTAAAAAATTCCTCAAATTCCCGTTTTTGAACGCTGAACGGGCCGAATTTCTGGAGTTGTGAAAAGGATGGTTTTCGCGGCATACCCAAGATTAATCCCGCGTCCCCAACCTTGACTCAGCCACGCTTTTCCTGTTTATCCCGCTCAAATCTGCGACGAGCATGACTCCGAGCCGCCGACCGGGACCCTAATTGGTATAAATCGATCCCGGAGGCCAACACCCGACAGCGCGATGCGCCCTCGGGTGCTGTTTGGCTTTGCTTGATGCTCGCCCCATATGTGCTGGAGATCTCTTCAGCAAAAACAGGACGACCCTATGTTTGAAAATCTCCAGGACCGGCTTGGCTCCATCCTCAACAATCTGACCGGGCGCGGCGCCCTGTCGGAGAAGGATGTGTCGGAAGCCATGCGCGAAGTTCGCCGCGCGCTTCTGGAGGCCGACGTGGCGCTGGAAGTGGTGCGCGGGTTTACCGACCGGGTGCGCGAGAAGGCCGTCGGCGCCGAAATCGTCAAGTCGATCAAGCCGGGCCAGATGGTGGTCAAGCTGGTCCATGACGAGCTGGTGGCGCTGCTTGGCGAAGAAGGCGTGCCGATCGATCTCAATGCCGCCGCCCCCGTCGTCATCATGATGGTCGGCCTGCAGGGGTCCGGTAAAACCACGACATCGGCGAAGATTGCCGCGCGGATGGAAAAGCGCGACCGCAAGAAAGTGCTGATGGCCTCGCTCGACACGCGCCGTCCGGCAGCGCAGGAGCAGCTCAGGCAGCTGGGCGAACAGACAGGCGTCGCCACCCTGCCGATCATTGCCGGCCAGTCGCCAACCGATATCGCTGCACGCGCGGTGCAGGCGGCGAAACTTGGCGGCCACGACGTGGTCATTCTCGATACCGCCGGCCGCACCCATATCGACGAGCCGCTGATGGCCGAAATGGCCGAGATCAAAAGCCGGGCCAATCCGCACGAGATCCTGCTGGTCGCCGATGCGCTGACCGGTCAGGACGCGGTCAACCTGGCGCGCAATTTCGATGAGCGCGTCGGCATTTCCGGCCTGGTGCTGACCCGCATGGACGGCGACGGCCGCGGCGGCGCGGCGCTGTCGATGCGGGCCGTCACCGGCAAGCCGATCAAGCTGATCGGTACCGGCGAAAAGATGGACGCGCTGGAGGAATTCCATCCCCGCCGCGTCGCCGACCGTATTCTCGGCATGGGCGACATTGTCAGCCTGGTCGAAAAGGCGGCGGAGAATTTCGACGCCGACAAGGCGCAGGCCATGGCCGCCCGGATGAAATCGGGCAAGTTCGATCTCAACGACATGGCCGATCAGCTGGGCCAGATGCAGAAGCTTGGCGGCATGGGCGGCATCATGGGAATGATGCCCGGCATGGGCAAGATGAAGGACCAGATGTCGGCCGCCGGCATGGACGACAAGACATTTGCCCGCCAGCTCGCCATCATCGGCTCGATGACCAAGGCCGAGCGTGCCAATCCGGATCTGCTCAAGCACTCGCGCAAGAAGCGCATCGCCAGGGGCTCGGGCACCGATGCGGCAGCGATCAACAAGCTTTTGAAGATGCACCGGCAGATGGCCGACATGATGAAAGCCATGGGCGGCAAGGGCAAGGGCGGCGGCATGATGCGTGCAGCCATGGGCGGCCTGGCCTCGAAGATGGGGCTTCCCGGCGGCATGGGTGGAATGGGCGGCATGCCGGACCTGTCGAAAATGGATCCCAAGCAGCTCGAAGCGCTGCAGAAGCAGGCCGAAGCCGCGGGTCTTGGCAAGGCTCCTGGCATGGGCGGCATGCCCGGCGGCATTCCGGGTGGATTGCCAGGTTTGGGCGGCCCGAAGCTGCCCGGTCTTGGTGGCGGCCTTCCCGGCCTGCCGAAGAAGAAGTGAGGGGCGGGGGACATGAGCACAAACACTGACGCGCTTTCCAAGCTGCATGACTTTCGCAAGTCGATCGACAATTTCGATGCGGCGCTGATTCACATATTGGCCGAGCGCTTCCGGGTGACCAAGGCTGTCGGCGCGCTCAAGGCGTCGGCTGATCTGCCGCCATCCGATCCGAACCGTGAAGCCGAGCAGGTTGCCCGGCTGCGCGAACTGGCCAAATCCGCCGATCTCGATCCGGATTTCGCCGAAAAATTTCTCGAATTCGTCATTCGCGAAGTCATCCAGCATCACAAGCAGGCGGCTGCGAAATGACAACCCTGATCTGGCGCTGAGCAGCGTCCGAAGACACCCAAACAATCAATCAACACACTTGTTAAAACGAAGGAAAAGAAAATGGGATTGAAAATTCGTCTGGCCCGTGGCGGCTCCAAGAAGCGTCCTTACTATCACGTTGTCGTTGCCGATGTGCGCAGCCCGCGCGACGGCCGCTTCATCGAGCGTCTGGGCTACTGGAACCCGATGCTGGCCAAGGACGACGCAGCCCGCGTTGACCTCAACCAGGAGCGCATCCAGCATTGGCTCGACCACGGCGCGCTGCCGACCGACCGCGTTGCCCGTTTCATGGCTGAAGCCGGCATGATGACCCGCGACGCGCGCTCCAACCCGAACAAGGGCGAGCCCGGCAAGAAGGCGCAGGAACGCGCTGCCGAGAAGAAGCAGAAGGAAGAGGATGCAGCTGCTGCTGCCGCCGAAGCCGCTGCTGCTCCTGCCGAAGCACCTGCTGAAGAAGCGGCTGCTGAATAATAGTCCAGCGTTTGCGCATCTTCACTGATGCACGCGCTTTGCGCTATCATCCGGGCGGCTTTGTGCCGCCCGTTTCGCGTTGGTCTTCACTAATGCAAGTCATTCAATGTGCTACAGCATCGATTGCGCATCCAGCTGGATGCGCGGCGCTGTAGCGGAGATTTCCAGCATGACCAAGCTTGAGCACCCCATTCTGATCGGCGTTGTCGGCGCGGCGCAAGGTCTGCGCGGCGAAGTCCGGGTCAAGCCGTTCACCGATGATCCGATGGCGATCGCCGAATACGGCGCGCTCTACACCAGGGATGGCCGTCGTTTCGAAATCCTCGATCACCGGTTTGCCAAGACCGTCGTCGTGGTGCGGTTTCGCGGCATCAACGACCGCAACGCGGCGGAAGCGCTCAAGGGCCTCGAGCTGTTTATCGACCGCTCCAGCCTCGATGACGAAGATCTGGAAGAGGGCGAATATTTCCATGCTGATCTCGAGGGGCTGGAAGCCTGGGACGCTGACGGCCAGTTCTGGGGAACAGTGTCCGGCGTGCTCGATTTTGGCGGCGGCGACCTGCTGGAGTTGCGCGATGAGGGCAAGAAGCCGGTGGTGATCCCGTTCACGCTGGCAGCCGTGCCGAATGTCGATCTGGAAGCGGGGCGCATTCTGGTGGATCCGTTGGCCGCCGGGTTGCTTGATACCGGCGACGACGATACCGGAGAGGATGATGGCAGTGCTGGCGGTGAAAACCCCGGTGAAGCTGGCCCGGATGAAGGTGGCCCCGACGAAGATCGGCGAAAATGAGTTTTCACGCCACCATACTGACGCTCTATCCGGAGATGTTTCCCGGACACCTCGGTCTGTCACTGGCGGGCCGGGCGATTGCGCGCGGCGACGCGTCGATCGAGGCGGTCAATATAAGGGATTTTGCCACGGACAAGCACCGTTCGGTCGATGACACGCCGGCCGGTGGCGGCGCCGGAATGGTGCTCAAGCCGGATGTGTTGGCCGGAGCCATCGATGCCGTCAGCCCCGAAGGCGATCCGCGGCCACGATTGCTGATGAGCCCGCGGGGCAAACCGCTGACGCAGGCGCGGGTGCGCGAACTGGCCGATGGCCCCGGCGCCGTCATCGTCTGCGGCCGGTTCGAGGGTGTCGATCAGCGGGTGATCGAGGCGCGCAATCTCGAGGAAATTTCGATTGGCGATTACGTGCTTTCGGGCGGCGAACCGGCGGCACTGATCCTGCTTGACGCGGTGATCCGGGTGCTCCCCGGCGTCATGGGCAACGCGGCCTCCGGCGCGCATGAAAGCTTCGAGACCGGCATGCTGGAGCATCCGCATTACACCCGGCCGCAGGTGTTTGAAGGCCGCGAAATCCCCGCCGTGCTGACTTCGGGAAATCACAAGGCAGTGGATGCCTGGCGTGAAGCCGAGTCGCTCAAGCTGACGCGCGAACGCCGGCCTGACCTACTGTCAGGCGATGACGGTCAAGTGGAAAAATAATACCAGCTCAGCATCAGGCCGACGCCGACGACGACGGCGCGGATGACGCCCTGCGGCACGCGGCGCGCCATCCATACCCCGGCATAACCACCCAACGCACCGGCAGGGATCATGATCACCGCCGGTAGCCAGGCCACGACGCCGCCGCTTGAGAACACCACGATGGCGACGAAGGCGATGACGACGGCGATGAAATTCTTCAGCGCGTTGAGTTTGTGGTAGTCACCACCTTTGGTGATCCCGAGCACGGCGAGCATCATGATGCCCATACCGGCGCCGAAAAATCCGCCATAGATCGAGGTGATGAACTGTCCCGCCATGCCCAGCCGGGTCACGGGTTGCTCGGCATGGAGATGTTTGGGGCGTAAATACGGGCCGGCGGCAAAGATCATGGTGGCAGCGAGCAGCAGCCATGGCACCAGCGAGCGGAACGAGGGGTTGGACATCGAGACCAGAACCAGCGCACCGACAAGGCTGCCCACGAGCGACAGGCCGGCCAGCACCCAGGCTTCCCGTCCGGCTTGACGGATTTCGGTGCGGTAGGCCAGCGCCGACGTCACGTAGCCGGGAAACTGGGTGACCGACGACGTGGCGTTGGCCATGATCGGCGGAACACCCACCAGCGTCATGGCGCCAAAGGTGAGGAATGTGCCGCCGCCGGCGATGGCATTGACCGCGCTCGACAGAAAGCCGGCACTGAACAGAAGAACGATATCGAAAATGGACATGAAGACACTGAAATGGGAAGATCGGATCGGTTTTAGAGCATCGCTTGTCCGTTATCACAAGAGCAGTAACAAAATTGCCCGGGCAGGCGTGACAAATCCGCGACGATGGTGTATCTGCCCCGCGATCGGCAAAGTCCGACAGCCGTGTGAATAGCGGTGCCTGCCAAACAATGAATGGTGAACCCGCTCCTGCCTTCACCGGCATAGCCCCGAGAATGATCCCGAAAACGGGACATGTCAAAGTGGCAAGTTGAGAGCGCTCTGACCGTTTGAGAAAAACGAAAGGTCAAGGACCATGAACATTATTGCCCAGCTGGAGGCCGAACAGGCCGCCAAGATCGAAGCCGTCCGGAAGTTTCCTGAATTCTCCGCCGGTGACACTTTGCGCGTCCAGGTGCGTGTGACGGAAGGCAAGCGGACCCGTCTGCAGGCTTTCGAAGGCGTTTGCATCGCCCGCTCCGGCGCCGGTCTCAACGAGAACTTCACTGTTCGCAAGATTTCCTACGGTGAAGGCGTGGAACGCGTGTTCCCGATGTACGCGCCGATCGTTGAAGCCGTTGAAGTTGTCCGTCGCGGCAAGGTTCGTCGCGCCAAGCTCTACTACATGCGCGACCGACGCGGTAAGTCGGCTCGTATCGTCGAGGACACCGGCACCCGCGCTCGCAAGCTCAACGATGCCGAGCGTCAGGCTTTGGCCGAAGAGAAGGCACGCGTCGAGGCCGAGAAGGTTGCAGCAGCACAGGCTCTGGCCGCCGAAAAGGCAGCAGCAGAAGCCGCTGAAGCAGCAGCCGCAAAGGCAGCAGCTGACGAAGCAGCCGCAGCTGCATCGGCTGAAGAAGCCAAGAGCGAATAAGCCGCTCTCACATGATTTGATGATCCTTCGGGGTCACCCATCAAAGCGCCGGGAAACCGGCGCTTTTTTGTTGGGGACAGGTCTGCTCACCGGCTGAGACGCAAAACCGTTGCCAGCCCCGTCTGCTGCAATGGTTCAAAACCGCGGGATCGGCTTAATGGTCCGCTAAGACGGATGCGCGACACTGCCCTTTAAAGCGAATGCATGTCGCGCAAAAGTGCGCAGCGGTTTTGCGATAACGACATGCTCAAACATAAGGGCTAAAGCGCGTCACCCGGAACCGGTACGATGCGGCGGGCTTTGGAGCAGGACCGATGACGATTTCTTCCATCATGACAACCGCACTCTCGGGCATGCAGACCCAGCAGAACCGCCTGATGGAAGCCGCCGGCAACATCTCCAGCGTTGGCCCCGGTGCTGCAACCGAGACCGATGCTGAAATCAGCCTCGCCTCCGAGATGCTCGACGTGATGTCGGCAGAAGTGGGTTTTGCGGCCAACGCGATGGTGTTTGAAACTGGCGCCGACCTCTGGGACGTGCTGATGAGCATCAAGCGGGATTGAGCCAGCCTGAGTTTGCGACTGTCCGGACCGGATAGGTTGCTAACAGAACAGACCTGGTGGGGAACCATCGCGCGGCCTGCGGAGTTGTTCTGGTCCAAGAGGAGAGTGCCATGCACAAGAAACCGGACCAGCAGAACAACAAGGACAAGACCCCGGCGCCAGCCGAGCGCGAGGTCTCCGACCCTCATCCCGGCAGTGTATCTGACGGAACCCATCCTGAAGCAAACGAAGACAAGTCGGAGGACTGAGGTCGCGGAATGACTCCGGCTGCTTGCTCCGCTCCCCCTCTACCCTTGTGGGAGAGGAAGAAAAATCATGGTCTTGGTGCGCAGCGCCAAGTCATAGATTTTTCAGGTGAGGGGGAATCCGGATACTGAAACCGACCCCCTCTCTTGGAATTTCCGGCACTTAGCTGACGCTAAGATGCTTAAATTCGCATTCTCCCCCACCAATGGGGAGAAGGCCCTGCAGCACCATCCCAGCCGGAAATCACCGCCATTTCATCCACACCTACCTCCCCGTGTCACACTGATGCCGCTCCCGCTGCCGGATGGATCGCGAACGTGTTCGACCAGGCGGGAGGAAGGCCTCTCGGGATTTGCCGTAACGTGCGGCAGGCACCGAGAGGAGGCGGAGGCCATCGGGGTTCCGCTGGCGGGCGGTCTCATTGACCGTGCAAAGCCAGCCACCGGGCCGGGTTTCGTTTCCTGCCAGCCGAAAGGCGGCTGAGGAACGCTGCACCGGTCCGGGCCTGTGGCGGACATGAGGGGTTCTTGCCCTTCAGGGTCCGTGCCGGAACCTCGCCAGACCCACTCCCGCGGTCTGTCCTGATCGCGGCCGGAGCAATCCGGGCGGGGATAAACTCCCGAAGGGTGCAAGGCGCCGCCTGTCGGATGCGGACATCATCCGGCGATACTCGGGCCGTGCGCGGGTTGCGCCACCCCTACTACTCAAATTTCCAGAGGCAATGCCCGCGTGCGGCCCTCCGGACTTTCATTTCCCAAACTCCGGCGTTGGCGCGCGCGGCAGTGACACCTGCTGCCTGTTCGAATGTCCCCCGCCGGGAAATCGGGTTTCGCGCAAGACACCCATCGCCCCACCGTCGTCATTCTCGGCCTCCGAGCCGAGGATCCAAAGCCAAACCAGCGTGCGCCATCAGCTTAGGCATGGGTCCTCGGGTCAAGCCCGAGGATGACGACGGAGAGTTGGCGCGCAGATGACGATGTTGGAATGCCGCCCTATCCAATGCTGTTTCTCACCCGCCCCTTGCGGCGTGTAAACCTGCATTGCAAAGTGCATACCAAGTGCTGCATCAAAAAAAGCAGCGCACCGTATTTCAGTCCCGAGACCTCATCAGGGAGAGTGTCATGTCATTTGCCAAATTCACCGTCGCCGCTGCCGCTGCCGCCTTCATCGGCCTGGGCATTGTCGCCTCGCAGGCTGAAACCCTGCCGGATCTGGGCGGTAAAAACGTCGTCGTTGTCACCGAAAACGCCTATCCGCCGCTGCAGTTCATCGATCCGAAGACCGGCGAGCAGATCGGCTGGGAATACGACGCGATGAACGAGATCGCCAAGCGGCTGAATTTCACCGTCGAGTACCAGAACACCTCGTGGGACGCGATGATCCAGTCCGTGTCCGACGCGCAATACGAGATCGGCATGACCGGCATCTCGATCAAGGAAGACCGCAAGGAAAAGGTGGATTTCTCCGATCCCTATCTGCGGTCCGAAATGTTCATGCTGGTGCGTGGCGACGAGGACCGGTTTGATGATGCGACATCGTTTGCAGCGTTCGAGAATGGTCTGGTTGGTGCGCAACCGGGCACCACGCCGTTTTATGTTTCCGTCTATGACGTGCTTGATGGCGACGAGCAGAACCCGCGCATCAAGCTGATGGAAACGTTCGGCGCCACCGTTCAGGCGCTGAAAACCGGCGATGTCGACATGGTGCTGACGGATGGCGTTGCCGGCAAGGGCTATGTCGAGGCTTCCGATGGCGGGCTCAAGCTGGTCGGCGGCCCGCTGGGCGCTGATGATTTCGGTTTCATCTTCCCCAAGGGCTCGGAGCTGGTGGCCCCGGTCAACGCGGCGATTGCAGCGATGAAGGCAGACGGTACCATGGATGCGATCAACCAGAAGTGGTTCCTTGATTACAAGCTCGGCGGCTAGGCCAATCGTGGCGACCATTTCCGAAGAATCCGGGCCGGGAGCGCTTCACAGCGGTTCCGGCCTGAATGAGACCTGGCAATCGTGACAACAGCGCCAAAACCGACGAACAAGCCGGACTTCCCCTGGTGGCTGCTCGCTGCCGGGGCGATTGCGCTGTTTCTTGCCGTTCAGATCGTCCTCAACGACCTTTACAGCCAGATCTTCACCATCGTCTCGCGAGGCGTCTGGATCACCATCTTCGTGACGCTGGTCGGCTTTGCGCTGGCCACCGGCTTCGGGCTGTTGCTGGCGGTGATGGGGCTGTCGAAATCGCTGGTGCTCAGGCAGATCGCCCGCTTCTATGTCGAGATCATCCGCGGCATCCCGATTCTGGTGCTGTTGTTCTACATCGCCTTCGTCGGCGCGCCGGGGTTTGTCGCGGCCTGGAACGGGCTGATGAGCCCGCTGATCGAGGCGGGTCTCATCGACGAGATGAAAGTGCGCGACGTCTCGCTTTTGTGGCGGGCTATCATCGCCCTGACCATCGGCTATTCGGCGTTTATCTCGGAGGTGTTCCGCGCGGGCATCCTGTCGGTTGAAGCCGGGCAGATCGAAGCCGCCAAGGCGCTGGGTCTGACACCGCTGCACAGGTTCCGCTTCATCGTGCTTCCGCAGGCGATCCGCACCATCCTGCCGCCGCTGGGCAATGATTTCATCGCCATGATCAAGGATTCCTCGCTGGTCTCGGTGCTCGGTGTCGCCGACCTGACGCAGATGGGCAAGGTCTACGCCTCGGGCTCATTCCGGTTCTTCGAGACCTATTCGATCGTCGCTTACGTCTATCTGCTGCTCACCGTCGGGTTGTCGCTGGGGCTCAGAGGGCTGGAGAAACGGCTCAGGCGGGCCGAGGCGGAGCGATCGGCAAACGGTTGAGCCAGAACGGCTGACTGGCCGGATTTTAGCGCTCGTCAAACCCCTCAGATCCTTGTGGAAATTGCCTCAAGCAATTGAAAAACATTGGTATTCGTAAAAGTTTAAAGGCCTGGTTAAGGTTTTGTTAAGCTGCGAACTTGCATCTGGGGTTGTATTCAACCCAAGGAGTTCGTTTGCTTTCCAGGCTGACTGCCAGACCATTCAGCCTATGGCTTCTCGCATTTGCAGGGCTGCTGGCACTAGGCACTGTATTCTTCAGTCTGACCCTGTGGCTGACGGTGCCGGTGATTGCGGGGCAGGGCTGCGTCTCCGGGGGTCTCTGCGGCCCCATGGCGCCGCTCTTGGGCTTGTGGCTTCAGCCGGCGCTGCTGATTGCCGCTGCCTGCACCGGGGCACTGGCTTTCTGGCGACGGGGGATGGCAGTCGGATCGCGGATCTGGGCGCTGATGCCGCTGGCGCTGTTGTTGCCAAACCTGCCGTCGCTGTTCGTGCTCGGCAACCTCTGGGGCGCTGACCTCGGCGCGGCATTCTTGTTCTTTCCGCGCTGGAGCCTGTTTGAGCTGACGCCGCTCCTGGGGCTCGGCGTGCTTTTGTGTTTCGAGGTCGAATACATGCCGGGTTTCGGTGGATCGATTGCCCGGACACGGCTTTACGGCAGTATCCCGATCGGGCTGATCTACGTTCTGAGCTGTGTGTGGATCTGTTCGGACCTGGTGCTGTCGCTGTCGCCGCATCTTGGCATTCCCATTGCCACCGTCCAGAGTGTTCGCGATGTCCTGCATTTCCCGCTCTCACTTGCCGGGGGCAAGGTGTTCGCGGGGTTGCCGCCCTACGGCGACCGGCCGGACATGGTTGTTCCGCTTGGCACACTGGTCAATCTGATGCTGTTTGCGGTGCTGGTGTTTGCGCTTGCCTTCGATGGCTCTGGCCGGCTCCGGCGGGCCGGAGCACTGATCTTTGTCAACAAGGACAATGGCGATGATGGCAAGCCGCTGTTTCAGACGAGTGGCAGGATCAATCGCTGATCTGCTCTCGACAACGGTCAGCGGATTTCGCAGGGTCCGGGCCAATGAATGGGGAACCGGATCCATGGCTGAACGCAGCAATGAAGAGCTTGAACAGGTATATGCCGCGCGCACGGCGGATGAGCTGAACACAGCTTATGCGGCATGGGCTGCGGCCTATGACCGGGACACGTTGGCAGCCGGATATTGCCTGCCGTTCCAGGTGCTGGCCTGGGTTGCGCGCTATGTCAAACAGGGTGCCGGTCCGCTGCTGGACGCCGGTTGCGGCAGCGGTCTGTCCGGCCCCTATCTCAAGGCACTGGGTTATGGGTCTGTTGAAGGGCTGGATTTTTCAAAGGAGATGCTGCTGCTTGCCGGTTCGCGCGGCGCGTACAGCGAACTCAAGCGTGCGACGCTGGGCGAGGTGCTGCCGTGGGCCGACAATCATTTTGCGGCATTCTTTTCGACAGGTGTCTTCACCGAAGGTCATGCGCCGGCTTCAAGCCTGAACGAGTTGTGCCGGATCACCAGGCCGGGCGGAGCTGCGATCTTCACAGTGCGCGATACGATCTTCCACAGCGGCGGGTTTTCTGCGATCATTGCGGATCTTGCGGAAGGCGGCATCTGGCGGCGGCTAGAACAAAGTCCGTCCTTCCGAGCCTTTGCTCTCGACGAGCCGGATGTGCTGGTAACAGCACACGTCTTCGAGGTTCTTGCCTGAGCGGTTTCAGGTTTGCGATGGTTTCGGCTCTATTCGTCGCCTGTCGGCTGCAACCGCTCCGGTGATCCACTCGCGGAAAGCCTTGATTTTCGGCGTGTTGCGCCGGTTGTGCGGATGGACCAGCCAGACGCCGATGTCGTCACCGGTTGGTGTCTGGAATGGCGCGATCAGCCGGCCCGAGGCGAGTTCGTCCGGGTAATAGATATGATTGAGCATGGCGACGCCGTGACCGGCGAGCGCCGCGTTGCCGCACAGATCCTGCTCGATGTAGTTGTCCCGCTTGTGCTGTGTCAGATCCGGAATTGCCTCGCCCATTGCGGTAAACCAGTGGCGCCAGGCTTCCTGCTCCGCGCCGATCAGCGGCAGCTTGAGCAGGTCGGACGGCTGTTTCACACCGCCGATGCTGGCGGCGAGGTCCGGGCTTAACATCGGGGCGTAGGTGAAACGGCCGAGCAGATGGCAATCGAGGTCAGGCCAGGGGCCGATGCCCCAACGGATCGCGACATCCGCTGGGACGCGGCCGAACTCGGTGATCTTGCTGACCCTGAGCAGCCGTACGGCGATTGCGGGATGGGCGAGCTGAAAGCCGCCGAGATTGCGCGCCAGCCAGTGCGAGGCGAAGGTCGGCGATGAGTGGATCTCCAGTGTTTCGCTGGAGGCTTGGGCCGCGGCAAGCATGGCTTCGTCAATGAGCTCGAACGCCTTGTCTAGATGCGGCAGCATGCGGTCTGCGGTCTCGGTGTTGACAATCTGGCGCGGTTGACGAAGAAATAGCTGCTCACCGACATGTTCTTCCAGCAGCTTGATCTGATAGCTGACTGCGGTCTGGGTCATCCCCAGCTCTTCGGCGGCGCGGGAAAAACCGCGATGCCGGGCGACTGCTTCAAACACCCGAAGCGCGTTGAGCGGAACCTTCCTCGATAATTTCATCCATAAGTTCTCTTTATAGACCCAGACGGGAATTCCGTTGGAATTTCAGTCTTCCGGGCCGCAATCTATCCCCAACACACTTCAAAAGGAAAGAGCGATGAGCGATCATGATCGCGCTTCGCAAGGCCGGTTTGCGCGGCTTTGCGGGACCCTGAAGGCATGCCTGTTGGCGGGTTTCGCGCCGGGTCGACGTCCTGCGCGTCTGCTTCCCGGCCGTTCGCGGGTTCCGGCTGACGAGCTGGATGAGCGGATCAAGCGGGATATCGGCTTTGAGGGCCGGGGCTGGCAAGACCGCCGCACGGTGCATTACCGGACGCTGCTCAGGCGCGGTCAGCCTTTGCCGTAACAGCCATCTGCGCTTGCAGCGCGTGGCCGGATGGAACCCCGAGCCAGCCTCTGGCGTTGCTTTGGCATGAGCGCCCTGATCGAGGAATTTTCGCTGTCAACGAGCCTGCCTTGGCAGGTGATCGTTGTGCGCCTGCTGCTCGCCACACTTCTGGGCGGCGCGCTTGGCTTCGAGCGCGAGATCGCGGATCGGCCGGCGGGACTGCGCACCCACATGATGATTTCGCTGGCGGCAGCCGTTTTTGCGGTCATTGCGCTGGAGATCAGCGCCATGGAGGTCTTTTCCGATGAGCAGATCCGGACCGACCCGCTGCGGCTGGTCGAGGCGATTACCGCCGGCGTTGCCTTCCTGGCGGCTGGCTCGATCCTGGTGCAGCATGGCAGGGTCCAGGGCCTGACCACAGGAGCGGGGATGTGGCTGGCAGGCGCCAGCGGGCTCTCGGCAGGACTTGGCCTGTGGAGCGTGGCGCTGTTGGCCTGCCTGCTCGGTGCCCTGGTGCTGGCGCTGGTGCGCCGCCTGGAAACCCGGATGACGCTGAAACCGGGCGACGGGTCCACCCGCACCGGCGGCTGCGGCTGACGCCGCGTGCCGGGCAGTTCGCCTGTTGCTTCAAGCGCATATGTGATTGCCGCTTTCCGCGCAAAACAATTGCCCGAACCAGCTAAAATTGGTATGAGCCGGGCCATGGGATCGAAATTCAGATGTCTCGCGCCTCAAATCTTTGTGCTGCAGGATCACAAACGCCTGCCGGCACGGTTTTTTGCGCGCGTATCCGGCGCGCTCACCAGCCACAGCGTTTGAGGCCATAGCCTCAGTGGACGCCCATGTCGGCGGCTGTCTGAACCACATTCATTTTCATTGCATACGGACCACCATCATGACCGCACCTCGCACACTCTACGACAAGATCTGGGACGACCACCTGGTTGATCAGCAGGATGACGGCACCTGCCTGCTCTATATCGACCGCCATCTGGTACACGAAGTGACCAGCCCGCAGGCGTTCGAAGGGCTGCGCACCATGCACCGCAAGGTGCGGGCGCCGGGAAAGACGCTGGCCGTTGTCGATCACAACGTGCCGACCTCGCCGGACCGGTCGCAGGGCATCAAGAACGAGGAAAGCCGCATCCAGGTCGAGGCGCTGGCCACCAACTCGGCCGAATTCGGCGTTGAATATCTCAACGAAAACGACAAGCGCCAGGGCATCGTCCATATCGTCGGTCCTGAGCAGGGCTTCACACTGCCCGGCACCACCATCGTCTGCGGCGACAGCCACACCTCGACCCATGGCGCCTTCGGCGCGCTGGCGCATGGCATCGGCACCTCCGAGGTCGAGCATGTGCTCGCCACCCAGACGCTGATCCAGAAAAAAGCCAAGAACATGCTGGTCGAGGTCAATGGCGTTCTGCCGGAGCACGTCACCGCCAAGGACATCATTCTCGCCATCATCGGCGAAATCGGCACTGCCGGCGGCACCGGCTACGTCATCGAGTTTGCCGGCGAAGCCATCCGTGCGCTGTCGATGGAAGGCCGCATGACGGTCTGTAACATGACCATCGAAGGCGGCGCCCGCGCCGGCCTGATTGCACCCGATGAGAAGACCTACGCCTATTTCAAGGATCGCCCCCGCTCGCCGAAGGGCAAGGCCTGGGACATGGCTGTCGAGTACTGGAAGACGTTGCCTTCCGACGAGGGCGCGCATTACGACAAGATCGTCCGCCTCGACGCCGCCTCGCTGCCGCCGATCGTCTCCTGGGGCTCTTCGCCCGAGGACGTGATTTCGGTCACCGGCGCTGTGCCGAACCCCGACGACATCAAGGATGAAGCCAAGCGCACCTCGAAATGGCGGGCGCTGGATTACATGGGCCTCAAGCCCGGCACCAGGATCACCGACATCACCATCGACCGCGTGTTCATCGGCTCGTGCACCAATGGCCGCATCGAGGATCTGCGTGCCGCGGCCTCGGTGGTTGAAGGCAAGACGGTCAGTCCGACAGTTGATGCGATGATTGTCCCGGGTTCTGGTCTGGTCAAGGAACAGGCCGAAGCAGAAGGCCTCGACGTGATCTTCAAGGCGGCGGGCTTTGACTGGCGCGAGCCGGGCTGCTCGATGTGCCTGGCGATGAACGACGACCGGCTGAAGCCGTACGAGCGTTGCGCCTCGACCTCGAACCGCAACTTCGAAGGCCGCCAGGGCTTCAAGGGCCGCACCCATCTGGTCTCGCCAACGATGGCTGCAGCGGCGGCAATTGCCGGGCACTTTGTCGACATCCGTGAGTGGACGTGAGCCTTTACCATTCTGCCTGACTGGCTGAAATACAAGAACCCGCCGAGCGATTGGCGGGTTCGTTCGTCTGGGTCTCCGCGTGGCGGCGTCAGCTCAGATGCAAGTGCGCCTCGATTGCCGCAGCGATGAAGGCGTGGCGGGCTTTTCGGGGGATGGCGTCGCCATGGATGACGTCTTCGCAGGCCTTTTCGGCATCGTGGAAGCGGCTGCCATGGGTGCCCGGCCAGTTCTTGTGAAGCGCCGTTTGCGCCTGGCGGGCGGTGCTGACCGTCCGGTGTAGCCCTGTCTCGGGATCATCGATGGTGATTGGAGTATTCCAGGCTGTTGATCGCATGATACTACCTCCTTGGACTCGAGACAGTGTCCGCCCAATCCGGCCGGAGGTCACGCAATTTTCGCCGACGTGGTTACTGACTGGTAAAGGGAGCTGCCGCACAGGCCGGATTCCGTGCCATTGCGGGACAGAAATCGGAATTTTTGAGGTGGTGGGCGGTTCGCAGCGGCCGAAACAAGGCGCTATCTCTTAGGATAAACCGTTTGCACCTGTCTCGCGCTGGTCCGTTGCTTGGATCCGTTCATCTTTAACTGGAATCGTTTGAGCGTGTTCTTTCGCACTCTGGACTTCGTCGCGCACTGCTAACGGTGCGCGTACCGCGTCGCAGCACGCTCCTAACCAGATCACGAAATTCCGGCGCTCAAACTGGTTCCGTTTAAAGATGAACGGCTCTACGGCCGGATCACGCAGACACGGTTGCCTTTGCATCCGCTGGTGTCTTCGTCGATGATGATGACTTTGGGGCCTGACCTGACGATGGTGCCACCTTTGGTTCTGTCCCGCTTGATGCGGATTATTACATCGTCATCGTTGCGATTGATCCTGGTTGAAGGCTGGGGCAGCGGGATCGATTTTGATGTCCCGTATGTGCGGACCTCGGATTTTGGGCGCTTATCGTTCTTGTCGATGATGATGATGGTTACATCCTTGTCGCGCAACAATCTTGATTTGACCGACGGCGCCTTCAGTTCGGTGGCAAATGCCGTGGTGCCGATACCAATCCCGACCAGAACGGCGATGGCTGCCTGAGCAGACCTGCGGCACTGGGCGCGAGAAAAAAGCTTGGTGGTCATTGCAGTTTCCTTTTTCAGCGGGTTGGCCGGCGGCTTCTGGCGTGCGGGTCTGCGCTAATGCGCCCTTAAGCCTTACAGCATCGTTGCAGGCAATCTGGACAACATTGTGCACGAGGCTGAAATGGCTGTCACGCGCGGGCCGCAGGCAATCGCTGGTTAACGTTAAAATGTGCGGTTCGGGCTCACGGTGAAATCGCCGATGCAATTGCGACTTTTGAGAGGCTTGACCGTGACGCGGGTTTGAACCAAACATGCCGACCATGGATACGCCCAAGAACATCGATATTTCGCTGCTGCGCCTGAATGATGCGCATCATTTCTCGCCGTTGCTGGCTGCCTATGTGCAGTCGCTCAAACGCGGGGCGCCGCGCAGGCCGGATGATTTTTACGCCGAGGCCTTGCTGCAGGACCGTGTCGCCCAGATTTTTGGCGCCCGGCTGGATGGCGAACTGGTCGGTTTCGTGATTTTCTATGACCTGCCGGACCCGGTGACCGGCATGCGGTTGGGCCAGGTGGACCACCTCTATGTCAGCCATCTGCACCGCAAGATGGGCATCGCCCAGGCGATGATCGACATGCTGGCGGAAGAAAGCGATGCGCATGGCTGGTCGCGAATCGTTCTCAATGCGCCGCGATTGCCCGAAGAAGGCCGAAAGCTGTATGAAAAACTGGCCACCAAGGCGGATTTTTCCAGCTGGGAGCTGCGGTTCGATCTTTCGAATTGATTGTTTTCATCAGCGCTAATGGAGCCGCAGAGTTGGCTGGGGCCGCCTGATGCGGTCCATTGGTGCGTTATTAAGCAATTTGAATCGTTTGAAGCGCTATGCAGGCAAAAGCCGGTTTTGGTTTTCTACTAAAGGTGCGTCGTTGAAGGCAATCAGTGCTTTGACGCGGTGCACATAACGCACTAAAACCTCCGCACAGCCGCTGCGGATCGTTTCGTGGATTTGCGCGCGGCGCTCCTTGAGGGAACAAAGGACAAGGTCCCTATGACCAATGTGACGCAGAACCGGCCGTTGTCGCCGCACCTGAGTATCTACAAACCGATTCCAACCATGGTGATGTCGATCGTGCACCGGATCACCGGCGTGGCGCTTTACGCAGGCACGCTGCTGGTTGCCTGGTGGCTGTTTGCGGCCGCCTCGGGAGAGGCCTATTTCGAGTGGGTCAATGGCATTTTCGGCTCGCTGCTCGGGCGGCTGGTTCTGTTTGGCTACACCTGGGCACTTGTGCATCACATGCTTGGCGGCATCCGCCATTTCGTCTGGGACACCGGTCGCGGCCTCGATCCGAAGACCTCGACCAAGATGGCATGGGCGACGCTTGCCGGTTCGATCATCCTGACGATCCTGATCTGGATCGTCGGCTACGCAACCCGTTTCTAGGAGAGAGACATGGATAGCAAAAACATGCGTACACCGCTCTCCCGGGTTCGTGGGCTCGGCTCGGCCAGGGAAGGCACCGACCATTTCTGGCGCCAGCGTCTGACAGCACTTGCCAATGTGCCGCTGCTGATCTTTTTCGTAGGCTTTATCGTCGTCTACAATGGCGAACCCTATGCGGTGGTGACTGGCGCGCTGTCCAACCCGCTGGTCGCCGTGCTGATGGGGCTGGTGCTGATATCGGGCATCTTTCACATGAAGCTCGGCATGCAGGTGATCATCGAGGACTATATTCATGCCGAGGGCATGAAGGTCAGCCTGCTGATCCTCAATACTTTCTTTGCAATCGCTGTGGGCGCCGTGTCGCTGTTTGCGGTTCTCAAACTCGGCTTCGGAGGCTGACAGACCATGGTAATGACGTCGAGCGTCAACATTGGCGGACGCGACTATTCGATTGTTGATCACTCCTATGACGTGGTTGTCGTCGGCGCCGGTGGCGCAGGGCTTCGCGCCACGCTGGGCATGGCCGAACAGGGGTTTCGCACCGCCTGCATCTCCAAGGTGTTTCCGACCCGGTCGCACACCGTTGCAGCGCAGGGCGGCATTGCCGCTTCGCTGACCAACATGACGCCCGACAGCTGGCAGTGGCACATGTATGACACGGTCAAGGGCTCGGACTGGCTCGGCGATGTCGACGCCATGCAGTACCTGACCATGGAAGCGCCGAAAGCGGTCTATGAGCTTGAACATTACGGCGTTCCGTTTTCGCGCACCGAAGACGGCCGCATCTACCAGCGCCCGTTCGGCGGTCACATGCAGAATTACGGCGAAGGCCCTCCGGTACAGCGCACCTGTGCGGCTGCCGACCGTACCGGCCACGCCATCCTGCACACGCTTTATGGTCAGGCGGTCAAGCACAACGCCGAATTCTTCATCGAGTATTTCGCGCTCGATCTGTTGATGGAAGAGGATGGCCGCTGCACCGGTGTGGTTGCCTGGAATCTCGATGACGGCACCATTCACCGCTTCTCCGCCAAGATGGTGGTGCTGGCGACCGGCGGTTACGGCCGGGCCTATTTCTCGGCCACATCGGCGCACACCTGCACCGGCGATGGCAACGGCATGATAGCGCGTGCCGGCCTGCCGCTTCAGGACATGGAGTTCGTGCAGTTTCACCCGACAGGAATCTATGGCGCAGGCTGCCTGATCACCGAGGGTGCGCGCGGCGAAGGCGGCTATCTGGTCAACTCCGAGGGCGAACGCTTCATGGAGCGCTATGCGCCATCGGCCAAGGATCTGGCCTCGCGTGACGTTGTCTCGCGTTGCATGACCATGGAAATCCGCGAGGGCCGTGGCGTCGGCAAGGCCAAGGACCACATCTACCTGCATCTCGATCACCTTGATCCGGCGGTGCTGAACGAACGGCTTCCAGGCATTTCGGAAAGTGCGAAGATCTTTGCCGGTGTTGATGTGACCCGCGAGCCGATCCCCGTGCTGCCGACGGTGCATTACAACATGGGCGGCATTCCGACCAATTACTGGGGCGAAGTGCTCAACCCCACCACCGAAGCGCCTGACCGGGTAACGCCTGGCCTGATGGCGGTCGGCGAAGCCGGTTGTGCGAGCGTCCACGGCGCCAACCGTCTGGGTTCCAACTCGCTGATCGACCTGGTGGTGTTTGGCCGCGCGGCGGCAATCCGCGCCGGTGAAGTCATCGACCGGAAATCAGCGATCCCGCAGGTCAATGAAGCCTCGTTTACGAAGATCATGACCCGCTTTGACACTCTTCGTCACGCCGACGGCTCGCAACCAACCGCAGACCTGCGCGAAAAGATGCAACGCGCCATGCAGGAAGACGCGGCTGTGTTCCGGACCCAGGAATCGCTGGAATCGGGCTGCAAGCGGATGAGCGAAATCTGGGCCGAGCTTCCCGACGTGAAGGTCACCGACCGATCGCTGATCTGGAATTCGGATCTGATGGAAACGCTGGAACTGGAAAATCTGATGGCCTGCGCCATCACCACGGTCTATGGCGCCGAAGCCCGCAAGGAAAGCCGCGGCAGCCATGCCCGCGAGGACTATGTCGATGGTCCGTTCGGCGGACGCGACGACGAGAACTGGCGCAAGCACACGCTGGCCTGGGTCGATGACAAGGGCAAGGTGACGCTGGATTATCGCCCGGTTCACACCGAGCTGATCGCCGAGGGCATCGATCTCGCCAAGATCGCGCCCAAAGCACGCGTGTATTGATAGGGAACAGAGACCATGGTTGAACTCACACTCCCGAAGAATTCGCAGCCCAAGCCGGGCAAGACCTGGCCGAAGCCGCAAGGTGCCAAGAACACCCGCGAATTCAAGATTTACCGCTGGTCGCCGGATGATGCGGAAAATCCGCGCATCGACACGTTCCACATCGATACCGATGATTGCGGACCGATGGTGCTTGATGGCCTGTTGTGGATCAAGAACAAGATCGACGCGACACTGACACTGCGCCGCTCCTGCCGCGAAGGCATCTGCGGCTCCTGCGCCATGAACATCGATGGCACCAACACGCTTGCCTGCACCAAGGGTCTCGACGAGATCGATGGTGCGGTAAAGGTCTATCCGCTGCCGCATCTGCCGGTGGTCAAGGATCTGGTGCCGGATCTGACCAATTTCTACGCCCAGCACCGTTCGATCGAACCATGGCTGAAAACCGTATCGCCGACGCCGGCGAAGGAATGGAAGCAGAGCCACGAAGACCGGGCCAAGCTTGATGGTCTGTACGAGTGCATCCTGTGCGCCTGTTGCTCGACCTCGTGCCCGAGCTACTGGTGGAACGGCGACCGATATCTCGGCCCCGCGGTGCTGCTGCAGGCCTATCGCTGGCTGATCGACAGCCGCGATGAGGCTACGGGCGAGCGACTCGATGACCTCGAAGATCCGTTCCGGCTCTATCGCTGCCACACCATCATGAACTGCGCGCAAACCTGCCCCAAGGGTCTCAATCCCGCCAAGGCGATTGCCGAAATCAAGAAGATGATGGTCGAACGCCGGGTGTAGAACTGCCCGCGGACGTATACCGAATCAAGAGGCCACCCGTGAGGGTGGCCTTTCTCGTTTCAGAGGGGATGCAGGGGACAGTTAACTTTTCTGAAGTGCGCCCGGGACCGGGGTATGAGGTGGGGAAAAGTAAACTGTCCCCTACCTTATCAATCGCTCGACCTTCACCCCAGCGCTTGTGTGAGATCGGCGATCAGGTCTCCAGCGTCCTCGATGCCGACGGAGACGCGGATCAGGCTCTCGGGGATGCCGGTGTGCGGTTCGATGGTGTGGCGGTGCTCGACCAGGCTTTCGACGCCGCCGAGCGAGGTGGCGCGGTGGAACAGCTTGAGTTTCCCGACGACCGCCAAAGCTTCCTCGGCGCCGCCCTGAACCAGGAACGAGAACAGGCAGCCGAAACCGCCCTGCATCTGCCGTGCGGCGGTGGCGTGGCCGGGATGGCTTTCAAGGCCCGGGTAATAGACATCCGCCACCTTCGGGTGTTGGCTCAGGTACTCGGCAATCTCTTGCGTCGAGCGGCACATGCGCTCCACCCTGAGCGGCAAGGTGCGCATGCCGCGCAGCAGCAGCCACGCCTCGAACGGTCCGATCACCGCGCCGGCGTCGTGACGGTCGGCCTTGATATCGGTCCAGATCTTTGCTGCCGGTGCAGATGTGGCAAGCACGCCGGCCAGCACATCGGAATGGCCGTTGATCGCCTTGGTGGCTGAATGCATGACGATATCGGCGCCGTGTTCAAGCGGCCGCTGCAGCACGGGCGTGGCGGCAGTGGAATCAACCGCCAGCAAACCGCCGGCGGTGTGGGCGCATTTCGCCGCATGGGCAATGTCGACCGTTTTCAGCCAGGGGTTGGACGGTGTCTCGATGAATACCAGACCTGGAGTATGGGCGGCGCAGGCCTGTTCGAGTGCGGTTGCATCGGCGGCGTCGACCTCGTGCAGGGTGATATGGCGCCGGGCTGCGAAATCCCTCAGCCATTTGGTGGTGCCCCAATAGATACCGGATTGCACGACAATGGAGGCGCCGGTCGGCAGGGTGCGAAACAACGCCGCGATGGCTGCCATGCCGGAGGGAAAAAGCAGCGCTTCCTCCGCGCTTTCAAGCCGTGCCAGCACGTTCTCGGCAATGCGGACAATATCTGAGTTGTCGCGCAAATAGATGTTGTCCGGATTGACCAGCGTATAGTCCTCATCGCGGACGAAGGTGGTCGAGAGCTGCATCGGCGGCACCACGCCGCCTGACGGTGTGTCGATGGCGCCACCGGCCTGGGCTGCGATGGTCGAGGGCTTGAGGTCGTTTGGAAGTGTCATGCGGGCTCTGTCTTTCCCTGGTTTGCGCACCAGATTTCCGGACGCCTGCGCGCCCCGTTTGATCCCTCGTGTCTATGCAGTCTCGAGGCGAATTTCAACGCCGCCGATCTGATGCCTGAGGGAGCTGGGACAACCTGCTGAAAATCTGCCCTTAACGCAGGAACAGAAGATCGGTCGGCAGACATCTGTTCCCCATTGTCAGTCAATCCAGCTTCACCGATGGGAAAAGCCATGGTATGGAGCGACCGGCGCCAATATGTTGGCACAGGTCTTTATGGGGCCGAGACGACCGCTCTCAACCGGAAAGCATGGCATACGGAACATCGTGCACATCGTATTGAAACATCGATTTGACTCCCTAATGCAGTTGGCGCTGGCAATATCGCTGGCGATTGCCTTTGTCTTGTCGCCTGTTTCAAACCAAAAATCCCACAGCCTGTTTGCGGTGGCAGAAGTCGCAGCCCATCATATTGAAGAGGCTGCCCATCATGGTCATCCGCATGACAATGCGGCGGAGACGATTGGCCACGCGTTTTCCGGCCATGTGCACAATGCGGCAGACCACGATCACAATGTTCTGTTTTTAATGCCGGATGCCAGGCGCGACATCAGGATGCCGCGCAACCTCCATGAGCCAAATGGCTCCGAACAGGCTTACCTTGGCCTGGTGCTGGGTTTCGACAGGCCACCGCGCGCTTAGCGCGCGAATTTCACTGTCCCAATAAAATTCAAATCGGAGTTCAATATGAACAACACTCTGACCTACGGGTCGGGAGATTTGCTGCGTCAATTGCAGCGATCCCTGATCTTGTTGGCTTTGGTCTGCGCAGCGCTTCTTGTCGACAACACGACGGCCTTGGCACACGCTGTCACGGAAGGTGACAAGGGCTATATTCAGGAAATATACGGCGTCAAGTTTATCCCCTTCATGTATCTGGGGGCCAAGCACATGATGACGGGATATGATCACCTGCTGTTTCTCGCAGGGGTGATCTTCTTCCTCTACAAGATGAAGCACATCGGAATATATGTGACTTTGTTTGCGATAGGCCATTCGACCACAATGATCCTTGGTGTCTACTACAACATCACGATGAGCTCATATATTATCGATGCGATCATCGGTCTGTCGGTTGTCTACAAGGCACTCGACAATATGGGGGCGTATCAGCGCTGGTTCGGCTTCCAGCCGAACACCAAGGCCGCCACCCTGATCTTTGGTCTGTTTCATGGCTTTGGCCTGGCCACCAAGGTGCAGGAGTATGACATTGCTCCCGATGGTCTGCTCACCAACCTGATTGCGTTCAATATCGGCGTTGAAATGGGTCAATTGCTCGCCCTCGCAGCGATTCTTATAGCCATGAGCTACTGGCGGCGATCAGGCAGCTTTTGGCGTCACGCCTACACAGCCAATGTTGTCATGATGACCGCCGGATTTGTTCTGGTCGGCATGCACCTCACTGGCTATTTCACGACACTTAGTTCCTAAGGAAACTTCCATGTACAATTCTGACATACCCACCCGTGCCGAGCTGCCTTCCACCCGCCAGCTTATCACGTCGACCATTGTCGCAATCATTGCGGCAGCAGTCATCCTCGTAACCATTGTTCTGCCGTCCGAGTATGCCGTTGACCCGACCGGAGTCGGCAAGATGCTCAATCTCACTGAAATGGGCGAGATCAAGCAGCAATTGTCTGCTGAAGCGGAAGCTGACCGTCAGCTGCAAATGCAAAAGATTGAAACCGAGGATAAATCGAGCAACCTTCTGGATGGCTTGCTTGGTCTTGTCGTTAGTTCGGCCCATGCGCAGTCTGCCGGAGAAGCCTGGACCGATGAGCAAACATATGTGCTGGTGCCCGGCGAAAGCATAGAAATCAAACTTGTCATGGAAGAGGGCGCTGAAGCCGAGTTCCTCTGGATCGCGGAAGGCGGCGTGTTGAACTTCGACCTCCACGGCGACGGCTCCGGCAAGAATATCAGCTATGAGAAGGGACGCGGGGTTCCGAACCAGGACGGTGTCTTGAAAGCAGCGTTTACAGGGAACCACGGCTGGTTCTGGCGCAATCGTGACAAGCAGGATGTGAAGTTCACACTGTCAGTTCGTGGCGCATACAGCGACATCGTTGTGTACAAATAACAATCGGCAAAACAGCCCCTTCGATGATTGTTATCGGAGGGGCTTAAACAAGAAGGCTGCTCAATGATCGAGGTCCTGAAAAATCCGGCCTATGCCCGACTGTTCGCGGCTCAGGTGATTGCGCTGACAGGTACGGGGCTGCTGACCGTGGGTTTGGGACTGCTTGCCTATGATCTTGCCGGTGACCAGGCGGGTGTGGTTCTGGGCGCGGTGTTCACCATCAAGATGCTGGCCTATGTCGGGCTGGCGCCTGTCGCTAGTGCGCTGGCCGAGCGCTGGCCACGCAAACGTGTGCTGATCGGGGCGGATATCGTTCGCGCAATGGTGGCTCTGACGTTGCCGTTCATTGATGCGGTGTGGCAGATTTATGGTCTGATCTTTGTGCTGCAGGCTGCATCAGCCACCTTCACCCCGGCGTTTCAGGCGACCATTCCCGATATTTTGAACGACGAGCGGGATTATACCAGGGCGCTGTCGTTGTCGCGGCTGGCCTACGATCTGGAAAATCTGCTGAGCCCGGCGCTGGCGGGAGTGTTGCTCGCTTTCATCAGCTATCACTGGCTGTTTGGCGGCACCGTGATCGGGTTCATCGGGTCTGCGGTGCTGGTGCTTGCAGCAACCATTCCGGTTGTCGAGCGGAAATCGAAGGCGCGCCCGTTTCGCGAACGTCTGACAAGAGGCATCCGGATTTACGTGGCGACACCGCGGCTCAGGGGCCTGCTGGCGCTCAACCTTTCGGCCGCCGCCGCAGGGGCTTTCGTGCTGGTCAATACGGTTGTGGTCGTGCGGAGCGGCTATGGCGCCGGGGATGCCGAGGTGGCTTATGCGCTGGCGGCGTTTGGTGGTGGGTCAATGCTGGCAGCCCTGGCCCTGCCGAGGCTCCTGGAAACGATGTCAGACCGCAGGATCATGGTGGGCGCGGGATTCCTGTTGAGTGCGCTGACGCTGTTGCATGCCGGCTATCAGATCGGTGCCGGTCTTCCTGCGTGGAGCGGATTGCTGGCCGTGTGGGGATTGAGCGGGGTGTTGTATGCCTCGATCCTGACACCGTCGGGACGCTTGCTGCGCAACTCGGCTCATGCCGAAGACCGGCCGGCGCTGTTTGCGGCGCAGTTCACGCTGTCGCATCTGTGCTGGCTGCTGGCCTATCCCATCGCGGGCTGGGCCGGCAGCGTTCTGGGGCTGCCGGAGGCAATGGCAATCCTGGGCGCGATAGCGCTTGCCGGAGCGCTTGTGGCGGTGGTGGTGTGGCCGTCCGATGACGCACTGGTGGTGGAGCACGAGCATGCCGATTTGCCGGTTGATCATCCGCATCTGCGCGATCATCCGGCGCGGGGTGCGCGGCATCGCCATGTCTTCGTCATCGATGACGAGCACCGGGTCTGGCCAACGCACGGTTAATGCATACATTCATTCAGAGCTTTACAGCGTCCCTTGCGCATTCAATCGGATGCGCAGTGCTGTAGCAGTTTGGCTGCCGGTTTGACCGCGATCAAACCCTTTTCTCCCGGGGGCTGATACCTGTTCTGTCCTTACTCAGAGATCAGGGGACACACATGGCGGAAACAAACTGGAATGCCTTCATCGATCAGACCAACTCCCGGATGGCCGAGCTTCGCAATGCGATGCCCGAGCAATCGAAGGGGTTTGGTCATCTGGCGCAGGCGGCAATCGCGCCGGGCGTGCTTGATTCGAAGACCAAGGAACTGATCGCACTGGCAATCGGCATCACGGCGCGGTGTGATGGTTGTCTTGCGTTTCACGCCAAGGCTGCGCGCCAGTATGGCGCCACCCGTGAGGAGATCGTCGAGACCATTGGCGTCGCGGTCTATATGGGCGGCGGGCCGTCCATGATCTATGGGGCCGAGGCGCTGGATGTGTTTGACGCGGTCGGTTGAGCATTGGCGAATGGCTTTGTTTCAGATTGGCGTGTGGCTTCACGGCTTTGTGCGGAAGAGTGAGTTGTCTTGTGCCCATGCTGGGCTAGGTTCTGTCAGACAAAGGAGATCCCCATGCTCAGACTGCTGATTTCATCTGCCCTGTTTGCCGCTGCTTTTACTGCCGCACCCGCCCGCGCCGAGGAAACCGGCACCGCAATTTTTGCGGGGGGCTGTTTCTGGTGCGTGGAATCGGATTTCGATTATGTCAAAGGCGTGACCTCCACCATATCTGGCTATATTGGCGGTAAAGGCGACAACCCGACCTACAAGAGCCACGTCGCCAATGGCGACCGGGAAGCCGTCGAGATCAAATATGACCCGGCAGTTGTCAGCTATGCAGAGCTGCTGAAGACCTTTTTTCGCACCGTGAACCCGACCGATGACGGCGGCCAGTTCTGTGACCGAGGCTTCAGCTATACGACTGCGGTCTACACGCTCAATGACGAGCAGGCGGCGCAGGCTGCAGCAGCCAAGGCGGAAGCCGAGAAGACACTGGGCAAGACAATTGTAACTGAAATCGCGCCGTCCGCGACATTCTGGCCCGCGGAAGATTATCACCAGAATTTCTACAAGAAGAGCCCGGTGCGCTACAATTACTATCGCAATGCCTGTGGCCGCGATCAGGATATCAAGTCGCTGTGGGGCGAAGAGGCCAACTATGGCGTCAGCAAATAGGCACGGTTGTGCCGCAAACTCGACCAGGAGCGCTAGGTCCTGATTAAATGGAAGCAGGTTGATGGAATGGTTTCTTGCGTCAGCCGGGAAAACACCGCCGTCACGATGCCGCGCATCGTGCGAGGGTTTTGACGACGCTGGCGTGGAAAAGACATCCAAGCGATGCGGTTTGGATGTCTCCTGCGATTCCAATTCAAGGTGAACGGCTCTGGGCCGGGGTGCAGGGTATGCAAATACGCGGGTGACAATTAAGGTATGACTGGTGTATTGGCCTCAATACCATTGGATTATCGTCTCGCTAATGTGTATCTGAGGCCGGCTTGCCTTGCAATTTCCACGTTATGGTCATTTTATGCGGGTTAGTGGGACGAACAGCGAAGCACATATTTCGCGTAACCGGAGCTTATCTATGAAGATGCACACTTTGCTGGTCGCAGTTGCGGTCGCCGCAGTTCTTGGTGGGTGCCAGCGAACTTCCTTCGGTGGTATGAACACCCAGCAGCAGCCGGCTCCATTGAGGCCTGCACCTGTTGGCGGTGTTCAGTCAGGCCAGCTTGCGCCGCCGATGACGCCTCAGCCGAACGAATTTCCGGTCGCACCGACCACCCCGCAACCGGCCGTGGCACCGGAAGTAGCGGCGGCAAATGCGCCTGAGCTGACCCGAGAAGCGCTGATTGGTCGCTGGTCGGCCGGATCAGGCGGCTCGACCTGTGATGTATTCCTGTCGCTGACCAAGTGGACCGGTGGATACCGTGCTGCCTCGCGCGGCTGTGTCGGCAATGCGGCAGCAATTGCGGCGTGGGACGTTCAGGGCAAGCAGGTCATCCTTGCTGACTCCAGCGGAAACCAGGTTGCACGGCTGTATCAGTCGGCAAATGAGCGCTACGACGGATCGACCACCGCAGGTCAGCCGATCTCCCTTTCCCGCTAACTCCGGGCGATAGCTTCACGCGATAGGCCTAGAGCCGATCATCGTTAGCTGGGAGCGATTTGATGGACAGGATTTTTCGTGTCAGCTAGGAAAATACCGCAGCCACGATGCAGAGCATCGTGCGAGGATTTTGACGACGCTGATGCGGGAAAGACGTCCAAGCCTGGTGAACTGATGGGCCAGAGACTAAACGATTCATTGCAATCGCATGAACTTGGTCTTTCGCGCTCTGGACAGCGTCGTGAGAGGCTAGCGGCGCTTGCGCCGTGTCGCCTCCCGCACCTCGCCAAATCACCAAATCCCGTCGCTCAAACGATTCCATCCAAAGATGATCGGCTCTAACTGATGAGCTGGAAGAGACACGACACCGTTGCGAGCGCCTACGAGTCCCGTGTGCGCAGTGGCGAATTTTCACCCGATCCGGCGCAGGTCAAGCTGGCGGAGCGTCTCGACGTTTTGCTTGAGGCGGTTTCCAACCGCAGACTTGCCACCAAGTCGAGCGCGCTGGGCTGGATGTTCGGGCGCAAACAGACATCGAAGATACCGCGGGGGCTTTATGTGCATGGCGCGGTCGGTCGCGGCAAGACCATGCTGATGGACATGTTCTTCGAACTGGTGCCTGCCAAGCGCAAGCGGCGGGCGCATTTTCACGACTTCATGGCTGATGCCCATTCGCGCATTCACGCCCACCGGCAGAAGCTCAAGAATGGCGGGACCAAGGAAACCGATCCGGTTCCGCCGGTGGCAGCGCAGCTGTTCGAAGAAGCTTGGGTGCTGTGCTTTGACGAATTTTCGGTCACCGACATTGCCGATGCGATGTTGCTGTCGCGGCTTTTCGAGCAATTGTTCAAGCTCGGCTGCGTGCTGGTGGCGACCTCCAATGTCGAGCCGGACCAGCTCTATCGCGACGGGTTGAACCGGCAGCTGTTCCTGCCCTTTGTCGGGTTGCTCAAGGACAATGTCGATATTCTCAATCTTGACGCGCGCACCGATTACCGGATGGAAACGACGACCCGGCTGCCGGTCTACCACCGGTTTAGTGAAGGTGAAGGCAGTGAGGCGATGGATCTGGCCTGGAAGCAGGTGACGGCGGGCAAGCTCACCGCAGCGGAAACGGTTCACGTCAAGGGCCGGGATGTTGAAGTGCCACTGGCGGGAGCAGGTGCTGCGCGGTTTGGCTTTGCGGATCTGTGCGAAAAGCCGCTTGGCGCGTCGGATTATGCGGCCGTGTCGGAGCGATACCACACAGTGTTTGTCGACCGGGTGCCGGTTCTGACGGAGGCCGGACGTAACGCGGCGAAGCGCTTCATTACCCTGATCGATACGCTTTACGATCGCAAGAACCGGCTGTTCGTGTCAGCGGCGGCAGAGCCTGAAGGGCTCTATGCAGGCACGACCGGAACCGAGAGTTTCGAGTTCGCGCGCACCGCATCGCGTCTCAACGAGATGCAGAGCGAAGCCTATCTGGAAGCAAGCCGGGCAAATCAGGTCTCGAATGCCCTCGAAACCGGCAAATGATATTTACGTTTACGTAAGAGTTTCATAAGCTAACCGATTGAAAATACTCATGTCGAAAGTTTGAGTTGCCACTAGTTTGCATTCGGTCTATGCGATTGAGCGAAATCGGGGCCAGGCGTTCGGCGGGTTCCATACCACAACGACCTGCGGAGATTTTCGATATGGCGCGTAACAAGATTGCTTTGATTGGCTCGGGAATGATCGGTGGCACGCTTGCCCACCTGGCCGGCTTGAAAGAACTGGGCGACGTCGTCCTGTTCGATATCGCCGAGGGCACGCCGCAGGGCAAGGCACTCGACATTTCCCAGTCCGCACCGGCTGAAGGCTTTGACTCCCGCCTGTCGGGCGCCAATGATTATTCCGCAATCGAAGGCGCCGATGTCTGCATTGTTACCGCCGGTGTGGCTCGCAAGCCAGGCATGAGCCGCGACGACCTTCTCGGCATCAACCTCAAGGTGATGGAACAGGTTGGTGCGGGCATCAAGAAATATGCTCCCAACGCATTTGTCATCTGCATCACCAACCCACTCGACGCGATGGTCTGGGCGTTGCAGAAATTCTCCGGTCTTCCAAAGAACAAGGTCGTCGGCATGGCCGGCGTGCTTGATTCGGGCCGCTTCCGGCATTTCCTTGCCGAGGAATTCAATGTCTCGATCGAAGACGTTACAGCCTTCGTGCTGGGCGGCCACGGCGATACCATGGTTCCCTTGGCACGTTACTCGACGGTTGCCGGCATCCCGCTGCCAGACCTGATCAAGATGGGCTGGACAAGCAAGGAAAAGCTCGAGGAAATCATCCAGCGCACCCGTGACGGCGGCGCCGAGATTGTAGGACTGCTGAAAACCGGTTCGGCCTATTACGCGCCGGCTGCCTCGGCGATCCTGATGGCGGAAAGCTACCTCAAGGACAAGAAGCGGGTTCTGCCCTGCGCTGCTTACCTGTCGGGCCAGTATGGCGTGAAGGACATGTATGTCGGCGTGCCCTGCGTCATCGGCGAAGGCGGCATCGAACGCATCATCGAGATCGAACTGAACAAGACCGAGCAGAAGGCATTCGACAGCTCTGTTGGTGCCGTCGCCAGTCTTTGTGAAGCCTGCATCGCGATTGCCCCGAACCTCAAGTAAACAGGGTCACAGCATCGTTTGATCGCAAACAAAGGGGTTTTGCGTTCAGACTTGTGTAAGGACAAGGCGATAGAGCGTTGTCATGGTTCATCGAACGTTAATGCGCTCTAGTGCGTCCACTCAATCCAGGAGTTCCCATGAACATCCATGAATACCAGGCCAAAGCCCTTCTGAAGGGTTTTGGCGCGCCGGTGGCCGAAGGGGTCGCCATTTTCTCTGCTGACGAGGCAGAAGCGGCTGCGAAATCGCTGCCTGGTCCGCTTTATGTGGTCAAGAGCCAGATCCATGCCGGTGGGCGCGGCAAGGGCAAGTTCAAGGAACTCGGTCCTGACGCCAAGGGCGGTGTTCGTCTGGCGTTCTCGATTGATGAAGCCAAGGCACATGCCAAGGAAATGCTTGGCAACACGCTGGTGACCAAGCAGACCGGCGACGCCGGCAAGGTGGTCAACCGGCTCTACATCGAAGACGGCGCCGATATCGAGCGCGAACTCTATCTCTCGATCCTGGTCGACCGCACCGTCGGTCAGGTGGCTTTCGTGGTCTCCACCGAAGGCGGAATGGACATCGAGGCGGTTGCCGAAGAAACGCCTGAAAAGATCATCACTGTCGCCATCGACCCGCAGGCCGGTGTCACGGCTGCCGATCTGGCCAAGCTCAACGGCGCGCTGGAGCTTTCGGGCGAAGCTGCCGCGGATGGCGAGAAGCTGTTCCCGATCCTCTACAAGGCGTTTGTCGAAAAGGACATGGCGCTGCTGGAAATCAATCCGTTGATCGTGATGAAGACAGGCCGTTTGCGGGTGCTCGACGCCAAGGTGTCGTTCGACAACAACGCGCTGTTCCGTCACGACGACATTGTCGAATTGCGCGATCTGACCGAAGAAGACGCCAAGGAAATCGAAGCGTCGAAACATGACCTCGCCTATGTGGCGCTCGACGGCAACATCGGCTGCATGGTAAATGGTGCCGGTCTGGCGATGGCAACGATGGACATCATCAAGCTGTATGGCCAGGAGCCTGCCAACTTCCTCGACGTTGGTGGTGGCGCGACCACTGAAAAGGTTACCGCTGCGTTCAAGATCATCACTGCCGACCCGGCCGTCAAAGGCATTCTGGTCAACATCTTCGGTGGCATCATGAAGTGTGACGTCATTGCCGAGGGCGTTGTTGCCGCGGTCAAGGAAGTCGGCCTCAAGGTTCCTCTGGTGGTTCGGCTTGAGGGCACCAATGTGGCGCTGGGCAAGAAGATCATCAACGAAAGCGGCCTCGACGTGATCGCGGCTGACGATCTCGACGATGCGGCGCAGAAGATCGTTGCCGCAGTGAAGGGAAACTGAGACCATGTCCATTCTGATCAACAAAGACACCAAGGTCCTGGTTCAGGGTCTGACCGGCAAGACCGGCACCTTCCACACCGAGCAGGCCCTGGCCTATCACGGCACGCAGATGGTCGGCGGTATCCATCCGAAAAAGGGCGGCTCGACCTGGGAAAGCTCGAACGGCGAGAAGCTGCCGATCTTCGCGTCCGTTGCTGAAGGCAAGTCCCAGACCGGCGCCAACGCATCGGTGATCTATGTGCCGCCGGCAGGTGCCGCGGCTGCGATCATCGAAGCCATCGAGGCCGAGATCGAACTGATCGTCTGCATCACCGAAGGTATTCCGGTGCAGGACATGATCCGGGCCAAGGCGATCCTCGACAAGTCGAAGTCACGGCTGATCGGTCCCAACTGTCCGGGCGTGATGACGCCGGACGAGTGCAAGATCGGCATCATGCCGGGCAACATCTTCAAGAAGGGCTCGGTGGGCATCCTGTCGCGCTCCGGAACGCTGACCTATGAAGCCGTGTTCCAGACCACCAATGAAGGTCTTGGCCAGTCCAGCGCTGTCGGCATCGGCGGCGACCCGGTCAAGGGCACCGAGTTCATCGACATTCTCGATCTGTATCTCGACGATCCGGAAACCGAATCGATCATCATGATCGGTGAAATTGGCGGTTCGGCGGAAGAAGATGCGGCCGAGTGGCTGATCGAACAGGCCAAGAAGGGCCGCAAGAAGCCGATGGCAGGTTTCATCGCCGGCCGCACGGCACCTCCCGGACGCACCATGGGCCATGCGGGCGCCGTGATTTCGGGCGGCAAGGGCGGCGCTGACGACAAGATCAAGGCAATGGAAGCCGCGGGCATCCGTGTGTCTCCGTCACCTGCACGTCTTGGCAAGACACTGGTCGAAGTCCTCAAGGGCTGAAATCAAGGACTGGAACAATGAGCGACGCCGTGCGCGAAACGCTGGACCGCTACTACGCCGCGCTGAAAGCGGGCGACAGAGTGGCCCTGCGCGGCGTCGTCTCCGACGATATCGAGGTGCATTACCCGGCGCCGGAAGGGCTGTTGCCCTGGGCCGGGGACTGGACCGGGTTTGAAGGCTTCGAAGCGTTCATTGCGACCGTGGGCGATCATCTGGTGATCGACGCGGTTGAACCGCTTGCAATCCATGCCGCCGGCGACACCGTGATCACGGTGCTCAAGGGCGAATGGACGGTCAAGGCAACGGCACGCAAGGTGCACACGGAAACAGTCAACATATTCACGTTACGCGACGGAAAGATCGTCCGGTACCAGGTTTTCACCGACACGGCAGCGTTGGGAACCGGGTTGGGAAGGCTTGCCGCGGCGTAAACGCCGCACAAGCCTCAGAGTCTAGGGAAAGGGCCCGGAACAGGTGGCCCGCTGAAAAGGTGAGATCCATGGCACGCAAAGACGAAGCCAACGACATCATGGCAGAGACATCGTTCCTGTATGGCGGCAATGCTGCCTACATCGAGCAGATGTATGCCCGGTTTCAGGACAATCCAGGCAGCGTGCCGGCCGAATGGCAATCCTTCTTTGCCGAGCTGAAAGACGACCCGGATCAGGTCCGCAAGTCGGCGGCCGGGGCTTCCTGGAAGAAGCCCAACTGGCCGGTTCAGGCGAATGGCGAACTGATTTCCGCACTTGATGGTGACTGGGGATCTGTCGAGAAAATCGTCGCCGACAAGTTGAAGGGCAAAGCCCAGGAGGCAGGCGCGCCTGCAGACACTGGCGATGTGACCCAGGCGACGCGCGATTCTGTCAGGGCTCTGATGATGATCCGCGCCTTCCGCATGCGAGGCCATCTGCATGCCAAGCTCGACCCGCTCGGAATTGCCCAGCAGCCCGACAATGATTACAACGAGCTGTCGCCGGAAGCCTACGGTTTCACCGAGGCCGATTATGACCGGCGGATCTTCATCGATTTCGTGCTCGGGCTCGAATACGCGACCATCCGCGAGATGGTCGACATCCTTCAGCGCACCTATTGCTCGACGCTCGGTGTCGAGTTCATGCATATCTCCAATCCGGAAGAAAAATCCTGGATCCAGGAGCGCATCGAGGGTCCTCAAAAGGGCGTCGAGTTTACCGAGTTGGGCAAGAAGGCGATCTTGCAGAAGCTGATCGAGGCGGAAGGCTTCGAGCAGTTCATTGATGTGAAATACAAGGGCACCAAGCGGTTTGGGCTTGATGGCGGCGAATCGCTGATCCCGGCGATGGAACAGATCATCAAGCGCGGCGGTAATCTGGGCCTCAAGGAAATCGTCTTCGGCATGGCCCACCGTGGCCGTCTCAATGTGCTCACCCAGGTGATGGGCAAGCCGCACCGGGCAGTGTTTCACGAGTTCAAGGGCGGGTCGTTCAAGCCCGACGAAGTCGAGGGTTCGGGGGATGTGAAGTATCACCTTGGTGCCTCGTCGGACCGCGAATTCGACAACAACAAGGTTCATCTGTCGCTGACTGCCAATCCATCACACCTGGAAATCGTCAATCCGGTGGTGATGGGTAAAGTTCGCGCCAAGCAGGATCTGCTGGCCACCGAGTTTGAAGGCGACATCATTCCGCTCAGGGAGCGTGTCAAGGTGATGCCGCTGTTGCTGCATGGCGATGCGGCGTTTGCCGGCCAGGGCGTCGTGGCCGAAATTCTCGGCCTTTCGGGCCTGCGCGGCCACCGGGTTGGCGGTACCGTGCATTTCATCATCAACAACCAGATCGGGTTCACCACCAATCCTGGCTTCTCCCGCTCATCGCCCTATCCGTCGGATGTGGCGAAGATGATCGAGGCGCCGATTTTCCACGTCAATGGCGATGATCCGGAAGCGGTTGTCTATGCCGCGAAGGTGGCGACGGAATTCCGCATGACCTTCCACAAGCCGGTGGTCATCGACATGTTCTGCTATCGCCGCTTCGGTCACAACGAGGGCGACGAACCGGCGTTCACCCAGCCGAAAATGTACAAGAAGATCCGCAGCCACGAGACCGTCGTGACGCTCTATTCGCGTCGCCTGATCGAGGAAGGCGTGATCACCGAGGGCGAATTCGAAAAGATGAAGGCCGACTGGCGCGCCAATCTGGAAACCGAATTCGACATCGGCCAGAGCTACAAGCCGAACAAGGCCGACTGGCTCGACGGTCAATGGTCGGGTCTGCGCACCGCCGACAATCAGGACGAGCAGCGCCGGGGCAAGACCGCGATGCCGCTCAAGCAGCTGCGCGAGATCGGCAAGAAACTGTCGGAGGTTCCGGCAGATTTCAATGCGCACCGCACCATCCAGCGGTTCATGGATAACCGCGCCAAGATGGTCGAGACCGGTGAAGGCATCGACTGGGCGTTTGCCGAGGCGCTGGCCTTCGGATCGCTGTGCGTGGAAGGCACCAAGATCCGGTTTTCCGGCCAGGATGTGGAGCGCGGTACGTTTTCGCAACGGCATTCGGTGCTTTACGATCAGGAGACCGAAGAACGCTACATCCCGCTTGCCAACCTTTCTGCCAACCAGGCGCGTTACGAAGTGATCAACTCGATGCTGTCGGAAGAGGCAGTGCTCGGATTCGAATACGGCTATTCGCTGGCGCGACCCAACGCGCTGACACTGTGGGAAGCCCAGTTTGGCGATTTCGCCAACGGCGCACAGGTGCTGTTTGACCAGTTCATCTCGTCAGGCGAGCGCAAGTGGCTTCGTATGTCCGGTCTCGTCTGCCTGCTGCCGCATGGCTATGAGGGACAGGGTCCGGAGCACTCGTCGGCCCGCCTCGAGCGCTTCCTGCAGATGTGTGCGGAAGACAACATGCAGGTTGCCAACTGCACCACGCCGTCGAATTACTTCCATATCCTGCGACGTCAGGTGAAGCGCGATTTCCGCAAGCCGCTGATCATGATGACGCCGAAATCGCTGCTGCGCCACAAGCGTGCCGTGTCGACACTGGCCGAAATGTCGGGCGAAAGCTCGTTCCACAGACTGCTGTGGGACGACGCCGAAGTGCTCAAGAACGAGCCGATCAAGCTGGTCAAGGACAACAAGATCCGCCGCGTCGTGATGTGCTCGGGCAAGGTCTATTTCGACTTGTACGAAGAACGCGAAAAGCGCGGCATTGATGATGTCTACCTGCTGCGCCTGGAACAGCTTTATCCGTTCCCGGCCAAGGCGCTGATCAACGAACTGTCGCGCTTCCGCAATGCCGAAATGGTATGGTGTCAGGAAGAACCCAAGAACATGGGTGCATGGTCGTTCATCGATCCCTATCTCGAGTGGGTTCTGGCGCATATCGACGCCAAGTTCCAGCGGGTTCGCTACACCGGCCGTCCGGCCTCGGCGTCAACTGCAACGGGTCTGATGTCCCGTCACCTTGCCCAGCTTGAAGCCTTCCTTGAGGATGCGCTGGGTGGCTGATGCCGCCCGCGCTGCCGCACAATTGTCTGTCTGACTGAAAAAGAACGGAAACAAATATCATGGCTACTGAAGTTCGCGTCCCGACCCTTGGTGAATCTGTCAGCGAAGCCACCATCGGCACCTGGCTCAAAAAGGTGGGCGACACCGTGAAGGTGGACGAGCCGCTGGTTGAGCTTGAAACCGACAAGGTTTCGATCGAGGTTCCCTCGCCCGTCTCCGGCGTTCTGAACGAGATTCTCGCCAAGGACGGCGAGACGGTCGAGGTCAATGCGCTGCTGGCACACATCGCCGAGGGCGAAGGTGCTGCGGCTCCGGCCAAGGCTGAAACAAAGGCCGAAGCGCCTGCCGCCAAGGCTGCGGCTCCGGCTCCGGCGGCTGCCGCCAAGAGCGAGATGCCGGCAGCTCCCTCGGCCCAGAAGCTGATGGCCGAAAACAAGATCGACGCCGGCGATGTGTCGGGTTCGGGTAAACGCGGCCAGGTGCTCAAGGGCGATGTGCTTGATGCCATCGGCAAGGGGTCGGCCGCTGCTCCGGCTGCTACCGCGCCGCGTTCGGCCTCCTCGGCTGATGATGCGCCGCGCGAAGAACGGGTGAAGATGACCCGTCTGCGCCAGACCATTGCACGGCGCCTGAAGGAAGCACAGAACACCGCCGCGATGCTGACCACCTACAACGAGGTGGACATGACCGCGGTGATGGATCTGCGCAAGAAGTACAAGGACCTGTTCGAGAAGAAGCACGGCGTCAAGCTCGGCTTCATGGGCTTCTTCACCAAGGCTGTCTGCCACGCGCTGAAGGAAGTTCCCGGCGTCAATGCCGAGATGGACGGCACCGACATCATCTACAAGAACTATTGCCATGTCGGCGTTGCCGTGGGCACCGACAAGGGACTGGTCGTGCCAGTGGTTCGTGATGCCGACCAGATGAGCATTGCCGGTGTCGAACAGGAAATCGGCCGTCTGGGCCGGGCTGCACGTGATGGCCAGTTGTCGATGGCCGACATGCAGGGCGGCACTTTCACCATTTCCAATGGTGGCGTGTACGGCTCGCTGATGTCTTCGCCGATCCTGAATTCGCCGCAGTCTGGCGTGCTTGGGATGCACAAGATCCAGGAACGCCCGATGGCGATTGGTGGCCAGGTGGTGATCCGGCCGATGATGTATCTGGCGCTGTCCTATGACCACCGGGTTGTCGACGGCAAGGAAGCCGTGACCTTCCTGGTCCGGGTCAAGGAAAGCCTGGAAGATCCCGAGCGTCTGGTCCTTGATCTCTAGGGAGCAGGTTGATGGCTTCGGCCCGCCTTGGGTTGCTTACGCTGGCGGCTGTATTGATGGCCGCAAGCAGCTTGCCTACGCTGGCTGCCTGCCCGCAGGCGCTGGCGGTATATGGCGAGGCGGCATCGGGCGCCGAGATCGCGTTCTCAGGTCCGCTGACGGATGCCGACGGCATGCAGCACCGGTTTCGTCTGAGTTTTGCCGGCAACGGTGTTACAATGGATGGTGTGGTGATGATGGCGGGTGAGCCGGACCGGCCCTGGGGTATGATCCTGCATCAATGTCCCGAGGGCGATGCCACCGGCGCGGAAATCGCCGCCTGCACCGTCTGGGAAGGCCCGCTCTATGCCATCGATGCAAGGGGCGGGGCCGGGTGGTTGCCGGTGCTTGATGCAAGGCATGACGCCAGCGACAGCCTGCTGCTGCCGGATTTTGGCGCTGCGGTGATGCAGTCGCAGGCCTGGCTGGGCAAACAGATAACAATGGTACCCGGCGATGTGTTTGTGTTGAAAGCCTGCCAGGAATGAATTTCGGATCATAAGGAAAAGACCATGAGCTACGACGTCATCATCATCGGTTCCGGACCCGGCGGCTATGTATGCGCCATCAAGGCGGCACAGCTGGGCCTGAAGGTGGCTGTGATCGAACAGCGCTCGACCTTCGGCGGAACCTGCCTGAACATAGGCTGTATTCCATCGAAAGCGCTGCTGCACGCGTCGGAAGTGTTTGCCCACGCCAATCACGGCATGGACAGCCTCGGTGTCGAGGTTGGCAAGCCGACGCTCAATCTCGAGAAGATGATGGCGCACAAGGATGCGACCGTGAAGTCAAACGTCGAGGGCGTTGCCTTCCTGTTCAAGAAGAACAAGATCGACAGTTTCTTCGGTCTCGGAAAGGTGCTGGGTGAGGGCAAGGCATCGGTGACCGACAATGATGGCAAAGTGACCGAACTCGAAGCCAAGAACATTGTGATCGCTACCGGATCTGATGTCGCAGGCATTCCCGGCGTCGAAGTCGAGATCGACGAGAAGGTGATCGTCTCGTCGACCGGCGCCATTGCGCTGGACAGGGTTCCTGAACACATCGTCGTGGTCGGCGGCGGCGTCATCGGGCTGGAAATGGGTTCGGTCTGGGGCCGGCTGGGCGCCAAGGTGACCGTGGTCGAGTATCTCGACAAGATCCTGGGTGGCATGGACGGTGAGGTTGCCAAGCAGTTCCAGCGGATTCTTGCCAAGCAGGGCATGGATATCAAGGTCGGCGCAAAGGTTACCGGCGTGGAAAACACCGGCAAGGGGGCCAAGGTCTCGTTTGAGCCGGTCAAGGGCGGCGACGCGCAAACGATCGACGCGGATATCGTGCTGATCGCCACTGGCCGCAAGCCGTTCACGGAAGGCCTGGGGCTTGAGGACGCGGGTGTGGTGCTGGATGAGCGTGGCCGGGTGCGTACCGACCATCATTACCAGACAAATGTGCCGGGCGTTTATGCCATCGGCGACGTCATTGCCGGTCCGATGCTGGCGCACAAGGCCGAGGACGAAGGCGTGGCTCTGGCCGAAATCATGGCCGGACAGGCAGGCCATGTAAATTACGATGTCATTCCGGGAGTGGTCTACACGAGCCCGGAAGTGGCGGCTGTCGGCAAGACCGAGGAAGAGCTGAAGGCCGAAGGCGTCAAGTACAAGTCCGGCAAGTTCCCGTTTTCAGCCAATGGCCGGGCGCGGGCGATGGAAGCCCCGGACGGCTTCGTCAAGGTGCTGGCGGATGCTGAAACCGACCGGGTTCTGGGTGTCCACATCATCGGCTTCGGCGCCGGTGAGATGATCCATGAAGCCGCAGTGCTGATGGAGTTTGGCGGCAGCTCGGAAGACCTGGGCCGGACCTGCCATGCGCATCCGACGATGTCGGAAGCCGTGAAGGAAGCGGCGCTGGCGACGTTTTTCAAGCCGCTGCATATGTAGAAACAACGCAAAATCTTGCGGGGTGTGAAAATCGATGAAGGCCCGCGAGATCAAGGTATCCCTGCCGCATCCGGCCTTGCCGGGTGCGGACTGGGGCGACTGTTTCGAAGTCGTGGTGAGCGATACCGGGGTGACCGCGGAAATTGCTGCCCGCCGGGCTTTTGATCGCATGCCCAAATGGGTTGGCGGGTTGATGGCGATCAGGAACCTGATGGTTCGGCCATTCGGGTTGCAAGGGGACCCGGAAGCCGCTGCACCGGGTGGGCAACGTATCGGCATGTTCCCGGTGATCCGCAATGATCCAGACGAGATCGTGCTCGGCTTTGACGACCGTCATCTCGATTTCCGGATTGTCGTGCAGACTGAAACCCCGGAAAATCAGCAGACATCCGTCCGCATGATGACGCTGGTCGAGCGGCACAATTCTCTTGGCCGGATGTATCTTGCGGTGATCATGCCGTTTCACAAACTGATTGTGGCCAGCACCCTGTCGCGGATCTGAGCCGAAGGTTTTCTCCGGAATGCCTGAACACAACACCTGAAGCATTGCATTCCATCATATTCATGCGACGTGCTTCAAGCTTCTGCTTTGGCGCGTGTTTTACTCCGAAAACCGGTTCCCACTTTCAGGAACACGCCCTTAAAACGCGTAACCGCCCGGTGGGGAGCCGGGCGGTTCGCGGGTTTTCATCACAGGGGGAGGTCAGCGGGGAGGTCAGACCAGTGATGAAAATAGGTGATTAGCCGTTTGTTGCTGGCGCCGGAGCTGTTTCCAGCGGAGCTTCGGGTGCTGCGGCATCCGGTTCGACCAGCGGTGCATCGGGTGCCGGGACAGGGCGTGCAGGGTCGGCGTCAGGTGCGACCTGTTCGTTGACTTCGGCGCCAGGGGCAGTGACGTTGACTGTCTGGGTGTCATCAGCGGTAAAGAAGACGAAGCCCGCGATTGCCAAAAGAGCAAAGAGGACGACTGCGGCCATCACGCCTGTGGAACTGCCTGATTTGACGACAGTCGTTTCACGAATATGTTCATGAGGACGATCTTGTTCGCCGGGGCGGGTATGCGGTGTGTAATCAACCATTTGACATCTCCTTTTGTGTCACACGGCTATAACGCCGTGATCAGGAGATAGGTTCCTTCACGATGATCAGTTGGTCGTAACGGTTTGTTACCGCACGGCACTCACCGTGTAGCCGGCGTTCTGGATCAGAGCTACGATTCCTTGCTCGCCAGGCAGATGTAGTGCGCCGACGGCTATGAAGGCGTTGCCGGCATTGAGGATGGGAGCTGCCCGACCGGCCATGACGTGGTTGCGCATCGTCACGATGCGTTCCTCAAAGGCGGCATAGCCGCTGGCGTCTTCTTGCATTTCCGCGGGACCGGCCGCGAGGACAACCGGCATGATCTGGGCAATCTCGCCCTGCAGATACAGATCGACCATTGTTGCCATGATGTCGGGCATCAGATCGGCGAGTTTGATGGTCTCGACAAGGCCGCGGATATGGAACTCCATCGGCAGGTCGGCCATTGCAGCCATTTGTTCGCCGATGCTTTCGAGCCCGAGCAACTGCTTGCCCTGATCCTTGGCAGCATCGGCGATCTTGATGTCGAGAAAATCGACGCCTTCCGCCTTGCGGGCCATTTCACAGGCGGGCAGGGCTACCAGTCCGGCAATCATCCACGGCTTCATGCGGGAGACCAGCGCCAGGGGAATGCCGCGGCGGGCCAGTTCGGCCTCGACGATTCTGCTCTCATCCGCGCTGAGATGTTCGTTGAGCGTGGTGCCGTCGGTGAACATGGTCAGTTCAGGCTTTGTCAGAAGGGCTGCCTGAGCCTTGACCGGGTCCAGAATCTCGATTGTCTCGATCACCACGGTTCCCGCGGTATCAAATGCTGACTGGGCGGCGGACGGCAGCGCGGTGACTCGCGGATCGGTGACATGCATGGTACCAAACAGCCAGGATGGCGCGACGCCTGGTTTTTCGACCTTCCAGAGTAGACCGCTGCCGTTGGGGATGGCACTCGCGGTTGCGCGTGCCGCTGCCAGTTTTTCCGGGTCGGAGGCTGCCAGCTGCTCGACCAGGCTGGTGCCGTTGCAAGTGGCTGTCTCGTCAGCGCGAGCACTGTCAGTTCCCCAGATGAGACCCAGGGCCAGCAGGATCAGCAGCGCGAACGGCAGCGACACGGCCACGGCAAAAACCAGGTTTGGAAATTGCGCGCAGGTGGTCCTCATGCGGGACAAGACAGGCTGAGAATGCATGGCAGGCCGTTCCTTCTGGATCTGACCTGTCATACTAGCGCCTCGAGGCTGACAATCCGGTTAATCGAAAGCCAAGTTCCGGCCGTGGTAAATGCGGGGTTAATTGCCAATCCAACATCTGGCCGCATCAACGCGACCCGGGCTACGCACCGACACAGTCAGCGATCAGGCCCTGGGATGAGCCCGGTCGTAGATGTCGATAAGCCGGTTGGCATCAACCCCGGTGTAAACCTGTGTGGTCGACAGGCTGGCATGGCCGAGCAGTTCCTGGATGGTCCGGAGATCTCCGCCCCCGGCGAGCAAGTGGGTGGCAAATGAGTGACGCAATGCATGCGGGGTAGCAGTGTCAGGCAGATCCAGCGCGCCACGCAGACGGCGCATCTCCTTCTGCACGATGGCCGGCTGCAAGGGGCCGCCGCGAAAGCCCCGGAAAATAGGTGCATCGGGATCTGGCGAGAACGGGCAAAGCTTGCGGTATTCGGCAATCGCCTCTCTGGCGACAGGCAACAACGGCACGATCCTTGTCTTGCCGCCCTTGCCGGTGATTCTGAGCGTTTCGCCGTCACGCGGCAGATCGTTGACAGTAAGTCCGAGGGCTTCCGAAATACGCAGGCCGCAGCCATAGAGCAGGGTCAGTACGGCAGCAGACCGGGCTGCGATCCAGGGCTCGTCTGAGAGCTGCAGATCGGTGTTGACCACCCGCATGGCGTCGCGGGTGCTCAAGGGTTTGGGCAAAGATTTGGGTTGGCGCGGGGCCCGTGTGGCCGAGGCGCCGGCGGCATTGGCGAGGCCCTTGCGCTCGAGATGGCGCAGAAACGACCGGATGCCGGCGAGGCCGCGTCCCAGAGTTCTTGCGCCGGCGCCATCGCGCCGCCGCTCGGCCATGAAGGCGCGCAGATCCAGCGGGCGCAGATCGGCCAGATCGGCAATCCGTGGCGGTCCGCCCAGATGGAGTGTGAGAAAGCTCAGAAACTGGCGCAGATCGCGCTCATAGGCGTCGGCGGTCTTGGGCGACAGGCGCCGCTCGTCTGTCAGATTTTTGAGCCAGTGCTGCCGCTCGGCAATGACATCAGGTGCTGCGGTGACAAGAGGCTGCTGCATGATGGGTCCGTGGTTTCAAACTCGATGCAACCCGGGTGCCGGATTGCACTGACGGTGAGACTGAGCGGCCACACCTGTGGCCAATCTTGGCGGCGACTATTGCATAGTGGGCTTAGCGGGGGGTAAACGGTTGCGGTCGAGTGATGTCACAAGGACATCACAATCTGTTGCCATAGGTTTTATCAGCGCGGACTCAGGGAAGGTCGAATCCATGGCGTATGTGGCTGAGATTTCAGACCGCCTTCAGGTGTTGGCGCATGGTCGGCCCGGTCACATTATCGACCGGCTGATCGCCGAGCGCGGCGGCCGGCTGGTTGACCATCCGGCCTGGCCGGTGATGCGGCCGTTTCTCTATGCCACCTTGAAATATGGCGCAGCGGTGCGGATGGCCGACGCGATGGGGCAGATGTCCGGTCACGACGCATTCCAGCATATGAGCGATCTTCTCAAGCTTGATATCCAGACCCGGCGTGAAGAGCGCATTCCCGAAAAAGGCGGCTTTTTGCTTGTCGCCAACCACCCGACAGGCATTGCCGACGGGGTGGCGATGTTTGATTTTCTCAAGCGCCGCCGGTCCGACATGATGGTGTTTGCCAATCGCGATGCGGTGCGGGTCAATCCACGGTTGAGCGAAATCATCATTCCGGTTGAATGGCGCGAAGACTACAAGAGCCGCGACAAGACGCGCGAGACCCTTCAGCTGACCAACCGGGCGGTTCAGGAAGGCAAGGCCACCGTGCTGTTTCCATCTGGCCGGATCGCGTTCTGGAACGAGGGCAAGCTGACGGAGCGTCCGTGGAAGGTTTCGGCGGTGACGCTGGCCAAGCGGCATGATTTGCCAGTGGTGCCGGTCAACATTTCGGCGCGAAATTCAGGGCTGTTCTACTGGCTGTCAAAGCATTCGACCGAACTCAGGGACATGACAGTGTTTCACGAGCTGCTGAACAAGAAGCACCACACGTTCCGCTTTACCGTGGGTGAGCCGATCATGCCGGATGCGCTGGATGGTGATCCGGCGGAAGCGGTTCGGGCGCTCGAGTATCACACCGTGCATGGGCTTGCCAAAGACCCGGACCGGACGTTCGAGCCCGCGCCTAAAGGCTGGACCCAATCGGCCTGAAGGCGACCACGCCGGTTCACCACACTTTTCGACATTTGACAGACTGGCCAATGAGTCCGGCTTTTTGCGGCGGTGCTCGCAAAAACGGCCCGGGGTGACCGGGCCGTTGAAGCTTGTCAAATCTGGTTTGATCAAGCGCCTCTCATCAGGCGCCCAGATCAGGCGCCCAGATCAGGCAATCGTCTGGCCGGTCTTTTTCCAGTCGGCCAGGAAGGCTTCCAGACCCTTGTCGGTCAGCGGATGCTTGACCAGCGACTTGATGGTCGACGCCGGGATGGTGGCGACATCGGCACCGATCAGGGCGGCTTCACGGACGTGATTGACGGTGCGGATCGAGGCGGCGAGGATTTCGGTGTCGAAGCCGTAATTGTCGTAGATCTGGCGGATTTCGCGGATCAGGTCCATGCCGTCGATCGCCATGTCGTCGAGGCGGCCGATGAAGGGCGAGATGAAGCTGGCGCCGGCCTTGGCGGCAAGCAGCGCCTGGTTGGCCGAAAAGCACAGTGTCACATTGGTCATGTGGCCGTCCGAGGTCAGTGCGCGGCAGGCCTTGAGGCCGTCGAGCGTCAGCGGCAGCTTGATGCAGATATTGTCTGCGATCTTGGCCAGAACCGCAGCCTCTTTCATCATCGCGTCATATTCGGTGGCGGCGACTTCGGCGGAGACCGGACCATCGACAATATCGCAAATTTCCTTGGTGACTTCGCGGATGTCGCGACCGGATTTCATGATCAGCGAAGGATTGGTGGTGACGCCATCGATCAGGCCCAGATCGTTGAGCTCCCTGATCTCGCCCACGTCGGCTGTGTCGACAAAGAATTTCATTTCAAACTCCCAAGCTGCAAAAGCCGGAGTGTTCCGGCGCCAATGTACAATTCCGGGTTTCCTTTAGCCCAAAGCGGGGGCAAGGTCACGCCACATGGTCAAAGATTCGCGACAAATTGAAGGCGGGCTGTTTCCCCGCAAAGTGGTTCCCGTGCTCATACCGATGCCGGCAGAGCGCGCCTATTCCTATGCGCTTCCGGAAGGCGTGGATGCGAGCCCGGGGCAGATCGTCCAGGTGCCGCTGGGGCCGCGACTGGTGGCGGGGATCGTCTGGGATGGCCCGGCGGATGCGGTCAACCCGGACAAGCTGCGCGAAATCACCCAGATTTTCGATTGCCCGCCGATTGTCGAGCCGATGCGGCGGTTCATCGACTGGGTCTCGGGCTACACATTGTCGCCGCCGGGGCTGGTGGCGCGGATGGCGCTGAGGGCGCCGGCGGCGTTTGATCCCGAGCCGATGATCAACGCCTTGCGGCTGACTGAGGCGCGGCCTGAACGGTTGACCGCTGCGCGCGAACGGGTGCTCGAGCACGCTGACAATGGGTTGGCCTGGACCAAGAGCGGATTGGCGCATGCGGCGGGCGTGACGCCAAGCGTGATCGATGGATTGTCGGCGCAGGGCGTATTGGAACCGGTGAAGCTGCCGCCGCCGCCGGTGGTGGCTGTACCCGATCCCGATTACGCGCCGCCGGAGCTTGAGGCAGGACAGACGGACGCGGCGGCTGCGCTTCGGGAAACGGTTGCCAGAGCCGAGTTCAGCGCGACGCTGCTTGACGGGGTGACCGGTTCGGGCAAGACCGAGGTCTATTTTGAAGCCATTGCAGAAGCTGTGCGGCAAGGACGGCAGGTGTTGATCCTGCTGCCGGAAATTTCGCTGACGGCTGCGTTTCTCGACCGGTTTCATGCGCGTTTCGGGACGCGGCCGGGGGAATGGCATTCGGAACTGGCACCGCGCATGCGAGAGAAGGTCTGGCGGCAGACGGCGGAAGGTCAGGTGCGGGTGGTGGCAGGGGCGCGCTCGGCACTGTTTCTGCCGTTTGCCGATCTTGGCCTGATCATCGTCGATGAGGAGCACGACCCGGCCTACAAGCAGGAAGACCGGGTGTTTTACAATGCCCGCGACATGGCCGTTGTCCGCGCCCGGCTGGCGGGCATTCCGGTGGTGCTGGCCTCGGCGACGCCGTCGATCGAGACAAGGGTCAACGCGGCGCAGGGGCGCTACAACCATCTGCTGCTGGAAAACCGCTATGCCGATGCCGGGCTGCCGGATCTGAAGCTGGTTGATTTGAGGCGGCATGCGCCGGCGCGCGGCGGATTCTTGTCGCCGGTGCTGCTGAAAGCCATGGCCGAGACGCTGGAGCGCAAGGAGCAATCGCTGCTGTTTCTAAACCGGCGCGGCTATGCGCCGCTGACGCTGTGCCGGGTGTGCGGACATCGCTTCGAATGCCCGCAATGCTCGAGCTGGCTGGTCGAGCACCGGTTTCGCGAACAGCTTCAATGCCACCATTGCGGCCACACCGAAAAAACCCCGAATGCCTGCCCATCCTGCGGCACGCTGGATCATCTGGCGGCCTGCGGTCCGGGGATCGAGCGGATTGCGGAGGAAGCCGACAAGCATTTTCCCGATGCGCGGACCATCGTGCTGTCATCTGACATGGCCGGCGGTACGCGACGGCTCAGGATCGAGCTGGAGGCCATTGCCAAGGGCGAGGCCGATATCGTTATCGGCACCCAGCTGGTGGCCAAGGGGCACAATTTCCCGATGATGACGCTGGTTGGCGTGGTGGATGCCGATCTGGGACTGTCGAATGGCGATCCGCGTGCTGCCGAACGGACCTATCAGCTGCTCTCGCAGGTGACCGGCCGGGCCGGGCGCACGGGGCGCAAGAGCCACGGCCTGATCCAGACGTTTCAGCCGCAACATCCGGTGATGCAGGCCTTGGCCTCGGGCGATCCGCAAGCCTTTTACGAGCGCGAAACCGATGAGCGCAGCCGCGCCATGTTGCCGCCGTTCGGCAGGCTCGCTTCGGTGATCATCTCTGCGGCAACCCGGCTTGAAGCCGAGGGCCACGCGCGCGGGGTACGGGCGGCTGCCCCCTCGATGCCCGGCATCATGGTGCTGGGACCGGCGGAAGCGCCGCTGGCGCTGATCCGCGGCCGCTACCGGTTCCGGCTGCTGGTGCATGGCGAACGCGGCAAGGACATGCAGGGGTTTATCCGGCAAATGCTCAGCCAGGGCCCGAAGGCGCGCGGCTCGGTGCAGGTGCAGATCGATATCGATCCGCAGAGTTTTCTGTGAGGGGGCCCGTCCCCGAGTGAAGAGCAGGCTGCGGCACCGAGAAACAACGTTAAATTTCGCTGCAAATGTGTTGATGTTCACTGGACGGCACACAATGTCACGGATGCCGGCTTGCGGGAAAGCTATTGTTCGGACATCGCGACTGACAGGGCCTCACCGCTGAGGCGTCTGTAGTTCACAAATGTGTTGGCACTGAGCACGACAAAAAAGCTGTCCATGTTTATCAGGACCAGCCCTGCTTCAAGGGCCGCACGCGTCAGCTGCTCGATATCATTTTCATACAGACGTTTGCGCCCAAGCATTTCTCTGAGCTGTTTGGAGGAGAGCCGATACCGGCCATTGGATTTGCCGCCAAAGCTTTTGCCGTAAAGGCTGGCGAGTTGGCGGGCGGCGATCTCGAAATTCGACATGTTTATCTCCATGGCAATAATATTATATCTATAGACAATTTTTATTTGTCTATGTAAATACTTCGCAAGGAGATTGCGCATGAACCAACACGTTGCCCCCATCGAATCGGACCTTGATTTGTCCGAGGAATTGCAAGCCGCTGCGACGGCTGGCGATGCGGTACGTCTGAATGCGTTGTTCGAGCGGCTTTCCTTGTCAGAGGCGTTACGGGAACTTCTTGATCTGGATCAGGAAGATCGCCGGACAGTTCTGACGCTGATTTCGCCGGAGATGGCTGCCGACCTTGTGGAAGAAGCGCCGCATGAAACAGGTGCGGGTCTGCTGGAGGAGCTTGAGACCGCCCGCGCCGTGCAAATCATCGACGAGATGGATTCGGACGTGCAGGCCGATCTGATCGGCGGCATGGAGGATGCGGAAGCCGAGGCCATCCTGAGCCAGATGGACGCCGAGGACGCCGCAGATGTGCGACGGTTGTCAGAGTATGCGGACGACACCGCCGGCGGCCTGATGATGACAGAGGTGTTCGAATGTCAGGACACCATGACGGTCAGCGATGTGATCAAGGTTCTCGCCAAGGACGATGAAGATGTTGACCGGTATCGCGGCCAGCACCCCTATATCGTGGACAAGGACGAGAAACTGGTTGGTGTGGTGTCGTTGCGCGGGCTGCTGGCCACCAAACGGTCCGCACTCCTCACCACCATCATGGTCAAGCCGTTGTCGGTGCAGCCGGAAGCAGAGATTTCGGATCTGCAAGATATTTTCGACAAGTACGACTTTCTCGGGGTTCCTGTTGTCGATGCTGACGGCATATTGCTGGGTGTGGTTTCCCGAGACGCCGTATCGCAGGCCTTGCTGGAGCGTGCCGAAAGCGAAAACCTGAAATTGCAGGGTGTGGTCAGTGACGAGTTGCGATCCATGCCGACATGGCTGCGGTCGCGCCGGCGCCTGGCCTGGCTGTCGGCCAACATCGTCCTGAACATGATCGCGGCCTCGGTGATTTCCGCCTATGAGGAAACGCTGGTGGCGGTCATCGCGATTGCTGTCTTTCTGCCGATGGTGTCGGACATGTCGGGCTGTTCGGGCAACCAGGCTGTTGGTGTGACGATGCGCGAGCTGAGCCTCGGCCTGGTCCGTCCAAAGGATGCATTCGAGGTCTGGCTCAAGGAAGTCAGCGTCGGCGTGATCAACGGGATCGCCCTGGGTATCCTGATCGGGATTGTCGCCTGGGCCTGGAAAGGCAGCCCCGCACTCGGTCTTGTCATCGGAGCGGCGCTGGCGTTGAACACCATTCTGGCGGTCTCCATCGGCGGTGTCGTGCCCTTGCTGCTCAAGCGGATCGGGCAGGATCCGGCTGTAGCCAGCGGTCCCTTGCTGACCACAGTCACGGATATGGCGGGGTTCTTTTTTGTGCTCAGCCTGGCCACGCTGATGATGCCCTGGCTGGTGTGAGCATGGACACTATGAAAACACCGAAGGCGAAACCGGAGCTTCTGGTGATCGGCTGGATGGAGCATCTGGACCTTCCGGTGCTCGGGCTGCGGCAGATTAAGGCGAAGATCGACACAGGTGCGCGGACGTCGGCGCTGCATGCCACGAAGATCCAGACGTTTTATCGCGATGACAAGGAGTGGGTCCGGTTTCAGGTGAAGCCGGATGGCCGGACGCCGAAAGTCTGGGCGGAGGCGCCGATTTACGACCGGCGAGACATCAAGAATACCAGCGGCATTGCCGAAGAGCGGATCATCATCCGCACGAAACTCAAGCTGATTGACCGGTCCTGGATGATCTCGGTCTCTCTGACAGATCGCAGCAACATGCGGTTTCCGATGATTGTCGGGCGCACCGCGCTCAAGAATCACAATATCGCGGTGCACACGCGCCGCTCAAACCTGACCAGTTGAGGTCGGAGCCGCCTTTGAGGCAGAAAGGATTTTCCCATGAAAATCGCAATGATGGCACGTAACCCGAACCTGTATACGCACAAACGCCTCAAGGAGGCAGCGGAAGCGCGGGGGCACGAGTTTCATGTAATCAACACGCTGCGCTGCTACATGAACATCGCATCGCGCCGCCCCGAGATCTACTACAACGGCGAAAAGCTGGAGGGTTTTGATGCGGTGATTCCGCGGATCGGGGCATCTGTGACGTTCTACGGCCTGGCGGTTCTGCGTCAGTTTGAAATGATGGGCGTCTACCCGCTGAACGAAAGCGTCGGCATCGGCCGCAGCCGTGACAAACTGCGTTCAATGCAATTGCTGGCGCGCGACGGAATTGGCCTGCCGGTCACGACTTTTGCGCATGATCCCAAGCAGACCGAAGAAGTGCTGGAACTGGCAGGCGGTGCGCCGGTTGTCATCAAGCTGCTGGAGGGCACGCAGGGTATCGGCGTGGTTCTGGCGGATACCAAACGGTCGGCCAAATCCGTCGTCGAGGCCTTTCGCGGCGCAGGGGTGAACATTCTGCTGCAGGAATTCATCAAGGAAGCCGGGGGCACAGACATTCGCGCCATCGTCGTTGGCGGCAAGGTGGTCGCGGCGATGAAGCGGACCGGGGCCGAGGGCGAATTCCGCTCGAACCTGCATCGCGGTGGCTCTGCGCAACTGATCAAGCTGTCGCCCGAAGAGCGATCGACAGCGATTCGCGCGGCCAAGTCGATGGGTCTTAACGTCTGCGGCGTCGATATGCTGCGCGCCAATCACGGCCCGGTGGTGATGGAGGTCAACTCGTCCCCCGGTCTGGAAGGCGTTGAAAAAGCAACGGGCCTGGATGTGGCGGGCCAGATCATCGAATATCTGGAAAAGAGTGCCTCAAAAGGCAACACCAAGACCAAGGGCAAGGGCTGATGCCAGCCCGCGCAGCGTTTGAGATGCGGGGCCACAGTGTCCCCGCGGGCAGCCGGCAGACCATTGACCTTCCCGTCAGTGTGCTGTCGGACCACACCCCGGTTTCCATGTCTGTGCATGTCATTCACGCAAAGGCCGATGGTCCCACCGTGTTTGTCAGCGCCGGCATCCACGGGGACGAGGTGATCGGCGTCGAGATCGTGCGACGCCTGTTGCGGGCGCCCAACCTCAAATCGCTGCGCGGGACACTTATCGTGATCCCTATTGTGAACGCATTCGGGTTCATCAACCACTCGCGCTATCTGCCGGACCGGCGTGACCTGAACCGGATGTTTCCGGGATCGCCGGAAGGTTCGCTTGCTTCGCGGCTGGCGTATCTGTTCCTGACCGAGATCGTGGCGCGGTCGGATCTGGGGATCGATCTGCACTCTGCCGCGATCCACCGCACCAATCTGCCGCAGATCCGTATTTCGCCCGACAATGCCTATACCGCTGAACTGGCGGACGTCTTTGGCGCGCCGGTGATCCTGGAATCACCGCTGCGGGAGGGATCCTTGCGCGGTGCGGCCAAGGCCATCGGCAAGGACATCCTGCTTTATGAGGCGGGCGAAGGCCTGCGTTTTGATGAAATGTCTGTTCGCGCAGGGGTCGCAGGGATCATGCGCGTCCTGCAGCATGTGGGGCAATTGCCAACAAAAGGCATAGCAAAAGCCAAAGCTGCGCCACAGCACTGCACATCGAGCAAATGGTTGCGTGCACCTGCCGGCGGGCTGCTCAGGACATTCCGTGCCGAGGGCGATGTTGTCGCCCGTGGCGATGTAATGGCCGTGGTCGCGGATCCGTTCGGCGAACACGAAAAAGCGATTTCGGCGCCGTTCAACGGAATCGTGGTCGGCCGTGCCGTACTGCCCGTGGTGAACGAGGGCGATGCGGTGTTTCACCTGGCAAGGGTCAAGTCGATGTCCGTCGCAGAAGGCGCTGTCGGCGACCTGAACGAACAACTGTCCGATGATCCGCTGTTTGACGAAGATGAAATCATCTGAGGAAGGCCTGGACTACGCTTCTCTGCAACAGCGTGTTCGTCCGGCGGATGCTCGGTCAGGACCCAAGGTACGGAGTCCGGTGCAGGTGGTATCGATCCACGGAATTTTGCGTAGCGGCAAGGTCTGCCCGGAAACATGCTGCGCAGGCATAAGCTATCGAGCAGTTCGACGGGCGCGCTGAATATATTTGCTCGTCACGCAACTCCTTGGCTGCCGGTGCGTTTGGCGATCAGTTTGCACACATAGCTCCGGGCGGCATCATGCTTGAGAATTTTTACGCGGAATTCATGGCAGATACCGCGACCGGTCTTTCCGCCGTGATCGTTGGTCTGGTGTTTTTCGGATTTCTTTTCGAGAAGCTGCCGCCGGCTGCCGTGGCCACCGCCGGTGCTGCGGCATTCCTGTTGCTCGGATATATCTCCACCGAGGAAGCACTGGAGGTCTTCTCAAATCCGGCGCCGATCACCATTGCGGCGATGTTCATCCTGTCCTCGGCACTGGTCAGCACCGGTGTGCTGGATGCTGCATCCTCCTATTTTGTCGGAGTGTCGGAAAGGCGCGGGCCGGTTGCCCTTGTGCTGCTGCTGCTGGGCGCTGCGCTGGCGTCGGGATTGATGAACAACACGCCGCTGGTGATCGTGCTGATTCCGATCATTTCGAAAATGGCCCGGGCTCTCAATATCGCTTCCAGCAAGGTTCTTATTCCGCTGTCCTACATGGCGATCCTCGGCGGCACGCTGACCCTGATCGGAACATCGACCAATCTGCTGATCGATGGTGTAGCGCAACGCGAGGGCATGGAGCCGATGCGAATGCTCGAACTGTTGCCGTTCGGTCTGGTGGCTTTGGTGGTGGGCGGGCTTACATTGCTGGTGTTGGGGCCGCGATTGTTGCCCTCGCACGTCATTTCCGGCGACGCGATCGATGACAGCGCCACGGAGTTCATGTCTGAAGTGAAGATTATCGCGCCTGCCGAAAATGAGGGTGAAAATCCCTCCACCGGCAGAGTTCTGTCGGATTTCAGCGCGCTGTCGAAGACCCGTGTGCTGGGTATCCTGCGCGGGTCCGAGCGGTTGAAGCCGGACCCCGAGCTAGAAGTGTTCAAGAATGATCTGGTCATCATACTGGCCAATCAGTCGGAGCTTCTGACGCTTCGCGATCACCCGAACTACATGCTGGGCTACTTCAAGGTGTTGCCGAGGGAGACGGACAAACAGAAGCTCGAAAAGGTCGAGGCGGTCTATGCCGGTGATGCGGGGAGCAGTGGTCGTCAAATAAGCGATCTCGGCTGGTTCAAGGCGGGTGTCCGGGTGCTCGGGGTGTCTCGGCGAAAGCACAATCCGGGACCTGAACTTTCCGAAGTCCGGCTGCGTGCGGGTGATCGCATTTTGCTGGAGGGCAGCCCGGGCGACCTTGCTGATATTCTTCAGTCGGAAAGTTTTGTCGCGGCGAGCGAGCCGAAGCTGAGACCCTACAAGCGGCACCGGGCGTGGCTGGCAATACTGACGATGGCCGCAGTCATTGTGCTCTCGATCTTCAATGTGGCCCCGATCGTCACGCTGTCGCTTCTGGGGGTGGGAATGATACTGCTGACGGGTTGCGTTGAGGCCGATGACGCCCTGAAGTCCATCGATGGATCAATTCTGGTGTTGATTTTTGCGATGCTGGCCATCGGTCGTGGTCTGGACAATACCGGCGTGGTGCAGGGAATTGTCGAAGCTGCAACTCCGTTTCTGAAATCGGTTTCACCACTGGTGGTTCTGTTTGCCATCTATGGCCTGACGTCGATCTTGACCGAGATGGTTTCCAACAATGCGGTCGCAGTCATATTGACTCCCATGGCCATCGGTCTTGCGAGTTCGCTCGGCATCGATCCCAAGCCGCTCATCTACGCCATCATGCTGGGCGCTTCAGCGAGTTTCGCCACTCCCATCGGCTATCAGACCAACACGCTGGTCTATGCGGCCGGCAACTACCGCTTTGCCGATTTTCTCAAGGTCGGACTGGTCATGAACGTGGTTGTCGGCATCGCGAGCTGTCTGGCGATCTGGGCTTTTACGGGGATTTGATCGAAGGTCCGCGGCATCAGACGTGGCGCCGGCTCATTCCCCAGCTCACCCGCGCCCACAGGCGTTCGTGGACGAAGAAGAAGGCCAGTCCACTTGCGGCGGTGGAGAGGGCGAAGCTGAGGGCAGTCACCAGAGAGCCAGTGTGAAACCAGGCCAGCGCGCCGGTCACGGCAAGGCCCAGGACCTGCCAGGTGAGGGCTTTTGCGATGGTTCTGAGTTTCGTTTCCATGGTGTCTCCTGAGGTCGATGTCGTGACAGGGCCATTCTACTCCGCTCGCGCTTTCGACGGAATTCTGTATCTTTGCAGCGAAAATGCATGTTTGTTGATTTAAATCATCAAGCGTGCGAAATATCCCAGATGCACAAGAGTGACCGCGCAGACCTGTTTCGCACCCGGCTGGCCGCCCGTCTGGTACTGACAGGCATGAGCCGCAGCGCTTTGGCGCGGGCTGCGGGCGTTGACCGCTCGACGATTGCGCAATTGCTCGCCGGTGACGAGGTGAGGTTGCCCAATGCGCATCTGGCGGCCGAATGTGCTCAGGCGCTCGGGGTCAGTGCCGACTGGCTTCTGGGATTGTCGGACCGGCCCGAATCAGCGGCGGAAGTGTTGTCGGCAAGCTTCCGGATGGAGACGGCACAGCGGACACCGGCGGATGAGCAGATTATTGCCTGGCATCAGGAAGCGGCAGGCCACAAGATCCGCCATGTGCCGGCGACACTTCCCGATATCCTGAAAACCGAGGCGGTTCTCGAATGGGAATATGCGGCGTTCCTCGACAAGACGCCGGAACAGGCGCGCGGCGCAATGCGCGAGACGACCGACTGGCTGCGGGCGCCGGGCTCGGATTACGAGATCTGCGTCTCGATTGACAAGATCCGGTCGTTGGCGCGGGGCGAGGGCTACTGGCAGGGCCTCACCCGGGATGTGCGCGCCGAACAGATCGGGTTCATGGCAGACCAGTGTGAGCGGCTCTATCCGTCGCTGCGGCTGTATTTCTATGATGCGAAGAAAGTGTTTTCTGCCCCGGTCTCGATTTTCGGGCGGCTGCTGGCTGCGGTCTATGTCGGGCAGTTCTATCTGGTCTATCGTGACAGCCTGCAGGTCAGCGCGCTGACGGAGCATTTTGACACGCTGGTGCGCGAATCGGAGGTTGAGGCGCGCAATGCCGGAAAGAACATCCGTGCCATGTTCGACGAGACCGGCATTTCCTGAGAGCCGGGGTCGGTGGGCGTGGCCTTTGACACAAGCAGCTGTGCCGTGCATGTCATGCTGCTTGCGCTTCATCAATTTTGATGCCGCTCTTTTGGAAAGCCCCGGTTTGGACCATATCCCCAATCATCGCCCGGCGCGGCACGATGTTGATCGCGAGGCCATGCCGCCTGTGGCGATGGTCATGGCTCTGTCTACCTTCATGTGCTTTGCGGCGCTGGACACGACAGCCAAATATCTGGTGACCATCGGCTATGCGGCGGTGTTCGTGGTCTGGTGCCGATTCCTAAGCCACGCGGTGATTTCTTTCATCGCCTTTCAGGGGTGGCGGCGGGCGGACATGTACCGGATGCAGAATGTCCCGCTGCAGATCCTGCGCGGGTTGCTGCTGCCGGCCACAACCCTGTTCAATTTTCTCGCGCTGCGCGATCTACAGCTGGCGCAGACGGTGTCCATCTTCCTGTCTGTGCCGATGTTCGTGACGATTCTGGCCGGGCCGCTGCTCGGGGAGTGGGCGGGCCGCCGCCGCTGGGCTGCGATTCTGGTTGGTTTTGTTGGCGTGCTGATTGTGGTGCGGCCGGGAACCGAGGTATTTTCTCTTCCCATCATCTGGTCGATTCTCGCGACTCTCACCTATTCGATCTATTCAATTGTCACCCGCAAGCTGGCACTGCATGAGAACCAGATGAGCATGGTGTTCTACTCCAGCATATTTGCAGCAGTGCTGATGGCTCCGCCAGCACTGGTCTATGGTCAGATGCCCGGCTCGGCTCTCGAATTCGCACTGCTTGCGGGTCTCGGAGTGTTGGGCCTCGGAGGCCACGCGCTGCTGGTCAAGGCCAGCCGGCTTGCCTCCGCCTCGAAGGTGGCGCCGTTCATCTACAGCCAATTGCTGTGGATGATCATGCTTGGCTTTATCGTGTTTGGAGATGTGCCTGATGGCTGGACCCTGTTGGGCGCGTCGATCATCTGCATGAGCGGATTTTACATCATGAACCGGGAGCGGACGATCGCCCGCAAAGCGCGGAAGCTGACTGCCAAGGACTGATAGCGATAGGGCTTGCCGGAAAGGCACCCAGGGAATGTGCCGGGACTATGGCGGGCGTGTGCCGCATGTTAGAGCGATGGTGGTCCCGGCCATGGTTTGACCCGATGCGTCACTTTGGCGCTGGCTGAAGGCGCCTGAGATGAAACGGAGATGCATGAATGATTGAGTTCTATTGGCCGACGACCCAAGGCGAATGGCTGGCGTGGTCCTCGGCGCTGGTAACGATCCTGTTCGGCCTGATGTTGCTGTTTGCGCCGCGACTGTCACTGAGGATCCTGCGGCTTCAGACGCAGCCCGATCATCCCGAGGCGGTGTCGGAATCGCGCGCCACCATGGCCGGATTTTATCTTGGCGTGGGAATCTGCGCGATGCTGTTCGCGCAGCCGCTGATCTATCTGACCCTGGGCGCCGGATGGGCATGCACGGCTTTCGGGCGAATCATCTCGATGATGTCCGACCGGGGGGTGACGCTCTACAATCTGGTTTCCGTGGTGATCGAAATTTTGCTTGCGGTGGGACCACTGCTTTATGCCCTGGGCTGGATTTGACGGAATCGGGTTTGTTTTCGCGTCCCTGAGGACAGGCAGAGCCAGCCTCTCATCCTAAAGCAGGTGCGTTATGCCGCCTCCGGCGTGTTGCGAGTCCCCGCGCTCTATGCTAGACGGACCGCGCAATTCGGGAAAAACAAACTTTCGAGCTTGGATGCCCTGAAATTTACCGCAACAAATTCAGAGGCTTGCCTTTCCGGCTTTCGGTGAAGCGCAGGGGTCTGGATGGCAATGAGAGACAATCCCGCCCGTGGCAGATAACTCCCATCATATTTCCGGTGTCGCCGAACGGTATGCTTCCTCGCTCTATGAGCTGGCGGCTGACGCCAAGTCCATTGACGCTGTGGCGAAGGATCTTGACCGTTTTCAGGCGATGATCGACAGCAGCGCTGATCTGCAGCGCCTCGTCAGCAGTCCCGTTTTTTCCGCTGAAGACCAGTCGCGCTCGATTGTGGCGCTGATCGGCAAGGCGGGCATCTCCGGTCTGGTCGGCAACTTCCTCAAGGTTGTTGCCCGCAATCGCCGGCTTTTTGCCGTGCCTGCGATCATCCAGTCCTATCACGAGACCGCTGCGCGCGAGCGCGGCGAAGTCACTGCAGACGTCAAGACGGCGCACGCGCTGTCGGCGGCTCAGGAAAAGGAACTCAAGGCCGCGCTCGCAAGCGTGACTGGGAAAACCGTGACGCTTGACGTCACAGTCGATGCGTCGCTGCTGGGTGGTCTGATCGTCAAGATTGGCTCGCGTCAGGTCGACACATCGCTTCGCACTAAACTTTCCACCCTTAAGCATACACTGAAAGAGGTTGGCTGATGGATATCCGCGCCGCGGAAATTTCCGCAATTCTCAAGGATCAAATCAAGAATTTCGGCAAGGAAGCCGAAGTTTCCGAGGTTGGTCAGGTCCTGTCCGTCGGTGACGGTATCGCCCGCGTTTACGGCCTCGACAATGTCCAGGCTGGTGAAATGGTCGAATTCCCCGGTGGAATTCGCGGCATGGCGCTCAACCTTGAAGCCGACAATGTCGGCGTGGTGATTTTCGGTTCCGACCGGGACATCAAGGAAGGCGACATCGTCAAGCGGACCGGCGCCATCGTGGACGTGCCGGTTGGTCCGGAACTGCTCGGCCGCGTTGTTGACGCGCTTGGCAATCCGATCGACGGCAAGGGCCCGATCAAGTCCAAGACCCGCGCCCGCGTGGACGTCAAGGCTCCGGGCATCATGCCGCGCAAGTCGGTGCATGAGCCGATGTCGACGGGCCTCAAGGCCATCGACGCCCTGATCCCGGTTGGCCGTGGCCAGCGCGAGCTGATCATTGGTGACCGTCAGACCGGCAAGACCGCGATCATTCTCGACACCTTCCTGAACCAGAAGCCAATCCACGAGAATGGCCCTGAAGCTGAAAAGCTGTTCTGCGTTTATGTTGCTGTCGGCCAGAAGCGTTCGACGGTCGCGCAATTCGTCAAGATCCTCGAAGATCGCGGCGCAATGAAATACTCGATCGTGATTGCCGCTACGGCATCCGATCCTGCTCCGATGCAGTTTCTGGCACCGTTTGCCGGTTGTGCGATGGGCGAATATTTCCGCGACAGCGGCAAGCATGCCCTTATCGCATACGATGACTTGTCCAAGCAGGCTGTGGCTTATCGCCAGATGTCGCTGCTGCTTCGTCGTCCTCCGGGGCGTGAAGCTTATCCGGGCGACGTTTTCTACCTTCACTCACGCCTTCTCGAGCGCGCTGCGAAGCTCAACGAAGACAATGGTTCGGGCTCGCTGACCGCTCTGCCGGTGATCGAAACCCAGGCCAACGACGTGTCGGCCTACATTCCGACCAACGTGATCTCGATCACCGACGGTCAGATCTTCCTTGAAACCGACTTGTTCTTCCAGGGTATCCGCCCGGCCGTGAACGTCGGCCTGTCGGTGTCCCGCGTGGGTTCGTCGGCTCAGATCAAGGCGATGAAGCAGGTTGCAGGCTCGATCAAGGGCGAACTCGCGCAGTACCGCGAAATGGCGGCCTTCGCACAGTTCGGTTCCGACCTCGATGCGGCAACGCAGCGTCTTCTCAACCGTGGTGCGCGCCTGACCGAGCTGCTCAAGCAGCCCCAGTTCTCGCCGCTCAAGACGGAAGAACAGGTTGCGGTGATCTTTGCCGGCGTGAATGGCTATCTCGACAAGATCGGCGTTCGCGAAGTCGGCAAGTTCGAGCAGGGCCTGCTGGCTTACATGCGCAGCGAAGGCAAGGACGTGCTCGAGACCATCCGCAAGGAGAAGGCTATCAGCGACGACACCAAGTCGCAGTTGAAGTCGGCTATCGACACTTACGCCAAAACCTTTGCCTAACGGCAACAGACCGAGGACGGATAACGGATGCCTTCACTCAAGGATCTGAAAAACCGGATCGCCTCCGTCAAGGCGACGCAGAAGATCACCAAGGCGATGCAGATGGTCGCCGCGGC
>JBPOEW010000014.1:0-118636 GCA_051251555.1 Hoeflea sp.
GGGATCGGCTGGATGGCGAAAGCGGCGCTTGTGCCGGCGAGAACGGTCAGCAGGGCGGCGGAAACGAGAGTTTTCATAAAAAGTCTCCTTTGTCTGAAGTGGCGGCGGTCGGTAAACTTGACCACCAGTTGGCGGGGTGACTGGGCGCACCGATGGAAACGCAGTTGTCTTTGTTCCTTCACCGGAGCGTGCACATCCCCGCGGTTGATTTTGCGACTACGATCCGGGCTCCTAGAGGTGCTTTGGACCGCTATTGAAAACGACCAACGATTTGGTTTGAAGGCCGTTTGATGAGCCAAAGATGTCCCGTTCAAAGCCCGTTTTCAAACCACAAAACAGTGACCAGTGTTCACACAATTTTGCCCTTGAAATATGATTGGTGTGGCCCCAGTGAGTAAAAAAACCAAGCTGAAACAAATAGTTGAGATTATGAACCCGATCACGATTTTTAATGTCGCGCACGATATTATCGACCAAAAACAGTTTGGCTCACGTCGGTGTGAGTGTACGTGCGTGGTCTGTGAATGTACGTGCGCGGTCTGTGATCGATTGCCGGGCAGGCAAGTGTAATCAGGGCAGCCTCCGGCATTGATAAAAGCAGCGCGTTGGTGATCTTTGCAGCCACAATTCTCGGTCATGAAACGGATCGAACATGTCCAGGTCGGACTGAGTAAGGTGGCAGTTGCTGGTGATGAAGGCCACGTCGAGCACCTTGATATTCTTGTTGCCGAACTGATCTAGACTCAGGACCTTCAGGCCTTTGAAGCAAAGGCACTGTCCGGGAGGCAAACCCTGGACACGATCGCACAGCACAAATCCGTCTACGAGCCCGACCTTGTCGCCGTAGAGAGTCACGCACTGAAAGAGGAGGGCGACGTATGTGCACCTGCTGTGACATGCTGACGGAAATGCAGTCGTTTACCCCCGGGTCCGGCGGACTTTGCTCATGCCGACCATGTCAGCGTCGCCTCGGAGGCGATCAGGTGCTACGGATTCCTCAGGTGTTTTCCCGACAGCTTGGCACTTCTCGTCGAATAGTCACGGGTGCCTGAGAAATTCAATGTCACGGCAACGCTCGTTTAGATGAGTGTCGTCGCCGAGAGGACGCATGAGCGGCCGTTGCCCGACGTGCATACCCTCGTTGCCCGAAAGCTCCGCTCTGCCGCAGGACGCTGTGAGCTCTGAGATAATGCATGTACGTTCTCGGTCAAATGAACGCATTTGAACGCGACATGCATTAGCGCCAGGCATTGCTGACCTCTGGTATTCCCGCGCAAGGCTGCAAAGCGAACTCGTCCGTTCGGCGCCGTTGATGCCTGTGTGGACAGTTGGCGAGCCTTGTTGGCCAACTGTGCGCGGGTAGGCTCATCCGACCTTGGCCTTGCGTCCGCACCAGACAACGAAACCGACGGCGATGGCAAAACCGAGCATCACAGGGGTGACGGTCTCGCCGAGCAGCAGGGCGGAGAGGCCAAGCGTGACGAAGCTTTGCAGCAGTTGCACCTGACCGACGCGGGCAATGCCGCCGATCGCCATGCCCCAGTTCCAGAAAATAAAGCCGGCGAACATCGAGCCGAGTGAGAGATAGCCAAGCGCTATGAGTGCATGAGTGTCGGGCTGAAAAACGCCGGTGGTCCAGGTGAATGCGGTGCCGGCCAAGGATAGCGGCGCAGTGACGATCAAGGCCCAGCTGATCACTTCCCAACCCGGCCTGGTGCGGGCGAGTTTGCCGGAAATGACGTAGCCGCAGGACGCGGACAGTGCGGCACAGGCCAGCCAGAAATCACCGATGCCGGGTTCGATATCGGCTCCGGAGAGCGAGAAGACCAGGACCAGCGTAGCACCTGCGATGCTCCAGGCCCAGAACGCCAGGCCGGGGCGTTCGCCGCCCAAAAGCGCTGCAAAAGTGGCGGTCATGAGTGGCAGTACGCCGAGCACCACGCCGCCATGGGATGCCGGGACGGTTTGCATGGCGACGCTGGAAAAGCCGGGAAAGCCGTAGACCAGCAGAATTCCGGCGATGAAAAGCGACAGCGCATGCTGACGGGGAAACCGCTTTTTCAGAACAAGCAGCGTTAGAGCAGCCACGCTTGCGGCAATCGCAGCACGCGAAAAGGTAATGAACGCCGGTGAAAAGCCTTCCAATGCGACGCGCGTGGCAGGCAAGGTGGCGCCAAAGATGACAATACCGACAAAACCGATGGCCATACCGGCAAGCGGATGGGCGGGAGCTGCAGGCACGGGTGGATTGGCTGTATCGGTCATGGCCACGACATAGAACAACCAGGAGGTGCGGGTCCAACGAATATCCGCGATGAATTTGATTGGCTGCGGTGATGGATTGTTCAACGATTGTGCACCGCGCCATACTCGATTTCTGAGACCAAATCGATTAAGAACAAATCATGTCTATGTTCAGCAGTCTGTTTGATACCATTGGCGAAACCGCTTCCACCGCCTTTTCAGGGGTTGTCGAAGCCATTCGCACTGTGTTTGCCGGTGATCCGGAAACGCGCCGCAAGGTAGCGTTTTCGGTTGCCGTAATTGCGCTGTCGGCGAAAATGGCCAAGGCTGACGGTATCGTCGCCCCGGAAGAAGTGCGGGCTTTCCAGGAAATTTTCGCTATTCCGCAAGCCGAGGCGGGCAATGTTTCGCGGCTCTACAATCTCGCCAAACAGGATGTTGCAGGCTACGAGGCCTATGCCGAGCGGGTGGCAGGCATGTGCGGTTCGGGGCACGCCAATTGCGCCATGCTTGAAGACGTGCTCGACGGGTTGTTCCACATCGCCAAGGCGGATGGGGTGATCCATCACAAGGAACTCGAATTTATCGCCAATGTGGCGGACATCTTCAACATCGATGAAGCCTATTTCGATCGCATCATGGCCCGCCATGTTCATCCTGACGGCATCAATCCCTATGCCGTGCTTGGTCTGGCTGAAACCACGCCGTTCGACGAAGTCAAGAAACGGTACCGGGCGCTTGCCTCCGAAAGCCATCCCGACCGGCTGCGCGCGCGCGGCGTTCCCGAGGAATTCCTCACCATAGCCAACGACCGTATGGCGGCGCTCAATGACGCCTTCGCGGTGATTGAGAAAGACCGCGCCGCAGCATGATTGCCTTTGATCCTGATTACAAATCCGCTTGTGTGCGGCCATCCCCCAATCATGGCGAGCGCAAAGGCGGTCGAGCGCCGGACATGCTGATCCTGCATTATACCGGCATGCCGACAGCCGCTGCGGCTCTCGACTGGCTGTGCACCGGGGAAAGCCAGGTATCATCGCATTATTTCGTCGATGAAGAGGGCGTGGTGACCCAGCTTCTGCCTGAAAGCGCACGGGGCTGGCATGCAGGACAAAGCTCATGGAAAGGCGAGACTGACATCAATTCGGCCTCGATCGGTATCGAGATTGCCAATCCCGGCCACGAGGCGGGATCGCCGCCCTTCGAGGATGCGCAGATTGAGGCTGTTATTGCGCTTTGTCGCGACATCATCGAGCGCAATGCCATCCCGGCTGAACGGGTTCTGGCACATTCCGACATTGCGCCGCTGCGCAAGCAGGATCCCGGCGAGCGGTTTCCTTGGGGGCTGCTGCACAAACACGGGATCGGCCACTGGGTGGAGCCGCTTCCCGTCGGGGGCGGTCGTTTTTTCCAGGAGGGCGATGCCGGAGAGCCGGTGGAGGCGCTGCAGACCATGCTGGCGCTCTACGGATATGATGTTCAGGTCGATGGTGCCTTCAGTACCGCAACTGCAGCGGCGATACGCGCCTTTCAGCGGCATTTCCGTCCAGCGCGGGTTGATGGCATTGCTGACGCGTCAACCATTGGCACCTTGCATCAGTTGTTAAGCGCACTGCCAACCGTGGCCTGACGATTGCCGGGAGGCCAATGTTCCAGGCGTCCTCTTCCTGCTAAATGTTACAGAGTGAAACGCAAGTTTATTGCGATGCAGCAATTTGTGGGTTGCCCTGCCATAAAATAGCCAGCCTGTGCCCCGATTGAGCTGGCTTCCAACGCACGGAGCGGGAACAGGCGGTATGCCTGCCGCAGCTTCGGGCTGAAAAGAAACGCGCCAAGGGGTTCGCCCCGTCCTCGTCGATGAACGGTTGGGCAAGGCGCCATCGGAGTAAATTACATTATGCGTCTCATTTTCACGGCTGCTGCTGCGGCCTTGCTATCGCTTGCGCTTTCGGGCTGCGAAACCACCGGTACTTCGAACGAGACAACCGGTTCGATCAAAAGCAGCGAGATCAAAAGTTCCAGCATGAGCTTTGGATATACGTCGCGGCCGCATGGCGAATTGATTTCCAAATATGCCAAAAGCAACGGCGTTCCGGAATCTCTCGCACATGCCGTGGTTTCAGTGGAGAGCAATTATCGCGCAAACGCCAGAGGCGCGGCGGGTGAAGTTGGCCTGATGCAGATCAAGCCAGCGACCGCCCGCATGATGGGCTACAAGGGATCCACAAAGGCGCTTTACAATCCCGAAACCAATATCAAATACGGCATGAAGTACCTTGCCAAGGCGCATCAACTAGGTGGTGGCACCACCTGTGGGACCATCCTCAAGTACAATGCCGGTCACGGAGCAAAACGGATGAATCCCGTCTCCAAGCGCTACTGCGGCAAGGTTACCAAGCTGATGAAATAAGGCTGGAGGTGCCCCTTCTTTCATCAGCTTGGACATGCACACAATGCGGCTCGGCGAAGAAGGTTCCAAAAAAAACAGAATAATTTGCGGCCGCCAGTTGGGCGGCCGTTTTGCGTTTGAGCAGGCGTGGTTCTTGCGAGAGCTTTGGCGGACTGTTTGCGGCCATACGCAATTGACTTCTCCGGAGTTTAACCCCGGCCTTCCGAAAATCCCGAACGGTTTCCCGCTGCCCTTTTTGCGATGAACAAGCACAACCTCTTTCAGTGTCTGGATGCGGAAACCAGAAGGGCGCTCGCATTGCCATCAAACCGCATTCAACTGAATTGGGTGGATTGAAAAATTCGAAGGACTTCACCATGCACGAGCCAGCGAGCGGCAGGGGCCTTCATCCTGAGCGCTGCATAATTTGACGCGTGGCATTTGTGAACGGGAGGGCGTTCAACAGGACTGGCATTTGTCTGGTCATCGCTCTCGTCATGGTCTAAGAGGAGCGCGCCAGTCGGCCGGGCAGCCGCGCCTTGCACCGTCGAAAGACAGCAGGGGGAGGAAAGTCCGGGCTCCACGGATAAACGGTGCCGGATAACGTCCGGCGGGGGCGACCCCAGGGAAAGTGCCACAGAAAGCAAACCGCCTTGCCTTCTTATCGCCGGTTCGTCCGGTCATTTGACGGGCAGGGTAAGGGTGAAAGGGTGGGGTAAGAGCCCACCGCGCGACCGGCAACGGAAGCGGCACGGTAAACCCCACCGGGAGCAAGACCGAATAGGGATGACGCAGGACGCAAGTCCGGCCCTTTTTCCGGGGTTGATCATCCGGGTAGGTTGCTTGAGGTGCGCAGCAATGCGTATCCCAGAAGAATGGCTGCCACGTTTTGGCCCGCAAGGGTCAAGGCCATACAGAACCCGGCTTACAGGCCGACTGGCGTTTTTTCTGCACTGGATGCAGCGGCCGACAGCCCACCGATGCGAGCCTCAGCGCCAGACCAGACGCACGGTGGTGCCACCGGCATCAGCCTTGCGCGAGGAGGGGCTCGATATCCTGATCCTGGCGCGCACCGACGCGCGGCACGAACATGGTCTGTCCGAAGCCATCGAGCGGGCAGCAAAATTTGCCGAACTTGGCGCTGACATTCTTTTTGTCGAGGCGCCCAAGAGCGAAGCCGAAATGCGCGAAATCTGCCGCTCGCTACCCGGCCCGAAGATGGCCAATATCGTGGAAGGCGGCGAAACGCCGGACCTTCCCAACGCGGCGTTGCACGATATCGGCTACGCCATCGCCGCTTATCCGCTGACCCTGATGGCCGCCGCGATGGCGGCGATGACCGCGACACTGCGCGGGATGCGCGAGGACCGGCGGGAGAGCCTGATGGGCTTTGGCGAGCTGCGTGAGCGCATTGGATTTGAAGACTATTACCGGGTATCAGCGGACTACGAATCCAGTAACCGGTAGATTGGCGCCAGGCCAGCGGGTAGACTGGAAGCGGTGTTCGGCGGGGTGACTGGCATTTTTCCCTGTAAGGCAGAGCGCGAGGCTCTCCGGCCTGCTGCCCCCGATCCGGATGTTGATTTTCCGCTTGCCTTGCAACCCAACGGACTGTCGATTTGGGCGGGAAGCGGTCGCTTACTGCATCGCCTGACCATGTAGGGGAGGTAGGCTTCTACGCGTTTGAAAAACTCGAACCAAAACCAAGCCAGTTTCCTGGGACCAGAGCATCAGCTGATCCGGTCTCAACGAACTGGGACGTCGTTCAAAGCGATCCTTGTACATGGAGCCAGCACATCAAGATTGCGATCATAGACTTCCGTTTCGACTTCAATGTTGCCCAAGATCGTGTGGAACAGATTGTCGTGGGAGAACCCACCATTCTGGGCGTTGGCTTTTAGGCAAGCCGTGTCTATGCGTTCTGAGTTGATGAAAAGCGGTGACAACCACATCAAGAACGGCACGTAAGTTTGTTCATCCGGTGCCATGAACCATGGTGCGCCATGCAGGTACAAGCCGGATTCACCGAGTGATTCTCCGTGATCGGACATGTAAATCATGGTGGCATTTATCCGCTCACCCTGACTATCAAGAGCATCGATCACCTCGCCCAGAATATTGTCGGTATAAGCTATGGTATTGTCGTAAGCGTTGATCAGTTGGTCCTGGGTGCAGTCGGCGAAAGCGGCCGTACGGCAATCTGGCTTGAATGGTGCAGATTCCTCCTGGTAGCGCATGTAGTAAGCCGGTCCATGGCTGCCAATCAGGTGAAGAACGAAGACAGTATTCTCCGTCACTTTGGGCAATTCCTGCTTCAATTTGTCGACGAGGATGTCGTCACGGCACTCACCCTCAATGCAGAAAAGTGGATCGTCTCCGGCGGCGTAATTTATCTCGACAGTGCGGGCGGCGATACCCTTGCTCCCCGTGTTGGCATCCCACCAGGCAGTTTTGATACCAGCATACCCAAGCACATCAATGACATTTTCTGTGCTCCTGCCGGCCGTATCGGAATACTCAGCCCGCGTGTAATTGGAAAACATGCAAGGCAACGATACAGCGGTCGCCGTCCCGCAGCTTCTGGTCTCCTGAAAAGCAAACACGTTGTCATGCGCTTTCAAAGCCGGATTGGTTTCGCGCCCATAACCATAGAGCGAAAAATTTTTGGCGCGGGCCGTCTCACCCGCGACCACGACCAAGACATGCGGGGGTTCCTTGGATTGGGCTACTTCCATTATGTCCTCGCTGAACGCATCCTTTCCAATTACGGCGACATCCAGAGGCGGCGAAAAATAGGTAAGTCTGGCATATTTGACCGCAGCGACAATCGGTGCAATCGGGTTGAGGCTCGCCATCAAGTCACGGTGTTCGCGGAAGGTAGAAGAAAATCCCGCATAGTTGGCCAAAGTTACGCTTACGGCAATTACAAGCATGGGAACGATCAGCTTCAGATGCTGCCAGAGCTTGCTGAAGAAAGTTAGGTGTATCACGCGCGTCCACGCCACAAGTGCAGAAGGTAATGCGCCGTAGAGGAGAACATGCGCCACGAAACGCCACGTGATGAGGTGCTTTGCTTCGTTGGTCGTGGTCACGGCAGCGTTTCCGATCATGTCGCGCGTGATCAGTATGCCCATTGTGTCGACGAAGTAAGATGATATGGCCGTTACCATTATTGCGAATATGAAGATCGGCTTGACCGCATATTTTACAGATATGGACAAAAGAGCCGCGACATGAAGCGCGATGATACCAGCTGCAAGGCTGAAAAGCGCACCCAGGTGACCCTGGAAATATTCTGCCCCTTTGGACCAGAAAGTAAGATTACCAATGGCGAGGACGTAGATCGTCACCAGAATTGTCAGAGTCACGTCGGACATGACCGGGCGTGCTGAAAGATTTTTTATTTGCATGAGCTCAATGTTCTGATGGCAGTCGAATTTTTTTGAGCCGGGAATGTGGCTTCTTTGCGGACCTTGCTCGTAGCAGAAACCGTGGCCTCAAGGATTATTCAAACTCAGGCTTTCAGAAGAGAGGGAAGCGTTCGCTGGGGCGGTCTAAACCGTCACACTTGAACCCGGAGCATAGGTTCGCTCTGGGCCGGAATCACCAATTTTGCGACTGGTTGCTACATGACCGCGCGAAGCGAGGCTTCGATCTGGCCGCCGCACCAAGCATCGCCGCTGTTCTTGCGGAGTGCGGCCTGGCACGGAAGTGCTGTGATGCGGTCGGACAGGCCGGCGGGCCAGAACAGAGCGACTGAATTCGCCCCGAAACTGGATTGGCCCTTAATAGAGGGTGTAATCAGTCATATCGTTTTTAGCCTCGCTGTGTTCGGGCGCATATCTGTCATGTCACGCGCCTCAGATTGCGAATGGTCACACTGTATTTTTCCGGGTCTTTTCCGGCTGCCGGATAACGCGCTTTCGTATCTTGGGTTCGGGAACCAAATGCCGGCTGCGCCGTTAATCGCCAGACGGGATGAAACAGCTCCTTTTTCACGGGTATCAAGCCATCCCCGGAACCTGTGCCCCTGCTCAAAGATCTTAACCGCGACATCATTATTGAAAGGAAACGCGCCATGAAGACCCTGTCCGACGCTTTTGAACACACTCTGAAAGATATCTATTACGCCGAGAATGCGCTGGTCAAAGCGTTGCCAAAAGTTCAGCAAGCCGCCAATGGCAAGAAGCTGAAGGATGCGATTGGCGAACATCTGGAAGAGACCAAGGGTCAGATCAAGATACTTGAAAAGGTCTTCCAGTCGATCGGCAAGAAGGCATCTGGCGAAAAATGTGATGCCATCGAAGGTCTGATCAAAGAGACCGATGGCATTATCGAAGAGGCAAGCGGCGTTGCAAAGAATGCGGCGCTGATTGCCGCGGCCCAGGCGGTCGAGCATTACGAGATTGCACGCTACGGCACTTTGCGCGAATGGGCCAAGGTGCTCGGGCACAAGGAAGCTCACGACCTGCTTTCGGATATTCTCGACCAGGAAAAAGCCGCCAACAGCAAGCTGACCAATCTGGCGGTGTCGTCGATCAACGAAGAATAGGGGGCAACCGGAACGTTGTTGCCAATCAAACCGACGGGCGGGTGGTGCCAGTGTTATCGGCTCACCCGTCCCTGATTTGAACCCACTGGCTTAATCGCCTTCTGCGATTTTTACCTTGTCCGGCCAGAAGGCGAAATGCCCGTCGAGTTGTTCTGATCCGTCAAGAGGCAGGTCGTAGGTCCAGGCGATTTCATCGCCATTCAAAGCGACGTAACTGGCATCGCCCTTGAGCGGGCAATGGCTGGTCTTGTCGAGCGCCGTGAAGTCGGCGGTTATGTCTACAGCCGGAACATAGATCGCTGGATCATACAGCGTCTTGCCCATCTCCATCACCCGGAGTGCATTTTTCGTCTGCGCAATCAAATCGCCACCGGCATAGACCCGCACCGTCCGTTTGACCGGCCTGATCACCATCAGATGGTTCGGGTTCGCGGGGTTTCGGATAGCTCCTTCGAGAGCCGGAAAATTGCTGTTCGCTGCATCTGATGCTGGCATCTGGTCACCTGTTTTCCGCGCTCGGGGTCGCATATCGGCGTCGGGACATCTTACCATCAAATGGGGTGATTTTGTAGGTGTGCCTACGCTGCCGCAAGCTGCTCAACATGGCAGTCACGTTGCAAACATGGAACACGGAAGGCGCTGATGCTGTTTATTCGGCCCGAATCGCGCCCGCCAGCACCAGCCACAACAAGCCAGCAAACCAAGCCACCGGACGCGGGTGTGTCAGTGCTTTTTCGAGCGTTGCCAGTAATGAAAGGCCCGCGATCCAGTATAGGTTCATCACACCACCGACGAACAATAGCAGCATCATGGGTGCCGTTTTGGTCAGACAATCGAGACCATGACGGATGCCTGTGGCAAGGCTGTGCGGGTTCATATCATCTTCATCGCACCAGATCAGTGATGCATGTTTGACGGGCAGAAACTGATAGACCCCTGCGAACACCAGAATTGAAACTGAGAATTCCTTGCTAATGCTCCACATTTTTGAGGAGTGCAGCCATCCGGCGTGCTCAAGCAGTGATTGCAGAGCGGTGGCGGGCACACAGAAAACCAGCCAGGCGAGACCATAGCCTGCAAAAAACCGAACCCCATACCGGGGTGAGGGCGGGCTTCGACGAGCGATTTTCAACAGCAAGCCCGGCACCATCATGGCGAGCATCATTGCCCACCACATTCCCGTTATCAGCAATGCGTCGGCAACTGTTCGGCTGCGAGTTGATGGCTGCAGATCCATCGGTGGTGGTATCAACGGCGTCGTCATGGCCAGAAGGCTCATTTCCATTCCCGCCCCAGCAAGGATATATGCCCAGCTGAGAGCGGCAATGGCGGCAGGGAACGCGTAAACTGTCGGCCATGTTTTTCGGCGCGTTTCAGTAGACATCATGGTGCCGGACCCAAGCCATCGGATTTCCGCTGGCGGATTCATTGCGTCCTGCTGGTGTCATGTCGATATAGGCGTAGGCGGCATTGGTGGCATCAAGGCCGCGGCCATAGGTCGAGTAAGTGTGGTAGATACTGCCATCCCCGCCCTTGGCAAAAACGCTGGTGCCATGCATTTCGTCCATAGGTGCGGCCTTGAGTTCGCTGAAATTGTACATCAGCGGTCTGTCTGCAACGCGTTTCGGACCAAATCCGACGTCGAATTCCTCGTTGAAAGAATTCGGTGACGAGGATACCCAGTCAAAACTCCAGCCCATGCGCTCTTTGAACGGCGCGATCATTGCCATCGGCGCGTTGGAGACGGCGACAAAAGAAATGTCACGTGCGGCCAGATGCGCATCAAGTCCGTTGAAGCTGTCTGCCCAGAAAGAACAACTGACGCAGCCCTCCTTCCAGTCTGGACCGAACATGAAATGATAGATGACGAGTTGGTTGCGATGCTTGAATAGTCCGGCCAATGTCACCTCGCCACTTTCTGTTTCAAACATGTAGTCCGTCTCAAGGCGAACCCAAGGCAGCGCTTGCCGGGCTTTGGTGATTTGATCCTTTTGCCTTGTATGAGCCTTTTCTAGTTCAAGCAGGGCACGGCGCGCTTGGAGCCACTCGTCACGGTTTGCGATTGTTGCGGGGGTCATTGTGCAGTCTCCAGGTTTGATGCTGAGGTTTCACGATGAAGGGCTGATTTGCCCCAATGCGGCGGCATCGTTGCGGCTACGTCAGGGTTGGCATTTAGACGCGCCTTCCAGTTTGCGACTTCGGGGTAGGTCTCTGCCGGATTGGAGAAGCCCAAGGCGGCCATCAGGTCATGCTTGGTCTCGACCGCGCGTTGCACCAACCGGATTTCGGGAAAGGCCACGGCGTCAGCGGCGCCGGGCGAATTGCCACTGAGATACGCGCGTCCGTCCGAAAGAATGGATTCAAGGTAACGGCATTCGGCGTGAAGCAAATCAGCTGCAGATTGAAATCGGTCGCGGTCGCTGCTGGATTCGGGCGGCACCGTGCCATCACTGGTAAAGACCTGTGTGAGCAACTGGCGGTTGGCTTCGCGCAGATAATCGCAGCACTCCATGGTGATCTGCCAGATCTCTCCTGCCTGCTGCGGGTTCGCGCCAAACAATGGCCGCTCCGGAAACGCCCGATCCATCCAGCCGAGAATGGCGATAGAATCACGCAGGATCCCGTCATCCGTTTGAAGAACCGGCGCTGTAGCACGACGATTGAGCGCCAGAAATTCCGGTGTGTGATGGTCCTTGTCGGATACGCTCATGTAGCGAATTTCCGCTTTCAGGCCCTTGAAGGCGAGGCCGAGCAGAACCCGCCAACCGCGTGGAGCGCCGCTGAAAGTGTGCAATATTGGTGTCATCATTTCTCTCCGCTTAGTCATGGACAAAAGATGGCGGATAAGTATGATTTCGCAAGAAGGCAGATTTTTCGTATATAGTATCGAAAATCGTACTAATGGCAGAGGAAAGGCCGGTGAAATCGATGAAAGACGACACCGTCAGTGAAGCGCAATACATTGAATCTACAGAGTTATGCCCGATGCCGGATATCGCGCAGCTCATTGGCGGAAAGTGGAAATTGATTGTGCTGCAGATTCTCATTTTTCAGGGAACGAAGCGCTTCAATGAGCTGCGGCGTCAGATCGATGGGGTGACACAGACTATGCTCACCAACCAGTTGCGGGCGCTCGAACGCGATGGCCTGGTTTCGCGCAAGGTCTATGCCGAGGTGCCGCCACGGGTCGAATATTCGGCGACAGCCCGTGCCATGGCACTGACCCCGGTGTTTCGCGCCATGCATGATTGGTGGGTGGGCGGCGAGACGTAGAGGACAAAGTCCGGCTGCAACTGCCGGTGAGACGTGGCATGGCGCATTCAGGCAAGTGAACCTGACCGTCATGGGTGTTAAAATCCGCGCCATGACCGATGACAATGAAGACGAATCCCCAGGCTCCACTGTCTGCTTTGCGCATATGCTGGTCGATGGCCATGATGTTGATCCCCAGACCTGGAAAGATGTGTCGGTGTTCCGCAAGGCTGAACGCCAACGGCTTTATGCCGAGCGTCAGACGGTTTCCGCGACGGAGCGCAAAGCGATGTCCGGGCGGATCTCGCAACGGCTGACGGACATTCTTGGTGATGTGAGCGGGCAGACAATTGCGGTGTACTGGCCGATCCGCGGCGAGGTCAATCTGCGTCCGTTCATGGCAGAAGCCAGCGGGCTTGGCGCGCGGATCTGCCTGCCTGTGGTGATTGAGAAGAACCAGCCGGTGGAGTTTCATCGCTGGACACGGGGCAGCTCCATGGCAAAGGGTGTGTGGAACATTCCGGTGCCGGCCGATGCCGTGCCGGTGGTGCCCGATGTGGTGATCGTGCCGCTGCTTGGTGTTGATGAGAACGGCTACCGCCTTGGCAATGGTGGCGGATATTATGACCGGACATTGGCAAGGCTGCCCGGTGACCTGCTGACCATCGGAGTCGGACAGCCGTTTGCCCGGATGAAGACGATTTTCCCGATGCCGTGGGATATTCCAATGAAGAAGGTTGTTCTGGGTGACGGCTCCGTCAGCGACCACTCGTCAGTGTGACAGGCAGCGCCCGGCGTCTGGCGCCGGACGGTGCAGTCTTGTGAAGCTCAGACGAAATCGACGAACTTGTTGAACGGCATTTCCCTCAGCCGTGTGCCGGTTGCGGCGAAAATCGCGCCGGCAAGTGCTGCGGCTGCGGGCGGGACCGGCGGTTCGCCGATACCATGCACACGAGCGCCGTTTTCGAGGCCGCGAACTTCGATTTCAGGGCATTGATACATGCGCATGCCCTCGAACGAGTCGAAGTTGTTCTGGTCGGCGATGCCGTCGGTGTAGGTGATTTCGCAATTCATGGCGTGACCGAGCGCGAAGACAACGCCGCCCTTGACCAAATTGTCGAAATTGACCGGATCGACCACGGTGCCAACTTCGGCTGCGACATAGACCTTGTCTATCCTGATGCCGTCTTCGGTGCTGGTGACTTCGATCACCTCGGCGCAGTGGACGCCAAACGACTGGGTCAGCGCGACGCCACGGCCACGGCCATTGCCGAGCACGCTGTCCCAACCTGACATTTCGGCCACCGCCTCGAGCACCTTGCGGGCCTCGGGATTGCTGCACAGACGCAGGCGTTCTTCAAGCGGATCAGCTCCGGCCGCGTGGATCAGCTCATCCAGGCCCGCATTGTAGAAAAAGCCGTTTGATGACGCACCGACCGAGCGCCAGGAACTGATTGGCGCGAGTTCCGGTGCGCGGTAGCCGGTGATCCTCTGGTTGGGGATGGCGAAGGGCTGATCCCAGGCGCCGGCGACGATCTGGCTGTCGGGGCCGGGGACCGAGAGGCCCTGACGTCCCATCTGCGAGACCACGACCGATGGCATGGCGATGCCAAGATCATAGGTCTCGACTTTGCCATCGCGAACGGTTCCGCGCATCTGCGCCATGGTGATCTGGCGGACAAAATCGTGGCTCATGTCCTGTTCGCGCGAATAGGTGAGCTTGACCGGCGTGCCCTTCATCTGCACGGCGATCTCGGCGGCCTGCTTGACCACCTCGTCCTCCAGCCGGTGGCCGAAGCTGCCGCCCATATAAAGCACATGAACGATGACGTTTTCCGGATCGATGCCGGCAATCTTGCCGACATTGTTCTGGATGAAGCGTGGGACCTGGGTGCCGGTCCAGACTTCGGCGGAGTCAGCTTCGATACGCACGATGGCATTGATCGGTTCCAGCGGCGCATGTGCCAGATAAGGCGTACGGTATTCGGCTTTGACGAGATTGCCGGTTTCGGCGATTGCGATCTCGACATCGCCGTCATCGCGCTTGCGGCTGTCCTGCAAGTCGTCATTGAAGCTGGCCGAGAGCGTGTCCCAGTGCTCGTCCATGGTTGCCGGGAATGGTGCGGACCCCCATTCGGCCTCGACCATTTCGGCAGCCTGAAAGGCGCGCCAGGTGTTGTCGGCAATCACGGCGATGCCGCCGGTGACGGCTACGACACCCTTGACGCCGCGCATTTTCAGCGCTTCGGCTGCATCAAAGCTCAGCAGCGGGCCGAGTTGTGCCGGATTGAGCTTGATGGCCGCATGCACCATCCCGTCGACCTTGTGGTCGATGCCGTAGTCCTGCGTGCCGGTGGATTTGGCAACAATATCGACACGCTGCATCGGCTTGCCGATCAGACGCCATTGAGATGCGGGTCGCAGTTCAATGTCCTGCGGTGGCTCGATGTCAGCTGCCAGCGGCGCCAGTTCGGCATAGGACAGAGACGTGCCATCGGGAAGCAGCACTTCGCCTGCTTTGGTTTTCAGCTCGCCAACTGCAACGCCTGATTTCTGTGATGCGGCAAGTTTGAGGGTTTCGCGGGCGACTGCTCCGGCTTGACGCAGCTTGACGAAGCCATCGGGAACCGTGGTCGATCCGCCGGTGATCTGCATGCCCATCAGTTTCATCACCGCCGAGAGCACGCCATAGGCCGCCTGATTGCCGATGCCATCGCCCGGCGCCATGAAGTCCGCTGCCTCGTCGGCAAGAGCCGTGTTCCAATAGGCCGGTGAGGGCGGGCCGGGGTCGACCTTGACCTGATTAAGTTCGACATCCAGTTCTTCGGCGATCAATGCTGCCTGTACCGAGTAGGCGCCCTGGCCCTTGTCAGCACGCGGGGTGATAAGCGTGACACCACCGGCATCAATGCGGACATAGGGGGTGATGGCGGCTTCACCGTCGCTCAGATCAGCCAGCAGCGGATTGTCATGCGGGCGCTTGACCATGTAGGCGCCAAAGGCGACCCCGCCTGCAACGGCAACGGAGCCGATCAGGAAAGCGCGGCGGGTGATTGTCTTCAAACGGCCCATATCAAGCGCTCCGGATTGTTTTGGCGGCGGTCTTCACCGCTTCGCGAATACGCGGATAAGTGCCGCAGCGGCACAGATTGCCGCTCATCGCGTCATCGATGTCCTCGTCACTCGGCTCCGGATTTTCCGCCAGGAGGGCCGCGGCGGACATGATCTGGCCGGATTGGCAATAACCGCACTGGGCAACCTGATGCTCGATCCAGGCGGCCTGCACCGCATGCAGTGCGTCGGGTGTGCCAAGGCCGTTGATGGTGGTGACCGCGCCTTCGAGATCGCCGACGGGCTGCTGGCAGGAGCGGATGGCGACGCCATCGACATGGACCGTGCAGGCGCCGCACTGGGCGATACCGCAACCATATTTCACCCCGGTGATGCCGAGTTCGTCGCGCAAGACCCACAGCAGCGGCATGTCGGGTTCGACATCGACCTCATGGATTTTTCCGTCTACGGTGAGTTTCATCGGTGTCTTCCAATAGTAGCTGTGTTCAACAAGCGAGGCCTTCTGCAAACCGGAGATGCCCGCGGTGGGTGACAGTTGGTTGCGCTTCCAATATGGACAGAAATGACTATTTTACAATTATACAATAAATGTCAAGTTGTTTAGTATGAACGATCGCGACCAAAAGATCCTCGACGCCGCCATTGACGTCTTCTCGCGCTATGGTGTGCGCAAGGCGACGATGAGCGATATCGCCGATCGGGCGGGGATTTCCCGCCCGACGCTCTATGCGCGTTTTGCCAACAAGGACGAGATCATGGCTGCGGCGATGCAACTGATCTCTGACCGGGTGATTAGTGAGGTGAGCGAAGCGTGGCGCTCGACGACGAGCATCAGCGAGCGTATCGACATCTTTCTCGATTGCGCCATTGTCCGGTTTTTCGACCAGATCAAGCAGATGCCGGACGCCAGTGATCTTATGGTCAGTTACTGGGATCAGGGAACGACGGCCCAACATGCCGTTGAGCAAGGCAAGATCGATTTGCTGGCGGGGCTTTTCGAGGAACGGAAAGGCGCGCTCGCCGCCAAGGGCATCGGCCCGCAGGAGCTGGCGGAGTTCTTCTATGCCAGTTCGTCAAGCTTCAAGTTCACCGCCCACAATGCGACGCATCTTGAAAGCCTGCTTGCGACGTTGAAGCGGAGCACCATGGTGATGCTGGGCGAAGCGTGATTTCGCCACGTGATAGCGGTTTGCCGAGACTGTAAGCACTTGTCACGATGCCCGCGCCGCGCATTGCGTTGATCCACGTCAAGGCGCCGAGCCCTTGTGTTGGCCACGTTGAGAGACAGTTCATGGCCCTCAACCTCGCAAGGAGACACACATGGCTTTCCCGATCAGAACCGCTTTACTCGCTCTGTCGTTTGCAGGGGTGGGGCTTGCTGTTGGCCCCGCAACAGCCGGCGATTGCACCGGCTATGTCGTCGGCGTCAAGCCGATCAGCCAATACAATCACGCGCGGGGCAACGGCTTTCTCGCCGTGCGCACGGGACCCGGATCAAGCTATCAGCAGACCGGCGAGGTTTACCGGGGCGACGAGGTTTCGGTCTACGATCGGCGCGGCAACTGGTATGCGATCACCTGCATGTCCGGTCGCTGCATGCAGCCTATGTGGGGAACACCCATGCCATCTGGGTGGGTGTCGCGCAAATACATCGATGCGGCTGGGGTGTGCCCTTGAGCCACTGGCTTTTCAGGTGGGGCTAGCTGGTCAGGCTGCGTGGGTGAAACTGCCGCCAATTGGAAATTGCGATCAGGCTTCTTTCATGCGAAGACGACGGTTCAGGACCTCTTCTGAAATCAAACGCTTGTTGGGAGAAAGCAATTGAAAAACAACACTGTAATTCTCGCGCTGGGGCTTTGCGCCAGCGTTGTCACCTCGAGCGCACTGGCTGAAACGCGCATTACCTACAAATCCGCGAAAACCGGATCATCTTACTACCAGATGGGTGTGCAGCTGGCCGAAGCCATGAAGGCTGGTACCAATGGCGATGTCATCGTCACGGTGGAGGAAAGCCAGGGCTCGGTTCAGAACGTGATGGAAGCCAAGGCGCGCGGTGGCGATTATGTGTTCACCACACCGCCGGCGCTGGTCGGACTGGCGCAGGCTGGCAAAGCCATGTTCGAAGGCAAGGGCGATCCGAAATTCGACGAGATCCGGGCGCTGTTTCCGATCCCGTCGCTGACCATGCATTTTGTCATGTCGGCTGACAGCGGAGTTACCGACTTTGCCGGGATGGAAGGCAAGACCATTCTGCTCGGCAAAGGCTCGTTCGGCGCCACCGAAGGCGAGAAATATCTCAAGCTGTTCGGTCTTGAAGGCAAGGTCAATCTGGCTGAAGTCGAGCTTTCAAATGCGGTTCCAGCCTTGAAGAACGGCCAGATCGACGGGTTTGTGACCGCCGGTTCATGGCCTGCTCCGAATGTGATTGAAGCCGCAGCTTCCGCGGACGTTGTTGTGCTGTCATTGAGCGACGACCAGATCGCGGAGACCAAGCGGTCGAAGCTGGTGATCCCGGCCGGAACCTATTCCGGTCAGGCCGCTGACATCACTACCACATCGCTGCCGGTTGCGGCGTTCACCACCACTGCGATGAGCGATGATGCGGCTTACCAGCTGACCAAGACATTCTGGGAAAGCAAGGCCACGATGGCTGAAGACGCACCCTGGTGGAAGGGTGTCGAGACGGATCTGATGGCCAATATCAGCACCAAGCTGCACCCGGGCGCGATCCGCTATTATAGCGAAGCCGGTGTTGAACTGACCGCCGACCAGCAGTAACAAGCGCACGCTCGCGCACCCGTTTTCAAGACCGGGTGCGCGAGATGCTTCGTTTCATCATCATCAGCAAATAGACCGGGAGCCTGTCGGATGCGAATGGCCATGCTTGTCAGCGCTGCCTGTCTGGTTGCATTTCATCTGGGCCTGATTTTCTGGGGGCTGGTTCCCAATCTGGTCAGCCGGCCGCTACATCTGGCGCTGGCTTTGCCCTGGATTTTCATTTTCGCCGAGGGTGGCAAGGCCAGCCGTTGGTCTGGGATAGTGTTTTGCGCGCTTGGCATGGCAGCGAGCGTCTGGATTGCCTCGCAGCACTCAGCGCTCGCCGACCAATACGGCTTTCTTGAAGGCAATTTCCAGCTCGTGATCGCTGTTGTGCTGCTTGTCGTGGTGCTCGAAGCGGCGCGTAGGGCGATCAGCTGGCCATTGCCGCTGGTGGCGCTTCTGGCGCTGCTTTACGGGCTGTTCGGGCAATATATACCCGGTGAATTCGGGCATTCCGGCACGCCACTTGCAAGCTATCTCGGCACGCTGACGATCGCCGAAGGCGGTATCTGGGGCAGCCTGGCGGGCGTTTCGGTTAGTGTTGTGGCGATTTTTGTCATTTTCGGTGCGGTGCTGAATGCCGGGGAGGCCGGGCAGGGATTCATGAACATAGCCTCAGCCGCAGCCGGTCGGCTGAGGGGCGGGGCTGCCAAGGTTTCGGTGATTTCCTCGGCCTTGTTCGGCTCGATCTCCGGCTCGGCGTCTGCCAATGTGGCGTCCACCGGCGCGATCACGCTGCCGGCGATGACAAGGCTCGGCTATCCGAAGCGATTGGCAGCAGCAGTCGAGGCCGTGGCGTCGTCTGGTGGGCAAATCATGCCGCCGCTGATGGGGGCCGGTGCCTTCGTCATGGTCGAACTCACCGGCGTTCCATATACCGCGATCATGGCGGCGGCGGTGTTGCCGGCGCTGTTGTATTTCTTCGCCGTCTGGGTTGGCATCAACGCTTATGCCGGGCGCTATGAATTGGCGGGTCTCGCAGTCGAAGACCGACCGTCGCCACGCGCCGTGATCGTCACCTCGGCATTTTTTGCTGTTCCGTTTGCAGTGTTGATGTGGGGGATGTTCGTGACCGGCATGACACCGCAATACGCTGCCAGCATGGCGATCCTGGTTGGTTTCGTGATGCTGTTTTTCCACGCTGACGGCAGCTTCCATCTTGGCCGGACATTGAGCAGACTTGAAAATGCCGTGGTCAACGCTGCGCGGCAGGTCTCGATGATTGCGGCGATCATCCTGTGCGCCTCGATCATCATCGGCGTGCTGTCGATCACCGGATTGGGGGTCAAGATCACCTCGCTGATCCTGTCGGCATCGGGCGGCATGCTGTGGCCGTCACTGTTGCTCACGGCACTTGCCTGTCTGGTGCTCGGCATGGAGGTGCCGACGACAGCGGCTTATGTGATCTGCGTGTCGGTGGCCGGGCCGGCCTTGACCAAACTCGGGCTGGAGCCGCTGCAGGCGCACCTGTTCGTGTTCTGGTTTGCGCTGCTGTCAACCATCACGCCGCCGGTCTGCGGCGCGGTATTCATTGCCGCGGGCATGATCGGCGAAAATTGGCTGAAAGTGGCGATAACCGCCATGAGCCTGGGCGTCGGGCTCTACATCATCCCGCTGACGATGGTTGCCAATCCGGCAATCATGGAGATTGCCACAAATCCGGTGTCTGCACTTGTGGCGTTGGCCCAAATCGGGTTGGGACTGGCTTTGATTTCCTACGCGCTGATCGGCGTTTTTACGCCATTGCGCCGCGCGGGCCTCGGGGTCGCGGGGTTTGTGGTGCTGTTCGGGCCGGTGATGCTCTAAGACACTGGCTTGAGATCGGCGTGAATAGTGGTCAGTGCCTGGGCAATGTCAGCCTTGGAATAGGGTTTTTGCACAACCGGTGTGTTTGGGAACCGTTGCAGAAGGTGGGTCTGATCGCCGTAGCCGGTGGCAAAGGCGAACGGGACTGATCGGGCTTGCAGGGCGATCGCAACGCTTTCGCAGGTTTCGGTTCCCAGATTGACATCCAGTAGAGCGAACCCCAGTTCGCGGCTCTCGACGATGGTGATCGCGTCGCTGGAATTGGAGGCGACATGGATCGACCGGGCGCCGAGTTCACGCACGAACTCTTCAGCGTCGAGCCCGATAATCATGTTGTCTTCGACAATCAGGACATCGCAATCAAGATGCGGTGTCGCGATATCGCTTCGTTTCTGAGCGCGCCCGCTTTCCAGCTTGCTGGGGAGCTTGATCGCGGCGACATAGGCCGCGGGGATGGTGAATTCGGCCTGCAGCCCGCTGGGCTCGAAGCGCAGTTGCGCCGTTCCCTTGAGTTCGAACGGGATCGATTTTTCAATTATCGTGCTGCCGAAACCGCGGCGTGATGGCGGATTAACTATTGGCGGCCCGCCGGTCTCGAGCCAGTGAATGTGAAAATGTCCATCTCCTTCACGGGTGGTTGTGATCTCCAGCGACCCGTGCTGATTGCTCAGCGCCCCGTATTTCGCAGAGTTGGTGATCATTTCGTGGGCCACCAAGGCAAATGTTGTAAACGCGCCGGGTTCGAGCAGCACATCTATTCCCTTGACCTGGACCCGATCGGCGTTGCCATCCAGATAGGCCTCGATCTCAAGCGCGATCAATTCGTGCGCCGAAGCCGGATTCCAGTTTTTGCGGGTGATCTGGTCGTGGGCGCGCGCCAAAGCGTGGATCCGGCCGCCGACCACTTCGGTGAATTCGGACACGCTGCGGGCTTCGCTCTTGCTCTGATTGACCAGCCCCCTGATCAGATTGAGAATATTGCGAACCCGGTGGTTGAGTTCGGAGATCAGGATCTCCTGGCGTTCATGAGCCTGGCTTTGCTCTCTCAGGCTGGCGTCGCTCATGCGCAGAACCACTTCAAGCAATGTCACGCGCAAGGCGTCGGCGGCGTAAACCTCGGTCGACGTCCATGGTACACAGTGGTTGCGCACAACCTCGCGCCAGGTCTCGAAACTCTTGCGGGGTGTGAGTCTGGCGCCATTTGGCCCCAGGCTCGCTGGTTTGTCCGGGTTCCCGGCCCAAGATACACTCTTGGCTATCTCGCCGCGAAACAGCACGATGTAATCGCGTGGCGACCGGGAGACCGGCAACGCCAGCAATCCGGCTGCCCGGTCGGCGAACTCAGACGCCTGTGGATAAACCTTGGCGAGATTGTCAGTGCTGAAAACGGTTCCAGGGGCCGTGGTGTTGAGGAAGCGGGCAAGGTCCTCAAACTGGGCCGCTGCCGGTGTCGATCCCTGACTGAAGAATTTTCCCCTGATCCAGCCGACTGCGCCGTCAAACGGAATGGCTTCCTGGATAGCCGAGGCGATCACATCGAAATTGTCTTCGATCTTTGAGCCGTCCGCCAGTTGTGACATCAGCCGGTCATGAAGCGCCTGGCCCCGGTCACGTTGTGTGCGTTCCACGTCGCCTTCCATCTGGTCGAGCATGTAGGAGAACATCTGGCCGAACAATTCGGCGGCGGTGCGAGTGTCATAGGGCAGTGTGCGGGGGGTGTTGTGATGGCACGCAAACAGGCCCCACAATTCGCCGCGCTTGAGAATGGAGATGGACATCGAGGCGGCAACGCCCATGTTGCGCAAATATTCCAGATGGATCGGAGAGACAGCGCGGGTCGAGCTGAGCGAAAGGTCAAGCGGCTCTCCCGAGGGACTGACCACCGGATGGATCGCCCACCCTTCGTCATCGACATCGCTGATGATCCTGAGCAGGCTGCGCTTGTAGAGCGCCCGGGCCTGGCTGGGAATGTCAGACGCCGGGTAGTGCAGCCCCTTAAACGAGTCCATTCCGGCAGTCAGCGCCTCGGCAATTACCATGCCGCTGCCGTCTGGCTGGAACTGATAGACCATTACCCTGTCAAATCCGGTCAGTGCCCGGACCTGGCGTGCCGCAACCTTGCACAATTGTTCCACCGAGTCGGCCTTGGCGATCCGGTCGATCATCGGCCGCACATAGGACGTCTGGTCAGTCTTGCCCCTTGTCTGATGGCGTTCAATCTCGATGACGACAGATCGCCCCGAAAGGTGCAGCGCCAGATCAAATAGGTCGGGGCTGCTGGTCAACCGGCACTCGAACAGCCGCTGGACCGCGTCGGGGCTGCCGAGCTGCTGCAATTTCGAGCGGATGTCGTGAATCGCATCGGGATCGAGAACCTCGCTCAGCGGTCTGCCGACGAGTTCTTCGGCCTGCGCACCATCGATGAACTCATGAATGTTACGGGAGACATGATTGACGAACCAATCCGAAGACACCGAAATCAAAGCCCCGAAGGACTGCACTTTTCCGAGCACGTGAATAAGCTCGCGATCGCAGTTGGACAGATCGACAGTTTCGACGGCAGCGGCTGGTTTCGCGTCGGTCATGCGTTGCCTTCAGTCATAGCGGCGTTTTCGAAACACCGGAAACAGGCGAGTGCACCTGCCACTATCAGGTCTTGTGCTTCACCATGAGCATCAAGTTTATGCAATTGTTCAGTTAGTGACCGCCATGTCAAATCTGCGTTCTCGCGGACGAGGTATCGGCCGGCGCGCAGCACATTCTCATCGCTGGAACGCAAGCGCCGCTTGTTGAGGATCTTTGAACCCATGTGCGATCCGGCGACCACATAGGCATAGCCAAGTGCGTCGCCGTCCAACTGCTGCTCTGACAATGGTGCCGCGTCCCCGGATCCGTGGCCAAGTGCTGAAAGATCCGCTTCGATCAACGCTGGCAGCACCTCGAATCCATGGCCGCTTTGCCGAAGCTTGGGCATGGTTTGTTGCAGGGCGATGTAATGAATTCTCAGAAAACGGGCCAGCCCGGACGGCACGGTCAGATCAAATCCGGCCATGATCGCGTCGACACGATCGTGAGCAGTTACCGTGTCAGACTTCAGCCTGACCCGCAAATTGTCGCCGTTTTGAATTATCATCGCGTATACATAACCGGATAGAATCCACAAACAATAAACTGGGTTGGTTTTTGCAGTGCTTTTAAGGTGGATCCCGAAAAAGTGAAAGTGATGAGGCCGGGGCGGTCAATGCGATATCTCTGCAGTTCATCTTGCCGTTGAAACAGCTGCCCTTGTGTCTGAACCCAGCCTTGCCATCCTCAATTTCTACACGCTCACCGGCAGCATTGAGGATTTCAGCGCCGCGACCGGGCGGCTGATGGAGCAACCAGAGTCAGGTCATCCTCCTCCGCACGTCCTGGCAGGTCTGTTCGTGGGGCATAAGCGCCGAGGAAGATTTGGCTTGCTACACTGATTTCCTGGCAAGGCGTTGCAAATAGATGGCAATGCTGATCCAGACCGCCGAGCGCAGAACCATCGCGCCTAGCGTACGTGTTTCATAGGCGCCGCCGTTAAAGACATGCCAGCCGAACACGGCAAAGACCGCGACAATGACGATAGCGAGGCCAACCGCAAGGGTGCGGCCCCAAGACTTGCGCAGAGCGATTCCCAATCCGGCAGCGACATAGACAAAGCCCGACAGGAAATTGAACCACAGCACGAAGGAAACGGCGTCTCCTGCCGCAGCCTGCGTCGCCGGATCACCGAACAGCACCCGTCCACCGGACACGATAGTCAGGGCTCCAAACACCAAGGCTATTCCTGCCGCAATCCGAAACCCCATGACGTTTTGCTTTCCAGGTGCCATGACCGGTGTCTCCTTTTTCATGGTTTAGCGTATCGTTTTTGCCACGGGGATATTCATTTGAAGCGGTTGAGAGTTCTCTCGCCAGCGATCCCGGCACGGAAAATTATATGCCCCGCGGCGGAGCGCCTTCCTGAGGTTCTGGGCGAGGGTGCGCGGGAGAGTTTCGAGCTTGGCTTGTGGGTTCTGGCGAAGGGTTTGGCGCGCGTTTGCACAAGCGCAGTTGAACAGGCCGGAACCCAGCTGCAATCGGGAACCCAATTTTCATGTCTGATTGGGGAAAAGGCCACGTTCATGCCTCCAGCTTCAGGGACAAGCATGACATGTGTGCGAACAAGGCGCGACGGTTTAGGCAAATTCGGAGCAGGGCAAATTGCCTCAGGCCGTGCTTCTCCCATTCACACTCTGTCCATCATACCTAACTTTTCGTTAATCTTGACAGGATATTAATGGGTCAAACTCACGGTCGAGATGGGAGTAGTTCCCATTGACGCCCATGGTGGCCCATGTTATCCCAAAAGCCCAAGATCAGCAGGCGGGCTCCCGCCGTTTCATCCAAATCCGGACTGCGGTTCCAGACAGGAACCGCGCAGGTGGCTTACGCCGCCGGAGGTCCTGTGTGGGTGGACGGGTGGAAGAGCAGGGGGTCGATGGAGTGGGTTCAACGGGCGGAAGCGGCGGTACAGAGTGATGAACCGGTTCCTGTCGAATGCGACAAACAGGATCGACGCGAAGGGGCGGGTTTCCGTGCCATCGATGTTTCGTGCTGTTTTGGCGCGGACGGCGGTCGACGAGCTCTATGCGTGGCAGGATTTCGTGTTTCCGGCGGTCTCGATGGCCGGGCCGGAGGTGCTCGAACGCTTCGAGCGGATGATCGGATCTCAGGATCCGTTCTCGGCGGAAGCCAACAAGATGTCGCTGCTTATTCACGGCGGCGGGGTGTTTATGAAGCTCGACGGCGAGGGACGGCTTCTGGTGACGGATTTCATCCGCGATTTCACGGGCATCACCGATCGGGTGACGTTCGCGGGGCGGGGAGATCATTTTCAGCTCTGGGAGCCGGCGGCATTCGAGGAAATGCAGTCGCGGGCCCGGAAAGAACGGACGGCCATTTCCTGACCGTCCGCAACGGATGGAGAAACGGAATGGCGGTGGACATGGGCGAGGGTGAAACTGACGTCCAAGGCGGACCTGCCCGCCACATTCCGGTTCTTCTCCGTGAGGTTTTGACAGCGCTTGCGCCTGCGCCTGGCGAGGTGATCGTCGATGGCACGTTTGGGGCTGGTGGCTATACAGCCGCTATTCTGGAAGCTGGAGCCGAGGTCATCGGCTTTGACCGCGATCCCGATGCAATTGCCGCCGGGGCGGCAATGAGGGACGCCTCGGGCGGTAAGCTCAAACTCGTTCATGACCGTTTTTCCTCCCTGCTTGACCATGTCGAGGAGGCCAGCCTTGATGGCGTTGTGCTCGATATCGGGGTCTCCTCGATGCAGATCGATGAGGCGGAGCGGGGATTCTCGTTCATGCGCAACGGCCCACTCGACATGCGGATGGGCCAATCCGGGGTCAGTGCGGCGGATGTCGTCAATCGCGCCAAACCATCCGACATGACCCGCATCTTCGGTATCCTCGGCGAAGAGCGTCATGCCGGTCGCATTTCCCGGGCTATCGAGGCCGAGCGGCAGAAGGCGCCGTTCGAGACCACGCGGCAGCTTGCGGGATTGATCGAGAGAGTGTCGCCACGTCGGCCGCAGGACAAGATCCATCCGGCAACACGGGTGTTTCAGGCGCTCAGAACCTACGTCAACGACGAGCTTGGCGAGTTGGCGCGGACACTGTTTGCAGCTGAGCGGGCGCTCAAGCCCGGCGGACGGCTGGTGGTGGTCAGCTTCCATTCGCTCGAAGACCGCATCGTCAAGCGCTTCTTCCAGGATCGCGCCGGCAAGGCTCAGGGCTCGCGGCATCTGCCGATGGTGGCCGAGCGTCCATCCACTTTCACGCTGATCGGCAAGCAACCGGTGACGGCGGGCGATGAAGAGTGCCAGGCCAATCCGCGGTCGCGGTCGGCCAAGTTGCGCTCCGGCCTGCGCACTGAAACGCCCGCAGGAAAAATTGACGCCGATATCCTTCCCGTTCCCAACCTTGCCGCGCTTGCGGCACTCGGAGGCTGATCCATGTTGCGAACCATCGACCTGGTGCTTGTTTGCGCGATGATCGCGGCCGCCACCATTACCTACCAGATCAAGCATGCGGCCGAAGAGAAACTCACCGAGGTGCGTGAGTTGCAATCCGAGATCAGCCTGCAGGAAGATACCATCGACCTGCTGGAAGCGGACTGGAGCCTTCTTAACCAGCCCTCACGGCTGCAGCGGCTGTCGACTGCCTTTGAAGCCGAGTTGGGCTTGAAGCCGATCGCGCCTGAACAAATGGCCGAACCTGATGAATTGCCCGGCAGCGCCAGCGACTTTGAGCCGCTCGTGGCCGAGAGCGCAACTGATACGGAACTGACGACGGGGTCTGTGCAGCGATGAGTAATCTGGGAGCATTCATTGCCGGGTTCAGCCCAATGGGACGGTCTTCCGCCAGCCGAAGCCGCACACCACTTGAATTTGAAGGTGTGCGCAAGGCACAAGGCGCGCAGGCAAAAAACCGCATCATCATCGCGGTCGCCTGTTTCACCTTGTTCTATTCGATCATCGGTGCGCGGCTGGTGCAATACGGACTGCGTTCGCCCGAGACGGTTTCATCGATTGCCCGTGCCGATCAATTGCTGATCTCGCGTCCCGACCTGCTTGATCGCAACGGCGAAGTGCTGGCCACCGACATCCGCACAGTGTCGTTGTTTGCCGAGCCCAACAAGATCATCGACCCGGATGAGGCGATCGAATTGCTCGCCACTGTTCTGCCAGATCTCGACATGCGTGGCATTCACCGCAAGCTGTCATCGAATTCGCGGTTTCAGTGGCTCAGACGGCAGCTCACCCCCAAGCAGCAAAGCCAGATCCTGTCGCTGGGCATTCCCGGCATCGGTTTCCGGCCGGAAACGCGGCGGTTTTATCCCGGCGGTCCGACCGCCTCGCATGTTGTCGGTCACGTCAATATCGACAACAAGGGCATCGCCGGCATGGAGAAATATGTCGACGGGCAGGGGCTTGGCGATCTTGCGGCGGCAGGGATGACGGTCAACGAAGATCTCAAGCCGGTGCTGTTGTCGGTTGATCTGAGGGTACAGCATGTGCTGCGCGACGAGCTTGCAGGTGCTATGGAACGCTACAAGGCGATTGCTGCCGCCGGCGTCGTGCTCAATGTTCATACCGGCGAAGTTGTCGCCATGTCCTCGTTGCCTGACTACGACCCGAACAATCCCGTGGAAGCGCTGCAGAAGGACCGGCTCAACCGGATGTCGGCGGGAACCTACGAGATGGGATCCACTTTCAAGGCCTTCACCACCGCGATGGCGCTCGATTCCGGCCTGGTGAAAATCACGGATACGTTCGACGCCCGCGGCTCGATCCGCATCGGCGGCTTCACCATCAAGGATTTTCACGGCAAGAACCGCGTGTTGAGCGTGCCCGAGATCTTCATCTATTCCTCCAACATTGGCACCGCTAAGATGGCCGACATGGTGGGTATTCCCGGCCACAAGGAATTTCTCACCCGGTTGGGGCTGCTCACCCGCATGCACACGGAATTGCCGGAAGTTGCGACCCCAAACCAGCCGTCGGAATGGAAGAAGATCAACTCGATCACAATCTCCTTTGGTCATGGTGTGTCCACGACACCTTTGCAGACCGCGGTGGCCGCGGCGGCATTGATGAATGGCGGCAAGCTGATCGAACCGACTTTCCTGCCACGCTCGGCCGCGGACGCCGAGAAAATTGCGGTTCCTGTCATCCAGCCATCCACCAGCAAATATATGCGTGACCTGATGGCGCTTAATGCGACCAAGGGATCCGGTGGTTCGGGTTCACGCGCCTCCGTGGAGGGGTTCCGGGTGGGCGGCAAGACCGGTACGGCCGAAAAGGTGGTCAATGGCCGCTACTCGTCCGCGGTACGCTTCAATGCATTTTTGTCCGCCTTTCCGATCGACAATCCGGAATATGTGGTTCTTGTGGTGATTGACGAGCCAAAGCCTGAAGAGGGCAAGCACTCGGCTACCGCGGGTCTGAATGCTGCTCCCACCGTCGGCGCGATTATCCGCCGCTCCGCTGCTTTCCTTGGCATCAGACCGCGTTTCGGAAATGATATGCAGGCATTGTCCCTGTCATACTGAAAACACATGCGGCGGGCAGGCATCGCTGATATTGAGTGAACCGCGTTTTGTCATAGCAATGAAAGACCCGAGCATTTTATGAAACTGTCCGCATTGATCGCCGCCCTGCCAACTGGATCCATCGCCGCACCGCAAGCGGCCGATACCGAGCTTCCGGTCACCGGATTGACCGCTGACAGCCGGATGGTCGAGCCGGGTAATCTGTTCTTCGCTCTTGCAGGCGTGAAGACAGATGGTGCGCGCTTTGCGGCGCAGGCGGCGTCCAAGGGTGCTGTTGCAATTGTCGCCGGCCATGATGCCGAGCTTGCCGGCATTTCGGTTCCGGTGCTCAGAGCAGATGATGCAAGACAGGCGCTGGCCCGCGCTGCGGCTGCGTTCTTCGGACCGCAGCCCCGGGTGATGGCAGCCGTGACTGGCACGGCAGGCAAGACCTCCGTTGCCTCATTTCTGCGACAGATCTGGGCTCATGCCGATGAGCAGGCCGCGATGTTGGGGACCACTGGCGTAATTGCACCAGGACGCACCGATTACGGCACGCTGACGACACCGGATCCGGTGGCGCTTCACAGATTGCTGGCAGAGCTTGCCAGCGCAGGCGTCACCCACGCAGCGATGGAAGCCTCGAGCCACGGTCTTGACCAGCGCAGGCTGGACGGCGTGACGCTCAGCGTCGCGGGATTTACCAATCTGGGCCGCGACCACATGGATTATCATTCAAGCATGGATGACTACATGGCCGCCAAGATGCGGCTGTTTGATACGCTTCTGCCCAAGGGCGCGCCGGCGGTGATCTTTGCTGATGATCCCTGGTCACAAAAGGCAGTCGAGGTGGCTGAACGCGCAGGGGCAAGGGTGCTGACCGTAGGCCGAAAGGGCGGGTTTCTCAGCCTTAAGCGCGTCGAGCATCTGCGCCACAAGCAAATTCTTGAAGTTCATTTGGATGGACGGATATTCGAAGTGGATCTGCCACTGGCGGGTGATTTCCAGGTATCAAACGCGCTGGTGGCCGCCGGAATGGCGATTGCCACTGGTACGTCGGCAGATCAGGTTTTCGCAGCGCTTGAGCATCTCAGCGGCGCGTCGGGACGGCTGGAGCTGATCGGTTCGACATCCCAGGGTGCGCCAGCCTATGTCGATTATGCCCACAAGCCCGAAGCTCTGGAAAATGTTCTTGATGCGGTGCGCCCCTTCACGACAGGCCGGGTGATCGTGGTGTTCGGGTGCGGTGGCGACCGGGATCGCGGAAAGCGGCCGATCATGGGCGATATCGCCATGCGGTATGCCGATGTTGTGATTGTAACGGACGACAACCCGCGCTCGGAAGATCCGGCATCGATCCGTGCTGAAATCATGACGGCTGCTGTGGGCGCGACCGAGATCGGGGATCGGGCCGAGGCGATCAAAACAGCTGTAGGCATGCTCACCGCTGGCGATACGCTGATTGTTGCGGGCAAGGGGCATGAAGAAGGACAGACGATCGGCGACAAGGTTCTTCCATTCTCTGATCACACTGAAATTCGCAGGGCACTGGAGGCACTCAAGGCATGAGCATGCTGTGGACCTCACATGACATGGTCGCAGCCATGGAGGGACGCCCGGTCGGCGCTCTTCCCGACGGCGTCAACGGCATCTCCATTGACAGCCGCACCGTTGGCGACGGCGATGCATTTTTCGCGATCAAGGGAGACCGCTTCGATGGCCATGATTTCGCCAGTGTGGCGGTTGCCAACGGCGCCGGCCTGCTGGTGGTATCAGAGGCAAAACTGCCCGCACTCGGCCGACTGACAGCGCCGATGATCGTCGTCAACGATGTTCTCGCCGCTCTTGAGAAGCTGGGCCGCGCCTCGCGCGCCCGCTCGCAAGCCCGGATCATTGCCGTGACCGGTTCGGTGGGCAAAACCTCGACCAAGGAAATGCTGCGTCAGGTGCTTGAACCCAGTGGCGAAGTGCACGCGTCGGCTGCGTCATTCAACAACCATTGGGGCGTGCCGCTCACTCTGGCGCGGATGCCTGCCAGCGCCGCTTATGGCGTGTTTGAAATCGGCATGAACCATCCCGACGAGATCCGGCCCCTGGTCAAGATGGTCAAGCCGCATATCGCTATCATCACAACGGTCGCTGCGGCGCATATGGGCAATTTCAAGAACCTGACCGAGATCGCTGCGGCGAAGTCGGAAATCATGGAAGGTCTCGCTGAAGATGGCCATCTGCTGCTCAACCGCGACAACGAGAAATATGGTTGGCTGAAGAAGCGAGCCGGAGAACTGGGCGTCGCCCATACCCATTCTTTCGGCGAAAACAGCAAGGCAGATTATCGTCTTCTCAATTGCAAATTATTGCCCGATTGCTCGACCATTACGGCCAGGATCGGCAGTGATGAGGTTGTCGTCAAAATTGGCGCGCCCGGTCGTCATCACGTCCAGAACGCGCTGGCTGTGCTGGGCGCGGTGCAACTTGCTGGTGCCAATCTCACCAAGGCCACGCAAGCGCTGGCCGGTATGTCAGCTGAAAAGGGACGCGGCGCCCGGCATAGTCTGAAGATTGGTGACGGCAGCTTTGTGCTGATCGATGAGAGCTACAATGCCAATCCTGCCTCGATGCGCGCCGCGCTTGAGTTGCTCCGCGACACGCCGGTGCGACTTCGGGGGCGCCGCATCGCGGTCCTCGGCGACATGCTGGAAATGGGGCGATTTTCAGAGCAGGTGCATCGCGATCTGGCAGGTCCCCTGGGTGAAGCGGGTGCTGACCTGGTCTGCCTCGCAGGCCCCGAAATGCGGGCTCTGCGCGATGAGCTGGGCACAAATATCGAAACTGTTTACTCAGAAGACGCCACTGAGCTGGCCGATCATCTCAAGGCCAATCTCAGGGATGGTGACGTGGTCATGGTCAAGTCATCGCTCGGCATCGGTTTCGGGCGGATCGTCAAGGCGTTGCTTGACAAGTATCCGGTGCTGGCTGACAGCAGCACACAAGATTAAAGGTATCGGGGACCAAGCATATGCTCATCTGGTTGGTGGATCTGGCAGACAAGGTCCAGTTTTTCAATCTTTTCAGATACATCACGTTCAGAACCGGGGCCTCGATGTTTACCGCGGCGCTGATCGTGTTTCTGTTTGGACCGCGAATCATCGCGTCGCTGAAGGTGCGGCAGGGCAGGGGACAGCCTATTCGCGCCGACGGGCCGCAGACCCATTTTCTCAAGGCCGGGACACCGACCATGGGCGGTTTGATGATCCTGGCCGGCATTGTCGGTGCGTCACTTTTGTGGGCGGATCTGTCGAGCGTCTATGTGGTGACCACGCTTCTGGTGACGCTGGGGTTTGGCGCCATCGGTTTTTACGATGATTATCTCAAGGTCACCAAGCAGAGTGACAAGGGGTTCTCCGGAAAAGCCCGGCTCGGCATCGAGTTCCTCATTGCAGGGGTTGCTGTGTTTTTCATCATGCAGGCCTCAATGGCTGCGACCACCGTCAACGGTTCGACCTTCAGTTCCTCGATAGCGTTTCCGTTTTTCAAGGATCTGCTGCTTGATCTGGGCTGGTTCTTCATTGTCTTCGGTGCATTCGTCATTGTTTCAGCGGGTAATGCCGTTAACCTCACAGACGGGCTTGATGGTCTGGCGATCGTGCCGGTGATGATTGCAGCCGCCTCGTTCGGCGCCATTGCCTATCTGGCGGGTAACGCGGTTTTCGCCAATTACCTTCAGATCAATTTTGTACCCGGAACCGGCGAGCTGGCGGTAATTCTCGGCGCGGTCATTGGCGCTGGCCTGGGGTTTCTGTGGTTCAATGCGCCACCTGCGGCTATCTTCATGGGAGACACCGGGTCGCTGGCGCTGGGTGGGCTGATCGGCACTGTCGCTGTTGCCACCAAGCATGAAATCGTCATGGCCATTATCGGCGGACTTTTCGTCATCGAGGCGCTTTCCGTGATCATCCAGGTCGGCTGGTTCAAGATGACGGGCAAGCGCGTGTTCCTGATGGCGCCAATTCACCATCATTTCGAAAAGCTCGGCTGGACGGAAAGTCAGGTTGTGGTCAGGTTCTGGATCATCGCGGTCGGGCTGGCGATGATTGGTCTTGCGACGCTGAAGTTGAGGTGACGGATGATCGCGGCGTCAACATTTCGCGATCGGCGCGTTGCGCTTTTCGGTCTCGGAGGCTCCGGGCTTGCCACTGCAAAGTCGCTGGTAGCAGGCGGCGCAGAGATCTTTGCATGGGACGACAATCCGGCTCAGGTTGAGGCGGCAAGTGCGGCGGGCATTCCGGTTGCGGATCTTCACGGTCTGGACTGGGCGTCGCTCGAAACGCTGGTGCTGGCACCTGGAGTGCCACTGACGCATCCCAAGCCTCACTGGACGGTGGATCTTGCCACCAGCCACGGCGTCGAGATCATCGGCGATGTTGAGATTTTCGCGCGCGAACGGCGGGCGCATGCGCCGGGAAGCCCGTTTATAGCGATCACCGGCACCAACGGTAAATCCACCACCACGGCGCTGATTGCCCATCTGATCGCTCACAGTGGCCGCGATGCACAGCTGGGCGGCAATATCGGCACTGCGGTGCTGACACTCGCACCACCCCAGGCTGACCGGGTTCATGTCGTTGAATGTTCGTCCTACCAGATCGATCTGGCGCCTTCCCTTGACCCGAGCGCCGGTCTGTTGCTCAATCTGACGCCGGATCATCTCGACCGGCATGGCTCGATGCAGCACTATGCCGACGTAAAGACGAGACTTGTGGCGCAAAGCGACGTTGCAATCATCGGTGTCGATGATGAGTGGTGCCGCGGTATCGCGGACAGTCTGGAAGATCAGGGCGGGACTGTCGTGAGGATTGCCAAGGGTCATGCTCTCGAGGACGGATTGTTTGCAAAAGGTTCGCTGATCCGCCAAGCCAAGGGAGGGAAATCCCATGATGTTGCCGACCTAAGCCAAATTGCAACGCTTCGGGGTGCGCACAATTCGCAAAACGCCGCGGCTGCCATTGCCGCCTGTCAGGCGATCGGGTTGAACGAAGATGAAATCCGCGCCGGGTTGGCGGCTTTTCCCGGCCTCAAGCACCGGATGCAGCCGGTAGCGCGGCGTGGGCGCGTGGTCTTCGTCAACGATTCAAAAGCGACCAATGCCGAAGCAGCCGCGCCCGCCTTGCAGAGCTTCGAGCATATTTACTGGATTGCCGGCGGTTTGCCGAAAGAGGGCGGTATCGCCGCATTGGAGCCGTTCTTTTCGCGCATTGCCAAGGCCTATCTGATTGGTGAAGCGGCGTCCGGTTTTGCGGCGACCATTGGAGCGCATGCGCCGTTTGAGATTTCCGATACGCTTGACAATGCGGTAGCTGCTGCAGCCCACGACGCGGCTTCGGATACGGCGGATATGCCGGCTGTGCTATTGTCTCCGGCTTGCGCCAGCTTCGATCAGTACCGTAATTTCGAGGTCAGGGGCGACGCGTTCGTCAGCCTCGTGTCGGGTTTGAGTGATATCGACATGCTCATAGATGTTGAAAGCAATGGAGAACATCATGGTTAGCCGAGTCGAACGTGGACCCGTCGCAGACTGGTTCTGGACTATTGATCGCCTGTTCCTGGCAGCTTTTATCGGGCTGATGGGCATCGGGCTGATGTTGTCATTCGCAGCCAGCCCGGCGGTGGCCGAGAGACTTGGGCTCGACAGTTTTTATTTTGTCGAGCGTCACGGCGTGTTTTTGCTGCCGGCATTGGCGGTGATGGTGGGGGTCTCGTTCCTGAGCCCGCGCCAGGTCCGCCGCAGTGCCCTTCTGCTGCTGCTGGCATCCATCGTGATGATGATCCTGGCCTTGTTCTTCGGCGTCGAAATCAAGGGGTCACGGCGCTGGGTTTCGATCCTCGGGATTTCCGTTCAGCCATCGGAATTCATGAAGCCGGCCTTCGTGGTCATTTGCGCCTGGTTGTTTTCCGAGCGCTCACGCCATCCTGAAATTCCAGGTAACCTGTTTGCCATCATCCTGTTTGGTATTGTGGCCGCGCTGCTGGTGGCCCAGCCTGATCTCGGGCAGACCATGCTGACGGCTGCTGTCTGGGGCGGGATGTTCTTCATGGCCGGCATGTCGTGGCTCTGGATCGCGCTGCTGGGCGGCCTTGCAATCGCCGGTTTCATCTCCGCTTATGTCATGTTCCCGCATGTGGCCGATCGTATCAACGGGTTCCTGTTCGGCGAGGGCGACAGCTTCCAGGTCGACACTGCGCGCGAAGCGATCATCCGGGGCGACTGGTTGGGACAGGGGCCGGGTGAGGGTACGATCAAACGTATCCTCCCAGACAGCCACACCGATTTCGTCTTCTCGGTGGCGGCCGAGGAGTTCGGCATCATTTTCTGCATGGTGCTGGTTTTGTTTTTCGGGTTCGTGGTCATTCGCGGGCTCATTCGCGCGGGGCAGGAGCAGGACGATTTCACCCGGTTGGCTGTAGCCGGACTGTCGCTGCTGATCGGTTTTCAGTCATTCATCAATATCGGCGTCAATCTTGAATTGCTGCCGGCCAAGGGAATGACATTGCCGCTGATTTCCTATGGCGGGTCATCGATGATTGCTGTTTCCATCACTGCTGGTTTTTTGCTGGCGCTGACGCGGCGGCGGCCGGAGAGCCGGGCGCAGCCGCGCACTATTTATCGCCCCGCGGCCAATGTGGCGGCGGAATAGAGCGATGGTGAAAAGCAAGCTTTTTCTGCTGTCGGCGGGCGGCACCGGCGGACATCTGTTTCCGGCACAGGCGCTGGCGCATGAGCTGACAGCAAGGGGCCACCGGGTTCATTTGGTCACCGATCGCCGCGCCGAGCGGTTCGCGGGCACGTTTCCCGCATCCGAGATTCATGTCGTCCGCTCCGCCACCATCGGATCGAAGAACCCAATCACGGTGGTCAGGTCGCTGTGGACGCTGTTCAAGGGCGTGCGCGAGGCTGGTGCCTTGTTGCGCAAGATCCGGCCTGATGCGGTGATCGGTTTTGGCGGCTATCCGACCATTCCACCATTGCTGGCGGCTTCCAATGCCGGGCTGCCGACTATGCTGCACGAGCAGAATGCGGTCATGGGCCGCGCCAACAAGGCGCTGGCTTCCCGGGTCAAGGCAATCGCCGGAGGTTTTCTGCCTGAAGGCAAGGGCCGTTACGCCGACAAGACCGTGGTGACCGGCAATCCGGTGCGCCCCGAAGTGATCGCCGCGGCGGCAATCCCCTATGTTGCGTCCGTTGATGGTCAACCGTTCCGGCTGGTGGTGTTTGGCGGCAGCCAGGGCGCGCAGTTCTTTTCCGATGCCATTCCATCGGCGATTGCACTGCTGCCGGATGATCTGCGTGCACGGCTTGAGCTAACCCAGCAGGCGCGGCCCGAAGACGAGGCGCATGTGCGTGTCCGGCTCGAGGAGCTTGGCGTGAAGGCCGAGGTGTCGCCGTTCTTTAACGATATGGCGGCACGTATCGCCGCTGCGCATCTGGTGGTGTCACGCTCCGGCGCCTCGACAGTCTCGGAAATCGCGGTGATTGGCCGCTCGGCCATTCTGGTGCCTTATCCGTTCGCGCTTGACCACGATCAGGCAGCCAATGCGCAGGCGTTGATGGACAAGGGCGGAGCCAGCGTGGTCAAGCAATCAGCGCTGACGCCGCAGGTGCTCTCAGACATGATTGCCGACCGGATGAACGATCCCGCCGGTCTTGCGGCCACTGCTGCAGCCGCTCAGGCCACCGGAAAACCCGACGCCGCGCGCTTGCTTGCCAATCTGGCAGAAGCTATTGCGGAGGGCGTCAGTGTAGATCAATTCAGGAGTTCCCCCGCATGAAGATGCCACAAACCATCGGCCTGGTGCATTTTATAGGCATAGGCGGCATCGGCATGAGCGGTATTGCCGAAGTGCTGAACAATCTCGGCTACAAGGTTCAGGGCTCGGACCAGTCCGAAAGCGCCAATGTCCAGCGCCTGCGTGACAAGGGCATCGAGGTTCATATCGGCCATTCGGCGGACAATCTTGGCGAGGCTGAAGTGGTGGTCGTTTCGACCGCTATCAGGAAAAACAATCCCGAATTGATGGCTGCGCGCGAGCGGCTGCTGCCGGTGGTGCGCCGGGCCGAGATGCTGGCCGAGCTGATGCGTTTCCGTAACGCCATCGCTATTGGCGGCACTCATGGCAAGACCACCACCACCTCGATGGTGGCGACGCTGCTGGAAGCCGGTGGACTCGATCCGACCGTGATCAATGGCGGCATCATCAATGCCTACGGCACCAATGCGCGCATGGGTGAGGGTGAGTGGATGGTGGTGGAAGCCGACGAGAGCGACGGCACCTTTCTCAAGTTGCCCGCTGACATTGCCGTCATCACCAATATCGATCCCGAGCACCTTGATCACTACGGTACTTTTGATGCAGTGCGTGCGGCCTTCCGGCAGTTTGTAGAGAATGTGCCGTTTTATGGCTTCGGCGTGATGTGTCTCGATCACCCGGAAGTGCAGGCGCTGGTGAGCCGCATCGAAGACCGGCGGGTCATTACCTATGGCGAGAACCCGCAATCGGATGTGCGCTTTTCCAACCACCGGATGGACGGACCGGTTTCGGTGTTTGACGTGGTGATCAACAGCCGCAAGACCGGCGAGGCAATCGAGCTTAAGGATCTACGGTTGCCGATGCCGGGCAAGCACAATGTTTCGAACGCAGTGGCCGCTATTGCTGTCGCGTTCGAACTGGGGCTGACGCCGGAGCAGATCGCCAAGGGCTTGGGCCAGTTTGCCGGGGTAAAGCGCCGCTTCACCAACACCGGAAGCTGGAACGGCGTCGAGATATTTGACGATTACGGCCACCACCCGGTTGAAATCAAGGCTGTGCTTTCAGCGGCGCGTGATGCGTGCCAGGGTCGGGTGATTGCTGTCGCCCAGCCGCACCGCTACTCGCGGCTTGAAAGCCTGTTTGATGATTTCTCCGCCTGCTTCAATGATGCCAATACGGTGATCATGGCGCCGGTCTATGCGGCAGGCGAAGATCCGATCACAGGGTTTGATTCCGCGTCTCTGGTCTCGAGTATGAAAGCTGGTGGTCACCGGGACGCGCGTCTCATTGATGGACCGGCGGCACTTGCGCCCTTGATCTCCGAGATTGCCAAACCGGGCGATTACGTCGTTTGTCTCGGCGCCGGCACGATCACGCAATGGGCCAACCAGTTGCCCAAGGAACTCAATGCGCTGAAGCCTGCCCCCGGGGGGAGCGCATGAAGCCGCTGCAGGTCGATGGTGAAAAGCTGCTGGCATCACTGGACGGCAAGCTGGGCGATATCCGCGGCCGGCTGACGCCAAATGCCGACATGTCCAAGATCACCTGGTTTCGCACCGGCGGCCCCGCGGAAGTCCTGTTTCAGCCGGTTGACGAGGATGATCTGTCAGCCTTTCTCGCTGTCCTTCCGGAAAATGTCCCGGTACTGCCGGTGGGTATAGGATCCAATTTGCTGGTGCGAGACGGCGGCATTCCGGGCGTGGTGATCCGCCTGTCAGCGAAGGGCTTTGGCCGCGCCGAGCAGGTGTCCGATACCCGCCTTGCGGCAGGTGCGGTCTGTCCCGACAAACATCTTGCGGCATTGGCATTGGAAACCGGGCTTGGCGGATTTCATTTCTACCACGGCATTCCCGGGGCCATCGGCGGCGCTCTGCGCATGAATGCCGGGGCCAATGGCGTGGAAACCCGCGAACGCGTGGTCGAGGTGCATGCCATAGACCGCAAGGGCGAACGCCATGTCCTGAGCAATGCCGAGATGGGATATGCCTACCGGTACTCGTCGGCGCCCAAGGACCTGATCTTCACCCGCGCCATCTTCGAAGGCACAGCAGCCGACAAGGACGAGATCCGCGAAGCGATGGATGCTGTTCAGCATCACCGTGAGACGGTGCAGCCGATCCGGGAGAAAACTGGCGGCTCGACCTTCAAGAACCCTGAAGGCCATTCGGCCTGGAAGGTGATTGACGAGGCCGACTGCCGCGGGCTGACTGTTGGCGGCGCGCAGATGTCGCCGATGCACTGCAATTTCATGATCAACACCGGCACTGCCTCGGGTTATGAGCTCGAGAATCTCGGCGAAACCGTGCGGGCCCGGGTGCTGGAAAACTCAGGCATCCGTCTCGAATGGGAAATCAAGCGGCTTGGGCTGTTCGAACCGGGGCAGGTGGTTCAGGAGTTCTTGGGCCAGATGGTGTGACGCCAGCCATCACGCGGTCCGGATCCTCAGTCCTTTAGCCCCAGTGCTGTTTTCACCGCCTCATGCGGAAGCGCCGGAACCTGATTGCCGTCCCGGCTGATCATCGTCTCATTGGCGATCATCGAATTGAGGATGGCTTCTTCGGTCGCCTGCACCACGGCCTCGAAGAACGGATCGATGTCCTCGTCGGGGACGAACCGGACGGTGCGGATCGCGCCACCGCCAAGATCCGAGCTCGCCGTCGAAAAGGCCAGGAACAGATCGCCCGAACTGTGGGTGGCCATGCCGCCGGTCTTGCCGATGCCGAAACTGGCGCGCCGCGCCAGGCGCTTGAGCTGATGCGGCAGGAACGGCGCGTCAGTGGCGATGACGGCGATGATCGAAGAGAGATCGGTGTCCCTGGTGTTGGTCACCATCGGAGGCAGCTCCTTATCAGCGCCGATGGTCTTGCCCAATATTGTGAGGTGACGGCGAGTGCCGAAATTGGCCTGCACGAAGACGCCGACGGTAAACGGCCCGCCGCCATAGCTGACCAGCCTTGAGGATGTACCGGAGCCAGCCTTGAAGCCGAAGCATTTCATCCCGGTGCCGCCGCCGACACTGCCTTCCTCGATGGCGCCGCCCCGTGCCGTGTCAATCGCTTCGACAATATGTCGGGCCTCGACGTGAAAGCCGTTGATGTCATTGAGGAAGCCGTCATAGGTTTCGGCCGCCACCGGCAGTGCAAAATCATCATGGTAGCGCTCAGCCAGGTATTCAACGGCCCAGCGGATCGTCGCATCGCGGGCGACGCCGCAGGAATGGGTGTTGGTGATGGTGATCGGCAACGCCATCTTGCCGGTCTCCTCGATATAGTGGGTGCCGCTCAACTCGCCATTGCCATTGAGGCTGAAGAAGCCTGCGAAAAGTGGCTGATCGATCTTGTCAAGCGGACGCGGCAAAATCGCGGTCACACCCGTGCGCACCGGGCCCGCGCCCTGTCTGAGCGCGCCGTCACCCTCAACGAGCGTCGCATAGCCGACCGTGACGCCCGGGACATCGGTGATGGCGTTGAACGGTCCGCTGTCGCCTTCAAATGGCAGCCCCAGCCCCTTGCCACGCAGTTTACCCGAGGGGGTGGTTTTCCAGGCTGGGGTCATGCAGGATTTCCCGGTGGAGGGGCGACGGATGCCGCTGGGTTGGCCGATCTATTAACAGATGTCACAGATAGGAACTGCCCTGCAAGCCCTTTGAATTGGCGCCGCCATTACAAGCGGCCACGGCGAACGGGCAGTCATACGCGCTGGCTGGGAAGCTTTCTGGGCCTTGCCGGATGCAATACTGTTTGCGGCTGCCGACGGCTTTACCGTTGCGGGGTCAGTTTCGTCAGTAGCCGGCTAAGTACTAAAAGCTCGTCTTTGGTAATCCGCGCCTGAACCAGATCCGTGAGTTGGCCGGCATAAACCGGCCACATGGCAAGACGTACCTGGATGCCTTCGTCGGTGATGCGCACAAAAAAGCCACGCGCGTCGTCTTCGCATTCAAGCTTGGCAATCAAGCCAGCGGCAGCAATCCGGTCGATCAGCCGTGAGGTGCCGTACTGCGGTAACAGTAATTTCTGGCGTAATTCATAAGGGCGAATTCCGGTCTCTCCGGCTCTCTCAATTTCGAGCAGCGCATCGTACCAGGCCAGCGATGGCAAATTCGCGGTTTTCAGCGCTGCCTCGATCTCTTCCAGGAGACTGCGGCTCGCAGTGGCGAGCGCGATCCAGGCGGCGACGGTTTCAGGGTGAAGCTTGGTCATGCCCAGATCTAGCATATAGATGCAGTTGCATCAAGATTGACTCGTGTTGAGGAAGGAGCTATGTAAATGCAATTGCATCTATATTGTATCGGAGATACAAATGCCCAAATTGACCCTCGTCAGCCATCATTTGTGCCCCTACGTTCAGCGTGCGGCCATTGCGCTTGTGGAAAAAGGCGTTCCGTTTGAACGCGTCACCATTGATCTTGCCAACAAGCCGGATTGGTTTGTCGCCATCTCGCCGCTGGGCAAGGTGCCACTGCTTCAGGTCGAGGCAGGTGACGGAGAGGATGCCAGCAATGCAGGGACAATCTTTGAATCGGCCGTCATCCTCGAATATCTTGAAGAAACCCAAGTAGGCCCACTGCATCCAACCGATCCGCTGGCTCGCGCCCGCGCCCGTAGCTGGATCGAGTTTGCATCGGCTATGCTGAATGGAATAGCCCGGCTTTATGTCGCGCCGGATCACTCGACTTTTGATAGTGCCGCGGCAGGGCTGAACGGGATGGCGGACCAAGTCGAAGCGGAACTCGACGGGCGCAGCACTGGCCATTGGTTCGGCGGCAGCACTTTCGGTTTGGTCGATGCGGCATTTGGGCCAGTGTTTCGTTACTTTGACACTTTCGAGGCCGAGGCCTCTTTACGGTTGCTTGACGGCCGGCCGCTCTTGGCTGCATGGCGACTGGCGCTTGCCGAGCGGCCCTCCGTACGGAGCGCCGTCTCCCCGGACTACCCGGAACGACTGAAGCAGTTCCTGTTGGCGCGTCACAGTTTCCTCAGCAGGCAGATGGTTGCCTGACGTTATTGTTTGTTGTCGAAAATTGACAAAAGATCATATTTTTTGGTGACGTTGATCTGGCGGCGCTCTGGCCGGCGTCTTTGCCCTTTTTGCTCAACGAATAAAGCAGGTTGGCGGGTAACTTCACGCTGACTGTGTGTACTCGTCCAGCTTATGCTCGGCGTGGTTATCCTGATCCAAAATTTTCTGCATGGCGTCTTCTGCGCTCATTGGCCTGCCGTACAGATATCCCTGGATCAGGTCGGGCTGAAGCTTGGCCAGGATTTCCATCTCGCCTTCTGTCTCGACACCTTCCAGGACGCAGCGCAAGTCAAGCTTGCTGCACAACCCGATAATACCGGCAACGATTTCCCGTGAAGTGGTGCTGTGAGAAACCTTGCGTATGAAGCTCCTGTCGATCTTGACCTTATCGAGCGGCAGTTGGTCGAGATACTCGAAACTTGAGTATCCGGATCCGAAATCGTCAAGGGCGACCTTGCATCCGCTGCCCCGCAATGCCGCGAGCATTGTCTTTGAGGTTTCAATGTCCAACATCACCGCTGTTTCGGTAATCTCGAATTCGATGCGGCTTGGTGAAATGCCGGATCGCATGATCTGGCCCAGCAAGGACAGAATGAAAAACCGGTCTGATATGTCCTTGCCCGAAAGGTTGAAGGACAAACTGATGTCCGAAGGCCACTTTGCCAGTGTGGTGAGCCCCTTTTTGAACAAGATGTCCGTGACTTTACGGATGTGGCCTGATCTCTCCGCTGCACGGATGAACAGGTCCGGACGGACGAGGCCTAATTTCGGGCTCTGCCAGCGCGCAAGCGCCTCGAAGCCAACAACCCTCTGCTGGCTGGGTGAGAATTGCGGTTGAAACAGGAGATACAGTTCGTTTTCGAGGTCGCCTTCGCGCAACTCGCGCTCGATTGCGATCGCCTGCTTCATTTCCTCGTCTTCGGCGGTGTCGAACAGGACGCAGCGGCCGCGGCGGTGCGCCTTGGCCTTGTAGAGGGCAAAATCTGCCTTCTCGTAGAGCTGGGCGGAGGAGGTGCCCATGCAGGGAAATTTGGAGAACCCTGCCGACACTCCGACGCTCAGGTCCATGAGTTCGACGGGGTAGGGTTCACTGATGGCGGCGATCACCGCAGTACCGAATTTCTCGATTTCCGTCTCCGTCAGGTCTCCCACAACAATGGCGATGAACTCGTCTCCGCCGATGCGGCCGAAGGAAACGCCGGGCATGTTCAAAGCAGTGGCCCGTCCGACGACGGCGCACAGGAGATTATCGCCGACGACGTGGCCGTAGACGTCATTAATGGCCTTGAAGCCATCAAGATCGAAGATGCCCATCCAGAATGTGCGGCGTTTGGAAATGAGGTAGTCGATTTTCTGGAAGACTGCGCGCCGGTTCGGGATCCCCGTAAGCATGTCGGTGTCGGCGAGGCGGTGGGCCTTTGCGGCCAGCTGATCGGCGAGCAGACGCGCATCCACCTGCCGACTGATTGCTTTTCGCAAGAGCGTCGCCATGCCGAAGGCGCCAAAGGCGGTGGCCACGCCAATCGAAACGTACTGGTGGAAGAGATCATCAGGGAGTCTCGAGGCGAACCAGTAGAGGGTGGCCATAGAAGGAATGGTGCTGAGCAGAATTGAGCGGAAGGTGACGCCAGTGGTTGAAAAGAGGATCGCCATCAAAGCAAAATAAACGAGCTTGGAAGGTTCGAAATGGAGCATGAAGTAACCAAGCACATTGAGATACAAAAGTGCGTTGATGAGAAGGCCCGACAATTCGAGCCTGTCAATCGTTACCCTGTCTCTAGCGAGCAACTGTTGCCTGATGACAAAGTAGCTGACGGCTGTGATCGCACTGACGGAGCCGAGCAAAATAAAATTGAGGCCGGTTTCGTCCTGTGCATGGGCCCACGTTATGAACACGTAATAAGCACTCAGGGGCAGCAGAATGGCTCGGAGGATAGGGCTATATGCATCCGCCATGGCCTGCTTTCGCACCGGATCGTTCCTTGTCTTGAAGAACGCGAAAAGGCTGGCCAATGTCATGAGAATTTCACTCTCAGGTCAGTTTTCTTGGAGACGTCTAAGGGGCTGCGCCCGGGTGCAATGAGTGCCGCGGACATTATGTGGGCTGATGAGGAGTTGTACTTCGGGGGCAGACACTCAAGCGCACCGACCTGCCACTGCAAAACCTCTTTCGGTATTCCGGACATATTCATCGGAAATTTCCCTGCCCCAGTTCAGGTAGATACTATAGGAGGGAAACGTTAATGTACTGTTTTGGCCAGATATTTGGATGTGCAGTTTATTATGACTGTATGTTCGGAGGGGTTTGCCAATTTAGTTCTAAGGATAACGAAGCGTAATTACCTCTTTGTCTCTTCGCTGGGCAACCCATGATTGAGTTTGTTGTGGAGAAGCGTGAGAAAATCCAGACTTGCTGAATAGGACTGTTGAGCGGGCCTTGCTGGATCAGAACAACGGTGAACCGTTCTCACGGACAAACAAGATGATCAGCTCTAGGCCGACTTGGCCTGATCTATCTCTTCATTCTCGATCGGCTGCTGCTGATCCGAGATCATCTGCCTTGCATCTTCTCCGCTCATCGGTCTGCCGTATAGATAACCCTGGATCAAATCGGGTTGGAGTGCCGCCAGCAGCACCATTTCGTCCTCGGTTTCGACGCCTTCCAACACGCAACGCAGGTCGAGCTTGCGGCACAACCCGATGATGCCCGCAACGATTTCGCGCGAAATTTTGCTGTGGGGGACCTTCCGGATGAAGCTTCTGTCGATCTTGACCTTGTCGAGCGGGAGTTGATCAAGATAGCCAAAGCTGGAATAGCCGCATCCGAAATCATCCAGGACGATCTTGCAGCCGCTGCTCCGCAGCGTTTTGATCAAGTTGCCGGCGGTGGCCAGATCCGACATCACGGCAGTTTCGGTTATCTCGAACTCCAGACGGCCTGGCGAGAGGCCTGACTTCATGATCTGTCCCAGCAGGGAGAGGACGAAGGTCTGGTCTGAAATGTCGCGGGCCGAAAGATTGAAGGACAGGCTGATGTCCTGAGGCCACCTTGCAAGTTCGGCGAGCCCCTTGCGGAACAAAATGTCGGTGAGCTTCTGGATGTGACCGGACCGTTCGGCCACACGGATGAATTGATCGGGGCGAACCAGACCGAGTTTGGGGTTCTGCCAGCGGGCCAGCGCTTCAAAGCTCAGCACACGGTTTTCGCTCGGCGAGTATTGTGGCTGGAAGAGAAGATAAAGTTCTTCTTCGAGGTTGCTTTCACGCAGTTCCCGCTCAATGGCAATTGCGCGTTTCATATCCTCGTCTTCGGCTGCGTCGAACAGGATGCATTGGCCGCGGTGCTGGGATTTGGCCTTGTACAGCGCGAAGTCGGCTTGCTCATAAAGCTCCGCGCTGTGTGACCCCATGTTGGGGAAATGCGTGAAGCCCGCCGAAGCCCCCACCGAGAGTTGGAGTTGTTCGATGATATAGGGATCGGAGAAGGCTCTGATACGGCTGTCCACGATCTTCTTGACTTCCAGTTCGGTGACGTCACCGGGAATAATGACGATAAATTCGTCGCCGCCGATACGACCGAAAGTCACGCCTTCGGAAACCATTCTCGTGGCCCTGTCGACCGCTGCGCACAACAGCCGATCTCCGATGAAGTGGCCATACACATCATTGATGCCCTTGAACCCGTCGAGGTCGAAAATTCCCAACCAGAATGGTCTGCGTTGTTGGACAAGATGGTCGATCTTCTCGAAGATCGCGCGCCGGTTGGGAATACCCGTCAGCATATCGGAGTCGGCAAGGGCGCGAGCCTTTATGGTCAGTTCATCGGCAAGCCGCCGGGCATCGATCTGGCGAATGATTGCGCGCCTGAGAAGTCCGGCCATGCTGATCGACGCAAAGGCGGTGGCGACGGCAATGGAGGCGTATTCTGCGAAGAGATCACTCGGTAGAGAGGAGGCAAACCAGTAGAGCGTCCCCAATGTAAGCAAAACGCTCAGCAACATGGTCCGTGCCGTTGCGCCGGTTATTGCGAAAATGAAGGCCAGCACAACAAAGTAGATGTAGCGGGTTTGGACATCGTAGACGAGAAGGTAGCTCACCAGGTTGAAATACATGAATAGATGCATCATCAGGCTGATAGCTTCCAGCTTTCGGAGAGGGAGCTTGGTGTTATACGACAAGAACCTGTGAGACAGGTAGAAGCTGAAGGCCGTGGTTGTGCTGATGGCACAATATATGACCAGAAACAGTCCGGACTGTGTCTGCCAATGCTCCCATGTGACGAAAATGTAGTAGGCGCTGGCCGGTATGAGGATTGGCCGGAGGATCGGAACATATGCTTCCGCAATCGCCTGCTGTCGTGCTGGATCTTCCGGTTTTCTGAGATGGTCGAGCAGGGCGGCGATTCTCATGGAAAGGGGTCTTTCGTTGCCGCCAACTGCACCAGGTTCGCTCGGGTCTGGGAGCTCCTCTTGCCGCACCAATGCAGGCATGCGGTCCGCTGCTTGGAGGACGAGGCTTGCTTGCTGGTGTGGTTTTCGGCGGGTCTCCGGTTCGATCATGAAGGAATGTCTATATTAGCGCTATTTAACATAGCGTTATCTTAATGCATCGCAGTTTGCGCTGTTTCAGGTTTGGCGGTTTTTTGTCTTTGCCAAGACGGCGGGTTGTATGGTTTCGCGCTTCAGTTTGTGCGGGAGCCGGTTTCTGTGCGGATGGATGAGGGCGGTTTGGCGCAATCTTCGTTTGATATCGACTGGGTAAGGGCTGCGCTTTGGCTGTTGCCAAATATCTGACTGAAAGGCTGGTAAGGCGGCTGCGGGCCTGGTCCGTGTCGGGCAGGCGTCGATATGAGGAAATGGAATGATCGCTGACACATCAAAAAAACACGTTGCCGTACTGTTTGGCGGCTTTTCCTCCGAGAGACCGGTTAGCCTGTCGTCGGGCGCGGCCTGCGCCGAGGCGCTGGAACAGGGTGGCTACCAGGTAACGCGTGTCGATGTGACGCCGGATGTTGCTTCCGTGCTGGCAGAGCTCAAGCCCGATGTCTGCTTCAACGCCTTGCATGGTCCCTATGGCGAAGACGGCACTATTCAAGGTGTGCTTGAGTATCTCGGCATTCCCTATACGCATTCCGGCGTGACCGCATCGGCGCTTGCCATGGACAAGCGGATTTCGAAAATTGTCGCCAAAGCGGTGGGAATTCCGGTCGCGGAATCCAAGGTGATGAACCGGCACGATTTCACCTCGGCGCACCCGATGACCCCGCCTTATGTGGTCAAGCCGGTCAATGAGGGATCAAGCTTTGGCGTCGTCATTGTCAGCGAGGGGCAGTCTCATCCACCGCAGGTGATCACCTCGAAGGAATGGAAATATGGCGATACTGTCATGGTCGAGCGCTACATCGCGGGGCGAGAACTGACCTGCACCATCATGGGCGATGTGGCGTTGGCGGTCACCGAGATAGTGCCGCAGGGACACAGCTTTTACGATTATGACTCAAAATACGTTGCCGGAGGATCGAAACACGTTTGTCCGGCGGAAATTTCACCAATTGTTTACCAAAAAATACGTAAGTTGGCTTTGAAGGCGCATCAAGCGATCGGCTGCCGCGGCGTGAGCAGGTCTGATTTTCGTTACGATGACCGTTTCTCCGAAGAAGGAGAGGTCATCTGGCTCGAAATCAACACCCAACCCGGCATGACACCGACGTCCTTGGCGCCAGAAATGGCCCTGCAGGCAGGGCATTCGTTTGTAGAATTTGTCAGTTGGATGGTGGAGGACGCTTCGTGTCGTCGATAAAAGGAAACAATGGCAGAGCCGCTTCAGCGGTCAACACGTCGGGACGCAATGCGTTTTCCGGCGCGTTCGTTCTGCCGCGTTTCCTGCGCCGTCCGGCGCGCTACGTGATGGCGCTTGCCACTGGCCGGGTGAGCATTCGTCCGCATGTCGGTTCCATTGCCACGGGGATGTTTTTCGCTGCCACCGGTTTTTACGGAATGACGCTCGGCGGTCACACCCAGGCGGTGACCCAGGCGGTCACCACAGGCGCGGGCTTTGCGCTCGAAGATGTGCATGTCAGTGGCAATGTCGAGACATCCGACATCGATATCCTGCAACAGCTCGGGCTTGATGGCTCGACTTCGGTCGTGGCGATCAATGCGCACGTCGCGCGTGAAAAGCTGATCGAACTGCCTTGGGTCACCGACGCCCAGGTCCAGAAAATCTATCCACGCGGGCTTTCTGTCCGGCTGATAGAACGCAAACCCGTCGGCATCTGGCAGCACGGCGACAGGTTGGCGCTGTTTGATGTTCGTGGAGACGTAATCGCGCCGCTGGGTGGCGCACGCCATGCTGATCTTCCGCTGTATGTTGGTCTGGGGGCTGCCCTGCATGCGGATGAGCTCGAGGCACGGCTGCTGTTTTACCCCGAGCTGCGCTCCCGCGTGAAGGCTGCAATCCGGATTGCCAACCGGCGCTGGGATATCAGACTCGACAATGGGGTGACGTTGAGCTTGCCCGCGGAAAATGTCGGTGAGGCACTGAATCGCTTTGTTGAATTCGATGCGGGGCGCGATGTGCTGTCGCGCGATATCACAACTGTTGACCTGCGCCTTGAAGACCGGGTGACGCTGCGGCTCAGTGAAGCTTCGTATGACCGCCGCAAGCAGGCGCTTGAAGCCCGTGCAAAGCTGATCAAGGCGGGGCAAAAATCGTGAGCCTGTTCCGCCCCTCTTCCTTGTTGCCCCGGCTCAAGCCGCTGTCTTCCAAGCGTGTCAGCATCGTCACGGTGCTCGATATCGGCTCGTCGAAGGTGGTCTGCATGATCGGTCGGCTGACGCCCGTAGAGGCTTCCGAAGTGCTGTCGGGACGCACTCACAGCATCGAGATCCTCGGTATCGGCCACCAGAAGTCGCGCGGCATCAAGGCCGGTGTGATTTCTGACATGGATTCGGTGGAGAACTCTGTTCGATTGGCTGTTGATGCTGCCGAACGGATGGCCGGTGTGACGGTTGAAAGCCTTATCGTCAACGTCACTGCCGGGCGGCTGAACAGCGAAACCCATTCGGCGTCGGTCAATCTTGGCGGCCATGAAATTGCTTCGGGCGACCTCGCCAAGGTGGTCAATGCGGCCACCCGGCAAAGCCAGCTCAATGAGCGCGCCATCCTGCATTCGCTGCCGTCGAGCTACACACTTGATGGCGAGCGCGGCATTCGCGATCCGGCCGGCATGTATGGTGACCTGCTTGGCGTCGACATGCATGTGCTGACCGCTGACCGGGCACCGCTGAAGAACCTGGAACTGTCGATCAACCGGGCTCACCTGACCGTCGAGGCAATGGTGGCGACACCATATGCATCCGGCCTTGCTGCGCTTGTGTCCGACGAGGCGGAGATGGGATGTGCCGCCATTGATATGGGCGGCGGCACCACTACGATCTCGGTGTTTTCCGAAGGCAAGCTGGTATATGCGGATGCGATCGCGCTTGGTGGGCATCATGTGACCATGGATCTGGCGCGCGGGCTGTCCACGCGACTAGACGATGCCGAGCGCATCAAGGTGGTGCACGGTTCGGCGTTGCCGCAGGCGGGCGAAGACCGCGACGTGATTTCAATTCCACCCTTTGGCGAAGATGAACGTGATTTGCCGACCCATGTGCCGCGCGGGCTTGTTTCGCGCATCGTGCGCGCCCGGGTTGAGGAAACACTGGAAATGCTGCGCGACCGAATTCAGCAGTCCGGCTACGGCTCTATTGTCGGCAAGCGTGTCGTGCTGACCGGTGGCGCCAGCCAGATGACAGGGCTGTCCGAATCTGCCCGACGGATTCTGGCGCGCAACGTGCGCATCGGCAGACCGCTGGGTGTCTCGGGATTGCCTGCCGCGGCGAAGGGGCCGACGTTTTCTACAGCTGTGGGCCTGATGATCTATCCCCAGGTAGCACACCTTGAATCACACGGCGCGGGTGAGGGCGGCTTTACCGCCATGACCGGAGCTGGCGGCCGCCTGACCCGCATGGGGCAGTGGCTCAAAGAGAGTTTTTGAATTCACAGAATTGGCCGACGCGGCGGTGCGGCCATACTAACGGAAGGAACGGGTGCCATGACCATTAAACTGCAGAAGCCGGACATCACCGAGCTGAAGCCGCGCATCACAGTGTTCGGAGTCGGCGGCGGCGGCGGAAACGCTGTTAACAACATGATCAACGCAGGCATGCAGGGCGTCGAATTCGTCGTCGCCAACACCGATGCGCAGGCGTTGACCACATCCAAGGCCGAGCGGCTGATCCAGCTCGGCGTCGCGGTCACCGAAGGTCTTGGCGCCGGATCGCAGCCGGAAGTCGGCCGCGCGGCCGCCGAAGAATGCATTGATGAGATTCTCGACCACCTCAACGGCACCCACATGTGCTTCGTCACCGCAGGCATGGGCGGCGGCACCGGCACAGGGGCAGCTCCTGTCGTCGCGCAGGCCGCCCGCAACAAAGGCATCCTGACCGTCGGTGTGGTCACCAAACCGTTCCATTTCGAAGGACAGCGGCGTATGCGGCTGGCGGAAGCGGGCATCGAGGAACTGCAGAAATGCGTCGATACGCTGATCGTCATCCCAAACCAGAACCTGTTCCGCATCGCCAACGACAAGACCACTTTTGCTGACGCTTTTGCGATGGCTGACCAGGTGCTCTACTCAGGTGTTGCCTGCATCACGGACCTGATGGTCAAAGAAGGCCTGATCAACCTCGACTTCGCTGACGTTCGTTCGGTGATGCGCGAGATGGGCCGCGCGATGATGGGCACAGGCGAGGCTTCCGGAGAAGGCCGTGCAATGGCCGCGGCAGAGGCTGCAATTGCCAATCCGCTGCTCGACGAGACCACAATGAAGGGTGCTCAGGGACTGTTGATCTCGATCACCGGCGGTCGCGACATGACACTGTTTGAAGTTGACGAGGCGGCGACCCGTATTCGCGAGGAAGTCGATGCCGACGCCAACATCATTCTTGGCGCCACCTTTGACGAGGCTCTCGAAGGCCTTATCCGGGTCTCGGTTGTTGCCACCGGAATCGACCGGATCGAAGGTGCTGTTGAACAGCGTCCTGCTATACCGCGCCCGGCAGCTCGTCCTGCTGTCAGCGCACAACCGCAGGCTGCCCGTCCGGCCACGCAGGCTGTACCAGCAACCTCTGCCGATGCCGTGGCTCAGACCATTCTTTCAGCCGAGGACGATCTCGAGCGGGAACTCGATATTGCCAGCGAGATCGAGCTGGCAGCGCAGAGCCAGGCAGCCAAAGCCGCACCCGTCGCACAGCCCGGCTTCCAGCCAAACAGCAAGCTTTTTGCTGATACGGGCGCACCCAAGCAGCCTGCTCCGACGCCGCAGCGCCCGGTGATGTCGGCTGCGCCTGAGGCCGCGCCACAGCAGCCAGTCGCACAGCCAGTGCGCACGCCGCCCGAGTTGAACTCGGAGATGCAAGCCACACGGATGCCACGCGTTGAAGATTTCCCGCCGGTCGTAAAGGCGGAAATGGAACATCGCGCAGCGCCGCAGGGCCACGCAGACGAGCGCGGTCCGATGGGCTTGCTCAAGCGGATCTCGAGCACGCTGGGGCGTCGTGAAGAAGACGAAACTTCTCATACGGCACCGGCCAGCCCTGCGCCGCAGGCTCGCCGCCCGCTGTCGCCGGAAGCCAGTATCTATGCACCGCGCCGCGGCCAGCTTGATGATCAAGGCCGAGCCACGCCGCAGGCACGTTCGAATCACGAAGATGAACAACTCGACATTCCGGCCTTCCTTCGCCGGCAGGCCAAATGAAGCCGGGTTGATTGACAGAGAATGCGGACATGGCGGCCATCAGGTCGCCGTGTCTTTTTCAAGCCCTTGTTTAGCATGAGCTTTCGAGTGTTACAAAATGTTACAACTTCGTAACAGATGGAAAAAAAGCGTGATTTGGAAAGTCGGGCTCACCACCGTATCTTCCCCCACAACAACAAAGGGCTGGGGTAGTCGCCAGAGCTGGGGAGGCTCAGGACTGCTTCTGACAATTGGGGACACAACGGTCTTTAGAGGCCGTGCCAAATATTGCGGGAAACGGCGACATTCATGAGTAGCAATGTAATAGGCTTGCAGACCACGATTTCGAGGTCGATCTCTCTTTCTGGTGTCGGGGTGCACTCCGGTGAAGCGGTCTCTATTTCCTTCCACCCGGCGGACCCCGATACGGGTATCGTTTTCAACCGCTTGCTACCGTCCGGTGATGTTGTAAGCGTTCGGGCTGTCTCTTCGCAGGTTGGCTCCACCGATCTGTGCACACTTCTGGGCAAGGCTCCTGATCGCTCGATAGCGACGGTCGAGCACCTGATGGCTGCACTTTATGCGCTGGGCGTCGACAATATCAGCATTGAGCTTGATGGCAGCGAAGTGCCGATCATGGACGGCAGCGCCTCCGTGTTCATCGAAGCGCTCGACGCAGCGGGTCTTGTCAATCATTCGGTCAAGCGCCGCTATATTCGCGTTATCAAGCCGGTCCGTATCGAAATGGGTGGCTCCTGGGCTGAATTCAGCCAGCACAACGGCACCCGTTTTGAAATCGACATCGATTTTGACACGCCGCTGATCGGTCGACAGTCCTGGAAGGGTGAAGTGACAGCCGACACGTTCCGTCGTGAACTTGCCCGCGCCCGCACTTTTGGTTTCATGCGTGATGTCGAGCGGCTTTGGGCTTCCGGCCATGCGCTGGGCTCGTCTCTTGAGAACTCGGTGGTGATCGGTGATGACGACAAGGTCATCAATATTGAAGGGCTTCGCTACCGAGACGAATTCGCCCGTCACAAGACACTTGACGCGGTGGGCGACCTGGCTCTGGCCGGCGCCCAGTTCATCGGCTGCTATCGCAGCTATCGCGGTGGTCACAAACTCAATGCGCTGGCACTCAGGGCATTGCTGGCCGATCAGTCAGCTTATGAAGTGGTGGAAGCGCCGGCTCGCCGGAACACAGTTCGCCATGGTGAACTGGTGGCTGTCAATGCTGCGCTGTTCGCACCGTGGGCAGTTTAACCACTCGGCCACGTTTTCCTGTCATCATCAGGCTCTAAACTCGTGATACTGGAGAGGATCATTGCCACAAAATTGCGGCAAAGCGTCTTCATGACGTTGCGAAGTTCGGTCATTTCCGGATAGAAACGCTGGTCTGGTTCTGCGAGATAATTGGTTTCGCAGCTGTTGAGAGGTTTGCAGGATGGTTTCTTCAGTCAAACGTGGGCGCGGGCGCGCGTTTCGAGTCGCGCTCATTGTCGCCGGGTTGGCTGGCGTATCGGCGGGAATCAGTGGCTGCCAGTCCGATCCTGACATCGATATCACCAACTATGCACAGTCGGTCGAGCCTGCGGATGTGCTCTACAATCAGGGCCTGGCCAACTTGCAGGCCGGTCAGCTGACCGAAGCGGGCCGAAAGTTCGACGCGGTCGACAAGCAGCATCCGTATTCCGAATTCGCCCGCAAGGCGATGGTGATGAGCGCGTTCACGAACTATCGCCAGGGTCAGTACTCCGAGGCGATCAACACCGCGTCGCGCTATCTCAGCCTTTATCCCAATGATGAGGAGGCGGCTTACGCGCAATACATCGTCGGGCTTGCCTACTACCGACAGATTCCCGAGGTAACACGGGATCAGCGCACCTCGTCGCGCGCTATCGCTGCTTTCACGGAAGTGATCGAGCGTTATCCCGATTCCGAATATGTCGAGGATAGCCAGGCGAAACTGCGCTATGCGCGCGATCAGCTGGCCGGCAAGGAAATGCAGGTGGGGCGCTATTACCAGGAGCGCAAGGAATATGTGGCCGCGGCCAACCGGTACCGGTTGGTGGTCGAGCAATATCCCAATACCCGTCAGGTCGAAGAGGCGCTGGCGCGCCTGGTCGAGACCTATTATGCGATGGGTTTGGAAAGCGAAGCACAGACGGCGGCGGCCGTGCTCGGGCATAACTATCCCGACAGCCAGTGGTATGCAGATTCCTACAAACTCCTGAAGTCCCGTGGCCTTGAGCCGCGCGAGAACAAGGGTTCCTGGATTTCGCGCGCCGGGTCTGCCCTCGTCGGCTCCTGAAGCGGACGGCAATGCTTGTCCAGCTGTCGATCCGCGATATAGTTCTGATCGAGAAGCTAGATCTCGAGTTTGACGCTGGTCTGTCGGTTCTCACCGGCGAAACCGGTGCCGGTAAATCCATCCTTCTGGACAGTCTTTCGCTGGCGCTGGGCGGCCGCGGCGATGGCAGCCTTGTGCGTCATGGCGCAGACAAGGGCCAGGTAACGGCAGTGTTTGATGTCGGCGCCGATCATCCCGCACGTCGGCTGTTGCGGGCAAACGACATTGATGATGACGGTGATCTGGTGTTTCGCCGGGTGCAATCGGCCGATGGCCGATCGCGGGTGTTCATCAATGACCAGCCGGCGAGCGTCGCGCTGATGCGCGAGGCCGGCTCGTTGCTGGTTGAAATCCACGGTCAGCACGATAACCGGGCGCTGATCGACATCGATGCGCACCGGGCACTGCTTGACGTGTTTGGCGATCTGTCAGAGCGGGCGGCGGATGTCGGGCGTCTGCACGAAGGCTGGCGCGGAGCGGAGCGGGCGTTAAGAGCCCACCGGGCCAAGGTCGAGGAGGCACGGCGCGAGGCCGACTGGCTGCGGTCCTCCGTCGATGAACTCGAAAAGCTTCACCCTGTTGAAGGCGAGGAGGAGGAGCTTGCGGTTCGCCGGTCGCTGATGATGAAATCCGAAAAGATGGCCAGCGACATCAACGAGGCCAATGAAGTTCTCAACGGCCAGGGCTCGCCGATGCCGGTGATCAGTGGGCTGGTGCGGCGGCTGGAGCGCAAGGCGCAGGAAGCGCCCGAACTGCTCAATGACACGGTGGCAGCGCTTGATGCGGCGCTCAATGCGCTGGCTGATGCGCAGACTGCGGTCGAAACAGCCCTCCGCATGGCCGATTTCAACCCGCGCGACCTTGAAGAAACCGAGGAGCGGCTGTTTGCGCTCCGGGGCGCGGCGCGCAAATACAACGTGCCGGTGGAGGCATTGTCCGAGCTGGCAGCGCGAATGGTTGCCGACCTGTCGGATCTCGACGCCGGTGAAGAGCGGCTTGAAGCCATGCAGGGCCGGGTTCGCGACTCCAGGGCGGCGTTTCTGCATTCAGCCAAGCAGCTCTCCGAGCGACGCCACACAACCGGAGAGGCCTTGGCCGCGGCGGTGATGGCCGAACTGCCGGCCCTGAAGCTCGAGCGTGCCGAATTCCTCGTCGAGATCGCCAGTGATGTCGAGCATGCAGGCCCGTCGGGCATTGACGCTGTTGGCTTCCACGTGCGCACCAACCCGGGGTCTCGTCCCGGACCGATCATGAAGGTGGCGTCCGGCGGCGAGCTGTCGCGGTTCCTGCTGGCGCTGAAAGTGGCGCTGGCCGATCGCGGCTCTGCGCCGACGCTGGTGTTCGACGAGATCGACACCGGGGTAGGCGGAGCTGTGGCCGATGCCATCGGCAAGCGGCTCAAACGGTTGGCATCTGGCGTTCAGGTGCTGTCCGTCACCCATGCACCGCAGGTCGCAGCCCGTGCTGCCACGCATCTGCTGATCGCCAAGGGGCCGTCCGATCCGGGGTCAAAAACTGTGTCGACACGGGTGAGCACCATGGATGCTGGCGCGCGGCGCGAAGAGATTGCCCGGATGCTGGCAGGCGAGCATGTCACCGATGAAGCGCGCGCTGCAGCTTCACGGCTGCTGGATGCGGCGGACTGAAGAGGTTCGGCTTACCAAAAGACCTTGTTGAAAGCCGATGGCGCTTCGAGCCGTGCCATGATGCTGCTGACGCGGGACGTTGAATCCTTCGCGCTGTCGGTGCTCCACTGCAGCCGGGCGTTGTCACGCGATTCACTGGATATCATCTCGACAACGCTTCTGAGCTGGTAGGCGGTGTCCATGAAGCTGGCCGCCGTTTCCGCATCCTGGGTGTTCAGTCTGACATTGACCGGGGTGTCATCGGCCAGAATGTCGAGATAGGCTCTGGGCATGGCGCTGTCGGTAGCTTGTTCCATAGTGGAGGGCTGCTCCAGTCCTGCCAGTGTCTTGAAGGCTGTGGCGAAGTCGGTCGCAGCAGATTCAAGCTCCTTGGCCATCCGGGCGGTGTGACCCGCCAGAAAACCCGGCGCGAGGTTAAACAGCGCCAGCGTGTTCATCTGTTCCTTAAGATGATTGAGGCGGTCTTCGGCGAAGGCTTTGCGGCTCAAAGCCGCCGATTCGACGAAATTGTCCAGTGCTGCCAGCGGGTCGGTAGCCTCGTTCTGCGCCGGAACAACAGTTGACGCGCGCGCCGGTAAGGGCCGCTCAACGGTTGTGGTCTGATTGGATACAAGATTTGCGCCGACGATCATTTTCCCGCTGGTCCTTCATCGCAGACTGAGAAATGCTGCTGTCAGACACTGTACGCCCCAAACCCTAACTATTGTTTGATCCTGAGCCGTTCGCTCCTGTCTTTTCATTCCCGCCGATTGCGCTAAAACAACTTCGATTCCGGAGTGCTGCAGATGACCGACGAGACCAAGCCCGTTGACGCCCTGAGTGAAGCAGAGGCCAAGGCCGAACTTGAACGGCTGGCGGACGAGTTGGCGCGCCATGACGAGGCCTATCATGGCAAGGATGCGCCAATTGTCTCGGATGCCGAGTACGATGTGCTCAAGCGCCGAAACGAGGAGATCGAAGCGCGGTTTCCGGCGCTGGTGCGCGTCGACAGTCCGAGCCTCAAAGTTGGCGCGACGATTGCCGAGGGATTTGGCAAGATTACCCACAAGGTGCCGATGCTGTCGCTCGACAATGCATTTGGCGACGAAGACGTGCGCGATTTCGTGAATTCGGTCTACCGCTTTTTGGGCCAGCTCCCGGATCAGTCGATAGCCTTCACTGCGGAGCCGAAAATCGACGGGCTGTCGATGTCGATCCGCTATGAGGACGGCAAGCTGGTTACGGCCGCGACCCGCGGCGACGGCACCACGGGCGAAAACGTCACCGCCAACATCAGAACCATCTCGGAGATCCCCAACACGTTGCCCGAGGGCGCGCCGTCGGTGGTGGAAGTGCGCGGCGAGGTCTACATGGCCAAGGAAGATTTCCTGGCGCTCAACGCGCGCATGGAGGCCGAGGGCAAGCAGACTTACGTCAATCCGCGCAACACTGCCGCTGGTTCGCTGAGACAGCTCGACGCTTCGGTGACCGCAAGCCGCAAGCTGAAATTCTTTGCCTATGCCTGGGGTGACATGTCTGAGATGCCGTCCGACACCCAGCATGGCATGATCGAGGTGTTTTCGGCCTGGGGCTTTGCGGTCAATCCGTTGACCAAACTACTGGGCAGCATTGAGGCGCTGATTGATCATTACAACGAGATCGGGCTGGCGCGTGCGCAACTGCCCTATGATATCGATGGCGTGGTCTACAAGGTCGACCGGCTCGATCTGCAGGCGCGGCTCGGGTTTCGCTCGCGCAGTCCGCGATGGGCAATCGCTCACAAATTCCCGGCCGAGAAAGCCACCACGAAACTCATCGCCATCGACATCCAGATTGGCCGCACCGGCGCCCTGACCCCGGTGGCGCGGCTTGAGCCGATCACCGTTGGCGGCGTGGTGGTAACCAACGCGACGCTGCACAATGCCGAGGAAATCGAGCGGCTTGGGGTGAAAATCGGCGACACGGTGCAGATCCAGCGCGCCGGCGACGTCATTCCGCAGGTGCTCGGCGTGGTGTCCTCGCCGGAGGATGCCGTGGTGTTCGAATTCCCGAAAATCTGCCCGTGCGAGCTGAAAACGCCGGTGATCCGCGAGGAAACCGCAGGAGGCGTCGAAGGGGTCATTCGCCGCTGTTCAGGCGAGTTCGCCTGTCCGTTCCAGCGCAAGGAACATCTCAAACATTTCGTCTCGCGCAAGGCTTTCGATATCGACGGGCTGGGCGAGAAGCAGATCGAGTTTTTCTATGGCGACAAGACGCTGCCGATCAATCAACCGGCTGACATCTTCACGCTGAAGGCGCGCGACGAGGCCAACGGCCTGCAACGGTTGAAAAACCGCGACGGCTATGGCGACACCTCGGCGCAAAAACTGTTCGACGCCATCGAGGCGCGCCGGACCATTGCACTCGACCGGCTGATCTTCGGGCTGGGCATCCGCCATGTCGGCGAGCAGACAGCCAAGACACTGGCGCGCGCCTATGGTGACTGGGCCTCGGTACACGAGGCGGCGCTGGCGATTGCCGGTGGAGACAAGGCAGCCATCGAGGAGATGGACGCGCTTGATGATATCGGCCCGGCGGTGGTGGAGGCCATCGGCCGCTTCTTCGGAGAGCCGCACAATATCGAGATGGTCGACAAGCTGACCGAACAACTGACCATCCAGGAGGCCGAGAAGCCGACGCAGGATTCTCCCGTTGCCGGGCTCACAGTCGTGTTCACCGGCAGCCTCGAAAAGATGACCCGCGACGAGGCCAAGGCCATGGCCGAAAGACTGGGCGCCAAGGTGGCAGGCTCGGTATCAAAGAAGACGGACATACTGGTTGCCGGCCCCGGCGCGGGCTCGAAACTCGCCAAAGCGGAAGCTTTGGGCGTCCGCACCATGAGCGAGGACGGCTGGTTCGAACTGGTGGGGTGATCGAGCGGGAATTGGCGGCCGGAGTTTGGCTTTTTTAAATTTGGGAATTCCGTTTAACGGGTTTTTGACTCTCCTTGCCCCAAGATCAGGGAGCGTCAGACCACAAGCCCCGGACGGAAGCTGTTCAATGAAACATCCCAGCAACTCGGTTGTCAAAGAAACGGATACCTGGAAGCGGGCCCTGGAAGTGGCAGGGCTGGGCGTCTGGGATTGGGATCTGAAGGCAAACATCACCGTCTACTCCGAGTCCTGGTGCCAAATGCTCGGCTATCAGCGGAGCGACTTTCCAGAGAATGTGGACCTTTTTCTTCTTTTGGTTCACCCGGAAGACCGTGACAGGGCCATCGAGAGTGGTGACCGGCATTTGGCCGGAAAATCTGACAGCATCGAAACCGAGTTGCGCCTTCGCCACAAGAATGGACGATGGGTTTGGGTTCTCGACAGAGGCGCAGTTGTCGAGCGTGATGAGGACGGCCTTCCATTGAGAGTGATGGGTGTTCAGACAGACATCACCCGGCAGAAGGAAGCCGAGCAACAAGCAAGCTTGATGAATGAGCGCTTCAAGCTTGCCTTGGCAGCTTCCGAGACCGGCATCTGGCATTTCGATGTCGGAGAACAGAAGAGTTTCTGGGATGCCAAGACATGCGAAATATTCGGGCTTGATCCGCATGCAGCTGAGGTCGGAAGCGACACCTGGCATGGTTTCCTGCACCCTGAGGACAGGGCGGATGCCGAGCGCCAGCATCTGGCGGCAATCAACCTTGACACTGTCATGAAGTTGCCCTACCGGATTGTCAGGAAAGACGGCGAAATCCGCCATGTGGAGACGCTGGCAAAGGTTGTCTCAAGCCAGGGATCGGAAGGGTATCTGGTCGGAACCATCAGAGACATCACAGAGGAAATCGCGGCTGCGCGCGCGCTTTATGCTGAGAAAGAGCGATACGAGATCACTCTGGGAGCCATCAATGATTCAGTGATAAGCACCAATGTCGAGGGAATGATAAACTTTGCCAATCCTTCGGCATCCGCAATGTTGTCGGTCGCAAAAGAGGCCCTGATAGGGCGTAACATTTTCTCCCTGTTCAGAAATGATGCCCTGATAAAAAGTGTTGAGCTGGAGGACAACAAGGACTTCAAGACCGGCGTGACTCTGGAAATCCATTCTGAATTGTTTCGATGCAAAAGCAGCCCGATTTTATCCGCTACCGGAGACAGTTGGGGAAATGTCTATACATTCCAGAACATCTCTCAGGAAACACGCAGACAGCAGCAACTGGCCTATGCAGCCCATCATGACGCGCTTAGTGGACTGTACAACAGGGTCGCTTTTGATCGAAAGCTGGAAACCGCAATCTCGAATGTGACAACTCAGGCGTTTGCAATCCTTTATCTGGATCTTGACCACTTCAAAGCGCTCAATGATTATGCCGGACATGCCGCGGGAGATGAGGCGCTGAAAGCGATCGCTTCGTCCGTGACCGAACACCTGCCGCAGGAGGCGTTTTTTGCCCGTCTGGGCGGGGATGAGTTCGCTGTCCTGGTCTATGATAATGACGTTGAAGCGCTGGAAAGAATTGCTGGCGATGCACTTGCCGCGGTTCAATCTGTGGAGCTTGGCCATACCGTCGGTGGTCCGCGCCTGGGATGCAGCATAGGCATCACCATCGTCAACGACCCGACTATCTCCGCTTCGGATGCGCTGGCACAGGCAGACGACGCCTGCTACACCGCCAAATCGTCCGGTCGAAACCGGTATTCGTTTTTCACCGAACACAAATCAGTGACATCACGGCTTTCCGCCGCAAGAGAGGTCGCGGACCTGACCGCAGCTCTCGAAGAGAGCCGGGTGATCCTGTACGGCCAGGAGATTCACTCCATCGATCGACCTAAGGGGCAGTGCGGACGACTGGAGATCTTGGCCAGGTTGAAGGGGCGTGACGGCCGCATCGTTGGTCCCGATGCTTTCATTCCTGCTGCTGAACGTTTCGGAATGGCCACGGTGCTGGACCGGTGGATTATCCGAAAAGCACTAGCGGAGTATGGTCATCTTCTTGAAGAAATGGACCTGAAACTCGGCTTCAATCTTTCGGCTCAGACCTTATGCGACCCCAACTTGTGGTCCTTTATCGACGATGTCGCCAGAGAGCATCGGACGCAGCTGTCACAGATTGCATTCGAGATTACCGAAACAGCTGCCGTGACTTGTTTTGAAACCGCAAACACATTCGTCAGCAGTGCGCGCGAGCATGGCTGCATGGTGTCATTGGACGATTTCGGCTCGGGGCTAAGCTCATTTGATTATCTGCGGCGTTTTCCGATCAACTGCATCAAGATCGATGGCGCGTTTGTAGAGAAGATTGTCGACAGTGAAGTGGACAGAGCCATCGTTGCTGCCATCGTGAAACTGTCAATGACTCTTGGTCTTGACGTGGTTGCAGAGAAAATAGAGACAGAGGAAGTCATCAGGCAGTTGCGTGAACTGGGTGTAACACACGGCCAGGGATACCATTTGCACCGTCCCGAACCGCTGGATGATCTGGTGAAGCGACGTCTCGATTCAATGCGCCGCTTCGGCCACCAGGCCATGTTTGCCTGAAGCTCTGCATTGCGCTCATCCGTTCATCTGACGTTTCAGTCTGTTTGCAAGCCCAATCTCACCTCAGGCCAGAACGGCCCGCAGCACGACGAACAGCACGCCCGACAGCACCGCTGCGGCGGGGACAGTGATGATCCATGCGGCGATGATCTGAAGGAAGTGGGAACGGCGGACCAGCTTCCGCCGGCGCTGGTCTTCGCTGCGTACAGGTTTGCTGGCTTCTTCCTCGCCCGAGTTGATCTGGTGGCGGGCGACATATTCGGCGCGTCGCGTCGAGTTCTCGGTGTACCATTCGCGGAAGAAGCCGACACCGAACACCGCACCTACGGCAATATGGGTGGAGCTCACCGGCAGGCCCAGCCAGGAGGCGATGATCACGGTGATTGCCGCGGACAGCGCCACGCAATAGGCGCGCATCGGGTTGAGCTTGGTAATCTGGTTGCCGACCATGCGGATCAGCTTCGGGCCGAACAGCAGCAGCCCGAGCGAAATGCCGACAGCGCCGACCGCCATCACCCAGAGCGGGATGACCACCTTGGGCGCGACCTCGCCAAGCTCCGCCGTATGCACGATTGCCGCTAAGGGACCGACCGCATTGGCCACGTCATTGGCTCCATGGGCAAACGACAGCAGCGCTGCGGAGAAGATCAACGGCAGGCCGAAGAGTTTTCTGAGCGACTGGTTGCGGTTTTCAAGCCCGCGTGCCTGGCGGGCAATCACCGGCCTGGCGATCAACCAACCGACAATCGCGGCGCCCAGCCCGATCAGGAGGGCGGTGCCCATCTCGATCTCGATGATTGCCTTGACGCCCTTGAGCGACAGATAGGTGGCGAATGCGCCGACCATGATGGCGATCAGCACCGGTACCCAGCGGCGCGCGGCCGCAATCTTGTCGTCCTGGTAGATGATCGCCGTCTTGATGAAAGCGAGAAAACCTGCAGCAATCAGGCCACCGAGGAAGGGCGAGATGACCCAGCTAGCGGCGATCGAGCCCATCGTCGGCCAGTTGACGGCATCGACTCCGGCGGCGGCAATGCCCGCACCCATCACACCGCCGACAATCGAATGGGTGGTGGAGACCGGTGCGCCGATCCAGGTGGCGAGATGGATCCACATCGCGGCCGAAACCAGCGCCGCCATCATTGCTGCGATGAAGACATTGGGGTCCGAGACCGCGACCGGGTCGATGATACCCTTGGAGATGGTGGAGACCACGTCGCCGCCGGCAATCAAGGCGCCGGCACTTTCGAATACTGCGGCAATGGCCAGCGCTACACCCAGCGTCATGGCCTGCGAGCCGACGGCCGGGCCGACATTGTTGGCTACGTCGTTGGCGCCGATATTGAGCGCCATATAGGCGCCGATCATGGCGGCGGAGATGATCACCACCGCGCCCGGCTGGCCGGTGACGAACACAGCCGCGATGATGGCGCACAGAAAGATGAAGACCAGCGCAAGACCGGGCGTAACAAAGCCGCGATTGAGAAGGCCCGTCGCCTCTTCCATCGTGGCGAACTTGTCGAGATCCTTGTCGAGGGTGGGCTTGCGGTAGTTTTCAACCATGTGAGGTGATGTTCCGGTGGTACTGTCTGACCCGGAGAAGACCGAATGTGACAGTCTCATGACGACTGGCGTGAGTGGATGAACGCCAGAGGCACTGCAGTCAAGACGCCGCCGGGGCGTATCAACGGATTTTAGGTCTGAAAACGCGGTTTAATGCATGTCGTGGGATATTTCCAATTGTTCAAGGATACTTTTGTGGTGGAGTTGCGCCTTGTTGTGCAATGTCGTTATGACGACAAGCTGGCGGCGGGCCGCCTCCGCTATGTTTGTGGGGCGCCGCGATCTGGCCCTATTGGAGATCTCATGAGCAAGCTGTTTGAAGAACTCGATTACCGCCCGACGCCGATCGGTGCGCTGGTCTTGCGGCGGCGGCACGAGGCACGGATTGGGGTCGATATTCTCGAGATCAAACTTGGCGAAGAACATTTGATGTCGGATCTGTTCACGGCATCCGAAATCGCGCTTTCGCAACTGGGGCTGGCCGCATGTCAAGGCGAGGGGCTCGATGTCGTGGTCGGGGGCCTGGGTCTTGGCTACACGGCAAAGGCAGCGCTTGATGAGCCGCGCTGCGGGTCGCTCATCGTTGTCGAGTATCTCGAAGCGGTGATTGACTGGCACAAAACTGGCCTGTTGCCGCTCGGTCCGGAGTTGACCGGCGATCCACGCTGCCGACTGGTGGAGGGCGACTTCTTTGCCATGGCGCGTGATGAGGCCGGTTTTGACCCGGAGACACCGGGCCGGACCTTCGATGCGATCCTGCTTGATATCGACCATTCACCCGACGCGCTGCTTGATGCGCGCAGCACCAGTTTTTACCAGCCCGAGGGCCTGGCGAAGCTTGCAGCGCATCTCAAGCCCGGCGGCATTTTTGGGCTGTGGTCGGATGACCGGCCTGATGCGGAATTCACTCAACGCCTGGCTGGTGTGTTTGCCGAAGCCTGGGCCGAGCCGGTGACGTTTCACAATCCGCTGCAGGACAAGCCGTTCACGCAGACTGTGTATCTGGCACGGACTGCTGCACAATCCTGATCTGATGAGTGCCGGGCGGATCGGCAAGGCGTTAACATCCGAACGCAAACTGCTGCAGTCGGGCCTTAAGTCGACCTTAAGGGAAACCGTGTAGATATGCTCGACTAAGTGACCCTACCTGAACGGGCTTAGCAGCAAATGTCGGATTCCCCATGATCACAGTTCTTGGATGCATAATTGACGAACACAATATCTGGCTTGTACTGGTTGCAGCGATTGTCTGTGCCTCCGGATCGTGGGCCGTCATCTGCCTGTTCGAGCGGGCGTCACGCACCGATGGCATGCAGCGGGCGGGATGGCATTTTCTGACCGCCGTTGCTGCAGGTGCGGCGATCTGGTGTACCCATTTCATCGCCATGCTGGCTTACGAGCCCGGAGCCCCGGTTTCTTTTGATCCGGTGATGACGATTTTCTCGTTGCTCATTGCAATTGCAGGCGCCGGCGCCGGGTTCATTGTTGCTGCCAGCCGGGTGGCGCGGTTTGCCCCCGCATGCGGCGGGGCGCTTGCCGGCTTGGCAATTGCCGTGATGCATTACACCGGAATGCTGGCTTACCGGGTGCAGGGCATCATCCATTGGGATATGGGGTATCTGGTGGCATCGGTTGCCCTTTCGGTTGGTTTGGCTGCAGTCGCGATCCACTTGGTCATGCACAAAACATCACGCTGGCATCGCTATATGTCGGCAGGTGTTTTCTTTGCGGCGATCATCAGCCTGCATTTCACCGGCATGACTGCGTTCCAGGTGACGCCGCTGCTCATTGATGACGGGTTTTCGAACCCGGCAGCCATGCAGGCCCTGGCTCTTGCGGTCGCGAGTGTTGCTCTGATCATTGTCGGGGCAGGGCTCGCCAGCTACATGATCGATGACAGCGCCCGTAGCCAATCGATTGATCAGTTGCGTCACATGGCGCTCAATGACAGCCTGACGGGGCTGCCCAATCGCGCCAGCTTTGCCGACCGGCTCGACCACGAGGTCGATCTTGCGTCCCATACTGGTGGCAAGGTGGTGTTGATCGGTATCGATCTCAACAGGTTCAAGGATGTCAACGATCTGCGTGGCCATGGTGTCGGCGACATGGTGCTGCAGGTTCTGGGCAAGCGTCTGGGTGGCCTGACCAGGGACGGTGAGTTCGTGGCACGAACCGGAGGTGACGAATTCGCGGCCATTCAGCGCTTTGTCGATCAGGCCTCGCTAGAGGATTTTCTGGCCCGGCTGGAGCAATCTCTATTCGAGCCTATCGATGGCAACGGCTTTGAGATCCTGCCGGGGGCCAGCCTCGGGGTCGCATTCTTCCCAGACAACGCCACCTCGCGCGAAGTGCTGATCAACAATGCTGATCTCGCCATGTACCGGGCCAAGGCAGACCCTGCTCATCACGTTTGTTATTATGACCAGTCGATGGATGACATAGTCCGGGCCCGGCGTACTCTGGCAAATGATCTGCGCGCGGCAATTGAGAACAACGAACTCGAAGTCTATTATCAGGTGCAGACATCGGTTTCGACAAACAAGATCCGCGGGTTCGAAGCCTTGCTTCGCTGGAACCACCCGGAACACGGGTTTATCCCGCCATCGGACTTCATCCCGCTTGCCGAGGATAACGGATTGATCCTGCAGCTTGGCGAATGGGTTCTCCGGGAAGCTTGCGCTGATGCTGCGTCCTGGCAGCCGCCCTACAAGGTGGCGGTCAACCTTTCCCCGGCACAGTTCGTGCATACCGACCTTTCCCAGCTCATTATCGAGGTTCTGCTGGCGACCGGTCTGCCTGCGAACCGGCTGGAGCTGGAATTGACGGAATCGACGATCTTTCAAGACAAGGAGCGTTCCTTCAACGTGCTCCGCCAGATCAAGGCGCTGGGGGTCAATATTGCGCTTGATGATTTTGGCACGGGATACTCATCGCTGGAGATGCTTCGGTCGTTCCCGTTCGACAAGATCAAGCTCGACCGTTCTTTCATCCACGAGGCCGAGGAGAGCCTGCAGGCGAAATCGATCATCCGGGCGGTTCTGGCGCTGGGCAAGAGTCTGGAGATTCCGATCCTTGCCGAAGGCATCGAAACCGAAGGCCAGCTCTTGCTGCTCGGCGCTGAAGGTTGCGATGAGGCGCAGGGTTATCTTCTCGGGCGGCCAATCCCGATTGCGCAACTGCTCGAGACTGGCAAGATCTCCCTCGTCACCGGGGCTCCTGTGCACCGCGCGCGCATCCCCGCACAGCACGACACGGACTGTGATGACGATCAGGACCTGATCTCACGCTCTGCCTGAGGGTTGGGCCTGAGGGTTGGGCCTGAGGGTTGGGCCTGAGGGTTGGGCCTGAGGGTTGGGCCTGAAGGCTGGCATCGGGCTTCCCGTTTCAGGCGTAGCCATCAGAGGGCTTAATCTTAGGATCAAACCTATTCAATTGACTGGTCAGGTATGCTGACCTATCGGTGCGGACACAGGAGAACCTTCCCCATGTCCCTCACCCGTTCGGAATTTTTTCAAGGCGTTCGGAACAGCCTGCCAATCGTTGCGGCGGCAGCGCCTTTCGGCATGCTGTTTGGGGCGCTGGCGGTCGACAATGGCTTGAGCGTGGGCGAAGCGGTTCTGATGAGTGCCATGGTGTTTGCCGGTGCAAGCCAGATGGTCGGGCTGGAGATGTTTGGTGCGCACATTGCGCCATGGATCGTCATTCTGTCGGTGTTTGCCGTCAATTTCCGCCACGTGCTTTATTCGGCAGCACTTGGTCGCCGGATCGGGAACTTTGCCAGATGGCAGAAGCCGCTGGCTTTCTTCTTTCTAACCGATCCGCAATATGCGGCTTCAGAGGCGCGGGTTGATAGAAAATTTCCGCTGACCATGAGTTGGTACATGGGCATGGCCTTGCCGGTCTATCTTCTGTGGATTGTGGAGGCACTGGTCGGGGCGTTGTTTGGCCGTCTGATCACTGATCCGGCGGCGCTGGGGATCGATTTTCTGCTGCCGATCTACTTTCTCGGGCTGGTTCTGGGGTTCAGGTCCAGGACCAACTGGCTGCCGGTTGTCATTGCATCCGGTATTGGATCGATCCTGGCTTTTTACACTGTGGGCTCGCCCTGGCATGTCAGCCTGGGTGGGCTCGCCGGTGTGACCTTGGCTTTGATGATGCCACCAAAAGCAGCGGACGAGGTGGCGCAATGAACGAAAGCTATCTGGGTGTCTCGGTCAATGTCTGGATCATCATCGGCGCGGCATTGGTGACATATGCCACGCGGTTTGGCGGGCATCTTGTGCTGTCACGGTTCAAACGGATACCGCCGCGCATTGATGCAGCACTGAACGCCGTTCCGGCGGCTGTACTGACCACTCTCGTTGCTCCGGCCGCTGTGACAGGTGGCCTTGCCGAAGCGTTTACGCTGGTCATTTGCCTGGTGATCGGCCTGCGGCTGCCGATGATGGGCATGTTCGCCATCGGCTGGGTGATGATCGTGACATTAAGGGCAGCGGGACTTTGAATCTGCGGTGATCCGGCGTTTGCTGACAGCCATTTGAAAAGTGCAGCCCTCCTACCTTCGGAATCCGGGTCTTCTGTCAATGGGGCGCCAAATCCTGCGGGGTCGATAACATTACCCGTGCAGGCACCAATGCATGTTGCACCCCAATGATTTCATTTGGGTGATAATCCCTATGCATACTTTCAGAGCGTTACATCGACTTTTGCAGCTCCGTTGGAGGTTCGGCGGCGTGGGCTGACGAGGAAGTGTAAATTTATAAAATCGATATTAAAGGCTACTATTTATCGTTATTCCGAAGTTAAATTTTTTGCTAATGTTCACTCAGCAACAACGAAGTCGGGTGAAACAAGATGTCAAACTTTCCTATAAAAATGGCAGCCGCCCTGATTTTTCCCGTCCTTGTTAGTGGTTGCGCCAGTGGCTCTGCCATAGGCGATTCAATGGCAGCGCGGAGCGAGCAGTCGGCGGAAATCGCCAATCAGTTCAAACAGGGCGAAAAGCTCGTCGCCAAAGGCGAGAAAAACATCCGCTCAGGGAACGATCTGGTCGAAAAGGGCCAGAACCAGGTTCGCGACGGCATATCCCTGCAGGAAACATCCCGCCGCGCCTTTTGCGAAGACGTCGGCTATTCCGAACCGGTTTGCCAATAGGCATCCATTTCAGGCTCTTGGCGATCAAGCTGTGAACCGGATGTGATGAAACACATCCGAAAACGGGCATGCTGCCCAAGTTGGAAGGAACAACACAATGATACGCATTCGTCCCCTTGCCGCATCGGTATTCGCCGTAGCCACGATCATGCCACTGGTGGCCAAGGCTGCGCCCAGCGGCGACAAACTTGGTGTTCTTGAGTGCACCGTTGACGGCGGAATCGGTCTGCTCATTGGTTCAAGCAAGAAAGTGAATTGCTCTTTTGCGCAGTCAAATGGTGATGTTGACAGCTACACCGGCTCGATCAGCAAACTTGGCCTGGATGTCGGAATCACCGGAAAATCATTCATCAAGTGGGTTGTCTTCACACCGGTCGGCGCCGAACTCGATGATCATCCGCTTGCTGGCAAATATGCCGGCGTTTCAACCGGCATCTCGCTGGGAATCGGCCTCGGTGCAAACGCCCTGGTCGGTGGCAATGACAAGCAGATCGGTCTTCAGCCTGTCAGCATCGAAGGTCAGACCGGCCTGAACGTGGCGTTGGCTATCTCGACGCTGACCCTCGAAGCTTCAAAGTAAAGCAAATACCGCAATTGGTTGGGAGACCGCTATGACAGGACACAAGTCGAAAATCGTCTATGTCGGAGGCGTCGTGCTGGCGGTCTCCTTGCTTTCCAATGCTGCGGTGGGACAGGAAGTTGTTGTCCCGGGCGTGAAGTTTGAATTGGGCGGCGGAGGCATACTGGCGCCCACTTACGAAGGCTCCAGGACTTACCAGGTCTCGGCTTTCCCGATTGTGCGATTTGGATATCTGGCGCTTGAGAATGGTTTCACACTCGGCGGGGGCGATGGCCAGGGATTGTCCGTTCGTCCGTCTGTTCGCTATCTCGTTGCCCGTGAAGCTGCCGACAACCCTGAACTGACCGGCCTGTCGGATGCTGAAGCTGCTTTGGAACTGGGCGGTGGGCTGAAATACGCCAGCGGTCCCTATGCAGTGTTCGCCGACGTCCGCTATGGCGCGACTGGCCACAAAGGATTTGTCGGCGAGTTTGGCGCGGACTACGTGTTCCGCCCCGAAGAGAATACGACACTTACCGTTGGTCCACGCGTTCGCTGGGCTTCCGGTAAATACATGAACACGTATTTCAGCGTGAGCGCCCCGGAGGCTGCGGCCTCTGGATTGAGTGTGTTCAACGCCGGTGCAGGCCTCAAGTCGGTCGGCATGGAAGCCGTTGTTCGGCACGATTTCAACAAGGACTGGGCCGTCGAGGCGGGCGTTGGATATGACCGGCTAACCGGGGACGCCGCCAACTCACCAATAGTGAGTGCCGGATCCGAAGATCAGTTCTCGGGCATGATCGGTATCGTGCGGAAGTTTCAAATCGGATTTTGAATTAGGCGGTTTCACCTGGCTGGGAGGCATAACCATGACACGCAATCAACGAGCGTCCGTTTCAATTGAGAGGATGATATCTCTCACGATTTTCTGTCTGATTTTCGGGCTTCCTGCCGAAGCCGCGATCAAAAACGTAGACCAATGCCGGGAAGCGGTCGATGCCTTTGCTTCAACGCTTTCCGATCAGGCACGGATCGAAGAGGCAAAGACCGAAATTTTCGATGCGTGGAATTCCTGCAAGGTCGATGACTTCGAAGCAGCCGACGCAAAATTGAAAGCCGCAAAAGCACTTATCCTGGAGGGAATGTGATGATGGCCAAGATCCAGAACGATAGCCGGCCATATTTTTCAGGATTGCGGACAGCAGGAGCTGAACGCTCGAAAATTGCCTTGCCATGCTACCGGGGTGTTCAATTCGACTACGTGATTGGAGATCATTTCGGGGATTCCGTCCTCTGGATCAAGGACGCCTATATTTATTCGTTCCACGGCGAGGTGTCGCTGAGCTTTCTGTTTTCCTCGTCCATATACAAGGCACGTTACACAGCGCGCGTTGTTGACCGGTCGAGCACTGTCGACCAAGCTGGCGTTGTTGTGTTGATGTATCGTGTCAGAATGCTGGTGGAGGTCGAAGACGTTTCGCATGCGATCGACATGCTGCTGGCTGAATCTGCTGTCGGGGACACGCCGGCAATCATGAGCCGCCGGGATGCGGCTCTGTTTTCTCAAGCTATTCAGAATCCACAATGATCGAATTCTCGGTGTCAGTTCCTTCAATAATATCGACAAGCCGTGAAGCGAACTGCCGCTCCATACCCGCTTCCTCGAGCATCTCCATCTGATCGTCTTCAATGCGGCCGGAGATGCGACGCAACGCGTCGAGGGCGGTCGTCACAAGTTGTGTGTCGGCCTCGCTGCTCCAGACCGCATAGATGGGAAACGGGAACACCGGAGCATCCGGAACCAGATGCAGGCTTCCATCTGCAATTTCGTCTTCGATGAATCTCGCTGGAAAATAGGCGGCCCGATTGTGTTCGATAACATATCGGGCCGAGAGAGTTCCCAGTGACAGGGTGACATGCGAGGCCCGAAAATCGGGGAAATGGGTTTTATGCGCCTGTGCGAACTCCGGGCCCCAATCGATAAAGATGTAGTCCTGTTTCAGATGGGCGGAATAATCCGGACTTGTCGAGGCCAGCACCAATGAGTCCTCCATAATCACTTCGACGTTAAGTCCGGGCCGCAATTGCGGCGTATACATCACCGCAATATCCACCAGACCATCAAGCATCATCCGGAGCAGGCGGTCCGGCATGCCCATTTCCGCGCGCAAGGCCACATCCGGCATCAAGCGCTCCAGAAGCCGTAACCACCTCAACGACAGTTTGGGCCAGAGGCTGTACTGGCTGCCGATGATGAGTGCGCTTTCAAAGGTGTCGGGTACGCCGACCTGGTATTTGGCTTCTTCCCAGACCTTCAACATGGAGCGGGCAAAGCGTTCGAACTGCTCACCAGCCGGCGTCAGCTGCGTGCCGGATTTTGTTCGAAGGAACAGCGTCCTGCCGAGCTCCTCCTCCAGGCGCTTTACCCTGACGCTCACTGTGGATTGAGTGACGTTGAGCCGTTTTGCCGCGTTAAAAAAACTGCCGGAAGTAACGATTTCCAAAAACGTCCGTGCAAGCGCAATATCCATACATGCATCCTATGCAGTTACCTGCATCGTTCGCCAGTGTTATGTTGCAAGCCGCGTAGCCTGTTCAGTGTATATTTGACACTGGAAGCTGAAGCCCGGACACCTGATCTGTGCGGTTACAATGGTCTGGTCGCTGCCTCCAGCCATTTGAGCGCCGCATCTCCTGTCAGCAACGGCGACAGTTCTTCGCGCACCCGGGAGTGATAGGCGTTGAGCCATTCGAGTTCCGCCGGATCAAGCAATTCCTTGAGGATCAGGCGCTTGTCGATCGGGCACAGCGTCAGGGTCTCAAAGCCCAACATCGGCGTGTCGCCGCCGTCGATGGGGCGCGGCTCGTGCACGGTGATCAGGTTCTCGATGCGAATGCCGAAGGCGCCGTCGCGGTAGTATCCGGGTTCATTGGACAGGATCATGCCTGGCAGCAGCTCCTGTGCGCCGCGCCGCGAGATTGTTTGTGGACCTTCATGGACGGAGAGATAGCTGCCAACGCCATGGCCGGTGCCATGGGCGAAATCTGCCCCTGACTTCCACAGGGCGATGCGGGCGAAGGCGTCAATGTCGAGGCCCCGGGTGGCTTCCGGGAACCGCAACACGCTGATAGCGATCATGCCCTTGAGCACGAGAGTGAAAAACCGCTTCTGCTCGACCGGCACATCGCCCACGGCAATGGTGCGGGTGATGTCGGTGGTGCCAGCGACATATTGACCGCCGGAATCAATCAGCAGCATCTCGCCGGGTTCGATCCGGCGATTGGTATCCGTGTTGACGCGGTAGTGAATGATCGCGGCGTTGGGGCCACTGCCGGAAATGGAATCGAAAGACAGCGCCTTCAGCGGCATCTGCATGGCTTCGCCGGTCTGGCGGCGAAATTCCTCGAGCCGGGTTGCAGCGGTGATTTCATCGACCGATCCCGCGGGCTGGTCATCCAACCAGGAGAGAAACCGCACCATTGCCGCGCCATCCTGACGATGCACGCTGGCGCTGCCGGCAATTTCCGCGGCATTCTTGCAGGCGCGGGGCAGGCGGGCAGGATCGGGTGCGTTGAGCACCGTGCCGCCCGATTGCCCGATCAGCATCGAGACAGCATGCGGAGCAACAGCCGGGTCAACCATGATCGTGACGCCGGTTTTGCCGAGTCTATCAAGCGCGTCGTCAAAGCTGGAAGGTGGTTGCAGGTCGGCCAGTTGGGTGAGGTAGGCCTCGGCCTCGACGCCGGTCTTGCGCTTGTCGATGAACAGTTGCGGTCGGCCGTTGGCGGGAATGATGGCGCGAGACAGCGGATGCGGGGTGGAGGGCAGGTCCTCGCCGCGGATGTTGAAAACCCACGCGACCGATGACGGATCGGCAAGGATTACCGCTTCAGCGCCGGTATCGGAGACGGTTCGGGCGATCATCGCCAGCTTGTCGCGGGCCAGTGTGCCGGCGAGCTCTAGGGTTTGCAGCGACACGGTGCCGAGCGGCGGTTGCGGCTGCTCGTCCCATATCCGATCGACCGGGTTGCGCTCCAGGAACACCAGTTGGCCGCCCAGCGATTCCAAAACCGTCTCGAGCCGGGTCACTTCGCTTGACGGCCATGTCCAGGGATCAATGCCTAGCCGCAGCCCAGTGAGATCGGAGGACTGGAGAAACGCCGCCAGTGGAGTGGTCACACTGTTCTGGTAGTCAAAGACTGCCGGATCGGTCTGCGCCCGGACCTGGTTGGTGTAGCGTCCGTCGACGAAGATATGGGCCTTATCCTTAAGCACCAGCACCAATCCGGCGGATCCGGTGTAGCCGGTCAGCCAGGCGAGGCGTTCACCGCACGCGGGAACATATTCTCCGAGATACTCATCCGAGCGGGGCACAGCGACAGCGTCGACCCCCAAATCCGCAAATCCTTCCCGCAGGCGCGCCACGCGGCCCGCTGCCTGATCAGGTGAGGAGAGCACTTCGAAATTCTGGAACATGAACCGATTCCCTTGGGCAATTGCTGCTGTGATGCTTTGATTTGCCGGACCTTACAGCCTCACGCCTGAAAGGGGAATCGCATCGGTGTTGCAGTTGTGAATTTGCAGTTCTTATTTTGGAGGCTGACAGGGAAAGAGGGGCATGGCGTCCCACCGGACGCGGTTAATCCCGACCGCCTTTGGAAATGCCTAAAATTCTGCCGGAAGCTCAGTGGTTAAGAATGTGTTTGCACAAAAACACATCACGCCGTGTTTCTGCATGCGTTTGTTGCATAGCTGCGCTGCAACATAAGCTCTGCACATTCTGCTGCGATGCATTATCTTGGTGTGCAGGGAGACAGCACAGTCACTTACCCAAAGGAACTATCACATGTCCGGTAACATCTTTCAGACAGCCTTCGACCGTCTCGTCAGCGCCCGCGAACGCCAGGTTCGCCGTTATGTAAACGGTGCGCTCCTGTCGATGGACGACGCTCAGCTCAAGTCGATCGGCCGTACCCGCGAAGAACTCCAGCGCGAAGGCGCACAGGCCTACTTCTTCTAAGCGTTATGACATTGGGCGGGGATCGCTGACGCGGTTCACGTCTTACGAAATACGGCTCCTTCGGGGGCCGTTTTTGGTTCTATTCACGCGTTGATGGTACGCCTTGCCGGCGGGCTCTATTTGAGGTGAATTGTCACCCAGCCATTGCGCCAAAGGGTCTGGACGTGACGCATGCGCTGACCATTGAAGGCGGCGAGCACCTGCCAGCGCTGGCTGGCCAGAATGCCGGACAGAATTACCGAACCGCCGGGAGCCAGATGACGCTTGATGTCGGGCGCCATTCGCATCAGCGGTCGGGCGAGAATATTGGCTATGATGAGGCCGAAAGGGCCAGCCTCGCGAAAGGCAATGGAGTGAAATCCGGTTGCGGTCAAGCAATCGACCTGCTCGGCAACTTTGTTGTGGCGCACATTGTCGCGCGCAACCCGCGTGGCCACGGGATCAATATCGGTGGCCAGAACCTTTACTGGTCCCAGCATGGCGGCCGCAATGGCCAGGACGCCGGAGCCGGTGCCCAGATCCAGCACCGGGTTGACACCGGATGGGCCGTGGGGGTGTGCCCGCATGACCGTCTCGATCATTTCCAGACAGCCTGCGGTGGTGCCATGGTGGCCCGTACCAAAAGCCTGGCCGGCCTCAAGTTCAATCGCCAGATCATGCGCGCGCACTGCTGAGCGATCATGGGCGCCGTGGACCATGAAGCGACCGGCGCGGACCGGTTTCAGGCCCTCGAGGGATTTGGCGATCCAGTCAGTCTCTCCAAATGTTTCCATTTCGATTTCCGCGTCGGGAAAATCGACGGCAACACACTCGGCGATGCGTTGCTTGAGCGCATCGTCGGGTTCTCCGGGGGAATAGATGGAAACCTCCCAGATTTGCTGGTCTTCATCGATTTCCATAGTGGCAACAGGCATGCTCTCGTCCTCGAACACCCTGTCGAGCAGGTCCAACCCGCGCCTGGCCCCGGCCTCGTCTGTGCGAAAATAGTATCTATGATCGCTCACGGCCGGTTCTTTCCTTCCTCGGTGGCTGCCTGGCTGGCGGAGATTTCTTCGGCCTTTCGCGCCGTCTTGCTTGCAGCTTCCTGACGGGCGTCATCCTTGGGCATGGCAAAACTCAGGACCCGGTCCTTCTCTCCAGGCGAATTGGACGCGGTGGCTGCAAACACGATTGCTCCCGACGGTTTGATCCACATCAGGACGAGCGCGCCCTGGGGCCGGGACGCCTCATAGTCTTCCCAGTCGAACTCCTCGCTCAGGCGGGTGAGTTGGAAGGTCCAGCCCTTGAGCAGCTTTTCTCGCAGGTCGAGAAAACCGACAGGTTCCTTGGTCAGCGAGCGGCCGCCGAGCGTGAAGTTCAGTGCCTGCCGGGCCTTCTCGTCGGGGCGGCCGATCTGGTAGACGTGGCTGCGACCCAGTTCCGGTCCGAAATCAGTACATACGAGGGCGTTGTAGGCGTCATTGTCGCTCGTCGCGATCAGGTTGGAAAAGCGTTTCGGATCGATACTGTGGTGGGCGGATTCGGACAGCACTTCGCCGAAATAGACCGGAATGTTGGCCAGCCGGGCCTCGGCCAGATGGTTCCAGTTCTGATCGGCCAGCAGCACCGGAACCTCGGCTTCCTTGAGCTTGACGGCCAGCGCTGTTGACCAGCGCGAGCCGCCGACAATGAGAATGCCGGGCTTGGAGGCCTTTTTCAGCTTCAGGAAATTTGCCAGGGGGGCCAGGGTGAAGCCGTGCAGCACGATGGTGGTGACGACCACTGCGAAGGTGAAGGCGACCATCCGGCCCGCATCCGCGACGCCAACATCGGCCAGCAGCGTTCCGAACAGTCCGGAGACGGCGACCGCAACAACACCGCGCGGAGCGATCCAGGCACTGAGCAGACGTTCCTGCATGGTCGCGCCAGAGCGGATCGTTGCGAGCATGATGGCGATGGGGCGAATGACCAGCAGGAGCGACGCGACAAACAGCGCTGCACGCCAGTCGAGCGAACGGATGTCATCGAGGCTGAGCGATGCGGTGAGAATGATGAAAACGCCGGAAACCAACAGCGTAGTGATGGTTTCCTTGAAGCGGCGCATATCGGTGAGCGAGGCGATGCGGCTGTTGGCAAGCACCATCCCCATCACCGTGACAGTCAGCAAGCCGGATTCCTCAAGCAGCATGTTGGTCGCGGCATAAACCGCCACCACCGAGGCCAGAAGCACCGGTGCCTTGAGATATTCGGGCACATGGCCACGTATGAATGACCAGACAATCAGTTTGGCGGCAAGCCAGCCGCCAACAATAGCCACGGCGAAACCGACCAGCAGGAGCACGATCAGGTTTTCGGCTTCGTGTATTCCGATATAGACGAGGATGACCTCGAAGGCGACGACGGCGAACAGCGCGCCGATCGGGTCGTTGACAATGGCTTCCCAGCGCAACAGCGAGGCGGGACGGGCATCGAGCTGTGCTTGGCGCAGCAAAGGCATGATCACGGTCGGGCCGGTGACCACGAGGATCGCTCCCAGCACAATCGCCGTCGGCCAGCTCAAGCCGGCGATATAGTGAGCAGCCAAGGCGGCCATGCCCCAGGTCAGTGGTCCGGCATACATGATGATACGTCGAACGGCGGTGGATGTCTCCCGAATCTCCTTGAAATTCAGGGTCAGGCCGCCTTCAAACAAGATGATTGCCACTGCAATCGACACGATTGGCCGGTAGATCGAGCCGAAATCTTCAGTTGGATTGAGGAAGCCCGTGGCCGGGCCCGCGATGAAACCTGCTGCCAGCAACAGCACGATGGCAGGCAATTGCAAGCGCCAGGCAAACCATTGCGCGGCGATTCCTGCTGTGCCGATCACGGCAAGCTTGAGAACGATGTCGTCCATGTCAGTCCCCTGTCATTCCGCCCTTGGCGAAGTGTTACTTGAGCAAGTTCTCAAGCTTTGTCACTGCGATTTCGGGATTTTCGCCCCAGGCGATGGTGCCCTTGAAGTGGCCTTCTGCGTCAAGCAGAAACACCGATGCTGTGTGGTCCATGGTGTAGGCGCCATCCGGGTTGGCGGCGTCGACCGGAACCTTCTTGGCGTAGATATTGAAACCTTTCACCGCAGCCTTGACCTTGTCGGGCGCCCCGGTGATGCCGACAATGCGGTCGCTGACTCCGGAAATGTAGGAGTCCAGCAGCTCCGGCGTATCGCGTTCGGGATCGACAGTCACGAAATAGGCGCCGATCCTGCCGCCGTCCGGGTCAACCTGCTTTAGCCAGCCGTCCAGCTCGAACAAGGTTGTGGGACAAATTTCCGGGCAATGCGTGAAGCCGAAAAACAGTGCAGTAGGCCGGCCTCGGAAAGCATCCTCGGTGATTGGATTGCCGGATTGGTCCACCAGCTCGAACGGCGTACCATAAGGCCCGGCGGCGAGCTGGTTTTCGGTGCGCTGCCACTCATAGGTGAGCCAGGCTAGCGCCAGCGCCATGGCCACAATGAGGACCCAGAGGACAAGGCGAAACATCTTCATCGTAATCTCCAGCAAGGCTGCCGCTTGCGTTCCGCTCCAGCCGGGTTCAGCCGGGCCAGGGGTGACGTTATGAGTTCAAAGGCACCAGGCAAGGCCATTCGCTGCAAGCGCGTTCAGAAGCGCCGGCCCGTTTGCCTGCCAGGCAGCAAAGACCAGCCCGGTCATCACGGCCGCAGCCATGAGCCCGAGGGCGCGGGTAAGAAATCCCCCGAACAGGCTCTGGTGAGGCAGCCCTGATGGGCTTTGGGGCGCGGGTGCACTGGTCATGGGCCTTATCTAGAGCCGATCATGGCCAAAGGGAAGTGGCTTGATGCATGGTAATGTTCGCGCCGGCAATCCATAAATTGGTGTCGCCGCGATATCGACGCACCTCAGCATTGCGGGGCTATTGGCACGCCAGAAGTGCGCGGACCAAACGGATTGCACATCCCCACTTTGTCGGACATCTTTTATTTGTCGTTCCCAGGGCTCATATCTAAAGGATCAGTTGCAGCCGCTTTGAATGTCGTGGGGGAACCTCGCATCCCTTGGCGCGTTCACCCGACAAGGAGAATTTTCATGATTAATGATAACCGTATCCGTTCCACTGTTATCGCAGGTCTGGTCGCCGCCAGCTGCCTTGCCGCGCCCATTCTTGCCACCTCGGCGAAAGCCGAACAGGTCGGTGAGGTCGGTGTCGACTGGCTCGGCAACGACATCCTGATCGATGCGGTAACCGATCCGGAAGTCTCGGGCGTGACCTGCCACGTCGCCTATTTCGACCGTGGCGTCATCGACCGGCTGCAAAAGGGCAACTGGTTCGAGGACCCCTCCAACGCCTCCATCTCCTGCCGCCAGACCGGCCCGATAACCATCAAGGACATCGATCTCGATGAAGACGGCGATGTGGTGTTCAAGGAATCGCGCTCGCTGATCTGGAAATCGCTGGTGGTTCGCCGGATCTACGACAAGGCCAATGATACGCTGATCTATCTGGTCAACTCGCAGCAGGTCCAGGATGGCTCCGCCAAGATGAACATCTCCACCGTACCGCTGTATGGCCAGGAAGTGGTGTGGGAAAGCGGCAAGCCTTAAACCTGCTCTGTTTGATCGTGAAGCTTTTGATCTTTGTCACGCTGATGTGAGGGCAATTGTGGTTGTGTCTGCTAATTGTGGTTTTGGTCCACAATTGGCGCGCAGACCGGTTCCGTTGCAAAGGCAGGCATCCACGTGACATCAGACAGGCTTGAAAACGCGCATGCGCACACCGTGCGGGACGTTGTCATCCGGCTTGGGACGAATACCGCTGCAGGCCTTGATGCGTCCGAGGTGCAGGCGCGGCGCAAGCGTTACGGCGCCAATCAGCTGATCCGTCAAAAACCGAAAAGCGCGCTGAGCATCCTGCTGCATCAGTTCAACAGCATCATTGTCTGGCTGCTGGGGGCGGCGGCGATGCTGTCATTTGCAATGAGCGATATCGCCGAAGGCGTGGCTATTGTCGTTGTGCTGCTGATCAATGGCGCCATCGGGTTCGTGACCGAATTTCGGGCGGCGCGCTCGATGGAGGCCCTGATGCGCATCGCCGAGGTGAAGACGCGCGTGCGGCGGGATGGTCACGAACGAATGATCGACGCGCATGAGCTGGTGCCGGGCGACGTGGTTATCCTCGAGGCCGGTGACATTGTCACCGCGGATTTGCGGATCAGCCAGGCCTCTAACCTGCAGGCCGATGAATCGGTGCTGACCGGAGAATCGGTTCCGGTGCTCAAATCCACAGAACTTGTCAGTAGAGATGCCACCCTGGGCGATCGCGGCGGCATGGCGTTCAAGGGGACGGCCATCACGCAAGGCGCGGGCGAAGGGCTGGTGGTCGCCACCGGAATGAAAACCGAGATCGGCCGTATAAGCACATTGGCACAGGCCGCCGACAGCGAAGCGGCGCCGCTCGAGAAGCGGCTCGACCGGCTCGGGCACCGGCTGGTCTGGCTCACCTTCGGGCTTGCGGCGCTGACCATCGGCGCCGGGATACTGCGCGGTCATGATGCGATCTCCATGTTCCAGACTGGCGTGGCGCTGGCCGTGGCCGCCGTGCCTGAAGGGCTGCCGGTGGTGGCGACACTCAGCCTGGCGCGTGGCATGTGGCGCATGGCCCGGCGCAACGCCGTGATCACCCGGTTGTCCTCGGTCGAGACGCTTGGCGCCACCACGGTGATCCTGACCGACAAGACCGGAACGCTGACCGAAAACCGGATGACGGCGGTGCGCTACCTGCTCGACGGCGGCGATGTCGAGGTTGACGGTGACCGCCTTGACCCGGCCTCCGACAAGTCGCTGGGCTGGGCGCTGCGGATCGGGGCACTGTGCAACAGCGCCGAACTTGGCGACGGCAAGGCCGATGGCCGCGCCGGCGATCCGATGGAACTTGCCTTGCTGTCGGTGGCCGCATCGAGCGGTATCACGCGCAAGGCCCTGGCAGCCGATTTCGTGGAAATCCGCGAACATGCGTTCGATCCCGCCCTGAAAATGATGGCGACGGTTCATGGCGATGGCGAGGGCTTTGTTGTCGCCGTCAAGGGCGCGCCGGAAGCCATCATCGACAGAGCCGACCAGGTGTTCGGGGTTGAGGGGCCGCTGCCTCTGGACGCTCAAATGCGGGAAAGCTGGAAAGAGCGCAGTGAGGAGGCCGCGGGCGAGGGGCTGCGGTTGCTCGGGCTGGCGATGAAGCGCAGCGACCGGGATGATGCCGATCCCTATACCGGGCTGACACTGGTGGGGCTAGTCTGCCTGCTCGATCCACTTCGCGATGACGTACCGGCCGCGATCGCTGCAAGCCGGGCCGCCGGGGTCAGGGTGGTGATGATGACCGGCGACCATGCCGTGACCGCCGCCACCATCGCCCGGCAGGCCGGGCTTGCTGAGGGTGAGCTGAGCGTTATCGAGGGCCGCGAGTTTGACGGCATCGATGCGGAGCTGATCAGCGACCAGCTGCGCAACCGCGTTCTTGCGGCAAATGTGTTTGCACGGGTCGCGCCGGAGACCAAGCTGTTGCTTGTCTCGATCTATCAGAAGGCCGGCGAAGTCGTCGCCATGACCGGCGACGGCGTCAATGACGCGCCGGCGCTGAAGAAGGCTGATATCGGCATCGCCATGGGGCTGCGCGGCACCCAGGTGGCTCAGGAAGCGGCCCATATGGTGCTGCGCGACGACAAGTTCGCCACCATCATCGCTGCCATGCGGCAGGGGCGGGTAATTTTCGACAATATCCGCAAATTCGTGGTCTATCTGATGTCGTGCAATGTCAGCGAAGTGCTGATCGTCGGGCTGGCGGTCGGCGTCGGCCTGCCGGTGCCGCTGCTGCCGCTGCAGATTCTGTTCCTCAATCTCGTCACCGATGTCTTCCCCGCCTTTGCGCTGGGCCTTGGCAGGGGCGACGCGCATGTGATGGCTAGGCCGCCGCGCGATCCGAAGGAGCAGATCATCGACCGGCGGCGATGGATCCTGATCGGGGTGCTGGGCGGAGCGATCACGCTGGCCACGCTCGCAGCCTTCCTGCTGGCGCTGTTCTGGCTTCAGCTTGACGCGGGGGCTGCCGTCACCGTGGCGTTCCTGACGCTGGCTCTGGCGCAACTGTGGAATGTGTTCAATGTCCGCGATGCCGATGCCGGGTTGATCGCCAATGAAATCACCCGCAACGCGTACGTCTGGGGCGCCTTGGTGCTATGCCTGGGGCTGATCGGGCTGGCGCTCTGGCTGCCGTCGCTGGCGGACCTTCTCGGCCTGCCCGACCCCGGTCCCGGCGGACTGGCACTGGCTGCGGCGGCGAGTTTCGGGCCATTGGTGCTGGGCCAGATCTGGCTGACGCTGGCACTGCGAGGGAGGCGCTGAGCGGCGGCCAACGCAGGCGTGCGCGCAAACCACCGGGAAACCAAGGTTCGAACGGGCGCATATTATGAAGCGGAGCGGCATTCTTGTTTCTGTTGTTGAACAACACCCCCGGTGCCAGCCGCCGCCGAGCTTCATCCGGGGTTGCGTCTGCGTTCTGATCCCGTCCGGCACCGGTCTGGGCTTGTTGATAGACAGGTCCGACGAAGCTGACTATACCTCAGATCGTGACTTTAGGACGCCGCCAAACCGTTAGCGGCTATACCGAAGGGGGCACCCGATGCGACTGGCGGTCTTTGGCGACAGCCATGCAGAAGCGCTGTTCGCTGCTTTTCCTTCTATTGACATCTACTGGGTCGGTCCTGTCACCATGCACAGGATCGGCCGCTACGGCATTGACTCCATGCTGCTGCCGCGTTGGGGCTTCAGCCGTTTCAGAAAAAATGTCCTGCACGACTATGATCATGTTTTTCTGTCATTCGGTGAAATAGATTGCAGGAGCCACATCGGTCAGATCGCGCGTAGTGGTGGTGTGGATGCAGTGGTCGTCGCCGAGGATCTGGCAGAGCGATATGTTGCAGCCATTGCCGATTATTTCGGGTCTTCATCGCTCCCAGTGGTCCTTTGTGTTCCTCCGGTCACGCCTTACTCGAACACTGATGAGCAGAAGGAGATCAGGGAGCGGCTCAACGCAATCCTGGTGATGAAATGCAGGGAGCGGGGAATCGACTTCTTAAATTACCTGGACGCCGCGCCGCTGGACAGAGGATGCATCGCTGACGGCGCCCATGACGACAATGTTCATTTCAAACCCTCGGCTACCGGGTTTCTCGCGCCTTATCTGGAAGCGATCGCGTTGCAGGTGGTTGCCCATGATCCTTCCTATCAAAGGCAGCCCGACCGCCTGCAACGGTATCGAACCATGCGGGCAAAGCTCAAAAGCCGAATTTGGCGTCTTGTGGGGCGGAGCGGGTCAAACTGAAGCGTGCAGTTGCGCTGCTCTCAATACCCCACCGTCGCCGACCCCGTTCGCCGCGTGTCGGAGGCGCCCAGCAGCAGGCCCTTGTCGGCATCGACATGGATCGACTGTGTCGAGCCCATGACGCTGTTGACTGCGATGGTGTGGCCCTTGGCCTCAAGTGCCGCCACCGTGTCGCGGCTCAGGCCGCCCTCTTCAACCCGGATTTCGTCGGGCAGCCACTGGTGATGGATGCGCGCGGCATTGGTGGCTTCGGCGACGTTCATGCCGTGATCGATCATGTTGGAGATCACCTGCAGCGTGGTGGTGATTATGCGCGAGCCGCCGGGGCTGCCGGTGACCAGGAACGGCTTGCCGTCTTTCAGCACAATCGTCGGGCTCATCGAGGACAGCGGCCGCTTGCCCGGTTCAACCGCATTGGCGTCGCCGCCGATCAGGCCATAGGCGTTGGGCACGCCGGGCTTGGCGGAAAAATCATCCATCTCGTTGTTGAGCAGCACGCCCGTCCCTGCTGCGGTCATGCCCGAGCCATAGGAGAAATTCAGCGTGTAGGTATTCGACACCGCGTTTCCGTCCTTGTCCACAATCGAGAAATGCGTGGTCTGATCGCTCTCGTAAGGCGCCAGTTCGCCCGGCTTGATCGAAGCGGAGGGCGTGGCGCGGTTCAAACTGATGCCGTCGCGGATCTTGGCCGCATAGTCCTTTGAGGTCAGGGTCTTAACAGGCACATCGGCAAAATCCGGGTCGCCCAGATATTCCGAACGGTCGGCATAGGCGCGCTTCATGGCTTCCGCCATCAGATGGATGGTGTCGGAAGAATTGTGCCCGAGGAAGCCGACCGGATAGCCCTCCATCACATTGAGGATCTGAATGATGTGGGTGCCGCCGGAGCTTGGCGGCGGCATCGAGACGATCTCGTGGCCGCGATAGGTTCCGCTGACCGGCTGGCGCAGAACCGCCTTGTAACCGGCCAGATCCTCCACCGTCATCGAGCCGCCGGCCTCTTGCACTGAGGCTGCGATCTGCTCCGCCACTTGGCCTTTGTAAAATCCGTCCGGGCCTTCGCTCGCGATCTTTTTCAGCGTCGCTGCCAGGTCCGGCTGTCTGATGACGTCACCGGGCTCATAAAAACTGTCATCCTGCTTGTAAAAGATCGCCGCGGAAGCCGGCCAGGTTTTCAGCCGTTTCTCCAGACCCTTGAGACTGTCGGCCAGATCGGCGGTGACCACGATGCCATCCTCTGCCAGTTTGATCGCAGGCGCCGCGGCCTCGGCCAATGTCATCGTGCCGTAGGTCTCGAGCGCCAGCTGCATGCCGGCCACGGTGCCGGGCACACCCACCGCCAAGCCGTGAAACCGCGACAGATTGCTGTCGGCATTGCCGTCCGCATCGAGATACATGTCGCGCGTTGCACTGGCAGGCGCCATCTCGCGGTAGTCGATGGCCTTTGTCTCGCCGGACTTGGCGTCATGCACCATCATGAAGCCGCCACCGCCGAGATTTCCGGCGCGGGGCAGGGTGACCGCCAGCGCCAGCGCCACCGCAACGCCTGCGTCGACCGCGTTGCCGCCATCCTTGAGCACCTGCAGCCCGACTTCGGCGGCGACCGCCTCCTGTACCGACACCATGGCCGATTTTGCCCAAACCGGATGCACCGCATCCATCGAGCTGTAGATCGCTGCTTCCTGCGCGGATACCGGGATGGGCGCAAGCGCAAGCAGGGTGGCGGAGGCGAGGGCTGTGAGAGGGCGGATCATTGATGCGGTCCTTCCGAGACTATCAGGCTGCCAACGCTTTGGACGAAGTGACGCAGAACCTTGCCAAGACATGGCTGCATCGAAGGCCACATCGGGCTCGTCGTCAACCCCGAATTGCAGCTTCATCCGGCAAGCACTTCCACACTGCGATCACACCGCCGCATCGGCTGTCTGTGTGTCGTGCCCTTTATCAGCCCTGCGTCGCACCCTATGTATGACTGATGATCGAACCTCTCTCTGACAGAGACTGACAATGGCAATCCTCGGGATAATCGCCTTCCTTGCAGTGCTTGCCGCCATCTTTGGTCCGCAATACTGGGTTGGACACACCATGCGCCGCCACAGCGCGGACCGGCCGGATTTCCCGGGCACCGGCGGGGAGATGGCGCAGCATCTGGTTGACCGGCTCGAGTTGAAAAATGTCGGCGTAGAAGCCACCGATGCCGGCGATCACTACGATCCTGAAGCCCGAGTGGTGCGGCTGTCGCAGGCCAACTACAACGGCGCCAGCCTGACTGCCGTGGCGGTGGCTGCGCACGAGGTTGGCCACGCGCTGCAGCACCATCGCGGCGAACGCGGGCTGGCGCTGCGCCAGTCGCTGGCCGGTCTCACCATAATGACCGACCGGATCGCGTCAGTGTTCTTCATCGCTGCGCCGGTGCTGGCCATTGTATTGCGCGCGCCGGTAGCCCTGTTCGGCATGGCGGTGATCGGTATCGGCCTGCTGGGCATCCGCGTCGTGGTGCATCTGGTCACTCTGCCGGTCGAATATGATGCGAGTTTCAACAAGGCGCTGCCGATCCTGCGCGAGGGCGGCTATCTCAGTGACGAGGATCTGGCGGGCGCCCGCAGTGTGCTCAAGGCGGCCGCGCTCACCTATGTCGCAGCAGCATTGGCCGGCATGCTCAATCTCGCGCGCTGGATCAGGTTCTTGCGGTGAGGCGCTCCGGTTTGCCGGAGGTCGAGTCTGTCCTGAATTTCAAAGCCGGGTTGTATCTGGTAAGCTGTCGGCAGTGCCAATCGACGAAACAGAATGATCCAGAGGGAGATTGCCATGACCACCAGACGCGAATTCGTAATCGGCGGCGCCGCCGCTGCCGGAGCTATCACGCTGCTGCCATCGCTCGGCTTCGCCGCCGCGCATGCAGCGAGCTTCAATCTGAAGGATGGCAAGATCATCATCCACCCGGTCGAACACGCCTCCTTTGTCATGGAGACGCCGGCTGGAGCCATCTATGTCGATCCGGTTGGTGAGGCCGGGCTGTATGAGGCGCTGCCCAAACCCGACCTTATCCTGATTACCCACCGTCACGGCGATCACTACAATGCCGATCTTCTGGCCGCTCTTGCCGACGCGCCGATCCTGACCAACGCCGATGTGAAAGCCATGATGCCTGAGGCTCTGCAGGCGCGGACCGATGTCGTCGCCCCGGGCGGGACTGCAGACATGCTCGGCATCGCAATCGCGGCAATAGCGTCCTACAACACTTCCGCCGACAGGCAGGATTTTCACCCGAAAGCCCGGGGCGATCTCGGCTTCGTGCTGACCATCGACGGGAGCCGCATCTATATCTCCGGTGACACAGAAGGAACGCCGGAAATGCGGGCGCTCGAAAATATCGACCTGGCTTTCGTGTGCATGAACCTGCCGTTCACAATGGACGCTGAACAGGCAGCCGATGCGGTGGCGGAGTTCGCGCCGGCCATGGTGGTCCCGTACCACTATCGCGGACGCGACGGCGGAACCCAGGACCCGCAAGCCTTTGCGAAGATGCTGAGCGAGGCTGGCAGCTCGACCGAAGTCAAGCTGCACGACTGGTACAACGGCACGTTGGGCTGAGCCTTCAAGCGGCTTTTGCGCCTGATCGGTGTCCCTGCCGGGTCCATGCTGCCAGCGTGGGCCCGTTTTTCACGATGGGTGCAGCAAACCCCGGACCGGCGAATTTTCAAACTGCCAATTTGCATCTTCGGCTCGGGCAGGTAGAAGGAGCCCTGCCGGTCAGGACTGTTGCCTGACCCGCATTCTGACCCCGAAGGAACGCCTTTGAACGCCCCCGATCGCATCGAAGAACTGTTGAGCGCCACCAAAACTGCATTTCTGAGCGGAACGCTGGTGCAGCTGAAACTCGGCGGCTATCACGGTGACGAGCCGGAGCTGAAGGCAGTTCTGGTCAAGAAGATCACGATCAAGGGCGGTGACAAATACTCGTTCACCTGGCGCTACAAGACCCGCGACACGATCAAGAATCTTGCCGAACCGGAGGCGCTGGCGCTGTTGCGCGATGGCCTCAGACACGCGTTCCGCAGTGCGCAACTGGCGACCACAGACTTGGACATGATATTTGAGCGCAATGGCGAAAAGCAGCGGCTCAAGCGCACCGAAGTCAAGGGCCGCGAGGCGCCGTCGACCGATCACAACCGGGCCAAGAACCGGCCCCTGACCGAGACCGACAAGCCCTGGCTGAAGGCGCTCGGTATCGCCGGCAAGAACGGTGCTGTCCGCAACGACGCGCAGGACAAGTTCCGCCAGATCAACAAGATGGTGGAAATCTTCGCTCCGCTGGTCGCTGCCATCAAGGCCGAGCGGCCGTTAATTGTCGACATGGGGGCGGGCAAGGGCTACCTGGATTTCGCGCTTTACGACTATCTCGCCACCGTTGCCAAGCAGCCGGTCCGCATCATCGGAGTCGAGCTGCGGGACCAATTGGTGGCTGACGGCAACGCCACGGCGCGGGCCTCAGGCTTTGATGGCTTGAGCTTTCAGGCGGGCAGCATTGCTCAGTTCGATGCCTCGGGCGTCGATGCGGTGATCGCATTGCATGCCTGCGACACGGCCACCGATGACGCGATCTTCAAGGGCATTGGAGCAGAAGCATCCTTGATCGCAGTGGCTCCGTGCTGCCACAAGCAGATCCGCCGCCAGATGGAAGCGGGGCAGCCCGACACGCAGCTCGAGCCGCTGCTCAGGCACGGCATCTTCCTCGAGCGGCAGGCAGAGATGGTCACAGATACGCTTCGTGCTCTGCTGCTCGAACTCAACGGTTACAAGACAAAAGTGTTCGAGTTTGTCTCCGACGCACACACACCGAAGAACAACCTGATCGTCGCCGAAAAGGACGGCCGCGCCGGGCGCGACCGCGACGCGGTGCTCAAGCAGATCGCTGAGATCAAGACGATGTTCGGCATCGAACAGCATTACCTAGAGGGTCTGCTGGGCCAGTGAAGCTGGCGCTTAGGCTGAGAGGCCACGCGCGCCTTTGAAACGCAGGAGTGACTATCATGACCATCGCCGTTACCGCCGTCACAGGCCAACTCGGAGCGGCGATCGCCCAGGCGCTCATCGCCATGAACACCGGCGAGACCATCGTCGGTCTTGCCCGCACCCCGTCCAAGGCAGAGGGGCAAGGTATTGAGGTCCGCCCCGGCGATTATGACGATGCCGACCAGCTTCGCGCCTCTCTGGCCGGGGTCGACACGCTGCTGTTGGTGTCCGGCATGACCGCGCCGCAAGACCGGATCGGCCAGCATCGCAATGTGATCAACGCGGCGAAAGCCGCAGGGGTGGGGAAGATCGTCTACACCAGCGTGCAGGGCGCGGAGGAGGGTACGGCCTTCTCTCCGATCATCCAGAGCAACCGCCAGACCGAGGCCGATGTCCGTGACAGTGGTCTCGACTGGGCCATTGGCCGCAACGGCATCTATATCGAACCGGATGTGGACTATATCGACAGCTACCGAAAGGCCGGCGAAATCGCCAATTGTGCAGGCGATGGCCGCTGCGGCTACACCACCCGCCCCGATCTTGCCTTTGCCTATGCCCGCATGCTGACCGGTGCCCGGCACAATGGCCAGACCTACAATCTGCATGGTGCGCTGCTGACGCAAGCCGAACTGGCGGCCTGTCTGAACAAGGCCTTCGGCACAGCGCTGGTCTACCGGCCGATGTCTTTCGAAGACTTCAAGGCAGACCGCATCGCAGATCTGGGCGAGTTCATCGGCACGGTGATTGCGGGGATCTACCAGGGCATTCGCGATGGCGCCAATGACAGGCCCAGCGATTTCGAAGCCGCTGCCGGACGGCCGCACCAGAGCTGGGATGACTATTTCGGATCGGTTGGCAAGTAGCGGAACTATTTCGGCGGTTTCTGCGCGGTGATCCGGCACGCTGCCCGGAATTCCGGAGCGGCGCGCCGGGATCTCATCAGTTCGACTTCTTCAGCAAATCGCCGATGGCGTTGACCGCATTGCCGACATCGTTGATGGTTTTTTGCATCTGTTCGGCCTTGAGTTCTTCTTCGGTCCTGGGCCGTGCCGCTTCTTCAGCCGCAGCCCTGTCAGCTGCCGCCTGTTCCGCTTCCAGGGCCGCCTGATACTCGGCTGCTCTTCGTGCTGCCGCTTCAGCGGCTTTCTTCTCGGCGGCCATGTCGGCGCGCACCTTTTCCTCGGCCTCGAGCTTGATGCGGGCTTCGCGCTCGGCCTGAACCCTGAGCGCCTCTTCGGCCTGCAGTTTTTCGAAGTTGTCGTTTTCCAACCTGGCTTTGGCGGCAGCCTCTGCGCGGGCTTTCTTCGCCGCAGCATCTCGGGCTGCCTTGGTTGCTGTCGCTTCGGCGGCCTTGGTGGCCGCAGCTTCAGCGGCTTTCTTCTCAGCAGCCATTTCAGCGCGAACCTTCTCTTCGGCTTCGAGCCTGATGCGGGCTTCACGCTCGGCTTTGGCCTTCAGCTCCGCTTCCGCTTTAGCTTCAGCTTCAAGCTTGGCCTTGGCGGCTGCTTCTTCGGCCTGCCGGGTTTCGGCTTCCGACACTGCCGGTGCTTCGGGGGCCCCCGTCTTGGCGTCTTCGGACGTGTCGTCGCTGCAGGCTGCAAGAACGAGTGCGAGCGAGGTCACAGTCAGAAGTTTGCGGATCATGTCGGTTTCCTTGTTGTGTCTGCTGCGGCCAGCGTCAGCGTTCCTTGCCAAGAGCCCTGTCAACCATGGCAGCCCTGAATATAGGGTTAACAGGCTGTTAAAACTCGGTTCATTCAGAGATCACCGGATCTTGTCCAGCGCCGCTTTCAGTGTCTCGTCGGAATAGGGCTTTGTCAGCAGCACCGCGTCTTCGTCTGCCCCTTCGGGAACCTGACTCTCGCCGGTGGCGAAGACAATGCCGATTTCCGGATATCTTCGCCGCAGTTCCTTGGCCAGTTCCCCGCCCTTCATGTCAGGCAGGCCGACATCGGTGACGAGGATGTCGAAATCTTGCGCCTCGGCAGCTTTAAGCGCCTCGGCGGCGGTGCCAGCGTCAACCACGACATGGCCCAAGTCCTCAAGCATATCGGCTGTGTTGATGCGGATCAGGGCCTCGTCTTCGACCAGAAGGACCGTCAATTTCCGTTGCTCGGGCGCGGCCGTTTCCGGCTCGTTCGGAAGGGTGCTTGTGTCTACTGTCGGCTTTGCGGGCACAGGCTGGGTTCGCTGTTTCTGGTTGGAGATCAGATGGCGGATCCGGCCGTCCAGTGCTTCGCGGGTGTAGGGCTTGGACAACAATTCCACGCCGGGATCGAGCTTGCCGCCGTGAACGATGGAATTTTCGGTGTAGCCGGAGGTGAACAGCACCACGAGATCGGGTCGGATGGCCTTGGCGAGCTTGGCCATCTCCGGGCTTTTCAGCGTACCCGGCATCACCACATCGGTGAACAGAACATCCACCGGGACTCCACTTTCGATGACGGAGAGGCCGCTCTGGGCGTCGCGCGCGGTGAGCACGTGGTAACCGAGATCACTCAGCGTTGCCACCACGATTGCGCGCACATCATCATCATCCTCGACCACGAGGATGGTCTCCGAACCACCCTTGACCGGGCCTGACGTAGATGGAACGTCGTGGTCTTCTTCGCCAAGCGCGCGTGGCAGGAAAAGCTTTATCGTCGTGCCCAGGCCGGGTTCACTGTAAATCTTGATGTGGCCACCGGATTGCTTGACGAAGCCGTAGACCATCGACAGCCCCAGGCCTGTGCCCTTGCCTTCGGGTTTGGTCGAGAAGAACGGCTCGAACACCTGATCAAGCGTCTCCTTGTCCATGCCGGTGCCGGTGTCGCTGACTGCAAGCAGAACATAATCGCCGCTGCTGACATCATCCAGGCCTGCAGTGTAGGTATCATCGAGCTCGGCATTGGCGGCCTCAATCGTCAGCGTGCCGGCATCGCCCATCGCGTCACGGGCATTGATGGCGAGGTTGAGCAGAGCATTTTCCACCTGGGTCGGGTCAGCCGATGTGTTCCAGAGACCTTCCGCGATAACCACCTCGATTTCGACAGTTTCGCCGATGGACCGGCGCAGGAGATCATCCATGCCGCGCACGAAGCGGCCGACATTGATCACCTTCGGCTCCAGCGGCTGACGCCGGCTGAAGGCCAGCAGCTGGCTTGCCAGCTTGGCGCCTCGATTAACCCCGGCCAAGGCGTTTTTTACCCGGGTTTCGGCGCGTTCATTTCCGGCCACGTCCTTGGACAAAAGTTGCAGGTTTCCTGCCACAACCTGGAGCAGGTTGTTGAAATCATGGGCGACGCCGCCAGTCAGCTTGCCGATGGTTTCCATCTTCTGCGATTGCTGCAAGGCCATCTGCGACTGCAGCAGTTCCCTGGTTCGCTCATCGATCCGCTCCTCAAGCGTGGCGTTGAGTTCCGCGAGTGCAGCCTCGTTCGATTTGGCGTGCTCGATGTCGGTGTTGCTTCCCACCCAGCGGCGCACGTCGCCCTGATCGTTTTTCACCGGTGCGGCGCGGACCACATGCCAGCGGTAGTCGCCGTCATGACGTCTGATGCGAAACTCGGTCTGGTAGATTTCGCCTGTTTTTACCGCGCTAGCCCAGACTGCGCCTGCGGCCGCTACATCGTCGGGATGAACGATGCTGGCCCAGCCGTCACCCTTCAATTTCTCTGCGGTTTCGCCGCTGTAGGCCAAAACACGGTCGTTGAGCCATTCGATCTTGCCGTCCGGTGCCGCAGTCCAGATGTGGTTGAGCAGCGATTGCGACAGTGATCTGAATTCTTCTTCGCTGGCCCTGAGCGTGAGTTCGGCGCGCTTGTCGGCTGTTCTGTCGTTGAACAGCACGGCGACATTGTCGCTGCCGGGTCCGTCAATCGGGAAAGCCTGAACCTGAAACCAGCGATCGTCGAGGCCGCTCGCCGGGCTTTCGCCGTTGTTTGGCTCGCCGGTGCGCGCAACCTTGCCGTAGAAATCAAACCAGAACTGCTCATGTCCGGGGGCGATTTCCAACATCCGCTTTCCCACCGCGTCCTTGATGCCGGTTTGGCCGGTGAAAGCCTTGTTGACCTCGAGAAATTCATAGTCGACGGGCTTGCCTTCATCGTCCCAGATCATCCGGATGACGCAAAAGCCGGAATCGAGGTTTTCGAACAGGTTGCGATAGCGCTCACGTTGAGCCTGAGCATCCATTTCCGCTTTCCTGCGGGCTGTGACGTCAAACAGCACACCGGGAAACCGCACCGGTTTGCCGGGCGCGCCCCTGACCAGCTTTCCCTGCGCCATAACGAAAGAGGTCGATCCGTCGGGACGCTGCACGCGGTATTCGGCGCTGTAGGCATCGCCCGATTCTATGGTGCGGACGATCTCGGTGGCGACCCGCGCCCGGTCATCCTCGTGGATCCGGTTGATGAACTCTTCGAGCGCAATGCCTTCGCTGGCCTGTTCGGGATCAAGGCCGAAACTTTCGGCAAATCGACCGTCCGTGAAGACCAGGTTTTCCGAGATGTCCCAGTTCCAGCTGCCGATGATATCGGCATTGGTCATGGTCAGATCGAGCCTTTCCAGCAGATGCTTGGTCTGCGAACTCCTCAGCGCCACGACACGTCCGTCATCGGGTGTCGGCACTGACACCGAATCGATGTCCAGCGGTCCATCCGAGCCAATGAAGAATCCCAGTTCGTCATAAATTTCGCTGTAGGGATGACCGATGATCTCATCGGCTTTCCAGCCCAGCAAGCGCTCGGCGCCCTCGCTCCAGCCGGTGATCACTCCGTCGGGATCGAGAAAAATGAGGGGGGCTGAAAGTGTTGTGTCCATGCTGCCTGTATCACTGAGGTGGGGCCATCTGCTCGGAATATGCGAGGATACAGACCGCTGCCGCGTTTCCGGGTTTGTATCATATCCAGGCCGTAAACCTAGATCGATATTTTCGGGGGGACAGCTCGCTTTGCAGGTTTCATGTGCCACGACATGGCAGTGCTCGCACCGCGTCCCCGCACGCTCCTTGCCATATTACGACATCCCGGCGCTCGAACGATTCCGTTTCGCGATGAACGGCTCCAGTCTGTTCCATCAAACGATAGCGACTACACGTGATTTCAAAGTGAGAATGTAGAGTTGACGGATCCAGCGCGGGCGCGACCGGCCGGATGCGTGTTTGAGGGCGCGCGACCCTTTGATCGACGGCTGTTGCGAAATTGAGAACGCATTTTCGATTGTGCGTCGGTCACCGTTGGTTTGCGGTCCGCAGGTGCAATCCGCAATGTGCCTATTTTCGGGCGGCGGCCAGCAGTTCGGCGAGTGTGTTGATTGCGGGCTTGTGCATCCATTTGTCAATTTTACCCAGACCGCCCCATCCGGCGATGATTGAAGCGAGCGGCATCAATTTGTCCTGAACTGACTGAACGGCAACTTTTGCGGTTCCGGGGTCAATCAACGCGCCGTCCACCTGTGGAGCGTTTGTCAGGAAACTGGTGAGGGGGGCCAGCTGCGGCAGGAACATCGACACCAGCAATCCGGCGACGCCGATCACGGTCTTCTTGCCGTTAAGTGCTTTTCCGATGGTCTCGCCGAGGGCGCGATTGACCGGCGTGAGATTTTGACCCGGCACGATGATGCCGGTCTTTTCCAACGCGGTCAGCAAGGCGGCCAGTCGTTCCGGCGGCACCGACCCGAGGCCCAGTTGCTGAAGCAGCGCAGCGGCAGCCTGGCCCGGTTGCGCCGGGGTGGCGACGGCTGGAAGGGGGACGCCTGAAGGCAGCGTAATGCCGGACGCTGCGTCAAGCCTTGCAAGCACAAGCCGGAGCAGGGCGTTGGTTTCCGCCAGTTCGCTGCCGATCCAGCTTTGCGCCCCGTCACTGGCTGCCAGTGGCGGGCTCGGTGTCGGTGCCAGAGGCGGGGTGGACGTTTCGATCTCATCCAGCTTGGCCAGCTCAAGGGCGCTCAGGAATAGCTTGGCGTAACCGGCGATCTCCTCCGCCCGGTCCTGGACATTGACAGTGCGGCGCGCGCCGACGAAATCCTGCTTGGTTTCGTTGACATAATGCCCAAGCCCGAAGCCCTTGCCGTTGAAATCCCCGGCAAGCATGCCGCCGGCGAGAATCTGCAGCGCAATCGGGGTTTCCAGCGCCTTGTCGGGAAATTTTACCAGATCGATGCCGAGCTTGGCGCTCTGGGTCTTGTAGTTCTGCAGATGGGTCAGCTGGACATAACCGCGGCCGTAATAGGCGTGACCGAAGGGGCCATCCGATTTGGCGTAGGGCCGGTGCGCCAGCTTCTTGCGGGCGTCGGCGTCATCCTTGGCAAAGCCCTCCCGGACCGGGCGCATATTGGCGCCGACCTCGGCTTTCACGGTCGCCAGAATATAGGCCAGCTGGCTCAGCGGCTGTTCCGGATAATGCTCCATCCAGTAGCCGGTAATGGTATTGATGTTGTCGACCGCGGATTGCGACAGCGTGCCGCCGAACAGGCTGGCTCTGATGGTGTCGAAGAAGGTTTTCGGGAGTTCCATGTTCGCGTTCTCCTGTTCGCCGGGGCTTGCAGCGGCGGGGTGAGTGTCAGCACCCGATGATAGCTCTGTTCCGGCCACCGTGGACCAATCGATGCCCTTGCCGAGTTCTTCCGGGGTGGCCTCAATCTGGAAATGCATGGCGTCCTTGATGGTGCGCCAGTCGCCGCCCCAGCCGAAGACCTGCTTTCCCTCCACGGTCTTGATCGCCAGCGCGGCGTCCACCATGTCCCGGGTCATGTCGGTGTCGGCACGGCCCAGCCGGACGTCCTGTGCCCGTTCGCTCTGCGCGGCGTTGTCCGAGAAACGCGGTTTGCGCTGGCCGGCATGATCAATGTAGGGGTTGGTTTTCCAGTTGATGTCGAGCGCAATGCCGTAAGCGTGCAGGCTTTTCGACTGGCCGTTTTTCATGTCGCGGCAATTGTAGCTGTCGGTGTCTTCAATGCGGATGTCGTATCCGTGCGCCGCAAGGACATGTTCCAACGCCATCCAGGCATTCACCGTCGGCGGCGCAACCCGAATATTGTCCGGGCCGAAGTCTATCTTGACCATGCGCTTGGGCTGGCACTCGTATTCGGCCCATGCAACGCGCATTTCTTCAGATGGACTGCTCATGACCGACCCTCCAGGGCAGCATAATACATAAAAATACTGTGAATTGGAATGTTGAGCGGCTACAGGTGCGCCGAATTTCTTTGCCGGGGCGATGTTGCCGTGTTTTCCCTCATACTGACATCTGCTGTCAGCATGGGACACTTTCGTTCCCCTTTTGCCCCGCGCGCCCCTTTCTTTCGCCATCGACTCTGCCCATATTGCGGCCATGGCAAAATCCCCTTCAAAATCATCCGCTGCGGATGGCTCCGAATTCGACGGCTTCGAGGAAGCGCCGCAGCGGCCGCTGACCGGCGCGCCGGTGTCCTCGTCCGGCTCGATTGCCGACTGGGCCGCCGACCTTGCCAAGGAAGCCGAGCTCGATGCGGTCAAGGCGCGGCGCAAGGCGGAGAACCGCGAAATCCGCTCGCAGGCTGGCAAGCACCGGCGCAAGGCCGGCCAGCTCAGTGCCGATGAAGCCGCCGCCCTGCCGCCCAAGGGTAAAGCCAAAAAGACCGCTGCCGAATCCGGTGATGCCAAATCCGCGCGCGGCACATCGATGGGCGCCAGCAACAATCCGCGCGACCGTGCCGCCGCAGGCCTGAATGCCGTGGCCGGTCTCGACATGTCTATGGAAGAGGCGGAAGCCTCCGGTGCCACCAGCGCCAACACCGCCACCGTGCAGGCGCTGTCGGACCTGATAGAAAGCGGCAATCCGCTGTTCAAGAACGGCAAGCTTTGGACCCCGCACCGTCCGGCGCGCCCGGAGAAATCCGAGGGCGGCCACAAGATCCGCATGGTCACCGAGTACGAACCCGCCGGCGACCAGCCCACGGCAATTGCCGATCTTGTTGCCGGCGCGAACGAGAACGAGCGCAACCAGGTGCTTTTGGGCGTCACCGGCTCGGGCAAGACCTTCACCATGGCCAAGGTGATCGCCGAGACCCAGCGTCCCGCCGTCATCCTGGCGCCGAACAAGACGCTGGCTGCCCAGCTTTATTCCGAGTTCAAGAATTTCTTCCCCGACAACGCGGTCGAGTATTTCGTCTCCTACTATGATTACTACCAGCCTGAGGCCTACGTTCCGCGCACCGACACCTTCATCGAGAAGGAATCCACCATCAACGAGCAGATCGACCGGATGCGCCATTCGGCCACCCGCTCGCTGATGGAGCGTGACGACGTCATCATCGTCGCCTCGGTGTCGTGCATCTACGGTATCGGCTCGGTGGAAACCTACACCGCCATGACTTTCCAGATGGCGGTCGGCGACAAGATTGACCAGCGGCAGCTGCTGGCCGATCTGGTGGCGCAGCAATACAAACGCCGCGACATGGATTTCCAGCGCGGCTCGTTCCGGGTTCGCGGCGACACCATCGAATTGTTCCCGGCCCACTTGGAAGACGCGGCCTGGCGGATCTCGATGTTCGGCGACGAGATCGAGACCATCGCCGAGTTCGACCCGCTCACCGGCCAGAAAACCGGCGATCTGCAATCGGTCAAGATCTACGCCAACTCGCACTATGTGACACCGCGGCCGACGCTTAATCAGGCAACGAAACACATCCGCGAGGAACTCAAGCACCGGCTCGCCGAACTCGAGGCCTCGGGGCGGCTGATCGAGGCGCAGCGGCTGGAGCAGCGCACCCGCTTCGATCTCGAAATGCTCGAGGCCACCGGCGTCTGCCAGGGCATCGAAAATTATTCGCGCTATCTCACCGGACGCGCCCCCGGCGAACCGCCGCCGACGCTGTTCGAATACATTCCCGACAACGCGCTGCTGTTCATCGACGAGAGCCATGTCTCGATCCCGCAGATCGGCGGCATGTACCGCGGCGACTTCCGCCGCAAGGCGACGCTGGCCGAATATGGGTTCCGGCTGCCCTCCTGTCTCGACAACCGGCCGCTGCGGTTTGAGGAATGGGACGCGATGCGCCCGTCCACCGTCGCCGTCTCGGCCACGCCGGGCAATTGGGAGATGGAGGCTGCCGGCGGCGTGTTTGCCGAACAGGTGATCCGCCCCACCGGCCTCATCGACCCGCCGGTCGAGGTGCGGCCCGCGCGCGCCCAGGTCGACGATGTCTTGGGCGAAATCCGCGCCACGGCGCAGGCCGGCTACCGAACGCTGTGCACGGTGCTGACCAAGCGCATGGCCGAGGACCTGACCGAATATCTGCACGAGCAGGGTGTTCGGGTGCGCTACATGCATTCCGACATCGACACGCTCGAGCGCATCGAGATCATCCGCGATCTGCGGCTCGGCGCCTTCGACGTGCTGGTCGGCATCAACCTTTTGCGCGAGGGTCTCGATATCCCCGAATGCGGACTGGTGGCCATCCTCGACGCCGACAAGGAAGGCTTTCTGCGCTCCGAGACCTCGCTGATCCAGACCATCGGCCGTGCGGCGCGCAACGTCGACGGCAAGGTAATCCTCTATGCCGACAAGATCACCGGCTCGATGGAGCGCGCCATGGAGGAAACCTCGCGCCGCCGCGCCAAGCAGGAAGAGTACAACACGCTTCACGGCATCACGCCGGAATCGGTCAAGGCGCACATCTCCGACATTCTCAACTCGGTGTACGAGCGCGACCATGTTCGCGCGTCGATTTCCGCGCCCGGCGGCAAGGGCCAGGCGGCAGACGAGGGCGCGCTGGTCGGCGCCAATCTCAAGGCGCATCTGGAGGCTCTGGAAAAGCAGATGCGCGATGCCGCAGCCGACCTCGACTTCGAAACCGCCGCCCGCCTGCGCGACGAGGTCAAGCGCTTGAAGGCCGTCGAGCTCGACCTGATGGACGATCCGCTGGCGCGCAATTCCGGCATCGAAAACACCAAGGCGTCGCGCAAGGCCACGGCCACCGGCAAGCCCGCGCGCGGCCCCTCCAAGGCGCCCAATCCAGACATCCTGCGCAATAAGGAATCGAGCTATTTCCAGAAACCGACGCTCGACAACATGGGCCCGGGCACGGACATGGAAAAACCCTCCTATTTCCGCAAGAACGATCTCGACGAAATGACCGTTGGCCGCACCGAAAAACCGGTGCCGGGTGCCGCGCCGAAAAAACCCGACGATCCGATCCTCAAACGCGGCAAGGTCGGGGCGGGGTCTTACGAGGACCCAGCGGAAGCCGCCCGCAACAAGCGCCGCCCGGGCAAGACGGGTAGACCGGGGCGGTAGTTCAAGGCACGGTGCCTGCGGCACGCGATCTCCCCCCTTGCGGTGGGGTCCGAAGGACGGGGCGAGACCCGTGGCTCGCGCCAGCAAGCCCCGACAGGGCAGAGGGGGGTAATCTCTCCCCACGTGCAAGCCTCAAGATCACCCCCCTCTGTCTGCTATGCAGACATCTCCCCCGCAAGGAGGGAGATTGGGCGCGGCGACGGGGACAAGGTGCCTCGTCTCTCTCCCCTTGTGGGAGAGACTTCGGAGCGGTGGCCAAAGGCCAGAAATCGGAGAATCCGATTTCAGCGAACGAAGGCCTGAGCGCGACGCCGCGCGAAGGCTGTGCAAGCGCCTTGGCTCCAGCCAAGTGCTAGAAATCGCAAGTGAGGGGGCCATTGCTCAGGCGCGAAAATCTCGCCCACCCCCTCACCAACAAAATCTACGGTTTGGCCCTGACGGTCCAAGCCCGTGATTTTCTATCCTCTCCCACCAGGGTAGAGGAGGGGCCACCACCGATTTCCCGCCACACTCGCACAATCCGTGCTAGAGGCCCGCTACCGCACCCTTGGTGCCGCCAACAGGATTTCATCATGTCCCGCCAGACCCTCTCCATCGTCATTGCCATCGTCGCCGTCGGCGCCGCCATTCTTGGCTACCTGTATTATCAGGACCAGCAGACCTCCGGCGTCGAGATCAAGATCGGCGAAGGCGGCATTTCCATCGAAGAGAAGTAAAGCGGATTGAAACGGGGAGGCTAGCGTCACCTGATCTCCCCCCTTTGCGGGGGAGATGTCACGAAGTGACAGAGGGGGGTAATCTCTCCCCCCGCGCCAGCCTCATGGTCACCCCCCTCTGTCTGCACCGCAGACATCTCCCCCGCAGGGGTGGAGATCAGGTGACGCACGCTCACACGCGTTACCCCGGACTTGATCCAGACAAGCGAAGCGACGTCGTAGCCTCCGGGGCCCAGCAGCGTCTGCGATCAGCAGGCGCGGGAGACTCGTTTTGGGAGCGCGGTCTGAAAAGAGTCATCCGGCTCGCGGACGCTGGCCTCCAGGATGCCGGATCAAGTCCGGCAGGACGGAAATTGGGGACGGTGCGGCTTCTCCTTCTCCCCTTTGGTGGGAGAGACTTCGGAGCGGTGGCCAAAGGCCAGAAATCGGTGAAACCGATTTCAGCGAACGAAGGCCTGAGCGCGACGCCGCGCGAAGGCCGTTGAAGCGCCTTGGCTTCAGCCAAGTGCTAGAAATCGCAAGCGAGGGGGCGGGTTACAAAAGTGGCGCCAGCCCCGGACCCCTTCACCATCTAAATCTACGGTTTGGCCCTGCCGGTCCAAGCTCGTGATTTTGTATTCCTCCCACCAGGGGAGACGTGGGGCGCGGTAATAGCGGCACATCTGGTGTAATTTTATATTTTCGTTGACTATATGCAATTCCAAGTAGCAATCTTGGTTCAATTTGGAATTTAAAATGAGAGCAAAAAATGGCGCGAGTTACTCAAAAAAAAGCTGACAACTCCAACCTAACAGTTGGGGCGATCTCGGAAGAAAGGCCGAACAAAAGAATCGCACCAAGTTCTTCCGAGTTGATTATAGGATTGGTTGGATATGCGGGGGCTGGTTGTACTGCGATCGCGACGTCACTCTATGTGGCTTTGAGCGAGGCTGGTTACGAACCCCATTCCATAAAACTAAGCAAGATAATTGCGGATAACTCGCCTGTTGGTTCGATTCGTGACATCCGAAATGAAGTTCCACACAAAGGCACCGATACATTAGAGAGGGCTAAATCACTACAGGACGCAGGTGACCGTCTTAGAGTTGGGAACCCGCAAAAACTGGCATCATTAGCTATTGAAGAGATCCGCAGCATTAGAGGCGAGAGAAAGATTGGCAAGCAGCGAATTGCCTACATCTTAGACTCGCTGAAGAATTTGGCTGAAATAGAACTGTTGAGAGAAGTGTACGGTCAATCTTTCAGATTGATGGCGGTACATTGTGACAGAGATAGACGTCTGAATCGACTATTCGGCAAATTGGCAACAGACGCAAAATTTGCGGGTGCTAGTAGATCTCAAGTAGAGGAATTTATGGATCGTGATGAAAAGGATGCATCCACAGTTTACGGTCAACAGGTCCGTGATGTGTTTCATCTTGCGGACTATTTTGTAAACGATAATGTCGATGAAAAAATTAATATTTCAAATAATTACGATCTAAAGCGATTTTTTGAAATACTATTAGGTGCGAAATTCCATCGCCCCACTCCAAATGAAACCGCGATGTACACTGCGTTTTCAGCTGCCTTGCGTTCTTCTTGCTTATCTAGACAGGTAGGAGCTGCTTTAGTATCATCAAATAATCAATTGGACACCTCGAAATACCTCCCCCTTTTCGGCAAATCATGATTCAATCCGGTCAGTGTGATTTGCATGGAGCGGATGATGCGTGGGCAGGCTGGGTTTTGGGATTTGGACGAGCGTTATGAGCGGTTGAGCGCGGTCGGCGATCCGCTTGAGAAGCTGAATGCAATCATTCCCTGGCCTGTGTTCGAGAAGCCGTTGGCCAAGGCATTGAAGCGATCTGACGGATCGAAGGGTGGACGACCTGCTTTCCCGTCGGTGCTGATGTTCAAGATTTTGGTGCTGCAGGCATTGTACAATCTCTCCGACGACCAAGCGGAATTCGTCATCCAGGACCGGCTGTCGTTTATGCGGTTTCTTGGTTTGTCGTTGTCGCAGAAGGTGCCGGACGCCAAGACGATCTGGCTGTTTCGCGAGAGTCTTGTTCGTGCCGGTGCCATCGACAACCTGTTCGCCCGGTTCGACAAGCATCTGTCGAAGTCCGGCTATCTGGCCAAAGGTGGCCAGATCATCGATGCCGCGATCATCCAGGCACCAAAACAGCGCAACAGCCAGGACGAGAAGGCGGCGATCAAGGCCGGCGACATTCCGGAAGGCTGGCAGGACAAGCCAGCAAAACTTGCGCAGAAGGATCGCGACGCGCGTTGGACGGTGAAATATTCCAAGGCCAATCAGCCTACGCAAACGCCGACACCAGCCGCGACCAGGCAGCACGACATTGCCATCCCGATGTTTGGCTACAAGAACCATGCAGCCATCGACCGGGTCCACGGCTTCATCCGGGGATGGACGGTGACGAGCGCCAGCGCCCATGACGGAGCCCAACTCAGGAACGTCGTCACCAAGGACAACACGGCATCAACAGTCTGGGCTGATAGCGCCTATCGCTCGAAGACCAACGAGGAATGGCTGGAAAAGAATGGCCTGTCGTCTGACATTCATCAACGCAAGCCGAAGGGCAAGCCAATGCCAGAAGCAATGTCGAGAGCCAATGGTCGCCGCTCAAAGGTTCGTTCCTCCGTCGAACACGTCTTTGCCAGACAGAAGGACAAGATGAAGCTCTTCATCCGCACCATTGGCATGAGCAGGGCGAAGGTGAAGATCGGCATGGCCAATATCGCCTACAACATGCTGCGCTATGTCTGGCATCAGGGGCGAACTGCGTCAGCATGAACGAAGCCGGGGAGAAATCGCCCGGAAACAACCCAACCAACCGCCAGAAATGGCCGAAACTCAACGTCTGAACGCCACACTCGGCGTGCCGCCATGCTCAACGTCGTCTCTCACGCGGAAACGACCGGTAAATCGAGGTGTCCAATTGATAGCTATTGGATCAAACGACGTACCTAAATATGGAGGCGGAACCTACCTTGAAGGTAGTTCTCCTGACCACCGTTGTGCAGTTTGGCAATGGAACAGCTCAACCGAAAACATTAGTTTCGTAGGGTGTCACAATTCACGTCATAAAAAAATGATAGAGGAAGAAATATCAAATGCCATTTCAACTGAAATAGGCCCAAAAATTTCGGAATATCTTGCAAATAAAATGCCAACAGTTGAGGAAGGTAAGATTGGCAAACTTGTTGAAAAGTTTTTTGAAGATCAAAAAGGAACTATTTCTCTTCCTAGGGTGAAAGATTTGATTGAGTACTCTAGATCAATTCACGCTGAAATGGATGCACTTTTCGGTGCTCTTAGGGAAGGTATTAGTCCTGTTGGAGGAGTGCTTTTTTGCACAACAATTCCCTGCCATAATTGTGCGAGGCATTTGGTAACATCAGGTGTTAAGGCTGTGTACTATGTAGAACCTTATGTTAAAAGCTTGGCGTTAGAGTTACATTCGGATTCCATTCAAACTAAAGGCCTAGAGGAATCTAAGGCGCAAGACAAATTGCTCGTTTTGCCCTTTACAGGAGTGGGACCTCGAATGTATGAAGATCACTTTATAAAGCGTGGTGAATTGAAGGGTGCAAATGGTGAATTTGTACCTCCAAGTGGGGCAACGCCTATAAGTGGTGCTCGCTTGGGTGCGCTTGATGAAATTGAGAAACAGGCTGCGGAGCTCGCCAAATTATGAATCCGCAAAATTCAAATGTAGTATCGTTGCCAAATCTCAAGAGAGATAGCTCAATTCAGCTTGATCTCTTTGATTTTTTTGATGCTCGTAGTCGATCTTACAACTTTGCAAATATTGCAACGTTAGATCAAGAAAAATTATTCTATTGTATTGATAAGTATGGATTCCGAGCCATTCTGGATATGAGGAAATTCCCGTCCTTTGATCGCCCTCTTTTTGATCACCGTGCCGTGTTGAAAAGATTTGATAATGCTGGTGTGTTTTACTTCCCTGCTGTTTTTACGCTGCATCAAGATATTAAGTATCATGAGTTGCAAAAATACAAAACTAGGCTTCAAAGTCATTGGTCTAGAGGGCCTCTTTTGTTGATCTGTGGTGAACGAGATACTGGTCGTGAATATTTGGATGGTCTGCGTAAATTGATTGAAAAAAGATTTGTAGATAAAGTAGAAATGATTCCGCGCGTTATTTCTAGATAGAAAAAGTGCAGCTATTTGTTAGCGAGAGCGAAATATTTAGGTGCTCTAAAAAACAATAGATTTGACGCGATTGCTCGGTGTTTCAATAAGTAATTCCTATTGATATGCCCCCCCCCCAATCTTTTCCCCACCCTCCACCCCCATGCCATACTCGCCGCACTCCCGCTGCCGGATGGATCGCGAACGGTTCGGTTCAGGCGGGAGGGAATGCCTCTCAGGCGGTGTCCCAACGTAGGGCATCGGGTGAGGGGAGGCGGAGGCCATCGGGGTTCCGCTGGCGGGCGGTCGGCGTTGACGCGGATCGTGCAAAGCCAGCCACCGGGCCGGAGTTCGTTCCACATCAGCCGCAAGGCGGGTGAGGGGCGAGATTGCCGGACCGGGCCTGTGGCGGACATGTTTGCTGTATGTTTTCCATCGCCCCTGTGGTTTCTGGGGCTGACCGGGGGGCATCGCTCAGCGATCAGGGTCCGTGCCGGAACCCATGCCAGAAGCATGTCCCGCGGTCTGTCCGGATCGCGGCCGGAGCAATCCGGATGGGGCCTAAGAATCCCGGGAGATGCGAGGCGCCGCCTGTCGGATGCCGGACAGCATCCGGCGAGTTTCGGGCCGCGCGCGGACAGCGCCACCCATACTACAATCCATAGAGGCACTGCCCGCGTGCGGCCCTCCGGACTTCATTCCAATGTACACCCCGGCGGATTTTTTCGCGCGGCAGCGTTTTCGGCTGCGCGACGGCCGGGATTTTTCCCCGCCAGCAAAAAGCCGCCACAAAAAAGGGCAGCCCGGCGCTGTGCCGAACTGCCCCCAATGCAATCGAACGGATCAGCCGCTGATGGCGGGAGCCTCGGGCGCTGCGGGCGCCATCACCGTGGCGGGCAATTCGTCCATGTCCGCCAGCAGCTCGGCGCAGGCTTCGGCGACGCCCTTGATGCCGTCCTCGACACCGTCGATCGTCGACCAGCCGCCATCCTCGATGAAGTTGTCACGATCCCAGGATTTGGCTTCCTTGAGCTTGGTGAGCTGCATGTTGGCGCCGGGTGCGGCCGCGAATTTCTTGACGCAGAGGGCCGAGACAATCTGCCTGCCGGCGTCATTGCCGGCCTTGTCGGCCATCGTTTGCGCTGTGCTGCCGGTAACCCAGCCGCCATAGCTTGAGAAGCCGACGATGGCGAGCACAACGGCTCCTGCCGCCGCTCCGTAGAGGGCGGGTTTCGTCCATGTGGGGATCTGCATGGGATGTCCAATTCTAGAAAACGAGCGCGCAGCATTGCGCGACCATGGGGCAACCCTACACGAAAAGTAACAAATGGTAAAATTTCGTGAAATGAAGCGGCGTGTGTCCGAGGGTGGTTGCGGCTTTGTGCGGGAAAAGCCTGGTGTCGCAGCTTGGCGCAAACCGGTGTGTCGTGCCACCATGGCAGTGCAATCAGCACACCCCGCATGTGCTACATCGACGTCGCCTGATGGTGCGATCCTGACGGATGGGTCCCATCGCTCAGGACAAACCGCCCCACCAGCTTGTGGGCTGACCTTTCGCAACAGGTGGCTACCATCTGTAGCGCTCAGACCACCAGGCACCGGGCTTCGTCATCGGCGCGGCACTGGGGGCGTGGTTTGGCGCGGGAAAAAATACGGGCCAGCGGCTCAGGGGCGCCACAATTGTCGGGTTAACCGGATTCGTGCTGGCCTTTGCCGGCTGGGGGATTTATCTCAGCGTCATCAAGTGAGGCCGCATGTCCGTTATCCGACACCTAGTTTCATCCGCCATCGTGGTGGCAGCCTGCATCGCGCTGGCCCATCCGGCACTGGCCTGGAAGGCCGCCGAACAGGTCACGACCTACCCGGTCTCAGGCCGGTCCGGGGCCGAGCTGTATCAGTCGATCGGCGAGAACGGGCCGGTGATTGGCGGTGAGCGCCGCGCAATCGCCCACACCACCTTCAAGCTGACCTGGCGGCGCGATTACCGCGAGCGCGCCGATGGCAGTTGCGTCATCGCCGCCAACGTGCCCCGGCTGATCATCACCTACACATTGCCCAAACCGCGAGAAGGGCTGCCGCAGGGCGTCGCCTCGAGCTGGAAGCGGTTTTACGACGGGCTGGCGGCGCACGAGCGGGTGCACGGGCAATATATCATCGACATGGTGGAGGCGATCGAGGGTGTCAGCGTCGGGCTGAGCGCGTCCGATGATCCGGGCTGCCACAAGGTGCGGGCCGAGCTGCAAAGCCATCTCAAGCGGCTGTCTGACCAGCAGCGCGCCCGTGGCCGCGAGTTCGACCGCGTCGAAATGGGCGAGGGCGGCAATGTCCAGGGGCTGGTGCTGGAGCTGCTCAAAGGCCCGTAAGCCGGGCAGGGCGGTTTTGAGAGGTGAGGGCGGACGCAGGCCGCTGCCGGTTTTGCCTTGCCGTGGCTTGCATGGCTGACTAGGTTCAAGCCCCGGCGGCACACGGCTGCTTCCGGGCCAGAAATAGGACCCTGCATGACCGTTCGTATCGCCACCTTCAACGCCGAAAACCTGCTCAGCCGGTTCGATTTCTCCGGTTTCCGCAACGAGCTTCGGCAGGACCGGGTGTCGCAGCTCTATGATTTCACTTCAGAGGCGCAGTACCGCCAGGCCGAGATTGCGCGGGCGGTGTCGCTGACCGATGACACCAGGCAGCTCACCGCGCTGGCGATTGCCGAGGCCGATGCCGACATCCTGTGCCTGCAGGAGGTGGAAAACCTCGATACGCTGCACCGGTTCGAATATGGCTATCTGTTCAAGATGATCGGCGACGGTTACCGCCACAAGGTGCTGATTGACGGCAATGACAGCCGCGGCATCAACCTGGCGCTGATGACGCGGGACAAGACGCTGGACGGCGCGCCGATCGAGGTGCTCGATGTGACCAGTCATGGGCATCAGACCTACGAGGCGATGGGGCTCTACACGCCGGATCTCACCGATCTGCAAAAGCCCGGCGACAAGATCTTCAAGCGCGATTGCCTCGAGGTTGATCTGAAGATCGGTGCGAAGCGGCTCACCGTGTACGTGGTGCATTTCAAATCGATGGGCAGTCCACGCGACGGCGTCGATGGCCGCACAAGGACCATGCCGGTGCGTGTCGCGGAAGCGCGTGGCGTGCGCAAGATCATCACTAATCGCTTCGGGCCGGATGGCGGCGGCAAACGCTATGTCATCGCCGGTGATTTCAACGATTATTCGGAAAAACTGGTGATCACCGGTGACCGCCGCAACGGCTATCAGTTCACGCCCGAGCAGGCGGAGAACGGCGCGGTCAGGGTTTTGACAGCGGGCGGGTTTAGCGAAAACGTGGTGGCGCGGCGGCCTGAGATGAACCGCTGGACGCTCTACCACACACGGGGGCCCGAAGAGCGGCATCTGTGCCAGCTCGATTACCTGCTGGCTTCACCGGCGATGGTGCGCTCGAACCGCGACCGGTTGCCCGACATTGTTCGCGCCGGCCAGCCCTGGCGGACGCTGTTTCCCGAGGGTCAGGAAGTCGACCGTTACCCGCGCACAGGCTGGGATCGGCCCAAGGCGTCGGATCACTGCCCGGTGGCGATGACGTTTGATCTGGTCTGAAAAAGGCTGTGTCGTGTGACCGAGATGATCCCCATTCCCGAAAACCGCGTCTTCAGCTTCAATGCGGTGCAGCTCTCGCTCGATCCGGCAGAGCATCCCTGGGTGATTGCTCAGCGCTCAGCCATTGCGGCCAACTGGGCGCGTGACCAGATCGAGCGGCCATGGCTGTTCAACGGCACGGTGCTCTTGCACTGCGGTTTGCAGATCAACGGTGGCGTGATCTCGGGAACCAGCCACCGTGTGCCATATGCGGCGCTGAGGCATCTGGTCGCCACCTGGCCTGACGACGATGCCGATGCATGGCATCTGTTCGGCTCGGGGCTGATCCTGACATCGGATGATGCCATGTTGCTGATCCGCATGGCGGTGAAGACGGCCAATCCGGGCAAGGTCTATGCGCCGGCCGGATCACTTGATGAGTCCGACATCACCGATGGCACGGTCGATGTCCAGGGCAGCATCTTGCGCGAGGCGAGGGAAGAGACCGGCGTGGATCTGTCCGGTGCAGTGGCGGAAAACCGGCTTCTGGGCTGGCGCAGAGGACAGCTCGTCGCGGTGTTCCGGCGCTTTCGGCTTGAAGAGACAGCCGAGGTGCTGGTCAGGCGGATCACCGAGCATATCCGCACGGACCCGGAACAGGAGATTGCCGATGTGGTGGTGGTGCGCAGGGCCGAGGACGCCGGCCCGACCGCGCCCCCACACATGCAGGCGATGATCGATTTTCATTTTGGGACACCAGATTTTGCTGCCGGTTGGCAGGACGGTGGAATTGGATAGGATGCGGGCTTGCGCATGCCGGTTCGGTTCAGCAAAACGTCCATGCCTTATCTCAAGGTGATACCATTCGCGCTTCGGGTTTGATGAGGCGTCTGACGCTGTAGCAGCTAACACCGCGGCCCGAGCCGCAAATGCAAAGGACTGTGCCAGGCATGACCGACTACGCAATTTACGACGTTTTTACCGGAACTGCCCTGGCAGGAAACCCGCTGGCTGTGGTGTTTGGCGCAGATCATTATAGCGACGGGCAGATGCAGGCGATCGCACGGGAATTCAATCTCTCGGAGACAGTGTTCGTGCTCAAGCCTGAAAAGCCTGCGCACACCGCTCGTTTACGGATTTTCACGCCGGGGCGGGAGCTTCCCTTTGCCGGACACCCGACCGTCGGCGCGGCAGTGGCGCTGGCCGATCTTCGTCTGGGCGGAAACGTGCCGGCCAATGGCATGGATCTGGTCAAGATGCTGGAGGAGGAGATCGGCCCGGTCCGTTGCGCTGTGCGGATGAGCCCAGATGCGGCAGGGTTTGCCGAATTTGATTTGCCGAAACTCTCCCGCCGGCTGGACGTGGATGTCGAGCAGGCCGATATCGGCTTTGCATTGGGGCTTGATCCGCACGAAATCGGCTTCGAGAACCACCGGGTGTCGGTTTGGACAGCGGGCGTGCCGTTTGTCATGGTTCCAGTGCACGACATGGCAGCGGCTGCGAAGGCCGAGTGCAATGCCGCCGACTGGGACAAGGTCGCGCCGATGGGTGACGGGCAGCTGGCGCAGGCCTATGTCTATTGCCGCGGCGGAACGCATCATCTGGCGTCGTTTCATGCGCGCATGTTCGCACCGGGTGAAGGCATCGCCGAGGATCCCGCCACCGGCTCCGCAGCGGCCGCCTTGTCGGGCGCAATTCATCATTTTGATGGTCTTCTGGAAGGCAATCATGCGTTGATGATCGAGCAGGGGGTGGAAATGGGACGGCCGTCGCTGATCCATCTGCATATCGACTGCGCTGGCAACGAAGTGTCGCATGTCAGGATCGGCGGCGAAGCGGTGCGGATTGCGCAAGGAAAGCTGCTGGTCTGACGGCTGTGCCGGGTATTATCGTAGGCTTGTTGCGACTGCGTAAAAAACAGTGTGGACATGGCCTTCTATCCGGTCTATACGCCCATTCGTTCCGGTAACGGGACAGGTGGGGCGCGTAGCTCAGTTGGTAGAGCAGCTGACTCTTAATCAGCGGGTCCACGGTTCGAGCCCGTGCGCGCCCACCATTTTTTCATAGATTTAGAGCTCAATCCAGGGTCGAATATTTTAAAAAAATTGATATTTTTTAGAATATATGCGATTTTGTTCAATGAATTCATTTGGATACCGACGTGCGCGTGATTGTGTGCCGCGGTCAAGTCGATCACGTTTGCTATCATTCTGCCCTGCGAATTCTGACTGACGAGCACATCTGCGATGACAGAAACGTTGCTTTTTGGAACCTTCCTTCAATCACTGCTATTTGCTGATTTGGGCGGAAGGCGTGCATTCGCTGCAGGTGAGAGCCAGTGGAGCACTTGGCCCAACGCGGACCCACAAAAGGCAGCGAATTCGCCACGTGCCTCTGCCATGCAACTGCTCGGTCTGAGCCCAGTTTGCTTCGATCTTTTCATCAATGATTTGGGACGAATGAACAGGCGAATTTTGACTACGCCATGGCGCAGTCAGAAGAAAAAAATCGCTAAAAATCAGCTATACTAAAAGAGTCTCTGCGTCATTAGCGAATTTCTCTAAAGTATATATCTTCTAACAAGTGTTTATCACTCGCATATATGAATATATGCAAAAAATATTTTGAGCATGCTATTATAATAAAATTTGTAATGATAAAAAGGTGTGTCTAACGTCAACTCCGGAAAGGAAGTGCAAAATGACCGCCTCTCTAAAATTATTTTTCATAGGGAATGTGGTAAAATTAGCTTCAACAATGAATAAGCGGGAATTTTTATTTGGACTATTACTTTGTATATTATTATTATTTAGTAATGGAGAATCGAAGGCGGCAAATATATATAATTACAGTGCAACAAACACTTCAATTACGATTTCGTGGAGCAGCTGGAACGGGTCGCCGCAGGCAGCGAACAATCCAAAGCAGTATCGCGTTTGCTGGAAATCAGCCAACTCGATTGGATTGGTTTGCGACCAGAACGAGTCACAGACAGTAACGGCTCAAAGCTATACCATCTCCAACCTTCCTGCCGGGCAGTCCTTCAAGGTGCGTGTCAAAGCCAGAACCAAATGGCCCGGCAACGTGATCGACTGGAGAACACTGGATACCGTTACGGTTCCGACATCCGGCGGCACGCAATTGTCGGTGACCAACGCACTTTCGAACGGGTTCGACCTGCAACTGACTCATACCGGGTTCACCAACTGGAACAATATCCGGGTCTGTTACAAGAAGGCGACGCTATGGACGTTGCCACTCATCGACACGGTATGCGGCAACGGGGTGGATCTGAGCAACTGGTCTGCGTCGGCGAAAAAGGGGTACCATGAAATCACACCGAGCAACTCGGGCGTGACGAACTATACGCTGGCAGGCCTGCATCCGAACTGTTCCTACAAGGTTGTGGCCTATGGCCTGGAATCGGGCATAGCGCTGACCCAAAAAAAGATCGGCGGGGTGCAGTTCGACACCGAGCATTCCGCTGGGCAGGTGGCCGGCTGGTTGAGGTGCCATTCCGGACCATTGCTCGACGACGCAGTAATCGTCGTGGGCGTTTACAATGAAATATTTGGCCGCAGCGCCGACGCAAATGACCAGTCAGGGCCGGTGGTCAGCGAAAAAACCCTGGGCGAGAATGGAAGACTGGCGATCGTCTATCGGGATTCGGAAGGTTGGAGCAAATATCTGCAGGCACTGGCAGAACACTACCGCGGCAGGTCGATCATTGAAGGTGTGGCGGCAAGCCATGGCGAAAAGGCCAAAGCTGCGTACCAGGAACTGGTCAATCTGCAGAAAAAATTCGGAATGCCTGCTCCGGGCGATTGGGAAGACGAAATGGCAACTCTGCTGGCGACCAGCCCCGACATTTTCGAATTCTGGCAAGCGCGGGAGTTGGCGAAGGCCGGGCTTGATCTCAAGAGCTATATAGAGGGTGCGCAAGGCCTGCAGGTCCAGCAGTTGCTGCAAAATGCGCCCGCCCCAACCGAAACGGTAATCGGTGGCGGACAAACGCTAACCAAAAACGGCCTGCTTGCCTGCGTCGCCAATCTTCCGAAAGGCGATCCATTCCTGAATTTGCGGTCCGGACCGGCGGCATCTGCGGAACTCATCGGGCGCTTGGGCGCGGGAACCGTGTTGACGGTTCTTGGCGACCAAGGAAAATGGATCCAGGTTCAGCCGGTGCATGAAGGAATGAAGGAGCCATCCGGCTGGGTTGCGTCGAAATACACCCAACTGGTCAAGAGTCGCGAGGAATGCGCTAAGCTCCGCTGACGTTTTGGCGCTTGATGGGCGACATGCACCCCCTTGGGCTTTTGTCGTGGTGAGATGCCGGCTTCGCGAACACCTGGTTCGGGTGTCGAAGTCGGCACTTTACCGGACTCCGACATGACTGGATTGGTCGCTTCGTCTGCCCTGCCGAAATTGACGATCAAAAATGCGGCGTGTCTTTTGAGGGGCAGCAATGCGGAGTCTGCGGCGCCGCTTTTGACAGGGTGACGAAGGTCGACTTTGGGCCGAAAGTGTCGGGTGAAATCTTCTCGGAACATGAGGCGACGTGAAACAGAAAGAGACCGGCACACGTTTCATGTCAGGCGGCGCGTTGATTGTGGGTAGCGGACCGACGAGAGTTTGGGAAAGGCGAGCGCGTTGCGCGACAGGTTCTTGAAATCCTTGGTCAGCCTGCGTGACCTGAGACCCAACTCTCCACCAGTCGGTTGGAGAATTCGTCGGATTGTAGAAATGCTCCCTGATTTTAGACCACCCGGCTGGAAAACTTCACGGGGTTATTGCTCAGCGTGCCGGGGTGCACAACCGTCGGCGGTCATGATTTTGAACGATGCCAGTAACTTGAAGCGAATTTTTATGGTTGCGATGTCGCGATTTCGGCCACTTGAAATCGGTGACAGGATGATTTTCGAGAAAATTTATTCAAGAAATTGAAAAAGAATCCTTCATGGTTTATAGCGCGCTGATTCGTGAAAGTACGAGATGAAACTTGTTCTCTCAATCAATAGTTGTATAACTATATATGTATTTGATAATAATGTTTTCCAGAATTTGGCCTTAAAAAGAATTTATGGATATATATTCAACTTCAATACTCAAGTCTCTATCTATAGATTGTTCGAGAAAATTTATATACATAAATTATTGCGAAAAAATTCGTTGATTTATTTATAATAATTTATATTTTTTGATTTTTAATTCGATGATTAGATTATTATAAAATTTGAATTGTGTGGCGGAATCGCAACGATTTCGCTGTGGCTGAATTTGTACTTAAGGTTTCGTGAAGACTCGACTCGCGTCACGTTGGTTATCGGTGTTACAGACAATCATCAGGTGTAGGGATCGGGGTTAAGATGTTTAAGTCGCTGATGTATTCGTGCTGTTTCTCAATCGGATTTGGTGTGCTGGCTGCAGTGCCGGCGAGCGCCATTACTCTGAAGGAAGCTGTGGATGAAGCGCTGAGATCCAACCCGGAAATCCTGCGGTCGGTGCAGAACCGGGAAGCCGTGGAGTTTGAGCTCCGGCAAGCCCGTGGCCTTTATCTTCCCACCCTCGATCTTGAAGCGTCCGCTGGCGGACGCAAGCTGGACAGCCCAGGTCGCCGGCGGCTCGGCACACAGGATGACACACTTGAATCGACCGACGTCGGATTGACTTTCACCCAGACACTTTTTGACGGCGGTTCCCGCCGGGCGGAAGTGGAAAGGCAGGCAGCGCGCGTCGATGGTGCGTCTTTCCGCGTTGCCGAGCGCTCGGAAGCGATAGCGCTGGCGGTATCCCAGGAATATTTCGAAATTCTGCTGCAGGCTGAAATCGTGGCGATTGCCCGCAAGAATGCCAATGTGCTCTCAGGTATCGTCTCGGATATTTCATACGGCGTTTCCGGCGGCACCCTGACTTCGGCTGACCGCACGCAAGGCCGTGAACGGCTGCTGTCGGCCCGGGCGCGGCTCAAGGAAGCCGAAGAGGATCTGGCCCAGGCGCAGATCCGCTTTCTTCGTCTGGTAGGCGTCAAGCTCGGATCGATGAAGTATCCGCCGTCGGTATCGAAGGCGTTGCCCCGCAGTGCGGCCGAAGCTGTTGATATCGCCCGCCGGCAAAGCCCGCGGATTGCTGCGGCAGGGGCTGACGTTGATGCCGCCGACGCCCTGGCCAGAGGAGCCAAGGCAGCTTACCTGCCCGTAATATCCTTCGAGGCAAAGGCGCGAGTCGGCAACGACATTGATGGCGCGGAGGGACGGACTTCCGATCTTGAAGCCAAGGTCGTGGCACGCTGGAACCTGTACCGGGGTGGCCGCGATCAGGCAGTTGAACAGGAGCGTATCCGTCGCGCCAGCGAGAGCAGGATGGAAAACGTCGTGGTTCATCGTGAAGTGCAGGAATCCATCCAGTCGGCCTGGAACAAGCGCGGCAAGCGCGCCGAGCAGGCTTCGTTGCTGCGTGAGCAGGTCTCCGCAGCCGGTTCGTTGGTGTCATCCTATCGCGACCAGTTTCGCATTAACGAAAGATCGCTGCTCGACGTGCTGAGCGCACAGAACACCCGGTTCAACACCGAAGTTCTGGCCAAAACCGCCCAATATGCAGCGGTTTACGCTGATTATCAGACCTTGGCTGCAATGGGATCGCTGGTTCGCGCTTTGAATCTGGAAAGCGCGCCTCAGGCAGAGGCCTATGCCCGGGAAGAGTTCAAGGCCGTCTCCCACGAGGCAGAACCGGTCTACAAGCGGCTGCCTTCGCGGCAGGTAAGCGGTGCGCCGTTCGATTTGCTTGCTCCTGTCAGGAAAAATTGATCGCTTTGAGGCTGACAGGCATGACATTATTGAATCGGTAAGCAACGATGAAATTCAACGAGGCTTTCCGTGAAATAAGCGTTCACTTCGAGCGCAGCGGTTCTTCAACTGTCCTGTATTCCGGCATCCCCGGCGATCAGCTTGAGGCAGCCGACATCGAGACGGTGCGCGAGGTCTCCAATCGCATCGGTCTGGACGTGGCGAAAATTCACCTGGCGGATCTACTGGGCGGCAATGCCGGCCTGCCGGCGCTGGTCAAGACGCTGGACGGCGTCTTTATTCCTGTCTTCGCTCTTAATGATGATGGAACGTTTGTGTGCCGGGAGACTTCCGGCGATACTGCAGCGAAAAGCATTGACCTTCGCGCCAGAGCGCCGGAGCTGGATCCGACAGTGCTGGATTTTAAAAGGGTCTATTTCAACAATCAGGAAGAGACCGGCGCGCTGCATGCGGGCAAGATCGAGAAACAGCATTGGCTGCTTTCGGCGGTTCGTCCTTACTGGCGGTCGTTCGTGCGGGTTGGAATTGCAGCGCTGTTCATCAATATTCTCGCCTTGGCTTCCCCGCTTTTTGTCATGAATGTCTATGATCGGGTCTTGCCAAACGAGGCGATCGCAACTCTCTGGGTGCTTGCTGTAGGTATCAGTGTTGCCTTCATATTTGATTTTTTGCTCAAGTTCGCCCGCGCCTCACTGATCGACTACACCGGACGCAAGATCGATCTCAAGATAGCTTATGTGCTGTTTCAGAAGGTCATGAACACATCGTTGTCGGCGCGCTCTATGTCCACCGGTGAGTATGTCAGCCGGGTGTCGCAATATGAATTCGTGCGGGAGTTCTTCACCTCCAACACCATTGCGACAATGATCGACACCTGTTTCGTGTTCATATTCATCGCGGTGATTTACATGATCGGCGGCCCCCTGGCTTATGTGCCCGCCGTGGCGCTGGTTGCAGTGGTCATCATCGGGCTTGTTGCCCAGATGCTGATCAGCCGACGGGTTGCTGCGGCGGCCAATGAAGCCGCCTTGCGCCAGTCGATGCTGGTTGAAACGATCTACACAACGGAAACGGTCAAGGGCCTGAGAGCCGAAGGTCTGTTGTTGAAACGTTGGCGTGACCTGACCATCAACAGTTCGGCGACAAATGAACAGATCAAGAGCATTTCCGCCTTTGCGGTCAATGCCACGCAATTTGTCCAGCAACTGGTGACGGTCGGCATCATTCTGGTGGGGGCCTATCTGTTTCGGGAAGGTCATGTAACCACGGGAGCTATTATCGCAGCAGTGATCCTTTCGGGCCGTGCCGTCAGCCCGCTGGGCCAATTGGCGATGACGCTGGCACGCTTCCGGCAGGCGCTTCTCTCGCTGCGCATTCTTGACATGATCATGGAGCAGCCCGAGGACACACCGGAGGCATCAGGCTTCGTCAACCGCGTTATCGCAAACGGCTCCATTGCATTCGAGAATGTTCATTTTCGCTATCCGCAGGCTGATCAGGATGCGCTTGATGGGCTGACCTTTTCGGTCAAGGCCGGTGAGAAGGTCGGTATAATCGGCAGGATCGGATCGGGAAAGACCACGATCGGCAGACTGATGTCGCGGCTTTACCAGCCGCATGAGGGGCGGGTGCTGATCGACGGGATCGACATGCAGCAGTTTCATCCCTCCGAAGTCAGATCAGCGGTGGCTGTTGCTGGGCAGACAAGCGATCTGTTCACCGGCTCGGTCAAGGACAATCTGCTGATGGGCAACCCCAATGCCACCGATGAGGAGCTGATCGAGGTTTCCCGCAAGGTTGGAATTGAATCATTTCTGGCGCGGCATCCGCGCGGATTTGACATGCCGGTCGGCGAAAACGGCGGCAATCTTTCGGCCGGACAGAAACAGTCAGTGGCAATTGCGCGGCTGTTGTTGGCCTCGCCCAAGATCATATTCCTCGACGAGCCGTCCGGTGCGATGGACATGGCCAGCGAAAGACATCTGATCGGTTGCCTGCGTCAGGCCATCGCGCCGGAGGTGACGCTGATCCTTTCGACCCACAGATACAGCATGCTCGACCTTATCGACCGGCTGATCGTCATCGAGAACGGCAAGCTCATCGCCGATGGCCCCAAACAAGACGTGATTGCGGCATTGCAGCGCAAACCGAACGGGATCCAGTGATGCGTGCGATGGAGCAAGATACACCTCCAGTCATTTCCCGATACATCGTATGGGTCTGCCTGTCGCTGGTGCTTTTCTTCCTGGCCTGGGCAGCGTGGGCGCGGGTGGACGAGATCTCGCGCGGTGATGGCAAGGTCATTCCGCTGTCGAAGACCCAGATCGTGCAATCGAGCGAACCGGGCGTCGTGCAGGAAATCGCGGTGAGGATCGGACAGCTCGTCAACAAGGGTGATCTGCTGATCCGCCTCGACAGTTCGGGAAACCTCGCATCGCTTGGCGAATCCCAGGCCCGTAATGATGCGCTGCAGGCCAAGATTGCGCGGCTGGAGCTTGAAATTGACGACCTGTTTGAAACGGATTTTGTGTGTCCCGAGCAGACCCGCCGCGTGTCGGAAGGCATTTGTGAAAACGAGGCCAGGCTGCTGGCAGCAAGACGGGAGAACTACCTTAACAAGTTGCAGGTGCTTGAAGCCAGACGGCAGCAGCGACTTGACGAGATTGGCGAAGCCAAATCCAGTGTTGAGCAAACCGATCTGGTGATCCGGGCGATGCTTAACGAGCGTGACAAGATTGCGCCAATGGTAAAGCGCAAGCTGCATCCGGAAATCGATCTCATGAGGCTGGACCGCGAGATTGCCCAGCAGCATGGCCAGCGTGAAAGCGTGAACCAGAGCCTCAAACGGCTTGAGAGCGCACTTCACGAGGCCGAGCTTCAGGTTCAGGAACTGGATTCGCAGTTCAAGCAGGAAGCTCGCCGCGAACTTGGCGATACCCTGGCCGATGTCAGCGTGTTGCAGGCAACACTGACCGGCGCGAAGGACCGGGTCCGGCGCACCGACATCGTCTCCCCCGTGGAGGGCATCGTCAACACGCTGGAGGTCAACACGATCGGTGCCTTCTTGCAGCCGGGTTCAGTTGTTGCGGGGGTTGTTCCGGTAACAGACACGTTGCTCGTAGAGGCACGGATCTCACCCAAGGATGTCGCCTTCGTCCAGCCCGGACAAAAAGCGCTGGTCAAGCTGACAGCCTACGATTTTTCAATCTATGGCGGCCTGGAAGGCGTGGTCTCGAATGTGTCGGCGGACAGCATCGTCAATCCGGAAACCGGCGAAACATATTATCAGGTTCTCGTTCAGACAGGAGATTCACAGCTTGGAAGAGGCGATGTGACCCATGCCATCCGTCCCGGAATGATCGCTTCGGTGGAGATCCTCACGGGGGAGAAATCGGTCCTCGATTACCTGGTCAAGCCACTGAGCAAAGCACGATACGAAGCCCTGACAGAGCGTTAGAAGCCATTTTGAGAGAAAGCACCCTGCTGCATGTCTGAGCAAGATCCGTTTACACCACATTTTCGGGCGATCAATTCAGGGGGCAAGCGTCACGGCTTCCGCCTGGAGGGTGTGTTTTGGACAGCCCTGGAAGAGGTGACGAAGAGTGACGGGGTGTCGGTCTCGGAATACGTTGCAAAGCTCAATGGTCACAAGACGGGTGGAAGCGGGCTGAGTTCGTATCTTCGCGCCTCGATCATGCAGCGTGTGCTGGAACACCACGGAGGAATGCGCGAACGGATCGAAAGTTTCAACTCACGCACCATCGTTGCGGCCTGTCCGGTCCCCGGGTTCATCATATCCGTTGATAAGAAGATCCTGTTTCAGAACAACGGGTTTCTGATGTATTTGCAAACCCGGTTTACCGGGCTCGACAATATCGAGGCGCTGAGCAACATCAAGCTGACACTTGAGACGCCGCTTCTTGGTCTTATCGAGGAGATGAAGCGCGACAGCAGTCGGCCGAAGTATACCAGCTTCACCGTGGGCTATGGCGAGCGCCGGATACGCGGCCGGCTAAGCATGGCGCTGGCGCCGGATATGGACGAACCGCCTGCTGCGATTGCCTTTATCTCCGGACCATCCTGATCGGATGTGATTGGGTTGCCCCGGGTCGTTTGTCCGTCTCCTAGAATCCGGCGCCAGGCGCGATTGCCGAGATGTTCTTGAGCGATGCCATGAGGTCACTGCTTCCACCCTTGTAGCCGAAGACATAGTTGGCTTTGCCTGAAAGTGAGAACAGGGGGGCGTAGCTCCGCTTGGCCTTGTCGGCCTCGACAGTGTCGGTCATGTTGTCGAGGATCAGGCTGCGGTCTTCAAAAGCGACGGCAAGAACGGCATGGAACAGGCGGCGGTCGGTGTCCTTGACGACGACGATCTCCATGGCGGTGACGGGAATACCGAGGCGCGCCAGCAGGGCCATTTTCAGGATTGCGTAATCCTCGCAGTCGCCGCTTCTGCGGCCGAGCGTCTCGTTGGGTGTCGACCATTGATCGAGGCGGCCGTGATTCTGCTCGTCGGTCTTGTAGGCGACCATGGCGTTGACCGAGGCCGAGACGTGACGGAGCTGTTGGCTCAGGCTTGCTCCCTTGAGGGTGAGGCGGTCGGCGAGGGCTGCGCATTGGTTGATGCAGATGGCGGAGGCACCGGAGGCTGCGGCCTTGCGGATCAGGCCCGAAATGCGGATCCCGCTGCTGATCTTGCCGAAGCGGATCCTGTGGGCGCCAAACAGCGGTACGTCCGGGCGGATTGAAGCGCTCAGTGTTGCGCCGGCGGGGCGGGTCGCGGCGGGTATGGAGGCCGTGGTGATATCGTCTCGGACGATCGGGCGGGGGAGGGATGCGCCGGTCGCCGCAGCTGCCACGGTTGTCACCCTGGTGATGGCTGCGGGGCTGTGGCGAGATACCTTCCCGGCAACGTAACTGAACGATGCCAGTCCCTGTGGTGTGAGCCGAAGAGTTGTGGCGGCAGCGGCGAAACTCAGCCATGCCGGGGCGTGCAACTCAGTAGGGTGTTGGGCGACGGCAGTCGAAAGCTCCAGGTTGTGCCTGGAGGGCGCTTGAACATTGCTGGGTTGTGCACTCGGTTGTGCGGCCTGTGCTACAGTGGCGCAGAGAAGGACAATTGTTGATACAGTATTGATGCGTACAAATTCCTTTGTTGCTTGAAAATGCATTTGTTTCGCCTTCCCATTTTGTTGAGGAAAGACTACTCAAATAAAAATAAGATCTAAGAAACAAACAGAACTAACGATTACATAGTTGTTTTGATAAAAATTGAATCAATTAGCTCGAAGTGTTTGTGCTCGCACTTGACTGCGACTGCGCCAAATTCCGCGCTGAAACATTAAGTATCCCTAAAAAGCATAACAATGTATGCGAGAAAATTTACCATATGTTTATAAAGTGGTTTTTCGCATACCTATGTATTCATTTTGGATTCAAAGTATTTGTTGAAGAAATACTAACTGGTTAAGGATGGGTAAATTTCAGTTGGGAGTTCTGTCATGAATGACGACCGCGGCCTTGATACTTCGGAAACCGTAATTGCAAACACGGAAGCCGATGTCGGCATGGAAGAGATCTTGCTGGCCCAGGCAGACACCGGCTCCGACCCAGATGAAACTCCACCCGTGGATGGCCCGCCTGATACAGGCGCGTCGGGGATCAGCGTTCTGGTTCCCGATGCTCAAAATCAAGTGGTGCTGTCGGCAGCGACCAGTATTGAAAACATTCAGCTTGATGGCGATGATCTGCTGTTGCTGCAGCCGGACGGGTCGCAGGTCAGGATAATCGGCGGCGCTCTGAACATCCCAACTTTCATCATTGGCGATATCGAGCTGCCGCAGGAGGTTCTGGTCGCGGCGCTGAATTCCAACGGCTTCAATGTTGCTGCAGGACCGGGCAATACGCTTTCGGTCTCCCAGCCGCCGCCGACCGGCTCGGGCGGCGAATTTGGAGGCTCAAGCGGGGCTACGATCGCAGGTGAGGGGACACAGTCGCTCGGCCTGCTCAGCGATACGACTGGTGCTCCGGGACCGCAGTCCTCCGACGCGCAGGTTGACGACACCGGCAATATCGCCTCGGTTGCGACCGGCGGTGTGACTGAAGGCGGGATCGTCGAAACAGTCGACAATCCGGCTGGCGACGCCGACCCGGTCGCCGCTACCGGCTCGATCACATTCTTTGATCCGGATTTCGGTGAAACCCGTGATGCAGAAGTGACAAGCCGTACGTTGGTATCTGAAGCCATGAACAACGGCAGCACGCTGACCGCGGTGCAGCTGGATGCGCTGCTTGCCGGGTTCAGTCTGGATAGTGTCGGCGGCATTACGGTTGAATCGACCTCGCCGGACGGCGGCTCGATCGACTGGACCTATTTTGTTGGCAACGAAGCTGTTGATTTCCTGGCGGCCGGTGAAGTGATCACCCTGTCCTTCGAAGTTCAGATCAATGACGGCATCTTTTCGACCACGCAGGATGTCACGGTTACGATCACCGGCACCAATGACGTGCCTGTTGTTGCAGCCACGGATGTGACTGGCGGCATGCTCGAACTTGTGACGCCTGCGGGTGACCTGAGCGACAGCGGCACGATCGCTTTCACCGATGTGGACCTGAGCGACATTCACACGCTTGAGCCTGTTGTGGCATCGGTGGGTGCGCTTGGTTCGCTTGTGGCGAGCGTCAGCACGGACACAACGGGCACTGGCCTGGGCGGTGTGATCAGCTGGGATTATACGATTGCGGCTGCGGATGTTGAGTATCTTGCCGAGGGTCAGACCAAGGTCGAGAGCTTTCTGGTGACGCTCAATGACGGCAATGGCGGCACGGTCGAGCGGACGGTGACGATCACCATCACCGGCACCAATGACCAGCCGGTGATCGATTCGATCACGACTACGGGCAGCCTGACGGAAGTCGCGGGTATCGGCTCGGGAACGACGGAAGCCTCGGCGACCGGTACGATCACGATCTCGGATCTTGACGACACGGATGAAGTGACGCTTTCGGAAGTCTCGAACAACGACATGGCCTGGTCGGGCGGTGCGATCACCGACGACCAGCTGGATGCAACGCAGATCCAGGCTCTTGTTGACGGCTTCGTGCTTGACGACCTCGGTGC
>JBPOEW010000015.1:0-93359 GCA_051251555.1 Hoeflea sp.
GTGCCGCCGGCATCGGTGGTCAGGCTCACCAGCGCAACTGCGCTGCCGACAGCGCCGTTGAAGACGGTGTCGCCGGTGGTGTTGACGTTGAGCGCGAAACCGCCATCGACCTTGTCGCCGAAGCCGATCGTATCGCCGCCGGTCGAGGTGATGGTTGTGTCGGCGCCGAGTTCAACATCATCACCAAAGCTCTGCGATCCGGTGGTTGTCACCGCGCCGCCGTTGATCTCGGTGGTGCCGCCGGCATCGGTGGCAAGGCTTTTGAGCGCAGAGCCGCCGCCGACAGCACCGTTGAAGACGGTCTGGTTGGTGGTGTTGATGGCCAGATCAAACGCGCCGTCGACGGTGTTGTTGAAGGTGACGGCACCGCCGTCGTTCAACACGGTGTCAGCACCGAGCACGACGGCGTCGTTGTAGGTCTGGCTGGTGCCGAAGGCGGTCACCGATCCGCCGTTGATCCGTGTCGTACCGCCGGCATCAGTCGTCAGGGTTTTAAGCGCGGTGCCGCCGCCGACAGCGCCGTCGAAGACGGTGTCGCCGGTGGTGTTGACGCTGAGCGCGAATGCGCCATCGACCTTGGCCCCGAAGCCGATCGTATCGCCGCCAGTTGAGGTGATGGTAGTGTCGGTGCCGAGTTCAACATCATCGCCAAAGCTCTGCGATCCGCTGGTTGTCACCGCGCCGCCGTTGATCTGGGTGGTGCCGCCGGCATCGGTGGCAAGGCTCGCCAGTCCGGTAGTGGTGCCGACAGTGCCGGCAAATGTCGTGACCGCCGCCGTGTTCACCGTTAGCGAATGGGCGCCATCGAGCGTGCCGTTGAAGGTGACATCGTCCGTATCGAAGATCGTGCTGTCGCCGCCAAGAATTGCCGGTCCGTTGAATATCGAGCCGCCAACAAAGTTTGAACCGTTGATTGTGAATGAGCCGACCGTACCGGCCACACCGGTATTGTCGACCAACAGCGCGCCACCGGCGCCATCATAGGTGCCGCCGGTGATCGACAGGGTTGACGAGGATTGCAAGTCATTGACCTGGATCGCCTGCTGGGAGGCAAACACCTGATTGGCGCCGCCAATGATGACCGTTGACGCGCCCGTCATGCCACCGGCAAACGCAATTCCATCCTGCCCCACGCGGGCCGCGGCAGTGCCGATAGTGTTGCTGTTGATGGTGAAGACGGAAGTGTCCTGGACGGTCCCGTCCACGTTGATCCCGTTGCGCGCAGTCGCGACAATGCTGGAATTGCCGGTGATATTGACCGTGCTGCCGCCACGTATTGTGTTTTGGAACGTGACACCATCCTGCTGTCCAGTGATCAATTGATTGTTGGTGACATTCACAATGGCGCCGTTGATCACCGGGCCCTCGAACTCGATGCCGTCGCCTGTGCCGCCGGCGATTCGCGTATTGCCGCTTATCGTGAATGTGCCGCCAATGATGCCAGCGATGTCGATGCCATCTTCAAAGCCGGAGATGTCATTGGCATCGGCCAACGTCGCACCGCCAATGGTGACATTGCTGTCTGCAATAGTGGCGTCGAAGATTAGGGCGTCATTGCTGGCCGTGCTCGCTAGCGTGTTGCCGCTGATCTGGACGGTCGCATCGGTTACGGTATCGTCAAACACGACTGTAAATCGGCTGCTTGCAGCATTGTTGCCGGTAATGAACACCTGCTCGCCGGCCACCACCGCATCGTCGAAATTGATGGCGCGGTTTGAAATCGCCGTCAACGTATTTCCCGTGATCGTCGTTGTGCCGTTAGACAGGTTTGAAAAGATCCCGTCCGACAGATCGTTGAACGTGTTGTCTTGCACCGTGGTATCCGTGGCCGCGCTCGTCCCCGCCTCTCCCAGCTCGACCCCGATGTTGGTGCCGGTTGTCGTCACCGTGTCGAAATTGAAGCCGTTGATGGTCACGCCCGTCACATCACCGCCGCCGGAAGTCCCGGAAATGGCGGCCACCTGGAAGCCGTTGTCGGCGTTGCCATTGTTGGCGGAAGGATCAACCGCATCTGTGTCGATGATTGTCGTCGCGCCCTGGCCCTGAAGGTTCAAGCCGTCGACCCAGACTTCGACCGAGCCGCCGAATGTGCCGGCCGCGACCGTCACTGTTTGCACACCAGCGGCCAGGCCGGCAGCGTTGACCGCACGCTGGATGGAATCCCCGGCATTCACGCCAAGGGCGGGGCCGTAGACAATGAGGTCCTTGTCAGGGTCGTCCAGATAGTGCTCGATCTTGGGTTCGATGGCCAGCGCGTCGGCGACGATGGTACCGGCGGTGTCGGTGAAGAAGCTGGCGGCCGAGGCGTCCAGCACGTTAACAGAGGCCGGGTTTTTCAGCCCATCATTGCGCAACCGGATGTAGAAGGCGCTCTGGCCTCGGAACACCGCGTCGGCAAAGGTGTCGCCCCAGACCTGTTGGCTGTCGCCGGTAAAATCAATGCCGGTCTCGCCGCCGATGAAAGTGTTGGCTCCGACGACCGGACGCCCGAACACTGTGGCTCCGTTCCGCATGAACTGCACAACAGAGGTGTCGAGCGTATTAACCCCAACAGCGATACCGACGGTGTTGTCGGTCATCGTGTTGCCACCGAAAATCGCAGCCGTACCGCCACCATTTAGCGTGCTGACCAGGAAACCGGCCGAAATCGAACCGTCGCTGCTTGCGACCCCAAGATTGTCGGACACCTCGTTGTTGAGGACAGTGACATAGGCACCCGCGCCGATGTCGAGCGCATAGTCGAGATGATCGCCCGCGCCCTTGCCGGCGTAGGTGTTACCGATGAACTCGCTGCCGACGACGCCGGTTTGCTGATACGACACCCCGATGCGGCCGATGTTGGTGAAGGACGAGTTGGTGACGTCGACCGCGCCGGTTCCGAATGCCGCGACCGCAGTGCCGGCGTAATCTGCCGACGGGTTGAACAGGATATTCTGGAACGCGACATTGTCGATGGTCCCCAAGCCCTTATGGCGGATTCCCTGCCACACCAGTTGACCGGTACCGTCCATGGTGAAGTCACGCATATCAACGTTGACACCGGACTCAACCAGCCACCAACCGCGGGTGTCATTATCGGCGGAGCCTGTGTTGAAACCGGTTTGGAAGATGCTAACGCCTTTGCCAGCACCATCCAGAGTGACATCCTTGGAGAAGACCACCTGCGCAGAATTGGTCCAGGTGCCCGCTGCTGCGTTGATCGTCGCCCCGGCTGCCGCCACATCGATTGCGTCCTGAAGTTCTGCGCCACCTGCCGAACCGAGAAGGTTGACGGTGCTTGCTGTCCCGCTGATACCATTGGCGACGGCGTTCAGATTACCGTCAAGATTGACCGTGGTCGCGTTGAAAGCGAGCGTGCCGGCCGGCGAGGCGTCTAATACGACACCATTGTTGACTGTGATCGTCGAAGCCGTGAAGGCCGCGTCACCTGCACTGCTGGTATCGACGGCAAATGTCAGTTCACCGGTACCCAATATCTCGATGTCGGTAGTCGTGCCTGAATTCACTGCGGTCGCAAGGCCGTCCAGCGCGGTGATGGTCAAGTCCTTGTTGAAGTTGCTCAGATTGACCACGCCAGCCGTGTTGGAAAAGGCGAAATTGTCAACATTGAGCCCGATACGATTGCCTGCTTCTCCGAAGCCCGCGCCGGTGCGGGAAACAAGGTTGCTGATTGTAATGTCTGTGCCTGGGTGGGCGTCTTTCACCGCACCGCCGGTTTCAAGAGAAAGCGTCGCGGCATTGGCGGGCGCGATTTCATCGGTGATGCTGATATCGCCCGAACCGGAATGGCCGATCTGCAGCACACCGGCGGTTGTAACCGTATTCAATTCGTCATTGGTCAGGCCGAGCTTGTTGACCCCGTCAGCTCCACCGAGATTGATGGCGACCCCGCCGATAACACTATTGCTCGGATCGTCTTGAAGGATCACCCGGTTTGCTGCGGAAATCGTGCTGCCCGGGTTGAGCGTAATGTTGTTGGCGCGGATGTCGATCCTGGCGTTGACCGGATTGCTGCCGCTGTCGTCATTGATGATGTTGGCGTTGTTGGTGAAGGTGCTGTCGCCGACGCCGCCATTGCCCTCCTGCGCCACCAGGAACATGCTGCGGCGTTGGTTGTAGATGTCGCTGTTGACCGTCAGATCGCCATCGGTGGTCTCGAGCTGAATGCTCAATAACGGGCTGAAACCACTGGCCGCCTCGTTGCGGATGCCGACAACACCATCGACTGTGCCGACGATCAGATCGCCGCCGGTGAAAGTCTCCAGAATAGCGACCCCGCCTTCGGTCGTATTGCGCGCGGCAATGGTGTCGACCTCGGTTTCGAGCAACACGTCGCCGCTGTCGGCAATGCCGTTCACCGATTGCAGGGCCAGGTTGGCGACCTGAACATCGACGCCCACATGTCCGTCGACAATCGCGCCGCCAGTGATCAGCGACAGTGTGCTGATGCCCGCTGGGCTGATCGTGTCTGTAAACGTGATGGAGCCAGCTGTCGCGCTACCGATGCGCAGCGTATCTGCAGTGATGAAGTCGAGTTCGGCATCCGTCAGACCAAGCGTGCCCGGGGCATCGGCGCCACCGAGATCAATCAGTTGCCCTGCTGTATTCGGAGCAAGGGTAACGATCCCGATTCCAGCGTTCACCGCCGCGGCGATGGTCATGTCGTCGGCGGTGAAACCGATATCGCCATTGTTGGTCGCGATCGCGGCATTGGCGTTGATGGTTCCGCCCGAGGTGATGTCGAGCGTCGACAACTTGTCGGTGCCGCCAACGATACCGCCAAAGGTGACATCGCCACCAGCATCGACGGTGAGTGCATTGGTTTCGCCTGTTTGGGAATCGACTGTGTTGTTGAACGCCACACCGCCAGCATCGTTGACGACCGTATCGACACCGAGGATGACCGCGTCGTTGAAGGTGGTCGTGTTGCCGGTGATGTTGAGCGTGCCACCATTGAGCAGCGTCGTGCCGCCCGTATCGGTGGTAAGGCTGGTGAGCGCGGTCGTCCCCCCGACCTCACCCCGGAATTCGGTTGTTCCGGCAGAATTCAGCGTAAGGGCATGGGGTCCGTTTACTGTTCGGCTTAAGAGAAGACCCGCAGCCGAAGTCATTACGGTGTCCGCACCGATTTCGACATTGTTGTACAAGGCCAAGAGGTTGGCGGTAGTGACGAGCGAACCGCCATTGATCACGATCTTGCCGCCACCTGTTGTCTGCAAGACTCCGAAAGTCACAGCCCCGTTGAACTCCATAGTGCCACCCAAAACCATGATCATGTCGGTGGTGCTGGTGATCGTGCCGTTGAAGGTGGTATTCCCGCGAAGATACCAATCCTGGTTGCCTCCGGCGATGGTGACGTCGTCGCCGAAGATCGCGTCATTCTGGATGTCGACGTCGTTGGGAGGGGCCACGACATTGAACGCCGTGGTGCCTCCGGCGTCCGTCGTCAGGCTGCCGAGGCGGTCGCCGCCCGCACCGATCGTGCCATTGAACGCCGTCGTGCCGGCCGTGTTGACGGTCAGGCCGAACAGGCCGTTGAGCGTCGAATCGAAGGTGATGGCGCCGCTGCCGGTGCTGGACAGGATCGTGTCGGCGGTAAGCACCACCGGGCTGTTGTAGGTCTGGGTGCCGGATGTGGAGATGGTCGCGCCGAGGTTGATGCCGTTGGTGCCGGTCACGTCCAGATTGGCGAACTGGTAAGTGCCCGCCGCGTCCTGCATCGACACACCGCCGCTCGACGAGTTGATATTAACTGTGCTGCTCGCCGCGCTGATGACCCCGAGCGCGATATCGTCGATTGCGCTCAGATTGACTGTGGCGCCGCCCAGGGTCGCTGCGGCGAATGTGAGCCCGCCGTCACCGTCCGTATCATTGTAGCCGCCGGAGAGGGTGAGCGTGCCATTGGCGCTGACAGTCGCGCCAGCACCGAGGATCACGTCGTCTCCAGCATTGAGCGTCAGGTTGCCGCCAGTGGACTGCACCGTGACGCCGGCATTCACCGTGATGTTGTCGGCATTCGCAGGCCCGGTATCACTCGCGGTGGCGGTGATGTTACCGCCGGCCGAGATGTTGGCGGCGAAGGTGATCGGACTGTTGGCAGTCAGGTCGATCGTTCCGGTGGCATTGATGGTCCCGTTCACCGCGATGGGGCCGCTATTGGCGGCAAGCGAGCCAAAATTGTTGGCGCCGGTGAAGGTCGTCGTGCCGCTCGTGTTGAAGTTGACCTTTCCGATCCCGCTCAGACCCGCAGCGTTGACGCTGATCGCCGATGCCTTGTTCGGCGTCGTCGGATCGCCGAAATTGATGGTGCCGGCAGTCAGGCGCGTGAGTTGGACGTCGCTGAAGCTCATGAACCGGCCAGTGCCGCCCCCAACGCCGATGGTTCCGGCGCTGCTGCGCGCGAAGGTGATCGTGCCTTCGCCACCGTTGGCGTTGAGCGAGACCGTGCCAGTGCCGCGCTCGCGGATGTCGGGTGTTTTGACGAGAATGTTTGCAGCGCTGTTGACGACTGCCGTGAAGCCGTCATTGACCTCCAGATTGTCGAATCCACCGACAACGCCGGTTCCATCGGCATCCACGTTGAAAGTGGCGTCGCCCACCGATGTCGTAATTGTCGCGTTGCCAGTGTATGTCAGACCGTCATTGGCGTTGAACTCGACCGACGGGTAGGTCTGGTTACCGAACGCAAGAAGGTAGGAACCGGCACCATCGAGTGCATTGAACTGGACAAGGCCGGAAATATTGGGATTGGAGGGAAATTGGCGGAGGCTCAATGCGTTAACCTGGTTCTGAGCCGCCACCGGATCGCCGAAGATCAGGTCGCCCGCCGTTAGCAAGGCAAGTTCGGCAGTGTCCAGTTCCGCTCCGCCGGAGCTCGTTCCAGGGGTGAGACCGACATCCAACAGGCCTGCCGTCACCCGGTCGAACATCATGGTGGCGGATCCGGCGTTCACATCTGCATTGATTGCATAATTGTCGGCCAGGAAAGTGATGGCGCCATTGGTTGTGGAAACACTGGTATTGACGGTAATCAGATTGCCCGCGGTTGCAGACAGGCCAACACCGGCATTGGTCATCGCCACAGCTTCATTGAAAGTGATGGTTTCGGTGGCGACAATGGAAACATTGGCGGCGGCACCGTTTAGCGAAGATGCGTCAATTGTCAGGTCGCTCGTCGTGTCGCCTGCATTGGCAACCTGAGCCAGCGTCGCAGTGCCACCATCGGCAATTGTCACCGTCTTGGGATCGAGCAACCAGTCACCAACCGCGCCAAGCGGGGCCAGCGCATTTACAAAAGCATTCGAACCAACCCAAAGCCGGTCGGCGCCCGACGTTTCCGCGATGCCGCCATCACCCGCGTGTTGACCACCCTTCACTTCAATGGCGCCGTCGAACAGTGACGTTCCGTCTGCCCACACAATGACCTCACCGCCATCGCCCATGTCGATTGCGTTTGCTGTCAGAAGCGTATGCTCGTCCACCGAGGTTGTCTGGGCGGTCGACGCCGCGCCGAAATCCCCGCCCTGATAGGCGCCGCCGACGCGAATACGTCCGCCGCCGGTCGCGCCCGATGCATCGAGTGTTGCGCCTTCCAACGCAATATCCACGCCACCAACATCAATATTGCCGCCGGTTCCGGCTTTACCGTCCGCCTGCAGCAGACCTGCAATGTTGACAACATCGGCATTGACGAAAATCTCGCCGCCGCTGCGCCTGCCCGAGACCTGCCGGGTGGCGCGGACCTTCTTGGCGACCCTGACCTTGCCGCCGCCGGCGGTGAGGAAAATGCGTCCACCGGCTTTGGATACACCGGTCGCATTGATCGCGCCGCCTCTGTTGCCGGCGAGCGCATAGATATTTCCGCCATTGGCGCGCAATTCCACGGTTGCCGCCGAAACCACACCGGCTTCCGTGATCGAGGAGTCGGCGTCACCGACTTTCACCAGGAACTTGCCGCCATCAAGGCTGGCGTCCCGCATCAGCACTTCGCGGCCGGCGGCAAGGCCAACAGTACCGTTGGGCGCGCTCAATTCACCTTCGTTGACGATGTGTCTGGCGATGAAGGCGACATCGCCGCCAAGCGACCCGACCTTGCCGAGATTGATGACAGATGCAGAACTATTCCCCGAGAATGTCATGTCGCCGCCATCGAGGAAGTCACCATCCTGGATGTCGAGGGTTGACGCGACAAAGGAGCCACCGGTCTGAACCACGCCGTCCCTGCCGATGACGATACCGTTCTGGTTGATCAGGAAGAGACTGCCCGTTGCATTCAGCGAGCCATCAATGGCGGAGATGTCTGTTCCGGTCACACGGTTCAGCGTTGCGCCGGCTCCGTTTTGAAACGTTACGGTTCCGCCACCGCCAATCGAGAAACTGTTCCAGTTGATGATCGCGTTCTGGCTGCTCTGATCGATGAGCATGCTCGATCTGCCCGCGGATATGCTGGCCTGGCCGGAGGCGACATTGGCGCCGGTGGGCAGTTCCGCGGCTTTGACCCGCACGGGCGAAAGCGCTGTTGACGACAGTATCAGGGCGATCAGGACCGCCTTGTTCGCCAGATGGACTGGATGCTGTTTCGATACGTGAACCATTTTACTCATTACCCAACTTGTTCACTTGCGATGGGCTGGTTGAGCCCAACCCGCCGATACGCCGGCGCGTGTTAAATCCCGGCCCGGTTCCCTGCGGCTGTAAAGCCTTGAAGCGAGAGGCGAACCTCCACCGGCTTTGCGTTCAAATCGAAGACGCGAATGGCGAGCGCGTGGCCCTTGCGGAACCGGCGCCCGATTTCCGGGCTCATTGAAAAAGGTGCGAGACAGCCATCCCTGTGGCAGGAGCGGAAGGCGAGCCGCATCAACGGGCCGCTATCAACTCGCATCTCGATGCCTTTGCTCAGCAACAGATCGAGCGGCGTCTCAACGGCGAACAATGCATTTTTTGCGTTCTTGACCGGCAACTGCGAGAGACGGATGCCGACGACCCCGCCATTGGAGGTCTGCGCCGTACCGGATACAGCCATGCTGCAGGTGGACGCGTCGTCTGACGGCTGATCGCAGATGACCTGCCAGTCTTCAAAAGGTTCAATGGTTGTTTGCATGTCGGTCTTTGGCGCCGCTGCGGTCAGCAACCCGGACTGGGCCGATGCGGGAGCCGTCATGACCAGTGACACAAGCGCCGTGGTCGCGGCGAAGCGGCAGCGAAGATTGTTGGTCATGCGATCTGGAAAATTCCGCATGTGCATCTCACAGAGCGCCGAGGCGTGTCAGAGCGTCGCTGAGACCATCAAATGAAACCGTGATCCGGTATCGTCGGCCCGAACGATCCTTGAAGGTCAGATTGCCCTCTTTCTTGCCGGCGAGCTGCAGAAGTCCCTCTGCGGAGACATTTGCCTGGGCAAGACAGCCCTGGCTGACGCAGGTTACATAGTTGATCTCGATAGGGTCCGCACCATCGTTTTCGCCAAACAGGATCGGTTCCGAGAGCATCACGCCCAGTGGGGCGCGGCTGGCGATAATGGCCTCTGCCTGGCCAGTTGGAAGAGCAATGGCGATTTCCGCAATCGTCCCGGACTGACCGTTGATGACCTGAACCGCCTCGCAGGTTTTTTGCTGGACGCCGACGCAACGCACGGTCCACGCCCCGAATGTCTCCGTCACCTGCGACGGCGTGGGAGATGTCTGGCTTTGGGCGGCAAGGGAAGCGGAAGCGATAGTCAAGGCAAAGGCGGCAGCGGTAATGACTTTGAACATCTTCATGTCAACGCTCCTGTGTGACCGGATTCCGAAATGTGGGATCAGGCCGGAATTCCCGCGGTGGTACTCGCTGCGGGAAGTCGTTTACGGATTGTTAACTACTCAAAATATAAAGGAAATGTCAATCAGTATAAATATCTCATTCGTATGTATTGATTTGAGTAAAATTTGAATTAAATTGTCTAAACTTACAATTTTCTCTTATATATTGTATGTTTATGGCGGGCAGTTGCGTTTTTATCATCAATATGACGTATCATTTCAACGGTAGATAACGTGATACATGGTTAATTGCGATTGGCGGGCGGAGATTCACTTCGGAGCAGGCGAGCCGCAACGTTCAGCTGGAGATCTCAACGCGAGCGGACACCTGATTGGCCCCTTGTGAGCCACGCCGCTGCCATCGTTTATCTGGATATACACCGTCGTTCTCAGCAAGCCTTGGTTGGGGAGGGGGAAGCTGCAAGGTTCCCCAGGTGGACGTTCCGACTGCGCCGCGCATCGATGATCAACTCAGGGTCGCGATACTCAATTCCTCTTGCATGCGTGCCGAATGGATCGAACAGAAAAGTCAAAAGCGGCTTGGGTTGAAGGCGCATCAGCCGCTATTTACCATTCTGCTCTCCTTGTAGAACTGTAATCCAGCGTTTCTCTATTGGAGCGCAATTGGATGACGCTAAAGCGCTGCAATCGGGTTGATCCAACTTTTTCCCTTGGTTCTCGTGTTTGATGTCGCAACCTGGTTCTTGACGGTACCAAGGCGTGCTCCCACTCCGGCCTGAACAATGTTTCGCACCTGTCGATATTTGAAAAATTCCAACGTTACGCGGTCCGATTTGGCGGGGGCACGTCAACAGAGAACATCATCAATCAGCGCTGAATTATCAAACAGCAGCTGATCAAACATAGGTGCTTGTAGGGCAGCAAAATCTCAGCTTAACAGCAGTCTGCTGATGAGACGAAAATTCCGCTCAACTAAGCCGCAAGATCGATCGAATATCTTAGCGAAGGGTCGAAATATCAAAAATATATTAAATACTTTAATTCGAGCATTATTTGTGAGATGTTTATTATAAATAAAATTTGTCATAAATGAGAATTATTAAATGTATTGAATTCACAAATGAAGGATTGAGCATATGGCCGTTGTTGATGCGCAGTTTTTGGTGGACTTTCTTGGTGATACGCTTGGCGCGCTTGCGCTCGATATCTCTTTGGTGGACGGTCTGAATGGCGATATTTTACACTTAAATAGTGACTTTCCCAACCAACTCGTTCTGACAATCAGCAACAACACTTCAAAAGACATCAATATCGGTGCCATCTCCGGGGCGCCAAGTCTGTCGCAATATGATTTCGCAATTCGATTTACGAACAACACCTTCTATTTCGGCTCCGACCCTGAGATTTCTGTCGCGTCAAGCACCTGGACCCTTGACCTCAAAAAAGACAGTAGCGGGTATGTCAGCGAAATATTCCTTGGCACATCCACTGCCTTAACCCTGAAGGCAAAAGGGACTGCAGGGGACTCGCTCAGTGTCGCGCTGACCTATTCGGACGCGGCTGCGGCCTCTTCAGCTGTTGCCGTTGATGCCAACATCAATATATCGAAACATGTCTCATCTGCAGGCACGCCCATCCCCGGAATGGTGTCGGAACAGCTGACGCTTTTGCAAGATGCGGGGATTCCAACGCCTCTGGCTGTTGTGGTCAGCGGGCCGCGGACTGTGCTCAATGATGGAACAACACCGCAAGACGTACGGCTGCGTTTGATAAATACCAGTGCAGAGCCGGTTGTGTTCTCCGCGCCGGTTTCCGGTGGAAAATCAACCAGTCAGCTTCGAATTGTCTTGCCACTGTCAGACCAGTCTTCCTCCTACTGGGCGCTTTCAACCACCAGTGAAGCCAAAAACATTGACCTGAGCGTTCCTCCATCGGTGAAGGCTGACTGGACAATTACCTCGAGTTCAGATGCTGATCAGAAGGAATTCATCCTCGAGCCCGTTTATTCGAAGAACGCCAAAATTGCTGGCAATAGCGTGCTGGAGCTGACGCTCTCCGGGGTTAGTTCATCACTCGCACCCGGATTTGCGGATGTGATTGTCGAGCTTTCGAATTTCCCTATTTTCGGCACACAGGCGAAGGTGGTGCAGATCGAAAAATCACCGCTCGTCTACAACAATGCAGTGCATACCGGGCTGACCAGCGCTGGCACCTCAGGTGCCGGCACAGGCCTGAGCTTCACCGGCGATAGCTCGTCGAACATGTTGTATGTCGAGCAGACGGGCGCGGGACCTTCCGCATTTCTCAAGGGCGGCGGAGGCCTTGTTGTCAAGGACATGGCAGGTGCCAGCCCAGGTATCAGCGTTGTCGGAATAACCAAGGGCCGAGGCATATATGTCGACAATTCCGGCACTGAGGACGGTCTCTATATAAGGATGGTTGCCCCGACAAATACCGCAACCGGAGTCACAATTGACCAGTCTGGCGACGGGTTGGCGGCTCATTTCATCGGCGGCACTGGGGTTTTGGTTGAAAAGCCGAAGACTGGAAGCAATGGTATCACCGTTAAAGGACTGGACACGGGTCAGGCCATAAGTGTTGAAAATGGTGGTACCGGTGATGGCATCAGCATCGATATGAGCGATGCCGCCAATACGGCAAGCGGGCTTGCCGTCAAGCAGTCAGGGAAGGGCAAGGCAGCCTCCTTTGCAGGCGGAGCCGGTGTATCCGTCGAAAATGTCGGTGGCAGCAGCAATGGCCTCGACGTCAAGATGGCTTCCTCTGCAACGGGTCACAGCGGCGAATTTTCGGGTGGCGCCGGCCTGATGACCGATATTTTGAACGTCAGCGGCAGCAGCAACATGTTCGGGACTGTCAAGAAACTCGACACCGGCACCTATACCGCCAATTCTGATGGATTTGCGATTGGCTATGTGGCCAAGCCCGCCAAGGTAACGGGCATGGATGCAGCCAATATTTTCGGGGAGACCGATGGTCTCGCGGTGTCAGCCACAGGCGGCCACATCGTCGATTACATGGCCAGTGGCATGAGAAGTTGCACTACAATATCAAATACTAACAGCTTCATGATGCCGGTGAAAAAGGGATCGAGTTTCAGTCTCTCTATCGGCCGATGGAAGACCAATGGAATACTGGTTGATGCACCCCCGATCAGCTTTTTCTGGGTTCCGATCGGCACCAGTTCGACCCTGACCGCTGTCAAAACAGCGGACATTGATCCCGTTGTGGATGATATGGCGGAGCTTAAGTTCGACGTGCCGGAACGCGAGATCGCCATATTGGGCAACACCATGCACGACGTCTTTGGTGAGCTTGCTAAGCCTGATGATCTGGATCGGCTGGTACAGAGTATTGTTGGTGTCATCTCACCTGCTGGCGGCGGGTATGACGATAGGTGAAAACACCAAATTGCTTTGAACCTTATGCGGGGGTGCATATGCCAAGCAGGCTCCATCCCCCCATTTGACCGGCACTCTCCCGACGGCCTTGGATAAGGGGCTTTGGGGCCGGTCCTCCTGGATTTATCGAAATCAGAGGATGGCCAATATGCACAATGGTGAGTTTCCGTGAGCGGCGTTCTTCTCGTTCCGATGCATCTTGATGCTTATCTCGCCGATGGGCAGTCCGAGCTTGTCGCGCCCTCATCGCGATACTCGGATCTGCCCTATCATTGGGCAGATCCATTTCAATCAACACCACACCCGCCACACCCACCACGGCGCCAGGGTGTACGGCAACCGCCGGCGTACAGACCTGTGAACCCCGACAATCCTTTTCTCAGCAATCTGGTGGTTCGGCCACCCGCAGAATTTTCCGGCTCTTCCAACAAATGGACGCCACCCGCGGGAATGCACTTGCACTGGGCATTACCCGACGCGCTTTCGACGCAACGAAGAGATTCAAAAAGCGGTGGCAAATCACGGTTTCCGATGGTTCCAAATCGCTGGCTGGTGCGGTGCTCAACGCAGAATGCAGGGCAGTGGCAGATTGCCAATGAATGGGTCATCGAGAGCGACTATCTCCATCCCCGACCGGGACGCAATCCAAAGGCAATTGCCGATACAATCGCTTTTCCAATCGTGCCCCCGAAAGCCTATCGCGATATGCTCGCAAGCGCGACGATCCCGCCGGATGAGCCGACAAAGGCAGATTACAAACAGACCCCCCACTATTACTCCGCTCCCTATCGCTATATGGGACGCAATCAGGCGCTTGGTGCCTGGCAATCCAATGTGCAGTTGCAGGATGAATATCTAACCGATTATCGCAGCGAAGGCTTGACGGCCATTGGCAATGGCGACCCGCTGTTTGCCGCGCTTTACAGCAATTGCCACAGTGTCTTTGGCATGAAGGATTATCAATCCGGCACGACGTACCCCAGGCGTTATGACGTGGTTGGATGGTATGATGCGCCAGACAAGGATTGTCTGTCGTTGTTCCATGTGCTGCAGGAACCGGACCTCTACAAAGCACTCAGATCGGAATATTCCTGGTCGGTTGACAATCCCGCACCGCACTTGCCGCAAACCTCGCTTTACTATGCTCGGTTGGTGATGAACCAGTCACCGGCAGCCCAATTGCCGTCTCCATCGATGAATATTTCCATTGGCAATACCGCGACCGAAGCGCTTTCGGCCTATATTGCCGAAGATATTGCCCCTGACTTGTCTGCGAGCAAAGCCGCGGAGCAAAAGCGCATTGAGGAGCAGCTGGAAGCGATCAATCTCCACAGCAAATTGGGGCACCTGACGCTTGATTTGACCTCGAAATTTCAGGAGGCGAGGCACGAAAAGGGCTTTGCCGCCAAATACGGCGGCGCCATGTGGTCGGTTCAAGTGCGCAGCACAGCCAAGAAGGCGTCCGATGGCGAGGCCGCATCCAAGGGCGAAGTTACCCTGCCCATGCGGCTCTCCCATGCGCTGAATGAGCTGAATATCGCTCAGGCCGCCTATGACCGGGCAAATGACGAAATCGAGACGTTAAGGCACCGGTGTTTCGCCGATTGGTTCCGCTTTGAGATGCACTACAACCAGTCTGGCGGTGTGCTGATTTCTGCGGATGGCAGCGACAACAACAAATCCTATGATGATTTAATAAAGGACTGGAAAAACAACGCATTGCCGACGACCGGCTTCCTGGCCGCACCGCAAGATGTGGTGGATTATTCCAATGCCGGCGATCTGAAGCGATTGAAGAACCTGCTCGCTGAAACGGGCGCGTTGAATATCGTTCACACCAAAGATGGCCGCTATGAGGTGACCGCCGGGCAAATCGTGAACAATCCGAGGGTCGTCAATCTCCCAACCTTGGCTCAGGTCGTTGTCGCGCATCTTGAGACCCTGGCTGCCTTTCTCGAGAACGCCAATTCAACCGAGGAAATGAAGCAGAAAAAGCAGGTTTATCAATTGATACGCAAAGTGGCGCCCCGCTTCTGGCGCCCCAATGACCCGGTCGTGTTGCTGGAAGGCACAACGGCTCAAGCCACCCTTCGCCATGGGCAGGATGGGCGTCAGAGCGAGGATGGGACGCTTGCATGCAGCTATCTTGATCTCACATTGGCAGAGTCAAATTTGACCGCTGAACTTCGGAAGAATGGCACTGCTGGAACAGCGTTCGAGAGCGTCTTCACAGCGATAGAGGGACTGTTCAGCCAGAACGCGGCTATCGGGTTTCAAACGCAGGACAAACAGCCCTGGAACCCGATCATTCTGGAATGGGAGGCAATTGTCTATCCGGAATATGATGGGACAAAAGACAACAGCTACAATGCCGGTGTGGATTTTGATGCCGACTACGTCGATACCAATTATGAATTTGACATCAATGCGACGGATTTCAAGCTGAAAAAACGGCCGTCGGTGCTCGACAATTCCAGCGAGCACGGCACGAACTACTCGGGCAGGGCGCTGCTGACGCCTCATTCCACCAAGCAAATCGCGTATAATATCTCCACCTATTTGCTCGGGCTGTCGCTGGCTGACCTCAAACAGGAGGCCATTGCGGATTTACAGCTCTCCGATCAGGCGGATTACAATCTCGACACACAATTGATCGCCTGGGCCAAGAAATATCTGACATTGACCGATGTGCCCAGTTTGGAAGATCCGGCCAGCTCAAAAGACCACGCCAAGATACTGGCGCAAAAGTCGGCGGTTTCGGCATGGATGAATTCGCAATTTCCATTCCGTGTTGCCAAGGCTAAAAAGCTTATCGATCTCGTCGCTGTCTCCCAAGCGCACGCCACCTGGTACACCGAAAGACCGATGGTGGACGAAGCAAACAGCATCATCGTTCCATTTGGAAGTTTTTCGGCAACACGGAAACTGGATGACCCGCTCAATACCGCGATCATAACCTTTGTGAAGATTGGCACCTACAATGTGCTTTCCCAGTCCCTGGGTGGGTTCAATGACGCACTGTTGACACGGATGCAGTCTCTGCAATTGCCGGTCTGGGATCACCGGGTCCTTAAAAATGTTGTTCCCAATATTCCGCAGACAAGTGAATGGCGCAATTTCGCCAACGACCTCAATCTTTCCATTGCAGATGGGGCGCGCGCGCAACCGCTGTTCGATGTTGATTTTATGCCGATCCGCTCGGGACTGATGCAAATTCGCAAGCTCTATTTGATTGATACATTTGGCCAAATACTGGAAATCACCCCGGCTAAAGTGACGAAATCAGAGCCCATGACAGTCTCGCGCAATCTCGCCAAATCAAGTGCAATTGCCAAAAAACCCGTAACCGTCAAAGAAGACGAAAAATACATCTACCTTGCGCCCCGCCTGGCCCAGGAGGCCCGTATCAACCTTCGCTGGCTTTCCGCCGACCGTGGTTCAGCGGCTGGCGATGGTGACGAGATGGAATCGAACGACCACCCCGCCACTACTCCGGTATGCGGCTGGTTTATTACCAACAATCTTGATGGCAGTCTGATGGTGTTTGACACCGAGGGCAAAGCGCTCGGATCTATCGGCAAGCAAATAACCGCAAGCCAAGCTAAAATCATCGCCTGGCGACCTGTGCCAGGCGTGATCAATCGCCTGCACATGACCGATATCAAAAACGCTCACTTGCGCAAACTTGTCTCCTATTTGGCGCGCCTGGGCTCTGCCGATAACAGCTGGACATTCTGGAATGCATTACTTACCGCCACCAACAGTGCAATGGAAAACATAGCCCCTGAGAGTTTTGCGCAGCACGAGGCCTTGGCCTTGCTTATCGGGCGGCCGATGGCCGTAGTCCGGGCGGCGCTTAGCCTGGAAGTTCAGGGTCTGGCCGCAGTCAATCAGGGGTGGTGGGCGTATCTGCACGACATGGCCGGCAAGCGGAACTATGACCGCACCACCAACCAGTTTGACCAGGTTTCATTTCCGGTGCGTGTTGGCGAATATAGTCAGCTCAATGATGGTTTGGTCGGCTATTGGGTCGAGAGCGACGACGGCTACAGGGGCGATCTGTTTAGATCGTCCGAAATTGATCGCTCCAATGATCCACAGCACATTGTCAACCACGGCACGCGGCAAGCGATCACGATTCCGCTTGCTGTCAATGAAGTTGCCTGCAAATTGATGATGCTTGTCGACCCGCGCGGGAGCGTGCATGTCACCAGCGGCATATTGCCTACCAAGCAAATTTTCATTCCGCCGGATCAATACGCCGCCGCGCTGCGAAAAATGGAAGTGTGCTTCCTGACCGCACCCATATTGACCAGCCGTGATGATATCGAGTTGCCTCTCCCGGCAGAGGAAGGTTACCAATGGTCCTGGCTCACACGACCCGGTGCGGAGCTTTGGGCAGAGACCCAGGAGATCAAGGCCGCCACAACCCATGGGCATTTCAGCAAGCAGAAGCTGGTTGATGGGTGGCTGAAACTGTCACCAAAAATACCAAAGAAGGCAGGCTGATGTGATGCCGAACCCTTTACCCCGTTATCCGAAGGGGACACCTCATGGCTGATGAATTCAAAGACTTCTTCGATTTGAAAACCGATGGCGTTCCTGACGTTGTTAAGCCGATAAATCAAAAGCTGTATGATGCGGTCAAAGGCAGCACAAACCACCTGCATTGCTATGAGATCCTGTTTCAATTGTGCCTGGCAGCACTGAAGAACCACAGCATTGAATTCAGAAAAGAAAAACAAATTGCAACTGATGGGACGCGCAGTGTTCTCGATGCTGATTTACAGAACGCGATCCTGGCGCAACTTGATGAGGAACTCACAGATTATACCGAGGAATTGGTTCTTTTTGAAGGAGCGACGGCAAGTTCGGAGAAGAATCCTCCGGCGTTCAAATTTACCGTAAGCGGCGTCGACGCCCAATATCGAGCGACCCAAACATTTTTCAAGCGGCGTGAGGTCAATGACATCATTGAGAAGCTGGGAAAGATTGCAACAAGTCCCCCTCTGCCAACTCCATTAGCCGCTGCTGCCGACATTGCCGCTATCAATACTGTAATTGACACTCTCGTTGCCTGGATTGAAGCAAACATTCCGGCTGTTGCTGCAGCAAAGAGCGCCGACGATTGGCCAAAACTTCTAACATTGCTGTTCGGACCGGGCTCGCCACTGGCGGCGAATGCCTATGTAGATTCTGATAGATTGGATGCTGCGGCAGCCTTTTGCCGCTACTGGAGAACACTGCCCAAACCCCAAAACTACAAAACCCGATCCGACGTCGTCGACAAGATACGAACGAATTTTCCATTGAGCGATCCGCCTGAGGCCCCTTGGAACGGCCAGGAAATCCTAAAGAAGAAATATATTGCCTTGAAGGCCTGTGTGGATTCGGCTGACGCAAAGGTCAGATTTTCAGGAGGTTTCGGCAAAGGGCTTGTGCGAAATTCCGCAATTTTCGGATATCTGGGGGAATTGTGGGCTGCTGGTCTTAGTCCGTCCCGCTACGCCGGTGAGGATGAGGCGCAGGCGAAGAGAAGACGTGATGACGTTGCCGCGAGCATTCTAGCAACACTGAAATTTGATGGCGCTTCTCTCGCGGCCGTTGCGGGCATTTTCAACAGCATCAAGCAAAATTTGATTGCCGGACTGCATGACGAGTTCCACATCGCAAAGCTCAGCGGCCTTAAGGAAGAGGGGGCCGGCACCGTACCAGCAGTGCTGCCAGAAGAGCTTCTTAGATCGCTTAAATCAAGTGTTGACCGGATCCTAAGCAACATTCCTCTGACTTATAAGGCTACGGGAACACTTGCTTGCGAAGCGCGCATTTTGCCCATTGATAATCTGTGGGATTTGAAAGCTGCGAGTTCCGATGTCGTCGTCTTCTCTGCCAGAAATAGGGGCTCCTTCCAATCGCTCCATGACAAACCCTATGTTGTGGTGCGCGATGATCCTTATGAGAATGGCTATTTTGCCTTCCGACCCGTATGTGACTACGCAGATGGTTCTCTCAATCTGCTGAATTTGTCTGAATTGAACGCGATCCAGTTCAAAGAAGGAAGTTTCTTTTTCCTCAATCGTGACTCACCTCAACGGGTCATCACGGAGGTAAAGGGTAATCATCAAAAAATCGGCGGGACTGATTATGCCGACGGTGACCCGCTCCAATTCGACTTTCAGGCGAGCACCATCAATGGAAAGAGTGCTGATGGCGATGGTAGACCTTTCTTCGTCAAGACGATGTTCAGCAGGTCAAAGGTCTATTTCATAAGTACCTTGAAAACCCTCACAAAATGGGGTGGCTCTCTTAAAGGCAATGTGACCTATTTGCCCTATTTTGAGACTCAGAGCGGTAATGTTGAACATCCAATCGCTCATTTGCGCAGAGACATGCCAGCGGGCAGCGGCACCGGCATTGGTCGCGCCGACACAGTTGCCGATGATCAAATATTGTGGTCTCGGAGTGGCAGCTGGGGCACGGAGAGATTGCCTGAAATTTTGGGGTTGCCGTTAAATAGGCAGATCAAATTCGAATCTGATAATGATGTGGATATAGCTACCATTGATGGTAATAAATACAAATTCCATATTGAAAATCAGAAATTCAAAAATTCTCAATATACATATTCACTAATTCAGATAGAAAGATTGGATAACAATTTATTAGAGTATTTTGTAAGGGTAAATACACCATCAAAATACTATAGCTTGGATCCGATAATATTTCCGATTTCCAAAATGGCTAGCAAGAAAATGCTGTCACCTGGGCAGTTGGGTCTAAAAACCATATTTGATTTTAGCTATTACCGCAGGATTGATGAGAATACCTTCAAAATAATCAAAAATGCCTATAAAGATAGCGCAAGACGACCCGGTATCGGTGATGGACTGCTGATTCAAAAGTCAACCAAAAAGGCAGAACCAACAAAAATTGGCATTAATCTGCCTGTTGCCTTCACGCTCATCGAAAATGCGAGAAATCTGACTAAAGAAAAATCAAAACTCACCTCGATCAAAAACAAAGGGAAAGCACTCTATAAGGCTGAAAGCCTGCGCGACGATGCCGGTACAGTTATGGCCGGCCTCATTAACAAGAATGCCCTTGCCGAAAATTTCAAGACAAAGCTCAATCTTGTTTCGCGAAATAAACTCCCAGCCACGAATTTTGTGGCGGCAGCTTTTCAAAATGCTCCAAAGACGCTTGAAGACTGGCAAGCCATTAAAAACACTCAACAAACGGAACTGACGGTCAATCAGGAATGGTGCCATCTTCTGGGCCATGGTGACAGCGGACAAGAACGCCTGGGGAATTTTGTTGCGGGGAGCTACCATTGTAACACCGAACAATTGGCTATGGAGCAAGGCCTCAGGGAGACCACGCATAGATCGACCAAAGGCGCCTATCTGCTGCGCACAACAGCCTATCTTATGTATGGCGACGGGACGATTATGGCCAAGGATTACCTGGCGAATGACGCGGTCTATACGGATCTATTGGCACTCAATAAATCAATTGTAGCTGCCCAACTTGGTCAACCACCAAGTACAGCAGTCAAAGCAGGTGACGCTGCTCAGAGTGATCCGAGCGATGCCTCACAAAGCGGCGGGGCTAACTCGGCAACGCGGTTACCGATCTGCCGCTTCATTCGCTACAAGATAATTTATCTCAGCGACCCCTCTGACTTTAAAACTGCAAAAAAAGTTTGGGACCATACGTTCGAGGGCCAGAGCGAATTTTTCGACCGAAACCAATATGTGATTCTAAATCGCGCTTGCCAATTCGCGCTGGCGGGACGCCAAGCCTTTACCGAATGGTATGCCGATTCAGTTGCGGCCCTGGATGAAGCCAAGGCTGCTGCGTCGAATGACCAATAGATGGGACGTGACCTGACATGACCGGAACGCCTCTCGACACAATCGAACTCGATGCAAATGCGCAAATCAAACTCGCAGCTGATGTGCTTGGTGACGAGGCTTTTCTTGTCGTGTCGACAGGTTTTCAATTGGGTGCTTCACCCATTAAATTGACTGGCGCGGCCATTGAGACACAGACCGCAAATCTATTGGTGCTCACAGGAACAATACCCGATCTGCCCGGGATGAAAAATGCCAAGGCGGCGGTTCGTGCCTATATATTCGAAGTGCCCAATGCCGCCAGCTTTGCGCTGGTGGACCGCCATTGTCTTTTTCTCATCGACCCTTTGCCCGCCGCCTATGACACCCAAAAATTCTGGACGGCGTTCGGCACAGACGCCGTCACAACCCTGCTTTCTGCGTCTGGTTTCGATCAGGGAGCGATGGTTTTCTCGACGCTTGATTTTACGCAGAACTCCTATACCGATCCACCTTGTCCGCTGGCGGACGACAAAGCCCTGAGCGCTCCTCAAGCGGCATTTGTCCAAAGCGTGCGTAACGATATCACCGTTGGCTTTACCTATCGTCTAAAGGCCACGCTCGTTCAGACCCATGATGATGGCGCCGGCAACGCAGTCAGCAAGACCCTCGCGCCCCTGAAATTGAACGGGCTTTTCAACGCCTTGCAATTTATCGCCCAGGGAAAAATCCAATCGGCCGGTGTGCAGCTTGTTCTGTGGGCTGAGCTGAAAAGTGACGACCACCCGGCTTCAAGCAGCCAGCCGTTTCCGCTCAACTTTGCTGAATTTGGCCTGGCATTTCCCATACACCACGACCAAGGTGCAACATCGACTGTATTGCCGGTGTTTCTCCTGCGTGGCGAAATGAGCTTCGGGTCTGGTACTTGTGTCACTCCGACGAAATTTTCAGCCAGCTTCGATGTTGAAACAAGCTATCTGTTTGTTGATATTCTGGACTTCCCAAGCTTTGAACAGATTGAAGCAAGCCTGAAGTCCGGCTTGCCCTCATTGGGCGATGACATCGCTGCGTTTCTTCCAATGGACCAGGCCAAACCGGGCAGCGCACTTGCGGCACTGGGGTCCATTTCGTTGCATGAACTGGCCATCGGCATCAATTTTGAAGCTCTCAGTTTCGACTATCTCAAGGTCAGCTTTGTGACCGCTGCGCCGTTCAAGCTGGCGGATGTTGTGACCGTTATGCCTGCATTGGAAGTGACATTGTTCAGTCCGTTCAATCCTGCATTTCGCCAATATGAGGTGGATGTGGCGGGCCAATGGACGCTGGGCGAGGCTGAGATCGCTACGGTGCTGGTGGTTGAGGACGGCAATTTCACACTGGATGCATCCCTGGCGCGGGGGCATCTCGATCTTTCGCACATCGCGGAAGTCCTGTTGATGGGGCAGGTCTCGGGGCTTCCCGAGCTAGACCTATCAAGCTTTGAAATGCTGGCCCAATACAACCAAACAACTGGCAGCAAATATTTTCAAATCGAGGCGGAAATTGAATCACACTGGAAGATCGGCGACCTGCCGCTGATCTTTGAGGACATGACTTTCTACGCCAATTATGCCGATGCCAAACTCAATGCCGCTGCACTGACGGGCACATTGGAGATCGCGTCCATCCCGTTTAATCTCGGCGCGGAATATGACGGGGCAGATGGCAGCTGGACCTTCAGTGGCGGCACAAATGCCGAGATCCAACTGGACAAACTTTTGCAGGAGCTTGCCTCTGACCTGGGGGTGGAAGGGCACGGTAGATTTCTGGATGCCTTCACCGGCATTGATGTCACCGGATTCTATCTGAAATACCACACCGGGACGAGCGCAAGTGCCGGGCTTCAACTGTTCATTGGTCTGGATGACAAAAACGGTTTTGCCGGCGGCGTCATTCCGCTGGACACACTGAGCATAAGCCTGAACTCCTCCGGCGGCAGTACAAAATGGCAATTTGACGGCTCCTCGACACTCAAGCATCCGGGTTGGGCGACCAAGCTGTCCCAGTGGGTCAAGTCCCTGACGCAGTTGGATATTGAACTGCCATCCAGCATTAATGAGCTCGAACTCAAGGGATTGAGTGGTCATTTTGATAGCGCGACGAAAAATTACGAGTTTCGCGCTTTCCTGAAATTTGGCTCCAATGCCCTGCTTCATGTGACAGTCAGCACCTTTTCCCAGGCGGGCAAGGGCTATGAAAAAGACATTTCGGGGAAGTTGATCCTTCATCCTGGTGATGATGATCATCAGATGATCTTCGATCTTGAATTGAAAACAGAAAAGGGCGCCAATGAATTTGTTGCCTATTACCGCGCAGAAAACGCCAAGGGCATCAATCTCGTTCAACTGCTGCAAGCGGTCGATGATAAGATTGATTTCGGGGATGCATTTGCGATCAATGTAAAGGACGTGTTGTTTGCCCACACCGCGTCCGGCGGCACAAAAAAATCGCTCTTCGCCATCGATATGGATGCCGGCATCAATCTGTCCGGTTTGGGCGACCTTCCACTGGTTGGCAAGGAACTTGCGGCCGCGAAGTCCCTGACTCTGGTCCTGCAAATACTCTATGCGATGGGCGGAAAATTCGCAGGGACCGATTTGCAAAAGCTCAATCAGGATTTTGATCTTGAGGGATTTGAGTTCCCTGACAAAGATATCAATGCCGGTGCGGTCAGCTTGAGCTCTTCGCTGCGCATGGGTGATGAAACAGCAATCAGCATCACGTTGCCTGTCAGTTCGGCGCCCGCAAATGACGGCACCTTGCAGCCGGATGCAAACCAGAAAATGGATGTGCCAAGCGCCACAGCTGCGACCAGCGACGGGGTCAAGTGGATATCGCTGCAAAAGACATTTGGTCCATTGGCTTTGGCCCGCGTCGGCTTCGCCTACAAGGACGGCAAGATATTTGTCTATCTTGATGGTTCGCTATCGATGATGGGGCTTACGGTCAGCCTCATGGGGTTGAATGTCGGTGTTGCGCTTTCGGGCACGTCGAAATTTCATCCGGTATTTGGCCTTGAAGGGCTGGGGATCGACCTCAAGAATGGACCGCTGGAAATTGGCGGCGGCCTGATCAAGGTCGAAACAGACAACATGACCGAGTTCAACGGTTTTGTGACCATAAGGACCGAGGAGCTTGAAATTGGCGCACTCGGTTCGTTTGCGGAAATGCAGGACGGGCACGATTCGCTGTTCGTCTATGCGGTGCTGGATTACCCCGTTGGGGGACCTGCGTTTTTCTTCGTTACGGGCCTGGCTGCAGGGTTCGGTTATAACCGCAAGATGCTGGTGCCGCCGGTCGGCGAAATTCAGAATTTTCCGCTCATTACCGAGGCTGTCAATCCGACCCCAGCCCCCAAGCAGTTGGGAGAGGTCCAGAGCTATATAAGCTCCAAGCTTGCCATGATGGATAAGTATCTGCCCCCGGCAGTTGGCGAGTATTTTGTCACGGCCGGCATTCGCTTCACGTCTTTTGACCTGGTCGACAGTTTCCTGGTTCTGACAGTTCAGTTCGGCAAGCATTTCGAGGTGGATATTCTAGGGATATCGACAGCGGTGCTGCCGCCGGAAACACCCGACACCCCCATCATGGAAGCGCAGCTTGCCTTGCGGGCAACCTTTATCCCGGATGAAGGCACGGTGATGGTGCAGGGGCAACTTACTCCGGCCTCCTATATCTTTTCGCGCTCATGCCATCTCACCGGCGGGTTTGCATTCGGGCTCTGGTTTGGTGGTCCCCATGCCGGTGATTTCGTCACCACCATTGGTGGTTATCACCCGGATTTCAAACCACCAAAGTACTATCCAAACGTACCGCGGGTGGGCTTCAACTGGGCGATCAGCAACGATCTTCACGTCAAGGGTGGCGGTTATTTCGCTCTGGTCTCCCACGCACTTATGGCAGGCGGTTCCCTCAGTGCCGTTTGGCAAAGTGGCAGCGTCAAAGCATGGTTTGATATGGGAGCGGATTTCCTCATCCGCTGGAAGCCGTTTTCCTACACGGCTGATATCTATGTCGACCTTGGCGCAGAGGTGACCGTTCATTTCTTTGGCACCCACCACCTTTCCTTTGATGCGAGTGCCGATCTCTTGATCTGGGGGCCGGAATTCGGCGGGCGCGCCCATATTTCGCTTTCCGTTATTGGCATTCATGTGCATTTCACGGTGCACTTTGGATCATCCCATTCAACCCTGCCGCCGTTGAAATGGGACGAGTTCAATTCGTCCTTCCTGCCTGCACCTGAAAAACGGGTCAGTGCATCCATCGCCAATGGATTGCAGCGCACGGTTCAAGATTCAACGCTCGGAGAAGTGTGGATTATCAAGCGCGATCAGTTGCGCATTAATACCCATTCCTGTTTCCCGGTGAAGGATGCCAAGTTCTCGCTGGATGGACAAACAACCGCGCATGATATGGGCACGGTCGGCACTGGTGGTGTCGCGCCTATGAACCTTGATGCAGCACACACCTCAACGCACACAATTTCCGTCAGTCGCATCGGTCATAACACCGCATTGGCAGTCGGAGCCTTGGCCAGCCCGACGGAAAACCTCAAACTGGTCAACACGGACAAGGCATTTCCCAGCGCTCTCTGGGGGCATGAGATGGAGCAGGACCTCAACGCGCCGGCTTCCCAGCGCGTTGTTGCCGGCGTTTCGGGCTTCTCAGTGGTTCCAAAGAAGACCTCAAATCCGGGCCCTCCAATCACTGTGAAGCGGTCGTCGCTGGCTTACGACCCCTATACCTATGAAGGCTTCACCTGGGTACCTTCAATCGGCAAATTTGCGGAGGCTTCTACCCAAGGGGATTGGTCAATCCTGCAAGGCCAGATCCAAGCCACTCAATCCAAGCGCGACAGCTTGTTAAGTGCGATGGGGTTTGATCCCTCGGAGGTCAATTTCAACAAGCCGGTGTCTCAAGACGTCTACTTTCTACCTGAGATCGGGACCATTCAATGAGCAAGCCAAGCGGTAGTGTCACCTTCATATCCTATGATCAACCGGCGCTGAAGGATGGTGTTTACAAGCTGGAGATCAAGCATGATTTTCAGGCTGGATCTACGGACCCAGCTGCGGACATCAAACCAGTCGTAAAGCACTTTGCAGCCCTGGGGCCTCGTTTCAGCGTCGAAGACACGGAGATCGTGCGGCAGTTTCCTCCGCCAAAATCCCTGGGTCGAAACTATGATGTGCTGCCTCATATTTCGTTTTCGCGCTCCATTTTGCCTTGGGAGCGGTCACTAAATACCGACGATACCATTCCGTGGATCTCGCTTGTTCTGGTAACCCATGCCGAAATTGAGAAATGGCAAAAAGGCTCCCAAAACGACAGATTGTTGAAAATACAAACTCAGAAAATTGGCAAGCTGATAAGTGATGCGGCAGCGGATACGAATATTGTTTTTCCGCACAACCTGACCTACGAACCGGGCGAGACCAGTGAAACGCCGGTGAATTATATCGATATTCCCGAGCCCTTGCTCGCCGATATCCTGCCAAAAATTGAAAGCCTTGCCTGGTCAGCCCATATTCGTCAGTCCGCCGACCAGCCGACAGATGGCAGCGTCAACCCCAAACTGGCCAATGTTGTCTGCAATCGTTTGCCGAGCCAGGGGGACGAGAACACCGTTTTCCTGCTCTCGCTGGAAGACCGAACGGATGTCTATGCAAAGCTAAAGGCCTATCAGGCTTCAAATTTTGCGACCCATCCATTTGCCGACACAATCGTCTACCGGTTTGTTTGTCTCACAAAGTGGAGTTTCGGATCTGTTGACGTGAAACAGACATTTGAAGAATTGCTGGAAGACGCCGACAATCTTGACAAGGACAACACTGGCGCCGTACTGCGTCTGCCTAAGACGGGCGACGCCAAGGTCGATCCGTATTATAAGAAGGGATATGTCCCGCTCTCGCACAATGCGCGGCAGGGAAACCGGATGGTATCCTGGTATCGCGGGCCTCTTTTGCCCGGGAGCGGTGAAGCCCGCCCGCAAGCATGGAGCGCGATCACCAGCTCCGACCAGCTGACCCGCTTCCTGACTGACGTCGGTATGTTTGATGTCAGTTACGCCTCGGCCTTCGAACTGGGCAGATTGTTGCTGTTGCGCAACAAGCGCGTTTCGGTTGCGCTCTTCAACTGGAAACGCTCCTGCGCACAGGAAGCAGCGAAGGCCAAAGGGCCCAAGCATTTGCCGTTTGGCAAGAGCCGCAAAAGCAATGAGATCCCGCAAATTGTCGCCGATTGGTTTACTCAATTGGGCAAGCTCGCGCATATTCCATTCAACTATCTGGTGCCGGACGAACGGATGCTGCCGGAAGGGTCACTCCGATATTTTTGTGTCGATCAGATGTGGCTTCATTACCTGTTTAAGGGGGCATTTGGTATTGGGACCATCACGGCAGGTGACCAACAACATGAAGAAGTGCTGTTTCAGCAAGTCCCGAAACCAGCAGAAAAACTAAGTGGTTTTCTGCTGCGCTCACCCGTTGTGAGTGGCTGGCCCCACATGCAGGTTGCCGGATTTTCGTGGAGTCCGGACAATGTAACCCAAGTTCTTCCCTTTTCGCTTGATGCCCCTGCCGGCACGAAGTTGACCTATCATCAATCGCTGTTGTCACCGCAGATCTTGCTTGGCGTGTTTGAGGGAGCGGCAAAGATGGTGGAGTTCTTCGAGCAACCCGAGACTATTCATTTTGGTATTCGCTACGAGCCGATTGACGCCGGTCAAGGCATTCAAAGCGCTTGCTTTTACAAAGTGCTGCGCGATCGGAACGGGGATCCTTATCAGGTTCAATTTCAGGAGCCTTGTTCAACCGACACCGATAAGGACTACACCGACAAATGGGTACGTGTGCCGTTCCAGAGCGCAGACAAACGCACGATTGACCTTGCGGAATTGTCGAGCCGGATTGAGAAAGCACGGAACGCACCCAAAAGCCTGACACCCGCCAAATTCGCGCTAGAGATGATTGAAGGCGTGCCCAAGGTTCGCTTCTTGCTTGATAGCTGAAAAATTTCATCGCGCACGCCTGCCGAAGCGGAGAGTCAGTGACCTGGTCCCAATGTTTTATCCAGCGTTGAGTTCGTTTCCGGCGTTGATTGATGTGCTCCCCGATTTTGGGCCAGCGGGAGCTGGACCGGTTTCAACCCGTTCACGTCGACCGGACCCTGCAAGTACCAGCCTTGGTTTTCATCAATGACAAAGTTGTCCTTGTGGGGAATAACCCAGACCGGGTCAGCTCCATCTTGGACTGCTTGGTCGAGATGTTGTTGCAGCCGCTGCTGGATCCGCTTGGGCTCTGCTACCTGGAACAGTCTGCGGATGACCGCTTCCGAAAGCGCCACTTTATGGGCATTGCCGTCACTGCGCAGTGTGATTGTGCAGCGTACGTGCAGGAGGTTGTTTTTTGGGAAAGTTGGCCGGTGTTTGAGACAGATCATGCGTGGGCTGAAGCGGGCCAGCTGCTGTAAAATGGTTTATTGAAATTCGCTGATGCCGCCATGTTTTTATTCAGACAATTGGAGCCGAGTTGTTTATGGCGGGGCTTGGAAAAAGCACCGGTCCATGGCACGGTCTTTCCAAGGGGTGGGGAGTTCTGATTGATTGATGTTAAAACAAGCGACAGCCATTGACGGTGTCTTTGTCCACCTTCTGGCGCCACATCAAGACAGCCGCGGCTGCTTTACCGAAATCTACAGGGAGTCCTGGCAGACCGGTTTCCGGTCCATCCAGTGGAACCTTGTGACCTCCCGAGCGCAGACACTCAGAGGGGTGCATGTTCACAAGTACCACTACGATTACCTGATGGTCTTGTCGGGCACCCTGGTGCTCGGATTGCATGATTTCCGCCCCGGCAGCGCCAGCAATGGTAAATCGGAATTGCTGCCGCTGACAGGAGAGAGCAAAAAGTCAGTCGCCATTCCCCCCGGTGTCTGCCATGGATTTTATTTTCCCGAACCGACCACGCACCTTTATTCAGTCTCTGAGTATTTCGATCCGGATGATGAATTGGGATGCCGTTACGATTGTCCGGAACTCAATCTCAACTGGCCGGATGCCGCGCCGGTTTTGTCAGATCGCGACCGCTCAGCGGGGAGCTATGCGGACATGCTCAGGAAAATGTCTTTGGTAGGGCAGTCTGTCTAGCCGTTACAGGTGCTTGCCGGCTTGCAAACAACAGTGGTTGATATGACACAGATTGGTTTGATTGGTTTCGGGCGGTGGGGCAAATTTATTTTTCGCGACCTGCGCAGTATCGGGGTTTCGGTCCATGTTGCCGTCCCAAGCGCCGACAGCCAGAATTCCGCCAGAGATGCCGGAGCCGCAACCGTTTGCAGCCAGGCCGGGGACCTGCCTGAGTGCGATGGCTATGTCGTTGCCTCGAGCACAGCCCAACACGCGACCTGCATTGCCCAGATCGCGCAGCGCGGCCGGCCGGTCTTTGTGGAGAAGCCGCTAACAACCGATCCGGCTTCCGCACACGCCCTTGCCTCGACACTTGGAGGTCGGCTGTTTGTCATGGACAAGTGGCGTTACCATCCCGGAGTCATGAGGCTGGCGGAACTGGCAAAAACCGGCGCCCTGGGAGAAATAGAAGCAATCAGAACCTTTCGGCTGGGATGGGGCAATCCCCACAAGGATGTCGATGCGCTCTGGATCTTGCTCCCGCACGACTTGTCCATCGCACTGGAAATTCTCGGCTACCTTCCCGCTGCCGATACCACCCTGTCCCAGAGGCCGGGGCTGAGTTATGAGGATCTTGTGGTTCGTCTGTCAGATAACACGGGTGGCGCAAGCGTCACCGTGGAGATCTCGGCTTTGCACCCGGCGTCAAAACGGTCAGTCGTGGTGATCGGCAGCAAGGCTGTGGCGCAACTGACCGATTCCTATGACGATGACATACTGCTGGTATCGAGAGAACAATCCGGAAAACCGCAGAGAATTCAGGTCGGCAAGGACATGCCGCTGCTTGCTGAACTCAAGGCCTTTGTCGCGCATGTCGAGGGAGGGCCGCCGCCGAAATCGTCTGCCGCTGAGGGCGCGCTGATTGTGCAGCGTATTGCAGAACTCAGAGCGATAGCGGGTCTGTCGTGACGCAGCCGCTGTTTACAGTGCTTCTGCCGGTCCACCGTCCGCCCCACCTCCTGGCATTTGCGGTTCGAAGCGTTCTGGCCCAGTCGGTGCAGGACTTCGAACTGTATATTGTCTGCGACGGTGCGCCCGAAGAAACAATCCGCTACGCACACGAGCTTGCTGACGCTGACGCCAGAATCCGGGCTTTCACGTTTCCGAAAGGAGAGCGTCACGGAGAGGCGCACCGGCACACCGTGCTTGAAGGAGCCCGCTCAAGGTTCGTCGCACAGCTGGGTGACGATGATTTCTGGTTCCCCGACCACCTGTCCGAACTGGCGGCGCTGTTGGAAACCTGCGACTTCGGTCATCTGCTTCAGGCGGAAATCCGTCCCGAAGGTGGCGTGCATCTGCATGTCGCGGATCTTGCAGACCCCACTACACAAACCAGTATGCTGAAAGAGAAGTGGAATTTCTTCGGCCCATCGACCGCAGGCTATTCACTTGAAGCCTACAGATCCTTGCCTGTTGGCTGGTCGCCTGCACCTCAGACGATCTGGACGGATCTCTACATGTGGAGAAAATTCCTGGCTCAGGAGCAGCTCACCTTCGGCACAAGGCTCACTGTGCAATGCATCAAGCCGTCGGCGTCTGAACGGGTTGAAATGTCGCTTGAGGAGCGGAGGGCGGAAACAGAACTGCTGGTGGAAAAATATGCGTCATCCGCTGCCCGGCAGGATTTTCACACATGCTGCAACGTCATGCTTGTCGACCATTTCAAGCAGATCAACGCCAGAAACCAGGAGAATTTTCAAGCGCAGCATCAACAGATGGAAGCCTCGCGCGACGCGTGGCAACAGGCTCATGACCGTGTGGTCAACTCATTATCCTGGAAGGTGACAGCGCCGCTTCGGTCTGCCACACAAAAGCTCAAGAAGTTCACCCGGTTGTTTTCGCCCGCGCTCGGGGGGCGCTGAAGGAACTCGCGTCGAAAAGCTGCATCGTGCCTGATTTGACGCTCGGCGGTCATCAAGTCTGGAGCTCACTCCTGCGTGGCTCTGTTCAAAATCGACACAGGCGCAGTCAGCGTCCAGACCAGTCCATCGCGATTATAGTCGATCGTGGTCTTGCCGTTTGTCGAGGCGCTGAGGTGCCGGTCGAGGATTTCGGTTCCGAAGCTGGTTTTCTCCGGCGGGGAAACTGCAGGCCCACCGGTTTCGCGCCAGATGATCTGAAGCTGGTCACCGGATTCATCGTGAAGGATCTTCCAACTGATCTCGACGCGTCCCGCTTCACCCTTGAGGGCGCCGTATTTGGAAGCATTGGTCGCGAGTTCGTGAAATGCCATACCAAGGTTTTGAACCGCATCAGACCCCAGATGAAACTCCGGGCCAGTGGTGATTATGTCGCTGCCGACCGCCCCGAACTTGCTCAGCTGGCTTTCGATGAGACTGTTCAAGGTCACCGTTTTCCAGTTGACTGATGTCAGCAGATCGATTGATTGCCCCAGGCCCGCAATGCGGTTTCCTGTCACGGCGACAAGTTCCTGGGGAGAGTTCACATTCTTTGCACTCTGCCGCACCATCGCCAGCACGATGGAAATCAGGTTCTTGGTGCGATGCGCCAGCTCCCGCATCACCATGGTCAGCTGCTCTTCCTTGGTGCTCCGGTCGTAGGAGGCGTTCGACAGCGCGCGGGCAATGAAATCGAGCTCGCTGATGCGGGTTGTCGTGGGTGAAACAATGCGCCCGGTTCCGAGCTCACCAGCCATTCGGGTGATGCCTGCAATGTCACGCTGCAAGAGTTTTGACGCGGCATAAACCATCAGCATCAAGACGCTTAACAAAGCCATGGTTCCGAAAAACAGCATCTGCCACGTCTTCAGAATTGAAGCCTGTGCGGAAGCCAGTGGTCCCCAGACCACCGCCTTCCAGCCGGTGCCTCTGATTCTCGCATAGGCCAGGACCTGTTCTTCGGATGTCTGGATATGATTGATGGAGGGCATTTGCGACAGATCAGACGCAACCATTCCTCCGGGAAGCAGTTCGGCGCTGGGTTTTATCTCCGCCGTCATGCCATTTGCATCGAGTGCATTATCGCTTCCATCGACAATGATTGCGTTCCAGCCATCCTGAAGCTGCAATTCCGAAACAGCGGCCGCGACATTTTCGATATTCATGGTCGTGACCAGAACGCGAGCCTTGGAACCTGGCGAGACGTCGAGCGGTTTGACGACGTTGAAAACCCATTTGCCGCTGGTATTGCCCATGAAAAAGTCCGTCGCAACGGCATGATCTGCCTCGATCGCTCTTTCAAAGCCGTTTATGTCTGCAATCTTGCCCAAAGGGGTGCCGTAATCGACGCGCGTATTGAGCATCTGGTTTTTGTCGTCATCCACCAGAATGACAAATTGCCCCGTGTTACGCAGCGCAAACTGGCTGCGCCGGTGGAATGTCTCGAGGTCGCCTTTCGACAGTTCTTCGGTAGATGACAGCAGATTTACAGTGGTCGTCATACTGTCAATGATCGGTTCTATCGCTCGTGAAATGCTTTGGGCCGAGCGCAATGTTCGCCGGTCCACGGCCTCGGCTTCACTGGTCTGCAATTGCCAAGCCAGGAACCATAAAAACAGGCAAAACGGAGCGACAATGGCCAGCATTGCGGTGATCAGATATGTCGATATCGAATAACGCCGAACCATCTGCATCCTCAGTGGAGTGTGGAGCAACCGTTAGACCATGGGGCCAGCAAGTCAATAAACATAGGTTAAGCAATCTGCCATAGTTGCCGGGGATCCGGAGCGATCACGAACACGTTGTGAGGAGGAACATCTACTCGGCATTGAAGTTTACGCGCTGGTTCCCGCTGAGGTGGCCCACGAGATCTATGCCGTAAACGTTGCAAGGTTTGTGGCGCTTGAGGGCGCGGCCCATCATGTGGAAACGCATCTTGTCGAACATGGTTTGCTGATGCTCGGTGGCGGCGGGGTCAACAGGCTTGATGAGGACTGGTTTTGGGCGTCGAGGGCGATGATGTGATCTGGATGGGCCCCTATTGCCCGCAATGGTTTGGTTGGGAGCCGAACCGGCGCGCTGTATGATCTACAGAACTGGAACCGGGGTTCTTTGACCGGTTGAATGGGTAAAGGGAGGGATTGTCATGATTTACAAGCAGCTTGGTCAAACCGGGGTTCAGGTCTCGCAACTGTGCTTTGGCACCATGTCGTTTGGCGGCGATGCCGACGAGGCAGAGTCTGGGCGGATGTATGCGCGGTGCCGAGACGTGGGCATCAATTTTTTCGATTGCGCTGATATCTATTCCAAGGGCGCGGCGGAAACGATTCTGGGCAAACTCATCAGGGGAAACCGCGACGAGCTGGTGATCACGTCCAAATGCTTCGGGGCGATGGGGGACGATGTGAACGCGCGGGGTGGCAACCGGCGTCACATTCTGCAGGCGGTGGATGCAAGCCTCAGGCGGCTTGGAACCGACCGGATCGATGTCTTGTTCATGCATCGCTGGGACAAGGTGGTGCCGCTCGAGGAAACACTCAGGGCACTTGAGACGCTGGTGGCTGACGGCAAGGTGCTCCATCTCGGCGCCAGCAATTACGCGGCCTGGCAGATCGCCAAGGGTCTGGGAATTTCCGAGAAGAACAACTGGCCGCGGTTTGATGTGATCGAGCCGATGTATTCGCTGGTCAAGCGTCAAGCGGAAAGCGAGATCTTTCCGCTGGCTCAGGCTGAAAACCTCGGTGTGATCACTTATTCGGCGGTGGGCGGGGGACTGCTCAGCGGCAAATACGGCAAGAAGGCACGGCCTGATCAGGGGCGCATCATGGCAAATCCGGAATATGCCAAGCGCTACAGCGAGGACTGGGTGTTCGAGGTCGCCGAGGCGTTCACGGAGTTCGCGCGCGAGATGGGCGTGCACCCGGTGTCGCTTGCCGTTGCCTGGGCTGCGGCCCATCCGGCGGTGACATGCCCGATCATCGGTGCCCGTAATCTTGAACAATTGCAGCCGTCACTGGACTCCGTCAACATCGACATGACGCCTGAATTGCATGGGCGGATCGCAGAGCTGTCGCGCACCCCGCCGCCGGCAACGGACCGGCTTGAGGAACAGCTGTAGGTTCACGGCCTGTAAATGCCCGCGCGGAAAATGTTCCTGCGCGGGCTCGTTTGTTTGGCAAGCCTGATCAGGGACGGATAAGGATCTTGCCGGATTTGCCCGGTGTCAGCGATGCCTTGACGGCGTCGGTGACGTTGTCGAGGCTGAATTCACCGCCGGAGGGCAGCTTGAGCTTGCCGTGGGCGGCGAGTGTGACCAGTTCGGTGATCAGGCGGACTTTCTCGTCGGCTGCCATTTCACTGGAGACGCGCGATCCCCAGAAGCCCTTGACGGTCAGGTGGTTGGTGATCATCGAGCCGGCGCGCAGCTCCAGCGGCACACCGGTTGCCGTGCCGAAGACCACCAGAAGGCCGTTCAGGCCGAGCAGATCGGCAATATCGGCTACAATCGGACCACCGACGGAATCGATGGCTGCCTGCGCGCCATCCTTGCCGACGATCTCGCGGGCACGCTTCTGCCAGCCGTCCTGATCTGTGGAGAGCACATTTTCCATGCCCAGCGCTTCGAGCTCAGCAACGGCTTCAGTGCGACGCACCAGGTTGACGGTGGTGATGCCGCGGGCCCGGGCGAGATCGGCAAAGATCTTGCCGACAGCACCGTTGGCAGCGGTCTGGATGACGGTGTCGCCTTGTTTGACGTCGAGGAATTCGAGCAGCGAAATGGCACTAAACGGCATGGCGATCAATTGCGCACCGGCCTCGTCCGTGATCACGTCAGGCAACGGCAGAACGCCGGCGGAGGGGGCAGTGAAATACTCGGCCCAAGTGCCAATCTTGCCGGCGTTGACGACGCGCTTGCCGACCATGGCCGCGTCGACGCCTTCGCCGACGGCCTCGACCGTGCCCACTGCTTCACTGCCGCCGAGCGCCGGGAGTTCGGGCTTGTAGCCATAGGTGCCGCGGATGGTCCACAGATCGTGATTGTGGATTGGCGACAAAATGGTGCGGATGAGCACCTCACCGGTTTTCGGATCAGGCCGGGCGACGTCCTTGACGACGAGCACGTCGGCGGGTTCGCCGAATGTTATGTAAGTTGCAGCTTTCATGATGATGTCCTTTGATGGGCCTGCGAGAGGCAGAGTTCGAGATGGGGAAGTTGAAACGTGGATCAGGCGAAGAACCGGCGCCGTGTGTCGGCAAGTGCCTGTTCGAGAGGGGCCGGTCTGCGCGAAAGCTTGGCGATGATCGCCGCTCCCAGCCACTGGCTGTAGAGCAGGGCGGCGGCGCTGCCGGGATCAGCCTGCGGAGTGATGGATCCGTCCTCAATGCCGGCCCGCAACAGAGCCTCGAGGCGGTCGCATACGGCGATCACACCCTCATCGAGGATATGGCGCATGTCTTCCGACAGGTCGGCAATTTCGGCGGCAAGTTTGACCACAAGGCAGCGGTCGGCCATCGAACCGGCGTCGCCGCCAAGTGCTGCGCTGAAAAAGCTGTCCAGCCGTTCGGCCGCGGGCTCGGGACGGGCGATGATGGTGTCCAGTACCGCCAGATAATCGACGACATAGGCACTGAGCATTTCGCAACCGAAGGCCTCCTTAGAGGCGAAATAATAATAGAACGAGCCTTTTGGCACATTTGAGGCATTGAGCAACTCGGTCAGCCCGAGACCTCCAAAGCCCTGGGCCAGAACCAATGAGCGGCCTTCCGCAAGGATGCGGGACCGGGTTAGCTCTGATTTCTTGGCCTGTGTCATAGGAGCAATATGGGAGTTAATAGACTGGTCGTCTAGTCACGAATGCGTGAATGCTGACAGGCTCATCCTGCAACTACCATGCAGCGTTCAAGCGGAAGCTCTTGGACAACACCCGACTCTCATCAATTCAAGGCGCTGAGGCAGCCGGAGCAGCGGGCCAAATTGACGATCTGAAGGCCGCCGCCCGGTGATACAGGGCGGATGAAACGATCCCGCGACAAGAAGCGTTAAGGTGCGGTTCTATCGGTTTTGGAGGAGTTTGGCGATCTCGATGGCCAACTGTTCCTGCGAGTAGGGTTTACCAAGCCGCGGGACGTCGATATCGGCGCCTGGCGGCAGTTCGGCATAGCCAGTCGCCAGCAGAATAGGAAGATCGGGAAGAAGCCGCCTTGCTTCCATTGCCAGGTCGGCACCATTCATTCCCGGCATCGAGAAATCCGAAATCATAAGATCAAAGCCGCTGTCGGATTTGAGGATGTCGAGCGCCTGCGCACCTGAATTGGCTTCCACCACTTCATGGCCAAGGTCTTCGAGCATATCCACTGAACTCATCGCGATGAGGATATCGTCATCGACCATCAGGATGCGCCTGCGGATTGGAGCGTCGGTGTTGATGGGCTGCGTTTTGGCCATAGAATTTTCCTTCTGCTCCTCGTGTTCGGATTTTGGAATCCACAGTTCGGCGGTGGTGCCCTTTCCGGGCGTGCTGGAAAGCTTGAGCCGGCCGTTGAGCTGGATTGCCAGTCCATGGATCATCGACAGACCAAGCCCGGTGCCTTTTCCAAGCTCCTTGGTGGAAAAGAATGGATCGACCGCTTTTGCCAGGGTTTCCGCATTCATCCCACAGCCGGTATCGGTCACCGAAATGATGGCGTATTGCCCCGCCTCGAGATCGTCCTGCCCGGTGATTTCACTGCTCCGCAGGCCGATGCGAATGACGCCTCCGTCAGGCATGGCGTCGCGGGCGTTGACGGCGAGATTGAGCAGCGCCAACTCGACCTGGTTGGCGTCGGCAAGCGCCGCAAGTGTCTCCTCCGGCAGATCGGTTTCTATAGCGATGCTGGCGCCCACAGAGCGGTTGATCAAATCCCGCATTCCGGAGATCAAACCGCCCAGGTCGACGCTGGAAACCTGGAGATCCTGCCGCCGTGCGAAGGCAAGAAGCCGCTGTGTCAGCGACGCGCCGCGCTTGGCGCCCTGCACCGCGCCGTCTATAAGACGTTCGGCTTTGGTGTCACCGGCAGAATGTTTGCGCAACAATTCAAGATTGCCCAGAACTGCCATCAGCAAATTGTTGAAATCGTGCGCGACGCCACCGGTCAATTGCCCGATAGCATCCATCTTCATGGCTTGCCGCAACTGGCCCTCGGCCATTTCGCGCTGATGTGCTTCGGTAACAATCACCGCGTGAGCGGCCTCCAGTTCGGCGGTTCGCGCGGTCACGCGATCTTCGAGAATTTCGTTTTGCAAACGCTGGTTTTGCTCGTCGTTCTTGCGCTGGGTAATGTCCGCCGAGACGCCGACCATCTTGACCGCTTCGCCAAGCCTGTTGCGGTAGAGTTGCGCCCTAATCTCGGCCCAGTGCAACGATCCTCCGGGCCATATTGTGCGGTATTCGATGGCGTAATCGACCCCGGTTTCAACGGTTGCCTGAACGGCGAGCTGCATCCGCTCCCTGTCGTCTTCGTGAATAGAGTCTATCAGGTCATCATAGCTGAATCCGGCATCCGCGGGACGACCGAAAACCTGCCTGCACATTGCCGACGTTGTCAGCAACTTCGTATCGAGATCCAGTTCCCATGAACCCAGGCGGCCAGCCTCCAGCGCTGTATGAAGCCTCCGTTCACCTTCGTCGAGTTCTTCCAGCCGGCCCCTCGCATCATATTGCCGGAGCCGCCCGCGCAACGCGGTCTTGGCCAGGCTGGCGAAAGTTGTCGGATGGAACGGCCGCTCCAGAAAGTTGACATTGCCGAGCACTTCGGACAGCCGGGCGGCGGCAGGATTGCGCTCGGGGCCACCTCCGCGTTGTGTCAGCACGATAAACGGGAAATCCGACCAGCTTGGCTGGCTTTCTATCCAGGATGAGATCGGTCCCAGATCGGAGGTGCTAAGTGCTTCTTCCGTCGCAACAGCAAAAGCCAGGTCATCATCAATCGCAGCGACAAATGCCGTCACGTCCGTACAGTTTATCGCGGTGAAGCCGGCCTGCTCCAACAACATGCTCGCGACCTGGGCATCGCGGCCCCCCGGGGCATAAACCAGAACCGATGGCTTGCGCTCAGGAATCACAGTTCAGCCTTTTTATCTGGAAAACAGCGGGGCGGTGTCCCCGACAAAATCGGGAACTCCACGCAGGACGCCCTGGAACTGGGTCAACGGGTCGCCGACTGTTAGGCCCTTTTGGCTAATCTGGAATTGCCGGATTGTATCTTCATGCGGGCCGGTTCGCTTCTTTATGACCGAGACGGCGCGCAAGACCCTGCCACGGGATTCAAAATACCGCAGCAAAATGACCGTGTCGGCGAGATATGTGACATCGACCGGCGATTTCATGTCGCCAACAAGTCCGTGTTGCGCAACAGTGAGAAACGTGTTGGCACCCTGGCGGTTGAGATATTGGAGCAACTCGTGCATGTGAAGCACGAGAGCGTTTTCCTCGGGCATGGCCGCCTGATAGCCGTTGATGCTGTCGATGACGACCGTTGTTGCTTGAAAGCTGGCCACCTTGTCCCTGACCCGATGCGCAAACTCGCCGGGCGACAGTTCTGCGGCGTCGAGTTGTTCAATGTGCAGCAGGCCCCTGTCGCGGTAAGACTCGAGATCAAGTCCCAAGGCTTTGGTGCGGGCAAACAACAATCCGAGTTCTTCATCGAATTGAAAGATGGCTGCCTTCTCGCCGCGCTCGATCGTGGCTTTGACAAACTGAAACGAGAATGTGCTCTTGCCGGTGCCAGACGGACCCAACAGCAGTGTGCTTGAGCCGCGTTCAATGCCGCCGCCGAGCAATCCATCCAACTCTCTGACGCCTGAACTTTGCGTTGTATGCTGATAGTCGGTGCGGTGTTCATTTGCGCGCAGACGCGGGAAAACAGAGACGCCTCCGGTCTTGATTACGTAGTCATGATAGCCGCCGCGGTATGCCTGACCACGGTATTTCAGGATGCGGAGCCGTCGACGCTCGGCACCATAGGTCGGGGCCATTTCTTCCAGGTGGATGACACCGTGAACCACACTGTGAACAGTTTTGTCGGAGACATCGGCCGTCATGTCATCAAGCAGCAGCACAGTTGCGCCGCTGCGTGCGAAGTAATGTTTGAGGGCCAGGATCTGACGGCGGTAACGCAGGGAGCTTTGCGCCAGCAGACGGATCTCGGATAGACTGTCGATCACCACACGGTCAGGCTTGGTGCGTTCATAGGCGTCAAAAATCGCTTTCGTGGTTTCACCGAGTTCCAAATCAGACGAATAGAGCAGGCTCTGCTGCTGTTCGGCGTTGAGAAAGGTTTCAGGCGGCGAGAGTTCAAACACTTCGATCGCTTCCGGAATTTGCATGCCGTGCGACGCTGCACTTATATGCAATTCTTCGGCGGTTTCAGACAATGTGACATAGAGACAGCGCTCGCCCCGCGCCGCGCCCTGCAGCAAGAACTGCAACGCCAGGGTCGTCTTTCCGGTGCCGGGGGAGCCTTCCAGCAGAAAAACATGATGTCTGCTCAACCCACCAGCGAGAATGTCATCAAGTCCGTCTAGGCCAAATAGGGCTTTGTCTTCGGTAATGGTCAAAAGTGACATCCCTCTGTTCCGCGGGCGACTCTGCCCCTCATATATAATCCGGAACAGTAAGAAAAGCTGCGCGCACTCTTTTGGCGCAACCGACGCCGTACGTCGTGTAAATTGTTTGTGTTTATATTGCGGGTGGGATGCCTCAAATGACGGGTAAGAGGGAACTTTGCAGGGCGGTTTGGGGCTACACGCGCTGAACCAGGATATGCGGCATGCGGAATAAGACCACAAAGCAGCATGTCGACCGGGTCGCCGCTGCAGTGCGACATAATCGGGTGCGACATAATCGTCGGAAGATGAATGGAAGCTGAACAGGATCTGCGGGCGCTCGCAGCAATGCGCGTCTACGAGAGGCATTGCGGTGCGCTTCGACAATGGCGGGAAGTGAGCAATTGATGACCGGACGTGAGCTGAAATAATCCTTCCATCGATACTCATGTTTTTTTCAAGTGACTGGTTGACAGGAAAACCATGGATTTATAAACATGATTTCCATAGTCAAGTTTATCAACCCGGTTTCCACGGAGTTACCAATGGTCAGTGTTTCCGCCCGCGTTCTCGCGCTTTTCGCCTCAGTTGCGGCCTTTGCCGCCGCCGCTGTGCCGGCTCAGGCTGACGGTGAAGTCAACATCTATTCGTCGCGCCATTACGACACTGACGAACGGCTTTACAGCGAATTTTCTGAAGCCACCGGTATCAAGATCAACCTGATCGAGGGCAAGGAAGACGAACTGATCGAGCGGATGAAAGCCGAGGGCGCCAACAGCCCGGCGGATGTGTTCATCACCGCCGACGCCGGCCGTTTGTGGCGTGCCGATGAGGCGGGTCTGTTCCAGGCGGTCGAGTCAGAGGTGCTGAATGAACGGGTTCCCGAAAGCCTGCGCCACCCCGAAGGTCACTGGTTCGGCATTTCCAAGCGTGCACGCGTGATTTTCTATGACAAGGCCAAGGTCAGCGAGCCGCCGATGACCTATGCGGCGCTGGCGGATCCGAAATACAAGGGCCTGCTGTGCGCCCGTTCCAGCTCGAACATCTACATGCTGTCGCTGCTTGGCGCCTACATCGCCCACAATGGCGACGAGGCGGCGAAGACCTGGGCGCAGGGACTGAAGGACAATCTGGCACGCGACCCGCAGGGCGGCGATACTGACCAGCTCAAGGGTATTGTCTCTGGTGAGTGCGGCATTGCCATTGCCAACACCTATTATTTCGCCCGCGGCATTGCCGGTCAGGTCGACGGGTTGAGCGAAGGCATCGACAAGATCGGCGTGATCTTTCCCGATCAGGATGGCAACGGCGCGCATGTCAACGTTTCCGGCGCCGGTGTTGCCGCACACGCCCCGAACCGCGACAACGCAGTCAAGCTGCTTGAATACTTCACCTCGGAATCAGCGCAGTCCTATTTCGCCAATGGCAACAACGAGTACCCGGTGGTGCCTTCGGTTGCCGCCTCCTCAGTGGTCGAGGGACTGGGCAGCTTCACCGCCGACGGGCTCAACCTCAACGAGCTTGGCAAGAACCAGGCCCGTGCGCAGGAAATCTACAACGAGGTTGGCTTCAAGTAAGCCGCGACCTCACGGCCATACCGCCGGGGGGTAAATGAGCTCTCCCCCAGCCTCTGAAAAGGCCCGGACATTTGGCGTCCGGGTCTTTTTCGTTTCTGGGGGGCGAGGAGCTTTCCGGCCCCAACCGGACCTTCGGGATCACCCAGCGAACGACCGTACTGAGTCCCCTTGGCCAATGCTGCAGGTTGAAGGAATCTCTGCTTCTGATTATATAGGCACCATGCGCACAGTACCGGGCACCGCCCGATCCGGGCCTCGCAGCACAATGCGCTTGATCGACACTCTCGTGCCAGCGACCTGTGCGGCCTGCCGTACGGGCACTTTGGGCATCTCGTCAAACAGCTGAGGCTGAAGGCTTTCACCGCCAGATCGAAGCGCGCAACGGCGCGCTTCACTCGCTGGCCCCGACCACCCGCGCGCCTGACCCCTGCCTCGCAAAGGAGCATCCACTATGGAAGCCCGACTGATAGCCCTCATGCTTCTCGTGCCCTTCGCCCTGTTGTTCATCTATTCGGGCATCCACGAATACCGGCGCTACAGATCCGAGGGGCGTGCGAAATACGGGCTTTTCTACGATGAAGAGACCGGGACGACCCACGTGACCGGGATCGCCGAGGACGAGGACGGTTACGACCCCAATGAGTTCGACCCCGCAGACCACAACGAGCGGGAAACCAGGGGCGAGGCCGACGACGACAGGGCGTAGGGCGTGGTAATAGCGATCAAGACACAAATTCGCTCTGGCTGAGGTGTTTTTGGCTTTCAGCTCTAACCTTCGTCTCCTCACAGCTTCGATCCCAGGTCTGCCCAAGCGTTGTGGACCGGTTGGTTTAAAGAGGCGATGAGTAGTGAAAAAATGAAACTCTCTCACATTGCGCACCCTTGGGTGTCAGCTTCACTGCCAACCTGAACCCCTTACTCTGAAACCGGTGGCCTGAAACCGGGGGCTTGTGCGATTACAATGCCATACAGTTTTCCGAGGACAGACGCACAAGACGGCATCTGGGTTTCGGGGGACCAATGCTGCCACTGATGCCCTGGCAGGCCTTTGGACAGATGAGCGACGAGAATTTTGGTACCATCTATGTCTATCTGCGGCAGATTCCTGACATCCGCAAAGGTGTGCCCGAAGCACCGGGTCATGCCAACCAATTGAAATGCCGCCGTTTTGTTTCCACACAAGACAGTGCTGCGGTCAGCCGGCATATACCCGGCTCGGCACAGGTTGGTAGATCATCACCAGTTCGGCATGAAGGCGTCGAACGACATGCACGCGCCCGTTGTCAATGTTGTGGCAGCGAAAGCTGGAGGGCTTGCCAAACGGCCTGCGTTGAAGTTCTCTAAGTCGAGAAGAGGGGGTTGGAGGGCACTATGAGGACGTTTGTGGCGGGACTGGCTTGCGCCTGCATGATGGTCGGTGGATCGGCGCTCGCGCAAGACATCAGCTTTCGCAGCCCTACGGGCAACATTCACTGCATGATCTTCTCAGGCGCCGGCGCAGGGGCGCGTTGTGACTTGTCGGAGTTTACCCAGTCATACCCGCGCCCGGTCGATTGCGATCTCGACTGGGGATTTGCATTCGAGGTCAGCGCTAGGGGGCCGGGGACGCCGATCTGTGCGGGCGATACCGTCATCGATCAAAATGCCCAGGTGCTGGATTACGAGGCTTCAGTGGTCGGCAGCGGTATCACTTGCACCTCGGCCAAGACCGGGATCACCTGCGTGAATGCCGAAGGCCGCGGCTTCACTGTTGCACGGAGCAGGCAAAAAGCGTTCTGATCTTGATTGTATGGCTTGCCTTCCAGGCACCGCTCAGACGCACCGGTTGCAGCGCCTCGACTTGCTTTCGCTCATCCGATCCTCCCATAGCATCAATCCAGCCGCGTTGACTCCCGGCACCGTCTTCGCCATCGTTTCGACTATTCCGAAACTGACAGGACCACCGGCGTGTCGCTTCCCAAAATTTCTCTTCAGGCGCTGGAGGCGTTCGAGCGGGTGGCGCAGAGCGGGTCGGTGCAAGCGGCGGCACGGGAGATGGGGTTGTCTATCTCGTCGGTGTCGCATCACGTAGCGCGGCTTGAGGAGCAGATGGGGGCGACGCTGTTTGACCGGGCTTCGCGGCCGTTTGTGCTGACGCGCGAGGGGCGGGAGGCGCTGCATCATCTCTCAGCCGGGCTCAATCATGTCAGGCGCGCCACCAGCGAAACGGCGATCGGCGGGTTGTTGGGCACGCGGTCGCTGCGGATCGGGATTGTCGATGATTTCGAGAATAATGTTGCACCGGAGCTGGCTGTCATTCTGGCCAGTCGCATGCCGCGGGCCAAGTTTGCCATCAGCATGGTGCTGAGCCATCAGGCCGCTGATCTGGTGCGCAAGGGAGATCTGGACGTTGCCATCGCCTCGCAGACTGATGCGTCCGGAGCAGGGATCGAAAGCGATCTGCTGTTGCGTGATCCCTTTGTCATGGCCCTGCCGAAGGGCAAGCAATCGGATGCGGCGGCTCTGCTTGCGGGCGAGGGGGGCTTGCCGTTCCTGCGCTTCAACCGGCAGCATCTGATCGGCAAGCAGATCGAGGCGCATCTGGCCCGCAACCGGATTTCGCTGGCTGACCGCTACGCCTTTGACAGCGTCCAATCGATCATGGCGATCATTGCCCATGGCGGTGGCTGGTCGATCATCACCCCGGTGGGGTTCGCGCGGGCACAAGGGTTCTCGGACGGTGTCGCCCTCTATCCGCTTCCGATTGCATCGTTTGCGCGGGCCATCACATTGCTGTCGCGGGATGATTTTGACCGTCCGACGGCGCAGGCGATCGCCGGACTTTTCCGCCAGAGTGTGCGGCGTCTGGCGGTGGACCCGGTCGGCACCGCTTACCCCTGGCTCCGAGACAGTTTTGGGCTGATCGCGCCGAAGGACTGACGGCTTGCCGTCGCATGGATTTTCTCTCTGCGGTTAGGTGGTTCGGCCTGCCAAAGCTGGATAAGAGTTTTGATAATTTCGAAACTGTCGGGTTTTCCTTGACCTGTTTTGGCCCGGTGTTTTGATGCCGGTTTCAGGCTGCAGGAACCATGGAGAGCGAAGATGCGTGATCAGGCAAGAGTGGTTGTTATCGGCGGCGGCATTGCCGGGTGTTCTGCGCTTTACCATTTGACCCGGGAAGGCTGGAGCGACGTCATGCTGATCGAGCGTGACGAGTTGACCTCGGGCACGACCTGGCACTCGGCGGCGCAGGTGACCAATTTCGGCATGAACCAGACGATGATCGGTCTGAAATCGCATTCGATCAGGCTCTACCAGGAACTGCGCGACGACCCCGATTATCCTGTCGGCTACAATTACGGCGACGGCGGCATTCGGCTTGCCAACACACAAGCGCAGATGGACGGCTACCGGCATTTTGCCTCGGTTGCAGCCGGCATGGGTGTCGATCTAGAGGTGATTGATGCGGATGAATGCGCGCGGCGACATCCGCTGATCTCAACCGACAATCTGCTCGGCGGGCTTTGGGATCCGACCGACGGGCACATCGACCCGGCGCAGCTGTGCCAAGCGCTGGCGCGGCGTGCCCGGCTTGCAGGCGCCGAGGTCAACCGCCACACGCCAGTCACCGGCCTGACCCAGCACGCAGACAACACATGGACCGTGCACACGGAAAAGGGTGATGTGCGCTGCGAGATCGTGGTCAATGCGGGCGGCTACCGCTGCAACGAGATCGGCGCCATGATGGGGGTGAGCCATCCCGTCGCCTCGATGGAGCATCAGTATTTTCTGACCGAGGATATTCCGGCGATTGCCGAGGTCGGGCACCGCATTCCGCTGTTGCGCTGCCCGATCAGCGATTACTATTCGCGGCAGGAAAAGGGCGGGTTGTTGCTTGGGTTCTACGAACAGGATTGCCGGCCGTGGGGAATGGACGGGATTGATCCGAAATTCTCCAATGATCTGTGCCCCGATGATCTTGATCGCATCACCGATGTGCTGGAGGGCGCATTCGCGCGGATGCCCGCTCTGATGGAAACCGGCATCCGCTCGGTGGTCAACGGGCCGATCACCTACACCATTGACGGGGCGCCGCTGGTCGGGCCGGTGCCGGGCAAGCGCAACGCCTTCTGCATCATCGGCTTGCGCGCCGGTCTGGGCGAGGGCGGAGGCCATGGCTGGCTGCTGGCGCAGCAGATCGTTCATGGCGAGGCGCAATATGACACCTGGGTGATCGATCCCAGGCGTTTCACCGGCCATGCCAGCGTTGAACTGACATCGCTGAAGGCGATCGAGGATTATCGGAACGAGTTCCGCTTTCACTTCCCGCACGAGCACCGGCCTGCCGGGCGTCCGATGAAGACCACGCCATTGACGCCTGTGCTGGTCGGCGAAGGGGCGCATATGGGAACAGTCAATGGATGGGAGCGCATCGACTACATCAAGCCGTCGCAGGAGTTCGAAGAGACGCTGGGGTTCCGCTTCAGTGAAGTCGACGCGATTGTTGGCGAGGAGGTCAACGCGGTCGCCACCGCTGTCGGTCTGACCGAGGTGTCGGGCTTCAACCGGTTCGAGTTGACCGGCATGGACGTGCACAACTTTCTCGATCGCATGATATGTGGAACCGTGACAAAGCGGCCGGGGCGGGTTGGTCTCGGCTACCTGCTCAACCGGCACGGCATGCTGAAAGCCGAAGCGACGATTGCCAACATTCCCGCCTCCGACCGGGGTGGCGACCGGGTCTGGTACGGCTCGGCTGCGGCATCCGAGTTTCACGACATGGACTGGTTGCGCTCGCATCTCGGCGAAGATGAGGATGTCAGCATCCGCTCTCTGACCAATGCGCAGACCATCCTGGTACTGGCCGGGCCAAAGGCGCGCGAGGTGTTGTCACAAGCGGCGCGAGGCGACTGGTCGCGCGAGGCCTTCCCATGGCTGTCGGTGCGCGAAGCCCATATCGGCATTGCGCCTGCGACGGTGCTGTCAGTCAGCTTCTCGGGAGAGCTGGCCTATGAAATTCACGTTCCGAATGAAGGCCTGTATGCGGCCTATCTGGCGTTGCGCCGGGCTGGCGAGCCGCATGGGCTGAAGCTGATCGGCTCGCGGGCTGTCGAATCCATGCGTCTGGAGAAGGGCTATCTGCACTGGAAGGCGGATATCCTGACGGAATTTGATCCGTTTGAGACCGGACTGGACCGGTTTGTCAAAATCAACAAGGCCACGTTTGTCGGCAAGGATGCATTGTTGCAGCGAATGGAGGCTGGTCCGACCCGTCGTCTGGTGACGCTGGCGATCAATTCTGATGATGCGCCTGCGCTTGGCGGTGCATCGGTGAGGGTGGACGGGCGTATCATAGGCACGGTGACATCGGGCGGATGGGGCTACAGAACCAACCTCAATCTCGCCTATGCCTTCCTGGAACCGGACTTTGCCGTGCCTGGTCGCGAGACGACGGTCGATATCATTGGTGAACGGGTGTCGGCCCGGGTTATCGAGAGCGGGCCCTATGATCCGGACCTTGCGCGCGTCAGGGCATGACCGCATGAGCGGTGCGACCATTGCTCTCTGATCCCGTCAGTCCTTGACCTCATCAAGGAAGGGCAACGGTATCGAAAAACCGGTTTTGACCCGGTCCATCACCACGCTTGTGCGGAACTTCATGATGTTTTCTTCGGCAAAGAAATAGCGACGGGTGAAGGCTTCGTAATCAGCCATGTCGCTGGCCGACAGGATCAGCAGAAAATCGCTGGCGCCGGTGATGTAATAGCACTGCATCACCTCGGGTGCTGACTTCATGGTTTCGCGAAACCGGTCAAGATCGGCCGGGCGCTCCGAGGTCAGGGCGACTTCAACAATCAGCATAAGATCGCGGCCGAGTTTTCCCGGATTGAGCACAGCGATATCGGCGTCGATATAGCCCTCCGTACGTAACCGGGAGAGCCGTTTTCGGCAGCTGTCGGGTGACAGATGTACAAGCTTTGACAAGGCCTCTGCAGTGAGGCGGTTGTTGGTCTGGATGGCGTCGAGAATGGCTGCGTCGAATTTGTCCATGTCGGATATTCGCCGGAAATCCGGCATGGGGCCAGCGTTTTGTAATGTGCAGGTCCGATATTCCTCATGATATTTCCTTTACGCTCTGAAAAACGGACGGGTTTGTTGTAATTAATCCGGGAAGTGGGGTGCTGTTTGCGGTTATCCTGCTGTGACCAAGACACCGGCGAAATGGGGAGGTGCGCATGATCACGGCACTGGAAAATCGATATCGGGGCATCGGATTGCCGGATCTTCAACCCATGCCGGGAGCGGATGCGCGAGCCGTTGCCGCTCTGCTGGCGCAATGCCCCGCGCATGCGCCGACACCGCTTGTGGATTGTCCGGAGCTTGCCGCCAAGGCCGGCGTCGCGCGTCTGACGATCAAGGATGAACGCGCACGCATGGGGCTTGGCAGTTTCAAGGCGCTTGGCGCTGCCTATGCAATTGCCCGCGAGGCTGCGGCCGTGGGCGGCGATCTGCGCCAGGCCCTGACGGGGCGCACCTATGTGACCGCCAGTGCGGGAAACCACGGCATGTCGGTGGCAGCCGGTGCGCGGATTTTTGGGGCTTCGGCAGTGGTGTATCTTTCTCACGCCGTGCCGGAGGGGTTTGCAAGACGGCTTGAAGGTATGGGCGCGCAAGTGGTGCGGGCGGGGGCCGACTATGAGGCCAGCATGCAGGCTGCGAGCGACGCGGCAGAGGCCAATGGCTGGACGCTGTTGTCGGATGGCTCCTGGCCGGGCTATGTGGATCTGCCGTTTCGGGTGATGGAAGGCTATCGGCAGTTGGCCGCCGAGATTGCTGCCCAGATATCAGCCGTGGGGCGCGATGTGCCGAGCCATGTGCTGTTGCAGGCGGGTGTCGGTGGGCTTGCGGCAGCGGCGGCTGCACAATTGCGGCTGGCCTGGGGCGATGCACCGCAGATGATCGTGGTCGAGCCCGAAGTGGCCCCGGCGTTGATCGAGAGCATTCGCGCCGGCCACGTGGTTGATACGGAAGGTCCGGATTCATCGATGGGACGGCTTGACTGCAAGACGCCCTCGATGCTGGCGCTGGCCGATCTGGCGCGTGACGCCGATCGCTTTGTGACGATCAGCGAAGCGGAAGCGGCGGCAGGGGCTGCTGCGGTGGCGGATGCGGGGCTCGCCTCCACTCCCTCGGGGGCTGCAGGCGTGGCCGCGCTGCTGGCCGGACTCGAGGGAATCGGGCCGCAGTCGCATGTTCTGTGCATTCTGAGCGAAGGGCCGGAAGATGCCTGATCATTCGCTTGTCTTTCCTGGCCAGGAGTACCGGCGCCGTATCACGGCCTTGCAGAGCGAGATGGCGCGCGGGGGGCTGGATGCGCTGCTGCTGACCACGCCTGCGGATGTGTTTTACACCACCGGTTTCCTGACCCGCTTCTGGGAAAGCCCGGCGCGGCCCTGGTTTGTTGTGGTACCTGTGGCGGGTGAGCCGGTGGCGGTCATACCTGCCATCGGGGCCGAGTTGATGGGGCGTTGCTGGATCAAGGACATCCGGACATGGAATGCGCCGGACCCTGTTGATGACGGCGTCAGCCTTTTGGCCGATACGTTGATTTCTCTCGTGCCGGCTTCTGGCAGAATCGGGATTCCGATGGGGCTGGAAAGCCATCTGCGCATGCCAATTGCCGATTTTCAACGCCTGCAGGATCGCATCTCGCCGCGCAAGATTGCTGATGGCACCAACGCGGTTTATCGGGTGCGTGAAATCAAGTCCGACGCCGAAATAGCCAAGATCCGGGCGACCTGTGCAATAGCTGATGCCGCCTTCGCGCGGGTGCCGGAGTTCGCCCATCAAGGTACGCCGCTATCACAGGTGTTCCGTGATTTTCAGGTGGCTTTGTTGCAGGAAGGGGCGGACTGGGTCAGCTATGTCGCAGGCGGCGCCGGGCAGGGCGGCTATGGCGATGTCATCTCGCCGGCGGATGATTGCCCGTTACAGGCGGGCGATGTGCTGATGCTCGACACAGGTGCTGTGCGTCAGGGCTACTTCTGCGATTTCGACCGCAACTTTGCCATCGGACGTGTGGCTGATGAGGTCCGCCGCGCCCATGCCAGCCTTCATGCGGCGACCGATGTTGCGCTTGCCGATCTGCGTCGGGGCATGCTGGCACGCGATCTGCACCGTATTCTGTCTGAGGCGCTGGTCCGCGAAGGTGCGGTTGTCGGCGGCGGCAGGTTGGGTCATGGGCTGGGGCTGACATTGACGGAATGGCCGTCGGTCACCCCGCTTGATACGACCGAGCTGCGCGAGGGCATGGTGCTTACGCTGGAACCCGGTGTCGAGATCGCGCCGGGCAGGATTCTGGTGCATGAGGAAAACATTGTCTTGCGCGCCAACGGCCCGGAATTGCTGTCGCGTCGAGCACCTGTAGAAATGCCGGAGATCACGGGATGAAACAGGCTGGCTTTGATCTCACTGGCCCGATCGGGTCGAAAGCGACGCTGGGGCTGGTGGTGCTGCAAGCCGATGAAACGCTGGAACAGGATTTCCGGCGGCTCTTTCCCGATCGCGACATTGCGATCTATGTGAGCCGTATTCCATCCGGCGATGAGCTGTCAGCCGCTTCAATTGCCGCCATGGAGGCGGAACTGACGCGTGGTGCCAGCCTGCTGCCACGGGCTGCGCGTTTTGATGCGGTCGGCTATGGCTGCACCTCGGGCACCACGCTGATCGGGGCGGAGGCGGTGGCGGGCATGTTGCGGCAGGGCGTTGAGACGCCGATGGTGACCGACCCGCTGACAGCGGCACTGGCCGCATTGCAAATGTTGGGCGTGAAGCGGCTCGGGCTCGTCACGCCCTATGTCGAAAGCATTGCGGCCCCGGTGCGCGACGCTTTCATCGCATCAGGTTTCGAGATCGGCGAGGTGCTGACTTTTGGCGAGGAGGTCGAGGCGCGGGTGGCGCGCATTGCGCCAGAGTCGATCAAGGCTGCGGCACGGGCGGCGGCCAAGGGAGCGGATGCGGTGTTTCTGTCCTGTACAAATCTGCGAACCCTTGATGTCATCGACGAGTTGGAGGCTGAACTCGGCATTCCGGTTCTCAGCAGCAATCAGGCACTGGCCTGGCACATGTCCCAGGCAACGGGTGCGCCGCTGGCCGGTGATGCGCCGGGGCGGGTGTTTGGCAAGACCGCGAATAGTTTGTAGCGGGCATTTCCGGGCCGGCTCGTGCTGACTTTTCCTGCGCGGGGAAGAGACCTTTAAACAGGATTTGTATGGGGCAGTCGATCTGAAGAGAGCATTCTGTCGGGAGGTGTCATTCGGCTCCAGCAGCGACATTTTCGGCCCTTAGGGGACTTTAATATGCGGCCCCTGATGTCTGCTTCGGGGAGCTAACAGCAGCGATTTCAGCTTGGCAAAAACCGTTGAGCGATGTTGTGAGCGATCCTCTGTGGCCGTCGGGTAACCGCATCGACGCAACACCACGAACTGCGCACTTCGGCTGCTATTTCTTCGCCGCGCCTAAAGTCTGTTGAAAATGACGCCCGAGCCCCACGCGTTCCAGTCGCCGTAACCAAGGCATCCACTTCATCATTTATGAAAAGCGGCGTGCGATAGACAATTTCATGCTTGATAGCCACCCAGAGAAGTTCTTGCTGTGCATCAGCGGAAGAGACGTGCTGCCAATAATCGACAATGGCCTCCTGCACCCAGCGAAGGTAGACGGCATTGTTGACGTGACCCATGTCATCGATATCGCGCGGTACGATCGCTATCTCGTGCTCGAATGTCGGTGTCTGTGTTGTTGTCATACTGACGAGATGGGGCTGCCGGTAGCGCTATACAATGCGCATCTGCATTGCTGCAGGAATTGTCTGGCAAAACCGATGACTGAAATGCAGAGAACAAAAAGTTGGCAATCAGGCTCGATTCGAGGGGGCGAAGCCAGCGACAAAACGCTGTTCGTGATCGATGTCAAAGACCGATGGCCCGTTCGAGCACTTCTGACGGCGCGAACAAAAGATCGCATTCCGCACAAACCGACGTAGCCGTGGATATAGCTGTCGGCCCAATCACCCGTTTGCTGAAACTCTCGACGCCGCAGCGCAGATGCTTCAGTGCGGACATTGGTGAGCCACATCTGATCAAGATGGGCACCGGCGCTCTAAGCCGGTTTTGCGCCAGAAACCCGTAATTTATGCGGCACTCTTCCATTTTGCCGGAGTCACGTAAACGATGCTGTCGCCAGCACTCACCATCACTTCGCCGTCATGAATATTTATCTGGAGGTTCATTGCGCGGCTTGCCAGTTTTGCCAGTTCGCCGGTGTCTTTTTCGGTAAAATTTATCACGTGAAGATTGTCAAAACGGGAGGTGGTGTTCTTGATCTTGTCCCACCACATCTCGGCCGTCCTGCCGCCGTAAGGATAGACGACCACCTTGCCAGCCTTGCCACAGGATTGGCGGACCATTTTTTCGCTGGGAAGCCCAAGGGCCACCCACACATCAAGTTCGCCGCTGAGGCTTTTCTGCCAGATGTCCGGTTCGTCATCGGTTGAAAGGCCCTTTGTCATTTCAAGATGTTCGTGGGCATTAAGTGCAAACGCGACAAGCCGCACCATCAGCCGTTCATCCGTCTCCGAGGGGTGTTTGGCAACGGTCAGCTTATGGGTGTCATAGTAGTGACGATCCATGTCGGAGACTGAAAGTTCGACTTTATAGATGGTGGCATTTTGCGCCATGACATGTCCCAGAATTCAAAGATGAGGATGCTTACTGCGTCTGATGACATTGTGAAAGCAGATAAAGGCCACGCAAGAAAGGGGGGCGTATCAGGCGGGACGGAAGCGGGACCTTCTCCGCTTACGCCGAAGGCAGCAGCGCATCCACCTTGAGGCGAAGTGTCTGGCGCGGACGTCCGGATTTTCCGATCGTGTGGCAGAGCAGGACCACCGGCAGCAGGCCGAAGCCGACGATCATCAGCGAGGGCAGGGCTGCCTGTTGCAGACGCTCGTCGGAGGCCAGACGATAGGCCTGGACGGCGAGCGTATCAAAATTGAACGGCCGCATGATCAGGGTTGCGGGCAGTTCCTTCATCACGTCGACAAAGACGATCAGCAGAGCCGTCAGCAGGCTGGGGCGCAACAGCGGCAGATGGATTTCGAACAGCATGCGGCCCGAGGTGCGGCCCAGCGTGCGGGCAGCGGCATCGATGTTGGGCTTGATTGCGGAGATGCCGGTGTCGAACGCGCCAAGGGCAGCGGCGATGAAACGCACCATGTAGGCCACCACCAGAAGCCCGATGGAGCCGGTGAAGAACAGGCCGGTGGAGACATCGAAATTGGTCCGCGCCCAAGCATCGATGGCATTGTCGAGGGCGGCGAACGGGACCAGCAGCCCGACTGCGATGACACCACCCGGTACCGCGTAACCAATGCCTGCGGCGGCGGCGGAAAAGCGTGCGGCGAGGCTCGGTGCGATGCGGGCGCAAAAGCCGATGATGATGGCACCTGAGACGGTGATTGCAGCGGTGATCGAGGCCAGGATCAGCGAATTCTGGACATAGCCGAGATAGCGCGGCGAGAACGGCGATTTTCCGGCGCTGATGGCCATGTCGGTGAGAACACCGAGCGGAATGGCAAAACCGATGGCCACCGGCAACATGCAAGCGGTAAACGCGCCGGCAGCGTACCAGCCACTCAAGTGATGCCGTTCCATGGCCTCGTTGCGGGAGCCAGCGGGAAAGCGTTTTGCGGCGCCGCGCTGGGCGCGTTCCATCAGAGCGAAGGCCAGCGCCACGACCAACAGGCAGAGCGCCAGTTGCGAGGCGGCCATGCGGTCACCCATGGAGAACCAGGCCGAGTAGATGCCGGTGGCAAATGTCTGCACCCCGAAATGCGCCACGGTGCCGAAATCGGCGATGGTTTCCATCAGCGCCAGGATCACGCCGCCAGCAATCGCCGGACGCGCCATCGGCAGGCTGACCCGCCAGAAGGCCGACCAGGGTGTGTGGCCGAGCGTGCGTGCGGCGAAATAGGCGGTGGGCGATTGCTTGAGGAAGGCCGCGCGGGCAAGCAGATAGACATAAGGGTAGAGCACGAAGACCAGCATCGCCGCCGCGCCGCCAAGCGAGCGGACTTCGGGAAACCAGTAGTCCTGCGGGCCCCAGCCGGTAATCTTTCTCAGCGCCGTCTGCACCGCGCCGGGGTGATCGAGCAGGTCGGTATAGGCATAGGCCAGCACGTAAGCGGGGAATGCCAGCGGCAGGGCAAGCACGATTTCGAAGGTACGGCGAAAGGGATAGCTGCAGGTCGTGACCAGCCAGGCGGTTGCTGTGCCGACCACTGCAGTTCCAACACCTACCAGCAGCACCAGCTGAACCGTGGTCCAGGTATAGCGCGGCAGAACCGTCGCCATCAGGCTGTTCCAGGTATCGAGCGTGCCGGAGACCGCAGCGAAACCCACGGCGATTATCGGCGCGAGGCAGAGCAGGGAGATTATCCAGGCAGCAGATTTGAGTGCGCGTTCGCCCACGGGCGGGTTTATCCTTTACATCTGACCTGATCCTGCGAAAGGATTGCAGGCCATAATCCCGACTCGGTGACCATCTGCCGTTTGACAGTGGAAGGCGGCTCGTTCAAAGATTGTGGAGTAATTCATACAGGTTTTAGCGTCAACCGGAAGCGGCAGCTGGCGGTGGTGCATATTCACAGAGAATTCCCATGATTGTCTGCCAGTGCAACCTTCTGTCGCAAGGCGAACTCGAGGCTGCCGTCGAAAAACTGCTTACTGAGGACCCCTGGCAGCTGATCGTGCCGTCCAAGGTTTACCACGCGATGCGGATCCGCGGGCGTTGCTGCGGCTGTTTTCCCGATGTGGTGGAGATCATCGGTGCGGTTACCGAACGGGTGAGGAACGGCGCTACCTGAAGCACCTGGCATGAATAAAATTCATGCCAGGTGCTTCAGGTTTCTGTTTTGGCGCGTGTTTTATTCCGAAAACCAGTTCCCACTTTTCGGAACACGCTTAAGCCCACACCGGGACGTAGCGGAATATCGCCGCATTGACGCGCTCACGACCATTGCTTAAGTCAGTGGGACAGATCGAACTTCGGCGTGGCTGAGACAGACGCGCCTCCTATCAAAGGAAGATGACGTCATGGATCTTCGCCCCGTTACCCCCACATATTCCGTCGCCGGCCAGATTTCGGTCGAGGATCTTGCTGCCATCAAGGCAGCCGGTTTCCAGTCGATTGTCTGCCACCGCCCGGATGACGAAGCGGCGGATCAGCCAAGCTTTGACAGCATCAAACAGGCTGCTGAAGCACTCGGCATCGAAGCGCGCCACATCCCGGTCGGCCCAATGGGCGTGACCGCCGATGCAGTGCGGTTGATGGTCGATGCGATCGAGGAAATGCCGCAGCCGATGCTCGGTTATTGCCGTTCGGGCGCCCGCTCGACCGCGATCTTCCAGCACACGGAACATTTGCGCAACTGAGCGTAATTGCTCGTTCTCATGCAGGTCGGCCGTGGCGCTTCGTCGGGCGCGGTGGTGGCGCTGCCATCTGAGGAAGCCGAGATAGGCGACCTGGGTGATCTGCCGGATGATTGGAAGGCGGAACAGGAACGCAAACCATTTGAGTACCGGCAGTCGTTGCCAGATGGCGGCGAAAGCATCGACGCCGATCTGCCAGGGGCCGTCTCGCTCGCGGGTATGGAACTCGCCAAGAAGATCCTCTCGGGTCTTGCCGGGCGGCAACTCGTTGTCGCCAAGGGCAACGATGTCGATCGATGTGATCAGGTCATCGCGGTCGATGCGACTGTAGAGCGCGACTTCCTGGCGGCAGACCGGGCAACCGCCATCATACCAGACTGACAGTGCGGGTGGTTTGGTCGGTGTTGCCATGCCTGCAATCTGGCGCTCTGGCGCCAGAACAAGTGCGGCATTTTGCTCATTCCTGTTTCTTCACTCCGGTGCCCGAGATCTGGGCCAGTGTTCGCGTGGGGGTGATCGCCTGCTGGTCGAGTTTGATCTCGATAATTGCCGGGATGCCGCTGGCTTCGGCGCGCTCGAAGGCGGGGGCGAATTCGGCGGTTGTCAGCACCGTTTCTCCGTGGCCGCCATAGGCACGGGCCAAGCTCGCGAAATCCGGATTGGTCAGATCTGTGGCGCTGACGCGGCCGGGGTAATCGCGTTCCTGGTGCATGCGGATGGTGCCGTACATCGAATTGTTGACGACAATGACGATGATCGGCAGCTTGTGCTGGATGGCGGTGGCGAATTCCTGGCCGTGCATCATGAAGCAGCCGTCGCCGGCAAAGGCCACGACCATACGCTCGGGGAAGGCCTGCTTGGCGGCGACCGCACCGGGCACCCCATAGCCCATGGAACCGCAAGCCGGAGCAGCCTGCGTGGCGAATTTGCGGAAACGGACATAGCGGTGCACCCAGGTGGCGTAGTTGCCAGCGCCATTGGTCAGGATTGCGTCGTCGGGAAGACGATCACGCAACCAGTTGATGATCGGGCCCATGTGGACATCGCCGGGGCCGGTTTCAGGCGGTGTGGACCAGGTGAGATAGTCCTCATGCATGCGGGCCGTCCGCTCGGCGCGCGGCATTGAGCCATCCACATCGAGTGCGGACAGGGCTGAAGCGAAGCTGGTGGGGTCGGCGTTGATGGCGAGCGACGGGCGATAGACGCGGCCGAGTTCGCCGCTGTCGGGGTGAACGTGAACCAGCGGTTGCTTGGGGCAGGGAATGTCGAGCAGTGTGTATCCCGAAGAGGGCATTTCGGAGAAACGTCCGCCGATCAGCATAACCAGATCGGAGTTCTTGATCTCTGCGGCGAGTGAGGGATTTATGCCGATGCCGACATCGCCGGCATAGCAGGGGTGGAGGTGATCGAACAACATCTGGCGGCGGAAGGAACAGCCAACGGGGATCTGCGCCCGCTCGGCAAAGCTTTCGACCTGGCGCGCCGCCTCATCGGACCAGCGGGTGCCGCCAAGGATCATCACCGGCCGTTCGGCGTGCGAAATGCGCACGGCGAGATCTTTCATTTCGGCTTCGCCGGGGTGACTCACTGGGACAGGGTTGGGCAGGATCGAAGCGGCCGGGTTTTCGACAACTTCGCGCAGCACATCCTCGGGTAGGGACAGCACCACCGGGCCGGGGCGGCCTGACATGGCCACGGAGAAGGCGCGGTTGACGAATTCGGGAATGCGGGCCGGATCGTCGATCTCGCCGACCCATTTGGCGAATTCGGTGAAGGCGCGGCGGTACTCGACCTCCTGGAAGGCTTCGCGTTCGCGGGCGTCGCGCTGCACCTGACCGATGAAAAGGATCATCGGGATCGAATCCTGCCGGGCAATGTGCAAGCCGGCGGTGGCATTGGTGGCCCCGGGGCCGCGGGTGACAAAACAAATGCCGGGCTTGCCGGTCAAACGGCCCCAGGCATCGGCCATCATCGCGGCGCCGCCCTCCTGACGGCAGACGGTGACCCCGACGCCGGAATCAACCAGTGCATCAAGCACCGCGAGATAGCTTTCACCCGGCACACAGAACAGGCGCTCGACGCCGTTGGCCTTGAGTGAATCGACAATCAGCTGGCCGCCGGTTTTCATGTGCGTGTTCCTTTGGATTTGATGGTTTCAAGTTCGGCCAGCACCTCTTCGGTGTGTTCGCCAAGGCGCGGGCTCGGCCGGTCATAGTGAAGCGGGGAGGCGGGCAGGATGATCGGCGCGCGGACTGACGGGATATCGGTTCCGGCGGAATCTGCGAGGTTCATGCGCAGGCCCCGGGCGATAATCTGCGGATCGTCAAACATCTCGGCAATGTTGTTGATCGGCCCGGCGGGGACGGCATTGGCCTCGCAGGCGGCCAGTATGTCTGCCTTGGTCCAGGACGCCATCTGGGCGATGAGTTCAGCGCGCAGTCGCTCGCGGTGGGCGACGCGCAGCGGGTTGGTCTGGAATTCCGGATCAGCGCCAAGCTCGGTGGCGCCGAGCATCTTGCAGAACCGCTGAAACTGACCGTCATTGCCGACCGCGATGATGATGTGGCCGTCGGAAACCGGGAAAACCTCGTATGGAGCGATGTTCATGTGGGCATTGCCCATCTGCACCGGGGCAACGCCCGAAACCAGATAGTTGAGGTTCTGGTTGCCGAGAATTCCGGCCTGGGTGTCAAACAGCGCCATGTCGATCATCTGGCCTTCGCCGGTCTTCTCAGCGTGACGCAGCGCTGCCTGAATGGCGATGACCGAATAAAGCCCGGTGAAGATGTCGGAAATGGCGACGCCGGCTTTTTGCGGCTCGCGGCCGGCCTCGCCGGTGATCGACATCATGCCGGTCATGGCCTGGATGATAAAATCATAGCCGGCGCGCGGCGCATAGGGGCCGGTCTGACCGAAGCCGGTGATCGAGCAATAGACGAGCGCAGGATTGGCAGCTTTCAGGCTGTCGTAGTCGAGTCCGTATTTCTTGAGGCCGCCAACCTTGAAGTTCTCCAGTACCACATCGGCGGTGGCGATAAGATCGCGCGCTGCTTGCGCGCCTTCGGGCGTGGCGATGTCGATGGTAATCGAGCGCTTGCCGCGGTTGGTGGAGTGATAATAGGCGGCGGAGAGATTTTCGCCGTCGGAACCGGTGACGAAGGGCGGCCCCCAGCGGCGGGTGTCGTCGCCGCCTTCGGGATGCTCGATCTTGATCACATCGGCACCGAGATCGGCCAGCAGCTGCCCGGCCCACGGGCCAGCCAGAATGCGCGCCAGTTCGATGACGCGAACACCGGCAAGCGGCGGGGTGCTGGTCTTGGGCTGGTCCATTCTGATCTCCGTTGGCTGCTTTATGCTGATGTGGCAGCACAAGGCGAGCGGCTGCGATCAGTGATGCCTGTATAGCGTTGGAAACAGAAGCTGACACATGAATTTCTCTGATGATGCGATCTTTGCTCTGCCGGTGACCTGCCGAGTAAGCACATTCCCGCAAGGTGGCCAAAACGGTGTGAAAGAACACCCAATTTTAGGCTTTCCGGCCTATCCATATGCTTGTCATTGACAAAGGTGAGGCCGGTTTGCCGGCAAGGCGGGACCCGTGAATATGCCCAGATTGAACACGGATATGGCTCAAAATCGGGATAAACAGGCCGGTTTCATGCCGTTGTTCCTGCTGGCTCTGGGGGTGGCCTTGCCGTTGATGCTGTTTGATATCGTCGACGGGGTCAATTTTCTCGGCGACATCGATGACGATCTTCGGGCTGTCCAGATTCGTTTGCTGGCGGCTGGCGGGGCCTGGTTCGACCGGACCATCCCGATGATCGAAATGCCGGAAGCCTATGTCTCGCCATGGTCGCGGCTGGTGGATCTGCCTTACGTCGCCATCACTTGGTTGCTGACGCCGGTGCTGGGGATGGAGACGGCGCTGCAAGCAGCCTTCTGGATCTGGCCGCCGGTGATGCTGGTGTTGTTTTGCGGGCTGGTGGTTCGCACTCTGATGGCAATGCTTGATGGCTTCATGCCGCTTGAACCGATCGGTGTGATCGGCAGCGTGTTGTTGATGTGGCTGGCACTGTGGGAGTTCAGCCCCGGACGGATCGATCATCACAATGTGCAATTGCTGCTGATCATGCTGACGTTTTGCGGGCTTGGCCTGTGGACGCCGAAAGGGGCATTGCTGGTCGGGGTCGGCTGTGCCGGATCGGTGGCTGTGGGCCTGGAGCTGCTGCCGTTGATCGCTCTGGTGCTGGGTGGTGTCAGCCTGTGCTGGGTGCTGGACCGGCCGGGCAGCCGGGCGTTCGCACTCGCGCTCGGTTTGTCGATGCTGGCGGTGACGCCTTTGTTCGGGCTGGCGCTGATCGGCCCGGCCGGACTTGCCTCGACACAATGCGATGCGCTTTCTGCTCCCTATGCGCTTGCGCTGGCGGGCTATGGCGGCGTCACTGCAGCGCTTGCTGCATTGCCGGTCAGGACGGGGATGATTGGCCGGGGCGTTCTGGTGGCGGTTGCGGGGGCTGCGCTGGTGGGCTTGCTGGCGTGGCAGTTCCCGTTGTGCCTTGATGGGCCTTATCACATGATCGACCCGCTTTCGCGGACCTACTGGCTGGACCGGGTGGAGCAGGAAAAATCCTTTCTGCTCTATTTTCAGAACGGCAAAACCGCGGAACTCATTGTCCTGGGCGCGCTTGTGGCAATCACGGCGCTGGCGGCTCCAGTTGTCGGGTCGACAATCAGGAATGGCCGTTCGGGTGTCATCATCATTTATGCCTGCGCGGTCGCAGCACTTGCGTTGGCGTTGCTGCAGACGCGCTACATCCGCTTTCCGGCAGCGCTGGTGCCGCTGTTCGTGCCCTTCGCATTGCATATGGTCTCGCGCGACACCAAAGCCGGGGCGAGGCTGCTGGGCGCAGTGGTTGCCGTGGTTGCCGGTGCCGGTCTGGCGCTGCAAGCGCTCGCACCCGCGCCATCCGACAGCATCGACGCGGTTGATTACCTGACCTATGCCGGATGCAAGCAGCCTGATGTGAGCATTCTTGGCGAGGTGAAACCGGGGCGGATCATGACGCCGGCCTGGCTGGGGCTGAGATTGCTGGATCACCTGCCTCCGGGCATGACAGTTGCTGCCGTGTCGTTTCACCGGGCGGCGCCGGGCATGCGCCGTATCCTGCAGAGCTTCATCTCAGACGACAGCCAGACCCGCCGCGAGGCGCTGGACGGATTCGATTATATTGCGCTGTGCCGTTTGCCTGTTCCTGCTTCGATTGCGGCAGATAACCTGTTTACTGTCGTGGCGCGTGGCGGCAACTGGCCGGGTTTGACGCGACTGAGCGGGGCCGAGAACGAGTTCATGCTGTTTGAGATCGACCACGCTGCATTGCGTTGAACCAGGCGCTGAACCGGATCAGGCCGGTGAGGGCGCGTTGATGCGGCTGTCGAGCCAGGCCAGGAAGTCGGCCATCGAGCGATCACGGTTGATGTCGTTCAAGGTCTCGTGCCGTGTCTCGGCCAGGATATGGCTTGTTACATCGGTCAATCCCGCTGCGCTCATCTGTTCGGCCAGCCAGGTGATCGCAGCACCGTTGTCGGTCGCCGGATCCTCTGCGCCGCCGATCAGGTGCACGGGCAGATGCCGGGGTAGCTTCGCCAGATTTTCAGCTCTTCCCCCGGCGTAAATCAGCCTGAACACGTCCTGCCACATGCTCACCGTGGCGTCCCAGCCGCTCAAGGGATCGATGACATAGAGATCAACCTCGACGCTGTCGCGCGACAGCCAGTCGAAATCGGTGCGGCGATCGGGCATGGCATTGGCCCAGGCCTGGAAGGTGAGTTTGGGCAATATCGCGCTCGGGGTGTCGGAGCCTTTGAAAAAGGCCTCAAAGCGGAGTGCGATCTGCCCGGCGCGTCCGGCCAGCCCGGCGTTGAAATTGGAATTCCAGACTGCAAGAGCAGCACTTGCTTCGGGGTGGGCTTCTGCGAAATTCAACGCCACCAGACCGCCCATGGAATGGCCGAAGGTAATCACCGGCACGCCCGGGTGCCGCTCATTGATCAACGCGTGGATGGCGGCGACGTCGGCAACGACTTTCGATGCGCCGTCCTTGGTGGCGAAAGCGCCGGGGATCGAATCAGGTGCGCGGGTTGCGCCGTGACCGCGGTGATCATGGACATAGACATGATAGCCCTGGGCTGCGAGGAAACGGGCAAACCGCTGGTAGCGGGCCGCATGCTCGGCCAGTCCGTGATTGACCTGGACAACGCCGCGGACGGGGCCGGTGGCCAGTACGTGGCGAACGGCCAGGGTTGCGCCTGTCGGGCTTTGATGGGGGATGGCAGAAAAATCGCTCATTTTCCCATTGGCCATGGCCTGAGGGCCAAAATCAAGGGCTATGATGATTAGAGCGTCGTGCGACTAATAAGACGCATTCTGTTGGCTCAAACGTGGCTGATGCATAAGGAGGGCGGTACAGAGCGATGCCGGCCCATCTCTCAAGCCGTCCGACGCAGTGGACAGCCACGTTTGAGCTAACCCGAAGAGCCGCATGTTTTCAAGTGCTTAGAAGAATTATCGTCTTGAACGTACCCTGCAGGTATGCCCTTCGACGATAATCCTTCTAAGTCCATAAAATCATTGCGGCAGACCGCGTCCTATTAATCGCACGGCGCTCCAGACACTGCATGTGCCTGCATGACTGCGACTTGCCCTTGTCTGAAAAATCGCTAGTTGAGTGCCAACGAACCATGGAGTGCCGACACGTGAGCGATCTGACCCTGAACCAAGCCATCGACAACATCTACGAATCGATCAAGAACGACAATGAAGAGCTGGACAGCCATATTGCTGCGCTCAAGGCGGCGATGGCGCGCGAAGGGGTGATGGAAGCCGTGTTCGAGCCCGGCAAGCTGGCCCAGTCCAACCGTCAGGGCCGCAAGATCATGCAGTCCTACTTCAGGAAAAAGGGCGTGACCGTCAGTTTCTCCGCCTGAGCGAGGAGCGGGCGGTTCAACAAAGTGGAGCCTGGTAGCGGCGCCGCAGCTGGCGTGATCAGGGCAACCGATCACCCGGCCTCATCCGCAGACAAGGGCCGGGGTGCCGGGAGGCTGTGTCAGGCAACTGCCTTGGCAGGGTCGGTTACAGGTTGGTTGAAGTTCTCGGCATAGGCTGCGACGGCCAGCGGAACGGGTGTCTCCGTCTCTGCTTCGGTGTCGCTGAGCAGGCTAAGGTCTGTGTTCTCCGTAGCGCCTAGGGACCGGATCAACATGTCGGTGTTCATGCGTTTCTGAACGTCCAGGGCCTGGGTGCGCAACGTGTTTTCGTCGACCGGTGCCCTCGCGGTCGTTTCGGTCAGCGTCGCAGATGCCGCACCGGTCTCTGTATTCGACGATGCCCTCTGGCTGGACGTTGTCGGAGCCGTCGACTGGTTGCCGGTTTGACCATTGGAAGAACCGGAGGATGTGGATGACGACCCGGTCGAACCTGACGCTTCGGTGCCGCCGGTCTGGCCGCTCCCAGAAGTTGTGTCTTCAGATGCTGGGGGTGACTGATTGGATGCGCCGCCGGTGTTTTGGTTGGAACCAGAGCTCCCGGAAAAGGGAGAGCCTACAGAATTGATGATCATTGCGTTTTTAACTCCTGTAAATCTGGATCGCTTATTGCACGGCGTCTGTTGCAATCTGGCTTACGGAAATCTTTGCAGTTTAATCTAATTTTAGCTTCTGGTGGTGCGACACTGACGGAGGGTTCCCGTCTGTCAGGACAAATGCCCCACCAGATCAATAGCTTGTGAGCTGACTTTTCGAAACAGATGGGAACCATCGGTTTCGGATAAACCGTTTGCGGGCGGGCATCGCGCAGATCTGGGGAGGAGCGGGCGGCATCATTGCCCTCTGGCTCTAATTCGAATAGACAGCGGACAATCATCCAAATCATGTCTGGAGCGCATTGTGGCACGGCAGTTCATCTATCACATGGCGGGGCTCAACAAGTCCTTTGGCGCCAAGAAAGTCCTCGAAAACGTCCATCTGTCATTCTATCCGGATGCCAAGATCGGTATCCTCGGTCCGAACGGTGCCGGTAAATCGACGGTTCTGAAGGTCATGGCGGGGCTCGACACCGAGTTCACCGGCGAGGCCTGGCTGGCCGAGGGCGCAACACTTGGCTACCTGCCGCAAGAGCCAAAGCTCGACGCGTCCAAGACCGTGCTCGAAAACGTCATGGAAGGCGTGGCCGAGAAGCAGGCGGTGCTCGACCGTTACAACGAGTTGATGATGAACTATTCTGACGAGACCGCTGATGAAGGCGCGCAACTCCAGGATGTCATTGACGCGCAGAACCTTTGGGATCTCGACAGTCAGGTGGAAATGGCGATGGAAGCGCTGCGCTGCCCTCCGCCTGAAGCCGGCGTTGAAAGCCTGTCGGGTGGTGAAATGCGTCGCGTGGCTTTGTGCGCGCTGCTCTTGCGCCAGCCCGATCTGCTGCTGCTTGACGAGCCGACCAACCATTTGGACGCGGAAAGCATTGCCTGGCTGGAAAAGCATCTACGGGAATATCCCGGCGCCGTCATCATGATTACCCATGACCGCTACTTCCTTGACAATGTGACTGGCTGGATACTCGAGCTCGACCGCGGCAAGGGTATTCCTTACGAGGGCAATTACACCGCCTATCTGGAAGCCAAGCGCAAGCGCATGAAGCAGGAAGGCCGCGAGGACGCTGCCCGGCAGAAGGCGCTCAGCAGCGAGCAGGACTGGATTGCCTCGTCACCGAAAGCCCGGCAGGCCAAATCCAAGGCGCGTATCCGGGCCTATGACGAATTGGTCAAAGCCGCCAATGACCGCAGTCCCAGCAACGCCCAAATCATCATTCCTACCGGCGAGCGGCTCGGCAATCAGGTGATCGATGTCGAAGGCATTTCCAAGGCCTATGGCGACCGGCTGCTAATCGATGATCTGACATTCAAGCTGCCGCCCGGCGGCATCGTCGGCGTCATCGGCCCCAACGGCGCCGGCAAGACCACTCTGTTTAGGATGATCACCGGCCAGGAAGAGCCTGATTCCGGCAAGATCACTGTCGGTGAAACTGTGCAGCTCTCCTATGTCGACCAGAGCCGTGATTCACTTGATGGCAACAAGAGCGTCTGGGAAGAGATTTCGGGCGGCAACGATATCATCAAGCTCGGCCGGCACGAGATGAACTCCCGCGCCTATTGCTCGACCTTCAATTTCAAGGGCGGCGACCAGCAGCAGAAGGTCGGCACGTTGTCCGGCGGTCAGCGCAACCGGGTGCATCTGGCCAAGTTGCTCAAATCCGGCGGCAATTTGCTGCTGCTCGATGAGCCGACCAACGATCTGGACACCGAAACGCTCGGCGCGCTCGAAGACGCGCTGGAAAATTTCGCTGGTTGCGCCGTTATCATCTCCCATGACCGCATGTTCCTCGACCGGTTGGCCACCCACATTCTGGCGTTTGAAGGCGACAGCCATGTGGAATGGTTCGAAGGCAACTTTGAAGATTACGAGCAGGACAAGATCCGCCGGTTGGGTGCGGACAGCGTCAATCCGAAGCGGGTGACGTACAAGCCGCTGAAGCGGTAACGTTCGATTTTCGTCGAAAGCCTGTAAACTCCCTTTTCTCTCGGTGAGAAAGGGGAGTTTATTGTTATGGATAGACAAAAGGGAAGAGCCGTAAAGGGGCCAGAGTTTTACTTTTCTCTTGCTCTGGCATTAGCGCCAATCCTGTTTCTTGTATTCGGGACAGCGCTCTCATGGCGAAAAAAAGCATGGGCCTGCAAGATCAGGAACATACCAACCAGACCGCGATCTTGTTCGATTTTCTAGATAGTATGCCACTTTTTGTGGTGGGCTACGTATTTGGCCTCCTTGGCGGTTTGTTGAGATGTTTTTCAGAGAAACGTAAATCCTCTTCGATCATGTCGGGGAAAATTGTAGTTGATAACATCTCTGGAGGGGGTGTTATTGGCATGATGTCCAGCGTTCTAGTGCAGAGTGACCTTCTTCTTTTTCTGATAATCTCGGATTCGAGCGTGATCGAGAAAATTGACTATTCATTTACTGGGATTAGCTCTGTTGCGTTCATTTCGGCGTATTTTTTTGCTGAGCTTTCTGACAGGGTGAGAGGAATCATTGTTGACGAGGATCGCGGAGCATCCTGACCTCTAAATCGCTGGAAATTGGAAGAGGTGGTGAAGCCGGAGACGTGCACAATTGAAAGTGCGTCTGGCTCTTTTCAACACTTCTGTTTTTTGAAGCCACCACCGGCTTGCCTGCGATTGCAGTGTCGACAAAGCCCTTCGAAAGGGAGGATCCATGACCACCATCCTGATCACCGGAACCAATCGCGGCATCGGGCTGGAAATGGCCAAGCAGGCGTTGGCTAGGGGCTGGACCGTCTACGGCTCGGCGCGGAAAGTGGTCACCGATCCGGACGCGCATATTTGCGAGCATCCGAAATTTCGTAATCTCAAGTTTGATGTCACAGATCATGCGGCGGTCCGGGCGGTGGCGGCCAGTGTCAGTGAACCGATCGATATTCTGATCAACAATGCCGGCAGCATCGGGCCGGAGCGGCAATCGACGCTGGATATGGATTTTGACGGGTTTGCGCAGACGTTTGCGATCAACACGCTGGCGCCTCTGGCGGTGGCGCAGGCCTTCCTGCCGCATCTCAGACGCAGCGCCAATCCTCGGATTCTTACCGTCTCATCCCGGATGGGCAGCCTGTCGCATGCCAAATCCGGCCGGATCGCCTACCGGGCCTCGAAAGCGGCGGTCAACAAGGTGATGCAGGGGCTGGCGACCGATCTCGCGCCGATGGGCGTGGCCGTGGCGATGCTGCATCCGGGCTGGGTGCGGACCGACATGGGTGGGACGGGAGCCGACATTGATGCAGAGACGAGCGCTGGCGGCATCCTCAGACTTGCGGAAGGCCTGACGCTGGAAGGCACAGGCCAGTTCTACAACTGGGACGGCTCTTTGCTCGACTGGTGAGCTGGCGCCAGTTTGCAATCCTTTGGTGAATTGCTTTTCGTCATGAGCGGTTTGATGGTATTTTGACGGTGTACGGTCGCCACCTGGTGAGCCGGCAGGGAGCGTGGAGGAATTACTTGCAGTAGTGGGCCTATCGCTTGGACTTTTTGCTGGAGCCGCAGGCGCCGGGGAAACGGCGTCGCCACAGGGCGCCAAGGTGTTTTTCGACGGTCTGGCTGATGGCGACAGCGTCAAGAGCCCGGTGATTGTAAAATTCGCGATCGAGGGCATGGAAGTGGCGCCGGCCGGCACCGAGATGGCCAATACCGGCCATCACCATCTCTTTATCGACCGGCCTGTGCTGGGCGAAGGACCGGACGGGGCCGATGAGCTGGATGCCAATATTCTCTCTGATGAGCAGCATGTCCATTTCGGCAAGGGCCAGACCGAGACTTCGCTGGAACTCGCGCCGGGGAGCCACACGCTTCAGCTGGTCCTGGGTGACAAGGATCACATTCCGCACAATCCGCCGGTTGTCTCTGATCAGATTACCATCACCGTCGAGTAGCCGGCATTGCCGTCGCGCACGGTTTTCGCGCGGCGGCTCTCAATGCCGCAAAGTGCCTTTGCAAAGCTTGTGCGACCGGCCCAATCCGGTTGGGGCCGCTTCAGCGCCGCCGCCGTTACACTGTGAAATAGTGACGCTATTGTATCCGGCAGCAAAACGGGAAGAACGGGCCGGGCAGGCCCGGTGCCCCGGTGGGGCTGAAGGTGAAGTCTCGCACGGCGTCGCTCTCGTCGGTGCAGCCGCCGGGCGTGTAGGCGATGGTACCGGTGACCGGATGATCGGTTTCAAGCTGCCAGGGATTTTCCGAGGCGAACATGACACTGCCGGGTGTGGACTGGATCCCGTCGCCGGAAAAGGCGTCGATAAAGCTCGCACTCATGCCGCCATCGCAGCTCAGCTCCAGCGCCCAGTTGGGCTCGAAGCCTGAACATATCATTGTCTGTCCGGTTTCGAGCAGGCCGTTGCAGGACAGGTCGGCGGCGAGCGGGGCCGCCGTGTGGCTCAAGGTAAGGGCGATAGCCAGAGCAACTGGCTGGGCAAGTCTGTTTGCAAGCGTCATCGATGATCTCCCGGATCAATGGTTGCAGCTTCCCGAAGCCGGATATTAGCACATTTTGGGTGGCTGGTGAATGGTGCGCGCAAGCAAGGGCTGCATCGTGATGACCGCCTGATTGCAGTCGGCTCTTTTTCCGGTCACATCGGTTCACGCATTTTGATTGGCTCATCGCTGCCTCATCCGATATTGCTCTGTTTCCATTCAGCGTTTTCCGGAGCAACCCATGACCTTGCCGATGTTTCCAGCCGATGGCCCAGCCTTGCCCGAGATCCGTCCGGCGCGCCGTATCAAGGGCGAAGTGTCGATGCTGCTGGCAGCACTCGGAGGGGATTTTCTCACCGAAGCTGTGGCATCGCTGGAGATGGGTTTTGGCGGCATCGAAGGTGATTTCCACGCAGGCCCGACGCGCAAATCCGGCAGTCGCGAACCCTGGTATACTCGTGGAACCGAAATCCGCAACGAGCGGCAATTGTCGATTGTCGCCTCTGATGAACTTGCGGTCGCTGCGGCCGGGATGGGCATCGACCGGATCGAGCCGGGCTGGATCGGCGCCAATCTGATGATTGACGGCATCCCCTTGCTGTCAATGCTGCCGCCGCGCACGCAGTTGTTTTTCGAGGGCGGCGTGACGCTCAGGATCGATGGCGACAACGGGCCATGCCGCGATGCTGGAAGGGCGATTGCCAAGAACTACCCCGGTATGGACGAAACAACGGTGGCGCTGAGTTTCGTCAAGGCTGCCAAGCGACGGCGTGGCGTCGTTGCGTGGGTGGAAAAGCCCGGCGTTATCCGGCAAGGTGAAATAGTCACCGCTCGTGTCTGGGAGCAGTGGATTTACCCAGCCAACTCATGATTTGAGCAGGTTCTTTCGAATAGATACAGACGGTGATTGGGGCGACACAAAGTTTCTCGCCAGCGACATTGCACTTGCCAGGTCAGTGAAAATGACATAAACATATCTTTATGTCATTTTCGAGGTTTTTGAATGCTGTCCCTTTCTCCCCTCACTCTTGAGGAATGCGTCGAGGTTCTCAAAGCCGCGGGCGAACCTACGCGGTTGCGCTTGATCGCGCTTTTGAGCCAGGGCGATCTGACGGTCAGTGAAATGACAGAGGTGCTGAGCCAGTCGCAGCCGCGGATCTCGCGGCACCTCAAGCTGCTGGGCGAGGCTGGGCTGGTAGAGCGTTACCAGGAAGGCGCCTGGGCCTATTTCCGGCTGACCCGTGACGGTGCGCGCGCCAAGCTGATGCAGCATGCTCTCAATGCCACCTCCTCATCGGACGCGCATCTGGCGCGGGACGCCGAGCGGCTGGCGACAGTCAAGCAGGCGCGGGCGAGCCGTGCGGAAGCCTATTTCTCCGCCAATGCGGAAAGCTGGAACGATCTGCGAAGCCTGCATGTCTCCGACGACAAGGTTGAGGCAGAAATTCTAGCGCTGATCGGACGCACGCCATTTGACGGGCTGCTGGATCTGGGCACCGGCACCGGCCGGATACTGGAGCTGCTCGCCGACCGCTATCGCCGTGCCATCGGGATCGATTCAAGCCGCAGCATGCTGTCCATTGCGCGCGCGCAGCTTGACGAGGCGGGCATCACCCATGCCTCGGTGCGGCAGGGCGACATCTTCAATCTGCCGCTCGAGCGCGAAAGCTTCGATGTGGTGACCATTCACCAGGTTCTGCATTTCCTGCATGATCCGTTGCCGGCGATCACTGAAGCGGCGCGGATGCTCAGACCCGGCGGACGGATTGTGATCGTCGATTTTGCCGCGCACGACCATGAGGAGCTTCGTCTCGAGCATGCGCATGCCAGGCTTGGTTTCAGCCAGCGCCAGGTTGCAGACTGGCTCGAGCAGTGCGGGCTGAGCGTCGAGAAAATTGTCGACCTTCCGCCCGATTCCGCCGACACACGGGCGCTGACGGTGACCATCTGGCTGGCCCGTGATCCGCGCCTTCTCATTGCCACCGATACCACTTTTTCCAGTACAGGAACCGCTTGATATGACCAGCTCCTTCCGCTCCAGCGCAGAAGATCTATCCGAACGGATCAAGGTGTCGTTCGAATTCTTCCCGCCAAAGAACGGCGACATGGAGACCCAGCTGTGGGAAAGCATCAGCCGACTTGCGCCATTCCAGCCTGATTTCGTGTCGGTGACCTATGGCGCCGGCGGCTCGACCAAGCAGCCGACGATGAACACCATTACCCGGATCAGCAATGAGACTGAACTTGCGCCTGCGGCACATCTGACCTGCGTCGGTTCCGACAAGGCAACCGTGGATGCCGTGGCGCGCGAATTTCAGGCTGTCGGCGTCAATCATTTCGTGGCGCTGCGCGGCGATCCGCCGGAAGGGGTGGGTGCAGCTTACAAGCCGCATCCTGAGGGCTATGCCAATGGTGCAGAACTGGTGGCGGGCCTGCGGGCCATTGCCGATTTCGAGATCTCTGTCTCGGCCTATCCGGAGAGGCACCCTGAAAGCCCGGATTTCGCCACCGATATCGACATGCTCAAGCGCAAGGTCGACGCCGGGGCAACGCGGGCCATCACCCAGTTCTTTTTCGACAATGATATCTATGAACGCTATGTCGAGCGGGCGCGACGCGCGGGCATCTATATCCCGATCGTGCCGGGCATTCTGCCGATCCACAATTTCGGTCAGGTAGCGCGGTTCTCGAAGCTTTGTGGCACCTCGGTGCCGGACTGGCTGGCGCGGCGGTTTGACGGTCTGGAAAAAGATGTGGAGACGCGGGCATTGGTGGCCGCTGCGATTGCCGCCGAACAGGTCAATGACCTGGTCGAGCGGGGAATCGATGATTTTCATTTCTACACGATGAACCGGGCCCAACTGGTTTACGCAATCTGCCATATGCTGGGTTTGCGTGGGCATGCCGCCAGTCAGGTTGGCGCTGCCGCCTGACATTGCGAGGCCCGATATTCCTATAGCCTGACAACAGAAACGGGAGCGCCGAAACGCTCCCGTTTTTTTTCATTCAATGCGCTTCATTTCTAGATAAAGAGCATTGCTCCAATGAATATGAACGCTGCACAGATCACAAGGGCATTGAGCGACTGCGTAAATCCCATGGTGGTCCTCCATCGCGTTAATGACCAAATAATACGCGGTGCTTCGGCTTTGTGAAAAGCAAATTCGTTGCTGCAGTGCAGCTAAAACTGAGCATAATCATCTCTGACGGCCGATTATCGTTTTGAAAATACGCGCTAATCAGGCGATTCATAATCTGTTAAGAAATAGTAATATACCTCTTATTGGTGCGTATTGTCAGGCATGCAATCCTTGCGTTCTGCCGCATTTCCGCCACAAAAATTAATGTGGATGCGCTCCACGCATCAGTTGCGCGCGTCTCTTTATTTTATGTAAGTTTCTGAAAATATTGCCATAAATGAAGTGGAGAAACGGCGAATGGGCCGGAATCAGGTCCGGAATGCGGTTTCCAGCATTGCGGCGACCCTAAGCAACCGTTTGTCCTGCCCGAAGCGGGCGACGGCCTGGATGCCGAGCGGCATGCCTGTGTCATCGGCAAAGCCGGGGATATTGATGGCAGGGGTGCCCATGAGCGTCCAGAGCTTGTTGAAGCGTGGATCGCCAGTTGTTTCCAGTCCACGTGGCGCGGCACCGGGTGCAGCGGGGGTCAGCAGGATGTCGACCTCACTGAACAGGGCCCGGGTTGTGCCGCGCCCCCGCTTGGCATGCCTGCGCGCTGTGTCATAGTCAGACGGAGAGATGGCCTGGCCGTTTTCGATGGCCTGGATCAGGATGGGGCTCAATAGATCCCGATAGCGGGCCAGATCGGGCCCGCAGGTCAGCCCTGCCTCGTGGTTCTGAATGGCTGAGTGGGCGTCGCGGGCCTGGGCGAGGGCTTCGGGTTCGCCGATTTCGCCGACATCGAAACCTGCGTCTGCGGCCTTGTCGGCAGCTTTATCCAGGGCGGCGCGCATCGCCGGGTCGGCCGTTTCCAGCTCCTTGCAGCGGTACAGACCGACGCGGATGCCGGCCGGATCGACAGGGGGCTCACCGGCAGACAAAGCAAGATCACGGCCGGTCAGCAGGGCCGCCAGCATCGCCACGTCCTCGACGCCGGCGGCAAACAGGCCAACTGTATCGAGCGACGGGGCAAAGTGCTTCATGCCGGTTGTGGGAAGGAGGCGAAAACTGGGCTTGAAACCGGTGACGCCGCAAAAGGCAGCTGGTCGCACCACAGAGCCACCGGTCTGGGTGCCGATGGCGGCGGGGATCATTCCCGCGGCCACCGCGGCAGCCGATCCGGACGACGAGCCACCGGGGGTATGGGCATGATTGTGCGGATTGACGGTTTGGGCCGGTTTGAAAAAGGCGAACTCTGTGGTGGCGGTCTTGCCGATGATGGTCGCGCCTTGTCTGCGGGCAAGATCCACGATTGCCGCATCGACGCGGGGTTGATAGCTCTCGTAGGCGGCTGATCCGTAGGATGTCGGCTGGTCGAAGGTATCGAAAATGTCCTTGATCCCGATGGCAACGCCTGCGAGCGGGGCTCCAGTCTGGATGGCATGCGCCTGACTGCCAGACGAGGGCGCCACATGCGCGAAAGCCCTGATGCGGCCATCGTTGCGGGCGATGGCATCGCGGCAAAGAGCGATCATCAGCTCGGGGTTGGCCTTGCCGACGTTGCGTGCCTTGACCAGAGCGGCGAGGCTCATCATGCGATTTGTGTCCATTTTCCCCTCAGCTTTCGAAGAGGCGATCAGGCCTCTCCGAGACGTTTTATGCCGAGCCGATTGTCCAGTGACAAGAGGCCAAGTGCAATCAGGCCGAGGCCAATGGCTTCGGTGAGCGACAGGGTTTCACCAAGAAACAGAATGCCGAGCAGAATTGCGGCGGGCGGCACCAGCAAGGTCACCAGCGAAGCGGAGGTGGCGCCGGCCACGCTGAGGATCCGGAAGAACACGATATAGGCGAAGGCAGTGGACACCAGTGCCAGCGCCAGGATCGCCGCGATCACGTTGACAGGCGGCATCGGCAGTGCCCAGGGCTGGTCGACGATCAGAGCCAGTGGGAGCATGATGAGGGTGGAGGCGGTCAGCTGGCCGGTGGCGGTGATGCGGGGCGACACGCCCTTGAAGCGCTTGCCGAAGGATGCGGCGAACCCATAGGAGACTGCCGCACCGACCACGGCCAGCTTGGCCCAGAGCGGGCTGTCGGCGATCCCCAGCGCTGCCGGGCCGATGAGCAGCACCATGCCCGCAAGCCCAAGTGCGCAGCCGATCAGCTTGGCGGGGGTTATCTTCTCGTCGGTGGTGAAGACCTGCGCCACCAGAACGGCCCACAGCGGCGTCGTGGCGTTGAGGATCGACGCCAGGCCGGAACCGATCTTGGTCTGGCCGAGAAAGATCAGCGTGAAGGGAATGGCATTGTTGATCAGGCCCATGATCAGGAGCTCGCGCCAGCGGCTGGCAAGCGTCTGATAAAAACCGGGCAAACGACCGAAAGCCAGGTGCAACGCAATCGCCGCCAGTCCGACCCGGAAAAGCACCAGTGTCATCGGCGGCACGTGCTGCACGGCGACGCGACCGAAGAAGAAGGACCCGCCCCAGATCAAGCCAAGCAGGACAAGCAGCCCCCAGGTGGCGAGATTCATGGAACGATTGGCGGACTGGGACATTGGATTTTCCTTGCTGTGCGCGCTGATGCTTGCCACACGCACAGGTCTGGCACCACCCGGAAACAGCCCGGGGCTGGAAACAGTGTCAATTGCCGGTTGTCTGGCCTGTTGATACTGTCGTGGAACAATTTGGAGACACAAATGCAACGATTCGCCACGGGTACCGACGCCGCACTCACCCTCAGACCGGACCACCCGCTTTATTGTTTCCGGCCCGAGGTGCTGAAGCAGGACGCCGTTCAGTTCATGGAGCTGTTTCCCGGCGAAACCGCATACGCGGTGAAGACCAACGGAGAGCCGATGGTGCTGAAAACGCTGGTCGAAGCCGGTGTGAAAATTTTTGACGTGGCTTCGCCGGGCGAATTTGAAGCTGTGCGCGCCGCCTCGCCGGATGCCGAGATGCTCTACATGCATCCGGTCAAGGCGCAGTCCGACATTCGGCTTGCGCTGGAAAAATACGGCATACGGGTGATGTCGCTCGATCACGAGGACGAGATTGCCAAGGTTCTGCGGATTGTCCGGGCGCTGGATCTCGATCCCGGCTCGATCAGCATTTTCGTGCGGCTGCAGACCAAGGGCCACGCGATGTACGAGTTGTCGAAGAAATTCGGCGCGGCACCCGGCCATGCGGTGGAGCTGGTGCAGCGGCTCAACAAGATAGGCTTCAAGGTGGGGCTGTGCTTTCACGTGGGCAGCCAGGTCGAGGAGGCAGAATCCTATGAGCTGGCGCTCAAATCCGCGGATTGGGTGCGCAACCGCGCAGGCGTGCCGCTGGTTGGATTGGATGTCGGTGGCGGCTTCCCGGCGGTTTACGGCCACGATCCGAACCGCAAAGCCAAGCCGATGCCGCCGCTTGAAGATCTGATGGGCGAGCTGAGATCCAACATCACCGAATGGGGGTTCGATGATATGCCGCTGGTGGCTGAGCCGGGCCGTGTGGTGGTGGCACGGGCCTTCTCGCTGATCGTCCGGGTGCTGCTTCGCAAGGGGCGCAGGCTCTACATCAATGACGGCATTTGGGCGTCCTTGTCCGACAGCTGGACCGGCAAGATCACGCTGCCGGCACGCTTCATACCCGATCCTGCGCGACGCATCCGCAAGGGCAAGGCCGAAAATGTGGTGCCGTTCAAGGTGTGTGGGGCGACGTGCGATTCCGTTGATATCCTGTCACGGCCTTTCTGGCTGCCTGAAACAGTGGACACCGGTGACTGGATCGAAATCGGCCATATCGGGGCCTATTCTCTCTCGCTGAGAACCCGCTTCAACGGCTTCTATCCTGACGACTTCGTCGAGGTGACGACGCCGTTTGGCGGCGAGGGTGCGCCCGATGGATTTGCCAGTCTGGAGACGATGGCCGATTGAGGGGAGGGCACTCCACTCAAGACGTTTCTGCATTATTTGGGAACCAAAGCGGTTGATGATGGGTTGACCGATGCCGCCATTGGGGCGCCGTTAGATCTGCGGCCTGCTCTGTTATCATGATGACGGCTTGGCAGTCTGATCAGCGCAGGGGAAACCGACCATGGACAATCCGATCTTTTTCGATGACTGGGCCGGAATTGGCCGTATTCTGATCACCGGTGTGCTGGCTTATGGAGCTTTGGTCGTGATGCTACGGACGTCGGGCAAGCGGACGCTGAGCAAATTCAACGCGTTTGATTTCATCATCACCATCTGCCTGGGCTCCATGCTCTCGTCGATCATCATCACAAAATCGGTGCCGCTGATCGAGGGCGTTGTGGCGCTGGCGCTGCTGATCACATTGCAGTTCGGTATAACCTGGCTGTCGGTGCGCTGGAAACCGTTCGAAAACCTGATCAAGAGCGAACCCAGATTGCTGGTGCATCGCGGTGTCTACCAGGACCGGGCGATGCGGCGTGAGCGGGTGACCAGAGAGGAGATCATTTCGGCCCTGCATGGAAATGGCAAGACGGATCTGTCGGCAGTGACATCGGTGGTGCTTGAGACAGATGGCTCACTGAATGTTTTCGAGGCCGCGTGACTCAGGATTGATCGAACATATTGTGCCGCGCGCATCTGTCCCGCGGGGCATGCGGATGGTCTGCGGTATACTCCTGCTTAGACCCGAACCCGACATGCCTGGAAACCCCTCCATGCCCAAACTGATCCGTTTTGTCCTCATCAACTCCGCGCTCGGCGTCCTGATCGGCTGGCTGGTTGCGGCAGGCGTGGTCTATTTCAACATCAATGGCTTTGGTGATCTTGTGCTTGGCTCTTCCAGCCGTGTCGCAGCCATCTTCATCCTGCTGATGTCTTTTGGCTCCACCTTCGGGTTTGCGGTGATGGCGACCGCGGTGATGTTGATGCCGGTCGACAAGGACGAGTTCGACAAGCTGTAGATGTGCGAGACCACGCTCGCCTGCCGGCGAGCGTGGTCTGAATTTCCTTCAACAAACGCATTTGTTCGTCAGGCGGCGCGGGCTCTACGTGGAGCGCTTGCCTGACCGCTGATCTGGAAGCGGGAGATGGCCTGGTTGAGGGTTTCGGTTTCACCGAAGACCGTGTGGACGGCGGCGGTGGTTTCCTCGACCATGGCGGCGTTTTGTTGGGTCACCTGATCCATCTGGTTGACGGCAGTGTTGATCTCCTGAATCCCCACCGACTGTTCCTGCGACGAGGTGACCATAGCCTTGACGTTTGAGTTGATTGACTGGACGTGGCCGCCGATTTTCTGCAGTGCTTCGCCGGTCCGGGTCACCAGGGTGACGCCCGACTGAACGTGGGCTTCGGATTTTTCCAGAAGCGTATTGATTTCCTTGGCTGCACTGGCCGAGCGTTGGGCCAGTTCGCGCACTTCCTGGGCGACCACGGCAAAGCCCCTGCCGGCTTCTCCTGCGCGGGCGGCTTCAACGCCTGCATTGAGTGCCAGCAGGTTGGTCTGGAAGGCAATCTCGTTGATCACCCCGATGATCTGGGCCACCTGTTTGGAAGAGGTTTCGATCTCGCTCATGGCGGTCACGGTGTCCTGGACGATGGTTTCTGACTCGCTGGCGACGCTTGAGGCCTCACCAACCATGCGGCCGATGTCGGTGGCCCGTTTATGGGCCGCCTGGACTGTGGATGTGATTTCGTCGAGAGCTGCAGCGGTCTGCTCAAGCGAGGCGGCCTGCTGTTCTGTACGGCGCGACAGATTGTCGGTCGAGCTGCGGATTTCAGAGGTGCCCTGACCGATATTGCCGGAGCTGGTCGAAATTGTTGTAAACGCTGCTTCGAGGCTTTCGATCGAGGAGTTGAAATCCCGGCGAACGGCTTCCAGGGATCCGGGGAAGGTTTCGGTTATGCGGAATGCCAGATTGCCTTCGGCTAGCTTGCCAAGACCTTCGGCAAGTGCGGATACGGCTTCCTGCAGCTGCTGTGCCTGGCGGGCCTTTTCAGCCTCGTTCGCGGCGCGCTCCTCTTCGGAGGCGTAACGGGTTTCCTCGGCTTCGTTTTCCAGATCGATGTTACGGATTGCCGAATTGCGGAACACTTCGACTGCCTTGGCCATAGAGCCGAGTTCATCGGAGCGCTGGGTGAAGGGAACTTCGGTCTTCAGATCGCCCTTGGCGAGCACTCCCATGTAATCGGTCATGCGGGCCAGCGGACGGTAGATCATCGGTCGGCTGATCAACGAGATAGCACCGGCGATCAGGATCATCAGCACGAACACGGCCGCTGCAGCCCAGAGACCGGCGGCGGCGATGGCGTTGTAATTGGTGCGATCAACGGCGACGACGGCAACGCCGATGGTGGTACCTGATACGTCGGCGATCGGAAACACGATGTTGGCATAGACGCCATCGGTTCCGGGCATTGTTTCGAACGTGACCCGCTTGCCCGTCAGATCGGCAAGGCCGAGTGACGTCACCGGATCCTGTCCGGCGGGCAATGTGGTGCCGATCTCTGCGAGGCCTTCCTTGCCGATTGCAAAGATTGCAGCTGGATTGCCGGTGTTGCGGGTGAATTTTTCGACAAAACCACTGTGCAGGCTGAGGCCAAATTCGACCGAGCCGATATGCTTGCCGTCCAGCGAGATCGGCGCGAGCCCACGGATGCCGATGCCGGCGACGCCGGCTTCAAGGCCAGAGAGGCTGGCCTTGGTCGAATTGACCTGAAGCACGGTATTGCGGAAGCCGGAAAGATCGTCGCCGAATTTTTCCGGCTTGTGAACACGCAGGAACGAGGTGGCGGGGGGCAAATGGAACTGGAACTGGCGGACATCATATTCGTTCTTGAGCATTTCGAACGAGTTCTTGAATTCGCCAGCGAGAGCATCGCGGTCAAGGGCTGCGAAAGATTGCTTGACGCTCTGCTGCTCGGCAACAAGCTTGGCGAGCATGGTGGCTGAGCGCTGCGATGCGGCAAGCTCAGACTGGAATTCCGTCTCGACGCCCGCAAGCTTGTCCTGCATCGCCTGTGACACAAAGCGCTCGCTCAGCGTGAAAACGGTTCCTGCGACAGCTATGGCGGAAATCAGCGCGCCGCCGAAAAGCAGCGTGTTGAATTTGCTGCTGATGTTCATCTTGATCATGGAGATGGCCTTGTCCTTCTTACCGTTATGCGGTCACCGGGAATCCATCATGATCCGTCAGGGCCAGCATGTATTTTTACATTCAAATATGACCATGAACATTCATTAAAATCGTTTCGTTTCGGTAAATGTCGGAAGGCAAATAAAGCCCATGGTTTCAAGTGCCGTTGGTCTGATTGCAAAGACCATACACAAGCTGATCCGGCTTGGGCGAGCCGGAGTGCGGTGACCTTACTTGTGACGGGTTAGTGGGCGCCAGATTCAGCTTCGCGAAGATGTTGATGCCGTCCGACAAGGACGGTCCGCAAGCTTTGAATGGCCCGCCTGACGTGTCTTCGCTTTTACCGGTGTATCAATCCACTCAGCGATAGATCAGCGTTGGCAGCCACATTGTGAAGATCGGAAAGAACGTCACCAGCATCAACACTGCAAACAGCGGGATGAGGAACGGGGCTGTGGCGCTGACGCAGCGTTCGAATGGTACTTTCGATACCCGCGAGAGCACATAGAGCACCATGCCGACAGGCGGGGTAAGCAGGCCGATCATGAGGTTGAGCACCAGAATGACACCGAAATGCACCGGGTCGATGCCGATATGCACGGCGATGGGCAGCAGCACCGGCACCAGAATGGTGATGGCGGCCACCGTTTCCATGAAACAGCCGACGATAAGCAGGATGATGTTGATCAGCAGCAAGATGATGATCGGGTTTTCCGACACGCCGAGGATCAGGGCGGCGAAATGTTCAGGCACCCGGTTCGAGGTCAGAATCCAGGCGAAGATAGATGCGGCGGCGACAATGAACAGCACAACGGAGGTGGTCTCGATTGTGTCCATCGAGACTTTCAGGAAGCGACGCACTGTCAGGGTGCGGTAGACGAACAGTCCGAGGATCAGGGCCCAAGCGCAGGCGGCAATGGCGGCCTCGGTGGGAGTGAAGGCGCCCGAAAGGATGCCGCCGACGATGATAATCGGTGTGAGCAGCGACAGGAACGCGCGGATGAAAGCGTGTCCCAGGACGGACAACCGGAACACCTGGTCACGCGGATAATTGTAGCGGCGGGCGTAAAACGCCACCATGACCATCAACGCTACCGCCATCAGCAGACCAGGGATGAAACCCGCGGCAAACAGCTGACCGATGGAGGCACCGGCAACGACGCCATAAATCACCATCGGCAAGGATGGCGGGATGATCGGACCGATGGTCGATGAGGCGGCGGTGATGCCGACGGCAAAGCCGGGATCGTAATTGGCGTCGCGCATGGCCTTGATCTCGATGGCGCCGAGCCCGCCTGCATCGGCAACGGCGGCGCCCGACATGCCGGCAAAAATCACCGAAGCGCCGATATTGACATGGCCGAGCCCCCCCGGCAGCCAGCCGATCATCGCCTTGGCAAAATCGAAAATGCGTTCGGTGATGCCAGCGGTGTTCATCAGGTTGCCGGCGAGGATGAAGAACGGCACGGCCAACAGTGGGAAGGAATCGACGCCGTTGATCATGCGGTGCGCCACGACAAGACCGGGTACATTGCCGTCGAGCAGGATGAACACGGCCGAAGAGCCGGCCAGCGCGATGGCGACCGGGATGCCGAGCATGATCAGCGCGAAAACCATGACGAAGAGAAGGGTCAGGAGCATGGTGTGCCTTTGCTCGAAGCGAAGAGGGCGATGGCGGGGCGGGTCACAGCGTCGGGCCGGTTGCCTTGGCGGTTTCGGGGTCTATCAGCCGACTGCTGCCCGAGCTCAAATGCCGCCAGAACACGATCAGCGCGTAAATGGTCATGGCCAGAAAGCAGGCAGAGATGAACCAGTAGATCGACGATTTCGGAAAATCGAGCGAGACCATCTTCTGCTGAGTCCTGCCGGCGACTTGGGTGCACAGAAAGCCCATAAAGCCGTAAAAGACGATTGCGACGATATCGATGAAATACTGCAGCAGCTTGCGCACCGGTCGTGACAGCCAGCGAAACGCCAGCTCGACTGCTATATGGCTTTCGCGGCGGACCGCCATGATGGCGCCGAGAAAGGTCACCGCAATCAACAGGAAGCGGGCGATCTCTTCGGTCCAGCCGAGCGAATTGTTGAGCACGTAGCGGGTGAAAAACTGCAGAAAGACGACGAAGGCCAATGCCCAGAACACGGTCAACACCAAACCGTCGTCGACCTGAAAACCGGTCAGGTCCTCGTCCTCCTCATGGATCAGCTTGGCGATCGAGGATTCATCTGTGGATTTGTCTTTTGTTGACATCAGGCAACCTCCGAATGGACTGAGAGGCGGCGGCCATGGGCCGCCGCGCAACGCAAATGTCCGTCTGGGTTACTTGATGGCTTGCAACTGGTCGTATGTGGCCTGGTCCCAGGTGGCGTCGGGGCCATTGTGCAGCTTCATCGTGGCTTCACGGAACGGCGTGCGGTCAACTTCGTTGACGGTGACGCCATTGTCCTTGAACCACTGTACCAGATCCTTTTCCTTCTGGATGATCTGGTCGCTGGCGCAAGTGGCGGTTTCGTCGAGTACGCCATCGAGCGCTGCCTGATCCTCGGCGCTCATGTTGCCCCAGGTCGGACCGCCGACAATGGTCATCAGAGCGTCGCTGATATGGCCGGTCAGCGTGATGAATTTCTGCACCTCGTAGAACTTCTTGGCCTGGATGGTGGGTAGCGGATTTTCCTGGGCGTCGACGGTGCCCTGCTGCAGCGCCAGATAGACTTCGGCGAAGGCGATCGGCGTCGGATTGGCGCCGACAGCCAGCGGGAACATCATGTAGAGCGGTGCGTTCGGGACACGGATTTTCAGGCCTTCCATGTCTGCGGGTGTCTTGATCTCGACATTGGAGGTGACGTGACGCTGGCCGTAATAGGTCATCGACGTGATGTGGTTGCCCGAAGCCTCTTCATAGCCCTTCGACATTTCGCCGAAGAGATCGGAATTGCGGTACTTGTCCCAGTGATCGAAGTCGCGGAACATGAAGGGCGCACCGCCGAGGGCGATCGGTCCGAAGGAGCGGCCAGCAAAAAGCTGACCGGTGTAGATGATGTCTACCGTGCCCAGCCCGAGGCCTTCATTGATGTCAACTTCCTTGCCCAGCGAAGAGGCCGGAAAGACCTCGATATCGTAGCGGCCATCGGTTGCCTTTGAGAGCAGTTCGGACGCTGCGACGGCGCAGGTGTGGTATGGTTCACTGCTTTCATAGACATGTGCCCATTTGAGTGTTGTCGGTGCGGCAAATGCCGGAACGGATGTTGCCGTCAACATTGTCGACGCTAGCGCGGCCAGTGCAATATCTCGAATTTTCATGAATAGTTCCTCCCAAAACTACAATGACCTCGATGGAGGCCCGTTGCAAACTCTCCTCAACATCACACGGGTATCTTGCCACATGATGCAGAATTCATACTAATATTCTAGAATAATGACAAGGGGCTTTTGCCAGAAGCAGGCTCACAGAGGACGGGCGGCGGAGGAGACGGCGTGATCGGGATCGACTGGGTCCACGGCGATGTTTTTGCGCAAGTTCAGCGGTAGACGTGCCTCGTCGATTTCAAGGTGTGAGAATGCTGTGCTGCGGACATTAATGCCTCGCAACCCTCCCCTAGCCGGAAAGATCATCGCCGAATTTTTCCGGCTTGTGTACGCGCAGGAAGGAGGTGGCGGGGGCAAATGGCACTGGAACTGGCTGTCGTCACATGCGTTCTTGAGCATTTCGAACGAGTACCTGAATTCGCCAGCGAGAGCATCGCGGCCAAGGGACGCGAATGATTGCTTGATGCTCTGCTGTTCGGCGACAAGCTTGGCGGGCAGGGTGGCTGAGCGCTGAGATGCTGCAAGCGCGGACTGGAATCTGGTCTCGACACTTGCAAGCTTGTTCTGCTTAGCCTGAGGTATGAAGCGCTCGCTCTAGCCGGAGCTATGGGCATAGCCCCAGCCATCATGCAGCTGCACCCATGGTGCAGGCCCAGATGGAGCAGGCGCTTGGACAAGCTAGTTGCAGGCGATTGTCTGCTTCAGTTCCGGGCAGCTGACGTCTGGTCCTGGAGATGGTTGAAGAACACTTCTGCGGCCATTGCCAAATAGGATATCAGCAGGACGCCGACATAGGTCGAGTGTTCCAGCAGTTCGGCGCGGTCTCCGACAATCACATCGAAAATGGCGAAGCCCATGAAGCACAGGATCGACAGCGCCACGCCAAGATCAGCAAGCCGGACCGAACCGGGTAACTGACGAACCAATTGCTTCAGCGCGTGAAAGAAAAGAGCTGCCAGCGCCAGTTCAACCACGCCGGCGAAAACCAGCGTTGGCCAAATCATCGGTTCAGGAAAAGCCAGGCGCTCGAAATACATGCCGAATTTTTCGACCCGGTCGTTGCCCCACCACTGGAACAGGCCCAGATCGGTGCGGGCGAGGAATTTGTCGAGACCGTTGAGTAACCAGAACACCATCCAGTAACTACAGATTGTCAGGGTGATCGGGCGTCTAAGCAGCGCAAGTGCGGATTTGGGAGTGGTGATTGTCGATGCTGGCATCTTGGTTTCCAGGTTTCTCAACTCATTGATCGGCTTCCACTCTATCATCAGAGAGTTACGGGGCATTGAAGCGGTATGGTTGGCAAATAATGAACAGACCGGGGGCTCGCTCTCGTGCCTCGCAACGACTGGCCCGGGTAGCCAGGTCGCGGTAGGATCATCCCTAAGTTTGTTTCCCTTTTGCTGCAAAGCGCACTAGGTTGCGGGTATGAGGGGTAACTAGTGGAAGAACAGATTTCAGGTGCAGTCGAAGCTGTTGGCGGTGTGGTGGAACATGCCGTTGCGCAAGTCGTCGAACAAGCTGTTGGACAGGGCGGCCATCATGGTGACGCGATGGTGGCAATCGCCATAGCCGTGGCTATTGCAGCGCTGATGGGGCTTGGCTTCATGCGTTTGCGGCAGCCACCACTGGTGGGCTTCATCCTCGCCGGCCTGGCGCTTGGACCCACCGGTCTGGGCGTGATCTCGACATCGGAAAATGTGTCCCTGCTGGCCGAGCTTGGCGTGGTTGTGCTGTTGTTCTTCATCGGCATGGAGCTGTCCATCAAGGCATTCGTGCTCAGCCTGAAGCAGGCGGTGATAGTTGCAGGCGGACAATTGCTTGCCTCGATGGTACTGGCTGCGCTGCTTGCCTACGTGCTGAACGCCAGTCCATCCGAAACCCTCATTCTGGGCTTCATCATCGCGCTGTCGAGTACGGTTGTGGCGATGAAGATGCTTGACGAAATGGGTGAATTGCGCAGCGCGTCGGGCCGGGTGGCGGTGGGTGTGCTGATTGCACAAGACATCGCCGTAGTCCCGATGCTGATCCTGGTCTCGAGCCTTGGGGGCGATGGGTTTGATCTGGGTGAGGTGGCTTTCAAGGTGGTTGTGGCCGTGGCATTGCTGGCTGGCTTGTTGTGGTGGTTCGGGCGCAATCCGAAGCTCAAGCTGCCGTTCGCAGCAGCAATCGAGGACAATGTCGACCTGCTTGCTATCGGCTCTCTCGCCTTGTGCTTTTCGGCTGCCGCCCTGTCCGGTCTGGCGGGATTGTCGCCGGTATACGGGGCGTTTCTTGCGGGCATCATCGTTGGCAACTCGACGCTTCGCAGCCGGGTGATCCCGGTGATCGAGCCGATCCAGAGCATTCTTCTGGTGGTGTTCTTTCTCTCGATCGGGCTGTTGATCGACCTCGATTTCATTCTTGCCAATATCGCGCTGGTGCTTGCTGCGGCACTTCTGGTGGTGGGGTTGAAGACGGCGCTCAATATTTTTCTGCTGCGGATCACCGGGTCTGATCCGAAGACGGCGTTGCTTGCCGGACTTTCGATGGCGCAGATCGGCGAGTTTTCCTTCGTTCTCGCTGCGGCGGGCTTCGCCTCTGGCGCATTCGGCGCCGACATCTATCGCCTGGCAATCGCTGTAACGGCAATTTCGCTTCTGGTGTCGCCGCTCTGGTTCAACCTGATGGAGCGCGTCGAAGACCTGGCAAGCGAAGGGGTAGGATCCTACAAGCAGGCGCTGGCTCAGGCCTATGAAGACGAACTGGACGGTGTGGAAAATGTAGTGTGGGCGACCAGAGCGCGCTACCGGGCGTTTCGGTTCGCACTCTACCAGCGCCGTGTGCGCCGCACCGACGGAAAACGGGAAACAAAGGCCGCAGCACCAGCCGACAGCAAGGCCGCGCCGGTTTCACCCAAGACCGTTGAAGCCGGCAGCGCGGGCACCGATACCGCAGGGCCTGATGGTCTCAATACAGAAGCGCCGCCGCCCTCGATAAATCAGGCGGCGGCGGGTCCTCTTGACGATAGCGGCGATCAGGCTGCGGCCGACAAGCCGGATGTGGACCAACCGGATGTGGACCAGCCGGAAGCGGGCAAGTCCTAAAGCACGTTGCTGTGAATCGTATTCATGCAACGTGCTTCAGATTTCTGTTTTGGCGCGTGTTTTGCTCCGAAAACCGGTTCCCACTTTTAGGAACACGACCTAAAGCTTGCCGAGCAGGGCTTGGTCCGGCCAGCCGTCGGCGGGCAGTCCGAGGCGGAGCTGTTCGGCGCGTACTGCCGCACGAGTCCCCCCACCGAGAATGCCATCGATCTTGCCGACGTCATGACCGAGGGCAGCAAGCTTCTGCTGCAGCTGCTTCATGGCGCCGTCATCCAGACCATTGCCGGGATTGCCCGCTTCATAAGGCTTGGCGCCGGCCAACCGTGTGGCGAAATAGGCAGCCGAGGTGGTGTAGATGAAGCTCTGGTTCCATTCGAGATAGATCGAGAAATTCGGGAACGCGAGGAAGGCCGGGCCATTGCGGCCTTGCGGGAAGAGCAAGTCTGCGGGAAGGTTCTGCGATGTAGGCGCGCCGTTGCGGAAGCTCACGCCCAGAGCAGTCCAGTCATTGAGCTTCATGCCCTGGCCAAGACCGGATTTTTCGTAGGGAAAGTTTCCTGATGGCACAGAGACTTCAGCCAGCCACGGTTCGCCGGCACGCCAGCCGAGTGCATTGATGAATTTCGCGGCGGTCATGATCGCGTCTTCGGAGGACTGCTTGAGATTGACCTGACCATCGCCATCGCCATCCACGCCGTATTCGATGATGTCGCGGGGCAGCATCTGCACCTGGCCGATTTCGCCAGCCCAGGCGCCGGTGGTTCCTGACGGGTCGAGGTCACCGTTGCCGACCATTTCCACAGCCGCAATCAACTGCGGGCGGAAGAGTTCCGGGCGACGGCAGTCGTGGGCCAGCGTCGCCAGTGCATTCAAGGTGTTGAAGTCGCCCTGAACCGCACCGAAATCGGTTTCCAATCCCCAGAACGCGGTGATGACCGCTGCAGGTACACCATACTCGGCCTCGGCGCGGGCGAAGGTCTTGGCGTACTGGTTCATCTTCTTGGCCCCAACCTGCATGCGGTTGGAACTGACAGAGCGTTTGGAGAACTCGAGGAAAGTCTGGCGAAAGACGCCCTGCGCCCGGTCCATCGACAACACCTTGTTGTCAATGGACGCCCGGCGCAGCGCATTCTGCGCGACATCGGCGCTGATGCCTTTCGCGATAGCCTCGGCATTCACGCCTTCGATGAACTGGGCGAAATTGCCGCCGCAGGCCGGTGCCTGCGCGAGAGCCGGGGTGGCGAGTACCGTTGAAAGGAGAAGGGCAAATCGAAGGGTGTGTTTCATAATGGCTTGAACTCCTGAAGGGGTGGAGAAAGCACCTCAGATTTGTGGCGATGATGTGGTGCAATCCCATCATATTCGGTTAGCGGGGAGGCCACGGGCAAGATTGCGTGTGCGAATGGTGACCTGAACTGCATCACAGGCATCTCCTGCTGACGGTCCCCACAGGGCTGGTTGCATCCATGCTTCGGGGAGCAACAGTTATTCCTGATTTAGCGATTTATCAGGGCTGATGCTGAGCGATTGCCAAGCCTGGCGCCATTGCTCGGGCAACGGGTAGGGCGGAGCAGCGCCGGTTTCGGGTTTGAAGCCGCTGCGGTCGTAATAGGCGGGATCGCCCAACACGAAGACCTGACCGACACCTCCCGATTCGAGTTGATGAAGGCTCTCACTGATCAGCGCCGTACCGATGCCCTGCCTTTGGTGCTCGGGCGCGAAGGCGAGCGGCGCCAGAAGCGCGGCCTGGATGTCACTGTTGGTGATGCCGCAAAGTTTGAACAGGATATGCCCGGCTACATGCTGTCCGGCTTGGGCGACCAGCGAGAGGATGCGGGGATCATGCATCAGCAAGCGCCTGACCAGCGGCACCAGATCCTCATCCGGAAAGGCGGCCGGATAAAGATGTTCGCTGGCTGGCATGCCAGCGACGGGACTTTGCCGGATTTCGACCTTGTGCATAAGGGTTCCGGTGGTCTGCGGCCTTTGTCCGCTCACAGACTATCCGGTAACGGTGGGCTGCGAAACATGTCCTTGTTCAGCGGGCGTATTTCTGCAGCCACTCGCGCCATTGGCTCTTGCTTCCGGCAAAAGCGTTGATGTCGGTGTCGCCCTTGATGCCGTTCATCATTCCGGTGCCGGTGTACTGCCAGAACGTCCAGGGGTGGTCGGGATAGATGTCCTGCGGGTGGGCAGCGACTGAACGCAGCCAGAACTGGTAACCGTTGAAATGACCGTCGAGGTTCTCGCGGTGAAAGTCGACAGGAGTGTAGATGATTGGCCGCTTGCCGTAATGGCGCCCGACAATGTCCATCCAGATTTTCATTTCCGTCCGCACGGTTTCAGGATCCGGGCGGCTGGTGCAGGTTCTCGAAGCATGGTTCCACTCGACATCGAGGACCGGCGGCATCTGAACTGCCTCGCGCGGGACATTGGCGATGAACCAGGCCGCTTGTTCGCGCGCTGGCCGGCAGAAATAGTAAAAATGATAGGGCGCATGGGCGATGCCGGCCGCGCGCGCGCCGCGCCAGTAGCTCTCGAACCGCGCATCAGTGTGATCGCCGCCTTCGGTCGCTTTCATGAAGACAAAGGCGACGCCGGCCTTGCGGACCTCGTTCCAGTCTATGTCGCCCTGCCACTTGGAGATGTCGATGCCGTGAACCGGATAACGGTCGGGGTGGTGCTTGCCGAAATCGACAGGCTTCCGGTCTCCATAGCGACCATTGCCGGGCGGAGGCAGCTTCTTGACTTCGGGCTTGATCGACGCTGCTTCAGTGCGCTTCGAATTGCTGATCGGCTGGAGGCCATCCTCCAGGCTGCCGGAACTGCATGCGCTCAGGCCGATCGCGACAGATACCAGAAGCGCCGGAACAGAGAGTGGTTTGCGCGAGGGGGGCCTTGACGAAGACGGTTCTGTCCGTATTGCCAGTTTGCGCAATGAAGAAAATTTCATTGAAAGCGTGAAAAAGGTCTGGCGGGTCGACATGGATCTGCCTTCTGGCGAATCTGTGATTGGGAACAGTGTGTTGTGCCGATTTCGTTTCGGCCGGTCTCCGGTCTGCTACAGCTTTTCGATGTGACAAAACGGGATTCTAACCTTGTTTAGCGGCAAATCCTTAAATTTTGAAAAACACGTTAAACCAAAAATTTACCATCAATAATTGCGGGTGACTTTTTGTTAAACCATTGCGGTGCATCTTCGCCTCCGGAACAGGAGTATTTGGCATGATGCTGAATTCATATGTGCCAAACGCATACAGGCGATATGCAATCGCTGGTTTGGTAATTGCAATGGTCACACCTCTGGCGGCTATTGCTTATAAAATGCTTTTCGGCGCCAGTATGGCACATGCGGGCTTTGAATTACTCGCCAGTCCGTTCGGGCTGGCTTCAATTGTTGCCCCTTTGGGAATCACGGCACTGATTGCAGGGCTCGGCTATCGCCACGATCGCCTTGCTCGGCAGATCCGGAGCGAGCGTGCTGCCACCAAGCATTTGCGCAGAGCAGCCTATCACGACAGTCTGACAGGATTGCGCAATCGTCACGCGTTGAGTGAAGATGTGGAACTGCTCATCAGCCGCAGGTCGAGCCAGTCGGTGCCCGTTGCATTGTTGCTGTTTGATCTGGATCGTTTCAAATACATCAACGATACGATGGGCCATGCCGCCGGAGACCTTGTGCTTAAGACACTGGCAGACCGTTTGAGGTCCTATTGCAATCACAACCAAAAGGTATACCGGCTGGGCGGCGACGAGTTCGTGCTTCTTTGGGAAGGCGCGCCCGGTGCCGAGTCGATTTCAAACTATTGCAATGGTCTGGCAGCGTTTGTGTTCCGCCCGGTGGAAAGCGCCTTGGGCTGGATCGACACTGCCGGCAGCATGGGTTCTGCGGTGTTGGATTCCGGCGTCACAACGCTGTCAGAACTGCTCAAACGAGCTGACATCGCGCTCTACCATGCCAAGGAAAAGCCTGGCTCCAGCCACAGTCTGTTCACCCACGACATGGAAGGCATTCACCAGCAGCGCCAGCAGATGGAAGGCGAAATGCGCAAGGGAATCTCCAGCGGAGCTTTTCATCTGGATTATCTGCCCGTGTTAAGAGCTTCGACACTCTCGGTGTCCGGCTTTTCCGTGCGGGTGCGCTGGTCCCGGCCGCAGGAAAATGATCTGGAGCAGAAAGAGTTTCTGCCGATGGCTGAAGAGAGCGGCCTGATTTTGCCGCTCGGTAAATGGATGCTCGAAAAGGCGCTTCACGATGCAAAGGGGTGGCGCTGTAAAGCCGATGTCACATTGCCTGTCTCGGCGGTTCAGTTGCGCGACCCTGCATTCGCCGACTCGGTCATTCGTGCCCTGACGGAGGCAGGATTGGAGCCGAGCCGTCTGGTCCTTGATGTTGAGCACAATGCAACCAAGCGCGAGGGCGGCATCGTGCTCACCAATCTCGAGCGCTTGCGGGAAAATGGTGTGAAGATCGGCGTCAGCGAGCTGGCTGCCAGCATAGCGGGTTTGTCTATGGTCCGGGACTTCCCGGTCGATCGTGTCTGCCTTGACCTCGCCCGGATACGGTCTCTTGCGGGCCAACAAAGGCTCAACCAGATGCTGACACTGTTCCTGCAGCTCGCCACAACTGTTGAAACACCGGTCATCCTGACCGGGGTGGACAGTGAGGATGATTTCAAAAGCGCCTGTGCTGCCGGAGCCGAGCAGGTGCAGGGTGCCTATGTCGGCTCCCGGCTTTGCGGGCTGCAGATCTCGCAGTACTTCGCAACAGCGTACGCGGACATGCAGTGCAATGCTCCTGCGGTCGACTTGCGGAAATGCGGCTGACAGCTCCTTCCAATGTGTTCTGTGCTAACCATTGAGAGTTTTGCAATGCTCGCGCATATGGCGCTCAAATTCATTCATTTGAACGTCATATGCACGATTTCAAGGTGACGCGACGGCTGTATAGAGCACTGTCCTGTCAGGCGAGCATTGCCATCCTCCCAGGACTTGTCGGCCAGGGCCGCGGAGCTGCGGACTGCGCTGTTACAAGCCGGTTGACGGTGTTGCCGGTGCGGGATCTGCCGATTTTGCCGAGTTGGAGTACACCCGCGGTATTGCGGGGGCACGGGACGAGGCGTGTTGACCTAACTGGTGCGCTACAATGCGGCAATTCATGCAGCGGGCCAGATGCTTGGCCAATTCCTTCCAGAGGCTTCAGAGAAGGCATGTCTCGTTCAAGTGAATTCATTCGAACGAGACATGCAGCCACCCATCAGGACTTGCCGGCTCCGCCTGCGGTCGGTGTTGTCAGGATTACCGCTTCACCGGCTTCCAGCACGGTCTGGTCGCAGGCTTTCAACCTTTCGATCGTTCCGTCGCGACGGCGCACTTCGGTCCTTCCGACCTGGCCCTCGCCGCCACCGTCGATGCCAAGCGGCGGACGGTTGCGGTGCGAGGACAGGATTGCCAGATCCATGCGTTCGAGAAAGCGGATGGTGCGCTTGGTACCGTTGCCGGCGCTGAATTTTCCGACGCCGCCGCACCCGTCGCGGATGTGGAAATCCTCGAGCTCGACAGGAAAACGCATTTCGAGGATTTCCGGGTCAGTGAGCCGTGAGTTGGTCATGTGGGTGTGCACGCCGGAGGTGCCGTCAAAGCCACGTCCGGAATTCTCATAACCCGCCGGAGAGCCCGAGCAGATGGTTTCGTAGTACTGGTGCTTGGCATTGCCGAAAGTCAGATTGTTCATTGTGCCCTGGCTGTTGGCCAGTGCTCCGAGTGCCCCGAAAATCGCGTTGGTGACGTGCTGCGAGGTTTCGACATTGCCGGCGACGACGGCACGGGGGTAGGCCGGTTTGAGCATTGAACCTTCTGGGATCACGATGCGGATCGGCCGGAGGCAGCCGGCATTCATCGGGATCGGCTTTTCAACCATCACCCGGAAGCAATAAAGCACGGCAGCGCGGGCCACCGGTTCGGGGGCGTTGAAATTGTTTTCCATCGCGTCCGAGGTGCCGGTGAAATCGACGGTCGCTTCGCGCTTGTCGCGGTCGACCGAGATCTTCACCTTGATCACCTGACCGGTGTCGGTCGGATACTCGTATTCGCAATCGGACAAGGTGGAGATGACGCGGGCAACGCTTTCGGCCGCATTGTCCTGGACATGGCCCATATAGGCTTCGACCACGTCGAGACCGAAGTCGGCGACCATCTTTCTGAGGTCGGCAACGCCCTTCTCGTTGGCAGCGATCTGGGCCTTCAGGTCGGCGACATTCTGGGTGACATTGCGGACCGGGTAGGGGTGGTCGGTGAGAATCTCGATCAGCTCTTTTTCTCGGAAGCGACCGCGTTCGACGATGCGGAAATTGTCGATCAGCACGCCTTCCTCATCCACCGTAGTGGCGAGTGGCGTCATCGAGCCGGGCGCTGTGCCGCCGACATCGGCGTGGTGGCCGCGCGAGGCGGACCAGAACAGGATTTCGCTGCCGTCATCGGAGAATACCGGGGTGACGACAGTGATGTCGGGCAGATGGGTGCCGCCATTGTAGGGTGCGTTGAGGGCGAAGACATCGCCGGGATGGATGTCGCCTTCGTTAAGCCGGATGATGGTTTCCACCGAACGGTCCATCGAGCCCAGATGCACGGGCATGTGCGGTGCATTGGCGACCAGCGCGCCTGTGCGGTCAAACACGGCGCAGGAGAAATCCAGTCGTTCCTTGATGTTGACCGAATAGGCAGTGTTCTGCAGTGTCACGCCCATCTGCTCGGCGATCGACATGAACAGATTGTTGAAGACTTCGAGCATGATCGGGTCGGCCTGGTCGGCGCCGATGGCGAGCGCCCGGTCGAGCTTCTCGTAACGGGTCAGAACGACGTGATCGAGAATGTTGATGCGGGCTTCCCAGCCCGGCTCGATGACGATGGTCTGGTTGGGCTCGATGATCAGCGCCGGACCAGTGATCCGGTGGCCGGGCCGCAGGCGATCGCGGCGGATAACCAGCGCGTCGCGCCATTCGCCGTTCGAGTAGATCCGGCGGGTTTCGCCGCCATCGGCTTCGAGCGTCGTCATCAGGTGTTCGGGCTCGACGCGACCATCCTTGCGGTCGTCGATGCCTTCCACTGAAATTGCCTCGATGATGACGGGCTTGTTTTCATAGACAAAACCGAACTGGGCCTTGTGGGCTTTTTCAAATTCAGCGCGGGCGGCGTCGAAGTCAAAGTCGGAGAAGGCAACCGGAATGGTGGTGTCGGTGCCGTCATAGCGCAGTTGCAGAAGCGGCCGCCAGCTGATCGCGTCATCAGGCACGCCCTGGCTTGACAGTTCCTCGAACACGCCCTTGCACAGGTTGTCGATCAGCAATTTGACGTCGAGGCGGCTTTCCTCGGTCAGTGGCTTGATGATGGCCTGCTGGCGGCTGGCGAAGACGCTGGCCAGACCGATGCCATAGGCTGACAAAAGACCGGAGAAGGGATGGATCAGGATTGATTCCATACCCAGCGCATCGGCGACCAGGCAGGCATGCTGGCCACCGGCGCCGCCGAAGCAATTGAGCAGATAGCGGGTAACATCATAGCCTCGCTGCACCGAGATCTTCTTGATGGCGTTGGCCATGTTCTCGACCGCGATGGTGATGAAGCCTTCGGCGATTTCCTCGGCGGACTTGCCGGGCTGATCGCTGGCGAGAGCGTCGAAGGCGGCGCGCACGGCGTCAGTATCAAGCGGCTGATTCTGCTCGGGGCCGAAAATGGCGGGGAAGAAATCGGGCTGCAGCTTGCCAAGCATTACGTTGGCGTCGGTGACGGTCAGCGGGCCGCCGCGTCTGTAGCAGGCGGGGCCTGGATTGGCGCCGGCGGAATCGGGGCCGGCGCGGAAGCGGCCTTCGCCCGAATGCAGGATCGAGCCGCCACCGGCAGCGACGGTGTGGATGCGCATCATCGGCGCGCGGATGCGGACACCGGCGACTTCGGTGTCGAAGGCGCGCTCGTAGTCGCCGTCATAATGGGCGACATCGGTGGAGGTGCCGCCCATGTCGAAACCAATGACCTTGTCGAAGCCTGCCAGGGCTGCGGTCTCCACCATGCCGACAACACCACCTGCAGGGCCGGACAGGATGGCATCCTTGCCGCGGAACATGTCGGCGGCGGTCAGTCCGCCCGACGACATCATGAATTGCAGCGTCGGACCCGGTTCGCCCGAAGGGGTTGCGCCGAGTTCACCGGCAACGCGGTCGACATAGCGTCTGAGGATCGGCGAGAGATAGGCGTCGACGACGGTGGTGTCGCCGCGGCCAACCAGCTTGGCAAGCGGCGAAACCTGGCTGCTGACCGAGATCTGGGCAAAGCCCGCGCGCTGGCAGGCGCCCTCGACGATTATTTCATGGATCGGGTTTTGCCAGGAGTGCATCAGCACCACGGCGACGGAATCGATGCCGTCGGCACGGGCCTTGGCGAGTTCAGGCTCGAGCGTTGCAAGATCAACGCCGCGCACCGCCTTGCCATCCGCCATGGTGCGCTCATCGACCTCGATGACGCGTTCATAAAGCTGTTCAGGGAGGATGATTTCCTTGGCGAAGATGTCGGGCCGCGCCTGGTAGGCAATGCGCAGTGCATCGCGGAAGCCCCTGGTGATGACCAGTAGCGTGCGGTCGCCCTTGCGCTCGAGCAGCGCGTTGGTGGCAACAGTGGTGCCCATCTTGACGTGGCCGACGCGGGATGCGGGGACGGGCTCGGACTGATCAACGCCGAGGAGATCGCGGATGCCCTGAATGGCGGCGTCCGGGTAGGCTTCAGGGTTTTCCGACAACAGCTTGCGCTGATGCAGCGTGCCATCAGGTGCGCGGCCGACCACATCGGTAAAGGTGCCGCCTCGGTCGATCCAGAAATCCCAAACGCCGCTCATATCAATCGCTCCCGTTGAATTTCGTGTCGGGCTGGCGCCATGGACACGGGTAATTGTCTGCGTATAATCACCATTGCTGGCATAACGTCAATAAATTATCGATAAAACGTGAGTGAAATTGATATGCATGAACGAAAATCTACGGCTGGGAAAGAGATCGGCCCGATTGTGTCGGCCTCGCATCTGGCTGATGGCGGTATGCCGGCGCTGTCGGAGATGGAATTCGGACTGGTGATCCTGAGCAACGCCTTCCAGCGCTGGATCACGCGCTGCACGGATGCGGCGGGCGGCGAGGGGTTGTCGAGCATTGAGGTACAGATCCTGCATGCGGTCAATCACCGTGAGCGCGACAAGAGCCAATCGGAACTGTGCATGATGTTCAACATCGAGGATACTCACGTGGTGGCCTATGCACTGAAGAAGCTCGAGGCGCTGAGGCTGGTGGAATCGGGCCGGCGGGGTAAGGAAAAGACTGCACGGATCACCAAGGCAGGGGCGGATCTATGCCTTCGCTATCGGAATTTACGAGAGAAACTGCTGATTGAGTCAGTCAAGTCGCTTGGTCTGGATGCGGCGCGGGTGAGCGAGATTGCTTCGCTGATGCGGGTGATGTCAGGTCAATATGACCAGGCCTCGCGGGCAGCTGCCAGCATGTAGCCCTGCGCGGCGCTGTGGACGGCAGCTGCAGGGACTGTGGTGAGCGGCAAAAGACGTTCAAGACCCCGGAGCGTGTGCTTCGGGGCCTTGCAGCGAGATCGACTTAATGCTGGAACTGGTCACGCGAGAGCAGGTCGAGGCTGCCGTTGGCATCGACCTTGTAGGCCGCGGCCTGATCGTTGTCGAAGCGGAAATTCGTGTCTTTGCTTTCCGTTGCCTCGTCTGAGTAGCCTGTGTCGATGCTGCTTGGAATGGGTGGGATGGCGAAGGATGCGCTTGTGCCGGAAAGAACTGTCAGCAGGGCGGCGGAAACGAGAGTTTTCATGATGAGTGTCCTTTCAATGTGTAAATCAGATTGAATGATCTTGAT
>JBPOEW010000016.1:0-86977 GCA_051251555.1 Hoeflea sp.
GGAATCCTTGGCGACCCCACTCCCATGTGCCTGTCGGATCAATGGGAGAAGGAATCCAGTTCCTGCTCATGAATCCTAGATTTGAACATATGCCGGGCTCCTGAATTGTCTTCAGTCACTCAGTCAACGCTGCCCGCATATAGTCCCGCAGGCTGCCGTACCCATCGGACATCCATTATGACCTGGGCGGCGTTGAGAAGATTCATCACGGGGCAGCGAAATTCGACATTCTTGCGCAATTGCTGGAAGCGAGCCTCTGTTTCATCGGTATAGACGATAATGTCCAGCTTTGCAGTCTCGAAATAAGGCCGAACGCCAGGAACGCCTTTGGGGCCTCGCACATCGATCTGGCTTTCGCAGGCAAAGTCGACGCCTGAATAGTCGAACTTCATCGCAGACGCCACGCCATTGATGATCACCCCGTCACAACCGACGAGCGCCACAAGGACGGTCTCCAGAGGGCTGGGAGCCGAATTGGTCCCGCCCAGTGAGGCCGGTTCGTCGGTATAGACCGGATCAAAATCGCGCACCTGGATCTTGGTTCGCGTACCTGCAGCATTGGTTGCCTTGACGTGGCGAATGCCGATCTTCTTGGTTGCAGGGTCGATGGAAGGTTCGATAATGTCCTGGTCGATCATGATAAGTCCTGTTTAGCTAAGGCCGGTGAGAACACCCACGGGGGCATCCCCGCGGAGAACGTTGAAGAGCAGCCAGACGATCCCGAACACCACGGCGCCGTAGATCAGGCCCGGAACAAGGCGCATGCTGGCGCGGGCAAACAGCATCCACAACAGCAAGCCGATAGTGGGAATGGTGAATCCGATTGCCCAGAGCGCAATTGCGTAGACCACCAGAACAATCAGGATCAAGGGTTCCTTGAACTGGCTGCCAGTGGCTGGTGCGTAGTCGCGAATTGCCCGATACAGCAACCAAAGCGCCAATAGCAGCCCCGGGAACAGCGCCAGCGACGGCATCAGCCGGGACGATGCATTGAACCCGGTCATCTCCCAAATCGCATAGGCGAAAGCGATGGAAACCAGGCCTGCGAGAATCAGTGATATTGTCTTGTGATCTTCGGATGCAGGAAGGTTGAGCACTTGTGCAGCAGCGTCGATCTGGGTCTTGTCGCGGTTCCTGATCCAGCGGTAGATGTTCAAAATCGCTGGGATCGCGATGAACGAGGCGATGATCAACACCCCCGGGCGCAACAGCCAGGACCAGCCGTGGATCTGGTTTGAGAGCCAGAAATACTGCTCCATCGGAGCTGCAAGTACAAATCCGACAAGGGCCGGAGCGCGTGGCCATTCGGCATGCTTCATCATCCAGCCCAAAGCCCCAAGGCCAAACAGCATGAAGATGTCGCCCATGGTGCTGGTCGCCTGGTAGGCCCCGACAACCATGATGAGGATCAAGGGAGCTGCAATGATGCCAAAGGGGATACGGGTCAATTTCGCGAGGGTCGGCGCGATCGCGAAGCAGATCGCTGCCCCGACGACTGACGACAGAGCAACTGACCAGACGATCAGGAACATGAGATCGGGGTTTTGCGAAATCATCCGAGGCCCGGGATAATATCCAAACGAAAACAGCGCACCGAGAAAAATCGCAGCGGCCGGTCCGCCGGGAACGCTGAACAACAGCGTTGGCACCAGGTCCGATATGACAGTCGCATTGTTGGCGCCTTCAGAAGCGGCAATCCCGCGGATCTCGCCGTGGCCGAATTTGGATTTGTCCTTGGTGGAGCGGATCGCGTGTCCATAGGCGACCCAGGTCGAGGCAGACGCGCCCACTGCCGGAACGAAGCCCCCGAAGACGCCGATTATCGAGGCCCGCAACACCAGCCATCGGTTCTTCCAGAAATCTGTGAATCCGGCACCCCAGTTGCTGACCGTGATCGGGGTATGTGAAATGCCGCCGCCAGCTGCAAGCATCGAGATCGCCTCGGCCACGCCGAAAAGCCCCAAGGCGACAATAGTCAGGGAAAAGCCGTCGAGGAGATAGACCTGCCCGAAGGTGAACCGGAAATCCGCTGCCGCCGAGGCGGGACCGACAACACCAAGAAAGAGCCCGAGGCAAGCGGCGGCAATGCCTTTTGCCAAATCCTTGCCGATCATCGAACTTGCAAAAAAGAGCCCGACAAAAGCAAACATGAACAGTTCCGGCGTCCCGAGCATCAGCACAATCGGTCCTGCCACGGGAATGGCGACAAGCAGGATCATTGCACCCATCAAGCCGCCAACCATGGAGGAGAGAAATCCGACGCCCAAAGCACGCGCTGCTTCACCCTGTTTGGCAAGCGCGTGGCCTTCGATCGCGGTTGGCGCGGAGGCTGGCGAGCCTGGGGCGCCCAGCAATACAGAAGTTATCGTGTCGGACGTATAGACCACCGATACGGCGCCAAGCAGCATCGCAAGGCCGGAGAAATCATCGAGATAATAGATGAAGGGCAGTAGTATTGAGACTGCGGCCACGCCGCCCAGTCCCGGCAGCATGCCAAACACCATGCCGACAAGCATGCCTGCGAACAATGCCAACAGGCGAACTGGATCGGTGAGAGCATCCAGTGCAGAGAAAACGTGCTCGAGCATTCAGGGGGTGACCTTTTGGAGAGCCATGATCGACAGTCGAGGGTCTGGGAAGAAGAGGCAGGGTCCAGGCACGTGGCCTGAACCCTAGCCATCATCAGAACTTGACGCCGAATTTGGTCGTCAGCAGGTTCTTGAGGTAATCGCGCACTTCGTCGGAAGGCGAGAGAGCTGCTTTGATTGCCTTTTCTGTGGCGGGACCGGCACTGAGGCGGGCACCGTTGGTGACCTTCTGGCTTTCGGCCTGAAACTCAGGGTCGGCGTTGATGTCGGCCACGGCCTGGGCGAAGATATCGAGCACTTCCTGGGGTGTGTCGGGCTTCATGTAACCGGTCAGGCCATAGGCGTAGGTCACAGAAGCGATACCCTGGAAGGCTTCCCACTCGATGCCCGACGGTGCCTTGCCGTTCAACTGCTCATAAACTTCATAGACAGAGGGCAGTTCCGGCGCGATCGGATCACGCTGTGTAAGTTTACCATCCGCATCGGCGCTGCCGCCGGTCCACAGCGGGACCGCGTTGCCTTCCTCGACCGATGGCACAACTTGGGTGAGATAGACCGGCGTGAACTGGTAGTCGATGTTGACTTCGCCCTGCTCGAAAGCAAGCCGGACCGGGCCGCGACCATTGAAGCCAAGGACCGATTTCACGTCCAGGTCCAAGAGCTCGAACGACAAAAGCCCCGGCAAATCGGAAGCAGCGGCCGCGATGCCGCCATAGATCAGCGGTGTGTTGGAAGACTTGATGTCGGCGGCGCTGGTCACACCTGTCGACGGCGACGTATAGGCCACCGCGCTGAAGGGGTGGCTGTAGGCTACGCGGTAATCTGCAAGCTTGTATTCCACGCCCTGCTGGCCAAGAACAAAAGGGTTAGCAGTCGACGATGTGGTGAAGAGAATCGTGGTCCCGTCTGAATTGGCGTTCTGCTCAAACCAGTTTGCGCCAAGGATAGAGCCGCCGCCGGGACGGTCAATGACGTTTATTTCAGGATTGCCAGGCAGGTGCTTTTCGAAATAGGGCTCAAGGAACTTGGCCGAGACAAAGGTCGCTCCGCCAGGTCCGAACGGCACGATCACGTCTATCGACTTGCCGGCGAAGTAGCCCTCTTGTGCATTTGCGGCTCCTGCGGAGAGCCCAATGACAGCCACCAAGGTGGCAATAGTTGTTGCTGTTTTCATGATTTCATCCTCCCATTTATACTGCTGCTGTCGGCCTCCCGCGATCCGCGCTTAGCCGACTACATTGTGCAACTCGCCCAGACCCGTGATCCGGACGGTCATGTGATCGCCTTCGGCGAGGTATTTTGGTGGATTGAACCCTATGCCGACGCCATCTGGTGTGCCCGTGGCAATGATATCGCCAGGCAACAATGTCATCGTGGCAGAGAGTGTTTCAATCAGTGTTGGAATGTCAAAAATGAGATCGGCCACCGAAGCATTCTGACGGATCTCGCCATTGATTTCGGTCTCAAGTCTGAGCTTAGTGACGTCACCCACTTCATCTGCTGTCACGATGTAGGGTCCCATGGGACAGAAGCTGTCGATGCCTTTGCCGATGACCCACTGGTTGTGGCGTCGTTGCAGCTCACGCGAGGTCACATCGTTTATGACGACGTAGCCAAAGACATGGTTATAGGCATGGTCCTTGCGAACCTGAAAGGCACGGGTGCCGATAACGACCCCAAGCTCGCCCTCGTAATCGACGGTTCCGGTCGGGTCCAGCGACCCCCTCACCACGGCTTCCGGCCCGACGACGCTGGTGGTCGCCTTGGTGAAAATAATCGGTGCGCTCGGTACGGCCTCCTTGCCGCTGGAATCAAACCCACTGGAGTGAAATTCCTTTGCATGGGCAAAATAGTTCTTACCCACGCAAAATATGTCGCGTCGCGGGTCGGGAACCGGCGAAAGCAGGGTGACGTCGGCAACGGGGACGCGCGGCGCTCCGCCGTCGCCCTTTGCCTGCCAGTCACGAATGCCCGAGGTGCCTGCATCAATCAGTGCACGAACGGCATAGTCGGCCCCCTCACCCTGAGCACAGACAACGATCCGATCGTCATCTATATAGCCCGCACCCATGTTTCCGTCTTTGGTAAATGTGACCAGTTTCATTTTCTCGACATTATCCTTTTTTATCGATAAAATGAGTCTACATATATAATTCGAGCTGTCAAACAGACTCTATTGCACGCACGAGGTTACAACCGTGAACAAGGCCATTGCCACATCTCAACCACCAATCGAAGTGACCGGCGTTCAACTCGTCTCCGGTGGAACTCTCGCCCAGGCGGCCTACAGGGCGCTGCGCGCCGATATTCTCAGCGGAGCCCGTCCGCCGGGTGAAAGGCTGCGGATCGAGAAATTGAAATCTCTTTATGAAGTCGGACCGACCCCGCTGAGGGAAGCACTGCAGATGCTTGCGACAGATCAGCTGGTGATCGCCGAGGACAATCGTGGCTTCACCGTGGCGGCGCTTGAGCCTGCCGAGTTCGCAGATCTCAACATAGCCCGGACAGCCATCGAACTCTCGGCGTTGAGATTGTCCATCGAACACGGAAATGCGGAATGGGAGGCAAGCGTTGTCGCGGCCAGTTATCTGATGCAAAAGCAGGACGACGCACTGGCACAATCCACATCCGGCGTGCCTGATGCATGGGAAGCGGCCAACACCGGTTTTCACACTGCGATGGTGGCAGCCTGCGGATCCCGCTGGCTGCTGAAATTGCGGGCAAGCCTGCACGATCAGTGCGCGCGTTACCGCCGCGCCTCGGTGTATCAAAAGCTCGGTCAGCGCGATTTATGCGCAGAACATCAGGCGATTTCGAAAGCCGTTCTTGCCCGCGAGGCTGATCAGGCTTGCGAACTGATGTCCCGGCACTTTGCGCTCACCGCGGATGGTCTGACGACTGCTTCGCCACAGCAGATTGTAGCTAAATGACACTGCAAATTGCGCTGTTTCTTGCTGCCGGCCTTTTCGGCGGGATCGTCAACGCGGCCGCTGGCGGCGCGAAATTGTTTGTTTTTCCAATGCTGCTAGCGGCCGGGCTGCCGCCGCTCGTCGCAAACGCAACCGGAACAGCGGGCGTATGGCCATCACAATTGGCAGCGATCTGGGTGTTTCGAGAGCATCTGCGCGACAATATCCGCGGTCTGATAAGCCAGATGCTGCCGGCATTGGCGGGTGCCTTTTTCGGAGCCCTGGCACTGATCTGGTCCACGGAAGCAGCGTTTCTGGCCATCATACCAATTTTGCTGGTAATTGCAGTGGGCGCAATTCTTCTGGGCAACCGGCTTGCAGACATCGCGCAGCGGCTGTTTCCCGGTGACAGGCTGAAACCGGTCACCGGTGTTCTGCTGTTCGCCAGCGGGCTGTATGGCGGCTATTTCGGCGCAGGCTACGGCTTTATTCTGCTAGCGGTTCTGTCGGTGACAGGACTTGGGTTGCGGCAGGCCAACGCCAGCAAAAATCTCTTTGCCTTCTGCATGAACACAATTGCTGTGATTCCGCTGAGCTTCTCGGGATTGATCGACTGGGTCGCGGCGGGCTCCGTTCTGGCCGGATCCCTCATCGGCGGCTATTTCGGTGCCCGGCTGAGTCAGGCTGTCCCGGAGAAATACCTGCGTGCCGGAGTGGCGGGTCTGGGGGTGATCCTTACGGCTTCTTTCTTACTGAGATAATGGGAGACGACTATGCGAATTTGCATGTTTGAACTAAACGCCACGCGGCGGCCTGGGGTGGTCGTGGACGAGACCGTGGTCGATCTGGTCGCCGCAGGTGCCGACGCTGACGCTTTCACAGATGTCACAACTCTCATCCATGGTGGACCCGCAGCCATGGATGCGGCGCGCCAACTTGTGCGGGAGGCTCCGGCGTCAGCCCGCCACCGCGTTGACGCGGTCCGGTTGCTGGCGCCGATAATGCCGTCAACCGTGCTCTGCGCAGGCAGCAATTATCACGCCCACAACGCCGAAAAACTGAACACGCCGCTTAGTGGCAAGGAGCCCGAATTCTTCCTCAAGACCGCCGATTGCGTTATCGGGCCGAATGACGGGATCATCTGCGATCCGAAGCTGACGAGGAAGCTGGATGCGGAGACCGAGCTGGCCATCGTCATCGGCAAGCCGGGCCGCCATATCGCTGTCGAGGATGCACTGGATCATGTGTTTGGCTACACCGTTGCCAATGATGTCACCGCACGCGACCTGCAGGTGCGCCAGTCACCTGAGGGCTTCACCTGGTATGAGCTGGGCCGCGGCAAGGCATTTGACTGCAGCCTGCCTTTGGGTCCTGTCATTGTAACAGCTGACGCGTTGCCAGATCCGCAAGCGCTGACACTTCGCACGCGCATCAACGGCGAACTGCGCCAGCAGGCAAACACCTCCGACATGATCTGGACTTGCGCGGAGCTGATTCACTTCTTCTCGGTCAGCTTCACGCTGAAACCGGGCATGGTGATCCTAACAGGCACACCCGCTGGTACAGCATGGTCGTCCGACAAGGACCTCGGTGGCAACTGGACGCCAGCGCCGGGGTTGATACCTGCAACGCGCTATTGTCTTGGGGGCGATCATGTTGAAAGCGAGATCGCCGAAATTGGCGTTTTACACAACACCGTCGTCAGCCCTGCCGACGGTGTTGCTTTGCCTTGAAGACCGAAAGCTCAAACAGACTACTGGAAAACGCTGTCTGATGACGCGTGGTCTGCCTGTTTAAAGCCTCGGTGCAATTAGAGCGTCGTTCGATTAATTAGACGAATTCTGCCGCATTGATTTTATGGGCTGGGGCGTATGCACGTCGAAGGGCATACCTGCTGGTACGCTCAAGACGAAAATACGCCTCAGGACTTGAAAGCATGCGGCCCTCTAGGTGCAGGCAGCCAAGGAAACTCGTAATGCCTGCCGTTTCCGGCGCTTACCCTCAATTTCCTCCGCACCATACAGCGCGAGGAATTTTTGCGTTAGGACTCGCCGAAGCAAGGATTTAGCCGCTTCGAACGATCTTGCTCGAGATCGAGCTAGATCGGCCCATTAAGATACAGATAGCCCGGCAACGGCCATCGCGGTCTCCGCCTCGAGGTCAGTATTGACAGAAACGATATCAGGGTAAACACTGAACCAATATTGAAATGGTTTGGGATGTTGTCATGAATCAGATCACTTCAGGGTTCTTCGACGGGACGCCGCCTGATGGCAATTCCAGCGCCGTGCGGACACGCATTATGGCGATGATCGCTGGAAATTGCCTTGGGCCGGGCGGTCGACTGCCGCCGGAGCGCGAATTGAGCGAGACTCTCGGCGTAGGGCGTCGAACAGTGCGGCGCGCGCTGGAGGCGCTGGAGGCCGAGGGCCTGATCTGGCGCAGGCAGGGCAAGGGGACCTTCGCAGGTCAGGCGCCTGATCCGACCGGCGTGCTCGCTGCGGAAATAACAGGCGATACCGGGCTTGAAGATATCATGGAGGCGCGGCTCTGCATTGAACCAACTCTGGCTGGGATGTGCGCCCGCAATGCATTGCCTGCCGATATAGAACGGTTGCGGCATCTTGCGCAGCGGGTTCACGAAGCGGCGGACCAGGATTCAATTGATCTCTGGGACGGCGCACTGCACCGCCTGATCGCACGGATTGCCGGCAACCGGCCTTTAATGACTGCGGTTGCGCTGATTGACGAGATCCGGGGCAGCGACCGCTGGCGTGATCGGCGCTGCCGCCCAGGCTCGCACCTGACCCCTGCGCTGACCGATGCGCAGCATCATGACATCATCAATGCGATCGAAACCGGGCAACCTCAATTGGCAGAGGCTGCGATGCGCAAGCATCTGTTGACATTGGCGGCAAGCCTTGAACATCACGCCGAAGCCTCTGAGGCCGTGCCGGTCGGAGAAACGCGATGAGCAAGCCGTCCTTCAATGCCTCCGATATCGCTGCGGCCGAGTTGCTGATGGGCGTCGAATATTCAGTGACCGAGCGTAGCCAGATGCTGGAGAACCTCGAAGGCCAGATCGCCTCTGCCAAGGCGCGACGGGGGGTAAGACTGGCCAATGCAGTGCCTATGGCCAGCCGATTTGACCCTCGTCTAGCGGGCTGCAAGATGCCGACACACGGCATTGCCTCTCGCTTCAGTGTTTTGGATGGCGTGCCGCTGCCGCGTGACGTTACTGACATCGCATTTGCCACCGTGACACAGCTTTCCGCCTGGATCACGGCTGGAAAGCTGACCAGCACGCGGCTTACCCAGATCTACCTCGACCGGATCGCCGAGCTTGGGCCCTGGCTTGAATGCTTCGCGACGGTGACACCGGAGCGGGCGCTGGCCGAGGCCGCCGCAGCCGACGCTCTGCTCGGCGCGGGGGTGAATTTGGGGCCGCTGCACGGCATTCCCTATGGTCTGAAAGACATTTTCGACACCAAGGGCATCGTTACCGGGTGGGGCGCCGAGCCGTTTCAGAACAGAGTGCCGGATGCCGACGCGGCGATTGTCAAGACGCTGCGCGCGGCGGGCGCGGTGATGCTCGGCAAGACCACGGTCGGCGCGCTGGCCTATAACGACATCTGGTATGGCGGCGTCACCCGCAACCCGTGGAACCTGAATGAAGGATCGAGCGGCTCAAGTGCCGGTTCGGCCTCGGCTACGGCAGCCGGGCTCTGCGCCTTTGCCATAGGAACAGAGACGTTGGGATCGATCACCTCTCCCTGCCAGCGCTGCGGCACGACAGGCCTGCGGCCAACTTTCGGTCGGGTGTCGCGGGCGGGTGCGATGGCGCTTTGCAACAGTCTCGACAAGATTGGTCCTATCTGCCGCTCGGTCGAGGATACCGCGATTGTCATGGCGGCGCTGAACGGCTTCGACGCCGCTGACCGCGGATCCATAGACGCGCCATTCCATTTCGATGCAACGCGCAGTATCGCGGGAATGCGGCTTGGCTATCTGCCTGAAGCCTTTGGCGAGGGCGCAACGGCGGTCGATCATGCGGCTCTTGCCGCCGCGCGACGGCTGGGCGTCGAGGTTGTCGAGGCGACGCTGCCGGATCTGCCTTACGGCGCGCTGATGAACATTGTCTATGCCGAGGCGGCGGCCATGTTCGAAGACCTGACACTAGACAACACTGACGACTCGCTAACCTGGCAAGCCGATGGCGCCTGGCCCAACACGTTCCGCAAGGCGCGGTTCCTGTCGGCAGTGGATCACGTGCAATTGGACCGACTGCGCTACGTAGTCATGCAGGCGCTGGACGGGCTGTTTTCCGAGGTCGACGCGCTGATTGGGCCGTTTATGACTGGGCCGATGCTGGTCGCTTCAAATTTCACAGGCCACCCCTGCCTGCATCTGCGCGCGGGCTTTGAGCAGCTCGGCACCCGTAGCCCCGCCTCACTGGGCGCGGGAAAGCTAACCGTGGGCGAGGCCGACATTACCGGCCGCACCTTCAAGGTGCCGCACGGCATATCGCTCTGGGGACGGTTGTTCGATGAGGGCCCGATTTTGAACCTCGGTATGGCGCTGGAACATGAACTGGCCGTGGCCGATGAACGGCCCGAGTTTCCGGCCTGAGTCTATATCTGCTCGGCGACGACTGGCCGCCGTGCCCAAGAGATAATGAGCCCGCCGCTGTAGTTGCGCAACAGGCGGGGATTAAAGGTAGCAACACCGCCGGCCGGGCATCCGGTCGCGCCCAACAAGGAGACAGCAAATGAAACGCAGAGATTTCCTACGCAGCACCACCGCCGTGTTCGGCGGCTCGCTGGCATTCGGTGCCTTTAATCCTTCAACGCTCTTCGCCCAAGAATCACCTGTCAGCGGCGGCACCCTTATCTGGGGCCACTCCGAAACGACGCAGAACCTTGACATGCACCAGACCGGCACCGCCGCCAGTGGCCGGGTCTTGCAAAACATCCACAATGCGATCGTCACCGTCGACAAGGATCTGAACGTGATCCCCAGCCTTGCCGAAAGCTTCGAGCAAAGCGCCGACGGGCTGGTTTACACTTTCAAGCTGCGCCCCGGCGTGAGGTTCCACAACGGCACCACCATGACCTCGGCGGATGTGAAATATTCATTCGAGCGGGTCAAGGATCCGGCGACAGGAGCGGTGAACTTCGAGGTCTTCAACAACGTCACCAGCATCGATACACCCGATGACCTGACGGTAGTGATCACCATGAGTTCAGCCAACGCGCCCTTCCTCAGCCGCCTCGCCGAAAACGGCGCGGGCGTGATTATCCCGGTTGGTTCCGGCGATACTCAAGGGTCCAATCCATCCGGCGCCGGACCGTTCAAGTTCGTGCGGCACGAGGAAGGCAATGTCGTGGAAATGGTTCGTTTCGACGATTACTGGGATGGACCTGCTTATCTGGATGGCGTGATCGCGCGCGAAATCGCGGAATCCACCACCCGCCTTACGGGCCTCAGGACCGGCGAGTTGCACATGATCAACGACATCCCGGCAGACCGGATGGCCGAGATCAAGGGCGACGACAAATTCGTGGTGCGCGAATGGTTCCCGTTGAACTTCGACTTCGTGAACCTCAACCACGATTTCGAACCGTTCAAGGATGCCCGCGTGCGCAGGGCTTTCGACATGATCATCGACAAGGAAATGCTGCTGCAGGGCGCCTTGTGGGGCCTTGGCAAGACCACGGCATCGCCGAGCTTTCCGACGTCGTCGTCCTACAATCATGATCTGGTGGCGCGCGCCCAGGACATTGAAGGCGCAAAGGCGCTTCTGGCCGAGGCAGGCTATGGGCCGGGGCAGCTGAAGGTCGTGTTCAAGGCCACGATCAATTACCCCTACCACATCGAGGCGGCGCAGATCATGGTCGAATGGTTCCGCGAAGCGGGCGTCGAACTGTCGATCGAGCAGTTGACCTGGGCCGATTGGCTCAGCCAGTGCTGGGTCGACAAGGATTTCCAGATGACGATGATGAATTTCTTCACGCTCTGGGAGCCGGACTTCCTGTATTACAGCCTGTGGCACACGACCGGGGCCTTCAACTACCGCAAGATCAGCGACCCGGTGCTGGACGAACTGACTGAAAAGGCGCGGGTGACGGTCGATGAACAGGCGCGGGCCGACATCTACAAACAGGTGCAGCAGCGGGTGTTCGACGAAGCGCATGACATTATATTGTGGTTCCGCAACGGCACCATCGGGGCGCAGCCGAGCGTCGGTGGCCTCGATACGATCGTTCATCCGAACGGCAGTAACCTGAACTTCCACAAGGTCTGGCTGAAAGTCTGATCCATCGGCGGGCGCGCATCCAGCGGGCCCGCCATTTCGCCTTCTGACCGGGCAGGGGAACCATGACCTATCTTGTGAACAGACTGCTGTCGGTCATCCTGACGCTGTTCCTGATATCAGCCATTACCTTCGGCGTGACCAATATCTTGCCTGGCGACGTGGCGATGATGATCATGGGCACCCAATCCAATCCCGAGGCGCTGGCTGGCCTGCGCGAGAGCCTCGGTCTGAACGATCCGCTAATCGTGCAATACGGTCGGTGGATAGGCGGAATGGTGACCGGCGACTGGGGCAATTCGCTGATCTTCAAGCGCCCCATTACCGAGCTCTTGGCCCAGAAGATCGTGGCCAGTTCGCTGCTGGTGGTAATGTCGATGGGCTTCGCGCTGATCTGCGCCGTGCCGCTTGGCGTCTGGGCCGCCGTGCATAGGGACAAATGGCAAGATACCGCCAGTTCCTCGACCGCACTTCTTGGCATCAGTCTGCCGGATTTCTTCTGGGGCATCGTGTTGATCCTCGTGTTTGCGCGCTGGCTTGGCTGGTTTCCCTCCAGTGGTTTTGCCGACCCTGCACAGGATTTCTGGCTGGCAATCCGCCATGCTGTGCTGCCGTCACTGGCGCTGGGCCTTGGGCTGATGGCACATCTGACGCGTATGACGCGGTCCACCATGACCGGTATCCTGGGCCAGGAGTTCATTCGCGTGGCGCGTGCCAAGGGCCTGTCTGAACGCACAGTCGTATGGCGCTACGCGCTGGCCAATGCAATCGGCCCCGTGATCACCATTGCAGGGTTGCAGGTCGGTTACCTTTTCGGTTCGATCATCGTGATCGAGAGCCTGTTCAACTACACCGGCATGGGCTGGCTGACCTATCAAAGCCTGCTGAACCGCGACATACCGCTGATCCAGGCTACGGTTTTCGTGATCGCGGCGGTGGTGATGCTGAGCAATCTTTTGGTCGACTTCCTCTATGTGCTGATCGATCCGCGGATCAGGTTGGGATAGGGTCATGCGGCGATTTACATCCACCAAAGGCCTGCTTGGCATCTGTCTGGTGACGCTGATCTTGCTGATCGCCATTCTGGCACCGTTGCTGATTGCGCCCGAGGCCGCGACCAAGATGAATATGACCGCACGGCTGCATCCGCCATCACTTGAATTTCTATTTGGCACTGACCAGTTGGGGCGTGACCTGTTTGCCCGCGTGATGCTGGGCACAGGCACCTCGCTTGGTATTGCGGTGACGGCAGTGTTGATGAGTGTAATCATCGGCCTGCCTTTGGGCATGATTTCGGGTTATTTCGGCGGCTGGATCGACAACATTCTGATGCGGTTGGTCGACACGCTTTTGAGCTTTCCAGCGCTGTTGCTGGCACTGACCATCTCGGCGGTGCTGGGACCGAATACCCAGAACACGATTATCGCGATTGGCGTCGCCTTCACGCCGTTTTTGGCCCGCATCATCAGGGGCGAGGCGCTGCGGGTAGCGCAGATGCCCTATGTTGAGGCTGCGCGCGCGGCAGGCACCACCGATACCAGAATGCTGATCCGTCATGTGCTGCCCAATATAGTGCCTCCCGTGATCGTGCAGGCAACCATCAGTCTGGCCTTCGCCATTCTCGCTGAGGCTGGGCTTTCGTTTCTGGGCCTTGGGACACAGCCGCCTGCCGCATCCTGGGGGCTGATGATCCAGGCCTCGCGCGATTACCTCGACGTGGCGCCCTGGACGGCGCTGGTGCCAGGCGGCGCGGTGGCGCTGACCGTGCTGGGGCTCAACATGTTTGGCGATGTGCTGCGAGACGTGCTGGACCCGAGGGCGAGATGAGGGATGCGATGAACAACAAGCCACTGGTCAACGTCGCCGACTTGCGGGTCGAGTTCGACACCGAGGGCGAAACCGTGATTGGTGTGGAGGACGTGAGTTTTTTCATCAACCCGGGCGAAACCGTCTGCATCGTCGGAGAATCCGGCTCAGGCAAGTCGGTCACCTCGCTCTCCCTGATGCGGTTGGTGGAGTTTGGCGGCGGGCGAATCGTGGGAGGTAAGCTTGAGCTTACCCGTGCCGACGGGTCGGTCACCGACCTGACCGGAGCAGATCCAGGTTTGATGCGCAAGATCCGGGGCAATGAGATCGGCATGATCTTTCAAGAACCGATGACCTCGCTGAACCCGGTCTTCACCATCGAACGGCAGTTGACCGATGGTATCAGGATGCATCAGGGCTTGAACGCCGCTGAGGCGCGCACCAAGGCGCTGGACCTGCTGAAAAGCGTTCGTATCCCTGAACCCGAGCAACGCCTGCGCCAGTATCCGCATGAATTGTCGGGCGGGATGCGCCAGCGCGTTGTGATCGCTATGGCGATGGCTTGCGAGCCGCGTTTGTTGATCGCAGATGAGCCGACCACGGCGCTTGATGTGACAATTCAGGCCGAAATCCTGGCGCTGATTGACCGGCTTAAACGCGAAAACAACATGGCAGTGCTGTTTATCACCCATGACATGGCGGTGGTTGCACAGATGGCCGACCGGGTGGTTGTGATGTATCGCGGGCGGATCGTCGAAACAGGGTCAGTGGAAGAGATCTTCGCAACCCCGCGCGAGGATTACACCAAGGCCTTGCTGGCCGCAGTGCCGAAACTGGGCGAGATGCGCGGCAGGGCGATGCCAGAACGCATGCGGATCATCGGCGACGAAGCCGCGCGCGCAATAGCCGCCGAGGCGAAGCGTTCTTCCTCGCCCAAGGCCAAGGCCCTCCCGCTGCTGGAGGTCAGAAACCTGACGACGCGGTTCGCGGTCAAGGGGGGTGTTCTGCGCCGTACAATTGCGCACGTCCATGCCGTGGAGGATGTAGGTTTCACTCTCAATGTCGGGGAAACCCTTTCTCTGGTGGGCGAGTCGGGTTGCGGAAAGTCCAGCTGTGGCCGTTCTATTCTGCGGCTGATCGAGCCGCAATCGGGTTCAGTGCGGATTGGCGAAACTGACTTGATGCAGCTCGACCGGCAAGACTTGCGTCGGGCGCGGCGCGACATGCAGATGGTGTTTCAAGACCCGTTTGCCTCGCTCAATCCCTATAGAAGGCTGCGCGATCAGGTGGCCGAACCAATGCAGAATTTCAGCCTCGCCTCGGGCTCGGAACTATACGACCGGGTTGCGGAATTGTTCGACCGGGTGCACCTGCCGCGCAGTTTTTTGCGCCGGTTTCCGCACGAACTGTCGGGTGGCCAGCGCCAACGTGTCGCCATCGCCCGGGCGCTGGCCGTGAACCCCAAACTGATCGTCGCGGATGAGCCGGTTTCGGCGCTTGATGTGTCGGTGCAGGCGCAGGTCCTGAACCTGATGATGGAATTGCAGGCTGATCTCGGCCTCTCGTTCCTGTTCATCAGCCACGATATGGCTGTGGTGGAACGGGTGTCGCATGATGTAGGCGTTATGTATCTGGGCCGTATTGTTGAACGCGGGCCGCGCGCTGCGATCTTTGAAGACCCACGCCATCCCTATACAAAGTCACTGCTGTCTGCCGTGCCGATCGCCGATCCCGGACAGCGGCGGTTGCGTGACGATTTGAAATTTACACCTCTTGCTTCGCCGGTGCATCCGGTGGGGTATCGTCCGGAACCTTCGCGCTATGACGAGGTCGCACCGGGTCACTTCGTAGCGTCACCTTAACAGGTTGCGGTCAGCCCTTATCATCACGCCAGAGGAGATATTCCCATGCCAATCAAGAACAGACTTGCCGAAATGCACGCCGAGATTACAGGGTGGCGGCGCGATCTGCATGAGAACCCGGAACTGATGTATGACACCCATCGAACCTCGGCTTTCGTGGCCGATAAGCTGCGCGAATTTGGCTGCGATGATGTGGTCGAGGGGATCGGACGTACCGGCGTCGTGGGTGTAATCAACGGCAAGAGCGACAGTCGCGGCCATGTGGTGGGTCTGCGCGCCGACATGGACGCGCTGCCTATACTCGAGGCGACAGGGCTGCCCTATGCCTCGAAAACGCCAGGCAAAATGCATGCCTGCGGTCATGACGGCCATACCTCAATGTTGCTGGGTGCTGCAAAATATCTGGCCGAGACGCGGAATTTTGACGGCAAGGTGGCGGTGATCTTTCAACCCGCCGAAGAGGGCGGGGCAGGTGGCCTCGCCATGGTCGAGGACGGGCTGATCACGCGGTTTGGCATCAAGGAGATCTACGGCATGCACAATGCACCCGGTCTGCCGATCGGCGCCTTTTCGATCAAGCCGGGGCCGTTTTATGCCGCAACCGACAATTTCACGTTGCACGTCAAGGGCGTGGGCGGACATGCCGCAAAACCGCACGCTACCGTCGATACAACAGTCATCGCCTGCCAGATCGTGGTGTCACTGCAAACAATCGCTGCGCGCAACGCCGATCCCTTGGCCTCGATCGTGGTCTCAGTCACCAGCATTCGAACCGAAAGCGACGCGTGGAACGTGATTCCGGAACATGTCGAATTGCGCGGCACGGTGCGCAGCTTTGACCCCGTACTGCGTAAGCTGGCTGAAGAGCGCCTGAAGTCCATTGTCACGCTCACTGCCGAGGCGCTGGGCGGCTCGGCCAAGGTCGACTGGAATCCCGGTTACCCATCAATGGTAAACTCCCAGGCAGAGACCGAATATGCAGCAGAGGTCGCTCACAGGGTTTCGGGTGTGGTCGACACCAATACGCCCGCGATCATGGGCGGCGAGGACTTCGCCTATATGCTGGAGGCTTGCCCCGGCGCCTATATCCAGATCGGCAACGGCGACACAGCCGATGTGCATCACCCGGAATACAACTTCAACGATGAGGCGATCCCGGTCGGCACGTCCTATTGGGCGGAACTGGTGGAAACCCGCATGCCTGCGGCCTGACAAGGCACCTTGTCGCATCGCGTCGGGCGGACCGTTTTGGCCCGCCCGTCATTGCCTGAAACTGTTTATTTGATTGCTGCGCTGAGGGGGAGGTGTCCTTGCCGTGGCGAGGGTCGGGCCATTTGGCCGTACATTGAGACAACATCATTCCAAAAGCCATTCACTTCGATGAACTTGGCATCTGGCCTCGCGCAACGCCGTTTCAGTGGAGGGTCAGACCTGTGGTCTGGCGCCACACAGATCCATTGTTACATCGGTCAACGACAGAAGAAATGCATCCGAGTGCGCCCTTGCACAAAGCTGAAGCCGATCGGACGAAAGCCTGAAGGGCGTTCCAGCGGATATGGCACAAAGATTGCAGCCCGCTGGAAAACCTGACCATTACGTTAACTTCATTGACTCCAGAACAAATTCAGGGAATAAATAAACCAATCGCGAATTGGTTCGCAGGGAGGTTGCAGCTTGTCCGACACCGGAACGACAGACCCTGAGGTGCTGCTTGAGCTCACCGACTTCAGTTTGCGCTTCAAGGGCATGCAGAAAGATCAGATCAGTCATGTCAGTTTTTCGGTCAAAGCCGGGCAGACGTTCTGCTTCGTCGGAGAATCGGGCTGTGGGAAGAGCGTAACCTCGCTTGCCATGATGGGGCTACTGCCTCCCGGGGTTTCCGAAATCCGCAGCGGGCAGATGATGTTCGAGGGAAAGCCACTTGATCTGGCTGACCCCAAGGCGCTGCGCGAGGTGCGGGGCAGCCGCATGACAATGATCTTCCAGGAGCCGATGTCCTCGCTCAATCCTGCCTTCCGCGTCGGTGATCAGATTGCCGAGGCGGTTCGGTGTCATAACAAGTGCAGCGATGCCGAGGCAAAGCATCGGGCGCTTGTCATGCTGGAACGGGTGGGCATCCCAGCGCCGGAAAAGCGGATGCGGGAATATCCGCATCAATTGTCCGGCGGCATGCGCCAGCGCGTGATGATTGCCATGGCCTTGGTCAATGACCCGGCGCTTTTGATCGCGGATGAGCCGACAACGGCACTGGACGTCACCATCCAGGCTCAGATCCTAGATTTGATCCGTGATCTTCAGGCTGACACCAACATGGGCACGATCATGATCACCCATGACCTTGGCGTTGTTGCCGACATCGCCGACACGGTGGCAATCATGTATGCAGGAGTCATCGTCGAGACCGGGCCTGCAGAGCAGATTTTCAACGATCCGCAGCATCCTTACACCATCGGGTTGATGTCATCGATCCCGCAGCTGACCGGTGACCGCCGACGACTGTCGACCGTTCCGGGTATGGTGCCTTCTGCTGCTAACCTGCCTGATGGCTGCCGCTTTTCCACCCGCTGCCCGTTTGCGCAGGCGATCTGTGCCGAGGAACCGCCCATGGTGGATTTTGGCAACGGACATAGCGCCGCCTGCCATTTCGCTCCCCTGGAAGTCAAGGTCGAGGCCCGAGCATGACCCGCACGATTTTGCAGGCCCGCTCGTTGAAGAAATATTTTAGAACCGGTGGCGGCTGGCTTGGACCGGCAGCTACAATTCGCGCCGTCGATGATGTCTCACTTGAGATCAAGGAAGGCGAAACCTTTGCCATCGTCGGCGAATCCGGCTGCGGGAAATCTACCATCGCCCGGCTGCTGATGCGGTTGCTGACACCGACCGAAGGACAAGTTGCCTTCGATGACATCGATATCAGCGGGCTCAAGGGCAAGTCACTAACGGCGCTGCGCCGCGACATGCAATTCATCTTTCAGGACCCGTTCTCGTCGCTCAACCCACGCATGAGCGTCGGAAACCTGATCGGCGAACCGCTGGAAACCCATTTTCCAGAGATGTCCAAGGCGGAGCGGCGGCAGAAGGTGGCAGAATTGCTGAATCAGGTCGGTCTGCGGCCGGAACATGCGGAGCGCTATCCGCACGAGTTCTCCGGCGGTCAGCGCCAGAGGATCGGCATTGCCCGCGCACTCGCTTCCTCGCCGAAATTGATCATCGGTGACGAGCCGGTGTCGGCGCTCGATGTTTCGGTGCAGGCACAGGTCATAAACCTGCTCAGCGATCTGCGCGACGAGTTGGGACTGACCCTGGTGATCATTGCGCACGACCTGGCCGTGATCCGCCACATGAGCGACCGCGTGGCAGTGATGTATCTGGGCCGGATTGTCGAATGCGGACCGGTTGACACGATCTTTAAACATCCGCGGCATCCCTACACACGTGCCTTGCTCTCGGCCATTCCGGTGGCCGAATATGGCCGCAGGCAGCAGCAGACCGCGCTGGTTGGGGAAACACCAAGCCCGGCCAATCCTCCGTCCGGCTGCCGGTTTCACACCCGCTGCCCGTTCGCAAAGGATCGCTGCAAAACCGAATCGCCGACCCTGCGCAATACTGACATTGGCGCCGGCCACACAGCCGCGTGCCATTTCTTCGAAGAGATCGCCGCCGCCCATCCGGATCTGGTGATGGCCGCGAGCAAGCAGCGCAGCTCTGCCGCAGAGACACGATTCACGCTTTACCACGACGCCATGCATGACCAGGCAACTGCCGGGCCACGCCAAGAAAAATAAGAATACTTACGACCCAAACAACAAGGAGAGTTTGAGATGAGATTTACAAAACTGACACTCGCCGCCGCCCTTTTGAGCGCGACGACACTCGGGGCGCAGGCAGCTGATCTGCGGATCGGCCTGCAATCGGACGCCGACGTGCTGGATCCCGATCAATCGCGCACCTTTGTGGGCCGCATCGTCTACACGTCGCTTTGTGACAAGCTGGTGGATATCACTCCAGACCTCGAGATCATTCCGCAACTTGCGACCGAATGGTCATTTTCCGAGGATGGCAAGCAACTGACCATGAAGCTGCGCGAAGGGGTCGTGTTCCATGATGGCACGCCATTTGACGCCGAAGCCGTTGCCGCCAACATCGACCGCAGCCAGAATCTTGAAGAATCGCGCCGGAAGTCGGAGCTGTCTTCGATCACCAGCACCGAAGTCCTGGGGAGTCATGAAATCCGGATGAACCTTGGCAACGCCGACGCCACGCTGATGGCGCAGTTGGCCGACCGGGCCGGCATGATGGTTTCACCGACTGCTGCCAACGAAGCCGGGGCCGAGTTCGGCCTGAATCCGGTTTGCTCGGGTCCATTCAAGTTCAAGGAGCGGGTGGCGCAGGACCGCATCGTGCTGGAGAAATTTGACGATTATTACAATGCTGACCAGTACCAATTCGACACGGTGACCTACCTGCCGATTCCGGACACGACGGTGCGCCTGGCCAACCTGCAATCAGGTGACATCGACATGCTGGAACGTCTTGCTGCAACAGATCTGTCGCAGGCCGAAGCCGACGCTGGAACTCAGGTTATGAGCGCCGTCTCGCTGGGCTACCAGGGTATAACCATCAATGTCGGTAACGGCGAGAAAGCGGACAACCCTTGGGGTAAAGACAAGCGTCTGCGTCAGGCACTGAGTTATGCGATTGACCGCGATGCGATCAATCAGGTGGTCTTTGAAGGTTCCGCTTCTGCCGGCAACCAGCCATTCCCGCCAAATTCGCCGTGGTATTCGAAGGATTTCCCGGTGCCACAGCGTGATCTGGACAAGGCCAAGGCGCTGCTCGCCGAAGCAGGCTATCCTGATGGCATCGATCTGGAAGTGCAGGTGCCCAATACCACGATTCCGTTGCAGTTGATGCAGGTCGTGCAATCCATGGCGTCCGAAGCGGGCATCCGCATCTCGCTGACATCGAAGGAATTTGCCACGCTGCTCGCTGATCAATCTGCAGGCGACTACACCGCAAGCCAGATCGGCTGGTCCGGTCGCGTCGACCCGGATGGCAACATCCATCAGTTCATGACCACCGAAGGCGGGATCAATGATTCCAAATACTCGAACGCCGAGGTGGACAACCTGCTCGATACAGCGCGGACCTCCAACGATCAGGCCACCCGCAAGGAAAGCTACAACGCTGCCCGGGCGATCCTCAACGATGATATGCCGATCGTGTATCTCTATCACGAGACATGGATCTGGGCGCTGGATGACTCGATCAAGGGTTTCGTGCCCTATCCCGACGGCATGATCCGTCTCGCAGGTGTCACCAAACAAGAAGGCTGAGCCTTGCACAGCGCCGCCGGTTTCCACCGGCGGCGCTCCCTCTTGCTGAAAGTATAAGAGATGCTCCGTTTCATCCTGCAACGCCTTGTGATCGCAATTCCGACGATCATCCTGATTTCGATCTTTGTCTTCACGCTGCAAAAGCTGTTGCCAGGCGATCCGGTTCTGGCGATGGCAGGCGAAGAGCGTGACCCGGAGGTTCTGGAGTTTCTGCGGGAAAAATATCGACTGAACGATCCCATTCCGGTTCAGTACCTGACCTGGATCGGCAATGCTTTGAGAGGCGATCTCGGCATTTCGCTGCGCACCAACCAGCCGGTGCTGGAACTGATCGGGCAAAAACTGCCGGTCACCATTCAACTTGCAACGATGGCAATGATCTTTGCCCTCGTCATTGGCATTCCCGCCGGCATCCTGTCGGCGGTCAAGAAAGGCACGCTGACCGACTATGTCGCCAATGTGGTCGCGCTGTCGGGGTTGTCAATTCCGAATTTCTGGCTCGGAATTATGCTGATCCTGCTGGTCTCGGTGAAATGGCAGTTGCTGCCCGCGTCCGGTTACGTCCCGCTTTCCGAGGACCCCGTCCGCTCCATCACGGTCATGATCATGCCAGCCTTCGTGCTGGGTACTGCGCTCGCCGCCACGCTGATGCGGCACACCCGGTCGGCGATGCTCAGCGTGCTAAGTTCGGACTATGTGCGAACAGCGCGCGCCAAGGGCCTCTCTGAGCGGCGTGTGATACTCAAACACGCGTTTCGCAATGCCCTGACGCCGATCGTCACCCTGACTGCCCTGTTGTTTGGTGAACTGATCGCCGGCGCAGTGCTGACCGAACAGATATTTACCATCCCCGGCTTTGGCAAGCTCGTGGTCGATGCCGTGTTCAACCGAGATTACGCCGTGGTGCAGGGCATCGTGCTGGTCACAGCCGTCGGGTTCATCTTCATGAACCTGTTCGCTGATATCGCCTACGTCCTGCTCAATCCGCGTCTGAGGAAGCAATAATGGCCAAGTCAGCCACGCCGACGATCATCGACGCTCAAAGCGTCACCGATCCGGTCCTGTCGAAAAAACCTGAAAACCGGGTCTGGACGAAGTTCCGTCATCACCGCAGCGCCATGCTGGGTGGATTTCTGGTCGCCTTTTTCGTTCTGATTGCGCTGGCAGCACCGCTCTTGCCGATCCCCGATCCATTGGCGACCGACTGGGGTGCCGTTCGCAAGGCGCCTTCGATCACCCACTGGCTGGGTACTGACGATTTGGGACGCAACGTTCTGTCCCGGCTGATCTGGGGCGCGCAGGCGTCTTTGCTGGCGGGTGTCGTCTCCGTTGCTATCGCAGTCACGCTGGGTGTACCGCTCGGCATTCTGGCGGGATATTTTGGTGGCTGGATCGATGCGGTGATTTCACGCTGTACCGAGGCGCTTCTGGCGGCACCGTTTCTGATCCTCGCCATCGCGCTTGCGGCATTTCTCGGACCGAGCCTGACCAACGCCATGATCGCCATCGGCATCTCCGCCACCCCTGTTTTCGTCCGTCTGACCCGCGGACAGGTTCTTAGTGTCGCGGCCGAAGATTATGTCGACAGCGCACGGGCAATCGGGCTTTCAACGCCGCGCATCCTGCGCCGCTACATCTTTCCCAATGTTTTGCCGCCAGTGCTGGTGCAGGCCACATTGACGGTTGCCACCGCTATCATTGCCGAAGCTTCCCTGTCTTTTCTGGGCCTTGGACAGCAGCCGCCGGCCCCCTCCTGGGGGTCGATGCTGAACACGGCCAAAAACTTCCTCACCCAGGCGCCCTGGATGGCGCTTTGGCCCGGTATCGCCATTTTTCTTGTGGTTCTGGGGTTCAACCTTCTTGGCGACGGGCTGCGCGATGCGCTGGACCCGCGCGAGCAATAATTCTACGGAGACGACATGACCGATTTCACCACCCGCCCAGAAATTCGTGGAACCTTCGGTGTTGCTACATCGACCCACTGGATCGCATCTGCGGTCGGCTTCGGCATTTTAGAAAAGGGTGGCAACGCCTTTGACGCGGCCGTCGCCACAGGCTTTGCGCTGCAGATCGTAGAGCCGCATCTCAACGGCCCTGCGGGCGATCTGCCGATCATCTATCACTCTGCCGACCGGAATGAGACCAAGGTGATCTGTGCTCAGGGTGTAGCGCCTGCCGCAGCAACCATCGACCACTACAAGGCGCAGGGCCTGACCCTGATTCCCGGATCCGGCCTGTTGTCCACCGTTGTGCCCGGCGCCTTTGACGGCTGGCTGCTGCTGCTGCGCGACCATGGAACCATGACGCTTCGCGAGGTTCTGCAACCGGCGATCGATTACGCCCGCGACGGCCATCCGATGTTGCCACGGGTCGCCAATACCATTGCCGGGCTGGCCGACTATTTCGCCGCCGAATGGCCGACCTCCGCCGCCGTCTGGACGCCTGATGGCAAGGCGCCGAAGGCCAATGAGATGTTCAAGAACCGTGATCTTGCCGCCACCTACGACCGGCTTGCGAGCGAAGCTGAGGCCTCTGGCCAAGACCGCGTCGTGCAGATCGATACCGCGCGAGCAGCATGGTCCTCCGGTTTCGTGGCGAAGGCGATTTTCGAGTACCTGGAAACCGCCGAAGTTCACGACGTCTCGGAGCAGAAAAACCGTGCCGTTCTCGCCCCCGAGGATATGGCGAATTGGTCCGCAAGCTACGAAGACAGCCTGAGCTACAGCTATCATGGCTGGACCATCCACAAGACCGCGCCGTGGTCGCAGGGGCCTGTGCTGCTGCAGGCGCTGGCGATCCTCAAGCACTTCGATCTTGGTGCGATGGACCCGATTGGTGATGAATTCGTGCACACTGTGATCGAGGCGATGAAGCTGGCCTATGCCGACCGTGAAGCCTATTACGGCGACCCGGCGCATAGCCAGATCCCGATGGATTACCTGCTGTCGGACGACTACAACGCCGCACGTGCCAAGCTGATCACCGAGCAGGCATCGCTTGAACAGCGTCCCGGTCGTGCCCCCGGGTTCGAACATCTGGCCGACGCCTATATCGCGCGCGCTGTCCGGGATTTCGGCGTTGCTGATGCAGCGCCGCAAGAGCCGACGATGGCGCATCTGACAGAAAAGCGCGGCGACACCGTTCATCTCGACGTGATCGACCGCTGGGGCAACATGGTGTCGGCGACGCCATCGGGGGGCTGGTTGCAGAGCAACCCGGTCGTGCCCGGGCTCGGATTCCCGTTGAATTCGCGGGCGCAGATGTTCTGGCTCGAGGAAGGCCTGCCGACCTCCCTTGCGCCCGGCCGCCGTCCGCGAACCACGCTGACGCCATCCATGGCAGAGAAGGACGGCACACGTGTTGCCTTTGGCACGCCCGGCGGCGACCAGCAGGACCAATGGCAATTGATCTGGTTCCTGCGCTTCGTTCATCACGGGTTTGACCTGCAGGAGGGCATGGATGCGCCGCTGTTTCACTCGATGCACTTCCAGGGCAGCTTTTTCCCGCGCGAGGCCAAGCCCGGCGAAATGATGATCGAACCCAATGTTGGCGAAGGCACGATCGAGGCGCTACGCAAGCGGGGGCACATCGTCACGGTCGCCGACCCCTGGACTGTGGGCCGTCTGACCGCGGCACTCAGGCATCCCGACGGTGCCTTGCGCGCTGCGGCAACACCGCGATTGATGCAAGCTTATGCTGTGGGACGCTGACCATGACCTATTCGATCGTTGCCCGCGATCCTGCCAGCAATCAGATCGGAATCATCGTCGCCAGCCGCTTCTTCGCTTGCGGCGCGGCAGTGCCCTATGTAGGGCGTCGCTCCGCCGTGGCCACACAAGCCTTTGTCAATCCGTTGTGGGGCACCGAGGGGCGTCGCCGGCTTGAAGCCGGCGAGAGGTCCGAGACGTTGATCGCCGAGTTCATCGACCGCGACGGCGCGCGCGACATACGCCAGGCCCACATGATCGATAGCGAGGGCAACTTCGCTGTCCACACCGGCGAGGGCTGCGTCGACTGGGCCGGTCACAAGATCGGAAAATTTCACTCGGTCGCCGGAAACATGCTGGCGGGCCCAGATGTGGTGGCCGACACATTCGACGCCTATGCGGCAGCCGGCCATTTACCAATTGCCGCGCGGTTGCTGCATGCCATGCAGGCAGGAGAGAAGGCTGGCGGTGACAAGCGGGGGCGGCAGGCAGCAGGTCTGGTGATCCACCGTGGTGAGGATCATTCCTATCTAGATCTGCGCGTTGACGATCATGCCGATCAGCTGGAGGAACTGGAACGCCTGCTCGATGTCGCGGGCGAACGCTATATTCATGTGGCGGAAACCATGCCAACCGCCGACAATTTTTCCGGGACGACAGATCGCGCGCCAATTGACGCCGCGATTTATGCTGCTCAACAGCTCCGGCAACGCGAAGGCCGTCAAAGCCGCTCTCTCGCCACCCAAACTCCGGCGAGTTGACCGTGGATATGATCGGGATTGACACGTTGCTGCCGCTGTTGGCCATTGCTGCCGCCGCAGGCATATTTGGCGGTATTCTGGCTGGCCTCCTGGGAGTGGGGGGCGGGATCGTCATCGTACCTGCGCTCTACCTCTCGCTTTCCAGCATAGGCATGGACCCGGCGGTCACCATGCAAGTTGCTGTTGGAACCTCACTGACCACCATCGTCTTCACTTCACTCTCCTCGGGATACGGTCACTACAGCCGGGGCGCGCTGGATATGGACCTGTTGAAGCTCTGGGCACCGTCCCTGCTGGTCGGGGTCATCGCCGGTGCGCTGCTGGGCGGGTATGTGTCAGGCCTTATTCTGATCGCGGTTTTTGCCGTGGTCGCAGCGCTTGTGGCGCTCGACATGGCTTTCCGGCCGACCAAGGATGAGCCGGTGCCGCGCGGCTTTTCGAAGCGCATCTGGGTGGCACTTGGTGGCGCAACTGGCGCCCTGTCGGCAATGATGGGTATCGGTGGCGGCACCATTGGCGTGCCACTGCTGAACTTTCTCGGCTATGACATCCGGCGTGCCGTGGGAACCTCGTCCGCAATCGGGTTCATCATTGGCTTACCCGGCGCGATCATCTATGCGTTCACCGGGCTGGGTGTTGACGGTCTTCCACCTTTTTCGATAGGCTATGTCAACCTCATCGCAGCCGCAGTAATTATCCCTCTGAGCACCAGCTTTGCCCCTATCGGGGTCAAATTGGCCCACAGCATTCCGCGCCGGACCTTGCGCTTGGCCTTTGGTGTTTTTCTGATGATAACCTCCTTGAGAATGTTCTGGGACCTTGTGGGGAGCCTCCTGGCCGATGTCTGACACCAACCCCAATGCGCAGGAGATTCGCCTCGCCGAAGACCTGCGTCGCGCGATCAGCAGGGGTGAATTGCTCAAGGATGGGCGCCTCCCCTCCGAGCGCACGATGGCCGAGGAGTTCGGGGTCAGCCGCGCTCGTCTTCGACGCGTGTTGGACCGGCTACAGGGCGACGGCACCATTTTCCGTCGGCATGGCAAAGGCACGTTTGCAGCCCCGCCGCCAGCAACCAATGTCGAAAGCCTGCGCAAACTGGCGCGCCAGGTAACACCGCGCGATGTCATGGAAGTCCGGTTCGAGGTTGAGCCGGCGCTTGCGGCACTCGCCGCCGAACGCGCCGACGCTCAAGACATCAAGCGTCTCATGCAGCTGGTGCAATCAACACTGCACGTTGCAACCATGGCCGACTACGAGGCAGCGGATGACCTGTTCCACTACAAAATCGCCGAGACAGCCCGCAATCCGCTTTTTCTGACAGTTTACGAAGCCATTCGTTCGGTGCGCAAGGAAGCCGCCTGGACGCATCAGCGACGAGAGAACTACTCGGACGACACGCTGGTGCTTCTCGGTGATCAGCATCAGACGCTTGCAGATGCGATCAAACGCAAAGACAGCCATGCCGCTGCGGAGGCGATGGAGTTCCATCTCCTGACAGTGTCGAAGGCATTGATGCGCGAGCGTGGCCGCAAGGTCGATTTCGACATCTGATCGCTTCGCTCTGGATCGCTGTGACCGGTCGGAAACGCCGTCCGGGTCCGGGAGAAAAGCTCAGATAGAACTGAGGTCTCCGCATAATGCGAGAGAGCTTGCAGAAGGCGGGTTCAACTGCTGAAACGCCTCTGCCGCGAGCTTGAGGGTTCTCATTCAGTGGGACATACTCAAGCAGTCATTTCCTCAGCGCACTGAATATCCCCAAGATCCGTAGTCGTCTTCTACCCCAAATTTGAGGCAAGGAGGCGATCAGAGTACAGCCAAATTCAGTGACGATTTCAAACGCGATGCTTTTCATCAACTGGTTGTTGCCTTCATCGTGGGTAAATTTTGTTGATCGGCGACCCATAAATCCAGGCCGGTCTCCAGGCTTTTTGCGTGGATGGAAACGGTTCCCCCTGCAAACAGCGGAGCCACCGATCGATAACTGAATGTCTGCAACGGCCCGTTCGCTGCTTCGGTGGCCAAGCGCATGAGATAGCTGGCCTGCAAAGGTCCGTGAAACACCAGGCCGGGATAGTGTTCTTCTTGCGTGGCGTAAGGCAAATCGTAGTGGATTCGGTGGCCGTTGAAAGTCAGGGCCGAATAGCGGAACAACAAAGGCGCTGACGCATCGATGTGCCTGGAATGGTCGGCGGCGGCCGGCTTGGCGATTGATTGGTCCCCGGTTTCGCCGTCGGGCTTCACAGCCGATGAGGTCGCTTGGTCGCGGTAGACGATATCCTGACGCTCGCTGAGCACGACACCGCGCGGTGTCAGATAATCGTGCCGGACGGTGACGAAAACCAGCGCGCCGCTGCGGCCGGTCTTTTGGGTGACATCCTCAATGCGAGAGCGTCTTGTGACCGTGTCGCTAATCCGGAAATCGCCGGAAAAGTCGATCTGACCGCCGGCCCACATGCGTCGCGGCAAAGGCACCGGCGGCAGGAAGCCGCCGTGTGCAGGGTGTCCGTCCGGGCCGAGCTCGCTCATCGGCGCTATGTCCGGCGCCAGGCACCAGTGAATCCCGAGCGGTGCCTGATCGCCCGGCTCCAATCCGGAACTGCTGTCGAAGATGGCGTTGAAGCTTTCGGCCAGTCGTGGCGTGATCGTGTCGGTCTTTTCCTGAGTGCGGCCAATCCAGCTGCGCAGATGATCGATATCGATGTCACTCACGGCCATTTCCTTCGCGTCAGTAGGATCGTGGCATGCCAAGCACATGCTCGGCAATGTAGCTCAGGATCAGATTGGTCGAGATCGGTGCGACCTGATAGAGCCGGGTTTCGCGGAACTTGCGCTCGACGTCATATTCTTCGGCGAAGGCGAAACCGCCATGGGTCTGAACGCAGGCCTCGGCGGCGGCCCAGGAGGCCTCGGCGGCCATCATCTTCGCGATATTGGCTTCCTCGCCGCAATTCTCGCCTTCCTCGAAACGCCGGCAGGCATCACGGACCAGCAGGTCTGCGGCCTTCATCTGGGCGTAAGCGCGGGCAATCGGGAACTGGATGCCCTGGTTCTGTCCGATCGGCCGGCCAAAGACCACACGCTCATTGGCATAGGCGCTGGATTTCTGGGTGAACCATTTGGCATCACCAACGCATTCGGCGGCGATCAGTATGCGTTCGGCATTCATGCCCGAGAGAATGTAACGGAAACCCTTGCCTTCTTCGCCAATCAGGTTTTCGGCCGGAATGCGGACATTGTCGAAGAACACTTCGGTCGTCGAGTGGTTCATCATCGCCCGGATCGGGCGGATGGTCATGCCGGCTTTCTTGGCTTCGCGCATGTCCACGATGAACACCGACAGCCCGTCGGTCTTCTTGGTCACGTTATCCTTGGGAGTGGTGCGGGCCAGCAGCAGCATCAGATCGGAATATTCGGCGCGTGAGGTCCAGATCTTCTGGCCGTTGATGACATAGTCGTCGCCATCGCGGGTGGCGAAGGTCTTGATCGAGGTGGTGTCGGTGCCACTGCCGGGCTCGGTGACGCCGAAAGCCTGGAGGCGCAGACGTCCAGCTGCGATCTCGGGCAGGTATTTCTGTTTCTGAGCATCGCTGCCGTGCCTGAGGATCGCGCCCATGATGTACATCTGGGCATGACAGGCGCCGCCGTTGCAGCCCGAGCGCTGAATTTCCTCGAGGATCGTGGCCGCAGCCGAGAGCGGCAAGCCGGACCCGCCGTATTCCTCCGGAATCAGCGCGGCCAGATAGCCGGCTTCGGTCAGTGCGGCGACGAACTCGGCCGGGTAGGAATTGTCATGCTCAAGCTTTTGCCAATATTCGCCGGGGAACGCGGCACACAGCTTGGCCACTTCTTCACGGATTTCAGCATAGTCTTCAACGGTCCCGGACATCATCGTTCCTCAATTGCGATTTGCCTCACGATAGGGTTCGAGCGCCATAACTTCAAATAGCATAAGGTGAGAACATCCATACATCTGCTGTATGGATGTGGGGGAGGCTAGTTGAGCAAATCGCGGATATCGGCGATGTCTTCCATTGCGGCCAGTCGTGAGTAGAGAGCCGAAGCCGCATTGCCGAGTACCGGGCGGGCCAGGGTCATGAATTTCTCTTCCATCCGCTCTGGCGGTGGAAAGCTGTCCGGCTCTCCCGACGGATCGTGGATCATCAGCGGGAAGCTGCCTGCAGCGGTGCGGATGGCAATGTGGGCGCCGAAGGGATGACGCAAACCTTCCAGCCGCTCATCCTGACGGACATCAATCCGTGCCGCAATAGCCTCTATGCCAGGGTCGCCCAAGAGCGCGTAATCGTCCCAGCCGAAGCTGCCCTGATGCAGCGCCACTGCAGCGGCGAATGGCATGGAGAACTGGCCGTCGACGACGCTTTTCGGTCGCTGTTTTTCCGCAAGCGGCGCGCCGGTGAGAACGATGCCGTTGCGGTGCAGGCCAACGGTCACGTCAATAACGTCATCAGCGGACCAGCCGTGCTCGTTGCGCAGCGCAATCAACCCGTCGATGGCGGCATGGGTATAGCGGCAACTCGGGTAGGGTTTCATGCCGATCTTCAATGTTTCATAGACAGAGCCGAGACCGGCTGTCGCCATGTCAGGCCGGGCATTGTCTGTGTAGCCATGCAAGAATCCGTGCTTGCCTTCGATGGCGTCAGCGGCGCCGACAAAGCCTTCGCTCGCCAGTGTGGCTGCGATCAGGCCGTTCATGGCGGCCGCCCCCACCTGATAGCGCTTGTTCCAGCCGCCATTGACCAGGAACTGCAACGATCCGGCCGCCTGGCTTGCTGCAACGCCGAAGGCGGATGCAATGCCTGCGGCGTCGAGGCCGAGCAGCTTTCCGGCAGCCGCCGCTGCGCCGAATGTGCCGGCGGTGGCGGTGGGATGAAATCCACGCGCATAATGCGAGGTCGGGTCCAGCGCGTTGCCTAGCCGGCAGCAGACTTCGAACCCGGCGACGATTGCCACAAGCAGGTCACGGCCCGATGCGCCGGTCATCTCTGCCGCCGCCAGTGCTGCCGGGACGACAGGCGCGCTCGGGTGCAGCGAACTGTCCGCATGGGTGTCATCAAAGTCGAGCGAATGGCCGAGGATCCCATTGAGCAATGCGGCGGTTGCCGGACCGTAGCGGCGATCCTGTCCGAAAACGCGGGCCTCACCCTCAGCGCCAAGGCCGAGCCGTTCTATCATTTGCATGATGGAGGGGGTGGATTCGGCCTCGCGTCCGGCGCGCACGATGGAGCCGACCAGATCGATCATCAGGTTCATGGCCCGTTCGGGAACCTCGGCCGGCAGGTCATCAAAACGAAGGTTGGCGACGTAAGCGCCAAGGATTTTTGTGATCTCTGTCATCGTATCTGCCTGGGTTGATTGCCGGTTGTGTTCATTGCGAATTTGGTTGGCGCGGGCAATGACCGGTGCATCGACCATCTGGCCATCGAGGGAAACAGCACCGCCTTCACCGCTGGCGGCGAGGATCCGATCTGCCCAGGCAAGCTCCATTTGGGTGGGCGCGAGGCCCCTGCGCGCAGGCGCGATCTGGGCGGGATGGATCAGCAGCTTGCCTTTCAGTCCGAGGCTTGCTCCGTATCGGGCGTCGGCCTCGATTTTATTCTCGTCTTGGATCGACCGGGTGACGCCATCAATCGGCGCAGCCTTTCTGGCCACGCGAGCGGCGATCACCAGTTGCGAGCGCGCGAAAAGCAGGGCTTCTCGGGTATGGCCGCATCCGATGTCGGCAGCAAAATCGATAGAGCCGAAGGCAATCCGGTCTGCCGCGCGGGCGATATCATCGACGTTGGCGAGGCCGGCAGCTGTTTCAATCAGAGCGATGATTGTTGCTGCGTGACCAGTTGCGGCGCGAATGGACTCAATGTCATCAGCCGTTTCCGCTTTTGACAACATGACGCCAGCAATCTGGTCATTGCCCAGTAACCCGGTGATGGCTGTCAGGTCATCTGAATGCCACGGAGTGCCGATGGCGTTGATGCGGACAAACACAGGTGTGGATGCGACAGGCGCGGAATCGAGTGCATCGCACAGGCTTGCGCGGGCGTTGGGTTTCCGGTCTGGCGCGACCGCATCTTCAAGATCGATGATGACGGCATCCGCACCTGATGCTGCAGCACGGGCATAGCGTTCAGGCCGGTCCGCCGGCACGAAAAGGAAAAGCGAGGGATCGGACATGGGTTTCACAGGGTATCTCAATACAAAAAGAGCGTGGAATTTGCGACGATAGGCTGCCCAGCCAAGTGCCCGCCAATAGCTTTTTGGTAACCCAACCATCGCGTACTCTTATGCAGAACGGCTGGTTCTGCGCAAGGTCAGCCTTATAGCTTGTTGTTATCGCCTCCCCATTTCAGTGTTATTTGTAGTGATAGCGGAATTCGGCAATGATCGATTCGGGAATCAGCCGCGAGGGCGGCTGGATAATATTACGCAGGTACAGGTATTGGCGATGAAAAAGGATCTCGACGGCTTGCTGGTCGTTTCAATCGAACAGGCCGTGGCAGCGCCCTATCTTTCCAGCAAGCTCGCTGACGCAGGCGCGCGTGTCATCAAGGTTGAGCGGCCGGAAGGCGATTTCGCCCGTGAGTATGACCATCTGGTGCATGGCGAAAGCGCCTATTTTGTCTGGCTCAACCGGGGCAAGGAATCGCTGTGTCTCGATCTCAAGCTCGATGCTGACAAGCAGGTGCTGGCCGCGATTATTGCCGACGCAGACGTCTTTATCCAGAACCTGGCCCCAGGCGTCATCGATCGGCTTGGGTTCGGAATTGAGGATCTCAGGCAGCGCTATCCGCGGCTGATCACCTGTTCGATCTCAGGTTATGGTGATGAGGGGCCGCTGCGCGACCTCAAGGCCTATGACCTGCTGGTTCAGGCTGAAAGCGGCCTGTCTGCAATCACCGGCAACGAGCATGGCTCGGCGAGAGTAGGCGTATCCGTTTGCGATATTGCCGCCGGCATGACCGCGACCCAGGCCGTGATGCAGGCGCTATATGCTCGCACGGTCACCGGAGAAGGCCGCCATATCGCAGTCTCGCTCTACCACGCGCTGTCGGACTGGATGAATGTTCCCTATTTGCAATATGTCTATGGCGGCAAGGTTCCCGAACGCAGCGGCCTCAAGCACCCGACGATTGCGCCTTATGGCGCCTTTGTCTGCAGCGACGGCAAGTCGATCCTGTTTTCGATCCAGAACGAACGTGAATGGCAAATGCTGTGCACCGAGGCACTTGCGCGTCCGGATCTCGCCACCAATGAGCGCTTCAAGAGCAACAGCCAGCGGGTTGCAAACCGGGCCGCACTCGATGCCGAAATCATTCCTATCGTGGCAGCACTTTCGCGCGATGAAATGGCCGAGCGGTTACAATCGGCCCGCATTGCCTATGGCCGCATCAGCACACTCGAAGATGTCGCCGCTCATCCGCAAAATCGCTATTCGACGATCGAGACCCCTAGTGGTCCGGTGCGGCTTCTGGCGCCGGGGTTCCTTGTCGACGGCGAGCAGCCGTCACTTGGAAAGGTGCCCGGGCTCGGTGAAGATACCGACCGCCTTCGGAGTGAATTTCAGCCTGATCAAACCGCTGAGTAACACATGGCTGCGCATGGCAGCTTCATTGCCTTGACAATCCTCGCGTTACGCCCGGTATAATGAAAATGGTTGCCGATCCGGCATGCCATACATGAAATGTGGGTGCCAAATTGGATCTCCGGCAACTGCGCTACTTTGTGGCGATCGTCGAAAACGGCTCTTTTTCAAAAGCTGCCACTGTCCTGAACGTGGCTCAGCCGGCGCTTAGCCTGCATGTGCGCAACATGGAAGCTGACCTTGGTACACAACTGCTTTTTCGCAGTCCGCACGGTGTCTTGCCAACTGAAGCAGGCGAAATTTTGCTGCGCAACGCGCGCGTAATCATTGATCAGTTTGCATTCGCTGCCGAAGAGATCCGTGGCCATCAAGTCGAACCCAGCGGTGAAGTCCGGCTGGGCCTGCCGGGAACCATCAGTCAGATCCTGTCGGTTCCGCTGATCATTGCTGCCAGGAAGCGCTATCCTCGAATCAAGCTGACGATTGCCGAAGCGATGAGCGGGTTCATTACCGAATGGATACGCGAGGCCAAGATCGATCTTGCAGTCCTGTACATCCCTGTGCAGGACCGGACGCTGGCGTCACATCCGGTGCTGAGCGAACAATTGTGCCTGCTCGGCCCTGTCGACCCCATGCAAGGCTTCAAGCTTCCGGCTGACGGGCCGATTGCCTACAAGCAAGTCGCCGAACTGCCCTTGATCCTGCCGAGCCTCAACCATGGCCTGCGGGTACTGCTGGAGGGGGTGGCGGGCCAGAGCGGCTTGCAACTCAACACCATTATCGATGTGGATTCCTACGGCAACATCAAGGAACTGGTGGAGGAAGGGATGGGCTATTCGGTTCTGCCCTTCAATGCGATTGCGCGGGAAGTGCACGATGGCAGGCTCAGGATCTGGCCGATCCGCAAGCCGGAGCTTCAACGTGACGTCTACCTGGTTCACGCCTCTGATCGGCCGATGCCAAATGCTGTTACCGTAATCGAGGCGCTTTGCCGCGAAACCTTACTCGAGCTGGTGGATACCGGCCGCTGGCGCGGTGCGCGGGCCCTGCCTGAGGCCACGCCTGACAACGCAAAGGTTTAGAGGCAAGCGCTGATACAGCTATGCGACCCGGGTTTCCCACCGATGTGCTGCCACACGTTGGATGGCGGTCAGATCGCCGGTATTTTAGGGCTGATTTACTCGGGGCGGACGGAAATGACCAAGATTATTCCGTCGCCATCTTCCATGGCGGCGAGGTCCGGCTTGAAGGCAAGCCGGTGCGCTACCGGGCGCCGCGTCCGGCGGTCAAGGATGGGGTGGTATGTCACCGGGGACCACAAGAGCAAGGGGTTTAGACTAATCGATTGCCGAAAACACTTTCACGAGCCTGCTGTCTGCCGATCTGAACATACGTTCGGTGATCAGCTATTCCGGGATGAGGGAGTTGGCTGTAAAAAGGACCAGCAAGCGCAACGTCAAGGCGATAGATGCCAATGCGCGGGTTGTGGAGTTGTCAGGCGGTAATCAGCAGAATGTAGTGATCGCCCGCTCGTCGGTGCAGATGCCCGAGATGATTATCTTTGACTAACCCACTAGCGCAGTGGATGTTGGCGCCATAGCGGAGTTGCCTCACGTCATCAACGAACTTGTCGATGCCGGGTTGGCGGTGGTGGTGATCTCGTTCTATCTTCCCGAAATCCTCAATCCGGCCGACCGCATTCTGGTTTCCCGCCAGGGGCGGATCGTCGAGAAGTGCTCGGTGGAGGAGGTGACGGAGGAGAAGATCATGTACGCCGCCGTGTATTGATGCGACCAAGGGTGCGATAGTTGGGACAGGAGCGATCATGAAAATCAGAGCGGCAGTACTTGAGGAAATCGGACGTGAGGGTCCTTATGCACAGTCGCGGCCATTGCGGGTTCAGGACGTTGATCTTGAGGGCCCCGGTCCCGGCGAGGTGCTTATCAAGATGGCGGCGGCCGGTCTTTGCCATTCCGACCTTTCCGTAATCAACGGCGATCGTCCGCGACCAGTGCCGATGGCGCTTGGCCATGAGGCGTCAGGAATCGTCGAAGAGGTCGGGCCGTATGTTGATGATCTTGTTGTCGGCGATCACGTCGTCTGCGTGTTTGTGCCCAGTTGTGGCCATTGTGCACCCTGTGCCCAGGGACGCCCGGCACTCTGTGAACCGGGCGCTGCCCATAACGGCGCCGGCGACCTGATGAGTGGCGCCTTCCGGTTGCGCAGCCATGGAAAGCCGGTGCATCACCATTGCGGTGTATCCTCTTTCGCCGAATATGCCACGGTGTCGCGTAACTCGCTGATCAAGATCGATAAGGACGTGCCGCTGCATATTGCTGCCTTAATGGGATGCGCGGTGCTCACCGGCGCTGGTGCTGTCTTCAATGGCGGTGATGTGAAACCGGGTGGAACAACCGCTGTGGTCGGTCTGGGTGGCGTCGGACTGGCTGCGGTGATTGGCGCTGTTGCCGCCGGGGCCGAGACGGTGGTCGCCGTTGATATGTTCCAGCAAAAGCTCGACCTTGCGCTTGAACTGGGCGCAACGCACGCTTTCCGGGCTGATGATCCGGATGTTGTCGCCAAGGTCCGCGAGGCGACCAATGGTGGCGTGGAAACGGCGCTGGAGTTTGCCGGCTCGGTCAAGGCGCTGGAATTCAGCTACGCGATCACCCGCCGCGGCGGGACAACGGTGACCGCGGGCTTGCCCAATCCTACAGCGATGCTGACATTGCCCGCTGTGTCGCTGGTCGCCGAAGAGCGGACGCTTAAGGGCAGTTATCTGGGCTCGGGTGTTCCTTCACGCGACATTCCACGGTTTCTCGGGCTCTACAAGCGCGGCAAACTGCCGGTCGACAAACTGCTTACCCACCGTATTTCACTCGACGATATCAATGAGGGTTTTGACAGGCTGGCGAGCGGCGAGGCCATCCGGCAGATCGTAGACTTCGTCTAGACTGACTGGAATTGGAGATGCGACCGGTGTCAAGGCCACCAGCGCTTCGCCGACATCACGCAACGGGGCACGAGCCATTTGACCTTCCACCTACTGGAGCCATTAGGACGTTGCCATAATTCAACATTCAATTGAGATGCCTGACATCCGAGTGGTACACATGACCAAGCTTCCCGAGTTTTCATTGATCATATTCTCCTTCCTGCTCCATTTTGTCTGGGAGTTCTGGCAGGCGCCGACCTATGCGGGCATGATTGAAATGAACCATTGGGACGGCATAAAGCTGTGTTCATCCGCAACTTTTGGCGATGTCGGGTTTGCATTATCAGCATTCTGGATCACCAGTGCCGCAGCAAGATCGCGTCATTGGTTCGAATCGCCAAGGGCCTGGCAGACGCTCATGTTCCTCGGTGTCGGCATCGCTCTTACAGTTGGCTTCGAATATTATTACACCAACATTTCTCAGCGTTGGACCTACTCGGATCTCATGCCGCTGGTGCCGCCGTTCGGAACCGGACTGAGCCCGCTTTTGCAGTGGATCTTCATCCCTCTTTCCGTCATCTGGTTCATGCAGCGGCAAGTCCACCGAAAGGCCGATTGACGGGTGTCGCTGCGCACTGGCCGGTCGAACTCAGATCGGCCAACCTCGAACCTGCTGTTCAAGTCCGCTGCAGCGTGGTCAGAATATCAGATTCTCCAGTGGCAAGTGATCCGGCCAGCACAAGTGGTGAAACTGATCCGATTTAGCTGGCGCGCGTCAACGGGATCCGCATTCCGTCCTTGCCGACATGAAGGGGGCCGTCCCAGTGCCCGTTCATCGCGGCGACCCAATCGTTTTCGGTAAAATTCGGGTCATCTGACGGGATGAGGTGATGCAGCGCCAACGCACCAACACGTGCCTGCGTAGCAATTTTTCCCGCATCCCTGGCCATGGTGTGTGACCGAAGTAAGTGCGTCTTCAAACGGTCGTCGCCATTGCCGACGCGTTTGAACAGCTCTTCCAAGGCATCTTCCAGCATCGCTTCATGGATGAGCAGGTCCGCTCCTTCGGCGAAATCAGCCAGCATGGGCAGGTAGGCCGTATCGCCTGAGAACACGACATCAAAACCGTTGCCGGCAAACCGCAAGGCAAATGTATCCACCAAGGGTGGGTGTTCATTGCGCGTTGCGGTAACTGTCAGGTCGTCGAGACGCAATGCTTCGTCTTCATTCAGCGTTTCAAAAATGACAAGCGCCGACAAGTCCGGGCGGCCCTCATCCTCTATTCGCAATTCAATATCGGCCTTCATCGAAAGCAGGAAGTGTTTCCAATACTCCTCGATTCCATTGGGAGCATGAACCGTCACCGGGGTCGCCAATCCGGCGGTCCAGGCAGTATGGATCAATGGACCCAGTTCCAGATAATGATCTGAATGCATGTGGGTGATGAAGATCAGTCCCAGGTCCTTCAGCGCCATGCCTTGATCGACGAGACCGCGGGTGACACCCAAACCGCAGTCGACAACGATTTTTCGTCCACCCAGCACGAGCAGGCTTGATGTCGGATTTGTTGATCCTGTGCGGATCGCGGGGCCGCCCTTTGTGCCCAGGAGTGCGACGAAACTGTCGGTGTCGAGTATCTTTTTCATGTCTTCCTGCTGTTAATCGGTTCTCATTCAACACAGATGCAGACCCCGCATCCAGCGCCGCAAGCACATGATCGAAGCCGCCTTTCGAACCAATCAATGGCGGTGATGTTGGAAGGTCGGCCCCCCGAAATCCTTGCCATTACGCCATGTCCATGATCACATCCTGTCATCTTGCCGTAGCGGTTTTGTCGAGCAATTCGATATCAGGTCGATAGCGGCCGTCAAGTCGTGACCATCTTTGTAGCCGGGCCGCGGCACGGCCGGTTGGAACCAGAGCGCTTGTTCCGCGTTTGACTCCAAGACCAAGGAGAATGCCATGCGAACGCGAACATTCATCGCCGGCCTGATCTCGCTCCCTATCAACGCAGTGCTTTTCGGAGCCGGTGCGATTGTTGTGCTCTCTATCCCTGCTCTTGCCGAACACGCCAAGTTTCTGTTGCCAGTGGTCGTTGTTGCCGGTTTCGCGGCTGCAGCGCCGATAGCATGGATGCTCGCTCCGCGGCTGCGCGCCCGTCAGCATTATTCCGACGCTCACGACAACATCTGAGCCGTGCATTTGATCAGTTTGCCCCGGTCGTAACAATCGAAGTTTGGAGTAGATAATGGCTGCAAGACCGGTCTGGAAAGGGCAGCTTCGCCTGTCCCTGGTTTCGATCCCTGTGGAAATGTATTCCGCAACGAAAACCAGTGCGCGCATCAGCTTCCGGCAGATACATGAACCTTCGGGCAAACCCGTGCGCTACCAGAAAACGGTGCCGGGCGTTGGTCCTGTGGACGCGGGCGACATCATGAAGGGGTATGAGTACGAGAAGGACCAGTACCTGCTGATTGACCCCGAAGATGTCGCCGAGATCAAGCTGGAGACAAAGAAGACGCTCGAGCTTGTCCAGTTCGTTGACGCCTGTGAAATCTCTCCTCTCTATTTCGACAAGCCTTATTACCTGGTGCCGACGGACGATCTGGCGGAAGACGCCTACCGGGTCATCCGAGATGCGTTGCGGTCCACCAAGATGGTTGGTCTTGGTCAGGTAACGATGCGTGGCAAGGAATATCTGGCCGCCGTCAAACCCTGCGGTGATGGGTTGTTGCTCGAAACCCTGCACTACGCGGAAGAAATTCGTGATGCGGATCCGCTGTTTTCCGAGATCGAGGATGACGAGGCGGACGAGGAATTGCTCGAGGTCGCCAAATCGCTGATCGAGCGCAAGACGGGTGCGTTCAAGGCGGATGCCTTCAAGGACAACTATTCGATTGCGCTCAAGGACCTGATTGACCGCAAGACCAAGAGCAAGTCGACCAAGCGGGTGCAGACAGATGACAGCGATGGGGACAGCAGCAGCGGCGATAACGTGATCGACCTGATGGCCGCACTGAAGCAGAGCCTGGCAAAGGCGGAAGGCAAGTCCTCCTCCGGCAAGTCACGAAAATCTACGGCAAAGACCTCCAAGACTGCGGTGAAGAAGAAGTCTGCCTGATGTCGGCGCCGGGTCAAAAGCTTGCCGCCTATGTCGCCAAGCGCGATTTCTCCAAAACCGCCGAGCCGAGCGGCGATGGCCCGGGCAAAGCGCCAGGAAGGCCGTCCTTCGTCGTCCAGAAACATGATGCGCGACGGCTTCACTTTGATTTCCGGCTGGAATGGGAGGGAGTGCTCCTGAGCTGGGCGGTCACCAAGGGGCCGAGCGCCGTCACCTCGGTCAAGCGGCTGGCCGTGCGCACCGAGGATCACCCGCTCGATTATGGCAGCTTTGAAGGCATCATCCCGGCAAAGCAGTATGGCGCAGGAACCGTGATGCTGTGGGATGAGGGCTGGTGGGAGCCGCAAGAAGATTTCGCCGAGGGCCTGAAATCCGGGAAACTGAAATTCATCCTGCACGGGCAGAGAATGAAGGGGCGCTGGACGCTGGTGCGGATGCGGACCAACGAGAAGCGCGAGAACTGGCTGCTGATCAAGGAGCACGACAGTTTCGAGGAAGAGGACGAAGACGGGCTGATCGAGCGTCATGTCACCAGCGTTGCCAGTGCGCGGAGTATGGAAGAGATCGCGGCAGGCAAACCGGTCCGCAAGCTGCCGGCAAAGTCTGCACGGGAAAAACGCGGCAAGACCACCTTTACGCTGCCCACACCAAAATTTCGCAAGCCGCAATTGGCCAAGCTGTCAGACAGCGTACCGGACGGTGATGGCTGGCTGCATGAGACGAAGTTCGATGGCTATCGCTGCCTCGCAGCTTTGGGCAAGGGCGGGGTCAAACTCTACACCAGGTCCGGTCTCGACTGGACTGCTCGTTACATAGGACTGCCGGAGGCCTTTGCCACGCTTGATTGCCGGAACGCGCTGATTGATGGCGAGGTGGTGTCGGCAAGCAAGGTGGGTGGCTCACCATTCTCGGCCCTGCAGACGGATCTCGAAAAAGGACGGCCTGTCATCTTCATGGCCTTCGATCTGCTTGAGCTCAATGGCGAGAAACTTGACAAGCGGCCTTTGACAGACCGCAAGGAGGCGCTGGCGCTGCTGCTTGCCGGCCAGGCCCAGGAAACGCCCATCCGTTATTCGGAACACGTGACCGGACACGGGCCTGAGGTCTTCAAGGCCGTTGAGAAGGCCGGCGGTGAGGGGATCATCAGCAAGGCCTGCGACAGTTCCTATGCGGGCAGCCGCAACGGCAGCTGGCTGAAAATCAAGACCAAGCTCAGACAGGAATTCATTGTCGGCGGTTTCTCACCGTCGTCAGCCAAACACAGGCCCTTCGCCTCGCTGCTGGTCGGCTCACGCGAAGATGGTGAGTTCGTCTATCGCGGGCGCGTTGGCGGTGGTTTCAGCGAAGCCGATCTCGACAAGCTCTCCTCGTTGATGCGCCAGCGCGAGCGCAAGACGAGCCCCTTTACCGAGGTTCCGGGCGATGTTGCTCGATCGGCCCGGTGGCTCAAGCCCGAGCTAGTGGTCGAGGTCGAGTATGCTGAGCTGACGGATCAGGGCAGTATACGTCATGGAGTGTTTCGGGGTGCGCGCGAGGACAAGGAGGCGGCAGTGGTGAAACTCGAGAAACCGGAGAAATCTACCGGCGAAACGAAGACTGTGTTGGGCGTGCGGATCAGCAGCCCCGACCGGGTGGTGTTTCCGGACGCGGGCTGTACCAAGGGCGATGTTGCCGCATATTACGCGAGAGCCGCGGAAAGGATGCTGGAGCTTGCCGGAAACCGTCCGGTGTCGCTGCTCAGATGCCCTGACGGCAGGGATGGAGACTGCTTCTTCCAGAAACACGCGGGAAAAGGGTTTCCGGACGGTATCGGGACTGTCGAAATCGAAGAAAGTTCCGGAAAGAGAGAGCCTTATATGGTGATCAGCAAGCCTGCTGGTTTTGCCGCTGCAGCGCAGATGGGAACCATCGAATTTCACATCTGGGGCTCGCGTGCCGATAGGCTGGAGAAGCCCGACCGGCTGGTGTTCGATCTCGATCCGGACGAGGGGTTGTCGTTCTCCGACGTCAAGGCTGCCGCAAAGGACGTCCGCAAGTTGCTCACCGATATCGGTCTCGACAGCCTGCCGATGGTGACGGGCGGCAAGGGCGTGCATGTAGTTGTGCCGCTCAGACGGACAGCCGAATGGGAGACGATCACGTTCTTTTCTCGGACTGTCGCCAGCTACATGGCGCAACGCAATCCGGATCTCTATGTCGCCACCATGTCGAAGGCGAAGCGCAAGGGAAAGATTTTCATCGACTGGCTGCGCAACGACAGGGGATCAACGGCGGTGGCCCCCTATTCAATCCGGGCCCGCAAAGGCGCCCCGGTGGCAGTCCCGGTCACCTGGGCGGAATTGTCCCGTCTCAAATCGGCGGATGCGTTCGACATCAAGAAGGTGCTGAAACGGTTGGAAAAACCATGTCCGCTGCAATCCATGAAATCTGATCAGTCGATATCACAAGCCGTTGTCGATGCTCTTGAGACAATGATCGGTGGCTAGGCCAGTCTTGGTTGTTATCAAGGCTGGCTCAAAGCGAGGATGATCGATCGCCGTGGCCGCTGGCGATCGTAACGAGCTTGTGACCTTTCACCAATGTGACTTTCTGACGGCTCGACTTGACCCAGCCGGCCTGTTCCCACCCACTCAACAAGCGCGACACCGTGTAGAGGGTTGTGCCCGTCATCTCTGAAATATCCTGCCGTGAAATAGGAAAATCGATGAGGATCCCCTCATCGGTCTTGCGGCCAGTCCGGTCGGCCAAATTGAGGACCGCATTGGCAACGCGTTGTTCGACCCGTTCCGTCGCCAACTCGACGACCTTGTCCTGTGTGTCCAGCAGCCGTCCGCCGACCATTGCATAGGTGTTGGTGGCAAAGCCCGGGTGGGCAGCAATTATGCTTTCCCACAGTTTCGAAGGCCATGCGAGCAGCACGCAATCAGCAGCCGCAACGGCATTGGCCGGATAGTTCTCCCTGCCAATGGCTTTGGCAATCCCCAGCAATTCGCCGCTGGCGATGAAGCGGACAATGACCTGCTCGCCGTCAGGCGCCAGCTTGACCACGCGGACGTAGCCATCCAGCAGAAGAAAGAAGGAGTGGGCTTCCTCGCCTTCCCGGAAGATGTGGGCACCTTTGCCATGACGCTGCGGTTTTGCGCTGGCGAGCATGTCGGTGACGGCTGCGCGGTCCATTTCGCTGAACGGTGGCAGACCGGTTAACAGTGAAGCATCAAGACGGCTCATTAAATGTCTCCAATTTGCGCCACTGCAAAGAACCGGACGTCCGACTTGATAGGGATAGAGCCGTGCCAATGCAATCGCATGGCGCGGCAATCACAATGCGGATAGTCTCACCATGAAGATCCGCCCCACGCATAGGTCGAGCAGGCATGGCAATTCCGAGAACGCGTCTCTACACCGGCCCTGCAATCCTGAGTTACGGGTTCCGGCCATTTTTCTTGCTGGGGGCGCTTTATTCCGGATTGTCCATTGTGCTCTGGCTGCCGCAGTTTTATGGCGAACTCAGCCTGTCGACCTTGTTTGCTCCGACTGATTGGCATGTGCACGAGCTCTATTTCGGTTTTCTGCCTGCTGTTGCCACCGGATTCCTGTTTACCGCGGTTCCAAACTGGACTGGACGGATGCCGCTGCAGGGAAACGGTCTGCTGGCGCTGGTGTTGATTTGGATTGCGGGACGGTTTGCTGTGACATTCTCAATCCACATCGGCTGGCTGGCAGCACTGATTATAGATGCCGGTTTTCTGATTGCCGTGGCGGCAGTGATCGCGCGCGAGATCATCGCCGGCTCAAACTGGCGCAATCTCAAAGTGCTGCTGCCACTCACGATCCTGACTGCGTCCAATATTGCTTTTCACCTGGAAGCACATTTTAACGGCGTGTCCGACATCAGCCGGCGGCTCGCGGCTTTGGCTGCAATCACGCTCATCATGCTGATTGGAGGGCGTGTCATTCCGAGCTTTACGCGCAACTGGCTGGTGCGAGAGAATCCCGGACGCCTGCCTGCCCCCTTCTCTCGATTTGACCTGCTGTCGATTGTCGTCGCGTGCGCCGCCCTGGTGCTGTGGACGGCGCGCCCGGAGTCGCTGGCTACCGCAGCAGCCATGGCGATTGCAGCGTTGTTTCAGTTCATCCGGCTTGCCCGTTGGGCAGGATTGCGCACCTTGCGTGATCCGTTGGTCTGGATGCTGCATGCCGGCTATCTGTTTGTACCGATCGGGTTTACCCTGCTTGCCGCTGCTGGATTCTGGCCGGATACTGTTTCTCCGCTAGCCGGGGTTCATGCCCTCGGCGTGGGGGCGGTTGGCGGCATGACGCTTTCAATGATGGTTCGCGCTTCGCTCGGCCACACCGGCCAGCAGCTGAAAGCCGGATTGTCCGTAACCTTGCTCTTTGTTGCCCTCCTGGTGGCTGCGTTCTCGCGCATTCTGGCGACGTTCAATGACAGCCATACCGGCTTGACCTTGCACATCGCGGCCTTCGCCTGGATGGTTGCTTTTGCAGGTTTCGGACTGGTTTTCGCGCCCGCGCTGAGCAGACAGCGCAGAAGCAAGACTGCTCAGTAAAGCAGGGCCCAGAGCTCGACTTAGGGCGCGCGGGACCCGGCCACCAATCAGCCAGCGAGCGCCAGAATGGAAACACTGGAATAGGCAATCGTGAATGACCGGGCGACAATCGATTCGACAATCAGCGATTTCACAGCGGGCGCACGGGCAGGCTGTGCAGCACAAAGAACGCCAACAGGGCTGATGTGAATTCACTCCATTCGCTCATGCGCGCCTCAATTCGATCTGTAAAGAATTAGCTTTGTCGCCTTGGAGGAAATTTCCTCCCGCGAATTCCAGGTGATGTCGTGGTTTCCGAACCAGTATGTCGCATCACTGATCAATCCAGAGGCGCTGCCATCAACACTTTTAGCACTCCCTAGGCATCGTATATCTGCAATGTATTATATTGAAATTAATAAATAATTCGCCTCAGAAGATTGCGCTAGATCAAAGAGCTTTGGGTTTCTCCCCGGTAGTTTCGCCAGAACGAAATCGGATGACATGAAGCATGACAACCAAGCCAGATACCGGCCGCACCTGGATCGCCATAGCGCTTGTGGTGATCGCAAGCCTGCTCTTCGGTGGCGTTGCCGCACGGGCCGAACCGCTGGTCATGAAGTTTCTCGACAAGGCCGCTGTCAGCGACATCGTTCCCGGCGCCACGGACTATGGTCAATTGCGCCCCGACATTCCCGTTGTCGAAGCCCTGAAAGACGGCAAAGTCGTCGGCTACGTGTTTCTGACGTCTGATTTCGTCACTACCACCGGCTATTCCGGCAAACCCATCCACACACTCATGGGCGTTGATGACACAGCCAAAGTGACAGGCGTTCGCCTGGTCAAACACTCAGAGCCGATCATTCTCATCGGCATTCCCGAATCCAAAATCACGGCTGTGACGGAAAAATATACCGGACTCGATCTCATCGCCGAAGCCGCCGCCGGTGGGTCGGCGCATGATCTTGATATCGTCTCCGGTGCCACGGTGACCATTATCGTCATCGACGATTCCATCGTTCGCGCCGGGCTGAAAGTGGCCCGAGCGCTCGGTCTTGGCGGTCTTGAGCCAGAGCTTGCGAGTTCCGGGCCAACGAAGAAGCTTGTGATGCGGAGCGGTGACGAAGTCGAGATATCCGATTGGCAAACGCTTGCCGGTGACGGATCGATCCGCAGTTTGAGGCTTGATATCGGGCAGGTGAACGCGGCTTTTGAAGAGACCGGCGACGCCCGCGCCATCAAGCGCCCTGAAAAAGGTGACCCGGAAGATACCTTCATCGACATGCAGATGGCGCTGGTCAGCGCGCCCGAAATTGGCCGCTCGCTGCTTGGTGACGATGAATATGCAAATCTCACTGAATGGCTTGACGAAGGCGATCAGGCCATTCTGGTGGTCGGTCGCGGCAAGTACTCCTTCAAGGGGTCGGGCTATGTCCGCGGCGGCATTTTTGACCGCATCCAGTTGATCCAAGGCGATACGTCGGTTCGGTTTCATGACAAGCAGCACAGGCGTCTGGGCAAGCTGGCGACTGAAGATGCACCGACGTTCACTGAACTTGATATATTCAAGGTGAAGGCTGACAGCGGCTTTGATCCGGCTGAACCGTTCCGGCTGCAATTGCTGGTGCAACGCGCGGTTGGCGCCATCGACAAGGCCTTCATTACCTTTGATCTCGGCTACCGAATTCCCGACCGCTATACCGAAAAGCTTGCTGTTGAGGCGGCTGCGGTCAACAATCCGCAGATCCAGAGCGAAGTGGCTGTGTCTGACACCAGCGAACTCAGCCATTTGTGGAAGCGGATCTGGCTGCAGAAGCGCGTCGAAGTTGTCGTGCTGATTGCCGCCCTGACCATTCTGACAGGCGTGTTCTTCTTTCAGATGCAGGTGACCCGATACGAGCGCTTCACCTACTGGTTTCGCATAGGCTTTCTGGTGTTCACGCTTGTCGGTCTTGGTTGGTACGCCAATGCGCAACTGTCCGTGGTCAATGTGCTGGCGTTCTTCTCGGCGGTGATGGCCGGCTTCTCATGGAACGCCTTCCTGATGGATCCGCTGGTCTTCATTCTGTGGTTCTCGGTGGCAGCGTCGCTGCTGTTTTGGGGGCGGGGCGTGTATTGCGGCTGGCTCTGCCCGTTTGGTGCTCTTCAGGAACTGACCAACAAGATCGCGCGGTTTTTCAAGATCCCCCAATACACTGTGCCCTGGGGTCTGCATGAGCGCCTGTGGCCGCTCAAATACATGATCTTCCTCGGTCTGTTCGGCCTGTCGCTGTACTCGCTGGAAATGGCCGAGCGCTATGCGGAAATCGAGCCGTTCAAGACCGCGATCATCCTGAAATTTCAGCGCGGCTGGCCGTATATCCTGTTCGTCGTCGTGCTGCTTGGCGCAGGCCTGTTCATCGAGCGGTTCTACTGCCGCTATCTGTGCCCGCTCGGTGCTGCACTGGCGATACCGGCGCGGTTGAGAATGTTCGACTGGCTCAAGCGCTACAAGGAATGCGGTGATCCGTGCCAGCGCTGCGCCAAGGAATGCATGGTTCAGGCGATCCATCCCGAAGGCAACATCAATCCAAACGAATGCCTCCAGTGCCTGCATTGCCAAGTGCTCTACCAGAGCGCCACGAAATGCCCGGTGTGCATCAAGACAGAAGCCAAGCGGGCGAAATTCCGCAAGCAGAACCTTCTCGATCCGATTGCTCCTGCGCCGGCAGGCAAGGGGCAGCCGCTGGTGGGAACCAATCCGACATCACAGCCTACAACTTGAAAAGGAGACAACTTATGTCAGCCGAAGAAACCAAAAGAAAAGGCCTGTCACGCCGAAGCCTGATGACTGCCACCGCTGGTGGCGCCGTTCTGGCCGGTTCAGGAATGGGCGCAAGCCTGCTGGGCGGAGCGCTTGTAACCCAGGCGCACGCTGCCTCGCCGAAACTCAATTTCGAGCCGGGCGAACTCGACCCTTATTACGGCTTCTGGTCATCCGGTCAGTGTGGCGAGTTGCGTATTCTCGGATTTCCGTCAATGCGCGAGCTGATGCGGGTTCCGGTTTTCAACCGCTGTTCGGCAACCGGCTGGGGCCAGACCAATGAAAGCCTGAAAGTTCTCACTGAAGGCCTGACCGAGGAAACCAAGACGTTTCTCGCGGCCAAGGGCATGAAAACCTATGACAATGGCGATTTGCACCATCCGCACATGTCGTTCACCGACGGCACCTATGACGGCCGTTACATCTTCATGAACGACAAGGCCAACACGCGCGTTGCCCGTGTTCGCTGCGATGTGATGAAATGCGACAAGATCCTCGAGATCCCGAACGCCAATGACATTCACGGCATGCGCCCGCAGAAATTCCCGCGTACCGGCTACATCTTCGCCAATGGCGAACACGAAGCACCGCTGGTCAATGACGGCACCATTCTGGACGATCCGTCGCAGTATGTGAACATCTTTACCGCCATCGACGGCGACGAGATGACGGTGTCCTGGCAGGTCATCGTGTCGGGTAACCTCGACAACACCGACTGCGACTATCAGGGAAAATATGCCTTTTCGACGAGCTACAACTCGGAAATGGGCATGAACCTTGCCGAAATGACCGAGAGCGAACTCGATCACGTGGTTGTGTTCAACATCAAGGCCATCGAAGAGGGCGTTGCCGCTGGCGATGTGCAGATACTCAACGGTGTACCGGTCATCGATGGCCGCAAGGGCCAGAACAAAAAATACACGCGTTACATCCCGATCCCGAACAGCCCGCACGGCGTCAATGCCGCGCCGGACAAGAAGCACATCATGATTGCCGGCAAATTGTCGCCGACCGTCTCGATCATTGATGTGACCAAGGTCGACGCATTGTTCAACGAAGATGCAGATCCGCGCTCGTGCATCGTCGGTGAACCCGAACTGGGTCTTGGCCCGCTTCACACCGCGTTCGACGGCAAGGGATTTGCGTTCACCACGCTGTTTCTTGACAGCCAGATCGTCAAATGGGACATCGACAAGGCCATCCGCGCCTTTGCCGGCGAAGAAGTTGATCCGATCGTCTCCAAGGTCGATGTGCATTACCAGCCAGGTCACAACTCGACCTCGATGGGTGAAACTGCCGAGGCCGATGGCGCATGGCTGATCTCGATGAACAAGTTCTCCAAGGACCGGTTTCTCAATGTCGGCCCGCTGAAGCCGGAGAACGAACAGCTCATCGACATCTCCAGCGATGAGATGAAGGTGGTTCATGACGGCCCGACCTTTGCCGAACCGCATGACAGCATCATCGTCCGGGCTGACATCGTCAATCCGGTCAATGTCTGGTCACGCGAAGACCCGATGTTCGCCGATGCCTACGCCCAGGCGAAAGCCGACGGTGTGGATCTCGATTACGATGATGTCGTCATCGAGGACGGCAACAAGGTGCGGGTCTACATGACGTCGGTTGCTCCGCAGTTCGGCCTTGAGAAGTTCACGGTCAAGCAGGGACAGGAAGTCACTGTCTATGTGACCAATCTTGATGATGTGGATGACGTGACCCACGGCTTCTGCATTTCCAACTACGGCATTGCGATGGAAGTGGCGCCGCAGGCGACCGCGTCGATTACCTTCACCGCGGACCGTCCCGGCGTTCACTGGTTCTACTGCCAGTGGTTCTGTCATGCGCTGCACATGGAAATGCGCGGCCGCATGTTTGTCGAACCGCGTAACGCATAAGGCCATACGACCATGAATCTGACCGCCCGCACATTCGCAGTGCTGTTTGGATCCACGCTCCTCGCGGGGTCGGCGTATTCCGCCGATATCCGCGTCGAGCCGGGTCCGGATGCACTGGTGCGGGCGGTCGAACTGGCTCAACCGGGCGACAGACTGCTGTTGTCCGGTGGAACCTATCAGGGCGGCGTCATCTTGACGAAACCGCTTGAAATCGAAAGCAGCGGCAACGCCCATGTGGTTGGCACGGGCTTCGGTTCGGTCATCACCATTGATGCTGCCGACGTGATCATCGAAGGTTTGAAGCTGACCGGCTCTGGCAGGTCGCACCAGACCATCGACAGCGGGGTACAGATGACCAAGAAAGCTGTCCGCGCCATCGTTCGCAACAATCAGATTGAAGACAATCTCTACGGCGTCGACATTCATGGTGCGCGTGATGCGCTTGTCGAAGGCAACACCATCATTGGCGGCGACGACCGGCTGATGAGCCGTCGCGGTAACGGTGTCTATGTCTGGAACGCGCCGGGCGCCACGGTCACCGGCAACATGATACGCCAGGGCCGGGACGGTATATTCGTCAACACCAGCAAGAAAAACAGCTTCACCAACAATCGTTTCGAAAAGCTGCGCTTTGCCATTCACTACATGAATGCCGATGACAGCGAAGTTTCTGGAAACATCTCGATCGGCAACCATCTTGGTTACGCCATCATGTTTTCAAAACGCGTGACCATTCGCGACAATATCTCGCTTGATGACCGCGATCACGGCATCATGCTCAATTACGCCAACAATGCCCGCATTGAAGGCAACGCCGTGGTCGGCGGTGGCGAAAAGTGCCTGTTCGTCTACAACGCCAACAAGAACATCATCAAAGATAACCGTATCGAAGGCTGCGAAATCGGCATCCACTTCACCGGTGGCTCGGCACGCAACGAAATTTCCGGCAATGCCTTTGTCGGCAACCGCACCCAGATCAAGTTTGTCAGCACCAAGGACCACGTCTGGTCGGGCAATTACTGGAGCGACCACGCTGCCTATGATGTCAACGGCGACGGTATCGCCGACCAGGCCTTCCGGCCCAACGACGCGATGGATCAGGTACTATGGACCCAGCCGTCGGCAAAATTGTTGCTTGGTAGCCCGGCTGTGCAGCTGGTGCGCTGGGCGCAAAGCGAATTTCCGGCACTGCTGCCCGGCGGCATTGTCGATGACCGGCCCCTTATGAAACCACATGAGTTGCCCGAAACCGCGCGCAACTGGAAGGCATCGCTGCAATGAGCGAGATCATCAAAGCCCTAAATGTCAGCATGAAGTTCAAGGCGGTTGACGCCCTGACGGATGTCTCGATCGACGTTGCGCCCGGTGAACAGGTAGCACTGCTGGGTCACAACGGCGCGGGGAAAACCACGCTGTTCCGTCTTTTCCTGGGGTTCATCAAGCCAACCGCAGGCTCGATCTCGATTGCCGGTTATGAGCCGGGCAGCGATGCGGCGCGGCGCACGGTTTCCTATCTGCCCGAGCAGGTCGCGTTTCCGAAAATGCTGACTGGCCGCGAGGTCGTCCGCTTCTATGCCAAGCTCAAGGGCGCGGCGATGGGCGATGTGCAATCGGTGCTCGACAAGGTCGAACTGGTCGAGGCTGCCGACCGGCGGGTGGACACCTATTCGAAGGGTATGCGGCAACGGCTCGGGCTGGCGCAGGCGCTGGTTGGCAAGCCCGACCTGCTGCTTCTCGATGAGCCGACGTCCGGCCTCGATCCGCTTTCGCGGCAGCATTTTTATGAGTTGATCGCAGAAGTTGCCCGACAGGGCGGCGCGGTACTTCTGTCCTCGCATGGCCTGAGTGAACTCGAAGCCAAGACCGACCGGGTAGCAATCCTGCGCAATGGCCAGCTGGTCGCCAACGCACCGCTGGCTGATCTTCAGCGCGAGGCCAATCTGCCGATCAGGATCCGGGTGCGGGCGACTGCCGATGCTGTCGAGAAGGTTCATGCGGAAATTGGCGGCGGCCGTACAAACGGTGCTTCGGTGGAACTGTTCTGCGACCGGGGCGACAAAATGCGGATTCTGTCACAGATCAGCGGGCTTGGGGCGCAGGTCGAAGACGTCGATGTCGCTGCCCCGACGCTGGACGAAGTCTACCGGTATTTCTCGAAGGTCGGAGCAGATGAAGCGCCGCGGGGGATTTTGTAGTGCACGGCGTTCTGACCATAGCCGCAACGGAAATTCGCATCGGTCTTCGCAACCGCTGGATCATCCTGTCGACGCTGATCCTTCTCGCTTTTGCGCTGATCCTGGTGCTGTTAGGCAGCGCGCCGAGTGGTGAGGTCAAGACCGACGCGGTCACCGTGGTTGTCGCCAGCCTGTCGACGCTTTCGGTCTATCTGGTGCCGCTTATCGCGCTGCTGCTGTCGTTTGACGCCATTGCCGGTGAAATCGACCGCGGCACCTTGCAACTGGTGCTCGCCAGCCCAGTGTCTCGTGGCGCGGTGCTGGTGGGCAAGTTCTTGGGCCACGTCGCGGTTCTGAGCATCGCCGTCAGCTTTGGTTATGGCATTGCCGGACTTGTGGCCTTTTTCGCCAATGGCGGTGGCGAGGTGAGTGCATTCATCGGTGTCGCCAGACTGATCGCAAGCTCGGTGATGCTGGGCGCAACCTTCATAGCCATCGGCTATATCGCCAGCGCCAGCGTGCGCCAGACCGGTACTGCGGCAGCACTTGCCATTGCGATCTGGCTGTTTGCCGTGGTGCTTTATGATCTCGCGCTGCTGGGCGGGCTGCTGGCCAGTCAAGACGGCTTTTTCGCCCGCGACGTGTTCCCCTGGCTGCTGGTGTTCAATCCGGCCGATGCGTTCCGATTGTACAACATGAGTGCCATTGAAGCGGCCGCCGTGGGCAGCAATCTGGGCGGCGGCGTCGAGTCAGCTCTGCCATTGTCTGGACTTGCAACCATGCTCAGCCCTGTTGCCTGGACTGTTATCGCTCTGGGCTTTTCAACCTACATTCTAAAGAGGGTTCGGCCATGAAGGCGCTCATGGGGATCGCAGCCATTGCCGCAGTTGCGATCACAGTTTCGGCGTGCAGCGAACAGGGTTCAAAAACCGAAGTGCCAATACCGGTGGCGCTAACCGAAGAGTCCGTCGGGCATTACTGCAACATGACGATTCTGGAGCACACCGGACCAAAGGCGCAGATCTTTCTGGCCAACAACCCGCATCCAATCTGGTTCAGCCAGGTGCGCGACGGCATCGCCTTCATCCGGTCGCCCGAAGAGCAGGAAGACGCAGTCGTCGTCTATGTCAACGACATGGGCAAAGCCACCGAGTGGGATTTTCCCGGCGATGACACCTGGATCGACGCGACCGACGCATGGTTCGTGATCGAGTCGCGCAAGACCGGCGGTATGGGAACACCGGAGGTCATTCCTTTTGCCAACGAGCAAACCGCATCGGCTTTTACGGCAGAAAACGGGGGGCTGGTTGTTCAGCTCGCCGGCATCCCGGATGCCTATGTGCTCGGTCCTGTCGGGCTCGGGCAGAACGCACAGATTTCAATGACTGGAGTGGATCAATGAGCCTCTCGCGCCGGCGTTTCATCACCATTGCAGCGGGTAGCCTGCTGGCTGCCAAGACGGGTTGGGCTGCGACTGAGGATGGAGCGCGCTGGCGAGGCGTTGCCCTTGGCGCAGAGGCGGATCTGCGCATTGTCGGCATGCCGCGCGCGCATGCTCAGGAGCTTATCATCATAGCCCGCGCAGAAATCGAACGACTGGAAAAGCAGTTCAGTCTTTACCGGCAGGACAGCGCGCTTGTTTCGCTCAATGAGAACGGCTTGCTGCGAGACCCGTCGCCGGAGATGCTGGAATTGCTCAGCCTGGCCGGATCCGTGCATGCGGCAAGTAATGGTGTGTTTGACCCGACAGTCCAGCCATTGTGGAAAATTTACGCGGAAAACCGTGGCGAGCCTTCCGGCGAACTGATCGAATCCGCTCTTGGCAAGACCGGATGGCGCAAGCTGGAAGTGTCGCCCTCACTTGTCCGATTGCCTGATGGCGGTGGGCTGACCCTGAACGGCATTGCGCAAGGGTTCATTACCGACAAGGTCGTCGCACTGCTCAAGTCGCATGGTTTGCAGCGCGCGCTGGTCAATGTTGGCGAGATCAGTGCCGTCGGCCGTCCGTCGGGGCTGGATGCGTGGCCCGTACAATTGGACGCACGGGGAAGCGCTCGCCGGACGATCGGGTTGCGTGACAGCGCCGTCGCCACGTCGGGTGCGCTGGGGACCACTCTCGATGGGGGTGGGGCTATCAGCCACATACTCGATCCTCGCAACGGACAGCCTGCACCTTCACTCTGGCGGCGCGTTAGCATCCAGCACCGCTCTGCCGCTCTCGCCGACGGGCTTTCCACCGCCGGTGTGTTTATGAGCGCCGATGAACTGGTTGCCCTTCAAGGTCAGTTTGATGATGTATCGGTTGACGCCATATCGCGAGAAGGCTCGTCGTTCCTGCTCTGAGATGAAGCTTGCGCTGCCATAAAGCGATGTTTTCGGATCCGAGGTGACGGTGTCCCTGCGCGTGATAATCTCTCGCCAACAGCAAGCGCGACCTGGATTCAGTGTCGTGGCCGGCCTGAGATGAACTGGAAGATCCGTTCGGCGTTGTCGCGTGCAGTCGTGCCATCTTCGTTAATCGTGTTGTTTTCAAATCCGATGCGGACTTTTCCTCCCAGCCTCTCGGCTTCCCTCAGGCACGCGGTTTCACTGCGTCCGAAGGCGCAGACCGCCCAATCAGGCTTCACGGCCAGTTGTGGCAGCAATTCCACGAACCCGGCGATGGCTTCGGGGGTGCTCGGCACACCCTCTCCGTAACGGCCAAGGACGAAAAGCATCTGCAGCCGGGTCGCTGGAATCTGTCCCTCCGAGCAGAGCTGAACAAGATGGCGGAGGTCATCCTGGGAATAGAGAATGTGCTGGACCGCGATGTTGCTGTCGTCGCACCAGCGGTAAAAATCTCGGACCTCACTGGTCCAGCCTTCAGATGTCATCTCGGCAAGTGACACCGACACTGAATCCGGCTGGATCGCCCTGACCAGCTTCACCTGTTCAGCGGGGCTGTAACTGCCAACGGCTTCGGTGGTGATCTGGTGCTGCATTTCGGGAACCACCCGTGCCAGCTCGATAAGCAGTTCACGGTAAAGCCCAGCATCCAGCGTGTGGTTGCCGTCGCGGTCGCGGACATGGGCGTGAATGCCGCCAGCGCCGGCGCGGGCGCATGCCAAAGCGGTTGCGACTGTCTCGGCAATGGTTTCCGGCAGGGCGGGATGGTCTGTCTTTTTCAGGCGTGCGCCATTGGGTGCGACCATGACTTCCGGCAGGGGCGGAACGGGAATGGTTTGATCGGGCATCATCTTTTCAGTCCATTCCGTGCAGGAGTAAAAGCCTCAAAACGAAGGCGGTGTGCAGGCGCTGATCACCACGCAATCGCTGTCGCCGGTGTTGTGAAAGCGATGCGGAGTGTGGCTTTCAAACAGGTAGGCGTCGCCTGGGCCGAGCAGCGCGGTCTGGTCGCCAACGGTGACTTCTATGCTGCCGGAAACAATGATTCCAGCCTCCTCGCCATTGTGGCTGTAGGGGTCTGTTCCGGTGCTGCTTCCAGGCGCGTAGCGTTCGTACAGCATCTGGATTGCCGAGTTCCGATCATTGCCGACCTGGCGCAAGGACAGATTGGTGACATCACCGCTGTTTTTGGCAATGAGCGCGTTTGGATTGAGCTCGCGCAGTTCGCTGGCGCGGAAGAACACCTGTTTCGCACCGTCGTTCTGGCCGGAAAAGAACTCCGACATGCTCATCGGGATCGCGTCCAGAATGCGTTTAAGGGAAGACACACTGGGGCTGGTTGAATTGCCTTCGATCTGCGAGATCATGCCGTTGGTCACGCCGGACTTTCGAGCCAGTTCCCTTTGCGACAATCGATTTGCAACACGGACCGCTTTCAATCGCTGACCAATGTTGAGTTCCGACTCCAATGCCGCTGCCATGCATGTTCTCCTGTTATGGGCTTTGATCATTATGTCAAATAATGACGATTTATTCAACGAGGTTGCATAATATATTAAACAGGCTTACGCTTGAGATCGATCAGCGAGATGAGCTTGCCATTGTGTCAATGGCGAAAAAGCTCCTCTCGCAGCTGATAAACGCGAGAAGCTGGTGGCTTCCGCTCCCTCTACGAAAGCTGCGCCGCCATGCCTGACAATGCTTCCATTCTAGACCGTCGCGTTGCCTCCATCCCTCGGGGTATCGGCACTGCTGCACCGATTTTCGTCGCCCGCGCCGAGAATGCGGAAATCTGGGATGTGGAAGGCAAGCGCTACATCGATTTTGCATCGGGAATCGCGGTGACCAATACAGGTCACCGCCACCCCAAGATCATGAAAGCGGTGATCGAGCAGGCCGAGAAATTTGCCCATGTGGCGTTTCAGGTCGCAGGCTATGAAATTTATGTGGAACTGGCCGAGCGGCTGAACAAGGCGGCGCCCATCAAGGATGCCAAGACAATCTTTTTTACAACAGGCGCCGAGGCGACTGAAAATGCCGTCAAGATTGCACGGGCGCATACTGGACGGCACGGAATAATCACATTTACCGGCGCGTTTCACGGCCGAACTCAACTGACCATGTCGATGACTGGCAAGGCGGTTCCCTATCGGACACGAGGCACGCCGCCGAGCGCGGGCGTGTTCCATGTGCCGTTTCCCATCCCGCATCACGGTGTCACCGAAGATGATGCGATCAAGGTGCTCTATCATCTGTTCAAGGCAGATATCGAGCCGTCGAATGTTGCGGCGATCGTTATCGAGCCGGTGCAGGGCGAAGGCGGGTTTTATCAGACACCGGTGCCGTTCATGCACAAGCTGCGCGAAATCTGCGATCAATACGATATTTGCCTGGTTGCTGATGAAGTCCAGTCGGGTTTTGCTCGCACAGGCAAGATGTTCGCGATCGAGCACTACGGCGTTGAGCCGGATTTGATCCCGATTGCCAAGGCGCTGGGTGGGGGACTTCCGATTTCCGGCCTCATCGGTCGCGCGGAGATCATGGATGCGGCTGAGCCGGGCGGGCTTGGCGGCACCTATGGCGGCAATCCGCTTTCGGTGGCTGCTGCGCTGGCTGTTCTGGATGTGATCGAGGAAGAAAAGCTGTGTGAGCGCGCCAACGCAATAGGCTCGGTGATGATGGAGCGCCTGCAGGCGATGAAGCTGAGCAATAGTTTGCGCCCTATTGGCGACGTGCGGGGCCTGGGGGCGATGGTTGCTTTTGAGCTGGTCAAGGAGCGCGGCTCGAACGATCCCGACCCGGATGCAGTCAAGGCGGTAACCGCGGCTGCGCTGGACGGGGGACTGATCCTGCTGTCCTGCGGGTACTACGGCAATACAATCCGGATCCTGTCACCGCTGACCATCGATATGGGGCATCTCCATGAAGGGCTCGACATATTAGAGCTAGCTCTAAAAGCATAAACGATGAATACTGCCCTTGCCGCAGAGGCTGGGGGCGCGGCAAAGTGAATGAGTTTACAAGGGAGAAAAACATGAAGCACGTCAGAAATATTATTATCGCAGGCGCGATGGCGTTAGCTGTTTCGCCTTCGATGGCGCAAGACAAGTTCATTACCATCGGTACCGGCGGCCAGACCGGTGTTTACTATGTGGTTGGTCAGTCGATTTGCCGTCTGGTCAATCGCGGCACTTCTGAACACAATCTCAAATGCACTGCGCCATCGACGGGCGGTTCGATCGCCAACATCAATGCGATTGCCGCTGGCGATATGGATATGGGCGTGGCCCAGTCCGACTGGCAGCACCACGCCTATAACGGCTCGTCGCAGTTTGAAGGCAACAAGGTCGATAAGCTGCGGGCAGTGTTCTCGGTCCATGGCGAACCTTTCACCGTCATTGCTCGCGCCGACGCTGGAATTTCCAGCTTTGACGATCTCAAGGGCAAGCGGGTGAATGTTGGCAATCCGGGGTCCGGACAGCTTGCGACCATGGAAGTCGTGCTGGGCGCCAAGGGCTGGACCATGGGCGACTTCTCGCTCGCCTCAGAGCTGAAGCCGGCTGAACAGGCCGCTGCGCTGGGCGACAACAAGGTTGATGCGATCATCTACACGGTCGGCCATCCGAATGGTTCGATCCAGGAGGCAACCTCGACTGTTGAGGCCAAGCTGGTGCCTGTCACCGGTGAAGCCATCGACAAGCTGGTCGCAGACAATGCCTTTTATGCCAAGGCGACAATTCCGGGCGGCATGTATCCCGGCACACCTGACGATGTCGATACATTTGGTGTGAAGGCGACGTTTGTTACGTCGGCCGATGTCGATGATGATGTCGTCTATCAGGTCGTCAAGGCGGTTTTTGACAATTTCGACCGCTTCAAGGGCCTGCACCCTGCATTCGCCAACCTCAAGGAAGAAGACATGATCTCCGGTGGTCTGTCGGCTCCTCTGCATCCTGGTGCCGAGATGTACTACAAGGAACGCGGCTGGATGTAATCATCCCTGCTAACCCGATCGGGTTAGCCACCTGAATTCGCAAGGGCGCAGGACAATCATGCGCCCTTGCCTAATGACAATGTCAGATGCGGACAGGTAATCGACCCGGAATCGGGCGGCAAGGGGGATCTCATGACAGACAACAACAACGCACCGACAGCTGGTGCTACAAAGCAGAATGAGCGGTCTCAATCGGAATTGGATGCACTGGTCGCATCGTCCGATACCGGAGTTCGGGGAACAACGGGTACGGTCGGCAAGTTCATCATGCTCGTTGCCCTGTTCTGGTCGCTGTTTCAGCTCTGGTTTGCTTCTCCAATTCCGTTTGTGATCGGATTTGGTGTCTTCAATGACACCGAGGCCCGGTCCATTCATCTGGCGTTTGCAATTTTTCTGGCGTTTGCCGCGTTTCCGGCTGACCGAACCAAGTTTCAACTCGGGCTCGGAATGGCGGTCCCGCTGATCCTTGCAGCCCTGTTCATGATGTCATCGAAGGATGGCACCGCGGTGTGGTGGATTCCGCTGGTGGCGCTATCAATCTCCGGCGCGGTTTATCTTGGCTCCTATAGAGACCGGATACCGCCATGGGAGTGGGCAATGGCTGCCGTTGGCGCCATGGCCGCACTCTATCTCTATTTCTTCTATCGTGACATTTCGAGCCGCGTTGGCGCTCCGATCACCCAGGATTTTGTGGTCGCGGTGATAGGGATCATGTTGTTACTGGAAGCTACCCGCCGGTCACTGGGCGCGGCCCTGATGATCGTGGCTTCGGTGTTTCTGGTCTACACGGTGCTTGGCCCCTCCATGCCCGATATTATCGCCCATAAGGGCAACAACCTGTCCGAAATCGTCAATCACCAGTGGATCACCACCGAAGGTGTCTTCGGCATCGCGCTGGGTGTCTCGACCTCGTTCGTGTTCCTGTTCGTGCTGTTCGGTTCGTTGCTGGATCGCGCCGGTGCGGGCAACTATTTCATCCAGGTGGCTTTCAGCCTGATGGGGCATATGCGCGGAGGACCGGCAAAGGCTGCCGTTGTGTCCTCGGCGATGACCGGACTGATATCGGGCTCATCCATTGCAAACGTGGTCACCACGGGCACATTCACGATCCCCTTGATGAAGAAAGTCGGTTTCTCGGCCGAGAAGGCCGGAGCGGTGGAAGTTGCCTCATCCGTCAACGGCCAGATCATGCCGCCGGTCATGGGCGCTGCTGCCTTCCTGATGGTGGAGTATGTCGGCATTCCTTACTTCGATGTCGTTAAACATGCGTTTCTCCCTGCTGTAATCTCGTACATTGCGCTGGTTTATATCGTGCATCTCGAGGCCATGAAGGCCGGCATGGAAGGATTGCCGAGGGCCTACACTCCAAAGCCCATCGTGCAGCGGTTAATCGGCATTGCCTTCACCATTGCAGCGATCTGCGCCGTGTCATTCGCGGTCTATTACGGCATGGGCTGGTTGCGCCCGGCATTCCCTGTAGCAGCACCCTATATTGTCTTTGTTCTGATCACTGCAGCCTATGTCGGTCTGGTGCGCATCGCCTCGAAGGAAGCACCGCTGGAGCTTGATGATCCAAATGAAGCGGTTACCAAGCTGCCATTGCCCGGTCCGACCGTCCGCTCTGGCCTGCATTACATCCTTCCTGTGGTCGTGCTTGTCTGGGCTCTGATGGTGGATCGCCTATCTCCCGGCCTGTCGGCTTTCTGGGCGACCTCTTACATGATCTTCATTCTGCTGACCCAGCGTCCGCTGATGGCGTTCTTCCGCGCAAACAGCGATATCGGTCATGCCCTGCGTCAGGGTTGGAATGACCTGATTGACGGATTGGTGGTCGGTGCCCGCAACATGATCGGAATTGGCATAGCCACTGCAACGGCCGGCATCATTGTTGGTACCGTGAGCCAGACCGGTGTGGGTTCGTCGCTTGCAGATGTTGTCGAGGTTCTGTCCGGCGGCAACATCATGGCAATCCTCTTCCTGACCGCATTCTTGTCGCTGATCCTGGGTATGGGCCTGCCGACAACGGCGAACTACATCGTTGTGTCGGCGCTGCTGGCGCCGGTTATCGTCACGCTCGGGCAGCAGAACGGTCTGCTGGTTCCGTTGATCGCGGTGCATCTGTTCGTTTTCTACTTTGGCATTATGGCTGATGTGACACCACCTGTTGGTCTGGCGAGCTTCGCTGCGGCTGCGGTGTCAGGTGGTGATCCGATCAAAACCGGTGTGATTGCGTTCTTCTACAGCCTGCGCACTGCCGCGTTGCCGTTCCTGTTCATCTTCAACACCGAGTTGCTGCTGATCAATGTCACCTGGCTGCAAGGCATCTTCGTCTTCTGTATAGCGACGGTGGCGATGTTGTTGTTCGCCGCAGCCACGCAAGGTTGGTTCCTTGTCCGCAATCGCATTCATGAAACCGCGATTCTGCTGCTGGTTGCCTTTACCCTGTTCCGGCCCGGGTTCTTCATGGACATGATCTTCCCTCCGTATCTGGAAAAGGATCCTGCTGAAATCACCGAAGCCGCCGGGGATACTTCAAGTGGCGAATCCCTGCGGGTAAGGGTTGCGGGCGTCAATGACCTTGGCGATCCAATCGAATTCGTGGCTCTGGTTCCGATCGGGGACGGCGCGACGGGTGAAGAAAAGCTCGCCAATGCCGGACTTACGTTCCGCCAGGACGGCGACAAGATGATGATCGATGATGTGGCGTTCGGTTCCGCGGCATCGTCTGCCGGTTTGGATTGGGATCAGCAGGTTCTGCGTGTTCTCAAGCCTGTCGATGTGCCGAGCAAGTACTGGATGTTCATTCCGGCACTGCTGCTTCTGGCCCTGGTCGTGATGATGCAGCGGCGGCGGTCGCCGGCATTTGTTTCAACCGCAGCTGCCTAGTCTGAACAAGGAGAATTGATATGTACAAAACGATCCTTGTCACCATCGATCTGTCACATAAACCCTCATGGGTACTGGCTTTGCCGGAAGCCGTTGCGCTGGCCAAGGCCAGTGGCGGTGTGCTGCACGTGTTGTCGGTGGTGCCGAATGTCCGCTCGCCATTGGTCGCCGGTTTTCTGCCCGAGGGTTTTGAAACACACGCACTTGAGGACGCCAGGTCACAGCTCAGCTCGATCGTCGCGGAGAACATCGATAAATCAATTGATACCCGTGTCCATCTGGCGCACGGCGTTGTTCATACAGAAATCCTGAAGGCCATTGTGACCCATCACGCGGATCTGGTGGTTATGGCCAGCCATTCTCCGGATCGGGTGCGTGAATTCCTGGTCGGTTCGCAAGCCGACCGGGTGGTGCGGCGTTCGCCTGTTTCGGTTCTGGTTGTCAGGAAATAGTCTGTCGGAGCTTGATCCGCGATCCCGCGGCGCCCGGCCCTGAAAATGATCCACGGAGTTCGCTTTTAATGACACCTTTCGCAATTGCCGGCATACAGATGTATGTCAATGCCGTTGAATCCAACGTTGAGACCATGTTGCACAAGCTTGATGTGGTGATGGCACGGTTTCCCTGGACGCAAATGGTGGTGTTCAGCGAGTTGGCCCCATTTGGACCTTTGTCGCGATTTGCGCAACCGCTTCTCAATGAAACCATCGAACGGTTTCAGGCGGCAGCGCGGCGCTACAATGTCTGGGTCATACCCGGGTCGATGTTTGAGCAGGCGGATGACGGGCTGATCTACAACACCTCCACGGTGATCAATCCAGAAGGCAGTATTGTCTCCCATTACCGGAAGATGTTCCCCTTCCTGCCCTATGAGGCGGGGATTGCGGGAGGCACTGAATTCTGTGTCTTCGATGTACCGGGTGTCGGTCGCTTCGGCCTCTCGATCTGCTACGATATCTGGTTCCCGGAAACGACACGTCATCTGACCAGTATGGGAGTCGAGGTCCTCATCCACCCGGTGCTGACCGGTACGATCGACCGATCGACGGAGATTGCAATTGCGCAAGCCACCGCCGCGCAATTCCAGTGTTATGTCTTCGACATCAACGGCCTTGGCGCTGGCGGCATTGGCCAATCCTGTGTGGTTTCACCCTCGGCTACGATGCTGCATCGCTCAATGGCGGGCGAAGACATGTTCCCCATTGAAATCGATCTGGATCAGGTCCGGCGACAGCGCGAAACCGGATTCATGGGACTGGGTCAGGTGCTCAAGAGCTTCCGTGACCGAGCCGTCGATTTTCCTGTCTACTCCCGGGCCAGCGGCGTGGATGGCTATTTGCACAGCTTGGGCAAGCTCGAAACTCCAGGACAGGGATCCAAGGCCGGATTGCCGTTATCAACCGCGCCACTTGGTCCTTCGATGGAATCCACTGCACCTCATGAGACGGGTCTCCCACCAGCGACAGGCAAGACAGTCACGGGTTAAATACCTGCGAGAGCAAAAAACAAGAATATGGAGATCTTGCAGACGACCGGGGTAACCAAAAGGATAAATCTATGCAATCAATGAGCGATTATTACTCTGCTGTTCAACTCCGAACTGATCGATGGAGTGCGTTACGCGAAGCGCTGGATTTTCTCAAACGGGAGCCCGAGAGCCGCAAGGCTGCCGCAACGCGTACCAAGATCAGCAAGCTATTCGAATCGCTGTCGCTCATTGAAGCCTATTGGGCCTTTCCAGGTGTCGCTTCGTTTTCTCACATTCAACGCCAGTTCGAACACGGAAACGTCGATGATGCGGCGTTCAGCGTCCGGCGTGTGCTCCGGGCCCTGACCACCGGCGCCTATCGCCGCCGTCACATCCCGCTCGACCGGGATATCGTTGACGCCGAGGAAAACGAAGACGAGGCAGTGTTGTCGCCGGAAGCGCGGGCGCTGACAAAACCCTATTTCGAAGTGATGATCGTTGACGATCTCAACGAACATCAGGAGCGCTGGCTCAAAAGCAGTCTGCAATCAATGCGGCGTGCCGACGACCAATTCACTTACGAGCCGGTCGTGGTGCCGAGCCTTCAGGACGCCCTCATCGGCATCCTGTTCAACCATAATATCCAAGCCATCATCGTGCGCCCCGGACTTAAGCTGGAATCCAAGGTCGAACTGCCGATCCTGACCCGCTATCTCAACCGGGCAGGGGGCATCGACGAAATCGAGGAAATCGCCCCTGAAGACTATGGCCCGGAGCTCTGTCGTCTGATCGGGAAGGTTCGCCCCGAGCTTGATGCCTACCTGGTCACTGATCGTTCGGTTGAGGCAATTGCCGGGCTTGATCTGGGCATCTGTCGCCGCGTCTTCTACAATCAGGAAGACTTCATGGAGTTGCACCTGAACATTCTTCGCGGGGTACAGGCGCGGTACAAGACGCCGTTCTTCACCGCCCTGAAGGAATATTCGAAACAACCGACCGGCGTTTTCCACGCCATGCCGATCAGCCGCGGCAAGTCGATCTCCCGGTCCCACTGGATCCAGGACATGGGCGCGTTTTACGGCCCCAATATCTTCATGGCCGAGACGTCAGCCACCAGTGGCGGTCTCGACAGTCTGCTCGAGCCGCATGGGCCTATCAAGGAAGCGCAGGAACTCGCTGCCCGCGCGTTCGGCGCCAAGCAGACGTTCTTTTCCACCAACGGCACTTCGACTTGCAACAAGATCGTCGTCCAGGCGCTGGTCAGGCCCGGCGATATCGTGTTGGTCGATCGTGACTGCCACAAATCCCATCACTACGGCATGGTTCTGGCCGGTGCTCAGGTTGTCTATCTCGACAGCTATCCGCTCAATGAATACTCGATGTATGGCGCGGTGCCGCTGAAGGAAATCAAGCATCAGCTTCTGAAGCTGAAAGCGGCTGGCAAGCTTGATCGTGTCAGGATGCTGCTTCTGACCAACTGCACGTTTGACGGCATTGTCTATAATGTCGAACGGGTGATGGAAGAGTGCCTGGCCATCAAGCCGGATCTGGTGTTCCTCTGGGACGAGGCATGGTTTGCCTTTGCCCGTTTCGGCCCCACCTATCGCCAACGCACGGGAATGAACGCTGCCAAGAATTTGCGCGACAAGCTGAAGACGCCGCAACATGCCAAGCTCTACGAAAAGCAGCAGGCCAAGCTCAAGGACGCTGATGACGAGACCTTGCTCAAGACGCGTCTGCTGCCGCCGCCCAATTCCCGGATCCGGGTGTATTCGACCCAATCGACCCACAAGACCCTGACATCTCTTCGGCAAGGCTCGATGATCCATGTGAACGATCAGGACTTCAAGGGCGAAGTGGAGCAGGCTTTCCACGAAGCCTACATGACCCACACGTCGACCTCGCCGAATTACCAGATCATCGCTTCACTGGATGTCGGACGCCGGCAGGTGGAGCTGGAGGGGTTTGAATTCGTGCAGCGGCAGGTCGAGGCGGCGATGTCCATGCGTCGGGCGATTTCGACCCATCCGCTTTTGCAGAAATACTTCAAGGTGCTGACCGCTGGCGACATGATCCCGGAGGCCCATCGCGAGAGCGGGGTGTCAAGTTATTACGATCCCGATCAGGGCTGGACCGATATCTGGAATTGCTGGGAGAAGGACGAATTCGTCCTCGATGCCACGCGAGTAACCGTTGTGGTCGGTGGGACGGGCTGGGATGGCGACACATTCAAGAACAAGATCCTGATGGATAAATACGGCATCCAGATCAACAAGACCTCACGCAACACGGTCCTGTTCATGACCAATATCGGGACCACGCGGTCCTCCGTTGCGTACCTGATCGAGGTGCTCGTCGAAATCGCCAACGATCTGGACGACCTGCTCGATGATGCATCGCGGATGGAGCGCCTGAGCTTTGAAAAGCGCATCAAGAACCTGATGCATGACTTGCCGCCACTGCCGGATTTCAGTCGGTTCCATGATGCGTTTCGCGCTGACAACGAGACCATCGAAGGTGACATAAGGTCAGCGTTTTTTCTGAGCTATGACGACCGGAACTGCGACTATCTGGAGCTCGATGGCTCCATAAAAGAGGCGATCGAAAGCGGCCGGGAAATTGTTTCCGCGTCCTTCATCATTCCGTACCCGCCGGGGTTTCCGATCCTGGTGCCGGGACAGGTGGTGTCCCGAGAGATTCTTGCTTTCATGCGCGCGCTCGATGTGAGTGAAATTCACGGTTATCGACCGGACCTGGGATTGCGCGTGTTTACTCAGGAGGCCCTGGACGACCATGCCGGGTTAAGCTTGGCAAAGCCAACCAATAAAAAAGGGGAATAAAATGCCGAAGAAAATGCTGAAAAACATGTCCGAAATCCGTCGGTTCTTTCACCGGAATGAAGATCCGATCTATTTTATTTCCGCGACAAATTTCAATCTGCTCGGCATTGACGAGTGGTGCAAGAACTTCAAGTATATCTGCTATCTCGACTGCTATGATGGCCGCCACCCGAACGTGTTCTGCCCTTCCGAGCAGCCGCACGCCGAGTTCCAGTCGATCGAGGACATCAACAACTACCTGCTGCAGCACAAGGAAGTCATCGACTTCATCAAGCGCCGTGGCGGCAACCCGAAATTCGTGTTTCTGATGTTCGATGAAGAGACCGAACGTCTGGCAAACGAACTGGGTGCCGTCGTCTGGTTCCCAAGCGCCAAGCTTCGCACCTCAATGGACAACAAGATCGAAACCGTGCGGATAGGCAACAAGGCCGGTGTTCCGTCCGTGCCGAATGTGCTGGCAGAGGTCACGTCCTATGAGAATTTGCGCGAGACCTGCAAGGAAGCCGGAATCGGGCACGACCTGGTACTGCAGTCGGCCTTTGGTGACAGCGGCCACACCACCTTCTTCATCAAGACGGAAGCCGATTTCCGCCGTCACGCCGACGAAATCATCGGTGAGGGCGAGATCAAGATCATGAAACGGATTGATTGCCGCGGATCGGCAATCGAGGCCTGCACCACGTCAAAGGGGACGATTGTCGGCCCGCTGATGACCGAGCTTGTCGGTTTCAAGGAGCTCACTCCTTATCGCGGCGGCTGGTGCGGCAACGAGATTTTCTCCACTGCGTTCCCCAAAAAGGTCCGTGAAAAGGCCAGGGAGCTCACCTTCAAATTTGGCGAGCAGTTGCGGAAGGAAGGCTACAGCGGTTATTTCGAGCTGGATTTTCTCATAGACACCAAGACCGGCGACATCTGGCTCGGCGAGCTTAACCCGCGCATTACCGGTGCCAGCTCAATGACCAATCATGCCGCGTTTGCGCATGCCGATGCACCTCTGTTCCTGTTCCATCTGCTGGATTTCTCGAAGGTCAAATTCAATCTCGATATCGCGGAGTTGAATTCGCGCTGGGCCGACCCGGACATGATCGACAGCTGGAGCCAGATGGTGGTCAAACACACTGACGACAGCGTGGATATCATCACGGAAGCGCCACAAACCGGCATTTACAAGATGCATGATGACGGGCGTGTGGTGTTCGACCGCTTCGACTATCACCGGCGTGCAGTCGAGAGTGAGACCGAGGCATTCTTCCTGCGCATTCAGAAGCCTGGTGATTACCGCTATGAAGGTGCTGATCTGGGTATTCTGGTTACCAGAGGCCGCTCGATGACGAATAATTTCAAGCTCAACGACCGCGCCAAGAAGTGGATCCACGGGATCAAGAACAGCTTTGTGGCCAAGCCGCTGCCGGCTGTGGATGCGGGACCGGTGTTTTCCGAGCCTGCCTTCAAAATTCTCTAAAAACCGGAGTATTGGCGTCAAATGCACCATCTTTGGCGTTCAATCGATGAACTTGAACCCGGCCCGAAATGGGCCGGGCTTTTTGCTGAATACTGGCCAGATTACAGGCGCTGGTGGAGCAGCGAGGGCGTAAAAACCCGCCCGACCTACTGGCAATGCTTTCAAGCCATCAAGCTGCATATGCCGGAACTGCTGGTTATCTATGAGCAACTCTGTGGTCTCGCTGGTGGTGGCGACGAGGCGGCCCGGTTTTTGAGCCTGTACAATCCGCCGCCGTATCTGTCCGGTTGCTCGCAGGCGGTCTGGTCCGGTGAAGAACCGGTCCTGGTGCGCAACTACGATTACAGCCCGCTGGCCTTCGACCGCCTGATCATGCGGACCGGCTGGCAGGGGCGTACAGTGCTGGGAACGTCTGACGGTCTCTGGGGACTGGTTGACGGCATGAATGATGCCGGACTGGCGATCTCGCTAACCTTCGGTGGACGCCGGGTGGTCGGCGACGGGTTCGGCGTGCCGATCATACTGCGCTATGTGTTGCAGACCTGCGAAACCACGGAACAGGCGGCGGCGGCCTTGTCACGGATCCCCAGCCACATGAGCTATAATGTCACGGTGCTGGACGCGAAGCGGAACTATATAACTGCTTTCATGGCCCCCGACAGACCGACCCTGATCACGCAATCGGCTGTTGCGACCAATCACCAGGAAAAGGTCGAATGGGCCGCGCATGCGCGCTTCACGGCGACCGTCGAACGGGAGCGCTATCTGCTTCAACGGATGACAATGCACCGCGACACCCAGGAAAAATTCATATCGGCTTTTCTCAAGCCGCCGCTTTATTCATCAGCCTTCGCTGACGGGTTCGGCACGCTTTACACAGCCGTCTATCGGCCAAGGCTTGGCCAGATGGAATTGCGCTGGCCGCTGGGTACCTGGTCATTTGATATTCACGATTTTGTAGATGATCAGCGTATGATTCATATTCCGGTCCACACGACCTGGGGAGGATAGCATCCATGAGCCATGTTTTTACCCGTCACACCAAGATCAAGCCGCCCGTCGTTGCCGGAGGGCAGGGCTGCTATCTGTTTGACCAGAGCGGGAAGCAGTATCTAGACGGATCGGGAGGGGCTGCGGTGTCTTGCCTGGGGCATGGTGATGCGGACGTTATTGGAGCGGTAAAGACGCAGCTCGATGAAATCGCGTTCGCCCATACCGGCTTCTTCACATCGCAACCAGCCGAGGCCTTGGCCGATCTGTTGATCTCCAAGGCGCCGGAGGGCATCGACAAGGTTTACTTTGTCTCCGGCGGGTCGGAGGCGACAGAAGCTGCGATCAAGCTGGCGCGGCAGTATTTCGTCGAAAAGGGGGAACCGGCACGCTCAAGACTGATAGCGCGGAAGCAGAGCTATCACGGCAACACCATCGGCGCCCTGTCTGCGGGCGGCAATGAATGGCGCCGGGCGCAATTCGGACCGCTGCTGCTGGATGTGAGCCATATCGACCCTTGTTACGACTACCGCCTGCGGCATGCCGATGAGACACCGGAGGCCTATGGCTTGCGTGCGGCTGATGCCCTTGAAGCTGAAATTCTGAGGGTTGGCCCGGAAACAGTGATGGCGTTCATGGCCGAACCGGTGGTCGGTGCAACATCAGGCGCGGTGCCGCCCGCGCCGGGCTATTTCAAACGTATTCGGGAAATCTGCGACCGTTACGGCGTTCTGCTGATCCTTGACGAAGTGATGTGCGGCATGGGTCGCACCGGAACCCTGTTTGCGTCCGAGCAGGACGATGTCAGGCCTGACATCATTGCCATCGCCAAGGGGCTTGGCGGCGGTTATCAGCCGCTTGGTGCGATGCTGTGTTCGGGCGAGATCTATCGGGCAATCGAGAACGGCAGCGGCTTTTTTCAGCACGGCCACACCTATATGGGACATCCGGCGGCGTGTGCTGCGGGTTTGGCGGTGGTCAACGCGATCCTCGATCGAAAGCTTTTGCCAAAGGTTGAGGAAATGGGACAACTGCTGCGGGCCAGACTGCAGGAGCGCTTCGGTCAACACCCCAATGTCGGCGATATTCGCGGCCGGGGCTTGTTCGTCGGTGTCGAACTGGTTCAGGACCGCGAGACCAAAGAGCCGTTTGCGCCGAGCGAGCGAATTGCCGCCAAGATCAAGTCCACGACTTTTGTTACCGGTCTGATCTGCTATCCTATGTCGGGAACCATCGACGGCCGCAGCGGTGATCACGTGCTGCTTGCGCCGCCATATATCATCACCCCCGAGCAAATCGGGGAGTTGGTCGACAAACTGGCAATCGGCATTGGCGCTGCCACCGGAGTTTGAGACAACTACCCACCCATTGGCACCGGGGTGGGTGGGCAAGTGTTAGCCATTGCAGCAGGGACTAAGCCCTGTTGCTGCTTCAGGAGCAGTGAACTCGCGCCAGTGAGGTGGGTTTGCAAAGGCGTAACGCATGCCGATTGCGACCCAGTCGATTTCGCGTTGCGGACGATGCAGCTGGATGGGTCGCTCACCGCCATAGGTGATGACGGACTGGCGCTCTGAGAAATTATCGATGCTCTGGTGCCATTTGGTATCAGCCCAATGAAGTGTCATGCTGCGGTTGAGGGGGTTATACTCGGCGGTGAACAGGGTCCCGAAGCCTTCACCATACCTGTCCTGATGCAACGGCTCCTTCAGAAACTCCTCCACCAAGCTTTCAGGATCCTGGCCTGAGCCGGCAATCCGTTGAAGGTGGACCGAGCGTTCGAAGGTCCGGGTGAAGCTGCCTCTGTCGGGATGTGAGCCGTCATGCTGGTGGTTGGTTGCCAGAGCATCTGTCGCCACGCGTATTCCACCGCCTGCCAGCATCTCGACGCTGGTAGTGGTTTTAGACGCGTCTGCCACCACGACATTATAGGGCATGTGAGACGGCACGCGCCGCAACACTTCCAGCGCTTCGCCAACAGTATCGCATGTTTCCAGAACGTATCGCAGGATCGTGGTGATGCCGAATCCGGTGCCGGTGACCTGACGGCCGCCATAGGCCAGTGCGATGGAGAGGCCCGCGTCGTTGATGCCATCTGACAGACCCCACAGAAACTCAACCATGCCCATGACCTTGCGGCCCGTCCATTGGGAATGAAGCAGCAAGCCTTCGTTCAGATCTGGCGACAGGTCATAATTGCGGACGAGCCGTACAGCGTCAGGGCTTGCCAGTGCCGCAAGCGAGCAGCCGCCGAGATAGTTTGGCGGACACCAGGTCGACAGGAAGCGTGCAGCGCGGTCGGAGCCGCCGGCCTGTGCAACAAGGTGGTGATAGGTCGGTAACATCTCCGGCATGTGACGGGCCAATGCTGCCTCGCAGTCCGAACGTGAAGGGCCCTGGTCGCCGCCACGGGCAATGAACCAAGCCCGGTAGGCAGGCCATGAGCGCTCCCAGCGAGCTGCCCACTTGGGGCCGGGCATGGCTTCGCTGATTGCATCAAATCGAAGGGATGGGCTGGTCATGTCAGTGTCTCCTGTTTCAGAGCGCAAGAAAAAAGCGCACCATGGCGGTGCTTGCATCGGGACCGCTGGGATCGGTGTAAGAACCAGCGGGATTGCCGCCGGACCATGCATGTCCCAAACCATCAATGATCCAGTGCTCGACACTCGACTGTCCGTTGGCTCCAAGGGTGATCCGTTTTTCGAACGATCGGCCCGCGAATGTGCCGTTTTCAATGCGCTGGAGCTGTGCGGATGGTCCGGATGGCTCAGCGTTGTGGGCAACCATATCGCCGTTAAGCGGATGGACCGTGGAATCCGATGAGCCATGAAAGACAATGGTTCGCGGTGGTCTCGCCTGTTGCTGCATGGCACTTGGCAGCGGTTTGCCGCCCATCGCAGAGAAAGCCGAAGAGACATCACGTGCTGCGCCATAGGGCAGGCCGGAATGAACACCGACACCGGAGTATAATTCTGGGTAAGCCTCGCCCATGATGACCGCCATGGCGCCGCCCGCGGAAAGACCGGCAACAAAGGTGCGGGTGGCCGGAATGGAGTGCGCTTCACAAATCTGCAGGGTCAGGCCGGCGATGATCGCGGGTTCGCCACGGTCCCGCTTCTGATCGCCTCGGCTGAACCAGTTCCAGCAGGTTTGCTGGTTGGCGCCGCGTGACTGGGCAGGATAGGCGACGATGAAGCCGTGCGCCTCGGCCAATGCGTTCATCGCGGTTCCGGCTGCGAAATCCTCAGGCGTCTGCGTACAGCCATGCAGCATGACGATCAAAGCAGTCGGTGCGCCCTTCGCGGATGCTGGAACGAAGAGCTGGAAGTCCCTGCTGCCTGCGGAGCAGCTGAACGTATGCCGCGCGAGAGCGGCACTGGCGGGGACATCGGAGCGCGAGCGCGTTTCGCTTCTGGCGGAACCAGACCGGGATTGGGACGACCGTAGCGAAGATCCGAAGATGTCCCCAAGACCAGAGCCTGCGGTGCGTGGGGCGTATGGCACTTCGGCGGATGCATCTGCTGACAGGCCATGACGTGACAGTGTTTGTTGGACCAGTCGGGCAGGTTCGAAGTGGCCGAGGCGTGCGGAAGCCATTGCCTGGCGCAGCGCCGAGGCATTGAAAATTGTCATTGTTGTTTACCTTAGAAGTGTCGGAGGAACTACTTGATACGGTCGGCCAATGCGGTTTTGACTCCCTTGCTTGCCTGCAACGCGCCCAGCACGGTGATCGTTCCAATTGTCGCGAGCGCAAGTTCCGGTGTCACGTCGTCGGCAATGCGGGCCAGTCCTACTACCTTGACATGAAGGACCTCGCCGGCGGCGCGCAGGGATTCAAGGTCGGCGCGAGTGTAGACGCGCAAACCCAGTTCCATCGTGTGACGTTCGATGGACCTGGTGACGGTTTCCTGGTGGCTTTCCAGTTGGCTGCGAATGGCCATACGGATGAAGTCGGAGCGGTTCGAGTAGAAGCCTTCCCTCACCAACAGATCGATCCTCCCCAAATCGACATAGCCGAGATTGATGGTGATCTTCTCACTCTCGGCTGTTTTTTCTCTCAGCTGCCGAACATTGCTCATATCCCTAGTCTCCAAATAACATCCATGTGGATGGTATATAGATGGTAGTTGGCGTGATACAAGAAAATTATTGCGTCTCCGGCCGGGTAATTTCCTGTCCTGGGGACGGAGCCTCCTCTTCTCAAATACAAAGCAGGCGTGCAGGTATTCTCGTGCGCGGAACACATGCCCGTAACGGACAGCCGGAAACACACCGAAACCAGTTCAATGGTCTCGGTGCCAAAAAATGAGTCTGATCGGGGTTTGGAAGAGCCAGATTCCACACGCTTCGATGGGTATCACGCGTGATGGATCCGGACCTCACATGGCCTTTGCGATCACCTTGGCCAGTTCCTGCCAAGCTTCGCCATGTGCCGCCACAACGTCGGCCGGGCCGCTTGATCTGGCTTTGGCAACGATGCTGAACTGCCGGATACGACTACGGCTTTCCGCGCGGTCGCGGCGGATCGAGAATTGCCCGGACAAGCGCATCGTGTTTGAGCTGTCCACCAGCATCTGCTCAACATCGATGCGAATTTCAGCCTCCGGGACACCGCCCAGAGGCCAGGGGTCAGATGCGACCTGGGCGCCTGAAATGTCGGCCAGACTGCGCACCAGGAACAATCTCATGGCACGCTCGGTATCATCGGCCCAGTCGGCTTTGGGGATCGCAACGATGGCACCTGCTGCATTTTGCACGAAAATGCCTGACTCCTTGGCGTAAGTCGGCAAGTTCACCGTTGATACGGAAATCGTGCGGGCGTCTGTTTTGATAGTTGTGGTTAAAGCAGCCGACTCGATCAAAAACCGGTCGTGTTTTGTGCTGGTACACCCAGAGAGAAGCAGAAACGACATCAACAGAAACAAAATACGCATACTCATCATCGTCCTAATAGCAGTGAGTTCGGATTACGTTCGATACTGCGCGCCAGTGATCGAAAGGACTCCGCCGTGGTCGAGATATCGCGAAGAACTCCCCTTATATCATTATAGAAGCGGGAATCTGAGTCGTAACCCGAAACAACTGCTTGCAGCCCGTCTGCGGCCTCATTAAGGCGCTTGGCAAGGGCGGGAAGCGTGCTTGCGGCCGTGTCTATCGACTTAAGAGCGCTGTCGGCACTGCGCAGCGTGGTGTTGAGATTGTCGATGGCCCCGCCCTCGCGAATGGCAGTGACGAGAGAGCGAACTTCTTGAAGCGTCTGGTCAATCGTTCCGGGAATACGGTCCATCCCATCAGCAGCCAGTACGCCCTCGGCAGTGTCGGTCAGCTTCGAGATGTTGCTCAAAGCCTTTGTCGCAGCCGTCATCAATTCCTCAATCGGAAGTTTTGAAATGCGTGTGGCCAGACCGTTGACGCCGGAATCCGCGTCGGCAATCGCTGCAGGTGCTGTCGGTAACATCATCCTGCCATCGGGACTGAGTATGATTTCGGCTTCAGGCTGGGATGGCAGGCTGACCAGTTCCAGAATAACCGTCTGGCCAAGCAGCCCTTCCGACCCGACACGGGCGCGCAGGCCATTTGCAACTCGGGCATCGAGGCGCATCCGCATTTTTTCGGCCGATAGATCCTTGGGCAACCCGAGCCGTTTAGGTGAAAGGCGCAAGTCAACGCGCAGTCTGATAGGGCCGTTGGTGCCATCTTCGGATGGGACACCGACCAAGTCCTCGACCTCACCCACCTTGACGCCCCTGAACCGCACAATCGTATCAAGCCCAAGACCATTGACGTCGCCATCAAGCAGAATTGACGCTGTGATATCCGTGCTGGTATCGGCCTCAAATGCATTTGCACGGGCTAGACTTTCGCTTTCAAAGACATCGAAGACCTGGCCCTCCTCAACTGGAGCGCCACCTGTGACGGGTGTTCCGAATGTCACGCCACCTTCAAGCAACGCAGCCAGACTATTTACCTTGAGTGCGAGACCCTGCGCGCCCAAGTTGAATGACAGGCCTGAAGCATCCCAGAACCGGACATTGGTCGTCAGACGCTCATTATAGGGTTTAAGGATGAAAGCCTCCATCGTCACAATCGTTCCGGAGCTGGAAAGCGTGGGCTGCCCGATCCTTCCGACTTCGATTCCGCTGGTAAGTACTGGAGCCCCTGCTGCCAATTGGCCGCCAGCCCGAGATCTCAGCACGATGCGTGTTCCCTCCTCGCCAAAAGAGGCAAGTGGGGGAACCTCGAGGGCGACAAAGCGATCGGCCAAGATGCCTCCCTCGCCATCCCAGTTCGCAGCGATGTAGACGCCTGAAAGCAAGGTTCCAATGCCGCTAACGCCGCGTGCAGTGATCTTCGGTTCCACGAGCCAGAACTCGGCTTCAGTGTCGACATAGCGTGCAACATTCTTGTCGATCCGGACTTGAGCTTCGACCGCCTCCATTCCGTCGGAAAACCCGACAGCCTCCACGATGCCAACCCGCAAGTCACGGATGCGAACTTCCGTCGAGCCGGCGCTAATGCCAGAGGCTGACTTGAACGCGATGGTGATCAACGGGCCTTTTGAAGCATAGTTGTTCCACACAACACCAGCCGAGACCGCCACCGCCAATAAAGGCATGAGCCATATCAACGAAGGCCGGCGTCTGGTGGTCTCACGTTGTGGGGAAGGCAGGTTTTGCAGATCCGGCGCAACGTTGCTCATTGAGCTGTTCCTTCATCGGTAATATCCCAGATCAGACGTGGGTCGAATGCCTGGGCGGACAACATCGTGAACACGACGGAAAGGGCGAAACAGGCTGCCGCCAGGCCTGGCTTGATGGATGCCAATACGTCGAACTGAACCAGTGCTACGAGTATGGCAACGACGAATACATCGATCATCGACCAGCGGCCGATGAACTCTACGGCTGAGTGCAGAGTGTGCAATTTGTGCGGATCCTTGTTGTGCGGACGCGACAGCAGCACGGCCAGATAGGCAATTACGATAAATTTTCCGACCGGAATGACCACACTGGCAACGAATACGATCGCGGCGATGGCGTAGGCATGATGATGAATGAGATCGACGACACCTCCGACAATCGTGCTGTCCTGCGACTTGAACATCTGTGTCGTGCGCAACATTGGGTACATGTTTGCCGGAACATAAACAATCAGCCCGGCAATGAGCCACGCCAGAACCCGCTGAATACTACCATCGTTGCGACTTTGCATCCGCGCATGACAACGAGGGCACGATTCGACGTCAGGCAGTGCAACAAGCCCGCAACTGGTGCAGGCTACCATGCCTGCATCGCGCGCGGTCATCAGGCTGTGTTGGTGGCCAGGGATGTCCATAGCGTGTTCCTGCACATGAATGTGTCTTGAAAAGTATTGACGATGACAAGCAGGACAAATGCCCAGAATGCCGCCCCGGTGTCGACGGTTGCCATTCCTGCGAGTTTGACCAACGCAACGGCAACGCCGACCATGAAGATTTCCGCCATTGCCCAAGGCTTGAGCTGGAATGCCCACCGCAGCGCGGATTGTGCACCGACAGCATTTCCATAGCCGGCCAGTAGTGGTGCAAGTGCGTATATTAGCAGAAACGAACGAGCCAGGGGAACGACAATGATGAAGACCAGAACGGCAAAGGCCAAAGGCACCATAATTCCGGTGGCAAAGCCCAGCACGACGTCAACGACAGATGCGCTGGAATCAAACGGCCCCGCGTCCAAATACAGAAAAGGCGCAAACAGGACGATCCCCATCAAGATCGTTGAGGTCAGCGCCAGTCCCACCACCCGCGTGATCGCTTCGGACTTGCCAAGCGTCAACTGATAGCCGCAGCGTACACAGCGCGTTCGGGTGACCATCTCTTCTGCGGAAAACCTGTAAATGACATCGCAATGGGGGCAGGCGATGCATCCGGAGACGTGAATCATTGCGGCTCCTGATCAAGGGTAGGATGGAACAACGTCAGAACTACAGTGCTATGTGGCAGCAACGAAACTGCCGTCAACCTGTATGTCATCATCATGATGTCTTTTCGTCCGGAATTGACCGCCAAGCGCCCTTGTGTTGCGCTTTACAGGAAGCGCCTGATGCAGTGCCGCTGAACGGGTAGCAAAAAATGAACTTGTGCTACGCATTTGAAGCGGCATCATGGCGACTGCAGGACACAAGACCCAAAAATAGAATTGCCGATCTGGAAGGGATGTGTTGCGTGTCTGCACTTTTCGATCACCGGACCGACAGCCTAACCTCTTCGTCAAGGATGCTGAGGCTTTGACGCTATAGGGTGCTAGTTGTTGGCGACCCCGAAGTCGATATCAACTGCCGGGTGCGGCCGCGCGGACTAGTTGCCGTTGATATAGGCGGTCAGGGTGGCCTCTGTGCCGTTCTGCCAGAGCGCGGTGAAGGCGGTTGCAAAAGCTTCGGCAAAAGCGGGGTTGCTGCCGAGATCACCATAGATGTCTGCCATTTCTAGCCACGTCTGCGGGGTGTCCCTGGCAAGTTTTGCCTGTGCTGTCAGCCGGTCCCAGTTGGGGTCGTTTGGCGGAATGGCTGTGCCGTTGTCGGTCATTCCGTAGCAATAGCGGCACCAGAGAGCGGACTCGAGCGCCAGGCCGCCAACCGGCTGGCCTGCGGTCAGCCGTGCATCTATCGTCGGTAGAATGAACTTCGGCTGCCGGTTCGATCCGTCAAAACACAGCCGCGGGATGGTATCGCCGATCGCCGGGTTGGAAAAACGCTCCACGCATTTGCTGAAATAGCTTTCCGTGCTGACACCCTCGATACTCGGCACCGTCGGCATGATTTCGTCATGCTGCAACTTGCTGAGAAAGCCCGCAACCAGAGGGTTTTCCATCGCCTCATGAACGTATGTAATCCCCAATAGCCCGGCCGGATAAGCGATGGTTGCATGGCCGCCATTGAGAATACGCAGTTTCATCAGCTCATAAGGTGCGACATCTGCCACGAACTGTACTCCGACAGTCTCCAGCGCCGGACGCCCCATCGGGAAGTTGTCTTCAAGGACCCATTGCCGAAAGGGCTCGCAGACGACGGGTGCTGCGTCCTCAATCCCGAATTTTTCTTTCACAATGCCAATCTCCCGCGGGCCGGTCGCAGGCGTAATGCAGTCGACCATGCCACATGGAAATGCGACATTGGCGCCAATCCATTCGGCGGCGTCATCACTGCGCCGCTCTGCAAGGCCAATGACAGCGTTGCGCGCAACGTGGCCGTTCTCGGGAAGATTGTCGCATGACATCACGGTGAAGGGAGCAATGCCTGCTGCCCGCCGCGCCATCAAAGCTGCTATGATAAGCCCGAAAACGGTCGTTGGATGGTCGGGGTTTTCCGCATCGGCGATGATGTCAGGATGTGTCGCATCGAAACCACCTGTCTCTGCATCTATGTAGTAGCCGCCTTCGGTCACGGTCAGCGATACTATGCGGATCTCGGGCCTTGCCATCGTCTCGATCAGCTTGCCCGCGTCGATGGCGCAGAAGTCGATCATCGAGCCGCATATCGTGGCAGAGTAGCCTGCGGGATCGAGTTCGACCACGGTTGTCAGCCAGTCCTGCGGTGCGAGGCGCTGGCGCATGGCTTCGTCATAGGCTTTGACGCCGGCGCCGATGATCGCCCAGTCGTGGTCGCGCCCGGTCTCGAACAGGCGATGCAGATAGACTGCCTGGTGCGCCCGGTGGAAATTGCCGACACCAATATGGACGATGCCGGGGGTCAGTGCTGTGCGGTCATAGCCGGGCACATTGATGCCATCAGGAAGCTGGTTCAAGTTGGCGTTCGAGAGTTTCATCAGCTCATCCACTGCCCGCCGTCGACATTGTATGTCTGCGACAGGATGTAGTCGGACTCGGGCGAGGCAAGAAAGATTGCCATGCCGGTCAGGTCATCGGGCTTTGCAAAGCGGCCTGCGGGCACGCTCGCGGCGACTTCGGCTTTTTTCTGGCCGGGCTCTTTGTTTTCCAGTTTGGCGAACATCGCGTCGACATGCTCCCAGTGCTCGCCATCGACCACGCCGGGGGCGATGGCATTGACGTTGATGCTATGCTTGATGAGGTTCAGGCCCGCAGACTGAGTCATGGAAATGACAGCGGCCTTGGTGGAGCAATAAACCAGCACCAGACTTTCGCCGCGACGACCTGCCTGGGACGCCATATTGATAATTTTGCCGCCATGGCCCTGCTTGATCATCTGCCTGGCCGCGGCCTGCATGGTGAAAAGTGTACCGCCCACGTTGACGGCATAAAGCCTGTCGTAGCTGGCGCGAGTAATGTCGACCGTCTCTGCCGCGTCGAAAAGGGCGGCGTTGTTGATCAGGATGTCGAGCTTGCCGCCCTTGGCAATTACCGCGCCAATAGCCGCGTCAATGCTGTCTTGCTGACTGACATCGATCTGCACGGCATACGCCCCATCGCCGATTTCCGAGGCGGTGGCTTGTGCGGCCTCGAGATTGATGTCGGCGATGGCAACGGTGGCGCCCTCGCGGACATAGGCTGCGGCAAATGCCCGCCCGATACCGCGGGCGGCGCCAGTAATCAGTGCGGATTTACCAGCAAGGCGCTTCATTCGGTGCGCAACCCCCGAGCGTCGAATTTGTGGAGATGCTCCAGCTGCGGCGTCAGGTAGATTGTATCGCCATGATGCACATCAACCTCGCCCCCGGCGCGCACGGTCAACGGATCGCAGCCGGGAATGCCGTGGATGTGCATGAACGTGTCGGAGCCGAGATGTTCCGCGACGCCAACAGTTCCCTGCCAGGTGCCTTCCGTCTTGGAAATATCAATATGCTCGGGCCGGATGCCGATTGTATGCACACCATGTTTGGCTGCTTCCGGGCCTTCCAGCAGATTCATCTTGGGGGAGCCGATGAAGCCTGCGACGAATTTGTTGCGAGGCGTGCGGTAAAGTTCCAGCGGGCTGCCGACCTGTTCGATCACGCCTGCCTGCAAAACCACAATCTTGTCGGCCATGGTCATTGCCTCGACCTGGTCGTGGGTGACGTAAACCATCGTGGTGGCAAGCTTCTTGTGCAGCTCGGAAATTTCCATGCGCATGCCAACGCGCAGCGCCGCATCGAGGTTCGACAGGGGTTCGTCGAAAAGGAAGGCTGATGGCTCGCGCACGATGGCGCGTCCAATCGCAACGCGCTGGCGCTGGCCGCCCGACAGCTGACCCGGACGCCGGTCAAGATAGTCTGTCAGGTTCAGAGCGGAGGCAGCCAGTGCAATCCGCTTGTCCTGTTCCTCTTGCGGCATTTTCGCCATCTTCATCGGGAAGGCGATGTTCTTGCGCACCGTCATATGCGGATAGAGGGCATAGCTCTGGAACACCATGGCCAGACCGCGCTTGGCCGGAGGGAGGCCAGTGGCGTCCTTGCCGTCGATCTCGATGTTACCGGATGTGGTGTCTTCCAGACCGGCGATCAGGCGCAGGAGGGTCGACTTGCCGCAACCTGATGGGCCGACAAAGACCACGAACTCGCCGTCGTTGATTTCCAGATCCAGTGGCGGAATAACCTCCACCTTGCCGAAGGTTTTCCTGACCTGTTTTAACTGTATGCGTCCCATTTTTCGCTCCTCACTTCACAGCGCCGAAGGTCAAGCCCCGGACAAGTTGTTTCTGGCTGAACCAGCCCAATATCAGGATCGGCGCAATTGCCATGGTCGAGGCGGCCGAAAGCTTGGCGTAGAACAGCCCTTCAGGACTGGAGTAGCTGGCAATAAACGCGGTCAGCGGCGCGGCCTTGGCGGCGGTAAGGTTGAGCGTCCAGAACGCTTCGTTCCATGCAAGGATGAAGTTGAGCAGTAGCGTGGACGCGATTCCAGGCACCGCCATCGGCGTGAGCACATAGATAATCTCGTCCTTCAGCGAAGCTCCGTCCATTCTTGCTGCTTCGAGGATCTCGCCAGGGATTTCCTTGAAATAGGTGTAGAGCATCCAGACGATGATCGGCAGGTTGATCAGCATCAGTACGATCACCAGACCGGTGCGGGTATCGAGAATGCCAAGTTTGATGAAAATCAGGTAGATCGGGTAGAGCACGCCGACCGCCGGAAGCATCTTGGTCGAGAGCATCCACAACAGGATGTCCTTGGTGCGGGGCGAGGGAACAAAAGCCATCGACCAGGCTGCGGGCACCGCGATGATCAGGCCGAGAACGGTTGATCCACCTGCAATGATGATCGAGTTCCACAGGAACCGCATGTAGTTCGACCGTTCCTGAACGACGCTATAGTTTTCCAGCGTCCAGTCGAAGAACAGGAAGACCGGTGGGTCGCTGATCGCCTGTGCCTCGGTCTTGAAGCTGGTCAGGATTGTCCAGAGAATCGGGAAGAAGATGAGCAACCCGATCGCCCAGGCGATGGCGGTGTTGATAAGCTTGCGGTTGTTCGAGACTGCGCGTGCCATATCCGTTCACCTCACTTGTCAAGGTTCTTGCCGACGATGCGCATCAGGAAGATGGCAACGATATTGGCAAGGATGATTGCATAGACACCGCCGGCCGAGCCGAGACCGATGTTCTGGCTCTCCAGCACACGCTGGAAGATCAGGTAGGTCAGTGTCCGGGTGCCGAAGGCGCCGCCGGTGGTGACAAAAATCTCGGCGAAAATCGACAGCAGGAAGATGGTCTGGATCAGCACCACGATGGTGATGGCACGGCCCAGATGCGGCAGGGTCAGGAACCAGAACCGCTTGTGAACCGGCGCGCCGTCCATTTCGGCCGCTTCCATCTGTTCGCTGTCCAGCGACTGAACGGCCGTCAGCAGGATCAACGTGGCAAAGGGGAGCCATTGCCAGGAAACGATCATGATGAGCGATTGCAACGAGGCCTGACTCAACCACTCGACCGGCGTTGCTCCGAAGAATTTCCATAGATGCGCGAACAAGCCGTTCACCGGGTCCATGAAGATATTCTTCCAGACCAGAGCCGACACCGTTGGCATGACGAAGAACGGCGCGATGACCAGGATGCGGACAATTCCTTGCCCCCACATCGGCTGATCAAGCAGCAGCGCCAGCATGATGCCAAAGACAATGGTGATCGCGAGGACACCGCCAACGATTATCAGTGTGACCTGAATGCTGGGCCAGAACGCGCTGGAGCTGACGAAACGGATATAGTTGTCCAACCCGGCCCAGCCCTGGTCGCCGCCGCGCATGGGCAGGTAGACGCGGAATGAAAACCAGAGGGTCATTATCAGCGGCACCAGCATCCAGCCAAGTAGCAGGATCACGGCGGGCGCCATCATCAGTCGGGCTGCGGAACGGGATTGCTGCGTGGCCATGACGTGTCTCCACAATGGGCAGCCATGCGCTGCCAGGAACAGATGTCATTTCAAAAATTATAGCAGCCGGAGGGCGGACGCTAAATCCGCCCTCCGGCCCGGGAGGATGCCTCAGTAACCTGCGGCTTCCATAGCGTCGGTGGTCAGCTCCTGGGCTTTGGCCAGAGCTTCCTCAACCGTCTGTTGTCCTGCGTAGACCGCCGAGAACTCCTGGCTGACTTCGGTCGCGATGCCGGCAAATTCAGGAATAGCTGCGAACTGGACCCCGACATAGGGGACCGGGTCGACGGTCGGGCTGTTCGGATCAGCCGACAAGATTGATTCCAGCGTCATCTTGGCAAACGGAACGGCCTGGTAGTTCGGGTTCTCGTACAGCGAGGTACGCGCACCTGGAGGTACGTTGGCCCAGCCTTCCTTTTCAGCAACCAGGTCGATATAGCCGGTGCCGGTTGCCCATTCGATGAACTGCTTGGCAGCGGCTTCCTTTTCGGTACCGGCAGGAATTGCCAGCGCCCAAGCCCAAAGCCAGTTGGACCGCTTGCCGAGGCCGTTATCGGGGGCCAGAGCGAAGCCGACCTTGTCAGCCACGGTCGAGTCGTTGGGGTTGGTCACGAAGGACGCGGCCACAGTGGCGTCGATCCACATGCCGCATTTGCCCTGCTGGAACAGCGACAGGTTTTCATTGAAGCCGTTGGTGGCGTAGCCGGGAGGGCCCGCTTCGTTCATCAGGTCAACGTAGAAGTTGAGGGTGTTGGCCCATTGCGGGGTGTCGAACTGGGGCTTCCAGTTTTCGTCGAACCAGCGCGCGCCGAACGAATTCGACATTGCAGTAATAAAAGCGCCGCCTTCACCCCAGCCGGCCTTGCCGCGAAGGCAGATGCCGTTGATCTCGTTGTCGCGATCGGTCATCGCCACTGCAGCTTCCTTGATGAAGTCCCAGGTCGGGGCATCAGGCATGGTCAGTCCGGCTTTTTCCATCAGGTCAGTGCGGTACATGATCATCGATGATTCACCGTAGAACGGTGCGGCATAGAGCGTGCCGTCGTAGGACAGTCCGTTTGCCATCGCCGGCAGAATGTCCGCAGCATTGTACTCGTCCGACAGATCGTCGAGCGGCACGAGCCAGCCATTCTTGGCCCAGATCGGTGTTTCGTACATGCCGATTGTCATGAGGTCGAAAGCGCCACCTTTGGTCGAGATGTCGGTGGTGACGCGCTGACGCAGGACGTTCTCTTCCAGCGTGACCCATTCGATTGTGTGGCCGGTCTTTTCGGTGAAGTCTTCAGTCAGACCCTGCATACGGATCATGTCACCGTTGTTGACGGTGGCGATTGTGAGTTCTTCAGACAGTGCAGCCGAAGTCATCGACAGAGCAGTAATCAACCCGAGAGCGGTTGACGAGAATTTTCCAGAAAGTGTCATATTGGCTCCTCCCATTCTTAACACGCGTAAAGTTTAGTTCGAACTTTATGCCGGTGTCAATGGGTAGCCTTGAGTTTCACGAGAGGGTCCGCGCTCGGCAACTGAGTGATGTGTAAAATCATGCGTTTAGGCGGAATCGCGCAGTCGCAATTCGGCGTCGAAAGTCAGTGTCACGGCATCTTTATCGTGGTCGCCTAGCCGGATGTGGCTCAGCAGTTGATGCATTGCTGCGTCCGCGATTGCGGTTATGTTCTGTGTTACGGTGGTCAGGCTGGGTGAGACAAAAGAACTCAACGGATGGTCGTCATGCCCGGCGACGCGGAATTGCTTGCTGCTCTTGCCTGCCGCTCCAAACAGCCGATGGCGGTTGGCGGCGCGGATGACGCCGATTGCGAGCCGATCATTGGCGCACAATATGGTCTGGTCAACAAAGTTTCCCTGGCTGAATTGGGCGTCCATAATCCTGTAGGCGTACTCTTCGAATTCCCAGTTCTGCTCAGCAGTGGATGTGTGGATGATGTTCGGCTGGTGGCCCAGCAGAAGCATCCTGTTGGTATAGGCCTGTTCTCGCTCGAGGCTGTTTGAGTTCAGTCGTGGCATCCCCAGAAATGCTGGAGGTTCTCCTGACCTGCATAGGTAATCAACTATGAGAGATATGCTTTGTTGGTTGTCTGTGCCGACGAAATCGACATCCTGAAGATCGTTTTTGTAGCGTGAGTCGACAAACACAATTGGTTGTTCTGCCTTGAGTCGCGCAAGCGCTCCCAGCGAACTTGTTTCGCCGATGGGAGCCATAATGACCCCGTCTGTGCCCATGGACATCAGGTTTTGTGTTGCTTTGGTTTCGAGCGCCGGGTCGCCGCGCGAGCTTTGCGTGATGATCATGTAATCAGAGGCAAGCGCGCGGGTCTCAATCGCTTCTACCAGGGTGGAATAGAACAGGTCGTTGCGGTGTGGAATGATCACACCGATCAAGCCGGATGTCTTGCGGTTCATTTTGGTGGCGAAGAAATTCGGCACGTAATCAACCGTTTGCAACGCATTTTCGATACGGGTCCGCGTCGAGCTGCGAACTGAAGCCGGATTCTGGAAAAATCGCGAAAGTGTCGGCCGGGAAATGCCGATTGCGGCCGAAAGTTTTTCCATTGTTCGAATTTTCGGCTTCTGCATTACGGTCTCAGTGCCAACTCGAGGTCTGTTTTATGGCGTTTTCTCTTCCATGAGATAGGCACTGTAAAAATATTTTCGTAAAAAGCCAGTTCAAATTTTGACATGCGTAAAGTTTTCACTTATATCGCGCCAACAAATTTTCAATCGAAGGAGTCCGATCATGTCAGCGACGACGATCGTTTCAGTCGGCGAACTCCTGGTGGAATTCGTTTCTCGCAATAAAGGTTGCGCGTTGAGCCAGCAGTCCGAATATTCCGGGCCTTATCCCGGTGGAGCATCCGCGATCTGCCTTGATCAGGCTGCGCGGATTGGTGCGCGCACCAAGATTTTCGGTGGGATTGGCGAAGACGGCTTTGGTTGCGTGCTTGTCGAGCGTCTGGCTTGTAGCGGTGTTGATACCGGCGGTATTGCACTGCACAGCGATAGGGCAACCGGGGTGGCTTTTGTATCTTCTTTTGATGACGGCAGCCGCATTTCCATTTCTCATATCGACAACAGCGCGGCAGAACTGGCGGGCGAGGTTGAGGGCGCGCTTCCGGAAGCCGACCTGCTGCTGTATGTATCGGGTGCGTCGCTTCGCAATTCGCGGCTGAGGTCGACGATACTGGCGGTATGTGATGAGGTTCTGGCGCGCGGTGGCCTTATCAGTTGTGCCCCGAACGCTAGTTCTGAGCTGATGGATGCTCCCAAAGTCAGAGATGCACTTATGAGGGTTCTCGCCTCAAGTTCCATTCTCTTCCCCTCAACCAATGACCTCGAACTTCTTTATCCCGGCAAGTCGGAAGACGAGGCTGTCAATGCCTTGCGCGCGATTGGTACCGATGTGGTCGCGCTTTACCGTGGCGCAGATGGTGCCGTGATCTTTAAAGGTGAGGCACGCTATGAATACAGGGGTCATGGTGTCGAGCAAGTCGATTCAACCGGGGCAGGCGAGTGCTTCTGCGGCGCGTTCCTGGCGATGATTGCTGAAGGGCAATCCATTGACGCTGCAGGGCGCTACGGCAACGCCGCAGCTGCGTTGGCGACCGGAAGACGTGGGCCGATGGAGGGGAACTCCTCAAGAAATGACATCGAAGGCTTGCTCTCTGGCCGTGAAGTGTCTCGAAAGAGCGCGTAAGGTCCCGATTTCAGAATTCTTAAAAAGCCACTTTCGAGTGGGTCGCCGTCGAGTATCGGCGGGGACGGCTACGCTCGGCTGGACAGTATTCATGAAGTGCGAGCTTCCTGTTTCAGCGAGGTGGGCCGGCCCTGGTCTGGTCATCGAGAAACTGACGTGTCTCCTACTGGGCGGCGGGCCACAATCGGATTGCGTGACCAAATTCGTTTCTATTGGGGTGGCGAAGCCAGAAACGCCGCGAGTGCGGCGAGTTCCGGTTGGCGAATTTCGTGGCCGCCGTCATGGAAGCTGGTCTGCATCTCGGCTCCCTGCTGGCTGAAATAGCTGGCGAGGCCCTCGGTCATCGCGAATGGACAGATCGGATCGCGGCGTCCGGCGGTGATCAGGACCCCGGTGCTGGAAAGTGCTGGATTGGCGTCCGGGGTCCACGGGATCAACGGGTGGAGCAGCGCAATCCTGTCGAACAACTCAGCGTGTTTGAAGACAACGGATGCGAGAATGTTGGCCCCATTCGAATAGCCCAGCGCATAGACAGGGCTGCCCGGATTTGCCGCTTTGTGTGCGGCGATGAATTCAGCCATTTTCTCAGTCCGCCGGGCCAGGTCTGCCATGTCGTAGACGCCCTCGGCAGCGCGGCGGAAGAAGCGCAGCGCACCATTCTCCGATACGTCCCCACGCGGCGACACGAGGCCGGCGTCGGGAAGGATCTGGCCGATTAGCTCCGAGAACTGGTGCTCGTCTCCACCGGTGCCGTGGAGGGCGAAGACCAGCGGGGCTTTGGCAGAGGGCGCTTTGGTCAGTGCATGATAGTGAGTTTTTGTCATTGTGCGTGCCTCGGGCGGCGGGAGCGCGCTCCCGCCTGCAAACGTTAGTCGGTGATCGGCTCAAGCAGTTGTTCGATCTGATCGCGGTGCTGCTCGTAGCGGGTGGGCAGCTTCAGGCTTTCGCCCAGATGCGCGACATCCTCGTCGCGGTCGAAGCCCGGTTCATTGGTGGCGACTTCGAACAACACGCCCCCCGGAGTGCGGAAATAGATGGCCCAGAAATAGTCCCGGTCGATTACCGGCGTCACCTGATAGCCGGTGTCCATCAGGGCCTTGCGGACCTCGAGCTGGGCTGCCCTGTCTTCCACCGCAAAGGCGATATGGTGCACCGAGCCCGCACCCTGCCGGGCATCGCCGGCATTCGGCACAGCCTCGATGTCGATGACATCTGCGCCATTGCCGCCGGGGATCGTGAAGCGGGTGTGGTTGCCCTGGTTGTCGACCTGCTGGTACCCCATGAAGCGGAGCAGTTCACCGGTTGCGGCAGCGTCCTTGAGCCTGAGGCTGGCGCCACGAAAGCCCTGAATGACTTCGGAGGTGGCGATGTCGCCGTGCTGCCAGCCTGTGCGGCTGTCGCCATCGACCTCAATCAACGAGAAACTGTCATGGTCAGGGCCATCGAAGCGCAGCCGCTTTTCGCCGAAGACTTCGCTCTCGCTCAAGCCGGTCACGTCTTGAGCCACCAGCCGGTTCTTCCAGAAATCCAGTGTGCCCCTGGGAACGGAAAAATAGGTATCGCCAACTTCACCCGCACCCTGACGACCCTGGGCAATGTTGGGAAAGGGGAAGTAGGTCATGACCGATCCCGGCGTGCCGAATTCGTCGCCGTAATAGAGATGGTAGACCTCGGGCGCATCGAAGTTGACGGTTTTCTTGACCCGGCGCAGGCCGAGCTTCTTGGTAAAAAAGTCGCTGTTCTGCTGCGCATGGGCGGCCATCGAGGTGACGTGATGCAGGCCCTTGATTTGCGTGATCATGATGGTTGGTCCTTTCCAAAGCGAGGCTGTTTTGCAGTCTTGATCACAAGATGGTGCAAATCGGCGACAAACTGAATGGCAATAATGTTGACAATATTATTGCGTGAAACGTAATAATCAGGAATGCATGAATTCAGTCAGATCAGGGCTTTTCTGGCGGTTGCCGAACTTCACAGTTTTGTCGCTGCCGCGCGCCAGCTGTCGATAACCGCTCCGTCGGTCACGCGCGCTGTCAGTGCGCTTGAGGAACGGCTCGGAGTGCAGTTGCTGCTAAGAACCACCCGACAGGTGTCACTGACATCGGCCGGAGCGATCTATGCGGCCCGTGTCGGGCCATTGCTTGCGGAGTTCGTCAAAGCGGGCGAAGAAGTGCGCGAGCAGCAGGGGGAGGCCGCAGGACTGCTGCGGATCAATGCGCCGATGTCGCTGGGGCTGCAGGTGCTTCCCGACGTGGCCTCGGGGTTTCGGGTGGAGTATCCTGACACGACCCTTTCGTTCAGCCTGACCGATCGCTTTGTCGATATCGTGTCCGACAACATTGATCTGGCAATCAGGATATCGCAGGCGCCCAAGGACAAATCGACGATCTGGCGCAAGATCTGCCGGGTGCGCCGCGTGCTGGTCGCTTCTCCGGGCTATCTGGCAGCTTTTGGCGGCATCACAAAGCCGGAAGATCTCCACACCCATGCCTGCCTTGCCTATGATGAGGAAGCTGTCCGTGAAACCTGGGAGCTCTCCAGTGCCGGGCGCACCCACAAGGTCATGGCCGGGCAGGCGTTGGCCGGCAACAACGGGGATCTGATTGCGCGACTGGCTGAAAACGGCGAAGGCGTGGCGCTGCTGCCGCTATTTATTGTCGAGCGGGCACTCTCCAGCCAGCGGCTGCAACAGGTTCTGCCGGACTGGGAGCCGACACCGCTGTGGCTGACATTGTACTACCCGCCCTATGAAAAATTGCCGCTGCGGGTGAAGAAATTCTCGGATTTCTTCGAGGATTACGTGACCCGCATCCGCTCGTTCTGAGCTGTCTCGGGATCCCGCCTTCGGGCCGCATGCTTCCGCGCAATGCATCGGCGGCGATCTCCGGGCCTTCTTCCTGAAACCACGGGTGTTGTCATAGGCATAGAGCACGGGACCATTGACTGTAGGATTGCTCCACGCCAGCGCATTGCCCGGCTGACCGTTGACTTCGACGTCGAGCACGGACTGGCATTTGGAGCCGGGCAGCAACAAGGCAAACTCAGTGCAGAGTTCCGGATGTCCGGTCTTTGACGAAATCGCTGGTCCCGTGCCGCCAAGCGCTGACCCCGGAGGTCCGGTGTGTGCGAGCAGCGGCATGTCGGTAAAGCTGATGCGGGTTTTCGAGAGGAAGGTCGCAAGCGCCTTTGCTTCAGCAGCCCATGGGGACCCTCTTAGGGCTTTCGCAGCAGTCCTGCTCCGATTCGCTTTGATGTGACCCGAGCCGGTCCGGGAAATCACGCAAGCCCCGAAACGATAAAGCGAGATTAAAGGTCGTCTGAAGCAGGGACACGATGGTTTTCCCTAATAGAGCCTGTTCCCGCAGGCTTTGCCGTGTCTGAAAAGAAACATCTGACTGTCAACTGTCCAGCGTGCCCGGCAATCTCCGTCTTTTTGTCTGATCTTTGGTGCGATAACCGAACGAAATGCCGGTTTTCGGGCTTTCGGAATGCGGGTCTGAGGGTTTTTCCTGTTTGGTAAAAGAAATCGTTGTTTTTGCGAAAAAGGGTGTTGACTCATTGGGAGTGTGGGACCTATAAACCGCTCACACAACGAGGGCG
>JBPOEW010000017.1:0-69888 GCA_051251555.1 Hoeflea sp.
CGAGGCGGCGCCGGTGGCCGTGCCAATGGCACCGCCAGTGGCGCAAGCCGTGATATAAAGGCCGACGACATGCGGATCGGGTGGAAGAGGCGACAGGGACTGGCGCCGGCACCAGCTTGAAAAATGCGTCCAGTCGCTGGCATAGGCACGGCGTGTATTGGCGGAACTGGCCGCCTCGACATAGCCGCGGGCGCGGTCGGTGAGGTCCTGCAAATGGGCGGGCAGGGCAGGGGCTGCCGCTTCTGAGGTCTCCGGCCTCGAAACATCCGCTGAAACCGCCGTGCCGTCAGGCGGCGCCGAGTGCTCCCGGGCGTCGTTTTGGGTTGTTTGCTCGACGATATGGGCCATTCCCTCTATAAAGGGCATAATGAATGATAATGCAACATTATCGCTCGTTATATAGTGAGGACAGGCCGTGCGGTTTGTGTCGAAAAGCATAGCATAAACTGCACACGAGATGTAACGTCACCGCCATGGATTCGTTGCCCTCTGTCCCGTCATCACTGCCGATCCGGCTGTCCGGCCTGCCGGTATGGTCGCGTACGCGCGGTCGTGACATGGCGGAGGCGGATGCCGCTTTTGCGGCCGGCATCGCCCTGAAATCACTTGATGATCTGGTTGGCTCACATCCCCTGTGGGCGGGATGCTGGCGGTCCCGGCAGGCGCTGAAATGCGCCAGTGTTGCCGCCCGGATGATGGGCCGAAACGAGGACGAACACGCGTTGCGTGACGCGGTGCTGCTGACCGCCCCAGGAGACGATCCCGGACCGGCGGGAAAGCTGTTTCTGGCCACGCAAAAGCTTTCTGATCGAACCGGCGGGGTCACCACAGCCTTCGTCAAAGAGCTTGCCGACCTTCTGGCACTTCCGTGGGATGACGATCTCGCCGCAGTTACCGATATGACTGATGCTGCGCTCCACTCTGTGCGGGCAGTGCCGTTTGCGCTGGCGGACCTGATAGCGGCGATCGTTGCCGTGCGCCCGGATGCAGAAGTGCTGGCATTCCTGATTGCCGATATTGTCCTGGCCAAAAAGCTCAACTGGGAAAAAACCGTGCCGCTGCTGCTGACTGAGCGATTTGGGCCATCCTTTCGCACAATCGGCGGGAGAGGCCGCACCCGCCCCGGCGAACCCGCATTCGCGGGGGCGATCTGTTTGGCTCTGGTTGACGCGACCGAGAGCGCCTTGCGCTCAGCGGTGGAGATTGCGCGGCGCGCCGATCAGCTTGTTGGTGTGGCGCCAAAACTGCGAACCAAAGGTGCCGATGCTGTTATCCGCAGGCTGCTCAATGAAGATGCCGTTCAGGCCTCGGCGCCAGGCACGGATTTGTCGCGCTGGGCCAGCACACGGTTATTCGAACGGCTTCACAGTTTTGGTGCCGTGCGGGAACTGTCCGGCCGATCGTCGTTCCGGATGTACGGGCTTTGAAGATGACAGGAGCCAAACCCGTTAAACCATCCCACAGCAAGAAAGCGAACGGTGGACCCGATGTGTCCTTTGACAGGGAGTTGGGGGATTTGCCGGCAGAGCTGCGTTGGCGGGAATGGATGCTGCGGATTGAAGCGGTGATCTTTGCCTCGGCCGAACCGCTTGGCCGCGAAACGCTGGCGCGCGTTGTCGGCAAGGAGTGCAGCATTGATCTGCTGATCGACGACCTGCGGGAAGAACTCCGTTCGCGGCCCTATGAGCTGGTGAGCGTTGCCGGCGGCTGGCAACACCGGACCCGTGTCCGTTACGCCGGTACAATACGGGCTTCGGCGGCACCGACGCGCTCGGCCGCAGCGGCGCTGTCTGAATTTGAAGCCATGGTGCTGATGTCGGTTGCCTGTTCCCAGCCTGTCACCAGAAGCGAGCTGTCGAAGATTTTCGGCAAGGAGGTTTCACGCGATACAATTGGGTCACTGCGTGGAGCGGGGTTCATTACGTCGGGACCGCGCAGCCCGACATCCGGTGCGCCTTACACCTACGTGACGACAAAGCACTTCCTCTCTGCCTTCGGCTTGGAAACGCTACGCGACTTGCCCGACATGGAGGCGCTTGAGGATGCGGGCTTGCTCAGCCGCGGTGTGGAACGGACGGAACCGCTGTCGACTTGGCATGAACCTGACGAGCAATAGTTATCGCCTATGAATTGACGGACATGGGGGATGATGCCCGCAGGGTCGCCGACCACGAGGGAGACGTGATCGAGGGCTTCGTGACGAAGCGCGCGTCAAGAAGACTGCGTTGAAATTCCGCAAGAAACGCCTGACGTGACATGGTCGCACCGAAATTTGAACGGATTGCCTCCCCCTCCTTGGCGCTGACAAGGCCTCCGTGTGGGTCTTTGCCGACCAGTACCGAGTGTCGTCGATGCGCCCTACCGGTGAGTGCAGAAGCTAGCTTCTCCCGGTTCCATATATCCGGCGCATCAGTATCGGGGTGAGATACATCGGGATCTGGTAGCAACCGATGAACAGCAGCAACGGATCGGTCACGCTGGCCGGCAGGGCGACAAGGAAAAGCGCGATGTTCCTGTTGCCCGCAACAATGGCGTAAGCTGCGTAATCGTCGCGCAGTGACGTGGTTTTCAACACACGGGCCGTCACAAATTGCAGGCCGAGATTGGCTGCGCAAGCGACAACAAGCCAGGACAGGAAACGCAGGGGTGTTCCGGCGATTGCCGGGCCAACCGCGGACATCAATCCGATCACCACGATCGCCATGGCGATCGCCGAAACTCCGTCCAGAGCCCGCACGGTTTCCAGCGACGGTTGGCGCAACAAAAAGCCGCGGATCAGGAATGCCAGACCCGCCGCAAGGACGATCACGCCCAGGAGCCGCGCCGCCGCGACGAAAACGTCTGCGGCGGAACCGAGGTTCGGCAACAACCAGAACGGCACAAGCACTGTAACCGGCAATATGGCTGTCCCCAGGATCAGAAGGCGCAGCGCCGGCGCGGGATCATGGCCGGTCATGATCGTCAGATTGGGACTGCCCGAAATTGATGATGCCGACAGCATGAGCACCAGCGCCATGGCTATTTGGCTGTGTTGCCAGCCACCCATCATCAGCACGAAAATGACGGTCACCGGCATCACCACCTGGAAAAGCAGCGCCAGGCCAGCCGTCACCCGGAGATCGCGAACCGCGCCGATGGCCTGGCGCGGACCGATCCTCAGCGCCGCCAGAAACAACAGCAGCGCTACAAGTTCCTGCAGCCATGGTTTCATGGCGAGCGCCAGACCGGGCAGAGCGATGCCGGCGAGAAGTCCGGCAACCAGCAGTGCGCGGCCATGACGGGCGGCGAGTGCCAATGGCGACAGCAAGCTGGTCACGCAAGGCCCCTGGCAATCAGGATCAGTGCCGCAAGCCCACTGATCGCGAGCAAGGCCGGACGATAGCGTGCATCGAAACGCCCCCGCAGGCGATGCGCGACTGCGAGGCCTGCGAGCATGGCGGGCGTCATGACGAGGGCCAGACCAAAATCGGCGAGGCCGGCCCAGCTTGTCAGGTAGAGGCCGCACAGCGAGATCGCGCAGCCGATCGCAAAGAAGGCGGCCAGCGTCGGCCGCGCCTCTTTCGCCGGGCGGTGCTGGTAGACGATGGCGAGCGGCGGGCCACCGACCGAGGTGATCGTGCCCATGACACCGGAGAGCATTGCCATGCCGGCAAGGCTTCCCCGGGTAAAGGCAAGCTTCCAGCCTGCAATCGAGAGCAGCACCGCAAGACCGATCATCAGGCCGAAAACCAGCGTGAAGGAAGTTTTGTCTGCGAGATTGGTCAGGATCAGCGTTGCCACGACCACCCCGGCGAGGCGGCCGATCATCCCGGTCCGGACTTCGCGCCAGCAGATGGCATCCCGTTCTTTCCATGCGCCCCAGCTCGCCGTTGCCAAGCCGAGAAACAATGCTGATGCCGGCACGAGCACCGGATCAATCAGGGCCAGAAGCGGCGCGGCCGTCAGCCCGAAACCCATGCCGAGTTCGACCTGCACGATTGCCGCGACGAAAACGATTGCGAGGATCGGGATGATCAGCCACGGCGATGCCGAGAAATGCGAGAGCGCGCTTTCCAACGCCGACTAACCGCCCGGCCGTTGCCGGATATTGTCCGGCAGCCAAGTTGCAAGATCGGGAAAGGCAATCAGTACGAAGACCATGGCCACCATGATCAGGAACATCGGAAAGGCGGCGCGGGCGATGAAGTTCATCTCGTGTCCGGTCATTCCCTGCATGACGAACAGGTTAAACCCGATCGGCGGCGTGATCTGCGCCATCTCGACGACGACAACAATGAAAATGCCGAACCAGATGATGTCGATCCCGGACTGGCGGATCATCGGTTCAACAACCGCGATGGTCAGCACCACCGAGGAAATTCCGTCGAGGAAGCAACCGATGATGATGTAGAAAACCATCAAGGCCATCAAAAGCTGGAACCTTGACAGGCCGAGCTCCCCGATCCATTCGGCAAGCGCCCGCGGCAGGCCTGTGAAACCCATCGACAGGGACAGAAAGGACGCTCCGGCCAGGATCAGGGCGATCATGGCCGATGTCCGCATCGCGCCCATCAGGCTTTCGACAAAGGTTTTCATGTTCAGCGAGCGTTGCACGGCTGCAAGGATCAATGCTCCGACGACCCCGATGGCGGCGGCCTCGGTCGCGGTTGCGTAGCCGAGATACATCGAGCCGATCACGAAGAAGATGAGGATCAGGACGGGCAGCAGAAAACGCGAATTGAGGAGTTTCTGGCGCAGGGTCATGTCCGGCTCGGGATCGGGCCGGTAATTCTTCGACACTTTGGAAACGACGGCGACATAGCCCATGAACATGATTGCCAGCAATAGACCTGGCACGATGCCTGCCATGAAGAGCTTGGTGATCGATTCATTGATGGTTACACCATACACGATCAGCGTCAGCGATGGCGGGATCATCAGTCCGAGCGTGGCTGCGCCCGCAAGCGTTCCAATGACCAGCGTCTCGGGATAGTTGCGGCGGCGCAATTCCGGGATCGACATTTTGCCGACCGTTGTCAGTGTTGCCGCCGACGATCCGGAGACCGCCGCGAACACGGTGCAACCCACAACATTGGTGTGCAGCAGGCCGCCCGGAAGTTTAGCCATCCAGGGCGATAATCCGCGGAACATGTCCTCGGAGAGCCGGGTTCTGAACAGGATTTCGCCCATCCAGATGAACAGCGGCAACGCCGTCAGTGACCACGATGATGCGGATCGCCAGATGATGGTCATCATAGCATCGCCGACCGGCCGTGAGGTGAACATTTCCATGCCGACATAGGCGACGCCAAGCAAGGCAAGCCCCACCCACACGCCTGTTCCCAACAACAGAAAAAGCACGAAAAGAAAGATAATGATCGGCGCAAATTCGGCCATGCCGTGGGGTCTCCTATTCGCCGTGGCTCTGGTCGACGAGATCCGTCCCGATATTGTCGCGCCGCGTGAGGATCAGCGTGACCAGATTGTCGGCAAAGCAGATTGCCAGCAGTATTGCGCCAAGTGCCATCGGTGTCTGGACGATCCACATCGGCGTGGCATCCTGACCCTGGCTGAGGTCGCCGAGCTTGCGCGACCAGTACACCAGCCGCACGGCATACCAGGCGAGATAGGACGAGGCCGCGAAGCCGATGACCATGCACCACAATTCGCCCCAGAACCGGCGCTCGCCGAGCGCGGTCAGGAAGAGATTGACCCGGATGTGAGCGCCACGGTTCAGCGCGTGGGCGAAGGCCAGGAATGATGCCGACGCCATCAGGTAGCCGGCATATTCAGAAAGACCGGGCACCGATATGTTGAGCCAGCGCGTCACCATCTGCGCGACGATCACCAGCAGGATCGCCAACAGGCAAGCTGCGGCGGCAACGCCTCCGGCATCGTAGATAGCGTCGAGAGCGCGTCGCAACCCATGTTTTCCGGCTCGTGAAGTCATCCATTTCCCCCAATCGGTAAGGGTGCCCGGAGAACCGGACACCCGTGTTTCAAGCGGGGACCTACATCGCCTTGTAGGCGTCAACGATCGTTTTGCCGGTGTCGCCGGCGCTTTCCAGCCATTCTTCGGTCATGGTCGCACCGAAGCCCTGCAGGTCGGATTTGAGCTGATCGCTCGGACCCTGCACCTGCATGCCGTTGTCGGCAAGCGTCTTGAGATATTCCGCGGTCAATGACTGTGCCTTGGCTTCGCCATCGGCTGCCGCCTTGGCTCCGCACTCCATGATCGTCGCCTTGGTCGCATCGTCGAGCGCGTTGAAGCTATCCTTGTTGACGAATATCGAGTTGCGCGGAAGCCATGCCTGAACATCGTAGAAATGCGTCAGGCTTTCCCAGACCTTGGAATCGACGCCTGTCGAACCCGAGGAGATAAAGGCTTCAGCAACCCCGGTCGCCAGCGCCTGCGAAAGTTCGGCCGCCTCGATCTGGACGGGGGTCATTCCGGCGAGCTCCGCAATCCGGGCGGTTGCCGCATTGTAGGCGCGGAACTTGATGCCGCTCATGTCGGCTGCCGAGTTGACTTCCTTCTTGAAATAGAAGCCCTGCGGCGGCCACATCACCGAATAGACCAGCACCAGGTTCTGCTCATCGAGCGCGCCGGCGACGCTGTCTTTCGCGGCCGTCCAGAGCTTGTCGGAATCCTCGAACGAGGTTGCCAGGAACGGGATGGAATCGACGCCGAAAAGCGGGTTCTCATTGGCGTGGGCGGACAGCAGCCGCTCACCGATTTGCGCCTGTCCGGTCTGCACCGCGCGCTTGATGTCATTTCCCGAAAAAAGCGAGCCACCGGGATGGGTGACAATTTCCAGGTTTCCGCTGGTTCCGTCGGTGACGCATTTGGCAAAGGCCGCGCCATTTTCGGAATGGTAGTTGGTGGCCGGATAGGCCATCGGCATATCCCACTTTTCCGCAGATGCTGCGGTGGCCATCGTCATGGTCATGGCGGTTGCCGCCAGAAGTTTCACATAGAGTTTCATGCTTCGTCTCCCTCTGTTGAACTCGTTTTTGTAATGTTCTCTCGTTTCGCCTTCCATTCAAACCGCTTTGGGCTGTAGGGCGCAAGGTCAATGTTGGGTGCACGCCCACTAATCAGCTGGGCGAGCAGTCGCCCGGTCTTCGGTCCGCCGGTCAGGCCGACATGGTCGTGACCGAAACCCAGATACGCGCCCGCGACGCCAGGAACCGCGCCAATGACCGGAATAGAGTCGGCGATGGAAGGGCGATGCCCCATCCATTCGGAGGTTTCCTTCCAGGCGATTCCGGGGATGGCCGCCTCGATGTTTCTCTTCAGCAGCGCAAAAGGCGCCCGCGAGGGTGGCGCATCAAGGCCGCCGAACTCGACGATGCCGGCGAGCCGCAGCCGCCCTTCCATGGGTGTTGCCACGAATTTGCCTGACGCGACCATGACCGGTGAACGCGGCATGATGTTGGGTTCCCACAATTCGAGGTGATAGCCGCGTTCGCTTTCCAGCGGCACATTGACCCCGAGCTTTTTCGCCAGCGGTCCCGACCAGACCCCGGTCGCCAGCACCGCCGCGTCGCAGGCAATTGTTTCACCGCCGGCACGCACACCGGTGACACGGCCGTTGTCGCGCACAATATCTGTTGCCTCGCCGATGAGGATGCGCGCGCCGTTGCGTTCGGCATGGGCGGCGAGATCCTTCACGTAGCGGCCCGGATCGGCGATGCGGCCATGATCCTTTACCCGCGCCGCACAGTCCAGTGTCGCGCCATAGGCCGGATCGTAGTCGGTGAAAGCCCTGCCTTCCAGAATGTCCCACTGGAAGCCGTGGGCCTTGCGCACAGACCAGCCGAAGGCGTCGCTCTCGTAATGGGCGCGGTTGTTGTAGAGGAACAAATAGTCCGACGGCACCAGCCATCGCTCCGCGCCGGTTCCAGCCGATAGTGCCTGATGGTCGGCCAGACTGTCTCCGATGATGGGGTAAAGCGCGGCGGCTCTGCGCCGCACGGCGTCGACGTTGGCGTTTCCGAGATACCGGATCAGCCACGGCGCCAGCTTCGGCAGATAGGACCACTTCAGGAACAGCGGCTGGTTCGGATCGAGCAACATGCGTGGCGCTTTGGCGAGCAGGCCGGGCACGGTCACGGGGACGATGGAACAGGAGGCCAGCACGCCACCATTGCCGTAGCTGGTGCCTTCCGCAGGGCCGGTCTTGTCGATGAGGATGACGTCATGGCCGTCTCGCTGCAGCCACAGCGCCGTCGACACGCCGACGATACCGGCGCCGATGACGGCGACTGTCTTGCGATTGTCCGTCATGCGACCCACTCTGAAACGGGCGCCGCGGCCTCGTGCAGCGGCTGCGAAATAATATCCACCAATGTCGGCCCGTCATGGGCCAGAGCCTGCCTGAGGACGGACTCCAGTTCACCGGGGTCCTCGACCCGCCATGATTTCACACCAAATGCACTGGCCACAGCGGCGTGGTCGGTGCGGTTGAAATCGACGTTGTAGAAGCGTTTGTCGAAGCCGGAGTTCTGCCCGGCCTTGATCCAGCCGAACGTGGCGTTGGAAAACACGATCGAGGTGATCGGCATCCGGTAGCGAGTGATGGTTTCGTATTCGCCGCAGCAAAAACCGAACGAGCCGTCGCCCATGACGGCCACCGTCTTGACGCCCGGCCGGCCGATATGGGCGCCCATCGACGCTGCAAGCGCGTAACCAAGCGCGCCGTGGGCGCGATTGGTGATGAAGTTCCTGCCCGCTTTTCGCCAACGGTAATGGGCCGAAAAATAAGGGCAGGGCGTGCCGGGGTCGGCAACGATGATGGCGTCGTCGTCCAGCAATTTCGAAAGCGTCGAGATCACGCGTTCGGGCCGCATGGGCGTTTGCCCGCTTGCCGCCAGCGGATCGAAGGCTGCAAGCTTGGCGTCCCACGCCGATTTCGCCCGCATGATGCCGTTCTGCGAGGCGGGAACCGGACGAGTTTCCAGTTCCGCCAGCAACGCATCCAGCGCGAGCGCGGCATCGGCGCAAATGGCGACCGCTGTCGGGTAGTTGGCGCCGATGACCATGGGGTCGCTGTCGATGTGGATAATGGTCTTGTCGCTGGTTGGCGAGCGCCAACGCTCGGTGGTGACCGAACCCGCCCGGCAGCCGATGAAGATCACCACATCGGCTTCATCGACGATCGCACGGGTGGCGGGATTGCCGCCATTCGATCCGACGACGCCGACTGCGTGGCCATCCGTTTCGGCAATGACACCTTGTCCTGAAACCGTGGTGGCGATGGGCAGGTCAAGCAGTTGCGCCAATCGCGCCAATTGCGGGTAGGCTCCCGAAATCACCGGTCCGCCGCCGCAGATCGCCACCGCCCTGGAAGCGCCGGCCAGTATCCGCGCAGCCTCGGATATTGCTGCCGGGTCCGGTGCGGCGCGTTCGGCGGGATAGGTCTGGTGGCGTTCGTCGGCCCATACTTCGGCGGGGTCGACCAGTGCTTTCTGGGTGTCGAACGGCAATGCGAGGTGGGCAGCACCCGGACGTCCTGTGGTCATGGCGCGAAACGCCGCACGGACCATGGCCGGCAGGCGGGTAGCGTCATCCAGCGTCGCGTTCCATTTCGTCAACGGACGAAACAGTGCGACCTGATCAAGCTCGGTCAACGGGTAACGGCCGCGCGAGGTCGTCGCGACGTCGCTGGTAATCGCCAGGATAGGCACCGAGCTTTCATTGGCTTCGACCACGCCTGGCAGGATGTAGGTCGCTCCGCCGCCGGAAGGCCCTTCGCAGACGCCCGGTTTGCCGGTCACCCGCGCATAGCCGTCCGCCATATAGGCGGCATGACGTTCGTCGCGGGTCAGGAGATGGGTGATCGAATGATCGAGGCGGGCGAGCGCGTCATAGAAGGGCAGGGTGGTGTCGCCGCAAAGGCCGAATATGTGGGTGACACCGTGTGCTTCGAGCATGCGAACCAACGCCTCGGCACCGGTCATCTGATTGGTTGGTTCGGCCAAGGCTCACTCCCGCGACAATTCAATCTTCTACGAGTACAGTGCTGTATACAGTTCTGTATCTTGCAAACACCAGATCGCTGTGTCAACACTGGAAGCTTCAGAAACCGGTGTTTGAACATGAGCGAAGGCCGCGTCGAGGCGCTTTACAGTCGCCTCAAGGAAATGACAGTCAATTTCGGCATTCGGCCTGGCGACCGCCTGAACGAGGTCGCTTTGGCGCGCGAGCTTGATGCCAGCCGCACGCCCTTGCGCGAGGCGCTCAACCGTCTTGTTGCCGAACAGCTGATTGAATTCCGGCCGGGCAAAGGCTTCTTTTGCCGCGATCTCAATGCGCGCACCATCTACGATCTCTACGAATTGCGCGAAGCCGTGGAATGCGCCGCCGTGCGCCGCTCCTGCGAACGCGCCACCGACGCGCAAATAGCGCATTTGAAAGACCAGCTCTATTCGACCGGCCTGTCCTACGTCGGCAAGACCATCCGCGAGGTCACGGACAACGACGAGGCGTTTCACATCGGTGTTGCCGAATTGTCGGGCAATGCCGAGTTTGTACACCAGCTCCGGCAGATCAACGAACGCATCCGCTTCATTCGCTGGGTCGACATGGCGGCGCGGGTTATGGGAACCAAGGGCGAGCACAAGAAGATCATGCAGGCAATCGAAGCGCGCGACGCTGATGCCGCTGCGACCTTGATGCGCCAGCACATCGTCAAGCGGATGGACCAGATCGTGGCGGCCGTGAAGGAGGGGTATTCCTCGATTTATGTCAGCGGGCCGGAGGAGCTGTTCGAGCGCCGCATAACAGCTAAGGGCGCGTGACATGAAGGTTTCCGGTGGCAAGTCGATCTATGGTGCGTCTGTTGGAATCCTGATGCTGGATGCGCGGTTTCCACGCATTCCGGGCGATATGGGCAATGCGACGACATGGCCTTTTCCTGTGCTCTACCGCGTCGTGCGTGACGCCACGCCGGATCTCGTGGTGCGCAGGGGCGCGATAGGCACGCTCGCCACTTTCATCAATGCTGCACAAGATCTCGTGCGTGACGGCGCCGACGGCATCACCACCAATTGCGGATTTCTGTCGCTGTTTCAGGAAGAGCTGGCAGACGCAGTCGGGGTGCCCGTGGCAACATCGTCATTGATGCAGGTCGCCATGGTCAACCGGTTGCTGCCGAACAAAAAGCGGGCGGGAATCCTGACAATTTCTGCATCGACGCTGACCGCCAGACATCTCGAAAGGGCAGGTGTCCCCGAAGGCACGCCCGTCGGCTCAACCGAAGGCGGACGCGAATTCACGCGCGTCATTCTCGGCAATGAGATGGAACTGGATGTCGATCTGGCCAGGCAGGATAATGTCGAGGCGGCGATTGCGCTGCGTGACGCCAATCCGGACATCGGGGCCATCGTGCTGGAATGCACAAATATGGTGCCCTACGCAGCCGATATTCGCGCAGCGACCGGATTGCCGGTTTTCTCCATCTACAATTTCGTGAGCTGGTTTCACGACGGTTTGACGCCCAGCAAATTCTGATGCGCAAAAGTCGCTGTAACCATTTGAATCGATGCCTGCACCAACGCCCATGTGCGTCTTAACGCTACTGGACGCTGACACTTGTTGATATGGGGCACGACGTAAAGCCGATAAGTGAAGATGATATAGTCCGAACTCCGCCAGTTTCGCAGCAATCAGCCGATTGTTGGTCCGCTCTGCAAGGTGCAATCGGGATCGCGCTGGCTGGCTCTGCCATTTTTCTCCTGCAAGCGAACCGCTGTCGTTGGAACCGGACGATGACGGGTTGGTGGAACAGCCGAAACAACTGCTGACGACCTGAGGCAATCCAGACCGCTGGCCAGACCGCCGGCCAGACCGCCGGATCGATCCACGTGCCAAAGGCAAATGGCGCGGGAGTTTGAAACGTGCTAGAGTGTACACAATTCAGCACAAGGTTTGTTTTGATGGCCGCCAGTACCACCATGACGATTCGGGTTCGGCCCGATGTAAAGGAAAAGCTCGACCGGATTGCGGCTGACACGCAGCGCAGCAAGTCCTTCCTCGCCGGCGAGGCCGTTGCCGCCTATGTCGAGCGTGAGCTTGAAATCATTGATGGCATCAAACGCGGCATGGCCGACACGGCGGGTGGCCGCGTCGTATCTCACGACGATGCCATGGCCGAAATCCATGCGGTCATCGACGCGGCCGAAGCCAAGCGATCAGGCAAAGCGTGAGACGGCCAGTTACCTGGTCGCGCGAAGCGCTGGACGACATCAAGGACCAGGTTGCTTTTGTCGCGCAGGATAATCCGGCCGCCGCGAGACGCGTTGCGGAGTGCATTGGAGACGTGGGCAAGGCCCTTGGCGACATGGTGACGGGCCGTCCAGGCAGGGTCACGGGTACCTATGAAAAATCCCTCGCCCGGTTGCCCTATGTCATCGCATATGTGGTGCGCCCGATTGCCGGAGGAGAAAGCGTCGTGATTGTACGTGTTATCCACACGGCTCGGGACTGGCCAGCCGAGAGCTGGCCGGAAGAACATTAAAGCGCCTAATTAATCGAACGGCGCTCTGACTTTGCACTGCCACCAGGTGTTTCCCGTCAACGCCGTTTCGAACCCTTCATATCGTTCTGTTTGCCCCTGAAGTGCTGCCCCGGTCCTGGGCCGGCGAGGGGGACTTTTCCGGGGTTACGGCGAAAGCCCGGCGCACAGGGCCGTGTTCCGGATGTGGGTCTGCATTTCCCGGCAGGCCGCCGCACCGTCGCTGGCCGCGAGCGCCGCAATGATGCGCAGATGCTCGGCAATCGATTTGCCCATTCGCTCCGGATCGGTGATCGGCATCGGCTGCCGTTGGGTTTCCGTCATCTGGTCGCGAACCGTCATGTAGAGCGCTTTCAGCATGGTGTTGGCGCAGGCCGAAACGATGATGCCATGAAACTCCAGATCAGCCTCCACATTGGCGAGCAGGTCGTGCTTTGACCAGCATTCCTCCATCGTCCGCGTTGCGGCTTCCATTCGTTCGAGTTGGAGCTGGGTCAGCCGGCCCGCGGCCAGCCGGGCGATCTCGCCCTCGAGCATTATCCGCGTCTCGAAGACATCGAAGACCGAATAGCTGTCGGAATAGCGCCACGTCGCCATACTGGCGGCCGACGCTGCTGCGGGATCGGCCACGAAGGTCCCGCGGCCGGGTTCGGTCTTCAAAAGACCAAGCGTTTCCAGCGTCAGCAGTGCCTCACGCAGCGATGCGCGGCTGATCCCGAATTTCTGCGAGTACTCCCGTTGCGAGGGTATCTTTTCACCCGGCTTCAAGGCGCCGGTCTGTATCGCCGTCTGAATCTCGCGGGCCACCGACTGCGGAACCAGTGTCTTTTTGAGCATGCAATCCCTTTTCCACCCCGCAGCGTGCGGGCGTCCAGCATATTTTCTATCAGCCACCTTGCCAATCGGAAAGCGCCGTGGTTGTCTTGGTGGTCAGACCGGTCTGACCAGTCTGTCCGCGACGAAGTACCACTAAGGGGAACTCTCATGACACGCTCATCAAAGCTGAAAACCGCAATCTTATCAGGCCTGCTGGCCGCTCTTAGCACCGCCGGTGTCCAGGCAGCCGACCTCAGTGTTGGCGCCAATATCGGCAATGTCCCATGGGAATTCCAGGATGCCCAGGGCAATGTAACAGGTTTCGAAGTCGATCTCGTCAACGAGATTGCCAACCGACTCGGAAAGACAGTTGAATTCGTCAACACGCCATTCAACGGCCTGTTCCCGGCTGTGCAGTCGGGCCGGATCAACATGGCGATCTCGTCGATTACCATCACGGAGAAGCGGCTTGAGTCGGTCTCTTTTGCCCAACCCTATTACGACAGCGACCAGTCGCTGACTGCCACGGCGGCTTCAGGCATCACCGGGCTCAAGGACATGGAAAGCAAGGTGGTCGGTGTCGATACCGGTTCCACCGGCGACATGTGGGCCGAAGCCAACAAGGCTGAATACAAGCTTGGTGAAATTCGCCGTTTTGAAGGCCTTTCACCAGCCATGCTCGATCTCGTCGCAGGGCGTATCGACGGCTATATCAGTGACATTCCGGCCCTGCTTTATTACGTCAAGGACAAGCCCGAGCTGAAGGTCGTCGAACGCATTCCGACCGGCGAAAAATACTCGATCATGTTCAACAAGGGCGATCCGTTGGCCGAAGAAGTCAACGCGGTCATCACCACGCTGAAGGAGGAAGGCTTCATCGCCGGTCTGCATGAGACCTGGTTCGGGGCCGCACCGGAAGACACAACTTCGACCGTCATGGTTCTCGACATGCCTGCAGCCAAGTAAAGCCGCAATGTTGCAACTGGCGGGGCCAATGTGTCCCGCCAGACTGCCAAAGGGAGCCGTCGCGGCATGAACCTGATCAATACCTTCTTCAACATCGATGTGCTGATCGACAGTCTGCCCCAGCTTCTCTGGGGTCTTGTGGTCACGCTCCAGATCGGGATTACCAGTATCATCTGCGGGCTGGCCGGCGGTCTGCTGCTGGCCGTCTCGCGGCTTTATGCGCCGCGCTTCGTCAAGCTGCTGATTCATGGATATGTCGATATTTTTCGCTCAATCCCGCTGCTGGTGCTCTTGATCGTCGTCTATTACGCCTTGCCCTTCGTCGGAATCCTGCTGTCGCCGTTTCTGTCGGCCGTGACCGCGCTGTCGCTGGTGTCGGCGGCCTATTCGGCCGAGATATTCCGGGCTGGCATCGAAGCCATCCCGCGCGGCCAGTTCGAGGCTTCCTCGGCGCTCGGTCTTTCCAACAAGCACACCATGATCGACGTGATCCTGCCGCAGGCGATCCGCATCGTCATCCCGCCGCTGACCAACAACTGCATCAATGTCTTGAAGGATACGGCGCTGGCCTCCGTGGTGGCGATGCCGGATCTGCTCAAGCAGGCGACCCAGGCGCAGGCACTGGCGGCCAATCCTACGCCGCTGATCGGAGCCGCAATCATCTATGTGCTGCTGCTCTGGCCCATGGTCGCAACGGTTGCGCGGCTCGAAAAGCACTACAGCCGGGGAAGAAGCTGATGTCACAGCCCGGCCAGACATTCATTTCCATTCGCAATCTGAATAAATCCTATGGAACGTTTCAGGTCCTGCACGGCATTGATCTCGATATTGATGAAGGCGAAGTCGTCTGCGTGATCGGCCCCTCCGGTTCCGGCAAGTCAACGCTGATCCGCTGCGTCAATCATCTGGAAGCCTTCGCAAGCGAGAGCGTCATAAGCGTTGACGGCATCCGGGTTGAACCAGGCGATGCGCTGGCCAAGGTGCGTGCCGAGGTTGGGATGGTGTTCCAGTCGTTCAACCTCTTCCCGCACATGACGGTCCTGAAAAACGTCATGCTGGCGCCGATGCGGGTGAGAAAGACAGACCGGGTGGAGGCCGAGCGCAAGGCGCGCGAACTTCTGGTCCGTGTCGGAATTTCCGAACAGGCCGAAAAATATCCCGGCCAGCTTTCCGGTGGCCAACAGCAACGGGTGGCGATTGCCCGGGCGCTTGCCATGGAGCCACGTGTGCTGCTTTTTGATGAGCCGACGTCCTCGCTGGATCCGGAAATGGTCGGTGAGGTGCTCGATGTCATGCGCAAGCTGGCAGGCACCGGTGTGACGATGGTCATTGTCACCCATGAGATGGGCTTTGCCCGCCAGGTCGCCGATCGGGTGATTTTCATGGATAGCGGCCGTCTCGTCGAGGCGGGCACCCCGTCCGAAATCTTTGACACCCCGAAAGAAGAACGGACGCGCAGCTTTCTGCGCGCCGTTCTCAATCACTAGATCATATCAGGAGACCGACCAGGATGACCAAAACTTCGCCGCTGGATCTCGATTTCGTGCGCAGTCAGTTCCCCGGACTTGACCGTGGCTGGACGCTTCTCGACAATGCCGGCGGATCGCAGATCCTCAAAGGCGCCGTAGAGCGGATCAACACCTTCCTGTTTGAAAAAAACGTGCAGATTGGCGGCTCTTATGCGGTGTCACAGGCAGCGGCAAACGCCCTGTCCGAGGCCCGTTCCGCCGCCATGCATCTGGTCAATGCCGAAAGACCGGAGGAGATCGTCTTTGGCGCGTCGACGACGGCGCTGCTGCAGAACCTGGCCCAATCGATGCGGGGGCAACTGACAGCCGGCGACGAGATCATCGTCACGGTCAGTGATCACGAGTCGAATATCGGCCCCTGGGACCGTTTGCAGTCCGCCGGCATCGTGCTGAAAATCTGGCCCCTGAACAAGCAGACGCTGGCGCTTGATCTTGCCGACCTTGCTCCCTTGATGAGCGAGCGGACCCGGCTTGTCTGCGTCACCCATGCGTCCAACATCCTCGGCAGCATCAACCCGATCCGCGAAATCGCCGATTTCGTTCACGCCCGCGATGCGCAGCTTTGCGTTGATGCCGTCGCCTACGCGCCACACCGCGCGATCGATGTGCAGGCTTTCGATGCCGATTACTATGTCTTCAGCCTCTACAAGACCTACGGCCCGCATTATGCCGTGATGTATGGCAAGTATGATCTGCTTCTGGAGCTCGATCCGCTCTATCACTATTTTTACGGCAAGGACAAAGTTCCCGCCAAGCTCGAACCGGGCAACCCCAATTACGAGCTGGCCTATTCGGTCTGCGGCATCGTCGATTACCTTGCCGAACTCGGCGCCCGGCAGGGAGAAACAGGTTCGATCCGGGCGCGGATCGAGCAGGCCTTTGAAGGCATCACCGCGCAGGAAAACCTGCTCACGGAGCGGCTTTTGTCTTACCTGCGCGCCCGCAATGACTGCCAGATCGTCGGCCAGCCGACAAACAGCGACGGTGCGCGCCTGCCGACCATTGCATTCAGGATTGACGGCCGGGAGGCCGGCGAAGTCTGCGAGGCGATGGACAACGAACAAATCGCCATGCGGTTCGGCGACTTCCACTCGCGCCGGCTTGCCGAGTATCTCGGCCTGACCGACCATGGCGGCATGCTGCGCATTTCCATGGTTCATTACAATACTGTCGAGGAAGTTGACCGCCTGACCGCAGCTCTCGACCGTATCCTGATGACCGGAACCGGCCTGGCCCGGGCCGGCTGATCTTCGCGGCCACAATGCAGGCGAATGCGGCATAATGCAGCCCAATGCAGAAGGAACGGCGATGCGCTTTGATACTGTCATCCGGCACGGCACGGTGGTGACTGCAAGCGATCGATTTATCAGTGATGTGGGCATCAAGGATGGCCGGATCGCAGCGCTTGCGGCCGAGCTGACCGACGCTGACGAAACCATCGATGCGACCGGACTGCTGGTTCTGCCAGGCGGGATCGACAGCCACGTCCATCTCGACCAGCCGTCCGGCGACGGTATCGTCATGGCTGATGATTTCGACAGCGGCACCCGCTCGGCGGCGGTCGGCGGCAACACCACGGTGTTGTCTTTCTGCATGCAGGAGAAGGGCCAGAGCCTGCGCGAGGCGCTGAAGGTCTACCACGCAAAGGCAGCGGGCAAATGCCACGTGGATGTGTCCTTCCACATGGTGGTCACCGATCCGACCCCGGAGGTGCTGGGCCAGGAACTGCCGGCGCTGGTCGAGAGTGGTTACACCTCGATCAAGGTGTTCATGACCTATGAGGGGTTGCGCCTGCGTGACGATGAAATTCTGGCAACTCTGGATACGGCTCGACGGACCGGTGCGCTGGTGATGGTTCATTGTGAAAACGAGGATGCCATCCGCTATCTGGTCGGCCGCCACGAGCAGGAGGGAAAATTAGCGCCGAAATACCATGCCTCCACCCGACCCGTCGCCGCCGAGAGAGAAGCCACGCACCGGGCCTTGTCGCTGGCCGAGATCGTTGATGTGCCCATCGTCATCGTGCATGTCTCCAACCGGGAGGCCATGGAGGAGATCCGCCGGGCCCGTCAGCGCGGCCAGAAGATTGCCGGTGAAACCTGCCCGCAATATCTGATGCTGACCGCAGACGATCTCGATCAGGAAGAACTCGATGGCGCCAAGTTCGTCTGTTCGCCCCCGCCCCGTGACAAGCCGAGCCAGGACGCTTGCTGGGAAGGCTTGGAGCAGGGGGTGTTCGACCTGTTTTCCTCCGATCACTGCCCGTTCCGCTTCAATGACCCGGAAGGCAAGCTGAATGAGAAAGGCAAACGGAATTTCCGCTGGATTCCCAACGGGATTCCGGGCGTGGCCACACGGCTGCCGATCCTTTTCTCCGAAGGGGTGATGAAGGGGCGGATCGACATCAACCGCTTTGTGGCGCTCACCTCGACAAATCACGCCAAGCTCTATGGCCTGTATCCGCAAAAAGGCACCATCGCGATTGGCTCAGACGCCGATATCGCGCTCTGGGATCCCGACAAGCAGGTCACACTCACCAACGAGCTGCTGCACCACGGGGCCGACTACACACCCTATGAGGGGCTTGAAGTGCGTGGCTGGCCGGTGCGGCTTCTCCTGCGTGGCAAGACCATTGTCGAGAACGGTGATCTTGCAAACCGCGACATGGCTGGAAGCTACCTGTCACGCGGGCTCTCTTCGCTGGCCGCCAACTCCACTTTCCGTTGAACCGGCCACAGACCCCGCAAACCTTCCGAAATGCGATACTGAACCGGACTGGCAGAGAGATGCATTAGCCCCGGACGTCTTGCGGGGCGGCAACCCAATGGCCGTCGCCGACATCGATGAGTGGCTGGCGCACGGGTCTGTCGCCCCGGGCATAGACCGGGCTGGGAACCTCGCCTGCCATTCGCGGAAACACCGGTCGCCGGCGCGTCGGGTCGGGAATGGGCACCGCATCGATCAGCCGGCGTGTGTAGGCATGCCGGGGGTTGGAGAAAATCTGTGTCCTGGTCCCCATCTCCACGATCTGGCCGAGATACATCACCGCGACACGGTCTGAAATATTTTCAACCACCGCCATGTCATGCGAGATGAAAAGATAGGCAATGCCGAATTCCGCCTGCAACTCCTTGAGCAGTTCGAGCACCCGCGCCTGCACCGAGACATCCAGTGCCGAGACGCTCTCATCGGCAATGATGAGTTTTGGCCGCAGCGCCAGAGCCCGCGCTATGCAAATGCGTTGGCGTTGCCCTCCGGAAAACTCATGCGGATAGCGTTCCATCTGGTCGGCGCTCAGCCCCACCCGTTTGAACAGGGCTGCAACCCTCTCGCGCCGTTCGGACGGCGTGGCGATGGCATGGATGATCAAGGGCTCGCCCACGAGGTCACCCACCCTCATTCTGGGATCGAGTGAGGCGAACGGGTCCTGGAAGATCATCTGGATGTCGCGGCGTACGCGTTTCATGCCGTGCCGATCAAGGCCGGCAATCGAGGTGCCGCCAAGATTGATGTCGCCGACAAACGGCACCAGACCGGCGAGTGCCTTGGCAATCGTCGATTTGCCGCAGCCACTTTCGCCAACCAGCGAAAAGGTTTCACGCTCGGCGATGGTAAAACTCACATCCTCGACAGCGTGAACCCGGTGCGTCACGCGGCCCAGCACTCCGCCCTTGAGGTCGAACCCGACGCTCAGATGTTTCACCTCGACGACAGCAGGGTTCTTGTTCCCGCTGGTACCGCTGGTACCGCTGGTATCGCTGGTATCGCCGGACTTTCGCATGCCGTCGCCCAGTCGCGGTACAGCATCGAGAAGCGCCTGGGTGTAGGACGCCTGCGGCCTGGCAAACAGCGGTCCGACGGCGCCGCTCTCTATCATCTTGCCGGTCTGCATGACGATGACCCGGTCGGCCATTTCGGCGACGACGCCCATGTCGTGGGTGATGAGAATGATGCTGGTGCCGAATTCCCGCTTCAGATCGCGCAACAGTTCCAGAACTTCGCCCTGCACCGTGACATCGAGCGCGGTTGTCGGCTCATCGGCGATCAGCACGTCGGGCTCCAGTGCCAGCGCCATGGCGATCATCACCCGCTGCCGCATGCCGCCCGAGAGTTCATGCGGGTATTGCTTGAGCCGTTTCTCCGCCTGCGGAATGCGCACGGCATTCAGTGTCTCGATGGCGCGGCTGCGCGCAGCACTGCGGGACAGCGAAGTGTGGGTCTCGATCGCTTCGATCAGCTGGCGGCCGATGCTCAGCACCGGATTGAGCGAGGTCATCGGTTCCTGGAAGATCATCGCGATGCGGTTGCCGCGAATGTGCCGCATCGCCGGCTCGTCGAGCGTGACGATGTCCTTGCCATCAAACCGGATCGACCCGCTGGCAACCCGCACGGCCGGCTGTGGCAGCAGGCCCATGATGGCAAGTGAGGTGATCGATTTGCCCGAGCCTGATTCACCGGCAATGCAGAGGGTCTCGCCTCGATTGAGATCGAAGCTGAGGCCCTCCACAAGCGGAAGATCGCGGCCATCGGCACGTGCCACCACCTTCAGCGCATTGACTGACAAGACGACATTATCCGCTGCCGGCTTCGCTGAAGTCGCCACGTCCCTGGAGTTTCCCATTGCTGTCATTCAAAGACGCAGCGCGGAAAGTAGAAGGACACCACCCAGTTCGGCATGTCGACGATCTCGCTGATCCGCAGATCGCCACAGGTGGAGACAAGCATGTAGGCATCAACCGGGTTCATGTTGTAGCGGGCGGCCAGAAGCTCGACCATCTGGCTGACTGCGGAGCGGGCTCCCTGCATCAGATCGGTCTCGATGCCGGTCGTCACCTCGTAACCCTTGGCATCGAGATGCCGGGTCACCGGGCCCGGTGTGGTAAAGCGCGGGGTTTTCAGCCGCGCATCCTTGACCAGATCCAGGGTCAGCACGACATCCATCGGGCTCTCAATCGCGGTGCCGCAGACTTCCCCGTCACCTTGTGCCGCATGGGTGTCACCGACCGAAAACAACGCGCCTGCAACTTCCACCGGCAGATACAGCGTCGTACCGGCTGCAAGATCGCGAATGTCGAGATTGCCGCCGACGCGACGTGGCGGAACAATGCTGTGCAGCCCCGGTTCGGCAAGCGCGTTGCCGATGGTGCCTGCAAACGGCTTGAGCGGCACTCTTCCATGCTCTCCGAACAGCGCCGGCGCAAGCGTGGAAGGATCGTAGTTCCAGATGGTCAGTGCCGGTTCCTTGAAATCGTCAGCGAGGAGACCGAAGCCTGGAATATTGGCAGTCCAGCCAAAACCCGACGGCTTGAAGCTGTCGATGGTGACCTTGATGGCATCGCCCGGTTCGGCTCCTTCCACATATACCGGACCGCTGACGGGGTTGATCTTGCCGAAGTCGAGGGTCGCGACGTCGGCCACGGTGCTGGACGGACCAAGCTGGCCCGCCGAGCTGTCATGGCAATGAAACAGGATTGTTGATCCGGGTTCCACCCTTTCGGCCGGGACAATGGAATTGTCCCAGCCGAAGTGATGTTGCGCACCATGAATGGTGTAGTTGCAATTATTGCACATCGTTCACAAACACATAATCGTAGTTGACGGGAATGGAGACCGGATCGACATAGAGCGCGTCGGCTCCGCCCATCCGCGGCGACTTCATGGTGAAGCGCTGCTCGTTGAAGACCGGCACCCAGGGGGCATCCTCCATGATCTTGCCGTAGACGGCGCTCCACATCTCGGCGCGTTCCCCGGCCTTTGCCGGATCGACCACCGCGTCAGCTGCGGCTGCCTGCTTGTCGAGCTCTTCATTGCAGTACCACGACCAGTTCCAGCCGCCGGTGACCGCACCTGCGCAACCCAGGATCGGACCATAGAAGTTGGATGGATCGGGGAAGTCGGCGATCCAGGCCATGCCGCCCGACCAGATCATCGGAGCCTGATCCTTCTCGCCGCCGGCTGCAATCACGTTGGCCTGGGCCAGCGACTGGATCGAGGCCTTGATGCCGACCGATGACAGATCCTGCTGGATCGCCTGGGCGATGCGCGGATTGGGATCGGTGTTCATGACGAACAGTTCAGTCTCGAAGCCGTCCTTGAACCCGGCCTCTGCCAGCATGGCCTTGGCCTTTTCCGGATCATAGGCATAGCCGGCATAGTCTTTATCATAGCCCGGCATCGAAGGTGGCAGCGGCTGATTGGCGGGTACCGCGCGACCATTGATGATCTGGACGATGCGGTCCTTGTTGATGGCCATGTTGACCGCCTGGCGCACGGCCTTGTTGTCAAACGGCGGCATGGCCACGTTCAAGGTGATGTAGCCGGTGTGTAACTGGCCGCCTTCAACCACGCGTGCCTTCTGCTCCGGGTCGGACATCACTTCCTGGAATTTTGCCGGCGGGATGCCGTCACCGGGAACATCGACTTCGCCGTTCTGGAGGCGCAGCAGCGCCACGATCGGCTCCTGACCGACCTCGAAGGTGATCTGATCAAGATAGGGAAGACCGCTGCGCCAGTAGTCGGTATTGCGGGCGAACACCAGCTTCTGACCAATGGTCCAGTCCCCCAGCTTGAACGCGCCGGTGCCGACCGGCATCTTGCCGAAATCAGCGCCGGCTTCGTCGACAGCCTCCTTGGGAACGATGGAAGCGAAGTTCAGCGCCATCACATGCAGGAAGGTGGCGTCGGGCCGCGACAGCTCGATCCTGACCGTCAGCGGATCGACAACGGTGACGCCCTCCAGGGCCTCCGCCGAGCCGTCCGACATGGCGTCATAGCCCTTGATCGAACCGAAGAAACCGGCGCCAGGACTCTGGGTCTTGGGGTTGGTGACCCGGTCGAGCGAATATTTGACATCATCGGCGGTCATCTCGCGACCATTGTGGAACTTCACGCCGGACCGCAGCTTGAAGGTGAATGTCTGTCCGTCCTCGGAGATCTCGTAGCTTTCGGCAAGGCCCGGACGCAGATCTGTCGTGCCGGGTGCATAATCCATCAATCCGTCGAAGATGCTCTTGATCATCGACCAGTTCTGCCAGTCATAGCCGATTGCCGGGTCAAGGGTTGCCACGTCATCCTTGTAGGTGATGACGATGCTGCCGCCCTGCTTGGCGTTCGGGTCAAGCATCTCCTCCTGTGCCAGGCCCGGGCCTGCCGACATCAAAACGGCAATTGCCGTGGCGGAAGCTGTCGTTTGTAGCCAATGTCTCATAAGTCTGTTCCCTGTTTTGGTTTTGGTTGAAATCTCGTTCATCGCAGCCTTATTCGCGGATCAATGAACGGTGTCACCAGATCTGCCAGAAGATTGCCGATGACGATGGCGCAGGCGGAAACCAGCGTGACCCCCATGATGATGGGAATGTCGACCCGCTGGATCGCCTGCCAGGCGAGCTGGCCAATACCCGGCCAGCCGAAAACACTTTCAATGACAACAATGCCGCTCATGAACAGACCGATGTCGATGCCGATCATGGCGATCACCGGAAGCACCGCGTTGGGCAATGCATGACGCAACAGGATGGTGCCGCGTGCCAGCCCCTTGGCGCGCGCGGTGCGGATATAGTCCTGACGCAGAACCTCGATCATCGATGAGCGCATCATCCGCGAATACCAACCGGCGCCGACGATCCCGAGCGCCACCGAGGGCAGAACCAGATGACGCCAGGTGCCAAAGCCTCCGATCGGGAACCAGCCGAGCTGCACAGCGAAGAAATAGAGCAGCAGCAGACCGACCACGAATTGTGGAGCCGACACGCCGACAAAGGAGACAATCATCAGCGACTGGTCGACAGCCGAGCCGCGGCGCACCGCTGCAATCATGCCCATTGTCAGGCCGATGACGAGTTCGCAGCTGATCGCCCCGGCCATCAACAGCAGGCTTGCCGGCAACCGGGCGGCGATCAGCGTGCTGACCTCGGAGCGCTGCAGGTAGGACCGTCCAAGGTCGCCCTGCACCAGCCCGCCCAGATAGCCCCAGTACTGAATGATGAAGGGCTGATCGAGGCCGAGTTGCCGGCGTATGTTTTCCACGGTCTCGACCGTGGCACTGCGGCCGGCAATCTGGCGAACCGGGTCAGCCGGCAGCAGGTAGAGCAGGGCAAAGGTGATGACCGAAACACCCAGAAGGATCATTGCCGCCGACAGCAGCCGGCGCAGGAGATAGGCCGCCATCAGCTTCGTCCCCGTTGTGTCGGATCAAGAATGTCGCGCAAGGCGTCTCCGACCAGGTTGAAACCCAGGGCCAGAGCCAGGATGGCAATGCCGGGAAAGAACACGAGCCAAGGTGCTGCCTGGAAATAGGTCTGGTTCTCGAAAATGATGTTGCCCCAGGAAGGGGTGGGCGGTTGAACGCCGACGCCGAGATAAGACAGTGTTGCTTCGAGAAGCACCGTGGTGGAAATGCCCAGCGTCCCCCAGACGATGATGGTCGGCACCAGATGGGGCAGGATGTGGCGGAACAGGATACGCCCTGTGCCCGCACCCAGCGTGCGCTCGGCTGCAATGAATTCGCGCTCGGCCAGCGAACTGGTCTCGGTGAAGACGACACGCGCCGTCTGCACCCAGTTGACCAGCGCGATGACCATGGCGACGATCCACAGGCTGGGCTGGAAAACCGCAGCCAGGCAGATTGCCAGCAGCAGTGTCGGAAACGCCATCATCAGATCGGTGAAGCGCATCAGGATGGCGCCGATCCAGCCCCGAAAGAAGCCCGCCGTCACGCCGACCAGCGTGCCGATCAGCAGCGCCGTGCCGTTGGCTGCGATCCCGATGATCAGCGAGGTTCGGGCGCCGTAGAGAATGCGGGTCAGGAGGTCGCGGCCGAGCAAGTCGGTGCCGAGCCAGAATTTCCCGTCCGGGGGCAGCGGTGCGCCTTCGATGGTCAGCCCGTCAAACATCTGGTCATTCGGATCAAAGCCGGTCAGCCAGGGCGCAAACAGCGCTCCAAGCAAAGTGATTGCGATGAAGAACAGTCCGATAAGCGCCAAGGGGCGGCTGAACAATTGTTGCCAGACGCCGTCCCGACGCGGCTGGACAGACGCGGGCGTGGCGAGATCAGGCGATGTCGGATTGGTCATTTCGCCCTCCATCGCGTGCCCAGGCAACGACACGGCGGGCCGCATCTTCCATGCTCATCTGCCAGTTCATCGCCAGTGCCCGCAATTGTGCATAGGCCTGCTCGTCATCGAGACCGCGCTCTTCGAGAATGGCCACCGCGCGCACAATGGTCTGCCGTGCAGCCACCCGCTCGCCCAGAGCATGAATTTCCGAATCGAGCTGCTTGCGCGCATCGAAGGCGCGCCGGGCGATCAGCAGCGCGCTGTAGACGCCGGCATTGCCAACCGGCTTGAGCAGATGCGCATCGGCATTGTGGTTCAGCGCCCATTCGATGCGGCCCGGAGCTTCCGAACCGATGAGCGCGATCAACGGCATTGGCGCGTCGCCCGGCTGCCAGGGAAATTGCTCGTCATGTCCGAGGTCGACATCGAAAAAGACGAAATCCGCCGCCACCGCATCGGCGCCCAATTCGGGCCAGCACTCGATGCGGGTGACGCCGATGGCCTCGAGCTGCCGTGCAATGGAGGCAACGACGCCATGCGGGCGGTGCAGGATGATGGCGCTGGCGCCGCCGAGATTGGGGATCCGGAAGTTGCGCTTCATGAGACCACCCTCAAGCGAGGGTATCCAAATGTCGCGGCCCGGTCGTAGCGTGAAAGATAGGGATCGGCGTCGACGCTTTCGGTCACGTCAAGCATGTCGATTTCAAGCCCGTTGACGCGACCGATGATAACGGGCAGCGCTGCATGATGGGTGCGCGGATCGATCCTGATTGCACCGTATGGCGTGGTGAATGTCCGGGCGCTGAACGCCTCCGACAGATCCTGCGACCCCGACATCTGCGTGCGTGCCAGAACTTCGGCGAGAACGCTCACGGACGCATAGCCTGCTGCCTGGATTGACGAGGCGCATCGGCGTTCGCCCACCAGCGGCCACTTGAGTTGCTCCGCCGCCTTGGCAAAATATGGTCCGGCGACAAGATGTCCATCCGCGACTCCCTGAAGTACGGGCAGTTCGCATTCGGTCAGGTTGCAGGACAGAACCGGGCAGGAACTGGGCAGGAAATACGGGTCTGCCCTGGCCAGCTCCGCATAGGCGGCGAGAAAGGCATAAGACGATGGACCGATGAGATGATTGATGATGAAGGACGGGCGCGTGACCCGGATTTCGTCAATCAGACGGCCAACATCGGTTTCACCCAATGGCAGGTAGCGTTCGCCTTTGACCTCGCCGCCCGCATCGGCGATCAGGTCGCGTGCGACGCGATTGGTTTCCCAGCCCCAGATATAGTTGGAGCCGAGCAGAAAGCCGTGCGGCCCGTGTCTGCGCGCCACCCAGGCAATCAGCGGAACCAGGTGCTGGTTCGGGCAGGCATGGGTGTAGACCACACGGTCATTGGCTTCAAAACCCTCATAGGGGCAGGAATACCACAATGTGCCGCCGAGCTTTTCCAGCACCGGGATCACTTCTTTCCGGCTCCATGAGGTGATGCAGCCAATGACATGACGGGCGCTGCTGTTGCGCAGTATGTCTTCGCACAGCGGTGCGTAGCGATCGACATTGCCTTCGGGGTCACGCTCGACCGGGACGATTTCGAGGTCGGATCCGGGGTCGGCATTGATGTCCGTGATCGCTGCCAGCGCACCCTCGCGGGCAGCATTCGAGATCAGCGCATAACCGCCCGTTTGCGAATACAATATGCCGACTTCAACCCGTTGCTTGACCAAAATACCCCCCAAAAACGCAAAACGCCCCAAAACCGGCACCGTGTTCACGGGGCGATTTCAGGGCGCAGATGCCGACGGACAATGTCCGATATAGAGCTAACCGTACCGTGCAGCCGGGAGGAGTCAAGAGAGGAATGCGACAGCCCGTCGCCAAGCTGCTCGGCGGGGTTGCTCTTTTTTCCCCCCCGGCCGGAGGTGGCATGCCCCTCGCAATTCACCTGAGCTGAGAGCTCACATGTGCTCGGTCGCTTTCGCGGCTCTTACGTGAGGCGTTTAAACCGATTTGATGGCGCCGCCGTCGATGCGAATGCGCGACCCGGTGACGTAGGAGGCACGCTCGGAAGCCAGGAATGTCACCACATCCGCGAATTCTTCCGGCTTGCCATACCGGCCGGCAGGAATGGTCGCGCGCGATTTTTCGGCGACCGTGTCGACTGATGTCTCCGTGCGCTTGGCTGCTGCTGCGTCGAGTTCATCGACGCGCTGGGTGTGGATGCGGCCGGGCATGACGACATTGACCGTGATGCCGTCGCCGGCGACTTCGCTGGCAAGCGTCTTGGACCAGCCAACCACGGCCGAGCGGATACCATTGGAGAGCGCCAGATTGGGGATCGGCTGTTCGACGCCCGACGAGGTTATGGAAATCACCCGCCCGAATTTCCGCTGTTTCATCTGCGGCAACAGCCGCGATGTCATGTGGAACAGGTTGGCCGCCATGGCCTCGAAATGGCTGATCCAGTCCATGCGGGAAGCCGCCTGGGCGGATCCGGGAGGGGGACCGCCGCCATTGTTGACGATGATGTCGACGCCGCCTTCTGCAAGCAGGGCGTCGATGACGGCATCAACTTCCGCAAGATTGGACAGATCAAGCCGCAGCGGTTTGATATTGTCCAGGCCCGTCGACCAGTCGGTGATCTTGTCGAGGCTGCGCGCGGCAGCAAACACGGTCGCACCTTCTGCCGCGAGGCTTTTGGCAATGGCCATGCCAAGGCCGCGACTTGCGCCGAGAACCAGCGCGCGTTTACCGGTAAGTCCGAGATCCATCAGTTCAACTCCTTCAATCTGTTTTCCTGCCGCGCAATCAGACGATCGACTTCAGCACGGCTGTTGGCAGTGAGCGCGGCTGCAGGCTTGCGCAGTGCGTCATGGGCGATAATGCCGCGTTTGGCCATGGTGTATTTCCGGATGGCAAGGCCGATGCCGGGCTGTTGCTCAAAACGGGCCAGCGGCAAATAGGCATCGAACAGATCATGCGCGCGCGTGGTGTCGCCGGCCTTGAAGTGCTGGACGACGGAAACCATCATCTCCGGATAGGCAAAGCCTGTCATCGCGCCGTCTGCACCCCGGGCCATTTCTTCGGGCAGGAAAAGTCCGCCATTGCCGCACAGGATCGAGATGCGGCGATCAAGCACGCCTTCCTTTCTCAGCGTGGTGATCTTCTCCAGGCCGGGCCAATCCTCGTGTTTCAGGCACACACAACCGGGCAGGCTGTTGACGATGCGGGCGATGACTTTTGGCGACATCTGCACATTGGTAATGAGCGGGAAATCCTGCAGCACGAATGGCGTGTTGCCGATCAGATCAGTGATCTGGGTGTAATAGGTGACAATCGAATCATCGGTTCTGAGCGAACCGGGCGGCGCAACCATGACCCCCGCGGCGCCAAGGTCCATCACCATTTTTGTCAGCACGCTGATCTGGGCAAAACCGGGTGCGGAGACGCCAACCACCACAGGGACGCGGCCATCGACGCGCTTGAGAATACGGCTGACCACATCGCGTGATTCTTCCACCGTCAGTTTCGGCGCTTCGCCCATCATGCCGAGAACGGTCAGGCCCGTGGCGCCGGCGTCGAGATAGAAATCGACCATCCGGTCGCAGCTGTCGTAATCAACTGCGCCGTCGGGCAAGAACGGGGTCACGGCAATGACATAGACGCCTGCGGCGTCCTCGGTGAGCAATTTGGTCATGTGTCCTCCTGACGGGTCCGTTGCAACGCCACACGGCCGATCGCCATGGCGGTGGCCGCCTGGCATGGCTCGACCACGGGAAGCCCCAGATAGTTTTCAAGTTCGGTTCGGTAGGCAGTCATCCCGGCGCAGCCAAGGATGATGACGTTGGCCATCGCCCCATCGCGCAGTTGCGTGCCGACGGTTTTGAGACGCTCGATCGTGCGACCAGCATCGGCGAGCTCGGCCACTCCCAGCTCAAGCGGCATGTCTCCGGCCAGTCTGTCCATCACGCCCATGGCGCCGACATAGCGCATGTGGCGCGGGACGCTTTTCGACAGGATGGAAATGATGCCAAACCGTTGCCCGAGCGTCATCGCCGTTAGGATCGAAGCTTCCGCGATGCCGAGCACCGGACGGGCCGATTGTTCGCGCAGCGCGGCAAGACCCGGATCGGAATAGCAGGCGATGACGAAAGCGCTTGCCTGATCCTCGAGCGCCGCGCAATGGGCGAGCAAAGGTGTGACAACGCCGTCGACATGGGCCTGGGTTTCAATGCCGGGCGGGCCTTCTGCCAGCGTCCGCGCTTCAATCTTGACCGGGCTTGCTGCGCGCATCGGGTCGATCGCGCTGTCGATGCCGTCGGTCACGTGCTGGCTGGAGTTTGGATTGATGACATAAATTGTCATAAGCTTGGTCCTTTCTGTCCCCAGAAATCATCCGGCAGGGCAAGGTCGGCTTGCCCGCCGATTCGTTCGATCATGATGGCGGCCTGGCGTGCGGCATCGTCCAGAATGGCAGTCTCGTCAACCCGGGTGGCCTTGCCGTTTGCGTAAACGATCTCGCCGCCGACCACAACGGTTGAGACATCATTGCCATTGGCGAAGCAGACCAGCCGGTGAACAGGCATGTTTGGTGGCATCAGGTGGGGGCGGCGCAGGTCAACCACGGTGATATCGGCCTGTTTGCCTGTTTCGAGGGAACCGATGCGATCCGCCAGTCCCAAGGCCCGGGCGCCTGCGATGGTGCACATTTCCAGCGCCTTGCCGATCGGCAGGACGGAGGCGTCGCGGAAATGGGTGCGATGATAATGCATCGCCTGCTGCATGTGGCGAAACATGTCAGCTGACCGGTCGGGCGCGGTGGCATCGGACCCGAGCGCAACACAGGCACCTGCCGCCATCAGCTCAATGGCCGGGCAACGCCCCATGATCGACGCATTGGCTGAAGGGTTGTGTGCAATCTTCGTCCCTGTTGCAGCGGTCAGTTCGATTTCGTCTTCGTGCAGATCTATGCAGTGCGACAAGAGTGTTTCCGGTCCCAGCAGGCCCAGGCTGCTAGCGCGGCGAATGGAGCCGCGCCAATGGCCATCCTGAGTGAAGATCAGACCTTTTTCACGCGCGAAGGCACGGATCAGCTTTGCCTGCTCGCAGGCTGCGGCGTAGTCGGGTGCAGCCATGTCGCGTTCATGCTCATCGCGCAGGACGGGGTAGAGCATGGCGATCTGGATGCGCCCGTCATGGCAGTCGTGCCATTGCTCAGTAATTTCCCGGCAGGTTTCAAACTGCTCGTCGAAACTGACCTGATACAGGGCCTGTTCGCCACCTGACCAGTCTGCATAGGTGCGCGGATGGGGGGCGCGTGTCGGACCGACGGCGACAACCGATCTGGTGCCGACTTCGACCACGCCCCGGCAATGGGCGGCAGCATATTTCGGATTGTCGGTGCGCATGATGGTATCGCCGCCACCCAACAGCGAAACGCCGGTGGTCACACCAAATCGCAACCGCTCCAGCGCGGCAAGGCGTGCCTCGGCATACCAGAACTCGGGCGTCGACGCGGTGGTATAGACCTCGCCGCAGATTTCTTCCCAGCGGTCTCCGCCATGCATGCCGATGGTTTTCACCAGCCCGTGGCCGGCGTGGGCATGAACGTCAATGAGACCGGGAATGACAATCTGGCCGCCGCAATCAAGCATTTGGCCGGCGGAATGTCTGGTGCAGATCTCTCGTGTGGTGCCGACGGCGACAATCGTGCCGTCCGCAATGGCAATGGCGCCATCGTCGATCACCTGGCGCTCGTCATCCATGGTGACCACTGTTCCGCCATGAACAATCGTATCCACCCTCATGTGTCCGCCCCTTCAAGTGCGGGCAATCGCGCTACATCGATCACCCCGTCGGCAGGCATCTGGAAATCCGGATGCTCACCAGCAAGACCGATCACCCGGACCGGGTTGTAAAGCGTCAGCCAGGCCGGATCATTCTGCAGCAAGCGGTAGGCCTGTTGCCAGATGTCGGACCGTTTCGTCCTATCGGTGGTCGAGCGGCCCTTGTCGATCAGTGCTTCAACCTGGGGGTTCTCATAGCCCTGCCACCAGGAGCCGGCGATGCGGGAGTCGATCTTCTCGTAGAGCACCCTGTAGGTGCTCATCGGGCTTGAATCGAACACGCACAGATCGCCGATTTCCTTCCGGCGCACCATGTGGGCGTAGTCTTCGCGCTCGCGATGAATGCGTACGTCGAATGTGACGCCGATTTCAGATAGCTGCCGTGCCAGCGCCGCGGTCAGCCGCTCGGCCTCGTCAGGCAGGCGGGTCGGGCAATCGACGGTCAGGCGCAGACCGTCCGGATAGCCTGCCGCGGCGAGCAGCGCGCGCGCCTCGGCCCGGTCACAACTCGCACCTTGTGTGGTTGCCGCGCCGTAATGGTGCGGACTGACAAAGCCCCGCAACGGTTGCGCGGCGCCATCTCCCATCACCTCGGTGATCAACGCCTCGCGGTCGACGGCAAGGCTGAGTGCAAGGCGAAGACGTGGATCTTTCAATGGCCCCCTGGCCGCATTGAGAAGGTAAATGATGGCGACCGGTGAAAGGAATTCGTGGCGCATCGCAGAGATACTGTTTCCAGACCGCAGGCGCGCCGAGCGTATAACCCTTGTCTTCGCGTGCCATGCGGACAAGGTTGTCGGCCACCGCCCGGGCATCGCACAGGGTTCCGTCATGAAACGCAACATCCTTGCGCAGAACAAAGTCCCAGGTTCGCGCATCGTCGGACACCGTCCAGCTTTCTGCCAGATGCGGCAGGTAATCCTGCCCCACCCGCCGCACCAGTGTGTCGTACAGGGCGTGATAGATGGTCAGCTCATCGCTTGAATCGGTGCAATCATGCGGATCGTTCAATTCAAGTCTTGGTTGTGCGATGACAGTCACTTTTCTCTTCCCGGTTCGTCGACAAGGTGGCAGGCGACCGTCTGGTCGTCGCCGACAGACTGCAGTTTCGGGCGCTCTGCGGCGCAGCGCTCCCAGGCAAAGGGGCAGCGGGTGCGAAAGCAACACCCGGACGGAAGGTTGAGCGCGGAGGGAACTTCGCCCTGCAGGGCGATCTCCGCCTTGGCCCGCTTTGCCTTGATACTCGGGGCGGCAGACAGCAGTGCTTTGGTATAGGGATGGCGCGGGTTGGAGAAAAGCACGTCGCGCGGTGCGTTTTCCACCATGAAGCCCAGATACATCACGCCGACCCGATCGGCGATATGATGGACAACCGAGAGGTCGTGGCTGATGAACAGATAGGCCAGGCCGAACTCATCGCGCAGATCCATCATCAGATTGAGGATCTGTGCCTGAATCGAGACATCAAGTGCTGAGACCGGTTCATCGGCAATGATAAGTCCGGGCGTTACCGACAGCGCGCGGGCAATGCCGATACGTTGACGCTGGCCGCCTGAAAACTGATGCGGATAGCGCCCTGCGTGCTCCGCATTGAGGCCGACCTTGGCAAGCAGGGCCTCGATCTTGTCGGGTATCTGCCGACGCTCATCGGCATTTCTGGTTTGTTCGAGCAAGGGCTCGGAGACGATGTCACGCACCCTCTGGCGCGGGTTGAGCGAGGCGTAGGGATCCTGGAAGATCATCGGCATCTTTGCGCGCACGGGCAGCATTTGGGCAAAACCGTAATTGGCGATGTTCTCGCCTTCGATCTGGATGTCTCCACCTGTGGGCGCGTAGATCCGGGCAATCGTCTTGGCGACAGTGGACTTGCCGCAGCCGCTTTCACCGACCAGGGCCATCACTTCGCCGCGCTTTATCCTGAAGCTGACGCCGTTGACCGCGTTGACCACAGGCTTCTCAAGGTGCAGCCCCTTGCGGTCAATCCGCAGACGGTCAATCAGCCCTGCACTGACCAAAAAGCGCATTTCCAGATTGCGGACTTCCAGCATGGGCGTCGACATCGCACTCATGCGGTTTCTCCCGGCTTCAATGGAAAATGGCAGGCTGCGGAAAGCGTGCCGTGTTGGGGTGCAAGCTCCGGCTCTTTTTCGGCGCACAGGGCCTGGGCGCGAAAGCAGCGGTCGCGAAAATTGCAACCCTTGGGCAGGTTGCGAATATCCGGAACGCTTCCCGGGATTTGCCGCAACCGGTCATGGCGGTTGGCCGGATCGGGAATGCTGTCGATCAGACCACGCGTGTAGGGATGGGAGGGCGTTTCGATGATATCGCGGGTCGCCCCACGCTCCACCACTTTGCCGCAATAAAGCACGGTGATGTGGTCGGCCATTTCGGACACCACCGCCAGATCATGGGTGATGAGGATCATCGACGCACCCTTCTGTGCGATCTGCTGGCGCATCAGTTTCAGGATCTGGCTCTGGATCGTGACATCGAGCGCGGTCGTCGGCTCATCGGCGATGATGAGGCGCGGCTGTGCCAGCATGGCGATGGCGATGACCACTCTTTGGCGCATGCCGCCGGAAAACTGGTGCGGGTAGGCCTTCAGTCGCTCCGCGGCCTGGCTGATGCCGACACTTTCAAGCATTTCGACGCAGGCGCTGTGACGTGCCGGGGCATCAAGTGCGGTGTGCAGGCGCAGCATCTCGTCCATCTGTCTGCCGATTGTGTGCAGCGGATTGAGAGACGTCATCGGGTCCTGAAACACCATGGATATCTGGCGTCCGCGAATTTCGCGCAAGCGAGCCTCTCCGGCTTTCGCCAGATCTTCGCCTTCAAGCAGGATCTCGCCGCTTTCGATCTTGCCCGGCTCGTCGATCAGGCCGAGGATCGAAAATCCGACAACGGATTTGCCGCCGCCGCTTTCGCCCACCAGACCCATGATCTCGCCTGCGCCGATCTCGAAACTGACAGCATCGACGGCTTTGACCGTACCGGCGAAAGTGTGAAAATAGGTGCGTAAATCACGCACCTGCAACAGCGGTGCTTTGCTTCTGGCTGAGACTTTCCGGTTCATCATTTCAGCCTCGGATTCAGTTCGTCGCGCAGGAAGTCGCCGAACAGGTTGATGCCGAAGACCAGCATCATGATGGCAAGGCCGGGAAACACCGAGGTCCACCACAGACCGCTGAACAGCACATCAAAGCCGTTCTTGATCAGCAGGCCCAGCGAGGGTTGCGTGATAGGGACGCCGACGCCGAGGAAGGAAAGCGATGCCTCGATCAGCACGAAAGTCCCGACCTGGATGGTGGCAATGACAATCAGCGGGGTGAGGACATTGGGCAGCACGTGCTTGCGGATGATCTTGTGGTTGGGCAATCCCGCCACTTTTGCCGCCTGGACATATTCCTTCTGGATCTCCGACAGCGTGGAGCCGCGCACGGTTCGCGCATAGACCACCCAGCCGACCGCGGTCAGCGCGATCAGCACCTTGTCGATGCCGGTCCCGACAGCAGACATCAGGAACAGGGCGATCAGAATTGAGGGGAATGAAAGCTGGATGTCGGCGATGCGCATGATGATGGAATCCGCAATGCCACCATAAAATCCGGCGATCAGTCCCAAAAGCGTGCCCAGCACACACGACGCGATCATGGCAACAAGGCCGATCATCACCGAGATGCGTGCGCCGTACAGGATGCTGGCCCAGACATCGCGGCCCTGGCCGTCGGTGCCGATCGGAAATCTGGCTTCGCCACCGTCGAGCCACATCGGCGGCTTGTAGCTGTCCATCAGGTCAAGCGAGGCGATGTCGTAGGGATTTTGAGACACCAGGAACGGGCCGGCAATCACCGCAAAGGCAAACAGCGCCATCAACGTGCTGCCGATGATGGCTGACCAGCTGCGCTTGTAGTTGTGAAAGAATTCAGAGGCGAGAAAAGCGCTCATGGTCGCCTCATTTCAACGCGATGCGAGGGTCGATCAGCGTATAGACGATGTCGACGATGAAATTGATGACAACGAAGATCAGCGCCACCAGCATCAGGTAGACGACGATCACCGGGCGGTCGGCGCGATAGATGGAATCGATCAGCAGCTTGCCCATGCCTGGCCAGGAAAAGATTGTCTCGGTGATGGTGGCGAATGCGATGAGATCACCCAGTTGCAGGCCAAAAATGGTGACGACCGGGATCATCGCGTTCTTGAGCCCGTGCTTGTAGAGAAGATCGCGTTGAGACACGCCTTTGGCGCGGGCGAATTTCATGAAGTCCTGGCGGCCGACTTCCATCATTCCGGCCCGGGTCATGCGCAGAAGGATTGCCATTGTGCCAAGTGAAAGCGTGACTGCGGGCAGGATGACATGATGCCAGCCATCGGCGGTCATCAGGCTGATGCGATAGCCAAACAGCTCGGCGGTGTCGCCCCGGCCGGAGGATGGAAACAGTCCCCACTGCACGGCGAAAAGGTAGATCAGCACCATGCCGACCCAGAACCCCGGCAGCGATATGCCCAGCAATGACCCGGCCATGATGGTCCGGCTCAATCGTCCTTGCGGGTTGGCGCCGGCGTAAACACCAAGCGGAATGGCGACCATGATGGCCATGGCCATGGCGACAAGCACCATTTCCAGGGTGGCAGGCAGCCGTTCGAGAATGAGGGTCATTGCAGGCTGGCGGAACACGTAGGAGTAGCCGAAATCACCCTGCACCAGGCTTGTCAGAAACTTCCAGTACTGGACCGGGATCGACTGGTCCAGGCCGAGAAGACGCCGGGCCTGCGCAATTTCTGCATCTGTCGCGTCAATGGGCACGACCATGAAGACCGGGTCACCGGTGAAACTCATCATCAAGAAGACGATGAGCGAAACGACCCAGAGAACCAGTGTCATCTGTATGAGCCGTTTGAGCAGGTATCCGATCATTGGCGTGCAACTGACTTTCAACAGGGGTGATTGAGAGCTGGCTCAGATGGGTCCGGCGGGGGAAACACTCCGCCGCCGGACCGAAGTTTGTCGGTTTGGATTTTCGCGGTCAGTTGATGTCCATCTCATAGGCCGACAGGAACTTGTCGACGCGGGGCTCAAGCGTCACGCCCTTGCGTGCTGCATAGATGTCCTGCTCGTAATGAAGCGGGATCATCGGGATGTCTTTCATCAGGATCCTGGTTGCGTCCTGAAGATATTCATCGCGCAGCTTTATGTCCGGGGTGCTGTCAGCCTTGTCGACCAGCGCATCCATTTCAGGGTTTGAATAGGAGCCGCGGTTGACCTGCCCGTAGCCTTCCTTCTGGTCGCGGGTGTAAAACAGTGCGCCATACATGGAACCGGCATCGCCTGATGGAACGTCCCAACCGCTCATGATGAAGCTCGAATTGTCTGTCGGGACCCGAATGTAGCCCCAGAAATTCGATTTCGGCATGATGTTCAGTTTCAGATCGATATTGATCTTGGCAAGCATCGAAGCCAGGGCCTGGGCGATCTGGGCGTCGTTGACATAGCGGTTGTTGGTTGCGTCCAGCGTCATGGTGAAACCGTCCGGATAGCCGGCATCGCTCAGGAGCTGCTTGGCCTTGTCGATGTCGAGCGGATACATCTCGCGGAAATTCATGCCGTCGACATGGCCGATATGGGACGATGGCACGTATTGGTCGCTGGGTGTGGCGAGGCCGTTCATGACAATCTTGTTGATGGCGTCCACGTCGATGGCACGGGCGATGGCTTCGCGTACCCGCTGATCCGTCATCGGGTTCTTGCCTTCGATGGTCGGAGATTTTTCACGGGTGTCCATGGCAAGCACAACATTGAGAAGGCTTGGCCGGGTGACCACCTTGAACTGGTCGTCGCTCTTGACGCGTTCGACATCACGCACCGCAAGGTCCTGAATGACGTCGACTTCGCCGGTCAGCAGGGCGGCTGTGCGTGTGGCCGGGTTGGTGATCGGACGGAAGGTGACGCTCTGGATCACCGGCGCGCCGGCCCAGTAGTCAGCGGAGGCTTCCAGGACCAGTTTTTCTTCCTTGATCCATTCCTTGAGCTTGTAGGGTCCTGTGCCCATCGGCTTGAGGTCCATCTGCTCGTCGCCGGTTGCCGTGGTGTATTCCTCGTCCAGGATCAGCAGCTCGGCAAGATCGTTGGGCAGCACAGCATAGGGCTTTGGAGTCTTGATTTCGATGGTGGTGTCGTCGATTTTCGTGACTTCGGCGATGTTTGCGACCAGGTCGGGGCGGATGGAATCACGCGCCTTGTTGATGGTGAAAACAACGTCGTCGGCGGTAAATGCGTTGCCGTTGTGGAATGTGACGCCGGAGCGCAGCTTGAAGCGCCATGTGGTCTCGTCGACACTTTCCCAGCTCTCGGCCAGTCCGGGGCCGAAGGACAGGTCGGCAGCACGCTTCACCAGCGGATCGTACAGGTGATAATACATGATGTTGGATGACAGCTCCTCACCCGCCAGCGGGTAGAGGTGGCTGGGGTCGGAGGTGAGGCCGACGGTCAGGGACTTTCCTTCGGCAAAGGCAGCGCCGGTTCCGGTTGCCGCAATGACGGCGCCGGCAACGCAGATGCGCAGGGCATGTTTGGGCGTGATTTTCATTTCAGGTCCTCCTGGTTTGAGCGGTTCAAGCGGAGGCGGTTTGCCGCCTTCATTGTTTCTTGTTGATGTGTCCTGAGAGCGTATCGCGCTCTAGTGGCCGGGTTTGGCGGTCTGGACCTCGATCTGGTAGCCTTCGGTGTCGTTGAACACGAAGGCACGGATGCCGAGCTCTTCACTGTCACGCGGCTCCGTCAGACCATCGACATTCTGTGTTGCTATCCAGGCGTGCCAGGCATCCACATCGGGAACCCGCAGGCACAGCTGATCGGTCTTGGCTTCGGCCCAGTTTTGCATGCCGCGGGTTTCGTCGACGAGACCGATATGGGCCTGGCCGCAGACGCGATAGATTTTCGACCACCCCTGATCAATGGCCAGTTCGAAGCCCAGAACAGTCTCATAAAAGGCCGTCGCGGTAGCGAGGTTGCGGTAATACTGGAAGGTGATGGCGAGGACGATGCCGTCTTGTGGACGTTGCGCTGTCGGCTCTGACATGTTCGACGGTTCTTCGAAACTCGGATATGGTGTGCCGATGGTATACAATGTGCATGCAGAGTCAACTTCTGCCGCGCGGTGAAGCAGCACGGCGTGGCAGAAGGGGAAGTTTCGTCAGCCGGACAGGCCTGGATCAGAAGGGTTTGCTGATGTGCGAGATAATGGCTTCCCGGACATTGGTGAGATGGATGCGCATCGCTTCTGATGCCGCCTCGGGATCTCTGGCAATCACGGCGTCAATGATTGCGATATGCTCGTGACAGCCTGGCTCGAAACGGTCAGGGATTGACCCCTGGTCATAGATGCGGGTCTTCGTTTTCAAGCCTTCGATCAGGCTGGTCAAAAGCGAAGATCCTGCCATGCGGGCAAGAGCGAGATGCAGCCTCTGGTCAAGTGCCGCGTGGGTTTCTGGATCGGGACGTGGACCATCAAGAAACCCAACCACTTGATTTCTAAGTATTATCAATTCGTCTAGCGGTTTGCCTGAAAGCGCGGCTTGCCGTGTCGCTTCACATTCCAGCAAACGCCGCACGTGCAGGATTTCCATGATCTCGGATAGCGTGACGCTGTTGACAACCGGCGTGCCTCCACCGGATCTGGTCACAAGTCCCTCGCTGACAAGCTGACCGATGGCTTCCCGGACCGGCGTCCGCGAGACGCCCAGCCGGTCGGCAAAGGTTTTCTCCTGCAGGCGGGTGCCGGGCGTCAGTGTGCCATCGAGGATCATTGCCCTGATCCGTTGAAACACGGATTTGCCCAGAGTTGGTGTTGTGCTGGTGTTCATCATATCGGCCATCTGGCTCGTCCTTAAGTCGAATATCGGGCGTACGAACCGCCAAATTTAATCGCTGACTTCCAAAACCTGATGTTTGGTATACACTCGAATGCGGAGTTTTCAAAACCAGAGTAACAAATACGCCATGATCCATAAGCCATTCCACACGATTATTCGCGGCGGCACCGTTGTCACTGAAAATGGCACGGAGATTGCCGATGTTGCCATAAGCGGCGGCGAGATCGCTGCCGTTGCATCCTCGCTAAACGCGACCGCTGAAGAGGAACTCGACGCCAGGGGGCTGCTGGTCGTGCCGGGCGGGGTCGATACGCACTGCCATATCGAGCAGATTTCGGGCGCCGGATTGATGAATGCCGATACCTTCGAGACCGCCACGCGTTCCGCCGCCTATGGCGGCACGACCAGCGTCGTCTCCTTCGCGGCCCAGCACCCGGGCCACAGAATGCGCGATGTTGTTGCCGATTACGCGGCGCTGGCGGCAAAGGGCGCAATCATCGATTATGCCTTTCACATGATCGTGTCGGATATCAGCGGAGACAATCTTCGGCTGGATATTCCCGCGCTGGTCGGTCAGGGGCACCGGTCGATCAAGATTTTCACCACCTACGACAAGGTGCGGCAGGACGACCATGCCATTCTCGATCTTCTCGCCCTGGCAAAACGTGAGGGCGCGCTGGTCTGCTTCCATGCGGAAAATGACGGTCTCATCCGCCACGAGACCGCCAAACTGCTGGCCGACGGCAAGATCGCGCCGAAATACCATGCACTTTCCCACCCGCGTGAAGCGGAAATCGAGGCCATCGATCGCATGTGTCGCTTTGCCGAGTTCATCGATACACGCATCATGATCTTTCACGTTTCCACCCGCGAGGGCGCGGAGATCGTTCGCGCCGCCCGTGCGCGCGGCGTGAAAGTCGAGGCAGAAACCTGTCCTCACTACCTGTTCATGACGGTCGATATCCTCGGTTCCGAATATGCCGCGCGGTTCCTGTGCTCGCCGCCGCAGCGCACCGCCGATGATCAGGCCGCCCTGTGGGAAGCGCTGGCTGACAACACGCTGCAACTGGTGACATCAGATCATGCGCCCTACCGGATGGACGCATCGGGGAAATTCGCCCATGGCAGAGACGTCCCTTTCAACAAGATCGCCAACGGCATGCCGGGGCTGGAGACACGCCTGCCGCTGATGTTTGACGCGATGGTGAGCAAAGGGAAGATGGGGCTGGAAGCCTTTGTGGAAAAGACCTCGACGGCACCCGCCAGAGCTTTCGGCCTGCAAGGCAAGGGCGTTATCGCTTCTGGTTTCGACGCTGATATTGCCATCTGGGATCCCGAAGCGAGCCTGACCTATGGGCCCGACGATCTGCACGACAATGTCGGCTACAATCCTTTCTGCGGCACGACGGTCAAGGGATTGCCGGTCACGGTACTCTCACGCGGCAAGCTTGTCCTCAAGGACCGCAATCTCCTGGGCAAGCCGGGACAAGGCAAGCATTTGCCGATGCAAGCCGCTCGGATTTGATCAGTACGGACAGTGCATCAAGGACAGCTCGTGAGATCGCGCACGGCCGGGTCCGGAAGAATGACAGCAAATTGCTGAGGCTGCGTTTTACCGGCAGATAGTGATCCGGCGTGGTTTCGGACCGGTCATCACGAACATGAATCGAAACCGGCCGACCGATTCATAAGTGTTGTTGGACGCCGGAGGGACAATCAGCCAATCTGACATCATGCTGACCCAGCCCTACCAGCTCTACATCGAGCGCATGGATACATCCCGAAACCTGGCACGGTTCTATGCCATGACGATTACCTCGTCCTTGTTCGGCGAGGCCTGCCTGATACGGCGGTGGGGCCGAATCGGGACGTCGGGCCGGTTGAAGGTTCATAGTTTCGATCGGGAGCAGGATGCCGTTGCACTCTTCCTCGATCTTGTGAAGCAGAAACGCGCGCGCGGCTATCAGGCGCGGGCGGCCAGAAGGCCTTTGCGAAACTGAGGACAAACCACCAGACCCGGCAAGGGAAAAAGTGCGGCGCCTGAGCCGCCCAATCATCCATACGGCGATCTGATCTTTTGGAACGTGCAGACATCGCACGGTCGAATGCGTCTTCTTGATCGAACGATGCGTTATCGCCTTTTCTGCCACTCATGGCACCCGAAGAGCGCTGCATTGTCATCCAGGACCAGCGCCACCGGGATGGTTTCCATGAACCCCGCCATGCGCCCTTTGGATGTGAACCCAGGCGTGAAACCGGACTTCGGGCCAATGATGAACGGCTCCAGCGCGCGGGCCGCGCCACCGGTGATGTAGACACCACCCGTTGCCAGGAACAACAGTGCCAGATCGCCTGCAGCGCGGCCCAGAATACGAGCAAACTCCTCGCAGGCGCGTGTGGCAAGGGCATCGTGACCCCCAATCGCGGCGGGAACAATCTGTAGGCTGCTCGTGTGCCGCGGTGCCTCGCCTTGGCGTTCACACAATGTTTGATAGATCTCACCCAGCCCGGAGCCAGACAGCACCCGGTCAAACGAGCAACGCCCGTGCCTTTGTGAAAACCGGTGCTGCAGGGCACGGTCAAAATCCGTCTCGGCGACAAAGGTCGAATGGCCCGCCTCGCAACACACCACGGATCCGTTTGACAGGCGCGCCGCACAATTGAACCCGGTGCCTGCACCCAGAATGAGCCTTGTGCCCGTTCTGTCGCCGTTGGCTTCATTCAGGCTGCGCAGTTCCAACGATTGAGGAGACGACAATGCATGCCCCAGCGCCTCGAAATCATTGATCAGAAAGACGCGCCGAACCCCTGTTGCCCGGCTGATTTCATCGCGGTCGATGGTCCAGTCAAGATTTGTCAGCGCGATGACATCTCCCGTCACCGGCGCGGCCAGTGCAATGACCATGCTCTGCGCAGGCGCCAGACCGGCGGTTGCCTGATAGTGCGCCATCACAGCCGGAAAAGACGAATAATCCCTGTTTTCATACCGCGCCACCGAAGCCACATCCAGACGGCCATCAACATAGCGCCCGATACGGCAGTGCGTCCCTCCCAGATCACACACCTGCAGGATCATCGTGTCACCGTCACTTTGTCGAGAGGTTGCGGGGCACCCGGGTCATTCCAGCTATGATGGTCATCAACAATTCGCCTGTTGGTTATGGGATTGGCTTTAGTCTTGCGGGCTTGCGATCCGTGCAACCAGCGGCACATAGTCTTCAAGATCGTCTGCCGGAAAATTCACATTCCGGCCGAGTTCGGCGGAGCGATAGAGACCCATCAGAATCTCGACGACAGCCAGGCCGTCATGGAATGTTTCGGTAGGCGTTAGACCCTTGCGGAAGCATTCGGTCATGTGCCGGTTCTCATCGGTATAGCCGTAAATGCCTGCCTCATCCTCGAGAACCGGCATCAGCCCCTGTTCGGCATTCTGCTTCTCGACCAGATCCTCGCCTTCCGAGCCGGTGACCTCGCGCGACATGAACACTTTCAACCCGGTGGACAGCGAGTTGAACTCCATGGAATATTCAGGGCCGAGCAGCTCCAGCTGGATGCGCAAGCCGGCGCCGACATAGGCCCAGGACGTAGTGGCCTCGATCACCAGTTCATTGCCCTGTTCATCCTCGAGCAAGATCGTGCCACGGGCAAAATCCTCGGATGGCCGGTTCGTGTAATCCACGCCCTTGCCGTATCGTTCTGTCAGTTGCGTGGCATATTTGGGCCGCGTCCATTTGAGGTTGGCCACGGTTCCGTTGACCGACTTGACGCGCAGGGATTTGCGATCCGCACCGGGCTCGGTCAGCAAGTGGCGTGCGACCTCGACACTGTGGCACATCATGTCCGAGAGCACGCCGCCGCCCTGCTTGTCGCCCTGCCAGAACCATGGCGCGTGCGGGCCGGAATGCTCTTCCGCCGCGCGGGCCAGATAGGGCCGCCCTGTGGTCGACGCGGCACGGCGCCAGATGATTTCCTTGCCGCGAAGGACCGGCGTACAGAACACCTGATTTTCAAGATAGCCATGATTGAGCCCCGCTGTTTCGGCGAGCTTTAGCATCTCCCTCGCCTCGCCAATGGTGCGCGCCAGCGGCTTCTCGCAGGCCACCGCAAACACCTTCGAGCGCTTGGCCGTCACCTCGGCATGAATGGTGCGCATGATGTCGAGACGCGTGTGGTTGGGCGACAGGATCCAGACCGCGTCGATCCCGTCGTCCTGCAGCATGGCCTCGAGGGTGGCAAACGGCTTGCACGGACCGAGTTCGAGATCCGTGGCGAGCCTGGAATAGCGGGCCCGGTTTTCCGCGCTGCGGCTGTAGACGCCGGCCACCATGACATTTCGCACGCCCAACATGGACCGCAGATGAAACTCGGCGATAAACCCGGTGCCGATGATACCGATATTGAGGGTTTGTTTTGCTGGATTGCTCACGGTCAGGCCTCTTTCTTCAGTCAATTGTGGTCGGGATTGGGAACTGCGGTCGATTCACGAACGATCAGTTCGGTCGGCAAAACAGTGGGGTCGCCGGACACTGCCTTGCCGTTGATGACATCCAGCAGGACCGACATGGCGCGTTCCCCGATATCCAGCCGCGGCTGGCTGATGGTGGTCAGGGACGGCAGGAATGCTTCGCTGAAGGCGATGTTGTCGAACCCGATGACCGACAGATCCCGAGGCACACTCAAGCCACGTTTATAGGCGTGGCGGATCGCTCCGAAAGCCATTTCATCGCTTGCCGCGAACAGTGCGGTTGGTCGGGGTTCGATGTCCAGCAGGGCACGGGCGCACCGCTCGCCGTTTTGCATGTTGAAGCTGCCCTGGCATTCGTAGCCATCGGGGATTTCAAGGCTCGCGCGTTGCATGGCAAGGCGATAGCCCTTGCGCCGGCGAAGGCTCATACCTTCGGGAATGGGCCCGGCAATATGGGCAATGCGGGTGTGCCCCAATGCGATCAGGTGATTGACCGCTTCAAACGCAGCCGCCTCATTGTCGATCAGGATCTGCGGCACGGTGAGTTCCTCGACCATTTCCAGCGCCACGACAACATTGCCGCAGCCGCCTTTGCGGTGCCGGATGGTCTCCGGAACGGCGCCGGTCATCAGGATCATGCCATCGGCAAGCCCGTCACTGAGCATCTCGAAATACTCGACTTCGCGCTCTTCATCGCCTTCGGTATTGGCCATCAGCACCGAATAGCCGGCTTGCCGGGCGATCCGTTCAACACCCTTGAAGATCTCCAGGTAGAACGGGTTGCCGATGTCACGAACCACGATCAGGACGGCCATGGCTTTCTGGGTCCGGAAATTGCGGGCCTTCACATTGGGGCGATAGCCGAACTCGTCTGCGACGGCGCGAATGCGGTCAACCGTCGCTTCGGCGATCAGATTGGAGCCGCTCAAAGCACGCGATACCGTGGCGGTCGAGACGCCGGCGCGCTGTGCAATATCCTTGAGGTTTGGTCGTACGGGCACGCTCAAGCCCTCAATGCCTTGCCGCGTCCATAAAACAGCATCAGGACCAGCAGGGTTGCGCCAAAGGCAAACTGGCGCCCGGCCTCTTCGATGTTGAGTGTGGTCAAGATGCTTTGCAACAGCACCAGCAGGATCGCGCCGGCCATGGTCCCGGTATAGCCGCCCTTGCCGCCGGAGAGGGAGGTGCCGCCCAGGACAACGGCGATGATGGATGACAGCATGTATTGTGCGCCCACATTGGAAAACGATGAACCTGAATAGCCCAGTATGCAAAAGCCCGCGACCGCCGCAAACATGCCTGAAAACACAAACAGGCAGACGCGGATCAAATCAGCCGGCACACCAGCCATCCGGGCGGCAGTCTCGTTCGAGCCGATCGCATAGACGCGATAGCCAAAAAGCGTCCGCTTCAACAACACCGCCATCAGCACGCCGATGGCGACCCACAGCCAGATCATGCCGGGTATGCCCAGCATCAGCGGCTGGGTCACGAACCTGGCAAGCCCCGGAGCCGCCAGCCCGGAGGGAATGCCGTTGCGCACCACCACGAGAAGTCCTTGCAAGACACCCAGCATGCCCAGGGTCATGATCAGCGGGGGAATGCGCAGCAGGGTGACCCCAAGACCGTTGAGCAGGCCGAAAAACGCTCCCGTCGCCAGGCAGGCGATAATCGCGGGAATGATCCCGGCATCGCTGCCCTGCATCATGTTGCCCGCAACCACCGCACTCAGCGACACAACCCCTCCGACGGAGAGATCGATTCCCTCGCGCCCACCAAGAATGACCAGGTTCTGACCGGCGGCGACCACTCCCAGGATCGACGCGACAATCAGCAGCCGCATGATCTGGGACAGCGAAGCAAACCCGGGAGACAACATTTCGCCAAGCAGCAGCAATGCCACGATCAGGCCCAGCACTACGACCAGCGGGGTTCTGGCAAGATCCGCCAATGGGGTGGAGAGCCTGTTCATTTGCTGATCCTCCGCGTTACCAGCACGCCCGCCATGAGCGCGATCAGCACGGCAGCGCCCTGGGCAAAATTCTGCCATTCGGACGACACCCCGACAAAGAAGACGAAAGAATTGATCAGGCCGATGATCAGCGCCCCGATGGCCGACCCGAGCATCGAGCCGGAGCCACCCGACAGCGCGGTGCCGCCGAGCACCACGGCAGCCACGCTGTAAAGCGTCATGGCATTGCCCACCACCGGGTCACCACTTGCCGTGTCGCCAATGATGCAGAGCGCGGCAACCGCCGAAAGCATGCCGCACAGTGCAAAGGCCATGATGCGGATACGCGTGACCGGCAGGCCGGACTGGTAAGCCGCAAGCCGGTTGTCGCCTACCGCCATCAACTGGATCATGAACTTGGTTCTGACCGCAAGAAAGATCAGCAAGCCCAGAACCGCGGCAACGTAGAACACGAACGGGATTTCAAAGATCTTGCCGCCATAGGTTCGCCAGACCGATTGCGGTACGGGCATGCCGGCGACCGGCAGCACCCACAGGGCAATGCCGGTAAACAGGATACCGGTCGCAAATGTCGCAACAATGGGCTGCAGACGAAGCCCGACAACCACAATGCCGTTGAAGACGCCGCACAGGGCGCCAACCACAATTCCGGAAAAACAGGCCAGCAGCACGGCGGCGGGACCACCGCCAAGCCGCTCGATCATGACGACGACAACCACATTGACCAGCGACAGGATGGCGCCAACCGACAGGTCGATATCAGACGAGAAGACGACGAGAGACTGTGCCACTGCGAGAAACATCAGCGCCAGATAGGTCTTGGTCAGCCCGGTGATGGCGCGAAACGACAGACTGTTGGGTTCGGCCAGACCATTGAGCAGCAGCAACACCGCCAGAATTCCCAGCGCCGGGACAAACGGAAACCGTTCGAAAATCGAGCGCTGCTGTGAACCGAATTGCATTGAAAGGGTCATCATGCGGCCTCATAGGCTGCGTGGTAGAGGTGATACCGGGTACACTCGTCGCCGCTGAGTTCACGCACGATGCGGCCATTGTTGAACACCAGCACGCGATCGGAGTTGTCCAGCAATTCCGCATCTTCAGACGAGTACAGCAGGATCGCCATGCCGTCGGCGGCCAGCTCGCGCAGCACACGGAACAGCTCCGCCTTGGAGGCAATATCAATGCCCTTGCTCGGATCATCGAGCAGCATGACTTGCGGTGGCGCCATCAGCCAGCGAGAGACGATGACCTTTTGCTGATTGCCGCCCGACAGCGAGTTGATCGGATGGGTGAGCGTTTGGTATTTGGTTTGCAACTGCTCAAGTGCCGCCCTCGCCTTTTCGCCCAGCGACTGTGGCGAGGTGATGAACAACCGGTTCCTCAGCGCATAGATGGGCACGGTGTTTTCAAGAATCGGACGTCCCTCGATCACTCCGTCCCGGGCGCGATCACCCGACACGTAGGCAAGTCCATCGCGAATTGAGGCGCGCGGGGATTTTCCCTTCACCATCACACTTCCAACCTCGATTTCGCCGGAGCGGAAGTCGGATGCTCCAAACAGCGCACGAAGCACTGCTGATTGCCCCTGCCCGTGCAAGCCGCCAAATCCGACAATCTCACCTGCGGCAATCTCGAACGAGACAGTGTTCACACCCGGCGCCACAAGATTTGTGACTTTCAGTTTCACGTCCGTGCGCTTTGCCGGGGTCAGGGCCGGGGTCAGGGCCGGGGTCAGGGTTTGGGCCGGTGCCTGTATCGGGTCCGGAGTCTGGGTCGCAGGAATTGCCGGCTCAGCCGCCGCGCCCGCCTCCTCCCCCGTCATGGTGCGCAAAATCGCCTCCATGCTTGTGTCCTCCAGAGCCGAGGTGCTGACCGTTTCACCATCGCGAATGATGGTCACCCGGTCGCCGATCTCGAAGATCTCGTCCATGCGGTGGGAGATGAAGATGATGCTCTTGCCGTTGGCCTTGAGGTCGCGCAAAACCGCCATGAAGCAATCCACCTGCGCGCGATCGAGTGCCGATGTCGGCTCGTCGAAAATGAGGAAATCCGGTTTGGCCGCCAGCGTTTTCATGATCTCGACAAGCTGGCGCTGGTCCGCACGCAGCCGTCCCACCGGCACATCGAGTCCGAAGCCGTCGCCCAGAACGGCTTCGAACGGCGCGATGAACGGCTCTGCAGCGGCAGCCATTTCCGCCCGGTTGCGAAACAGTCCCGGCATTTTGCTCAGGCCGGGCAAGCAGATGTTTTCAACCACGCTTCGATGCTCGGCCAGGCTCAGCTCCTGGTAAAACACAGCGATGCCGAGATCTCTCGCCGCTTGCGGGTTGGGGATTGTCACCACCGATCCGTCGCACTCAATCACACCTTCGTCAGGACGCACGCTGCCGGCAATGATTTTGCTCAGGGTACTTTTTCCCGATCCATTGGATCCCACGAGCACATGCACTTCACCCGGCTCGAGGCTCAGATCGCCGCGGCGCAGGGCGATGGTCGCTCCATAGCGCTTGCTCACACCTTCAAGACCAAGTCTTGGCATGACACCCGTCCTGATTTGGTTGGAAAGGGTGCCGGCCCATCAGGGCCGGCTTGATTTCAGCGGATGCTACTTGAACAGGGCTTCGGCCTGGTCGATGCTCAACGCGCTGGTGTAGGAGTAGAAGCCGGGCTTGCCCTCAAGCGCGGTTGCCACGTCCTGAAGGTTGGATGCATCAATAAACGGAATTGGCAGATACATTGCATTGCCGTACTGGCCGGCAGTTGCTGGCTCCTTCAATTCGCGTCCCTGAAGCATCAGCACGGCAACATTGAGCGCGCTGGCCATAACGCCGGGAGGGTTGACGGACGCACCCGAGTTCAGGCCATCCTTGCCCCACAGATCGATGAAGTCCTTGCGGATCTCACCGGTCGCGGCGATGGAGCCGGCCTGCGGGGAGTCCTGAATGGACCGCCATGCGCCCGCGGCCATGCCGTCCTGGACCCAGACACCATCAATATCGGGATAGGTGGCGAGCAGGTTCTGCATCGCCTGCTGGCCCTGCGCCTGATCCCAGTTGGCGTTCACCTCATTGACGATTTCAATTCCTGGATGCTCTGCAAACACCTTGCGGTAACCTGCAACCCGCATCTCATTGGCCGGGTGACCCGCGACCCCGTTGATGGCAACAACCTTACCCTTGCCGTCGAGGGTCTTGGCCAGCCAGGCAGCGCCGGCTTCGGCCCATGCCTGCTGATCGATGCCAACATAAATTGCGTCGGGCGAGGACACTTCAGCGTCTGTCGAAATCACCAGAATGTCGGATTCCTTTGCCTGCGCGAAGACAGGATCAAAAGCGGTCGGGCTGTTGGGGTTGATGATGATCGCATCGACACCCTGATTCATGAAGTTGCGCACATGGGCAATCTGGCCCGGCACATCAACATTCGCGCTCTGCACGACGACCTTGACGGTCACGCCGCGTTCAGCCCAGGCAGCGGCGGCAGCCTCTGCCTCTTCGATCATCTGCGTGCGCCATTCAGAGCCGACCCAGCCGTTGGACAAGCCAATGGTAAAGTCTTCAGCGCCTGCGGATGTAATGGAAATCACGGAAGCAGCAAGGGCTGCGATGGCGATACGTAGCTTCATTTTATCCTCCCAAGATAATGTGCATTTTCAGACATTCCACGTTATGCAATCGATTGCAAGAGCAAATCTCGCGGATTGTACCCCCTCTTCAGGCGGCCATCGTCAGGGCATCATCGCGTGGAACCGCCATCGCGCCGGCAGCAAAATCCTGGCGATCGGCCGCTGGCAGATGATTGCGATTTCTCCGCCCGGTTGGTCCGGGCCTCAGGCCAGCGGTGCCCGGCACCAGCCATGGTTTCCATTCCGGTCGCCTTGCACCAGCGCCATTTCCAGTGCATCCCGATAAGTCCTGCTTCCCAAACACAGCTGGTAATCATCCTGCCGCGCGCACAAACTGCACCAAGCGCACTCTAATACTGGAGCCAAAATGCCATCGAATTATTTTGTGCCGCGCGGGGGGCACCCGGGCCAGGAACAACTCCTCACCGGCCGGGCAGTGTTTACAGACGCCTATGCCGTGATCCCGAAGGGCACGATGCAGGACATCGTCACCAGCTTTCTGCCTTTCTGGGAAAAAACCCGGTTGTGGGTGCTGTCGCGTCCGCTGAGCGGTTTTGCCGAGACATTCTCGCAATACATCATGGAAGTTGCACCCGGTGGCGGGTCGGATCAACCAGAAACAGACCCCGGCGCGGAAGCGGTGCTGTTTGTGGTGGAGGGGTCGGCATCTGTGACAATCAACGGTCAACACCATGAGCTTCAGCCGGGTGGATACGCCTACCTGCCCCCGCAAACCGACTGGACGTTGCACAACAAAGGTTCGGACAATCTGGTTTTCCACTGGATCAGGAAATATTATGAGGCTGTTGACGGGCTTTCGGCCCCCGATGTCGTGATCTCCAGTGACCATGGCACAGCGCCGACCCCCATGCCCGGCACCGATGGCAAGTGGGCGACGACCCGGTTTGTCGATCCCGGCGATCTTCGCCATGACATGCATGTAACGATTGTCACGCTTGAGCCGGGAGCCGTTATCCCGTTCGCGGAAACGCACGTCATGGAACATGGGCTTTACGTGCTGGAGGGCAAGGCAGTCTACCGGCTCAACCAGGACTGGGTCGAGGTCGAAGCCGGAGACTACATGTGGCTGAGAGCCTTCTGCCCGCAAGCCTGTTATGCCGGAGGCCCGGGGAAGTTTCGCTACCTTCTCTACAAGGACGTGAACCGGCACATGAACCTGCGTGCGGCCTGGAGGTAGACTTGCTCAAGCGTGTTCCTGAAAGTGGGAACCGGTTTTCGGAATAAAACACGCGCCAAACAAAAACTTAAAGCACATTGCATGAATGCGATTCATTGCAATGTGCTTTAGCGCGTCGTCCGGTGGACGGCCCCTGCCCTATTCCGGCTGCCCGCCCTACTCCGGCTGATTGGACAGCAATCGTATCAGCATGTGATGGATGTGATCTTGCCCACCGAAGAACACGGCCAGGATTTGAACCGTCTTTCGGTCCTGGTTGAGCACAAACCAAAATACGGCGCTGTTGTGCCGGACAAACCGCAAGCCCTCGATTATGTCTGAACGCAACGTCCCCTGAAACGGGGTTCTTGCCAGATCCAAGGCCGCGGACTGAATGGCCGCAATGCGCTGCTCGGCACGGTCGATGGAAATATCGAGATCATCGCCGAAGCCACGGTAAGACTGCACAAGATGGTCAAAGATCAGCTCGAAATCGCGTTCCGCTGCGGCGGCGAATTCAACCGTCCACACGAAGGCTTCGCCGCTTCTTGTCGATCATGGAAGCGACCCGGGTCTGCATTTCCGCACTTTCCACGAAATCGCCGCCGAGCCGATCCACCAGCAAACATTTGAGCGCCGCTGTTTTTGCCTCCTCGGCTTCCGTTTGCTGCCGCAAAAGCTCGAGACCGTTCTGGATAACAGCACTAACGCTCGAATACCGGCCCTGCTCCACCAGGCTGCGTGCAAAGGCAGCTTGGCGGTCCGACAGCGAGATCGATGATTTCACGCTCATACTCTGGCTCCTCTGGCCGGCAAGGTGGTACTCAGTAGCACCAAATTCAAGGCAAGACAAATCAAACGCGCTGCACCGCGCTTCTCGTGCAGCAGCAGATTTGAGCCAAAAAATGCGCCGTATTGATCGAATGACGCTCCAGATCGGCAGCAACTGTTTTGAACGCCGACATGTTTCGGAAAATTACGTCAAAGCCACCAAAAAAGACAGAAGCGTAGCTTGCAATCATGAAGCGATTGGCATTTGATCCCGGCAAGCTGGGAGGCCTGCAACAGCACTTTCCGGTGAAAAAAACAAATAACGCGTACAACCACAGGGGATACGCCATGAAAAAATTAAGCTCACTACTGGCCACGACCGCACTTGCAGCGATGCTGGCATCCACGGCACAGGCCAAGACGCTGGTCTATTGCTCGGAAGGCTCGCCTGAAGGTTTTGATCCCGCTCTGTACACATCGGGCACGACCTTCGACGCCTCGTCGAAGAACATCTACAACCGGCTGGTCGAGTTCAACATCGGCACCACCGAAACCAAGCCCGGCCTGGCCGAGAGCTATGAGGTTTCCGAGGACGGTCTTGAGTACACGTTCAAGCTGCGTCCGGGTGTCAAGTTCCACACCACCGAATTCTTCACGCCATCGCGCGACCTCAACGCTGACGATGTGATCTTCTCGTTCGAGCGCCAGCTCAAGGAAGACAATTCCTTCAACAAGTATGTGGAAGGCGCCAGCTGGGAGTATTTCAACGGCATGTCGATGCCTGATCTGCTCAAGGGAATTGAAAAAGTCGACGACATGACGGTCAAGTTCGTGCTCAACCGTCCCGAAGCTCCGTTCATCGCCAACATGGCCATGGATTTCGCCTCCATCGTGTCGAAGGAATATGCCGACAAGCTTGAAGCCGACGGCATGGCGTCGGATCTCAACCAGAAGCCGATTGGCACTGGTCCATTCCAGTTCGTGGCCTATCAGCCCGACGCCGTGATCCGCTACAAGGCGCATCCGGACTACTGGGCCGGCAAGGAAAAGATCGACGATCTGGTGTTCGCCATCACCACCGACGCATCCGTGCGTCAGCAGAAGCTGATCGCTGGCGAATGCCATGTGGCGCCGTATCCGAACCCGGCCGATCTCGAGATCCTCAAGTCAAATGATGATCTTCAGATGATGGAGCAGGAAGGCCTCAATGTCGGCTACCTGGCCTACAACGCACTTGTCGCGCCTTTCGACAACGCCAAGGTCCGCAAGGCGCTGAACATGGCGATCAACAAGCAGGCCATTCTGGATGCCGTGTTCCAGGGCTCCGGCCAGGCTGCCAAGAACCCGATCCCGCCGACCATGTGGTCCTACAACAAGGACATTGAAGACGATGCCTATGATCCGGAAGCCGCCAAGGCGATGCTTGCGGAAGAAGGCGTGACGGATCTGTCGATGAAGATCTGGGCGATGCCGGTGCAGCGTCCCTACAATCCGAATGCCCGCCGCATGGCAGAGGTCATTCAGGAAGACTTCTCCAAGGTTGGCGTCGGTGTCGAAATCGTCTCTTACGAGTGGGGCGAATATCTCGACAAGTCGAAGGCCAAGGACCGCGATGGCGCGGTGCTGCTCGGCTGGACCGGCGACAATGGCGATCCGGACAACTTCCTCGCCGTGCTGCTGGGTTGTGATGGCATCGGCGGCTCGAACCGGGCGCAATGGTGCAACGACGAGTTCGAAGCGCTGATTCAGAAAGCCAAGACCGTTTCCAGCAAGGAAGAGCGGACCAAGCTGTATGAAGAAGCCCAGGTCGTCTTCAAGCGTGAAGCACCATGGGCGACCATTGCCCACTCGGTTGTCTTCATGCCGATGAGCAAGAAGGTCAGCGGCTACGTCATGGATCCTCTCGGTGGCCATTGGTTCACCGGCGTCGATATCGCCGAGTAACCCGAACAGGAGCAGCGGGGGCGTTGATCAAGCGCCCCCGCCGCCATTGACCCCATGCTGCGATTTTTCTTTACACGTATCGGCCTCTTGATCCCGACCTTCATCGGGGTTTCAATCGTGGCCTTCGCCTTCATCCGGCTCCTGCCCGGCGATCCGATCATGCTGCTTGCCGGCGAGCGCGGCGTTGATCCCGCACGATATGCCGAGCTCCAGTCCTCCCTGGGCTTCGACAAGCCGCTCCCGATACAATATTTCAATTATCTCAAGGACACCCTGTCTGGCGATTTCGGCACCTCGATCGTTACCAAGCGACCGGTGCTTGACGAATTCATGACGCTGTTTCCAGCCACGATCGAACTGGCGCTGTGCGCCATCATCCTGGCAACGCTGGTTGGTATCCCGGCCGGTGTGCTGGCCGCCGTCAAACGCGGCACCTGGCTCGATCAGAGCATTATGGGCACGGCGCTTGTCGGCTATTCGATGCCGATCTTCTGGTGGGGGCTGCTGCTCATCATCTTCTTTTCCGGCATCCTGCAATGGACCCCGGTTTCCGGGCGGATTTCACTGATCTATTTCTTCCCGCAGGTCACCGGCTTCATGCTGATCGACAGTCTGCTGTCGGGACAGTCCGGCGCCTTCAAATCTGCGTTGACCCATCTCATCCTGCCGACCATCGTGCTGGCGACGATCCCGCTTGCGGTGATCGCCCGGCAGACCCGCTCGGCGATGCTTGAAGTGCTGGGCGAGGATTATGTCCGTACCGCCCGCGCCAAGGGCCTGCCGCCGCGGCGGGTGATCGGCTTGCACGCGTTGCGCAATGCGCTGATTCCGGTGATCACCACAATCGGCCTCCAGGTCGGCGTGTTGCTGGCCGGCGCAATCCTGACCGAGACAATTTTCTCCTGGCCGGGCATCGGCAAGTGGATGGTCGATTCTGTTTTCAAACGCGATTATTCGGTTGTGCAGGGCGGCCTGCTGTTGATCGCCGGCATCATCATGATCGTCAATCTCGTGGTTGATTTGCTGTATGGCCTGATCAATCCGCGTATCAGACATTGAGGTTGGGCCATGACTGACACAACCACGACACCCCTCGAACAAGCGCCGCTGCGCCGTGGCCGGTTTGCCGAATTCTGGTATTATTTCAGCCAGAACCGCGGCGCCGTCATCGGCTTGGCGGTGTTTTCCTTCATCGTGTTCATTGCGGTGTTCGCGCCGCTGATCGCACCCCACTCGCCCAGTGCGCAGAACCGCGATGCCTTTCTGGTGCCGCCGTTCTGGCAGGAGGGCGGCAGCACAACCTATCTTCTGGGAACCGACGCCGTGGGCCGCGACATGCTGTCCCGGTTGATGTACGGATCGCAGTTCTCGCTGTTCATCGGCCTGTTCGTGGTGGTCCTTTCGGTCACCAGCGGCGTGATGATCGGCCTGCTTGCCGGCTATTTCCGCGGTTGGGTTGATACCGTGATCATGCGCATCATGGACGTCATCCTGGCCTTTCCGTCGCTGCTTCTGGCACTGGTTCTGGTAGCAATCCTCGGGCCTGGTCTGCTCAATGCGATGATCGCCATCGCGCTGATCCTGCAGCCGCATTTCGTGCGCTTGACCCGTGCCTCGGTGATGTCGGAGCGGGACCGGGAATATGTTATCGCCTCGCGTGTGGCCGGCGCAGGCTCGGCGCGACTGATGTTCCTGACCATTCTCCCCAATTGTCTGGCTCCGCTGATCGTGCAGGCGACGCTGTCTTTCTCGACAGCGATCCTTGATGCGGCGGCACTGGGCTTTCTGGGCATGGGCGCGCAGCCGCCGACGCCGGAATGGGGATCGATGCTGGCCGAAGCACGCGAATTCATTCTGCGGGCCTGGTGGGTGGTCACCTTGCCGGGTCTGGCCATCCTTGTCACCGTGCTGGCGATCAATCTGATGGGCGACGGTCTGCGCGACGCGCTCGATCCGAAACTGAAGAAAAGCTGATGTCCCTGCTCGAAATCAAGAACCTGACTGTCAGCTTCGACACCGTATCCGGACCGTTCCGGGCGGTCGACGGAGTGGATCTGAATGTCGACGGCCGCGAAATCCTGTCGATTGTCGGCGAATCCGGCTCCGGAAAATCGGTGGCCATGCTGGCGCTGATGGGGCTTTTGCCGGACACGGCGACTGTCACCGCCGATGTCATGCGGTTCGACGGCAAGGACCTGCTGACCATGTCGGACAGGGACAAGCGCAGCATCATCGGCCGCGACATCGCGATGATTTTTCAGGAACCGATGTCGAGCCTCAATCCGTGTTTTACGGTGGGATTCCAGATCGGCGAAATGCTCAATCGCCACACCCGCCTTGGCCGCTCCGAGCGAAAGGCCCGCGCCGTCGAGTTGATGCGTGCGGTCGGCATTCCCTCACCGGAACAACGCTTGTCGGCCTATCCGCACCAATTGTCAGGCGGCATGAGCCAGCGGGTGATGATCGCCATGTCGGCCTCCTGCCGCCCGAAACTGCTGATCGCCGACGAACCCACGACGGCGCTGGACGTGACCATCCAGGCGCAGATTCTCGATTTGCTGCGTGACCTGTGCGACGAGTTCGACATGGCGCTGGTGCTGATCACCCACGACATGGGCGTGGTGGCGCAGATGGCGCACCGGGTGCAGGTGCAATATGCCGGCCAGAAGGTCGAAGAACAGTCCGTCGAGGATTTGTTTTCAGATCCGCATCATCCCTACACCGCAGCCCTGCTCTCGGCCTTGCCGGAACGGGCCACGGGACGCGGCCATCTGCCGTCGATCCCCGGCGTGGTGCCGGGCCAGTTTGACCGGCCGCCGGGATGCCTGTTCGAGCCGCGGTGCAAATTTGCCACTTCAAGCTGCCGCAGCGGCGCCACCCGTCAAGGCCCGGACATGGGCTATGCCCTGTGCAATCATCCGCTGGTCAACGGCATGCCCGCCGATGGCACCAAGGCCCGGGAGATAACGGCATGAGCACGGTTCTTCAGGCCACGGATCTCACCCGCACCTATGAGGTCAAGCGCGGTCTCTTCAGCGCCCCGGCGCTGGTCCGCGCGCTCAACGGCGTCAGCTTCAATCTGACGCCCGGCAAGACGCTGGCCGTGGTCGGCGAATCGGGCTGCGGCAAGTCAACGCTGGCGCGTCTCGTCACCATGATCGAGGACCCGAGTTCGGGCGTCCTGACCATTGACGGCAAGCCCGCTGTGCACACCGACAAGGATCTTCGCCGCACCGTGCAGATCGTGTTCCAGAACCCTTACGGCTCGCTCAATCCGCGTCAGAAGGTCGGGTCGATCCTCGAGGAACCGCTCAAGATCAACACCCAGGACAACGCCGAGACACGGCGTGAGAAGGCGCGCGCCATGATGCAGCGTGTGGGGCTCCGGCCAGAACATTACGACCGTTATCCGCACATGTTCTCGGGCGGTCAGCGGCAACGCATCGCCATTGCCCGCGCGCTGATGCTCAACCCCAAGATCCTGGTGCTCGACGAACCGGTCTCGGCGCTGGATCTGTCGATCCAGGCCCAGGTGCTCAACCTGCTGATCGACCTGCAGAAGGAGTTCGGTCTCGCCTACCTGTTCATCAGTCATGATCTTTCGGTGGTCAAGCACATCGCCGACGAGGTGATGGTGATGTATCTCGGACGGCCGGTGGAATCGGGACCTGCGGAAACCGTGTTCGCGGCCCCCAAACACCCCTACACCCAGGCGCTGTTGTCGGCCACACCGGTCGCCGATCCGGCCAAGAAGCGCGAGCGGGTGCAGCTTGAGGGCGAATTGCCCTCCCCGCTCAACATTCCCAGCGGCTGCGCCTTCCATCCGCGCTGCCCGATCGCCATCCCGCAATGCGCCGAAGCCATTCCGCCCGAACGGCCGGTCGCCGGCCGCCAGGTGGCCTGTATCCTGGCGGAGTAGAGCGTCATTCGAAACATGGCCTCCCCGGCCGCATCCTCGTTGACGAGCGCCGGACGGTCGATCTGACGTTATTGCTCCGGTCAGCGGCTCAATATCGCGCTTTGAGAAGGTGCGTATCCGTGAACACCCAAACGAATTCATTCGGGTGTAGTTTGTCACCCGGTCCTGCCACAAAGCGGGAATATCCGGTAACAAGCGGGATTTGTCGGAAAATGATGTAAATACAAAGACCTGGGTGCATTGGGACGGCGCGTTCTTGCATCCCCGATTTGTCGCCTTGTAGTGCGCGGATGGCGGAAATCCCGGTCCAGCCTTGAGCCGGCGGAATGAATGCAAAAGCCCTTCAGAACACCAGTGAGAGCGGTTTAAGAAACGGCACTACACAATAAAAACAATGGTTAACGTGTTCTGAAACTCAGGTGCTGTTGTTGCTGATTCCAGCCAGAACGGTAACGAACTCCAAATTGAACCCGGAAGTTTCTTCGAAGATTGGTTTTCACCACTATACGGTATCAAGTAACTTTGCAAAACAATGGATTAGCCCTTCTTGGCTCGCAAATACCCGTTTCTAACGCTGCTTCGGAAGTCGAAAGCGAAGGTTCAACCCAAACCGTCTTGGTATCGCAGCGCCACCGTTCTGCATTTCAACAAGACCACCGTAAGGCCTGTTTCGAATCCATGGCAGGAATCTTAATATTTCAAGTTGGCCGTGCTAGAGTTGCGGAGCGGTACCAACGAAGAGGACAATTTAAATGCGGGTGTTCTTCAAAACTATAATGTGGTTGCTTGTCGCAATTGGCTTCGTAAATTTGCTCCAAACTGGCTGGGTTTATTACAATTATGTTCAAGATAAAAACATTGTCTTTATAAGAGACGATTCTGTTCCCATGGGTTTGGAAGATGTTTTCTGCCGAACAGCTGACCCTTTGGGCAGTCAAATTATTAACATGGCGATTTTATCAGCAGTAGCTTACGTCGATGGTAAGCATCCGCTCGAACAACGGCTCTCACCTAGCTGGAAGAAAATTGAGTTTACGGCTGAAGATCGATCACGTTTGTTTCCAAGGGAGTTGATCTCCGGCTTAAAATTCGACTTTTGGTCAAACCCATCTAAGCGAATGTCGGTGATATCATTCCGTGGCACAAACGGACTGATTAGCTGGCATGCAAATTTTCATTGGTTGATGCGGTACCTGCCGATCAAGACGCAATATCAAAAAGTGCGTGAGGCAAGTTCCAAGCTAGTGAATTGGATTCAGGCGAAAAATGGCGAAGAATTTGAGATATTTGTGACTGGTCATTCACTTGGGGGCGGATTGGCACAGCATGCACTTTACAGTCACAAATCAATCAAACAGGCCTTTGTATTTAACTCAACACCGGTAACCGCTTGGAATGACATTGAAGAAGACGTGCGTGCCGGTTTAGTGGAAGATAACATCGTGGTTCGGATACATGAGAATGGGGAAATCTTGGAATTTTTCAGGTTTCTGATGAAATTTGGGTATGTCATGAATCCAAATGCTAACGTCAACCCTCGTTTTGTCGAATATAGGTTCAATTTTGAAAATACTGGTGACTTAATAGAGCAACATGAAATGACTAGTCTGGCAGATAAATTCTTGAATCAACGTGATGAGCATTGTCTAAACTAAGATTGCCCAAGTGCCGAGCCAAAACTGTGTTTGATTAAGGCCTTGGCGGGCACTTGGTTAGACGGGTGATGTATCGAGCGCTAGCGAAGAGTTTTTCAGCCATTGCCATACATCCGTCCTATGCGATCCGCTGCCGGGCACTGACGTTGCAAAAACCATCGGTATTGCGACAACTGAGCTGCAGCAATTCAGAAATATCGTGATGAATTATTGATTATGGCCTGAGATACCACCATATCAGTAGTATGAGAGGCGACGGTATGAATAAAATTCAACGAGAGAACGTAGCATTGATACTCGCCGCTTTCTCCACGGTCGCGGCAATGACTGGTGTGGCAGTCGGTCTTCAAGCGAGAAATGATGTTATTGCGTCCACAAAGTACAATTTGGCAATCGCCGGCTGCCAACAAATAAACTACAATCACAGAAAATTTTATCTCAAACTAATCAATTCAGATCAAATCCCCTTCGCAGCCTATTTTCCTGGCGAAGAAACTACCTTCCAACGGGCAAAAATCGAATTGTTAGACGGATTAACCGCTCTGGCTTATACATCTTCCGAGTTTGAAGACGTTACCCAAAAATACAAAGACTCCTTTTCAAAATTCGATGAACCATTTCAGGGACTAAACTTTCAAATTAGCAAATTTGGTGCTTTGCCAATACATAAGGATTTTTTGGCATTGCGCAATCCTGATGTTTTACAACCGGATAGTATTGATGTTTTAGAAATACGTTCTATTGGCTTTTCAAAAGTGAAAGAATTATTGCAACAAAATAGTAAATTGGTTGAATTACATAAAATGCCATCTGAATTACACGAAATATGTAATAAAGTCTTGTCTGCCGTTCGAAATTAAACTGTTGTGACAACACTAGGTGGGCGTCATTTGCACCAATCTTATTGCGACACGATTCTGCGACACCTAACCCACTGAAACCACTGCGCGAAAAACCGTTGCAGAAACCTTCACCTTTGCACCAGCTCCATACTCGCCTCCTTATGCAAACAAGCAGCTCGGCCCGTCGCCTAGCGCCACGCGGGCCCGCTACGCCTGTTCCACCCGGACCGCTGCGAATTTGAACTCCGGGATCTTGCCATAGGGGTCGAGCGCCGGATTGGTCAGCACATTGGCGGCGGCCTCGACAAAGGCAAAGGGAACAAACACCATGTCCTCTGCCACGGCCCGGTCCGACCGGGCCATCAGCGAGATCGTGCCGCGCCGTGTGGTCAAGCGCACATGCCCGCCGGGCTCGACGCCGAGCCTGCGAAGCGTGGCGGGATTAAGCGAGCAATTGGCTTCCGGTTCCACCGCGTCAAGCACCGCCGAGCGGCGGGTCATCGACCCGGTGTGCCAGTGTTCGAGCTGTCGGCCTGTGGTCAGGATCATCGGATAGTCCGCATCCGGCACTTCCGCGGGCGCGATGATGCTTGCCGGCGTGAACCTGGCGCGTCCGCCCTGGCGCGGAAAGCCTGAGCCGAAGACAATGACCTGGCCGGGGTCTTGCGGCGACAGCGACGGATAGGTGACGGCGCCTTCGTTCTCCAGCCGGTCCCAGGTGATGTTGTCGAGAGACTTCATCCCCGATTTCATCTCGGCGAACACCTCGCGCGGGTGGCTGTAGGTCCAGCCCAGGCCAAGCCGGTTGGCCAGCGCCATGGTGATCGCCCAGTCCTCGCGCGCTTCGCCGGGAGGGGCGACGGCGGCGCGGCCCATCTGCACCTGCCGGTTGGTGTTGGTCACCGTGCCGTTCTTCTCGTAAAAGGCTGCGGCAGGCAGGATCACGTCGGCAAAATTGGCGGTCTCGGTCAGGAAGATGTCCTGCACGACCAGGGTGTCGAGCTTGGCCAGCGCCTCGCGGGCGTGGTTCAGATCGGGATCCGACATCGCCGGATTTTCGCCCAGGATGTACATGCCCTTGATCTGGCCGGCGTGAACGGCGTCGAGAATTTCGGTGACCGTGAGACCCTTCTCGCTGGAAAAGTCGCCCGAGCCCCACAATGCCGAGAAATGCTGCCTGATGCCGTCATCGGTGACGGTCTGGTAATCGGGCAGGAACATCGGAATCAGGCCGGCGTCCGAGGCGCCCTGCACGTTGTTCTGGCCACGAAGCGGGTGAAGCCCGGTTCCCGGCCGTCCGACATGGCCGCACATCAGGGCCAGCGAGATCAGGCACCGCGAATTGTCGGTTCCGTGGATGTGCTGTGATATGCCCATTCCCCAGAAGATCATGCCGGACTTCGCCGTGGCGAAGTCGCGCGCCACCTGTCTCAGCGTTGCGGCGGGAATGCCGCAGACCGCCTCCATTTTTTCCGGCGGGAAATCTGCAAGATGCGCCTTCTGCGCCTCCCAGTTTTCCGTATAGGCCTCGATATATTGCCGGTCGTAAAGCTCTTCCTCGACGATCGTGTGCATGATCGCATTGAGCATCGACACGTCGGCGCCGGGGCGGAACTTCAGCATCGAGGTGGCAAACCGGCTCAAGCCGACGCCGCGCGGATCCATGACGATGAGCTTGCCGCCGCGCTTGGTGAACTGCTTGAAATAGGTTGCGGCGACCGGGTGGTTTTCCACCGGATTACAACCTATGAGGATAACAACATCGGCATTTGCAACCTCGTTGAAGCTCGCCGTCACGGCGCCGCTTCCGACGTTTTCCAACAGTGCCGCAACCGACGAGGCATGGCACAGCCGGGTGCAGTGATCGACATTGTTGTGACCAAAGCCCTGACGGATAAGCTTCTGAAAGAGATAGGCTTCCTCATTGGAGCATTTTGCCGAGCCGAAACCGGCGACCGCTCCGCCACCATGTTTTTCGGTCAGTGCCTTCCAGCCATTCGCGGCCTTATCAAGGGCTTCATCCCAGGTCGCTTCGCGGAAGAATTCCTGCCAGTTGGCCGGATCCACGTTCAACCCCTTGGCCGGTGCATCATCGCGCCGGATCAGCGGTTTGGTCAGCCGGTGCGGGTGGTGGATGTAGTCGAAACCGAAACGGCCCTTGACGCAGAGCCGGCCCTCGTTTGCCGGACCGTTGATGCCCTCGACATATTTGACCTTGCCGTCCTTGACCTTCAGCGAAACCTGGCAGCCGACACCGCAAAACGGGCAGACCGAGGTGACTTCGCTATCGATATCAGCCCGGTCGCCGACCTGCTCGGCATTGACCACGGTTGATGGCATCAGCGCGCCCGTGGGACAGGCCTGCACGCATTCCCCGCAGGCAACACAGGTCGAGTCACCCATCGGATCATCCATGTCAAACACCGGATAGGCCTGATGTCCGCGGCCGGCCATGCCGATCACGTCATTGACCTGCACGTCACGGCAGGCGCGAACGCACAGCCCGCACTGGATGCAGGCATCGAGATTGACGCGCATTGCAATATGGCTGTCATCAAGCAGCGGAATGTGGTCGGGTTCAAGTTTTGGAAACCGGCTGTGATGCACATCATTGGCTGCTGCCATGTCCCACAGATGCGAGGAGGCATCATGGGCGCTCGATCGCTCCGGCTGATCGGCCAGCAGAAGCTCCATCACCATCCGGCGCGATTTCTTCGCACGATCGCTGCTGGTCTTGACCACCATGTTGTTGGAGGGCTGCCGGCAACAGGAGGCCGCAAGCACGCGCTCGCCCTCAACCTCGACAACGCAGGACCGGCAGTTTCCGTCGGGACGGTAGCCGGCCTGATCCTTGTGGCAGAGATAGGGGATGTTGGTGCCGTGACGCCTGGCCACCTCCCACAGCGTCTCGCCGGGGGCTGCCGTAACGTCCTGGTCGTCCAGGGTGAAGCGGATTTGCTCGGTCACGTCAGATCTCCTCGGGGAAATGTTTCATGGTCAGACGGATCGGATTGGGCGCCGCCTGCCCCAGCCCGCAGATCGAGGCATCGGCCATGACCTCGCAGAGTTCTTCCAGCAGCTCTGCATCCCATTTTGGCGCCTGCATCAGCTTTACCGCTTTTTCGCAACCGACCCTGCACGGCGTACACTGGCCACAGCTCTCGCTCTCAAAGAACCTGAGCATGTTCAGCGCGGCCTGTCTGGCACTGTCCTTGTCGGACAGGATCACCACCGCCGCCGAGCCGATGAAACTGTCATGAGGCTGCAGCGTGTCGAAATCGAGCGGCACGTCATTGAGCGACGCAGGCAAAAGCCCAGAGGAAGGCCCGCCCGGCTGATAGGCCTTGAACTGGTGTCCCGGAGCCATCCCGCCGCTGGCTTCGATGATATCGGTGATGGTCGAACCGGCAGGCAAAAGGTACACGCCCGGCTGAGCCACACGGCCCGACACCGAGAAGGACCGCAGGCCTTTCCGGCCATTCTTCTCAATGGAAGAAAGGATCTCCGGCCCTTCACGGCAAATGCGTGCGATCCAGTGCAGCGTCTCGACATTGTGCACCAGCGTCGGCCGGTCAAAAATGCCCACAGCGGCAACGTAGGGCGGGCGCAGGCGCGGAATGCCACGCTTGCCTTCAATACTCTCGATCATCGCGCTTTCTTCGCCGCAGATATAGGCGCCGGCGCCGCGACGGAGTTCTATGAAACCGGGTGCGACGATCCCGGCTGCTTCCAGCGCCTGAATTTCTCTGCGCAGGATATGCAGCACGGCCGGATATTCATCTCGCATGTAAATGAAGCAGCGCTCCGCCTCGACCGCCCAGGCGGCGATCAACATGCCTTCGAGCTTCAGATGGGGCGTGCGCTCGAGATAGTGACGGTCCTTGAAGGTTCCCGGCTCACCCTCGTCGCCGTTGACGGCCAGATAGCGCGGCCCGGGATTGGCGCGAACAAAACCCCATTTGCGGCCGGACGGGAAACCGGCCCCACCGAGGCCACGCAGTCCGGAGGAGAGAACCATCTCCTGAACGTCTTCCCAGTTGCCGGATGTGCGCAATTGGGCCAGCTTGGCGTAGCCGCCCGTCGCCTGATAGGCGGCCAGGTCCTGATAGTCAGGAATCTCGGCGTGGAAATCGCCCTCTGCCAATACCAAGTCGACCTTCTCGGGCGTTGCATGATCGAGGTGCCTGTGACCGATTTCCAGCACCGGCGCCGTGTCGCACCGCCCCATGCAGGGGGCACGCAAGACGCGGATATTTTTCGGGTCATGCCCGGCTTTCAGGGCGGCTATCAGGGCGTCGGACCCGGCCATCTCGCACGACAGCGAATCGCAAACCCGGATGGTCAGATCCGGTGGCGGCGTTTCGTTCTCCTTGACCGGATCAAAATGCGCATAAAACGTTGCGACTTCCCAGATCTCGGCCATTCCGATGCGCAGCTCTTCGGCCAGAGCGCGCAGATGACGGGCGGCCAAATGGCCATAAGTGTCCTGAATGAGGTGAAGATATTCGATCAGAAGATCACGCCTGCGGGGTGCATCGCCAAGCAGCGCCTTGACCTCCGCCCATGCCTGGTCGTCGAGCTGACGCCCCTTCGGAGTCTTGCGGCCGCGTCCACCGCCCGATTTCCAAATGCCGTCTGTCGGTTTCGCGTTCACGTCAGTGTTCATATGCCGGAATCTCCCCACTCCTGACCACGATAGGACATTATTTTCCATGGCTATATCGAAATTGCGACACCTCGCGCTCATTAAGGCGGCCTGCGTCTAATCGGACGCGTGTCCCGCTGCTTTGAAGCGGTTCGAGCACTCGGTTCCGGCGGGGCGTTTTCCCCTGTTTCCGCCCCTGCCCGGCAAAGCGGAACAAAACACGCTTGCTTGTTCAACCGGTTTTTGCCTGTTGCGATTTCACCGCACGCCAACTGCGTGGTGCATCCGGAAGGCTGAAGGTTCCCCGCGGGGAACCGGCGATGAATAACCGGTCGACGGTTGGAAAAATGATCCTCTACGAAACGTGTCCAACTGCAAAGTTCCCCGCGGGGAACTTGAATGTTTCGGGCCAGCCAGCGCAATCATCAGCCCTTTGCAGCCGCTCCCGAATCGGGATAGCTGTAGTTACGACAAATTGCGAAATTTGCGATTTTTTGCGTAGTCACAGAGTGTTTAACCTTCTGTTAACCATACCGGGCAATACAGTGGTCTGACACAGCACGGAGCAACGCGTTGACTCGGCATCTAAACAGTCTGGACTTCATGCAGACGTTTTCCAACAAGTTGGATTACGCGCTGCGCAATTTGTCACTGGCGCAGTTCCCCCCCGATGCCCACCGGGTCATGCGGACCTTTGCGTCCTCGGAAGTTGCAAGTCTTCTGGGGGTGACGGAAGCCTATATTCGCCAGATCTCGCTCAAGGGCAGGGGGCCTGAACCGGAAGTCACCGGCAATGGCCGCAGACTTTATTCAGTCGAGCAGATTCTCGAACTGCGCATGTTGCTGGCCGAGAACGGTCGCAAGAAATGGATCAACCCGCGCCGCATTGAAGGCGAGGGCTGCCAGGTGATCGCCGTCACCAACTTCAAGGGCGGTTCGTCCAAGACCTCGACCACCATTCATCTCGGTCATTATCTGGCGTTGCGAGGCTATCGGGTGCTGACGATCGATCTCGATCCGCAGGCCTCGCTGACCGCGCTTCACGGCTCCTTGCCGGATTTTGATCCGCGCGAGGGAGACACGTTTTACTCTGCCATTCGCTTTGACGAGCCGGTGCCGACGCAATCGCTGATCCACAAGACCCATATCGAAGGCTTTGACGTGATCTGCGCCGGTCTTGAGCTTACCGAGTTCGAAACCGCCGTGGCGCTTGAAATGCGCAAATCCGGCGGCACCGAATTCCTGTTGCGGGCAGCTCAGGCGATTGCCCAGGTCGAGGACAATTATGATGTCATTTTGATGGATTCGGCTCCGTCGCTGAACTTCCTGACATTGTCTTCGCTGACGGCGGCGACGGGCGTTCTCATTCCGGTTCCCGCCCACATGCTCGATGTCGACTCGACGGCGAAATTCCTTGAGCTGGCGGGGTCTTACATGCAGATCCTCAATGATATGGGCACCCGCGCAGAGTGGGATTTTGCAAAATTCCTGATCACCAAATTCGAGCCCAATGACCACCCGCAAGCCAATATGATGGCCTTGATGCGGCAGGTTTTCGGCAATGATCTGTTGCTCAACACCGTGATGAAATCCACAGCCGTGGCAGATGCGCTAACCTGGAAGCAGAGCTTGTACGAGGTGCAGCGCTCGCGATTCTCGGCGCCCAAGACCTACGACCGGGCGATGGAATCGATCAACGGTGTCAATGAAGAGATCGAGGATCTGCTGACAAGTGCATGGGGACGGTCATGAGCCGGAAAGATTCCAAAGGCATGTTCGCCAATGTGCTGGGCAAACTCAGTGATGATGAAGCCGAGCTCAAACCCGGACAGCCATCCGGCGCCGGGCAGGCCGATGGGGCCCGTGAACGCACATTGACATCGCCGCATCTGAAGAAGGTTGCCGCGGGCGTTCGCCAGATACAGGAGCGCGGCGAGCTGGCCGAACGGGTGCTCAAGGATGGCGGCTATGTCAGCGAACTGGACCCGGCCGAGATATTGCCATCGAGCATTCCGGACCGGTTTGCCGGCGCTTATGACGAGGCTGCGATTTCGGAACTCGTCGATTCCATGCGCGAGCGCGGGCAAATTGTGCCGGGTCTGGTGCGCCCGCTCAAGGACGATCCGCAGCGATACCAGATTGTCTATGGCCGCCGTCGGCTGGCTGCGGCGCAAAAGCTGGGGCTGAAATTCAAGGCGATCATTCGCCCGCTCGATGATGCCGAAGCCATTGTGTTCCAAGGCGAGGAAAACTCGGCCCGCAATGATCTCAGCTTCATCGAGAAATGCAATTTTGCCTTTGCGCAGGAGAAGGCGGGCTACGACCGGGCCACCATCTGCGCCTCGCTGTCGACCGGCAAATCCCATATTTCCGAGATGATCCGGATTGCCGCAACCCTGCCGCAAAGCCTGCTGCAGGCGATTGGCCCGGCGCCCGAGATCGGCCGCCGCCGCTGGCTTGAGCTGGTGGAAAGATGGGAAGGTTTGCCCCAGGCTCGCGGTGTGGCCGAGGAGCTGCTGGCGAGCGCCGGCGCAGGCATGTCGAGCGAAGAGCGCTTTGCGCTGGCGCTGTCAGCCCTGTTTGAAAAAGCGCTCGCTCCTGAACCCAAGCCACTGCCGCGCGAGACCATCATGTCCAAGGGCATGAAACTGGCTGAGGTGAGCTATGGCAATGCCGGTGCGCGGATGAGCTTTGCCAAATCGGTTCCGCCCGAATTTGTCGCCTATCTGGCCGGACAAATGGAAACCATTCACGACGCCTATCTCGAAGAGACCAGGGCGAAGACAAACGACAAACGGAGTTAGTGCAACGCAATAGAAAAAGGCCCCCAAACGTCGCCGTCGTGGAAGCCCTTCTCGTGTCTAGCAGCTAGAGAATCGCACTTCCCCGAATCACAGTCAAGAGTCTTGAGCGTCAATTTGGCGAATGAATTTCTATTGCCTTTTGAAAGGTGAAGGAAAATGCAGCTGGATCATATCACGACGCCCTTCGGGCGGCGAACGATGACCTATGCCATGTTGGCAGACCAGATGACGGCCGCCGAAATTGATGAAGACGCGATCGTCGACAAGTGGAAGATCTACCAGGCGCTGTGTGAAGCACGGCCACGCCTGGGCATCACCGACAGGGCGCTGGCGGTGCTTTCGGCGCTGATCAGCTTCTATCCCAAGGCAGAACTTGCGGCTGGAGACAGCCTGATCGTGTTTCCGTCAAATACGCAATTGTCGCGCCGCGCCAATGGCATGGCCGAGCAGACCATCCGCCGCCATCTCGCGGTGCTGGTGTCAGCCGGGCTTCTCACGCGCAAGGACAGCGCCAATGGCAAGCGCTTTGCCCGGCGCGGGCGCAGTGGACAAATCGACGAGGCGTTCGGCTTCTCGCTCAAGCCGCTGCTGGCGCGAGCCGACGAGATCAAACGGCTGGCTGCCGAAGTGGAAGCGGAACGGCTGCATCTGCGGCGCATGAAGGAGCGCCTGACGATCTGCCGGCGCGATGTGATCAAGCTGATTGAAACGGCGATTGAGGAAGGGGCTGCGGGCGATTGGATGAGCGTTCAGGACGCGTATCGCGCCATTTTTGCCGACTATCCGCGCAAGCCCACGCTGGAAGCGGTGTCTGCAGCGCTCGACGAGATCGAGTTCCTGCGGGAAAACATCCTCAACCAGTTGGAAAGCCAACTGAAAACCACCAAAACAAGCGGCAATGCCCATGAAAATGAGCGTCATAAACAGAATTCAAATCCAGACTCCCTTATTGAATCTGAACTGCGCTTGGAAGAAAAGCGAGGCGAAGACCCCGGAACCTGCGACCCGCACCACGTGGAGCCAGCGGTAAAGGAAATCAAATCGGCTTCGCCCGGGATGGGGCAGGGAGGCACTGCGGGATCAACCCGTCTGCAAGGCGAAAGCCTGGCCGGGTTTGGGCAAAAACCCTTTCCGCTCGGCATGGTCCTGTCCGCCTGCCGCGAGATCTGTGATTACGGGCCGGGCGGGGCAATCGCCAGCTGGCGCGATCTGATGGGGGCCGCGGTGGTGGTGCGCTCGATGCTGGGCGTGTCGCCGTCTGCCTACGAGGAGGCGTGCGCGATCTTCGGGCCGGAAAATGCCGCCACGATCATCGCCTGCATTCTCGAGCGCGCCGGTCATATCAACTCCGCCGGCGGCTATCTGCGCGACCTGACCAGCCGCGCAGAACGCGGCGAATTCTCGCTCGGACCGATGCTGATGGCGCAGATCCGGGCAAACGGACCAGGCGAAAGGCGCGCGGGGTGAGGGGGACGTGGGGTTCGACATGGTGTGTCGCGTGGCGAGCCGAGCTTTTCGCGGGTCCTGACAGGCGCTTCCTGTTGGAGGATTGCACCCCATTCAGCGCGGTATATTTTTCGGTACAGGAAAGGAGCACATCGGCATGAAAGGCAGACCCAAACGGAAGACGTCTGTGATTCTTGATGCAGATGCGCTTGATTGTGCGAAGGCTCTCAAGATCGATGTGTCCGCAGTGGCTGAAGCAGGCCTTCTCAAGGCAATCGCCGAAGCGCGGTCCAACAAGTGGCATGCCGAAAACGCCGATGCGTTTGCAGCGCAAGCGGATTGGCACGAGCGCAATGGACATCCGCTGGCCGACATCATTGTCGCACCGGGCGGATCTTCGTGGAACAGCTGAGCTGCGATGATCATGTCTAAGAGACTGATAGCGGGTGTGTGCAGGGATTGAATTCCGCTCGGCTCGGGATTACCTTGAGAAAAACAGGTATTACCTTGGAGCGAACATGAGCACCACCGTCACCGCTAAAGGACAAGTGACCATTCCGAAGCCGGTCCGTGATCTGCTGGGGATCGTTCCGGGCAGCAAGGTTGAATTTCACCGCGCCGTCGATGGCAGCGTGGTTCTGGCGCGCACCGATAAAAATCAACCGGTGACCCGTTTTGCAAAGTTGCGCGGCCATGCCGGAACAGGTCTTAACACCGATGCGATAATGGCGTTGACGCGCGGCAAACCGTGACACTCGTCGATACCAACATTCTGCTTGATCTCGTCACCGATGATCCGATCTGGGCTGACTGGTCGATTGCCCAGCTCGAGGCAGCAAGCCTGAATGGGCCGTTGCTGATCAACGATGTTGTCTATGCCGAACTGGCAGTTCGATATGACCGCGTCGAGCATCTTGAGCAATTTGTCGATGAGGCCGGCCTTGTTGTAGCTTCGATGCCGCGAGCTGCATTGTTCCTGGCTGGTAAAGTGTTCACGCAGTATCGCAGGTCGGGCGGATCCAGGACCGGAGTCTTGCCTGACTTCTTCATCGGTGCCCATGCTGCTGTCAACGACCTGCCGCTACTTACCCGCGACGTTGGCCGCTACCGGACATATTTTCCTTCACTCAGGCTCATTACGCCGGACGGCCAAGCGAACGACGCTCTATAACCCGGCAGCCCTGGTCAGATTGACCCGGAACCGGTCGCGGCGTCTTTGGTATTTGCGGGTCATCTCCGCACTTGTGTGGCCCAGTTGCTTCTGGACGTGGCGTTCGTCGACCTCGGCCGATGAGGCAAGCCCGGCGCGGAGCGAGTGGCCTGAAAACAGTTGCTCCCGGGCGTTTTCCGACAGATCGCCGCGAACGCCTGCGGCAAGCGCTGCGCGTTTGACCAGGCGCGCCACTTCCTGATCATTCAGCCGATCCGGCCCGACGTTCTTGCCCTTGCCGGTGACGCGGCGGAAGAGGGGGCCTCTGGCAAGTTTGGCGAATTTGATCCAGATCTCGAGTGCAGCGACCGGACAGGTGCTGTCTGCCGATCCGCGGCCGATTTCGACCTCGCGCCAGCCGGTTTTTCCACGCAGGGTGACCAGAACGCCCTTGTCGAGAAACTCGATCCAGCCACGGCCATCCTCGCTCTGGTCCCGGCCAAGGTCGAGGCCGGTGATTTCCGAGCGGCGCAGGCCACCGGCAAAGCCGATCAGCAACATCGCCCGGTCGCGCAATCCGCGCAGGCTTGCCTTGTCCAGGGTCTCGAGCATGGCGATCAGGTCTTCTGGCAGGATCGCTTCCTTCTGCCGTGGCGGGGCGGCGTGGGTGTTGCGGATGCCGGCCAGAACGGTGGCAATGGCGCGGTCCTTGCGATCAAGCGGCTGGCCGCGCTGGGCATAGTTCCAGGACAGCGATGACAGCCGGCGCTCGATGGTGGAGACGGAATTGGGTTTTTTGTCTCTTGATACCGGGCCCGAGGCGGCGCCGGTGGCCGTGCCAATGGCACCGCCAGTGGCGCAAGCCGTGATATAAAGGCCGACGACATGCGGAT
>JBPOEW010000018.1:0-44270 GCA_051251555.1 Hoeflea sp.
CTCGCCCCCGGGCCAAGACCAAGGACCTCGTAGGCCTCCTTCTGTGTCATGGCGCCCGAGCCTGGAGAAGCTCCCAGACCCGTGTCGTCATTCATGTCAAAGCCGGCACGCCAGTCGGGCGTGCGGCGGTCAAGATACGCTTCCAGTAGACCAAGGCTTTCCGGATCGCCGGCCATCTCGGAATGCAATTGCATCAGATCAGGCTCATCGAGATCGTCAAGCTCGCGCCCTTCGAAGCTGCCTGCAAGAACCAGTCCGTTCATCGAACCGGTGTCGAGGTCGAGTTCCATTTCCAAAGCCGCAGATCGGACATAGGATTGTCCTCCCGGCTGACGGGTGGCGCGTGAAGCCCTGCGGGCGCGCGAAAGCAGCGCCAGAGCGAATGCCAGCAGCGGTATGCCGATGCTGGCACGGCCGATCAGTGTGAGAACAACCCCGACGCCAGCCGCCGCGACGGGAAGGCCGTAGCGGAACGTACTGGCTAGCGCCGATGGCTTGACGCTGAGCACGCCGGCGACAAGCGCCAGCAGAATCAACACGCCGCCGAGAAACACTGCAATTGCACTCATGGGCGTTTGGATCCTCCTTCACCAGGTTTTCCTGGCCCCAGTTGCTCAAGCAACAGTCGTGCTGCCGATCCACCAGTTTTTTCAAGCGCCATCCGGCCGCCGGTGGCATAGGCCGCGACAGCGCGCAGCAACTGAGCAAGTTCGGAAGCGGCGTTCTGATCGAACCGGACATAGGCGCCGCCGGTGACGCGGGCAATCTCCTTGAAGCCCACCGCTGCGGCCGGGTCATGGCCTTCATGAAACATGAAACACGGCACTTTCCTCAGCGCCAACTCGCCGGCAACCACAGCCAGCTTGTCGATGTCCTCTTCCATCGCATCGCCGATATAGACCAGCGCGCTCACCGGCTTGGCGCGCGCTTCGTCTGCCACGTGCCGCAGAACCCGGCCGATCTGGGTCTGGCCGCCACGGCAATCAATCCGGGCCATCAGGTCAGCCAACTGCCGGGTGTCGTTGACCCAACGCGAGGCGCGGCATTCTCCAAGTCCGCGGAAATAGACCAGTTGCACCGATAGCGCGCCGGACTTGTCCACAGCGTCAAACATCTCTGCCTGCAGTTTGCAGGCACTGTCCCATGTCGGCTGACGGCTCATCGTGGCGTCGAGCGCAAAGGCCAGCCGCCCCGACCCACTGGCTGAGGGCACCACCGACTTGGCAGCTGTCAGGAAGGCTGCAATTTCTGAGCGGGACGACACAGACGCACTATCGGGAAGCGCGGCTTCACCGCGCTTGGACAAGGCTCTGTCAGGTCCGGATTTATCTTTGGCCATGAGATCTGGGTATCAATCCACTTGCTGCTCGGTTCAACATCAATGTGGCGCTTTATCGCGACAACACAAGAGTGTGCGCTTCAGGCAGGCTTCACAGAAGTCCGAGCCCGGCCAATTCGCGCTTGAGCTCCGGCGGCAAATCCTCTCCATCTGATCCTGCGCCCCCCAGATCTGGCGGCGCATCCTTGGGATCAAGATAGCGCCATCCCTGAAAAGGACGCCGCGGCGCCCAGGACGTCTCGTGCAAAACCGGTTCAAGCACCAGATGACAACGCGATATTCCGTCAGAATCGACGAAAGGACGGATTTCCAGCAGACGCTGACGGGCCTGAATATTGCCCTTGATCACCCAATAAAGCGATCCTCCGTCGATGAGCTCCGCAGCCCGCTTGGGAAGCATTCGCGTGGTGTGGAACTGTTCCGGCTGCTGCCCTGCCGTAGCCATCATGGCGAGTCTGCGCTGCATCCAGCCGCGCTGGTCTTCGACACTTTCTGCGCCAACACACAATTTCAGGAGATGAAGAGCCATGCCGCATTACATCGGGCGCTGGATGCTTCGGGTCAACCCGGCGAGCACCGAAACCCGTCCTCGTCCACAGGCTCAGGGCCAGCGGGCCGGTTCAACAAAAGCCGCTTTGCGCGCGTTCAACACTCAACCATGTTGACTGCAAGACCACCGGTGGAGGTCTCCTTGTAGCGTTCGTTCATGTCGAGACCGGTCTGGCGCATGGTTTCGATACAGGCATCAAGCGGCACGAAGTGCTGACCGTCGCCCTTCATCGCCAGTGACGCAGCGGTGACCGCCTTGACCGCGCCCAGGGCATTGCGCTCGATGCACGGCACCTGCACCAGCCCGCCGACCGGGTCACAGGTCATTCCAAGATGATGTTCCAGCGCAATTTCCGCTGCATTTTCAATCTGTTCCGGCGTCCCGCCCATGACGGCCGCAAGGCCCGCCGCAGACATCGCAGCAGCCGAGCCAACTTCGCCCTGGCAGCCAACCTCGGCACCTGAAATCGAGGCATTGTGCTTGATGATGCCACCAACCGCAGCAGCCGTCAGCAGATAATCGCGAATCGACTGCTGATCAGCGCCATCATGAAACTGCATGACATAGCGAATGGTGGCCGGGATGACGCCGGCGGCACCGTTTGTCGGCGCGGTGACGACACGGCCCCCGGATGCGTTTTCCTCATTGACCGCCATGGCGTAGACGCTGAGCCAGTCATTGGCGAGCAGCGGATTGCGACGATTCTGCCGCCATTCTTCCTGCAACTTGTCGTGCAGGATGCGGGCGCGCCGACGTACCTTGAGGCCACCGGGCATGATGCCCTCACCCTGAAGACCCCTGTCAATGCAGCTGCTCATGGCGCTCCAGATCCGATCCAACCCCGCGTCGAGCTCCTCAGCCGACATGTGGGTTTCCTCGTTGGCACGTTTCATCTGGGCGATTGTCAGGCCGGATGAAGCGGCCATCTCGAGCATCTGCCTGGCGTTGCGGAATGGATGCGGCACGGATTTGTCGACCGCAGCTTTCTTTGCGCCCTTCATGGCTTCCAGTTCCGTATCCGACACCACAAAGCCGCCACCGACCGAATAATAGATGCGGCGCAGCAGCATGTTTCCATCCCGGTCGAGGGCGGAAAATGCCATGCCGTTGGCATGGCCGGGCAGAGCCTGCTTCTTATCAAAGACAAGGTCTGTCTTCGGGTCGAAATGATAGTCGGGGTGACCGGGAGGGCTGATTTTGCAGTTTTGCTCGACGTCGGCGATAATCGCTTCCATCCGATCCGGGTCGACCTTGTCGGGCAATTCGCCGGTCAGGCCGAGCACCACTGCCCTGCCCGTCCCGTGGCCGATGCCGGTGAAGGCCAGCGAGCCGTGCAGGCTGACCCTGATCTGGTCAACCTTAGCGCCGACCGGACGAGGCCAGTCAGGACAGGCGATCTCGTCCAGGAAGCGCACAGCGGCCGACATCGGCCCCATTGTGTGGGAACTCGATGGGCCAACGCCGATCTTGAAGACATCAAAGACTGAAAGAAACATGGCTCACTGCAGCTCCGGTAAGAAGGGACATCTTACATGCGGGGCCTGCGTTGATCCGTCAATCCACCGACGTTGGATGCCGCTTCAACGACAGCGGCGGCGGTTGGGGTTGAAACCCCGGTTAATGGACAAAGAAAAGCAGCGCCGACCAGCCGGTCAGGCGCTGCTCTTGTCAGATCAAATCAAACGTTCGCTCAGATGCCGCCGAAAAGGTAGGCCAGTGCGAGAATTCCCGAAAAACCGATGACTGCGCGAGCGGTAATACCCCAGCAGGACTTCTGTACGGTCTCTTCCATGATCACTCCGGTTTAGAACTGTCTGTCAGGCCGCGTTGTCCATGTGGACGCGCTCAGCGCAGGAAGGGGTGTTTAACGATATGGTAATCTTTTCGCAACTGCAAAAAAGGCATTTCTGAGGCTGGTTTTACATATCAGCCCTCTCGTTTGCGCATGGCTTCATATCAAATCAATACGTTACCTCGAAGGCGGCGAATCCGTAAAACCAATACCGCCCACACTTTGGCCATGGACATTAAGATTTGATTAAAATGCAAAGCTTTCACAGAGGCTTTGCTTCGGGCCTCGCTTCATGTCAAAACCGCACCATGACAAATTACGATTATCTGGCTATCGGCTGGTTCGCGCTGTCCTGGTTCACCTTTTCGCTGGCGTCCAACAACCATCTGCCGATCAAGCGCGTCAGCCTGACCACGGCAATGAACCAGCATCGAAAACGCTGGATGATGGTGGCGGCACGGCGGGATCTGCGCATGATCGACACAGCGATCATGGCAGGCTTGCAGAACGGCACGGCGTTCTTCGCCTCGACCACGATCTTTGCCATCGGTGGATGTTTCGCGTTGCTCGGTGCAACGGAGCGAGTCCTGGCGATTGCCGATGACCTGCCAATCCCACTGGTTGCGGACCCGGTCGCATTCGAACTCAAGGTGTTCGGACTGATCGGAATCTTTGCCTACGCATTCTTCAAGTTCGGCTGGTCCTACCGGCTGTTCAACTATGCATCGATCATGTTCGGCGCGATCCCGATGAAGGATGATTTACCGGACGACCAGATAGAGCTTGATGCTGCAGCCAACCGGGCAGCATCGCTCAATGTTCTGGCCGGGCGTCATTTCAATGCCGGGCTGAGGGCGATTTTCCTCTCCATTGGCTATCTCGGCTGGTTCGTCGGGCCGTTCGTGCTGATGGGCTCGACCACGCTGGTGATTCTTGTGCTGCTCCGGCGACAGTTCTTTTCCAATGCCCGCGATGCAATTCTCAAGGACATCATCATTCCGTGACCCAGCCCAAAACCTATTCACCCGAGGTGTTGCGCAACGCCATTCTCGACCTGCTCAAGAGCCAGCAGCCGGGTAAAAGCATTTCCCCGACCGAAGCGGCGCGATCACTGACGGGCTCCGATGAGCGCCAATGGAGCCGGTTGATGAAGCCGTTGCGGGCTGTCGCGGTCGAGATGGCGAAGAACGGTGAAATCGTGATTCTGCGCAAGGGCAAGCCGGCAGATCCATCAGCCTTCCGCGGCGTCTACCGGTTGGCACTGGAATCAGACGAGGCTTCGGACCCCGCCTCCGCATGAGTTCGGTCAGCCAATCGTTACGGGAACCAACGCGCCTGGACCTGGGCCTCATGATCATGACGTCGCTGATGTTGGCTTCGGCATTCATCGCCATCCGCATCGCGGTTCCAGAGACCGGCCCGGTCTGGCTTGCAGCAATTCGCGTCGGCATCGGATTTGTCGTCCTGCTGCCCTACGCGATCTGGCGTGGCATGACCTGGCCGCACGGGCCCGGACAGTGGGCACTCGTGATCGGCATGGCGTTGTTGAATGTGGTAGTGCCGTTCATTCTGGTTGCCTGGGCCGGCAAGACCGTAGAAGGCAGCGTGCTGGCCCTGCTGATGGGCACCGGCCCGTTTCTGGCACTCATCGGCAGTCATCTGATGACCGATGACGACCGCTTGACGCCACGCAAGCTGTTGTCAGTGCTATTGGGATTTTCCGGTATCGTCGTGCTGCTGGGACCGAGCATCTTCAGCGGACTTGCCGGGGGACCGCTGCTGGGCAAGCTCGCAGCTTTGGGAGCATCCTTCTGTTACGTCTGCGCCGGGTTGCTGATACGGCGGATCAGCATGCCACCGGTTCGGCTCGCGACCCTGGCGCTGGCAATCGGCACGGCGGTGCTTGTTCCACTGGCTCTGATTACGGATGGGCTTCCAACACAGGCCTATTCCGGTCCGGTGATCGGATCCCTGATCTTTCTCGGTTTGTTTCCTACAGGAATTGCCTACATCCTGCGGTTCTCATTGATCAGAGCAATCGGCTACACGCGGTTTTCTCTCTCCATCAATCTGGTCCCCGTGTTCGGTGTTGTATTGGGGGTAGCCATTCTGGGTGAACCGCTGTCGATCAACCTGATTGCGGCGCTTGGGCTGGTGCTGGCAGGTCTGTATGTCAGCAGCAGGGGCAGGAAACCGCAACTCGATCCGGTGTGATTCGTGATCACACACCCAGCAGGCCAAAAGCTCCGTTTCCCGGCGCATGAAGCACTGCATTTCCGCTGATCTGGCCTGCTGATCGGGCCTGCTGACCGGGATTGCAACGCGTTTCGCAATGGCAGAGCCCGCGCAGCGGGTTTGATCACCATGGATTTGGGGCAACTTATTGCTACCAGCGTTTCCGACTGGCCGAGACATGCAATAGAATACCGAATCGGCGGTATTGCCGGATGGGTCAGATGGAGCGAGAAGTTTGAGTGATACTGTCGGCAACCAGCCATCGTCTCTCCGCCCGGCCGGGCGTATCCATGTGCTCGATCTGGCCAGAGGATTGGCTCTGTTCGCCATGGCGAGCTACCATTTCGCGTGGGACCTGGAGTTCTTCGGCTACCTTGAGCAAGGGACCAGCACGCAAGGTTTGCTCAAGGCCTATGCAAGGACAATTGCCGGAAGTTTTCTGTTTCTGGCCGGGGTCAGTCTTGTGCTTGCCCATGGCAGCAAAATCCGCCCGGATACCTTTCTCAAACGCATTGGAATGGTTGCTGGCGCTGCCGGGCTTATCAGCCTGGCAACGTATTTCGCCATGCCGGACAGCTTTATCTATTTCGGCATCCTGCATGCGATTGCCGCATCGAGCGTGATCGGCCTTGCATTCTTGCGCCTGCCTCCCCTGCTGACGGTCCTGGCAGGCGTGATGTGCCTGGTCTTGCCTCAACTTTACCAGAATGAGGCGTTCAATTCGGCCTGGTTGTCATGGATCGGCCTGTTCACGGTACCGCCCCGGTCCAATGATTTTGTGCCGCTCATGCCTTGGCTCGGCCCTTTCCTGATCGGGATGGGGTTTACAAGCTACGCGGTCTCTCGTGGCCTGACCGGACGTCTGGCGGCACTGCCGGCCAGCAACAATGTCCTGGCCCGTGCAACACGATTTTGCGGACGTCACAGTCTGGCCTTTTATCTGCTGCATCAACCAATACTGCTGTCATTGGTCTGGACCGTGTCGCAGATCAGCCCGGCTCCGCCAGTTGATCCTATGCCCGGCTTCATCTCGGAGTGCAAAATCAGTTGCGAGGCCAACAGCAGCGCGCTTTTCTGCGAACAATTTTGCAGTTGTGTCACTGACGAACTGCTTTCACAAGAACTCTTCCAGCCCTACATTGCGGGCGAGATCACACAGGATTCAGATGCCCGCATACCCGCTATTGCCGATCAATGCACAGCCAGGTTCAAATAGCCCGGATGTGAGACAACGCCACATTCTTGCCCGGACCGACTTCGATTGGGGATCAGATCTATGATGAGCTACAGGGAAAAGCCCAATCTTATTCCATGGCCACCCGTGCTGCTGGTGGCATTTACGCTGGCTGCCATCGTGGCGAACCGGTTCGTCCCGCTGCAGCTGGAATTTGGCGGCACAAGGCCACTCGGAATCACATTGATCGTTGTCGCCATCGGCGTCGATCTCTGGGCTATGAAAACCCTGCACGAGGCTCACACAACGGTTCTGCCCAATCGCGGCTCAAACTATCTTGTGGCTCGTGGCCCGTTTGGCTTCAGCCGCAACCCGATCTATGTCGCGAACATGGCGCTGTTGGTTGGCATGGGATTTTTTTCGATGAACGCATGGTTTTTGCTGCTGGCGCCGTTTGACGGCCTCATGACGCATTTTCTTGCCGTCAGGCGTGAAGAAAGACATCTCCTGTCCAGGTTCGGATACCAGTTCGAAGCCTATTGCCGCAAAGTCCGGCGCTGGATCTGAGTCCACGAGTTACCGAGCGACACGCATCATTTCAAAGGTGTTCCATCGACCTTTTGCGCATCCGATTGGATGCACGGCGCTGAAGATCAGGTGTTGACGCCGATTTCAGCAAGCCGCGTCAGGCATGATTCCTCGATGTGATCGAGCTCGATGAGCGTTTCATCTATGTCCTTGCGTTTCTGTCGCAAGTCCTCGCGTTTTTCCTCAACCTTGCGCATCAACAGCCGCAACTGGCCTGCTTCGCCCGGAGGGTCCTTGTAGACCTGTATGATCTCGCGGATTTCTGCTATGGTGAAGCCTATGCGGCGACCGCGCAGAACTTCCTGGATCAGCCTGCGATCTGTCTGCCGGAACAATCGGGTCCGCCCGCGGCGCTCGGGGTGGATCAGGCCTTCGTCCTCATAAAAGCGTAAGGTCCGGGTCGAAATCCCAAACTCGCGGGTCAACTCGGTGATGGTGTAGTACTTGTCCAAAATGCAATGATCCTGAAAAACGCATGGCGACTTACCTTTACGTATAAGTCAAAATCAGCATCATGACCACCGCACTCCGGTGACAATTCAAGCGAGTGACAACCACCATCCTGCCAAACCGAGAAATGCGAAAAAGCCGACGACGTCGGTGACGGTGGTCACAAAAACCGCCGAGGCGATCGCCGGATCTGCACCGACCTTGTCCAAAAGCAACGGCAGCAGGATACCGGCAAGGGCGGCCGCCAGCATGTTCACCACCATCGCCGCAGCAATGATACCTCCAAGTCCGGGACTGGAGAACCATCCGCCGGCAACCACGCCGATGATCACGGCAAACAGCACACCATTGATCAGGCCGACCGCCGCCTCACGCCTGATGATCCGGCCTGCATTGTAAATATCGAGGTCGCGGGTGGCCAAAGCACGCACGGTCACGGTCATGGTCTGGGTACCGGCATTGCCACCCATTGAGGCGACAATCGGCATCAGCACCGCCAAAGCCACCATTTGCTCGATGGTGGCATCAAACAGGCTGATCACGGCTGACGCCAGAATGGCCGTGCCAAGATTGATCAGCAACCAGCTGAAGCGCGACCGCACTGTCGACAGGATGCTGTCGGAGAGTTCTTCGTCGCCGACACCGCCCAGGCGCTTGATGTCTTCCTCGGCTTCTTCATGGATGACGTCGACCACGTCATCAATTGTCAGAACGCCAACGAGGCGTTCATTCTCGTCAACCACAGCGGCTGAGAGAAGGTCGTACTGTTCAAACAGTTGGGCTGCTTCTTCCTGGTCCATCTCGGCATCGATGCGATAGCGCGTTTCGTCCATCACCTCTTCGATGCGTACCAGCCGCTTGGTGCGCAATATCTTGTCGAGCGCAACAGCACCAACCAGCTTGAAGGTAGGGTCGATGACAAAGATCTGGCTGAAACTCTCGGGCAAATCCTCTTCGTCGCGCATATAGTCGATGGTTTGTCCGACCGTCCAGAATGGCGGAACTGCGACAAACTCGGTCTGCATGCGGCGGCCGGCGGTGTCTTCGGGATAGTCCAGAGAGCGACGCAGCCTGACCCGTTCGGTAAACGGCAAGGCTGCCAGGATCTCTTTCTGATCCTCTTCGTCGAGGTCTTCGAGAATGTAGACCGCGTCATCGGAATCAAGGTCGCCGAGTGCTTCTGCGATCCGGGCATTCGGCAGCGCCTCGATGATATCGAGACGGATGGCCTCGTCGACCTCGGTCAGCGCAGCAAAATCGAAATCAGCACCGAGCAGTGCAACCAAAGCATGGCGTTGCGGCGCGCTGATCGACTCCAGGAGGTCGCCAAGTTCGGATTCATGCAGACGCACCACATACTCGCGCAGAAACAGCACATCTTGATCAGCTATGGCCGCTTCGACTGCTGTCAGGTAGTCCTGCCGGATCGAGCCGTCATCACCATAAATATCGTCATTATCCATCGCTTCCGCAGACGGGGATGACGCAAGGATATCTTCATCGCGGTCAGCGGGTTCGGTCATGGACAGGGCTCGCGGGCAGGTTTTTGTCAGCCGATGGCGGGACAACGGGTTTCAGTGTGGGTGACGGCGGCACCATAGTGTCTTTGCCATGCGCTACCAAATCGAATCGACGGGGGCAGAACAGGAATAATCGTCCAGTTCAAGCAGGTCCTAAAGCACAGGTGTATTAAACTGTGGAAACATGGGCAAGGTGAGAGGCGGGTGAATTGCTACCACCGCCGCCGCATGCAAATCTCAAATTGACCAAGCATCAGAGGAAAATTGGATGGAGCCCTTGCAGGGTTTCAGAGCGGTTTATCTATGTGACGGATCTCGGGGCAGACAACTGCGGCTCGAAAACAAAAATCTCAGCAAGCATCAAGCTTGCTCCGTGTTGTTGCCTGTACAGGCAGAACTGGACACTTCAGTGCGAATCATGGCTCTTTATACAACATGTTGCTGTAAAAAAGTAGTTTTGACGCGTGAACTGAGTGTTTCCAACAACTCCTGTCAGGATGAACGCACATGACAGTTTCACACCGACTTGCAAGCCTTAAAAGAATGCATGATGCCAAGGCATCGGAGGTAATTCGGCTGGCGAAGGACGCCAACACTCCTACCCGGCAAAAGCAGGTGATCTACGGCTGCCTGAACAATATGTGCCGGATATCCGCTATCCTGTACGGCGAAATTTCGGCAGAGCCTGGCAATTATGACTTGCTCGAGGAAGCGGCAAGACTGGACAACGAACTCGTTCAGTTGCGCAGTTATGTCGGAAGCCAGATTTCACTGCGTGTTCATACAGCGGCTTAAAACAGGCCTTTCTTGCACGAACCTGTCTCGGCACATCCTGCTGAACACGGGCGCCTCGTCAATCAACTCGGCAGATTGCCGACAAGAACAGCCCGGAAATCGTTGACATTGGTGCCCGTCGGCCCTGTCACGAACAATTCGCCGATTGCATTGAAAGCTGACCAGGCGTCGTTGGACGCCAGACAGACCAGCGGATCTATGCCCTGCGCCCGCATCTCGGCAGCCGTGGAAGTTCCCGCAAACGCTCCGGCATTGTCTTGCGAACCGTCAATGCCATCCGTATCGGCAGCAAGGGCGGTAATGCCATCAATGCCGTCGATGGCCGAGGCAAGCGACAGGAGGAACTCGGTGTTGCGCCCTCCCTTGCCTTTTCCCCTGAGCGTCACACTGGTTTCCCCGCCCGACAGAATAACCACCGGTTTCGCGAACGGTCGATCGCGACCGGCCACTTCCCGCGCGATTGCGGCATGCACCAGCCCGACATCACGTGCCTCGCCCTCAATGGCATCCGACAGGATCGCAGCGCCTACCCCGGCGTTGCGGGCCATTTGCGCGGCAGCTTCGAGTGACAACCCCGCTGATGCAATGACGCGGACTTCGTTGCGTGCGAAAACAGGATCTTCAGGCCGCGGAGGCAAGTCTCTGCCACTGTCAAAATGTTGACGAATCTTTTCGGGAAGCGCGATGTTGTAGGCAACAACCATCGAACGGACATCCGGCATTGCCAGTGCGTCCGGAACGGTCGGACCTGATGCCACCTGGCAGGGGTCGTCGCCGGGAACGTCGGAGACGACCAGCGACACTACCCTGGCGGGCCAGGCCGCAGCGGCAAGCCGTCCGCCCTTGATGAGGCTCGCGTGTTTCCTGATCGCGTTCATCACGCCGATCGGGGCGCCCGAGGCGAGCAGCACGTGATTGAGTTCCTGTTCATCTGCAAGCGTCAAGCCTTCAGGCGGCGCGGGCAGCAACGCCGAGCCGCCGCCGCAGATCAGCGCCACCACAAGGTCATCCTTTGTCAGCCCGGAAACCGCGTCAAACAGGGCTCTTGTCGCTGCCAGTCCGGCCTCATCCGGCACCGGGTGACTCGCTTCCAGAACCTTGATGGTTTTGCAGGGAGCAGCGTAACCGTAACGGGTGACGACTGTACCTGTCAGCGGAGCGTCCCACAGGTCTTCAAACGCAGCGGCCAGTTGCGCCGCTCCCTTGCCGGCACCGATGACCACCGTTTTTCCTGCCGGTTTTTGCGGCAACGCCTGGCTCAACGCGCGCTTCGGATCAGCGCGTTCGACAGCCGCATGAAACAGGTGGCTCAGGAACTCTTTTTTGCGGTGGTCAATCACTCTTTGCTACCGTCCTTTGTTGCCCATCCGATTGGGACAGCATGTGAGCCGCGTCGGCGGGACTCTCCTGCCACGGCGCGTCGCATGCGAAACGTATTTCTGACAGCTTGAGGCGTGAAGTCAAACCAACTACGGGCCTCGGCATCAGTCTCTTGCGACCACATCGGTCGCTGCCACTGGCACCTCATTCAAACTCGGTTGCGCACCGGCTTCTATTGCTGGGCCCTATCCCAAAGCTCGCAAGGTCACCCACTGGTGTTCAATTTGCCTGTGCTCGCAGCAGCGGTGGTGTGGACTAGGTTTTTACCGAAAATCCGGAGGCGCTTTATCGGGAGGGATACAAGCGATTTAAGAATACGCCTAGAGTTCATCGGAGAAACGCGGAAAAAGGAAAAGCAAACCGCAGCGGAACCATGCGGAAGACAGGGGCCAGCTGTACGGGCGATTTTGACCTGCGACGACAGGCTTTTCGTATCGCACCCCGCCGAGCCAGCCACAACTGGTACCGTCCGGCGCAGCCGAACTGAAATCTGGAGGATGAAATCAATGGAAACCATCAAGGGCCCGGCACTGTTTCTGGCTCAATTTGGCGGCGACGAAGCACCTTTTAACTCCTGGGCGTCGATCACCAAGTGGGCCGCTGATTGCGGCTACAAGGGCGTTCAGGTGCCGAGTTGGGACGCACGGTTGATCGACCTGGAACAGGCAGCCGCGTCAAAGGATTATTGCGACGAGTTCAAGGGCGTGGCGGCTGAGAACGGCATCGTAGTCACCGAGCTGTCGACGCATTTGCAAGGCCAGCTGGTCGCCGTTCATCCCGCCTATGACGAGGTTTTTGACGACTTTGCGGCACCTCAAGTGCGCGGCAATCCCAAGGCCCGGCAGCAATGGGCGGTCAATCAGGTTCGGATGGCGCTGACCGCCTCGCGAAATTTGGGTATTGGTGCGATGGCAAGCTTTTCCGGCGCTCTGGCCTGGCCCTATATCTACCCTTGGCCGCAGCGGCCCACCGGTCTGGTGGAAACCGCCTTTGACGAGCTGGCCAAGCGCTGGCACCCGATCCTTGACCATGCCGAGGAGTGCGGCGTGGATATCTGCTACGAGATCCACCCGGGCGAAGACCTGCATGACGGCGTGACCTTCCAAATGTTCCTGGAGCGGGTCGGCAACCACGCGCGCTGCAACATGCTCTATGACCCATCGCACTATCTGCTGCAGTGTCTCGACTACATCGACAATATCGACATCTACAAGGACCGGATCAAGATGTTCCACGTCAAGGATGCGGAGTTCAATCCGACCGGACGGCAGGGGGTTTATTCGGGCTATCAACCGTGGGTCGACCGGGCCGGACGATTCCGTTCACTCGGAGACGGGCAAGTCGATTTCGGTGCGATCTTCTCGAAGATGGCGACCAATGATTTCGACGGCTGGGCGGTGGTGGAATGGGAATGCTGCTTGAAGCATCCGGAAGACGGCGCCCGCGAAGGCGCGCAATTTGTGTCCGATCACATCATTCGCGTCAGCGAGCGGGCATTTGACGATTTCGCCGATGGCGGCAACGACGACGACGCCAACCGCCGCATGCTCGGCATTTCCTGAGCGGGAGGAGAACGACAATGGCTATCGAAGGTTCCAACACTTCATCCACCCGCCGCATTCGCCTTGGCATGGTCGGCGGCGGGCGCGACGCTTTTATCGGCGGCGTGCACCGCATCGCCTCGCGCATCGACGACCGCTATGAGCTGGTCGCCGGTGCGTTTTCATCAACGCCGGAGAAGTCGAAAGCTTCGGCCGCCGATCTGGGAGTGGCCGAGGACCGGGCCTATGGCGACTACGTCGAAATGGCCAAGCGGGAAGCGCGGCTCAAGAACGGTATCGAGGCTGTCTCGATCGTGACCCCGAACCACATGCATTACCCGGTGGCCCGGGAGTTTCTAAAACACGGCATTCATGTGATCTGTGACAAGCCGCTGACCTCGACGCTGGCTGATGCCCGCAAGCTGGTCAAAGCGGCCACCTCATCCAGGGCGCTGTTCGTGCTGACGCATAATTACACCGGCTATCCGATGATCCGCCAGGCGCGCGAGATGATTGCCAGCGGCGAGCTCGGCAAGATCCGGCTGGTTCAGGTGGAATACGCTCAGGACTGGCTGTCGGGAAATCTCGAGCAGACCGGCCAGAAACAGGCTGGATGGCGCACCGACCCTGCCCGTTCCGGACTTGGCGGCTCAACCGGCGATATCGGCACCCACGCCTTCAACCTGGCGAGCTTCGTTTCAGGTCTCGAGCTCGACCAGCTTTGCGCGGATCTCGACAGTTTCGTCGAGGGCCGGCAGCTTGACGACAACGGCCATGTGCTGATGCGGTTTACAAGTGGCGCCAAGGGCATGCTGTGGTGCAGCCAGGTGGCTCCGGGCAACGAGAACGCGCTGAAGCTTCGGATCTACGGCGAAAATGGCGGCCTCGAATGGGCCCAGGAAGACCCGAACTACCTATGGCATACACCTTTGGGCCAGCCAAAGCGGTTGCTTAGGCGAAACGGAGCCGGCGCAACCCCGGCGGGGCAACGCGTCAGCCGAATTCCCGGCGGTCACCCCGAAGGTTATCTCGAGGGATTCGCCACCATCTACAGTGAAGCCGCCGAGGCAATTATGGCACGCCGCACCGGCAAGCCAGTGCCTGAGGGCGTGCTGTTCCCCGGGATAGCAGAGGGGCTGGCAGGCGTGGCCTTTGTGGCTGCTTGTGTTGCGTCCTCCCGGCGCGGAACTGCCTGGGTGAAATTCGGCACCTACAACAAGAACTGACAGGCTAGGCGACAATCGCGTTCCGACCTCGACGGCCTCTCCTTCTCAGGGGCTTCTCCCCCTGAAGTTATGGTTTCGAGCGCCTGGGAACAATTGTGACTTTTGTGCGTTGGAATGACGAAGGCGTGTGCAGGACTGTACCGCCAGAGTGGCGCGTGCCGCCCTCTTATGGATCCTGGTTGAAACAGGCTTCAGGAGGCGGCGCCAGGCACGTTAATCAAGGAGCATGACAATGGGTATTGAAGTCGGCGGCCTGCTGGGCCTCATTCTACTGATCGCCGTGGTTTGGGCGATCTACAACATCTTTCAGTCCTCCGCCTCAACCGGTGCAAAGGCCTTGTGGACCGTGCTGATCATTGTGCTGCCGGTCATTGGCCTGATCATCTGGTTTTTTGCCGGCCCCAAAGGCAACACCCGCACCGCCTAACGGATAAAGGAGTTGCATCATGTCATCGAATGTTCACCCCGTCATCGCAAACCAGGTACTCGAGTCCACAACCAGTGCCGAGTATGAGCTCAAGCCATCCAGCGATCAGCAGAACCTTGAGGAGATGATCGAAAAGCTCGAAGCAGACGCGATTGCACTACTGCACAGGTTGGAAACAGCCTCCGCAGATATCGAACTTTCCACCGAATAGAACCGCCCCTTTATCGGGGCGGTAATTCAGACATAAGACCAGACGATCTGGAACAGCACGCCGGGACATTTCCGGGCGTGCTTTTTCGTGCTGTGCATTGGATATCAACATCTGTGCCGAATGGGCATAGGTGTCTCGGTATCTGGCCCTATTCGGTACTGAAACACGGCTTTCGTGTCTTCGCAGCCCGACCACTTTACAACGGATTATAAAAAACCGCGCTTGCCGAAATGATGGCGAGCACGGTTTTTTCTGCCAAATTGGTTTCAGCGACGGCTTGGCCGCGAACTCGCCCCCGGTCCGGACCGGGGGCTAGAAAATGGGACTGATGCTTATTGCCTAGCGGCCGGGAAAGGCCTTGTTGACCAGCGGACGCGAGGTCTCATCGGGGCCGTAGTCGCCTTCACCTTCTATTGTGAGCAGCTCCTGCAGCTTGACGCGAGCCCGGTTGACCCGGCTCTTGATGGTCCCGACAGCAACACCCGCAATCTCGGCAGCTTCCTCATAGGAAAAGCCGGACGCGCCAATCAGCACAATAGCTTCACGCTGATCATCGGGCAGGCTGTTGAGAGCTGTCTTGAAATCAGCCAAGTCAAGTTTGCCGTATTGCTCGGGATGAGTGGCAAGGCTCCCGGCGAAAACACCATCGGGATCGGGCAACTCGCGGCCCTTGCGACGCATCTGGCTGTAAAATTCATTGCGCAAAATGGTGAAGAGCCAGGCCCGCATGCTGGTGCCGGGCTGGAAACTTTCCTGTTTGCCCCAGGCCTTCATGACTGTTTCCTGGACAAGGTCGTCGGCCTTGTCGTGACGCCGCGCCAGCGAAACCGCAAACGCACGAAGGCTCGGCAAAACCGCGAGCATCTCGCGTTTAAACGAAAACGTTCCCGCGCCTTCGGATGGGATCACTTCAGGTGTCCCCATGTTAGTTGGAGCCATTTGAGCCACCCGAGCGTTCTGCTTGATCGAGTTTCTCAAGCAGGCCAAGAAGGTGGTCCGGAATCGGCTCTTCCTCTACCGACGTGAAATACTGCTTCAACTGTGAAGCGATCGCATCATTGGAGCCAAGTTCCGATTTCCGCCCTCCTCTTGAAACTGCGCCTTTTTCTACTCGATCAATCATACCCTTGCCAGCCCTTTCAGAATCCACACATATTAAAGAGAATGCGTCAGTTGAAAAAAAGTTCCAAGTGGTCGGAACTTTTTTTTGGTTCGCGCGTTTTGAGTTCGTTGCCACGTTTAGTGGACTACAAAGGGGTACCTAATGACGACACTGTCCATGCGCATCGCGCCGCACCTTCCTTACCTCCGCCGCTTCTCGCGTGCGGTTACCGGATCTCAGACTTCCGGCGACGCTTATGTAGCCGCGACGCTCGAGGCCCTGATAGCTGATCTGAGTATCTTTCCCAAAACTGGCGATGACCGCGTTTCGCTCTACCGGTTGTTCTCACAACTCTTTGACACGCTTTCGGTTCCAATACCCGAAACCCCGACGCCTTTCGGTTGGGAAAGAAGAGCTGCCAACAACCTTGAAGCCGTGACGCCCCAAGCGCGCAAAGCTTTCCTTTTGATCTCGGTGGAAGGTTTCCAACCCTCTCAAGCCGCCGAAATTCTCGATGTAGACGAGGCTGGCTTCAACAAGCTGCTCGAAACCGCCTCAATGGAGATCTCAAAACAGGTCGCCACCGACATCATGATTATCGAAGACGAACCGCTGATCGCCATGGATATCGAGGACATGGTCGAAACTCTGGGTCACAGGGTGACCGGGGTAGCGAGAACCCACAGTGAAGCAATTGCGCTTTACAAGAAAACCAAGCCGAAGATGGTTCTCGCCGATATCCAGCTGGCTGACGGCAGCTCCGGCATTGATGCGGTCAACGACATCCTCAAGGACGAGACGTTGCCGGTGATTTTCATCACCGCCTTCCCTGAACGGTTGCTGACGGGCGAAAAACCCGAGCCGGCATTTCTTGTAACCAAACCGTTCAACCCGGACATGGTCAAAGCATTGATCAGTCAGGCGCTGTTCTTCAACGCAGCGGGCGAAAAACTGGAGATGACAGGAACCAACTAAGATACCAGGCGTTGTGACAGCATCGGACAACAAGGAGATTTTCGATGCTGTACTACGCTCTCGTATTCCTGGTCGTTGCCATTGTCGCCGGCGTTCTGGGGTTTGGCGGAATTGCCGGTACATCTGCCGGAATCGCCCAGATCCTGTTTTTTCTCTTCCTCGCGTTTCTGGTGATTTCACTGGTCATGAATTTTGTCAGGAAAGTCTGACGCACATCAAGGCCGGCGTTTTAAGAGTGCTTAAGGTGCCGGATCATATCCGGCACCTTTTTGCGTAAATAACGGGCCTACAAAACGGATGAATAATCCCCATGTCTATGACATCTGTAAACGAATCTGACCGATTGAGATTCGTGTTGGCAGGACTGCGTAGTGCAGGCGTGTCGATGATGTATCAGGATGATCGGCTGGTTATACGGTTTGCGGCCAATTTGCCGGAGACATGGCCGCTCGGTCCATTGCTTGAAGGTGGAACCGATGAAGTGGTTTTCACACCGCAACTTGCTGCCAGGGTCATTCATGCCAAACGTCGCGTCATCGAAACTGGTGACGCCACGAAACTTGAAATCCATCGCGATGTTGAGCAGGAACGGCATTGGTACATGCTCAACATCGAACCTGATGTGGACACCGAGGGTGAAGTCATCGGCGTTTTCACAACGATCATTGATATTGATGACCTCAAATACCGCGAAACGGTTCTCAAGACGCTTTTGCGCGAGCTCAGCCACCGCTCCAAGAACCTTCTGGCAATCATCCAGTCAGTCGCATCGCAGACCGCGCGCCATTCACAGGGGCTTGAGGATTTTCTCCTGGCATTCCGCAACCGTGTGCAATCAATGGCCCAGTCGCAAGACCTGGTCACAGCCTCGGATTGGCGCGGTGCGGAGCTTTTCACTCTGACGAGATCGCAGTTGCAGCCATTGATAGGGGATCTGCCATCGGGCTTCTCGTTGGTGGGCGAAGATGCCTATCTATATCCCAATGCTGCCCTGCACCTGGGGCTCGCTCTTCACGAGCTGACCATCGATTCCCTTGCCAGAGGTGCGTTGGGGCCGGCAGGCGGGAGCGTAGAGCTGTCGGCAGAAAATCACCGCGACGAAAACGATGTTTCGGAGCTTATCCTGACCTGGCGCGAGACATTCGCAACGCCACAGGACACGCCGGAGACAACATCGAAGACGAAAAACGGGTTTAGCGGAACCGTTCTGAGCAGGATCGTTCCGCAGGCACTGTCGGCAAGCGTCCGCCATGAAATCGAGCCGGGGCGCATGATTTACCAGCTCACCATTCCCAGTAGCCAATACGAAGTTCACGCCCCCTACTGATTGCCACTTCATGGAGTTCATCACTAAGCAGCGACGGTTTTCAAGAAGGAATCCTGTCCCTTGCGGATTCCGTTGATGTTCGCGAGTGGCTGCCTGCAGAGTAGCGTATAGTCGGGTCGGCGATGGCGCCCTCATCCCTACTTGTTAATGTTTGTTAACCTCTTCTTCGTTTTTGCGGAACTTCCGTGACGTCCTGGCGTTGTTCTGCCAAAGGAGAAGCGTCATGGAACACATTGCTGCATTCATGTTGTTGATCGCCTGTAGCGAAGATCTGCAGGCATGCAAAGAATACCCTGCCCCAGCGATCGGTTATGAAACCGTCGAGCAATGCCAGGCGGAACTGACACCGGCAATCGGTACGATCCCGGCCGACCAGGCAAAAACGTTCGGCAAGTGCGTCGAGATCGATCCTGCGCTGTTGTATGAGGATGCCGAAATCGTCTGGGACGTGACCGAGCAACGCGGAATTGAAGTTACGCTCGAGCTGGTCAATCCAAATATGGCGCTTCAGTCCGTTGCAAGTGTCGACCGTCCCGGCACCTACAATAACGTTAACTGATTGCAGTCCATGAGTGATGGATCAGTTCTCAATCTCGAAATTGAGGCGGTGGCGCAGGAATTCCAAATCAAACTCGATCGGATCACCCGCGCGCGCCGTTTCAATCAAAGCTTTTCCGTGAGCAATAATCAGCTCCTTGGCATCGCTCCCTGCGATCGAATAAAGCGAGTTGAGAACCACACCTAGGTGGTCAAGCATAAGAATGTTGCCTCTCGACGCCTGACGCAGCGGATGCAGTGTCATGTTGAGCAGATCCTCCAGCGACATTCCGGGCACTTTCAGGCGCGCAACGCCGTTTTCGTCACATCTGACATCGGCACGAAGCCCCTCCGAAACCGCTTTGACGAGCGCTGCGGCAATACGGTCGGCGCAGGCTACGGCGGTGAAGCTGTCATTGACGCCTGGAGACAGGGCGCGCAATGCAATCTCGAGCAATATCCGGATGGAAAACCTGATGTCGTCGACCGCACCACGATAGGCCTGCAGGACGATGGCCGAATGAACAGCGGCCGCGGCCTGCTTGTTGTCGCCATCGAACCCAGCGACGGCAAGCGTTTGCCCGGCAAGCACAAAATCGCCTGGCGCCACACGAACCGCGATTGACGTGTCATACTCGCGGGCAAGCTGCAGCAGGACCGCCTCGTTGAGCGTCGTTACGTATCCCGATTGCTGTGCCAACAGCTTTGTCTCCAACTTGTCCTCGTTGAGGTCGTTGGGCCCTGCATCGGTCTCGACAAGCAGCGCGTTCACCTGCTGCTCAAGTTGCTCGGAGATTTTCGCCACTTCCGCGTCAATGGTGACGCTTCTTGAAACCGAGTGAACGAAGTGAATGATCTGCAGCACCGAGGCTGCAGCGAGCAGAAACGCCATGGCGATGGAAAACTCGGGCCGCAACTCGGGACCGGATGCCCTCAGCACAGTCAGCGCGTACAGAAACGTGCCTCCGAGCAATCCGGCAGTGATCTGGTTGACCCGGTCGCGGGAAAACCGCTGCAACAATCGTGGCGCAATGTTGCCGGCCGCCAGTGTGAAAACCACCAGCATGATCGAATAGACCATGCTGAGCGTGGTGATTGCCGCCGTCGCGATGGTGGTGAGCAGTGATCGTGCGGTTTCGGCGGAGATGGCCAGCCAAAACGGCAGCGGATCCCCTATGATGGTGAACTGGGTGTCGACCCAGATCATCGGAAAGGCCAGCAACCACAGTCCGATGGCGATTGCGCCTGGGACACCGAGCAGGCCGTGAAGCGTTAGAATCGACCACACTTTCATTGAACCATCCTTGGGCGCAAACAACCGTAATTAACATATGAGATCTACGAGCCATTCACATTAGAGTTCCCGGTGACATAGGCAACAAGGCGCCAAGCGTCCATGCACCATAAATGAAAAGCTGCAGAAAAACTGAAACCAGTGATGCGAACCTCTTTCTGCTTCGATTTGATCCTGCCGAAGCAGACATCTGGGCATCCTCGGGCAGCGTGATCCGATTTGCCTGGGAAATCGTCACGGCCAACCTGACAGACGAGGAACCCGATGTCGGCGAATGGGCGCACGTCATATTTCCCGCATCGGCAGTTGCACAGCAGACCGCATATTTAGCATTACAAACGCGGAAAACGCGGGAACCAAACTTTGGTTGTTGCGTTTTATATGCAGGCCGACAGCGAAACAGCCGGATGGCCACCGATTTCGAACCTAGGAGAACCGATATGAATTGGGATATTGTTGAAGGCAAGTGGAACGAATACAAGGGCAAGGCTCAGGCGCAGTGGGGCGAGCTGACCAATGACGATCTCGACGTGATCGAAGGCCGCCGCGAAGAGCTCGCCGGCAAGATCCAGACCCGCTACGGAAAGACGCGCGATGACGCCGAGCGCGAAATCGACGACTGGCTGGCGCGCAGCTAATCAATTAGAGTTAAAGGGCTCGGCATTAGGTTGCCGGGCCTTTTTAGTCTTGTGAAAGAGCATGCATGCCAAGCAAAAATCAGAGCGCCATCCCTCAGGACGCCAGTCCACTGGTTCGCCGGCTTGGCAGATCCGTACTTCTGACCGCCGAGGAGGTCGATTATCTCGAAACCATGCAAGTCAACCAGGCGGCCGTGGGCAAGGGTGACGAGTTCATCCACGATGGCGAGCCGCTGCGGGTGACATTTCTGGTGCGCCGAGGCTGGGTGATCAGATTCAGGATCACCCCCGCCGGGCGGCGGTTTATCATCGGAGTGTCGCTGCCGGGTGACTTCATCGGATTGCATGTCAATTTCAGTCATTCCTCGATTTTCTCAGCCGCGGCACTCACCAACAGTTCGCTCGCATTGATCGAGCCTGTGCGAATTCTCGAAATTCACCGTCGGTTTCCAGTGCTTGCATCGGGACTTGACTGGATGTCGATGCGGCACGCCAACATATTGGCAGAGCACAAGATTTCCCTTGGAGCGCGCACAGCCGCTCAGCGAATATTGCATTTTCTGCTGGAGCTATGGATACGGCTCGAACAAGTGGGCCTGGCCAACAACAAGGGCTTCGAACTGGAACTCACCCAGGAACAGATCGGCGACTGCATGGGCCTGTCCACTGTTCACGTAAATCGTTCGCTCAGCCGTTTGAGCAAGGAACGACTTCTCAAAATCGAGAAGGGCGTGGTTACGTTCCCCGAAGTATCCCGGTCAATCAGTTTTGCAGATTTCGATGAACGCTTTTTGATGGAGTTCGCGACCAAGGCGGATGGACTGGGCTCGAGAAAGCGGATTTCGTGAAGCGCTCGGCAGTGCAATCCGTCTTATAGACGGGCTGCGTATCAGTCTGATTGTGAGGCACTGTTGCTCACGTGCGCGACAATGCGCAACCGCGGACTTCAGGGGTCTGGAGATCCGTTTTATGTACGAACTGGTCTCTCAAATCTTGCATCAGGCACGCAAACCGCTTAGCGGGTGTATCTCGCACCGCTTCGAAAGAACCCCGATTTGTTTTACCGACTGCAACCTGTACTGGTCTTCATTGTTGTCGCGTTTGTCGGCATTCTGACGGCGGTCGCGTCATGGTACACCATTCAGCAAACCAACCGGCTGACTTTCCTGGCAATGGCTGACGATGCCGTGCAGCGGGTCGGAGACCGCATCGAGAATCATATGCTGCTGATTAAATCGGTAGAGGCACATTTCCAGGGCTCCGGGGAAGTGCCAAGTTTGAATGCGTTCAAGACATTTGTGAGCTACCTGCAAAAAACGGAACAATTCAACGGTGTACAAGGTCTTGGTTTTGCCCGCTATGTGCAGACCGGGGCGCAATCCGATCAGGCCATTTCTGCTGAATTGAACAGCAATTACGGACTGTCTCGCACTCCCTGGCCAGAGACCGGCGAAGACTACCGCACCCCCATCGTCATGCTGGAGCCTGCGAACGAGCTCAATCGCCGGGCGCTGGGATTTGACATGTATTCCGAGCCAACCCGCCGGGCGGCCATCCTGGCTGCATTGACCGAACAGAGATTGCGTGCATCGGGGACAGTGAAGCTTGTGCAGGAGGATCAGCAGGATCCACAGGCGGGCTTCCTCATGTACACTCCATTTTTCGCCCCGAATTCCGGCCGTCCACTGGGGTTCATCTACGCGCCATTTCGCATCACCAACCTGTTCGAATCCGCGCTCAACCGGTCGCCGACATTGCCGATCCACGTTACGGCCTGGGACGGTGAACCGGCCGACGCAAGCCTGATCTATCAATCCCTCAACAGTCCCAGCCAACGCATGGATGCCCCACCTGCGTCGCTGATTTCGATCGAAGTGGCCGGACGCAACTGGACCGTGGAAATCCGTGCCTCTGAAAGCTACCGTGCGCCGGTCGATCAAACCCGCACGATAATGCTGGCGATTGCCGGTCTTCTGCTGGCCGCTACCCTGGCCGCCTCGTCACGTGCCCAGCAGCGCACCATAGAGGTTGGCGAAGCCCTGCGGCAGCAATCTGAACGGGCATTGAGCGACCGTGAGTTCCTGCTTCAGGAAATGAAACACCGCATCAAGAACATGATTGCCCGGGTGATGGCGATGTCGCGACAGACGGCGCGCTCGGCACAAGATCTGACGGATTTCACCCAGTCTTTCACGGCCCGGCTGCAGGCAATGGCCGCCTCCCAGGACCTGCTCGCCCGTACGGCCTGGCAAAGTGCCGACCTCAAAACACTTCTCGCTCAGGAACTGCGGCAACTGTTTGGCGGCAACATGGACGAGACCAAACTCAAGGGCCCGACCATAGAGCTCAACGAAGCTGCTTCTCAGGCCTTCGGACTTGCTTTCCACGAGCTTGCCACCAACGCCCTCAAATACGGCTCCGCGCAATCGGACTCCGGGAAGCTCGACATCTGGTGGCGGATCGAGTGTGGCGCCGACAAGCGAGAATCCCTGATGTTTCACTGGCGTGAGCGCAGCGACACTCCGCTTGACGAGCAGAACTCGAGTGCGCTTGCCAAAAAGGGGGGCTTCGGTACAAAACTGCTTGATGCAACCATGCGCGTAGAAATGGGCGGTTCCATCAACATCGTTCCTGACGAGTATGGGATAGATGTCACAATCACCGTGCCTTATGACCGCGTAAAGGCAAGCTTCCAGCCCTCCGCGGCTGCAAACAGGTAAGATGCGGCCTGTTTCCGTCGCCATGAGGCCGGTCCGACCTCCGTCATGTTTGTTCAAACCTCAGAAGCAATAGGGGTTTTTGCCGGGAACGATTGTGCCCGCCTCACGTTGTCCCTGTTTGCAAAGGGGCAAGTGAATGAAGCGTCTTTACCGCATGGAACCGCCGGTTATGCGGATTGCTGCGAAGTCCGGTATGGATGCCGGGCTGCAATCAACTGCTCGTATTGCCATTATTATTATCGGGCTGCTGTTAACGCTTGCAGCGCTTGACAAGGCCCAGCCGTTTCTCGCACCCGTCTCTCTTGCTGTTATCACGGGGCTGATGGCCGCACCTGTCGCTTCTGCTTTCGAGCGTTTCATTCCGGCTTCCCTGGCAGCAGCAACAGTGGTCATCCTGTTTCTCGCGCTGATCGGTTCGGCAGTGGCATTGTTTTCAATGCCGCTTTCGATCTGGACTGAGCGCTTGCCGGAAATCTGGCACGAGATGCAGCGCCACCTGATCAACTGGCGGTCCGTGTTCGACACTCTTGGCGGCGTTCAGGAGCAGATCCGGACAATTGCCGGCGGCAAGGCCGAGATGACGGTAGATATCGCAGAAAATTCTGCAGTTGAGGAGATCGCGACGCTGGCGCCGGCACTGATGGCACAGATCGTCCTGTTCCTGGCCAGCCTCTATTTCTTCATGGCGACGCGCCACGAAATTCGCACAAGCGTGCTGTCGCTGTGTTTCAGCCGACGTTCGCGGTTGAGAACCGCCAGAATGTTCAGGGACGCGGAATGGTTCGTCTCTCGCTATCTGCTGTCGATTACAGTTATAAATGCGGGCCTCGGCCTTGCAACCACGGCAGCGATGTGGCTGCTTGATGTGCCGCAGCCGTACCTGTGGGGCATGCTGGCCTTCTGTCTCAATTATATTGTCTATATCGGTCCGGCAGCCATGGCGGTTATTCTCATCGGCGTCGGCCTGGCAACTTGGGATAGCCCGCCTGCGATTTTCATGCCGGTCGGCGCCTATCTGACGCTCAACATGATTGAAGCGCAGTTTGTGACGCCACAGGTCATCGGGCGCTCAGTGACACTCAATCCGTTCTTCGTGTTTCTGTCGCTGGCTTTCTGGATCTGGCTCTGGGGTCCGGTCGGCGGCTTGCTCGCGGTGCCGTTCCTGCTCGTCGCCTATGCGGTGATCCGAAACGCATTCCCGGTCTACACGAGTGCCGCCCACATCAGACAAGTTTCTCTCAAAAAAATTTGAAACCGTCGGGAACAATGGCCGGTCGAGACCGTTGATGGCCTGTAACCACCGCCGAGCCGATCCAGCGCTCTCACACACAGCCCAGCCCGGCGGACACCTTTCGATGCAAAGAGGAATTTACCATGTTCAAGATGCTTTTGGCCAGTACCGCACTCGCAACGCTTGTTACCACCTCCGTGATGGCGGCAAGCACCACAACCAACGCAACTGCAACCACCACGACCGCTGGCACTGAAACCGTTGTCACCACAGACGCCAACGCCGCGGTTCAGGGCAACACCCTTGCCAGCAAACTGATCGGCTCTCCCGTCTATGGTTCGGCTTCGGAAGATGCTGAAATGATCGGCGACATCAATGACCTCGTGATTTCACCTGAAGGCGACGTCGCTTCTATCATCGTCGGTGTTGGTGGCTTCCTCGGTATCGGCGAGAAAGACGTCTCCGTCAGCTACGACACCATTGAATGGGTCGACCGCGACGGTGACCGTTGGCTCGTCGCCAACATGACCCGCGAGCAGCTCGAAACCGCCCCTGCATTCGACCGCGACACGCTGTACACCGAAGCACGTTCAACCGACAAGGAAGTGAACGCCACCGGTCAGATGGAAGTAGAAAAAGAGACTCCAGCAGAAGACAAGACTGCAGAAAAGATCGAGAATGGTGAGAGCGCCGTCGAGATGGCCGAAGAGAAGACCATGGCTATCGATCGTTCGGCGATGACCCAGGTCACCGCCGAAGACCTCACGGCCGACAACCTGATCGGCCGCACGGTCTACAGCTCCACTGACGAAAACATTGGTGAAGTCGGTGATGTGCTGCTCACAGCTGACAACAAGGTCGAAGGCTTCGTCCTGGATGTCGGTGGTTTCCTCGGAATGGGTGAAAAGCAGGTCGCCATTTCTCCCGACAAACTTGACATCCGGGCCGACGCTGATGGCGAACTGACAATCTTCACTCCGTTCACCAAGGACCAGCTCGAGGCCCAGACTGAATACTCGAAGGAAACCTGGGAGTCAGATCGTGACAACGTGATCCTCGTTGTTCCCGCCGGCTAATCAGCCAAAGTTCCCCTCCCGACTTGATGGCCGCCGGATTATTCCGGCGGCCTTTTTTTACTCGTCTGGCCGACGCGAATGGAACCATCGGAGCCATTGCGCGTTGGTCTGGTGAAATCAATCAGGAGATACTGAAAATGGCTGCTACCAGCAAACGCACAGGTTCGAACAGCGACGCCAACCCGATTGCCGACGATATCGCCGAGCGCGCCGCGCGCATACGCGAAGAACTCGCTGCCCTTGGTGACGCACTTGCCGGTGCAGGCTCGCTCAAGTCGGGAATTGCGCGGGAAGCAGCCGAACACAAGATCGACGAGTTGCTCAAGAGCGGTGAAAAGATTGTTTCTGAGCTCTCTGGTCAGTATTCGAAAACCGAAAAACAGGTCAGCGCCACCGTTCGCGACAAGCCCCTCCAGGCCCTTGGTGTTGCAATGGCAGCCGGCTTCCTCGCCGCGATTATACTGCGCCGGTAAGCAAGTATGTTACCGGTCCTCCCGCTCACTTCGCTTATCTCGTCTTATGCTGGAGCGAAGGCCCGACAGTTGCGTCGCGACGCCTTACTGATTGGTTTCGTCTGCCTAATGGCGTTGATGGCGGCGGCTGCTCTGTTTGCTGCCTTCGCACTGATGATGGCCGAGACCTACGGGTCTATTTATGGTCTGCTGGCAGCTGCCGGATTGGCGGTTTTGCTGGCGCTGATAGCCATTGCGATCCGTTCAGTGCTCCGCCACCGAGCCCGGCGGCGTATGGGCGCGGCAATGGCAGGCAGAGCCTCTATCCTCGCAGTGTCGTCCGCCTCAGGCATTATCGCGCGCAACAAGTCGACAGCCATCATCGCAGGTCTGGTCATCGGCGCCATCGCCGCAACCATGATGCGTTCGAACGACGACTGAGGCCAAAACACTGCTTCCATTACCAGAATCAGGAGTCCCAACATGAACAAGCCAAACGATCCAATCAGCGTGCGTCAAGCACGTCAGGGCAAGCCAGTGTTTGTTATACTCGCCGTTAGCATGGCGCTCGCCATCATCGCCGGGTGGGTGCTCTGGGGTGTGGTGGCGGAAGACAATAACGATGCTGTGACTGACGGAGCCCCGTTGACACTTCAACAGTCCGCACCGGTATCCCACGCAACTCTTTGACGCCGAACTAGCTGACTGCTGCAGAAAGGAAAACATCATGGCTAAATCTGCAATCGCAAGCCTCACCCCTGAAGCATCCAACGACCGGATCAACACCGGGCTTAAGGCGGACTATCGCAAAAACATGGCGAAGGATCTCTCCGACATCCTGGCCGCCACCTACCGGTTGACGATCAAGAGCCATATCTATCACTGGAACGTGGTTGGTCCTATTTTCAAGCCGATTCATGAGCTGACAGAAGAACATTACAATGAGCTGTTCGGCGCAACAGACATCATCGCCGAGCGGATCCGTGCGCTCGGTCATCTTGCTCCCGTCAGCCTGAGCATGGCCAAATCTTTTGCCCCGAGCGAATCCGACGTTGATCAGGCTTCGGCGCACGACATGGTCGCCGATCTGATCAAGGATCACGAGCAAGCCGTTCGCGATATGCGCAAGGCTGCCGGCGATGCCGGCGACAACGGCGACAATGTCACCGAAGACATGCTGACCGCCCGCCTCACCTTCCACGAGAAAGCCCTGTGGATGCTGCGCGCCGTTATTGCCAACTGATCCGGCTGAACTTTTTTTATCGTTTATGGGGCAGCGGCCAACCGGCTTCTGCCCTTTTGGTTTGCGCAAACTCAAGACATAAAAAAACCCGCCGAAGCGGGTGTTTTATGGTGCGGTCGAGAAGACTCGAACTTCCACGGGTTTAACCCCACAGCGACCTCAACGCTGCGCGTCTACCAATTCCGCCACGACCGCACGTGGTAGAGCCGAAACCTGTCCGGCGCGCTGCATGTAGCAAATGGACATGCACTGCACAAGCGCATTCGTTACAAAAATCACATGTGAGGAAAGCGGTTGGAAAATGAGCCTTTTCAAGGCCAATGCCGCCCTTGCATTCTGTTGCCCACGGCGAGTTTAGCGTGATCCTCAGACTACGCTGGGAGTGGGGGGGACTGTCGTCACTGAATCGGATGCTTCCACTCCGTGCCAATCATGCGATTCCCTTGGCGAGAGCTGCCTGTGCGTGAGAGAAAAGGAAGTGCTCGCGCGGCACCGCGCCGGCGTGGCGCACGCAGAGGTGATCGCGCCCGTGCATGCAGGCTGTTCCATTTGCGGTCGAACGGATCTAGACAGGCTGAATGGAACCACGTGACACTCTCGAGACCGGTTTTTTTGCGCAAGCTGGAAGTCCGCCTGTCAGATGGCGGATATCGGAGGGACTGACCCCCTACCCCGATGCCGTGGCGCTGATGGAGGCCGAGGCCGATCGCATCGCCGCAGGTGAAGCGGACGAGCTGATATGGCTGGTCGAACACCCTCCGCTCTACACCGCCGGAACCAGTGCCAAGGCCGAAGATCTTGTCGCACCTGACCGGTTCGAAGTTCACACAACCGGCCGTGGCGGCGAATACACCTATCACGGCCCGGGCCAGAGGGTGGCCTATGTGATGCTCGATCTCAAGCGAAGGCGACAGGATGTACGCGCGTTTGTCTCAGCCATGGAAGCGGTGATCATCAGCACGCTTGCGAGCATGAATGTCACGGGAGAACGCCGCGAGGACCGCGTCGGGGTCTGGGTGCGCCGTCCTGAAAAGCCTCGGCTTCCCGACGGTTCGATGGCTGAAGACAAGATCGCAGCTATCGGAATCCGCTTGCGCAAATGGGTGAGCTTTCACGGTCTCGCCATCAACGTGGATCCGGATCTCGAGCATTTCTCCGGTATAGTACCGTGTGGGGTGCGGGCGCACGGGGTAACAAGCCTTGTCGATCTTGGGCTGCCGGTCTCGATGCACGAGGCCGACATCCGGCTGCGTGATGCATTCGAGAGTGTATTTGGTCCAACTCTGGATGATGATGTTGGTTGAGCCGACACATGACCGCGCGGAACCGCCAGTGCCAGTCACATTGCGGTCACAACCGGACAAGGCATTGAAATGATACGGTCAGCACATGGTTTGACTGTATCCATCTGACCACCACGTTCATTTACAACGCATCCAATTGGGTACGCAAAGGTCGCTGTAAGACTTTGAAATGGTGCATGTCCATTATCGTTCAAATGAATACATTTTAACGCGACATGCATTAGGTGGGTCGTTGCACTGGACGACGTGCCGAGAAATGCCGATAATGAGGTTACCGGAACCGAAATTCTCTCCCCGATTCGTTGATTCCGACTTGCACTTGAACTGTGAGACACGATCCAGGGGCGCCGCTCAATTCTTGAACGGTGGTGGATCACTACATCTGATACGCCAATGCATGTCGCACGACCGACAGTTCACAGCAACGACATGGTCCATGCATAGGCTCTACATTCAGGACGGGTTTGCCGCCCGCGCGTCACAAGCCGCGCACATGCGGTCGCCCGGCCAAAAAGTCAAAGGACGACATCAATGGATGACATGACAACGGAAACCTATGACGAGACTTTCGACGACGGCGACACGCTGGGTGGCCGGATCACGCGCGCCCGCGATCTCGCCGGATTGACACTTGAGGACGCGGCTTCAAGGATCGGCGTGACAGATGAAACTCTGGCTGAGTGGGAATCGGACCGCTCCGAGCCGCGCGCCAACAAGATCATGACTCTGGCCGGTGTCATGGGCGTCTCGCCGGCGTGGTTGATCAGCGGAGCCGGCGAAGCCCCGCAACCGCCCGGAATTTCCCTGGCTGTTGATGAAATGTCGGGTGAAATCAACCGACTGCGCGAACTTGCGTTGCAAATCACAACCTGCATTGAAACGCTGGAAAGTCGACTCGTCACGCTAACGCGCGCTGCAAACGACTGAATGCTAGAAAAACACGGTTGAGCCCGACGAGCCCCTCTGCCATTTTAGGCTCTCTTTTTACCTTACGCCTGGAGTACGGAAATGGACGTTCGCGCAGCCGTCGCCTTTGAAGCGGGAAAACCGCTGGAAATTACCACCGTACAACTCGATGGCCCGCGCGCCGGCGAAGTGCTGGTGGAAATCAAGGCCACGGGCATATGCCACACTGACGAGTTCACGCTGTCGGGCGCCGATCCGGAAGGCATCTTTCCGGCCATTCTTGGCCATGAGGGTGCTGGCGTTGTGGTTGATGTCGGACCCGGCGTCACATCGCTGAAAAAGGGCGACCACGTCATTCCGCTCTACACGCCGGAATGCCGGGAATGCGAATACTGCCTCAATCCAAAGACCAATCTGTGCCAGGCGATCCGCACCACCCAAGGCGCGGGACTGATGCCGGACGGCACGTCTCGGTTCTCGCTCAATGGCAAGCCTATTTTTCACTACATGGGCACGTCGACCTTCGCCAACTACACGGTGCTGCCGGAAATCGCGCTGGCCAAGATCAATCCGGACGCGCCTTTCGACAAGGTCTGCTACATCGGCTGCGGCGTGACCACCGGAATTGGCGCCGTGATCAACACAGCGAAGGTTGAAATCGGCTCCAAGGCCATCGTCTTCGGTCTGGGCGGCATCGGCCTCAACGTGCTGCAGGGCCTGCGTCTTGCCGGTGCGGACATGATTGTCGGTGTTGATCTCAACCCGTCCAAGGTCGAGATGGCAAAACGCTTCGGCATGACCCATTTTGTCAATCCGAGCGAAGTCGAAGGCGATCTGGTGCCTTATCTGGTTGATCTGACCAAGGGCGGCGCTGACTACACTTTCGACGCCACCGGCAATGTCGGCGTGATGCGCACCGCGCTTGAATGCGCCCACAAGGGTTGGGGCGAATCGATCATCATCGGAGTAGCCGGCGCCGGACAGGAAATCTCCACCCGGCCATTCCAGCTGGTGACCGGCCGCTCCTGGCGCGGCACCGCCTTCGGCGGCGCGCGCGGACGTACCGATGTGCCGAAAATCGTGGAGTGGTACATGGAAGGCAAGATCGAGATCGACCCGATGATCACCCACACCATGGGGCTTGAGGGCATCAACGAGGCCTTCGACCTGATGCACAAGGGCGAGAGCATTCGCAGCGTCGTGGTCTACTGAGACACAGCACAACTGCTGCTGCCACCTGCCCACCCTTAACAACCGGACGACGGACCCATGAAAATCATCTCCGAAGCCAAGGCCCATGGCGGACGCCAAGGTGTCTATTCAATGGAATCAGAAGCCTGCGGCTGCGACATGAATTTCGCAGTGTTTCAGCCGCTGGTGGCCAAGGAGCAGTTGTGTCCTGTCGTCTGGTTTTTATCAGGACTGACCTGCACACACGCCAACGTGATCGACAAAGGCGAATACCGGCGGATGGCAGCAGAGCTTGGGCTGATCATCGTCTGCCCGGACACCAGCCCGCGCGGCGACCATGTGCCCGATGAGCCGGACAACTGGCAATTCGGCAAGGGGGCGGGATTTTATCTCGATGCGAGCCAAGACCCATGGTCAAAGCACTTCAACATGGAGAGCCATATCCTTGAGGAATTACCGGCGCTGATCGCCGCTCATTTTGCGTCGGACATGGGACGCCAGGGCATTATGGGCCATTCCATGGGCGGTCATGGTGCGCTGACTTTTGCGCTCAAACATCCTGGCAGGTTCAAGAGTTGCTCGGCCTTCGCACCGATCGTCCAGCCGTCAACCGCAGACTGGTCACGCCCGGCGCTGGAAAAATATCTTGGCACCGACGAGGCTGCCTGGCGGCTCTATGACGCCACGCAGTTGATAGAGGACGGCGCACGCTTTCCGGAGTTTCTGGTGGATCAGGGAACCGCCGACGGATTTCTCGAAGAAGGCCTGCGCCCCTGGTTTCTTGAAGAGGTTTGCCGGGGCACGGACATCGGCCTGACGCTGAGAATGCAGGAGGGATATGACCACTCCTACAACTTCATCTCGACATTCATGGAAGACCACCTCGCCTGGCACGCCGAGCGGCTCTAACAATCTAATGCACGTTGCAAAGAATCGTATTCATGCAATGTGCTTTAAGTTTTTGTTTTTGCTCGTGTTTTATTCCGGAAAACCGACTCCCACTTTTAGGAACACACTTTAGAGGCTAAACGACAAAAGCCGGGATCCATTGGTCCCGGCTTTTTGCGTCATCGGCATCAAGAATACATTCAATGGCTGCCGGGATCGCTGCAATCATTTTCAAGCGTTATCACACAGGGCTCTTCAGGATCCGTGCCATCGTCGGTAACTGCTGTGGGTGATTTCTGGACAGGCAGCTTCATCGTCTGCTGCGCCGGCCTGGAAGGGGTGGGCGTCACTGTAGATGCAGGACTGGACGGCTCGGCTGCTGGCTGAGCCCCAAGCAGAGGCTTGGTATAGTCCACTGCCGGAGCGGTCTCCTGCTCAACATCGAGGACCATGGTGGTGGGAGTGACTGTGCCGTTGAGTAACGGATCAAACGAACCGCGAACCTTGTCATTGCCATCAGCATCATCAGGCTTGCTACTGGGCCTCACCACTTCGCGTTTTACGCCACTGACAGGATACGGGGTATGGCCCGACAAGCCCAGGAGGCTGCGAATGTCATCAGTCAGCCGACTGATCAGCACTGTTTCGGCATTGGATTCATTGAAGTCCGTGAAGTTCAGATGCAAGACCTCTGAGCGCAGGACCTGTCCGGTGCTCTTATCAACGAGCGTCAGATCCAGGCTGACCGATTGCGACATGCCGCCGAAGAGATAGACCGGTGACCGCTCCTCGCGGCGGTCGAGCACCAAGATCCTGAGGGTAGATGTCTGGCCGACATCCGCAGTTGCACGGCCTACACTGGCCTCCAGCCTGGTCTGCAGACGCACAGCGAAGTGTCTGTTTTCGATCCGGTCTGCCATCACACGTACTTCCGTCACGGTGTACGGGCGATTTGGATCGAGTTGTTTGGGCCTGCCGGCACATGCCGAAAGAGCAATGGCGAGAAAAATCAGAAGCGACGCGCGCAAGAAACGCAAAGCAATTTGTTGATCCTGCTGCATGCCAAGGCTCCGGAGATTGGACTGTTCCACTACCCGGAAAATCACATTTTATAGTTAGCGCAGGGTTAAGATGGTTGAAGTTTTCCCATTTCCGACCCGTAAAAATTGACAGCTCTTCTGCTCGCATCGAGCACAGGCAACAAGTTGCGATCAGGTCGCGTTGTTCGCGTCCATCACACCAAAATGAGCGTCGGGGATGCCAAGCTCCATCCGGACCAGGCGTGAACCGGTGATCCCTGCCTGGCGGTGACGGACGGCCTTGCAGGATTTCACAGTCATCTTCATTGTTGATATTACATTTCCATATTCATGGCTTCGGCCACCTCGATAGTACCGCCAGCATTGATGTGTGGGCAAGTCTTGGCCATGGCAACCGCCGCATCCATCGTGTCCGCCTGAACAATCGTAATCCCGGCAAGCGGATTGGATCCGCCACCATCTTCAACACCAGTTGAACTGACCGTTTTCGACGTGCCAACCGGCACACCGGGATCGATGACGGCATCACCCAGGCCCTGCATCCAATTCCGCCAGGCAGCCATATGATTGGCGCCATCTTCTTTGTTCTTGAACTGGGGTGAGCCATGATAAGCGAGGACAAATTTGGGCATCTGGACTTCTCCGATTGAGATTGATGCAGTAATTATGACCCGTTCCAAAAAATGTTAAAGAACATATTTCGTCCATTTGTTATTACTGCGCTTCCACAGGAGGAACGGCTTTGCCCTACAGCGCTGCGCACAAGGAACAAACACGGTTGAGGATTGTTGAAGCAGCCCGGATCCTGTTCAACCGCCATGGCTTCCAGAATGTCACCATTGACATGGTCATGGATAAAGCCGACCTGACACGCGGTGGCTTTTACAATCACTTCAAGAACAAAGAAGCGCTGTTCAGCGCCGCCGTATCAAGTTTCCTGATGGGACGGGGTGCGCAATGGCGCGCGGATGCCGGAGTGGATCCGTCGAATATCAACTCTGAAACGGCGTTCCAGATGATTGACGCCTACCTCTCGACCAAACATCTGGGAGACCTAGACGGTCAGTGTCCGATGATCGCCCTGCCCTCGGATGTGGCGCGGGCAAGTCCGGATGTTCAGGCGTCCTTTCAGCAACTCCTCATCGCAATGGTGTCGTTGCTGGAACGAAGTATCGCCGCTGGCGATCAGAACGGCCGTCAGGAAGCGTTGTCACTCACAGCACTCTGTGTTGGCGGCATGGTGCTGGCCCGCACGCTACCCGGTTCCGAATTGGCGGAGGAAATCCGCGCGGCGGCGCACACCACCGCAGCTCAAATGACCCGGCACCAGAGCGGCGCGTCACGGTCTGTCTAAAAATCTCAGACACGATACGCCGACAGGATCAGATTTGCCGCTTCGAAATCAATCAGCCGTTTGGCACGGCGCGCCGCAGCCTCATGATCTTCGCCCCAATGCGCGATGTTGAAGTCTTCATCGACATGAGCGGCATCCCAGATCTCTGACGCCTCCCCCTGCCCCTCAGCCAGCGCCAAGGCCAGAACCAGCGAGCCTGTCAGCGAGGTAATCGTGTGCAAGGCGGTCAATTGCAGCGGCGTGGCATAACGGCGAAGCAGCACGGCAATGGCGCGGATCGCTTCCGGGGGCTGTTCGACATGAACGATGCCTTCCGAAAGCACCAGCCGCGCGCCCATGTTGGCCGCCCAATCGAGATAAGGATCCCAAGCCTCGCCTTCGCGGGCAACCAGAGCTTCGGGCGTATTGGCGCGGTAGCACAAAAGATCGGAACCGGCGTAGCGCAGGATGTCCTCAAACACTTCTTCCTGCGCTCCGGCCACTGCATCGATTGCGGTGTTGACCATCCTGGTCAGCGGCATAGTTGCCGGATCGATCTTGTCCTTTTGCGCGTCCCATTCCGCAGCCAGGGCCGCAGCCAGATCGGCCTGGGGAACGCCGAGTTCCTGCCGGGACCGCGTGCGCACTGGCTTGCCGTCGAGCGCGACGACGAAACCGCCTTCTTTTCCTGGAATAACTGCAGCCTGCTTGTAAAACCGCTTGGGCAAGACTTTTTTCATACCCGCCTGTATTTCGCGGACCGGATCGGAGGGTTTGGCGTCTCCCAGATCAAGATCGCTGAGTATGTCACGCATGATCGTGTCTCCTGTCGTCAGATTAGGGCGGCCAATTCGGCGGCATGGTTGACGACATGCGCCGCACCGGCGGCCTTGAGCGCCTCTGCCGGGCCGTAGCCCCAGGACACGCCCACTGGCCGCGCACCCGCGCTGACCGCCATCTGCATGTCATAGATGGCATCACCGATCACGGTGGTCTGTTTGGCATCAATGCCGGCTTCGGCGCAACATTCCAGCACCATGGCCGGATGCGGCTTGGACGGGCAGTCGTCGGCGGTGCGGGTGGTGAAGAATGCTTTCGTCAGGCTGTGGTGCGCCAGGATCGCATCAAGCCCGCGGCGCGATTTGCCGGTGACCACACCAAGGATCACATCATCACGGGCGGCAAGGGCCTCAATCAATGGCAGCAGACCGTCATAAGCGGGTTCAAGTGCGCCGCCATTTTGACGGTGGAGCATGAAGTGCTCCTTGTAGCGGGCAGTCATGGCCGAAATTTGGGCATCTACCGGGCGGTTGAGCATCTGCGCGATGGCAATGTCCAGCGTCAAACCGATGATCGACTTGGTCAGATCAAGCGAGGGCCGTTCTGCCTCGAAATCCTCGAATGTCCGCTCCATGCAGGCATGGATCACCGCGGCACTGTCGACGATGGTGCCGTCGCAATCAAACAGGACCAGTTTCATTCGTCCGGCTCCCCGGCTGTCGATTCCTCAAAGCCGAGCAGGTTCCAGCTTTGTACCATATGCGGCGGCAACGGCGCGGTGACGGAGAGGCGGCCGCCATCGGGATGAGGAATGGAGATGTGGCGCGCCAGCAGATGCAGACGGTTCTGCATGCCGCTGGGAAATTCCCAGTTCTTGTCGAACTCGAAATATTTGGGATCGCCAATGATCGGATGACCTAGATGCAGCGCATGCACCCGAAGCTGATGAGTGCGACCGGTGTAGGGTTCAAACTCAAGCCAGGCGAGGCTCTGGGCAGCCTTGTCGATGATGCGGTAATAGGACACCGCGTGATCGGCGCCCTCTTCGCCATGCTTGGCAACGCGCATCCGGTCGCCATCGTCGGTGGCTTCCTTGATCAACCAGGTGGAGATCTTGCCTTCCTTGTCGCGCGGCACGCCTTTGACCAGCGCCCAGTAGGTCTTCTTGGTAGTGCGCTCGCGGAAGGCAGCTGTCAGCGATTGTGCAGCCCCTCTCGTGCGCGCAACCACCAGAACGCCGGCGGTATCACGGTCGAGTCGGTGCACAAGGCGTGGCTTTTCGCCCTTCTTGTTGCGCCAGGCTTCCAGCATCTCGTCGACATTGCGGGTAACGCCGGAACCGCCCTGCACGGCAAGACCGGCGGGCTTGTTGAAGACCAGCACTTTTGCATCTTCATGCAACAGCATCTGACTTAGCACTTCGTGGTCATTCTGGCTGCGCATGGTCTTGGCGGTCAGCGGGGCAGTGGATTTCTCGTCGACATCCATCGGTGGAATCCGGATGGTCTGCCCCGGCTGCACCCTCGCGTCGGATTTGACCCGGCCGCCATCCACACGGACCTGGCCGGATCTGAGAAGCTTTTGCAGCGGCCCGAAACCGAGACCCGGAAAATGCACCTTGAACCAGCGATCGAGACGCATGCCCGCTTCGTCTTGATCTACCTTTTTGAGCTGAACGCCCGCCATATCGATTATCTCTTTGATCTGCGCATCAGAGCTGGCGCGCCAGCCAAAGCCCGCCAAACAACGCAAGAATGGAAACTGTGACGCTGGCAATCACATAGGCAGCCGCCGCCGTCAACGCGCCACGCTCGTAAAGCGTCACCGCATCGAGTGAAAAGGCGGAAAATGTGGTAAAACCGCCGAGAAATCCAGTAGCCAGCAGCAAACGAAGGTCCGCATCGCCCGAGGAGCGCCGCGCCAGCCAGACAATCAGGCAGCCCATGACGAAGGAACCGATGATGTTGACCATCATTGTGCCCCAGGGAAACCCCGGGCCGGAGGCACGCATCACCGCCATCCCGCTGAGATGTCGCGACACAGCGCCGAGGCCGCCACCAATAAAAACCAGCACAAGAGAATTCATCATTGCTGCTTATCGGAAAATCGCTTCGCGATAAAGGGAGCCGGCAAAGCAACGGTGACTACAGCGTCGCGCGAAAACCATGCCCTTTGCGCCTATGCGACCTCATCGGCGAAGGCTTGAACGAACGCATCCAGAGCGGCCCAATCGGTGAACTCATGATCCTGGCTGGTGTCTACAGGGCCGCCTTCCCTGGCAACAATCTGACGCATCAGTGCGCGCTTGAAAAAATCATACTCGAGATATTTCAGGGCGCCGGCTGCATGATGCACCCTGGGGATGTGAAAACCGGTCTTCTTTTCCAGCTTGGCCGGATAGGCCTCCGCCTCAGCGCGCTCCTCGGCATTCTCGCTGTTTATGCCCAGCGAGACGGACACCAGCGCTGTGGGGACCTGGGCAAGCGCTTCCTTCCAGTCGGTGAGGAATTGCGCTACAGGCGAAGGATAGCGCCCGATATGAATTGGCGCGCAGATCAGGACGCAGTCAAAGCGTCCCGGAATGGCAAATCCGGGGTCCCGGACATCACCCAACACCACGCCTTGGCCAGCTCCCTCGAGCTTGGCGGCAGCATGTTCGGCAATCTTGCGGGTGTGCCCTTCAATCGTGGCATACAGAACCAGAACGGTCATACATGTATCCTCCGTGATGACTGGAGGCCAGCATGCGCCACGCCCGCTCTTTCAGCATTGACGCAAGTCAAGGAGAGGCAAGAACGCGCCGCGCGTGGGGATCAGGCCGCAGCTTTCCGCGCCAGCGCCAGAAGTTCTTCGCCAGACATTTCAGGCGACGCCGCTCTGGCAAATGCCTCATCCACCAGACGGCAGATCAGTGCGTTGACCGGTGCTTTCCGGCCATGCGCCTCGGCAAGCGAACAGACCGCGCCATTGAGAAAACGGGTCTCCGGCTCCCTGCCCGCCTTGAGATCATCCCATGACGACGATCTCGCGGTGTCATCCATCCTGAGTTGCTGGCGCGCCGCAATCCGGAACAGCCAGGTCGGCAGACGCAAAACTTTCGGGATCAGTCGCGGATTGGTGCGCGTGGCGCCAATAACCCGAATTCCGGCTACATCAAGAACGGTGAGCAATTCCTCCATGGCCATAGCCAGGACAGTTCGGTAGCCGGGCTGCCTGAACTGCCTCCCGAGTGGCATGCCGCTGATCACGTTGAGGCCATTGTTGAGGTTGAGCAGCAGCTTGCCCCATTGCATGAAGTCGAGATTGTCGTGGATTTCCAACTGCAAACGCGAATGTGCTGCCAGATCGGCCAACTTGGTGGAGGCCTTTGACTGCCCCACCAGAACCCGCCCCTCCATCGAGCAATGGACAGCATTTGGAGACAGGCGAACCACGTTGAAGGGCACGATTCCTGCCGCGACCTCGTACGGTGACAGCAGCCGCTTGAGCAATTCGACGTTGCCGACACCGTTTTGAAGGCTGATGACTGTGGCACCCGGTTTGAGCGAATTGGCGAGCTCAAGCGCCGCGGCCTCGGTGTCGCCGGATTTGGTGCAGAACAGCACCGTCTCGCAATCGGCCAGACTGTCGACACCGCCGACCTCATACTGCTCCGGCTTCAAAGCTGCCTTGAAGCCATCGTAGCGTGACAGCGACAGGCCGCGCTGAACGGACGCCATCGTTCGGCCCCGGGCCGCAAAAACCACGCGCACCCCGCATTCAGCCAACATGCCGCCGACATAAAGCCCGATGGCGCCGGCCCCCATGATTCCGATCTTCGGGATGGTGTCAGCCGTTGCGGTACTCATCATGTTCTAGCCTTTGTCAGATCGCTCTTTCCTGAGCCTTGACCAAAAATCCAGCCGTTTGCGGATATCCCGTTCAAATCCACGCTCCGGCGGATCGTAGAAGGTCTTGCGGCCCATGGCTTCGGGGAAATAATCCTGGCCGGAGAAGGCGTCGGGCTCGTCATGATCATAGCGATAACCGTCGTTGTAGCCCTCGGCTTTCATCAGCTTGGTCGGCGCATTGAGGATGTGCTTGGGCGGCAAAAGCGATCCGCCCTCCTTGGCCGCGCGCATTGCTGCCTTGTAGGCTGTATAGACGGAATTGGATTTGGGCGCGGTGGCGAGATAGACGCAAGCCTGCGCCAGAGCCAGCTCACCCTCGGGCGAGCCGAGAAAATCATAGGCTTCCTTGGCGGCATTGGCGATCACCAGCGCCTGGGGATCTGCCATTGCAATCTCCTCCGAGGCCATGCGAACCAGCCTTCGGCACAAAAACAACGGATCTTCGCCGGCGTCGAGCATTCGGCAAAGATAGTAGAGCGCCGCATCTGGATCGGAACCGCGTATGGACTTGTGCAGAGCAGAGATCAGATTGTAGTGCCCGTCCTGTCCCTTGTCATAGACTGGTGCGCGGCGCTGAACGACTTTCACAAGCGCTTCGGTGTCAAACACCTCATCTTCTCGGGCAGCGCGCCAAACCTCTTCGGCCAGCGTCAGCACTGCGCGACCATCGCCATCAGCCATGCCGAGCAGGCTCAGCCGGGCTTCGGGCTCGAGTGGAAGCGGCTTGCCGGTCTCTTCCTCTGCCCGCACCAGCAGGCTTTCAAGACTGTCCTGATCATGGGATTTAAAGGTCAGAACCCGAGCCCGCGACAGGAGCGCGGCGTTGAGTTCAAACGAGGGGTTTTCGGTGGTCGCGCCAACCAGCACGATGGTGCCATCCTCCATGACAGGTAGAAAGCTGTCCTGCTGGGCGCGATTGAAGCGGTGGATCTCGTCCACGAACAGCAATGTCTGGCGGCCGCTCATGCGCCGGGCGCGGGCTGCCTCAAACACCTTCTTGAGATCAGCCACGCCGGAAAAAATCGCGGAAATCTGGTCAAATGCCAGTTCTGTTTCGCCCGCCAGCAGCCGCGCCACGGTGGTCTTGCCGGTGCCGGGCGGCCCCCAGAAGATCATTGATCCCAGACTGCCTGCGGCGATCATTCTGGTGATCACGCCGTCCTCGCCAGTCAGATGTGGCTGGCCGGTGACCTCGGACAGGGTTGCGGGCCGCAGCCGGTCGGCAAGTGGGCGGTGCCCGCTTGGCGCTGCACCGGGCGTGGCAAACAGATCGCTCATTGCCTTACCGTATGATCTGGCGGATGCGCCGGCCACCGCGAACGATCTCGAATCGCCAGAAGCTGGCGCCTTCCGCCAACACCTGTTCGAGGATATCGACATTGGCGATCTCGACGCCATTGATCTCGGCGATCAGATCTCCGGGGAGAACCCCGTATCGTCCGGCCAGTGACTGACGCGGCACTTCGGTTACGATGACGCCACGCAACGATGGGGGAAGACGCAGTTTTTCAGCCAGACGAGGCGTGATGTTGGAGACGAGAGCGCCACCAAACGGGTTCTCGCCTGCTAGCGTTCGGCGATCACGCGGATCGTCAGAGGGTGGCGCTTGCAACGTGACTGAAACTGTCTTGCGTCCCTTGCGTGTCAACACATCAAGCTCAACGGACGTATTCGCGTCGGTCGTGGCGAGACGGTAGCCAAGGGCATCAGGATGTTCGATCGGGTGACCATTGAAGCCGACGACAATATCTCCGGCTCGCAAGCCGGCACTGTCCGCAGGTCCGCTGTCGACAACACCTGAAACCAGTGCACCGGCGGCGCGCCCGAGCCCGAGAGCTTCAGCAATGTCCGATGTAACGCTTTCAAAGGTCGCACCGACATAGGGACGCTCGAACACCTCGCCACCGGACTCAGCCGTCTCAACCACGGCGCGGACAAGGCTGGCGGGAATAGCGAACCCGATGCCATTCGATCCACCTGAGCGGCTGAAAATTGCGGTATTGATACCCATGAGACGACCATTCATGTCGATCAATGCGCCGCCCGAATTGCCCGGATTGATCGCTGCGTCGGTTTGAATGAAGAAGCCGAAATCAGAAACTCCGACGCCGTTGCGGGCAATCGCCGAGACGATACCGCTGGTCACTGTCTGACCAACACCGAAGGGATTGCCGATGGCGAGCGCAAGGTCGCCAACTTCGATGGAATCTGTGTCACCAAACTCGATGACCGGAAAGGTCGCATCGCCTTCAATTTTGAGGACCGCGAGGTCGAACCGCTCATCCTTGAGCAGAACCCGGCTTTGAAATTCCCGGCCATCTGCAAGCGCTACCCGTATGTCATCCGCACCCTCGATGACGTGATTGTTGGTAACAATGATACCGTTGGCCTGGACGATCACGCCGGAACCAAGCGAAGACTGCTTTTCGGTGCGGTTGGGCATGCGCTGGCCGAAGAACCTTTCAAAAAATGGATCTCCCGCAAACGGCGACGCGCTGCGCTGGACCAGACGGTCGGCGTAGACATTGACTACGGCTGGCGCAGTGGCTTTTACCAATGGCGAAAAGGACTGCATCATGCCTGCACGCGAGCTCGGCACTTCACGCTGTGGTGCAGCAGCCTGATCCTGCGCCGGTGCGGTTGCTGGCGCAGGAGCGGTGTCTTGAAGTGCGCCGCTTAGAACATCACGGAAGATCTTGCCGATCGTGTCGCTGACCGTATCATCGGCCACGGTCTGGGCTTTCGCCGCAACAAAAAACGGTGCCGTCAGCACACACATCGCCAACAGAACAAACAGGACAGCGCGAAACCGCGACCGATCTGGAATCATAACAGTAATCCTCAGTGATTTGGGCCAGTATGGCCTGACTGAACCCGTAAAGTCATCATGAGTTTGACGGCTTGATGGTAGCGCGGCTGATCTTTGATAATCATCACAACGAAACAGCAAACATGGGTGCACATCAATGCGGCTAAAAAGCACTGATCACTACGTCTACACGAAAATGTGGTCAGCCGAGTCCTTTGCGTCTTCCGGCAATCGTATATCCTCGGCAGAAGAAGTCACGCATCCGCGCCATTCTTTGGTTTGCAACCTTCAGGAGCCATCCCGCCATGCATCGTTACCGCCCTACCGCCATCCCCGGGTCACAGATTACGCCCGAGAGCAGCTATCTCCAGCGTCGCGACATCTTGCGGATGACTGCGGTGGGCGGACTTGCGCTTGCCGCGCCGGCGCTGGCTTTCGGTAGCGAGACGCTTGAATCCAAACCGGGTGGCTATGATCCCAAGGAAGAACTGACGCCCGAAGCGGATGTTACGAGTTACAACAACTTTTATGAGTTTGGCACCGGCAAATCCGATCCGGCGGCCAAATCCGGCGATTTCAACCCGCGCCCCTGGAGCATCAAGGTTGATGGCTTGGTGGGCAAACCGGCCGAATTTGACCTCGATGCACTGATCGCGCTCGGGCTGGAAGAGCGCATCTACCGGATGCGCTGTGTCGAGGCCTGGTCAATGGTGATCCCCTGGATCGGATTTCCGCTTGCGAGCCTTCTCGACAAGGTCGACCCTTTGGGCAGTGCCAAATATGTGGCCTTCGAGACGATTATACGCCCAGAGGAAATGCCCGGTCAGCGCGGCGCGTTCCAGCCGTTGAACTGGCCTTATGTGGAAGGTCTCCGGCTGGATGAAGCGCGCCATCCCCTGACCATCCTGGCGATGGGTCTCTATGGCAAGACACTGCCCAATCAGAACGGTGCGCCGGTGCGTTTGGTGACACCGTGGAAATACGGTTTCAAAGGCATCAAGTCGATCGTCCGCATCACCCTGACCGAGGAACAGCCGGCCTCGACCTGGAACAGGCTGGCGCCTGGCGAGTATGGGTTTTACGCCAACGTCAACCCGGCTGTTGACCATCCACGCTGGAGCCAGGCAACGGAAAACCGCGTCGGGGGCGGCGGGTTCTTCGGCTCGAACAACCGGTCGACATTGCCGTTCAATGGCTATGGCGATGAGGTGGCGAGCCTCTATGACGGCATGGATCTGAAGGCGAATTTCTGATCATGCGCCTGCCCGCTTTGCCTAAACCGTTTCAGGCCGCTTCGATCTGGGCGCTCTATGCGCTTGGCCTGTTGCCTGCAGTGTGGACGTTCTATCTCGGAGCGACCGGCCAACTGGTCGGCAATCCGGTCAAGATCTTCGAGCATCTTCTTGGCGATTGGGCTTTGCGGTTTCTGATCCTGACACTGCTGATATCGCCGATCAGGGATCTTTTCGGGGTCAACTGGGTCCGCTATCGTCGTGCCCTCGGCCTATTGGCGTTCTACTACGTGGCAATGCATTTCCTCGCCTACATGATCCTCGACAAGCGGTTGGCGATTGATGTGATCGTCGAGGACATTTTCAAGCGCTGGTTCATCACCATCGGCATGGCCGGTTTCATTTTGCTGATCCCGTTGGCGTTGACATCCAACCGCTGGTCGATCCGCAAGCTCGGGTCGGGCTGGGTCGCGCTGCACCGGCTGATCTATCCGATCGCTGCCGCCGGCGCGCTTCATTATTGCTTGTCGGTCAAGGTGATCGGCCCGGAGCAGCTGATCTATGCCGGGCTGGTTGCTGCACTTGTCGGCTGGCGTCTGGTGCGGCCACGCTACTTGGCTGGGAAGCGTAAGGCGCGTCAGATGCTCGGAGGACTGGGCGGACAAACCCCACAGACCGAGTAGTCCGGTTATCGTCTAAAGACAGTTGCACAACAGCAGACATAGAAAAGGCCGGGCGCACGAAGCACCCGGCCTTTCAATCGTCGGCAATGGCCTTACGAAGCGCTTACGCGGCTTCTTCTTCGGCAGCAGCCTCAGCAGCCACGCGAGCGCGATCACTGGCTCCCTTTGCGTCGACGTCGCGGTCGACGAACTCGACAACAGCCATCGGAGCATTGTCGCCGGTACGGTAACCAGCCTTCATGATCCGGATGTAGCCGCCGTTGCGGGTGGCGTAGCGGGTTGCGATGGCATCGAACAGCTTGCGAACGGCATCGTTGTCGCGGATCTGCGAGATCGCCTGACGGCGGGCATGCAGATCGCCGCGCTTTCCGAGCGTGACGAGCTTTTCAAC
>JBPOEW010000019.1:0-27727 GCA_051251555.1 Hoeflea sp.
GGGTAGCTCAGGGGTAGAGCAGTGGATTGAAAATCCTCGTGTCGGTGGTTCGATTCCGCCCCTGGGCACCATTTTAACTATCAGTAAAATATGACTTTTTTTGCATTTGCCATATCCTGAACTTTAACTTTTCTGGCTTCGGGACGACAGCGGGACAACAGGCTTCCCTCCCTCGATTGATTGCATCAAGCACGATTATTGGCACATACTCGTTTCCGGCGAAACCTGATCGACATCATTTCTTCTACAGTTCACCAATTGGAGAAGAAGAATGAACCACGAAAACTCCCCCCAGGACATCCTGTTGCCTATCAAAGAAGTCTGCGAAATCGTGGCCCGCTCTCGGGCGAGCATCTACCGCGACATCAAACGTGGCACATTTCCCCCAGCGCAAAAGCAAGGAGGTTCGAGCCGCTGGCGCCGCTCATTGATCATGAAAGTGGTTGAAGGTAAGTACCCGTCTTGAGGGCGACGGAGATCGTGTTACAGCGCTGGCTCAATATTGCGCGGGTCATGAGCTATGGCGGTTGTGCATGGAGGTCACAGCAAAGCTCATGATATATCTAAGGTGGGGAGACAAGCTTTTTGACCTCCTAAATATCGTCGAGTTCACTTGTCCCCCCGTTGTTCGAAGTTCGGTAAAATAGGATTTGATTGATCCCGATCCAAGCAATAACGGCGATAGTTCAAGCTCAAGCCAAGAATGAAGTAGCAGTTCCCCAAATGCGAAAGGTTCCCGCATTCGGACCTGGCATGGGATCCACCTCGCCGTTCGCGAGGCGAATTCGAGGCCGACGTCCCTGTCAGCGCCCCATGATATCATGTTCCGAAGCGCCGGTTGACGATACGCTCAGCGGCAAAGCGATGCCCCAAAATCAGTAGCATTTCGCGAAGAACGTGCAAATTGCCGAGACATTGGGCGACTTGTTCACCGCGCGAGGTCAGAACCCGCTCATGGATGACGGTGCCGATCGCCCCCTCCTCGGGATCATTGCGGCCATGAAAAATTGGCACGAAATCTCGTGTCTCCCGATCGAGTTCTTCGGCGAGGATCGAAATAACACGATTGAGGTCTTCGTAAGCATCGTGACGAAGAAATTTGCCTTCGGAAAGGGTGTTCATCGATTTGCGAATCGCGTTCTGATTGTGCGCCGTCCCCACAACTTCCGTCGATGTTGCCGCGTCGGTGACATGCTTGATTTTTTCGAGGCTGCGTGCGCAGAGTTCCTCAAGGGGCTGTGTGTGGAAAAAGTTCGTCATGACCTACTCCTGGCCTGGCCCTGGCTGAATGCGAGGGCTTCAAGACGCCGGCCCAATGGCCGACGGAAGGGTCATGCCGCAGAGAGATCAAATATCTCGCGTTGAACGACGTCGCAGGTCGGGTGCTCATCGGCAATCGCGACGAGGAGATCGAAGAGCCGGTCGGCCCCGAGACAAACCTCCTCGACACGTGGGTCCAGAAGATCAAGCGCCACGAAACGCGCGGTTTCCTCACGCTCTGGATCCCCAACGAAATCCAGCATGACCAGGCGGTGTAGCAAGACAAGTTCATGCTTGAGTGCTTTTGAAAGGACTGCGCTGTCGGCGATATTCGCGTAGAGTCGCAAGCAGCGGCGATGCGCGGCCGGTCCGCCGAGCATTGCAGCGGCGTTCAACATCGCTTCACCGTGTGTGTGGAAAAACTCTCTGGTTAGTTCGAGCGCGTGGTCATCGCCCGCAGTGCGGAACAGAACTGATTGAATAGACATTGGATACCTCCAAGTTGTGCCGCCCATCATGGCGATCAAGAGCCCCGGGGGAGCCTCCTTTTGATTTCCGGGGTGGTTTTGCCGACTTTCAGGTAGCAGCAGAGGGTTTCACGGCCGGCGGGTTTCTTTATCTCTTCTGAGGCACTGCATTTTTGTCTGCCGCGCTCTCGCAAGTAGGGGCGCGGCAGACAAGAATGCTGTCCGATCACATTTTTCATTTCCTTTGCAAGATTTGCCGTGCCCCGTTCTCTACGGCCCTCGCAATTTTGCGTCATTTTAGAACCGCAGCGATAGCCAGGCTGAGATGGCGAGGTGGTTGAGAGAAACTGAAACAACAGCGGGGATTGTTAAGGGCAATGCCATTTTACCCTGCAGGCATATCATCGACATCTTTTGTCCTCGCAGTCAGGCATACTAAGGATCGTTCTTGGTGCTATATTGCCTTTGCGATCTGCTGCCGATCTTTCTGCCAAGCGCGGACTGCGGCCTCGCTCTTGCAATCGGTAGAGTATTCTTTGCCGGCTTCAAGCGTTCCGTGTCCGAGATGCGTCGCGATGACTCGTGCGGCATTCTCCGGATTGTGCCTGCGCATGTAGTCCGCCGCGAGAGTCCGCAGGTCATGCGAAGGCACCCCGATTGCATTCTTGATCCGTTCACTCGGCCATTTAGATGGTTTCGCGGTTTCGGACAGGGTCAACCAGTTTTTGCCGACAAGCTCTTGGTAGCGCATGTGAATCAATCTGCTTGGCCGACCGCACAGAATGAGCTCATCAAGGATTTCACCGATCTCAGGCCAGAGTTCCCCGGCCTCTGTTGTCCGGCCAGTCTTTCCCTGGTTCCACACGAGATGCCAAGACCCATCCCTCTCACGCCGCAGGTCACTGCCTATGGACCAACGTGACATGTCGCCGGTCCTTGCGGGCTTGTTCATGTCAACAGCACAGCACGCGACCATCTGCAGCAGCAGTTCCTTGCGCGCTGAATGATCCGGCAGCAGATCGGCTTCTAAAAGCAAATCACCGATGACTTCGGTAATGTAATCAAATCCGCCCTTTCTCATCAGATCGTTGATCCGAGCGACCTTCAGCTTCTCACCTAATTTCGCCTCATCTCGGAATGCCTCACGCATGTAACGCATGCCATCGAGATCCTCCGCACTGACGCCGCCAACCTTGCCAAGAGCAATCAGACCCTCGAGGTAATTTGCGATCGTGACCGGCCTGATGTCCCCCTCTCCGGCCTTGAAAGCCTCTCCGAGGCAATATGCGGTATAGAATGTCAGGCATTCCTCCGCGCCGCCCGCATTGACGATCTGGGCGCAGCGGGAGATGGAAGCGACATATCGCTTTCTGGAAGAGCCCTTGATCCGGGCCTGACGGAGAAAAGGATACATGGCCTGCCAGGATGGCGGCCATGAGGCGATGAGCGCATCCTCGGAAGGCGCACTTTGCGATTGGTCGGGGGTCTTGCCTGAACGCCGCGAATACCATTCCGCCCGCACCTGGCGGGCCGCCGCTGTCGAGACATCAGGCGCATAACGGTCGAGCGCCCGTAGCAGCGTCCCAAGCGTGCTCTCGGACGAGGCAGCGGCGCGGAAGCTTTCTGCTCCCGGGGCCTCGATCGGTTCATGGCGCTTCTTTACGATCGCAAAGAAGCGGCCGATCACGGCAGCCGCACCGGGCGCGAGATTGTTACGGTTCTCGAGCATGTCGCGCCGGATAGAGGCCGGGACAGGAGCAAGGTGTTCTTCGATGGTTCTCCTCCGTGTCATTTGGCAAGTTTCCTTTTCATTTTCTTGAATAGATCAGGGTGATGCGCGAGGAGTGCTTGACGTACCTCTGCTGCGGCGGCTTGGCCGCTGTCACACCCGTAGTGCTTTCTGACGGTGTCTTCGGTATCCCCGAGAATTGATGCCGCCTTTGCGTAATTGCCCGGCTCCAGAGCAAGGACGAGCGTGGCGACCGCATGGCGGCACTGATGCGGCGTCAACCCGAGACCGAGTTGAGCGTCCCCAAGCGCCCACATTTCCGCCATCGTTGAAGGCGAAACGCAGCCTTCTGGAAGTGATACCTTGTCTTTCACGAGGCGGGGCGACGCCTTCCCCGGAAAAAGATACGGGCTGTCCGGAATTTTTCTCAACTCAACAAAGCGGGCACGGAGCTCATTTTGCCATTTCCAGAGGATCTCGGCATCATTGTCCAAGACAGTGATGACCACCTTGATGTCATTCTTGATTTCTCCAGGTAAAAACGTGATTTCAGCCTTCTTTCTGTCCCGGATCCAGACAATGTTGCCGGGACTGCCGGGGGTGCCGCGATGGCGAACCCGGATAATGTTGGAGGTTCGCAGTGGCCGAGACAGTTGGATCGCTTGCATTGCGGCCGCCGCATAAAGGCGCAATGCGCGGTCCTCGGCGTCCTCATCCGAGTTGGCCCTGGCGCGTTCGATATCTGCTATCGCTTGGTCGGCAAGCAGATAGGGCCCACGAACAAATTTGGCGGCGATTTGCGGATTATCGCGCAAAACCTTGCAGGTATGTTCGGCGTCGTCCGTCATCTGCTTCGGCGTGACAATGTATTCCCAATAGCTGATTTTCATCAGGTCGATGAGTGCAACCATATCCGGGCGGCACAGACCATGGCCTGCAACCGTCCGCAGGTTTGTCAGGCGGCCGTTGAGCGTCTGCGATAGTTTCGGATCCTTCAGTGTCAGTGAGCTTGTCGACCGCTTGATTTGGTCTTCGCAGGCAGCCTCCAGATTCTCCCGTGTCATGAGGTCAGCCAGGATCGTCGCGGCTCCGGACCTGCCGCGATCATCAACCGCGCGCCAAAGCCACGTCACTGCATTGCGATAACCCGAAAGGGCTGCGGTCGGATTGTTGATCTTTCTGCGACGAACCTTCGCATATGCGTTGACCTCGGCCAGGACAGCCTCAGGAGCCTCCCCCGCCTCGAGGCGCTCCTTGACCTTCGCCGCCCGGTCCTCCGGTTTGGCAAGTGTCTGCTGGAAAACCGCTTCAATATTTGCACGCAGAGCTTCGGGAAGCCACGACCACGGAATGCGACGCGCGCGATCTGGTGAGCTGGGAAGCTTAAAGCCAACGGGCGGCAAGAGCTCCCGAACCTCGGGAAGGACATTCTGCAAGGTGATGAGCTGATTGATCAGCTTGACCCCTTTGTTAATCGACTTCCTAATCTCCGGAGTAGCTTCCCCCGCAACGCGGTCTATCTCTTCTTGGTTAAGGCCGAGCGGGTTGGTCCGGCAACGCGCGCGAAGAGGGAACAGCGACTTGTGCTTGCCCGTCGTAAAGAACGTGCCGCGGGCAGTGAAGCCTTCATTATCTGCAACCAAGGCGATCACGCGATCCCAGTCTTCGCGCCCAATCTGTGGCGTGACCATGGCATGGGCCTCGTAAAATCGAACCAGCAATGCTCGAACGCGGGAATTACCACGTCGGCGGGCTTTTTCCGGATCCTTCGACTTTGAAACGACGCCATAAGATGTCGGCGCGATTATCTTGTCAAAGTGAACCAAGTCGGCCGGTATCAGACCGATATCATCGTCGATCATGTTCATCCGTGCCGGAATTTTGTTGAGTTCGCGGATTGCGTCGTAGGATTCATCGTTGACCTCTGCCCAGCTCAGGACCTCACCCAACCAATATTCCTTTACCTGGCAAATCGAAGCCGTTGTATGTATTGTCATTGTTGATTTCCTCATTGCGAGGCACCTGCGCGACGCCTTCGCAAAGAAAGGCGCGGCGCAAGCGCCTCTTCATTTCATTGTGGTTTCAAGAATTTGGAGATCGTGCCCGGAGGAGCGTTTTGCACATCCTGTCGCGATTTTTTTGCTTTTTGCATTTACGCCCGCCAACATAACGCCAATTTATGTTTGGGGGTGTTTGTGCGGCTGACGCGGTAGTGTCGCTCGAGTCCGGAAAACCGAAATTCCACTTGTGCGAATGAATGCAGCCTCAGACATACCACTCTTCGGCCAATTCGAACTCGAGATGTGCATGGATCCAATCCTTGGCATCGTCCGGATTGATGCGCACGCTGCCAAATGCATTCCGGGTCGGTAGGCCAGCTCCGATCATTCGCTCGATAGTCTTCACGCTGACTCGGAGCTTCTCGGCGACCCTGGATTTGCTCATCAGGGGTTTTCGGTATCGCTCGAGGCGTTGCCCTTTGGGCATCGGTCCCTTCTCGCACGCCCAGATATCTTCCCAGGCAAGCCGGTACTGCCGATTGATGCGCTGAGCGGGCAACACGCCGCGCTTGATCCAGCTTCGGATCGTCCCGGACGTCAGATCAAAATGTTCCGCAGTATCTTCGACAGTTAGCATATTTTTTCTCCCTTGTTGTGGTGAAAGGGAAATAGTCGCCGGCAGAGGCTATTCAAAATTGGGCCAATGGTGGGGCTGTGCTATATAAACATATCAATTGAGCGCCCCCACCATTGCTGGACCGACACCGCGTCGGATGTCGCGACAGATTGCATTTTGGAGCGACAGCGCCAGGGACAATATCTTTACCAACAGAAGGATATTCCATGGATCAATCACATCATTTCCCTGCCGATCACGCCCTACCGGTATGGCGAGAGCCAGAGGACGCAAGGCGTGAACTTCACGAGCGCATGGAAGCATTTATTCAGGCCGCATCGGAGGGAGATATCAATGATGCTGAGGAATGCCCGGCACTGACGCTCAAGGTCAGTGCGGGTGTTGGCAAGACAAGCACGGCCCTGCGCTTGCTGGCAAAGCATGGCCCTGCGTTGCTCGGTCGAGGCCACATACTGGTCTATGTACCGACCTTGGATCTCGCAGAACGTGCCGCAGCAGATCTGCAAGAACTCGACAGTGGCCTGCCGATTTCCGTCATACGCGGGCGCCTCGCTTTTAACCCGGAATCTGGCAAACAGATGTGCGAGCGCACCGATCTTGTCGAGGCCATAACCAACCTCGTCCCATCCGTGACACGGGCGCTCTGTCGCGTGGAACGGGGAGGCGAATTGGTCAAGGCTCCATGCGCATTTGACTGCCCATATCTCTTGCAAAAAGACGCTGTCGGCGCGAAGATTCATTTTCTGTCGCATAGCTACCTTGAGGCATACCCTCCCGTCGATCGCGATACACCCACGGCGTTACGGATCATCGACGAAAAAGTATGGCCAAACCTCTGCTCGACCACGGATATCTTCGTCGAAGACTTCCTGCGCGCGCCGGAACCGGGTTTCCCGCGTGAACTTCGCTCTGATCTGCTCATCGCGAAAACTGGCATCGTCGCGGCGCTGCAAAATGGATCGGATGTTAGGGACCATCTCATGTCCCTTGGGGTCAACAACGACAAACTTGAATTGCTTTCAAAAGGAGAAACAGCATCGAGAGATAATCTCGACATCATGCCGCAGGACAGCGTCGCGCGGGTTGAGTTTATGGTCAAAAGGTATGATCGGTTTGCGCTGTTTGCGTCGCGAAAGCGACAGGCATTGTTCGACTTGCTTGCTTCGGAGGAGGCGCTCGGACCGAACCGGCTGACTCTTGAGGATCAACCTTGCTCATCCGGAATGCGACAGATCATCCGAGTATATAGGATCACAAAAATCGAGCGTGACGCACCGCTTCTCATAATCGACGCGGATGCGGATGAGGCGATTGCCGAAAGGTTGACGCCAGGAACCCGTTTCGTGAAGATTGAAACCAAGCCACAAGCCGAAGTCGTCCAGATCTCCGATCTAACATTGTCTGACAGCTGGTTGCTCGATACTGTGGCCGGCATAGATCGCAGAGCAAAGATACTCGCGATCATCGACAGTGAAGTCGCCCGAGCCGATGGCAGTGGCGTCCTTGTGGTGGCGACAAAGTCTGTACTCACAATGCTCCACGAAGATGCTGGGCAGCCGGTGGGTGACAACCTTGACGACGATCTTCGGCGAGATCTGATCGGCGCAACGCCGCGCTGGTTCGGCCCTAAGATGCTCGGTGTCAACGATTACGAGCGCTATCGGACCATCGTCATCATCGGTCGCCTGCAACCGGGCATCCGCGATATCGAGACGCAGGCCCGCAGCCTTTTCCATGATACCGATGCTCCGCTTTCACAATTCACGGGTGGTCCACTTCCAGAGCAGGAAACAGTCCGAATATTGCATGATGGGTCCTTGCGTGCCGCGAAAATTCGGTCACATCCAGACCAGCGGGTTGCGGCAGTCCTGCGGCAGACCCGTGAATGTGGGACTCTGCAAGCGATCGCACGGCTTCGTCTTGTTTCTCCAGACAAGCCCAAGCGAGTCGTTGTGTTGTCCAGCATGCATTTGCTTGATCTTCCGGTCTCGAAACTTACTACGTTGGAAGCCTTCTATCGCGACCTTGAAGATGAGCCAGACCTCACTGCGTATCTTCGTATGGAGCGTGCTCTGCGAACGACTAAGGGCCGATCAGTCTGTGGCACCAGGATATCTGCCGCTGGTCTCGCCGCAGATCTACCAGAAGAGTTCACGAGTATTCACGCAGCCAAGGAATTCCGGCGGGGACGTAACGCGATCCACATCTTGAATCTGATCGAGCGTATCGCTGTGAAAAATCTATGGCCAGCAACGCGCATTACGTTGACCCAGAAAAGTCGCGGTGGGCATGCCACACCTGCAGTTGTTTTTTCTCCAAGTATCCAAGCTTTGTCGCAGGCGTCTCAGTTGTGGCCAAGCTTCATTCCCCAGCTCGCTGCTTCTTGAAAAATATCTTCCGTGCTGCGGGAACCGATCCGATCTCATGAGTATCGCCTCTGGCGGTGGGTTTCGGAAACTGAGTTTTGGAAACCTTTTCAGAAACGACATAGGAAAGGGAAAGCCATGTCAGCAAAAAATAAGGGCGGACGCCCGCGGAAATATACTGCAGAACAGGTGGAGGACGCAATCGAACGGGTCGAAGCCCGTGATGACGTCGCCGACGGAGCCTCCGTGAAAGAGGTCATGCACGAAGAACTCGGCGTTTCGCCTGGTATCGACGTGACCATTCTTGATGCCGAGGTCCAACGCATTTGCAAGGTCAGAGCTGAAGAAAAGGCAAAACTGCTGGTGTCTAAGCTTCCGGATCCGGCGAGGGAAGCGGCGGCCGGGGTCGGCAGCGAGGTGGCGCGTGCCGTGACCAACGTGCTTGCCGACCAATTCGAACGACTGGGTAAAGAAAGCAGAAAGCGAGAGGCAGAAATTGGAGCTGATCTGCGTATGTTCCGGCAAAGGGTACAGGATCTCGAAGCTCAGATCGCCATCAATGATGCGTCCTACGCAAGCCAAGAGGAGAAAACCTATGGCCTAATGCAACAGTTGGCAGCAAAGGATGCAATGATCGCGGGCCTTAATGCGGAGATTGCGCAACTCGGCCGCCAGGACGATCTCGAAAGGCGCTTTGTAGAGATTGTGAAAGGGTTTATTGCGGGAAATATGCTCAATGAATGTAATTGCGAATTAAAATCACCGGCATAGTCGCAGTACGACGATGATGCTTTCTGCCATGTACATATTCACACGAACACCACCAGCCTTGGTTGCGATGTTTTCGCCTGCGCTGGTGGTGCCGTAGTTTATCACTTGGTTCGCTCACCTAACCTTCCCTGGGGGGATTGCCAGGGAAAGCCTCTAAATTGACGAGTTAAACCCGCCTTTTTCGCTGCCTAAGAGAAAAGTTCCTTTGACAACTCGCCGGTCAATGAGACAAGCAAGGTACCGCGCGCACGCGTCGCCGCAACGTGTACAAGGGATCGTAACCGCTGGAGCTCATCCGCGCGAGCGGCGTCGTCGGGAAACGTGTCGGACATAAGTAACCATGCTGGTGGAAAGTCTTGTGCCCCCATGAACATTAGGCAAATCGCGTCAAACTCGAGCCCCTTGGATCTATGCATCGTTAACAGCTTGATGCCGGGATGAAAGGAGTCGTCGCTGTCGCGCTCGAGGATTTCCGCTTTTAACCCTTGGGCGGCAAGGTGGTCGTTGACCTCATCCCTTTGTCGCCGTGTGTACGTGCAGATCCCTACTGTGCGGGCTTTTAGATCGATGGAGTTTAGCCACTCCACAAGATGCACAAGCTCTTCGGATTTACTTGCCACTTTGGCCATCGCCGGGGCAGGGCCATGCATCAGGCTGCGATACCCTTTGGAGTTCTCCTCAGACTCGTCCATGTCATCAACGGTCTGCCCAGTCATGACGGATACCGCCCAACGTCGGATCTCCTCAGTGGTGCGATAGTTGATGCGTAAGATATTTGAACGGCGACCTCGGACGTTCACGCCACAGGCTCTCATGGAAGCTTTGCGCGGGTAGATCCGTTGATGTGCGTCGCCAACCAGGAACAAGTCATTCTCCCGTTCGGGTACCATTGCGCGTAGGAGACGGATGGCTTGCTCGCCCATGTCCTGAGTTTCATCCACGACGATGTGGTCGAATGGCAGGGTCATTGATCCGGCATCGAGGATGGCTCGTACCGCTCTGTAGCCATCATCGGGTTCCGCAAGGCCTTCTTCGACCATCCGGGCACGGACATACTCATAGATCGCCCAGAGTTCCTTGCGCATCGGGCGGCTCAACGGTGAGCCACGGCCAGTTCTCGGGGCCCGGAAATACTCGTTCTTCTGTTCGAGACCCTGCGCCTGAATGATCTGTCGCCATTCGTCCTTCACGAAGGACTGGCTCAAGCCATCGGGCACCGGAAACTTGTCGAAGGCGTCTTCCCAGATCGCTTGAAAAGTCTTGTGGTCACCGAAGACAATGGTTTTCTCGAAATTTCGTGCGCGCAGGAACTCCGAGACCCAGGCGTCAAGGTTCATCACTTCGATGACCGGCGCAGCCTTGGAGAGGTTCTCAGGACAGAGGTTCCGAAGGTTCTCGCGGATATCTGAAGCGAGGTTCCGTGTGAATGTTGTCACAAGCACCTTGCGGCCCTTACGCGACGAATCCCGGCGAATTTGGTCTGCCAGCCAGCGTGCACGGTGCATTGCCACTACGGTTTTGCCCGTTCCCGCGCCACCACGAACCAGCGTGGTGGACTTGGGCCCCTCGGAAAGTCGGCGCTGCATCGGGTGCAGGAAAATCCGCCACGCCGCCATGTCGCGTTCGACGAAGGCTTCAAGATCTTTGTCGTCAAGGACGCGAATGCGGCGCTGGGCAATATCGGACCGGAGTGCTTCGCTGAATGTGATCGCGGTGGTCGGCGCGTCTGACAAGCCGATTTCATCGCGGACCTCTTCAACAGTGAGGCCTGCAGCAAGACCTGTCAGGGAAAGTTGGGCTACCTCATCCAACTCGAGTGCATCTGTGATCGTATCTTCGTTGACCATGGCCCGGACAGTAGGCAGGTGTTCCGCGAGGACGCCGACCGAAATCAGTTCATCATCCGCCCAGGCATCGAAAAGCCCGGCCAGAGAATTCTGCTCGACGGGCGGCATTTTCGGCGCTTCGGTTTCCTCTGAAACAGCCACGACGAAGCGAACGGACCGTGTGATGTCATCGACGACGGCGCGTCGGCGTTCCGCCCAGGCGTAGGCCTTGTCATGCTCGTCAACATGGACAAGAAGGAGGTCATCGCCCTCTTGAAGTGCAATGGCCCGATAGCCCTGATCGATCCTGATGGAGCGCATACGCTTGTCGGACCCGCCTTTCACTCGCTCCAGGTTGTTTCCATTTGCCTCGGGATGCGCGTGCATTTTTTGGATAAGTTTCCAAAACTGCTTCCGAACGGACGCAGGGACCTTTTCCAGGGCGAGGTTGCAGCTGATGTCGATGGACAGGTTCAGTTTTTCAGATGATTTGGTCATGTGGTGGTCTCCGCCGCGAACTGATCGATGATTTTTGTGGCAATAGCAGCGAGGGCTGTCGGGTCTGAAGTATCTGGGTCCTGATGGATTAGGATCCAACCGTCAGCGGTGAAGGGTTCAAGGGTGATTGCGATTTTGCGCTGCGTCCAAGAAAGTTCCGCGTTGCCGATAACCCTCTTGCCTTCAATGAGGTCCACTCCTACGGCATCCGGTGCCGGTATCTTCTCCCGAAGAAGGCCGATAAGTGCTTCCAAGCAGTCGTCCACATCTTCCAGCTTATCCCAGTCGTTGTCGCTTGCTTTCGACGAAGCTGGGGCTTCCAGCCCATGGCCAACTGGGGATGAGACGTGAAGATCCAACCCTTGCATCAGCGTGACCGTGGTCCAGAGCTGCCACCAGTCTTTTCGCGGCAACGTATTAGATAAGGCATCGGGAACGCTGTCGGGCAGCGTGGAGTGGATCATGACGCGTGCCAAGTGCAACCCAGCTGGTTCACGAGCTTCAACCGGCAATCCGACAAACGCCCGCGCACCGGGTTGGGTAAACTGGCAACTGTACTTGTCGAAATCGATAAACTCCTTGCTTTCAGAAGATATTTCAGAGGGAATGATGGCCGGATCACCTTGCTGAAATAAGGCGAAACATGCGTTTCCGGTTAGAACATCAACCGGTGCATCAGGATTGCGCAATAGGAACAGAAGGAACTTCAGCGAGCGCGAGCTTTCTTCTGCCTTCGATGAAAACAAGCCAAGCAGTTCGAGTAGGGCAAGGCGTTGGTCTGCGGGGATGTGTTGCAGTCGCTCAACCATCGCAGCGGCGGCGGCAGTATTTTTGGCAGCGAGAGGCGGTAGCGTCGCGGCCTTTTCGTCAAAATCGGCCCAAGTGAGTGTCACGACCCTGAGTTCTTCCGATCGTATCATCGCGAGTCGATCCCTCAGGTCCAGCGCAATATTGGGACCGTGGTGTTCCCAGCCGTCAAGCTCGACTACAATCGGCAGAGCGTTAGAGGCTGCCGGTGGTCGAAGGAGGCAATCTATGCGCTTGACCGGTTGCCCTGAGAAAGCCTTGTTGATCTGCACCTGCGTTTCGAGACGCCAGAGGTGCTCCTTGCCATCGGAACCGACTACCTTGAATTGCCAGGCCCGTTTGGCATTCGGGGTTACGATCTCTTTCATCCCGAGCGGACTACCGCGCGTTCCAAGCCTTTCCGCAAGTTCCTGGTAGAAGCGGTCTTCGAGAGCACTGTCTCCCATGGGACCGGAGATCGGGCCATTGATTGATCCTTGGGCTTCCACGAGGTGGTCCCAGCTTGCGAGAACCCGATTGACCAGTTTCAGTGCGAGGCTGCGGCTTGCTTCGCCCACTCCGAACTGGGCGCGGTAGGAGCGCACGCACGAATGGCAGCCATCGCTGTGCTCGATGCTCCTGCAAGAGCATTCATCGAGGGCCGACTGCGCGAGGTTGAAGACCTGCCGCAGGCTGGCGCGATCCGTCGCGAGCTCCCGGAGGTAGCTGGAACCACCTGGAACGGTGTCGTACAGATAAAGGCTTCTGACTGTGGTTCCCTTGATCGTCTCTGAAAGAGACGTATTGCGGATATGATCGACAGCCCCCTTAAAGAAGGCCTTTAACCCGAGATCCACGGCGGCCGTAAAGCTCTTCATTTCGTCGTCGGTGGTGTCTCCTGCGACAGGCAGCACGAGGCGCAACGCCTCGGTCCGCCATGTCCTGCGAAGGAACACTTTCTTCAGCCATTGGTCACGGGTTTGCTTCCCACCTTCAGCAGGACACCTTCGGCTATGTTCGCCGGGTGCTTCTTCGTCGTTCGTAGGGAACTGTGTCTTCCCGCAGTGGCGACAGACAAGGAATGGGAAAGAGGCCAGTTGCTGCCCGGCGATCGACCTTTCAGTCGGCGTCGCCTTTCGCTCTCCGAAGTTGACGTCATGCATTTCGCAGGCGTCTATGAACTCGTAGCCGAAAGGCGGTGACACGTCTTCTGTTGTCCAAGCTGCTTCGATCTGTTGTTGGTCGTAGCGCGGCAGGATCATGCGATCATGAATGGTTGCGTCTCGTTCGTCGGCATCTCTGATAGCCGCCTTGGCTTCATCGGTGAAGACGATCACCGATTTAAGGTCTACAACCTCGGCTTTTCCCGAGACATCTTTCCATGCGGCTGAGCCGCATCTCGGACAGTCCGCCATCTTGGCCGCTTCGATCTCTGGCTCGGTCCAAGAGCAGGACGGACAGAAGCGAACCGATACAATGTCATCCGGGCCGATGTCGAGTTGGTCGATCTTCAGCTGCCGTCCATCGACGTAGAATATCTGCCCCGGTGCCAGTTCGGACAGACCGGAAGACGGGGGACGTATATATTCGGCGCTTCGGATGTTTGTAGGGTTGCGTTCTGCTTTCCGATCGCCGCCGCCCTTTTGAATGAAACTCTTAAGCTTCACACCGACTTCCGGGAAGGCATAGTTCGGCAGCACCCCGCTGTCTGTCAGGTGCTGTAGAACGGTTATCTTGTCTATGGTGTCGGAAATCATCTTCCTCACGACTGTTTGTTCGCTCTTGAGGTCAGCTTCGATTTTGTCCCGGTCATCGGGCGGCGGCCTCTGTGCCTTCAGCTTTTTGATCTGCGCCGCATAGTCGTGCAGCATATCGCGCAGGCGCTTACGATCTGCAATGAGGGCCTCGAATGTTTTAGCGATATGACTGCGCAGACCGTCTTGCTCGGTCAAATACGCTGTCACCGCGTCTGTGATCCGATCGACGGCACGGGCTTCTTCGGGCAGCAGCTCGAGGAAAGCATCTGCAAGATCCGGTCCGTTCTTATCCACGTATTCCAACCACATGAAAAGCGCACCGGCGGGCGCATTGGAATCCATGGCGTCGATTACAGGTTTGACGGTGCCAAAATCTTCCTTTTCATGCGCACTTTCTACAAAACGATCCAAAGTGAATGCTGCCGCCTGGCGTTTCAGAACCTCCGGGGCTTTCAAGTAAACACCAGGAGCGTCCACTTGCCCTGCAAGCATGGCATACGGGCGGGACCAGAATTGTAGATCATGTTGGCGCGCACTGACTGTGGTAATGTTCAAGGCATTGCCGTCGCGGCGCCCGGTCCGACCCGCGCGTTGCACGAAATTGGCGGGTTTCGGCGGCACCGAGCAAAGCAACATCGTTGAGAGGTCGCCGATGTCGATCCCCATTTCCAACGTGCTGGTTGCGGAAATCGTGTTCGGATCCCACGCGGCTTCGCCGTCAATGAAGCCTTTTTCCAGTGCCTTGCGGGTTTCGGTATCGAGCAGTCCGGTATGTTCACGCGCGACTACGCGATGATCCCTGCCATGACGGTAGAACCAGCGAAGGTGATCGTAACCCTCATCGTCCGTGTCGGCTTTCAGCGTGCCGGCACAGGTTGGTCGCAGGCAAGGTGATCCATCTCCCTGGTTGGTCAATGCCGCGATCTTTCTTGAGCACCTGTCACAAGCCAGGTGTGTCACATCGGTCGACACCGTGATCGCTTCCGGCCTGACCAACCATGCGGTCGGCAAGGTAACATCGGCCCCATGGATTTCGTCAACGAGCCCCTCAGCCTGGAGTAGCTTCAACGTACAGCTGAGGATGCTCTGCAATCGGTCGAGTTTCTGGGTACTGTCAGAGCGCGCAAGAAAGCGTCGAAACCATCCTCGATACCAGTTGGACGGGGAGTCTGCGGCCATTTTCTCGTAGCCATTGGCGACTAATCGCAGAGTGGGAATGCGCGGTTGACCAAGTGCCCGGCGGGAAGTCTCGCGAAAGACCGGCAAAACTCGGCGGGTGTAGTATCCGGAATCGACGGTCCTGAGGCCACCGAACCAGTTGGGTCCGCCCCGGTTAGAGACAATTTGTGCTGCCTGGACGTAGGGATGATTGACTGCACCGCGCGAGACCATTTCAAGTAACGTTCCCCACAATAGCAAGCTGGCGTCCGAAGGGTCCCGAGAAACTGGTTGCAGACCCTCGCGAGCAAGCAGATCAGGGAGTTTTTCCGCTACGGCAGCGATGGCCTCAGATTCGAAGCCTATTGCCACCAATCGGGTGCCAGGCAAGGACATCGTCCTGCGAGCTTGCCAGGTTAGATCGCTGAAGGCATCCCAGGATAGACGCGCCTCTACATCTCCGGCCAAGGAGGGATCTTCTAATCCCCCGGTCGCCACCAATCTTTTGTAGCCATCGCGCCATGTCATGTCGCCTGAAATGAACCGGGCGACGAATGTTTCGTCACCAAGGGTTTCCCTAAGCTGACGTGGTACATCCTCGATCAATCTTTTCAGCGGCAGCACCTTGTCCGGGCTGTCATCAATGCTGCGCCACAATGCACGAGCCTGCGTCGACCGTGCATTCCGGCTTTCGGTGACTGCGGCTCGCTGGGTTGCATCCTGGACCGAGTCCGAGAACATCAGCATTCGCGGTTTGGCTTCGTCATTTTCTTCGTTGAAGCGCGAGGAAAACAATGTTCCGGCGAGGGCGGAACTGAGGCGCGCGGACCGCATTCCGAGAATGTAGAGGGCGTCACGAGCACCGCAGTGCGGGCACTCGCGCTTGATGTTTCCCTGTTCGCTGGACGGATCATAGATCCAGCACGGCGACTGTGGTCCGGCCTCTGGTGAATCTGTCGAGGCGTCCCCGAATGAGAATGTGATATGGTCGGCGCACACCTGTCCCTTTGCGACGGCGCTCGTATGCGAACCGACCGAGATTTCCAGTGGATCGTGATAGATGATCCGCAAGCGTGTCGACCCCTCAAACCATGAGTCGTACAGGGTCTTCGGATCGGCCCAGAGCGACATGTTATTCTGGCCAAGGCGTCCGAGGTATCCTGCGGTGAAGCAGTTGTCGCAGCGCACGACTGGCAGTGCACGGCGCGCTGTGTCCTCGTCGATATCGTCGAAGTGAAGCAGTTCAGGCGTGGTCAGCTTGCTGGTCCCGTCGATGCGGGGCAGCGTGGCCACCATGCGGCGCAGTTCGCGGACCCAGTTCTGTACTCTGAGAGCAAGAAATGGCTCGATACGAGCAACGCGCTGATCGTTTCGTGCCCAAGCCGTCACCGCCACGATGGCGGAGATCACCCGCTCTGCGTCTTTCTCATCATAGGCTTTCTTGATTGAGAAAGAGTTCTCGCGCAGCGCCTCAGCGGCATCGGGCAAAGACGCCGCCGGGCCTGTGGCACCGAGGGCTGCGAATACGCGCTTTGCCATGTCTGTCTGTCTGAGGCGCGAAGCGAGGTTACGGCGCCACGCGATGTCACTGGCGTCTACCCGGTCCTCCATGTCCGGCCAGAGCGACTTGGCAATCTCCGCGGCAGCACCCGCTTGGTCCAAGTCGCGGGCACGCTCCAGCGCGGCCCTGACCTTGGCCGGATCAGGGCGCTCGTCGTAAATCAAATTGCCGGCGAATACCTCGTCCGGGGTCAGCCGATGTTCCCGGATCACGGAATCCTCGTCGAACTCTTCTCCAAACACATCCCTTGCGTATTTCCGCAGGTCGACCGAGGCCTCTTCCCCATCCCCCAACGTTGCCGACGAACCGACGCAGGCCAGATGTCCGACGGGCGTCTTCAGTCGCGCCTTTACCCGGCGGATCAGCATGGCGAGGTCGGCGCCCTGCGCGCCGTCAAATGTGTGGATCTCGTCCACCACGAGGAAGCGCAGAGTTTCGGATAAGTTGTTCGCCCATAGGCCCCGGTCGCGGCCGCGGATCAGCAGGTAGTCGAGCATCTTGTAGTTGGTCAGCAAGATGTCCGGTGGGGCGTTCACCATCTCTTCGCGCGAGGTGATGATGCTGTCCTCGGTCATCTTGACCACCGGGTCACTGGGGCGGGCATCGGCGTAGATCCCGGCGCGCACGCCGGTCAATTCTGGCGTCTGGTTAATTGCCTTGGCGATCCGCCGCGCCTGGTCCTGCGCCAGGGCGTTCATCGGGTAGATCAGGATGGCCTTCACCCCCGGTTCCGTCTTGCGGCGGCGGCACATGTCGAGGATCGGCCAAAGGTAACTTTCTGTCTTACCCGAGCCGGTGCCCGTCGCCACCAGTGTCGATTTGGGTGCATCGCCGCCGAGGCGATCAAAGGCCAGCTGCTGGTGCAGATGCGGGCGGAAACCAAGCGGAACATGCGGAAAGGGTTCCTCGTCATTACCGGGGCGGAAGGGCATGCCGGCGCTGATCCATGGTCCCTTCAAAAAGGTGTCAGGACGCGCCATGAACTCGTCCAGCATTCCCTTGAAGTGTGGCGACGACATGGTGAAGGTCCCGCGCAGCAGGTCACGGAACCCTTGCATCACCTCGTCGTTCAACAGGATCGGGTTCATGTGCTGCCCTCCAAGGCGTCGAAATGGGCCCAGGCGCGGGCGTAGTCTGTGGCGCGGTCGCAGGTTTGATACGGCCCTTCAAAAACGCGCTCGACCTCGCGGGGGCCGCCGGGTTGTGTGTCGTCGATGGCGGTGCAGCGCAGGACGTGCGGGTTGGTCGCCAGCTTCTTTTCCCACGCGGCGCGGCCGGGGGATTTGCCGTTGTCGAGCCAGCCGATACCGGGCAGACCCTTGGAGCAGGTCCATACGATGCGGCCGCTTCGATCGTACCAAGTACCTTGCTCGTTCTCTTGCAGCACGGGGAAGTAGATGCGGTAGATCTCTTGCAACTGTTCGAGCGTGAGGCCAAGGGCACGGGCCACCAGCACGTCGATTTCCACCAGCGCCATACGGCGGGCGAAATCGGTGCGCAGGGCCGTGTCGCGCGACCATGTGGGGCCGGGATCGACGGGCGGCAGGCGCGGGTCATGAAGGCTCCATGGCCACGGCGTCAGGCCGGGGGCGGCCTCGTCCCATAGGGGCGCATAGGCGCGGGTCAGGCAGGCGAGCCGGAGGGCGCGGTGCTTGGCCGTGGCTTGGAGGTCGGGGAAAGGCAAAGAGGCTAACAAGCTTTCCCGAGCATGTCCTTGGCCGGATGCTTTGATCAAGAAGTCGAACGCAAGTGAATGCGACAGCGCCGCCAGATTCAACAGATCCTGTTCGCTTTCAGTTGAGACGCTCTCCACGGCGTCGACATGAGCTGACCCTGGAGGAATGATCGCAGAGATCAAACTTCTTTCGCCATTTAGAGCAATCATGTTTCGGAACGCCACGCGATAGAAGTCCGTATGAAAACGGGTTGGATCGAAGCGGCACTTTGTGATCCTTTCCTTATAGTCGGCAATCGGCAGCGCGGGTCCGTAGTTGCTGCGAGGGACATAATCGTCAGGAACGCTTGCAAGATTTATTACACTATAATCCGCGCTGATACGGCATAGGGCATTGGGGGTTTTGTAAAGTGGATTTCCGACATGGAATGATGGTCCCTGAAACACCGTTTCGTTCAACACACGATGTGAAGTCTCCCGCTTAATGGTCCCATCCTTTTGAGCGCCGCTCTCATCGAATAAGCGATTCATCTGCCAACCCGGCACATTGGCGAGGTATTCTTCACCCTCGGGGTTGGTCCGCCAAACCTCGCAGGTGTGGATGGAGGCCGAGAGCTTCGGCGCGCGGGCGAAGGCGGCGAAGACCTTCATCATGCCGCGTGAATAGGGTTGGATAAAGCGGGTCGTCATCACCGGAGTGCCGTCGCCTTCGGCCAGTTCGTGGATCGCGGTCAGCGCGCCGCGGTCGATGGGCACGATCTTATCGCGGTGGCCGCGCGTGTCCCAGTCGCCTGCTTCGTTTTTGATGCTCGGGATCGGGCCATAGCCGTCATGCCGGTATGAGTCTGTGACTTGCTGCGCCAGAAAAATATGGGTGGCTTTGTCGAATGAAACTTCGCCGGGTGTTCCACGATACACGTTCGCGCTGAACTTCAGCTCGTGATGGACTTCTGCAAAGTTCTTGGTCGTCATCTTGTTGCTGAACTCAAAAGACTTTGCCGTTCGCCCATACCAATGCTGGCGGAAGTCGCCCGCCTTCGGATCACTCAAATGCCCGTCCTGATGGATCAACCCCGCCGCCCCCTGCGGCGCGGTCAGCCTGAAGGACAAGTCAATAAAACAGCGATATAGGTTGTTCTGTCCGCCGCCCGCAAACGGGAACATAGTGCCGTTGCCCGTAACCTCCATCCCGCCCTTGGCCGAGACATAGGCCGACAGGAAGGCACGCTTGAACTCCGGCTTGTTCCAGCGGTGCGGCTCCGCGCTCGCCCAGACCTTTTTGCGCGCCGCATCCCCGTCCGAGGCCGACAGGTTCTGCGCCAGAAATCCCGGGTCCAGCTCACCATGCACGGCATTGGCGTCCCAGGATGGCTTGGCCCACGGTGGGTTGCCGACGATCACGTCAAATCCGTCGCGGTCGCGCAGAATGTCGGCAAATATCAGGTCGCAATGGGTAAAGCGTTCTTTGGCCGCGACCTGCACCGCGACCTTCACCCAGTCGGTAGTGGCCACCAGTGCATCCACATCCGTCTCGCGGATCATCTCGCCCTGCGGTGCGAGGTGCAGTAGACCTGCGCGCGCGTCTGCCTCGCCCGGCTCCATTCGATCAACCAGATCAAGCTGGGAGTTGCGAAAGCCCATCGCCTCGGGAGAGTTCAGAGCCCCGCCGCGCTGCCCGCCAGTCAGGATCATGTCGAGCTTCATGATCCATTCAAAGCGCGAGGGCAGCACGTCAACCTGATGCAGCGGCCATGTAAAGAGCGCGCACCACATGTCCATCGCGGTCTTGAGCCGCTGATAGGGAAGCGAGTTGGCGACGTGTTCGACCCCGGTGAGAACGCGGAAGTCCTTGATTTTGTCTTTGTAGGACAGGCCCGTGGCGCCGGGCATAGTAGTCTCGGGCCAGAGCGTGATCTGGTCGTTGGCCTTAGCGCGGGCCTTGCGCAGCTGATCGGCCACCTGATCAAAGAGGTCGTCCACCGTGGTGGAGAGGCGCTGAAGCTGCGCGACTTCGTCGGTGGTCAGAGGGTCGAGCCAGTCGACGTCACCGCTTTCCTTCTTGGCCTTCTTCGCGGCGGCACCCTTCGGCCCGGTGCGCCATTCCTTGATCTTCTCCTGCGCATCACCGACGAGGTTGGCGATGGACTTGTCCTTGTCGAAGGGCACCATGCCCTCGGCTGGCAGGAGGAACTGCCAGACGTGGCCCTTTGCGCGAAGGGCGTTGGGGCGGAGTTCATGCGGGTTAAGTTCGAACCAGCGCTCGCCCTTTTTCTTGGCCTTGAGAGATTTCGGATCATAGGTGGCCCGGCGGGCCCCGATGAGCGAATTGCCGGCATGGAGCTGGTCGCCGAACCAAGGCGAAAAGCTGCCCGCGTGCAAGGAGTTGAGCCAGAGGGAGATCGCCCCGAGTTCGACGGCGATTGGGTTGAGGTCTACGCCAAAGCAGTTGCGGTCTGCGATGTAGGCGCGCACGCGGCGCTTTTCGACCTCGTAGTCGTCCTGCCGGATAGTCTGGCCGATCTCGGCCTGCTTGGCATCAAGGTACATGTCCGCAAGCTGGTTCACCGTCTCGACAAGGAAGGCGGCGGAGCCCATCGCCGGTTCGAGGATCTTTAGCTCCAGCAGCTTGTCGGCGATGTAGGTTCCGTCGGGGTGGCAGTAGGGTTTGCAGGCTTCCTCAAGCGTGTGTTTGACCAGCAGGCGAGCGAGAGGTTCCGGGGTGTAGTAAGAGGCGGATTTCTGACGGTCCCGTCCGGCGAGGCGGTAGGTGAACGAACCGCGTTCATGGATGACCGGGTGGCCCCTGTGATAGCGGATCTGTGGGCGGGAGAATTCCTCGGCGCGGGATTTCGGAACAAACCAGGCGGGTTCAAGCGGATCGTGCTCCTTGTCGTCGCGCGTCTCGTCAAGGTCATCGGAAATGCCTGTGAGGTCATGTTTGCCAACTTTGGCGTCGGGCACGAGTTCGAGCATAGGCTCTTTGGCGACAGTGCCGGTGAAAGAGATCAACGTCTCATAAACCGCGCCAAGCTGGCCAATGCCGAGCTGCGCGTATGAGATGCGGTTGGTGCCGGATCGGGTGGATTTAAGAGACAGCGCGCGGAGGATCTTTTGCACCGCGTCGTTGCGCGGCATGACGCGGTTCAGCAGCGGGGTACTTTCTGGGTCGAGGAGCGACACGCGAACCGGACGGCATGGCATCGGACCATGCTCGACACCGTTCCAGATGATATCGAGCAGCCGGGTGAGGGACTGCCAGAGATAGGTGCCTTCCTTCTCCTCCTTGGTCCGCAGGCGGACGCTTTCCAGTTCTCGCAGAGCCTCGAGGCTGTAGCCAGTGCGATAGATGGGATTCTTCATATCGAAAATGCCGAGCCGTGGATTGGCTTCAGCGTAGAAAAGGAAGAGGAGGCGGTACATCATCCTCAGAGATTCAGTTGCGAGGATGTCTCCGGTGATCCAGGTACCCGCGTTGCCGTAACCTTCCGGGTATTTGCCTTGGGGCAATTTGTTTTCTGACACCTTGAGGACCTCGGCACCGAGAATTTCGATGGCCTCTCGCACGGTGGCCTTCAGGGAGGACGTCACCGCATTGGCCCGGCGCTGCGCTTCTTCTTCGAGTGCCTCGATTATCGGAGTGCCGGTATGCGGGACGAGCGCCTCGCGACCGATCAACCCAATGAATGCAGTCAGCGTTTCATCATTCCTCGTCGTTAGTATTTCGGTCAGGTCGAAACGAAGCACCGAACGTGACGGCCACTTGTCTCGACGCGCGAGGACACAGGAGGTGAGCCCCATCACAAGGACGTAGCGCGGTGCGTCTTGCACTCCGAATATCTCATCCCCGAGCAAATCTTCAAGTGCCTTGTCGATCACCAGCTTGTTGCGGTCCTCTTCATGAACCTGCGCGGGAACGAAAGGTACCGACAAGGGGTCCGCCCCGAGGTCTTCCTCGGGTATGGGTGTCTCGATGATCCAGATCTGTGCACGGTGATCAGCGTCGGCGAGCATGGCGAGGACCGGCACCAGCTGGCCACCTTCCAACTTGGCGACGTTCCGCTTTAACTCGTACCCCATGGCTTCCAAGAGAGCCCCTTGTTGCTTCCTCCGGTCGGTGTCAGCATCACGCGCACGAGGGTCGGCCAAGGTTCGTTCGATCATCCGTTGCCAAGGGTCCGTAGCGGCTTTCACGCGCCGTAGCGGGTTGTCGCCTCCCTTTGGCCAGCTTGCAGCCAGCGCGGCAAATTCTTCGGCGATGTCGTCGCCGAGGGTGCCAGATGGAAAAAACTCGTTTTCGTTCTCGATACCTGCGAGGTTCATCTTGTTACCCTTCGAAAACGGCGACGACGTCAACATGCGGAGCCTGTTCCCGCACGATTTCGCAATGGTTATCGATCCAGGACTGCCAATCTGAGAACAGGCGGGAAATCTCTTTCTCGTCTTCCTTGCGCAGTCGCTCGGCCTCGCGCTGTCGCTCTGTCATCAACTGTTCGAAACGCTGTTGTGCAGCGCTCTCAAAACGCGATTTATATCGACCCAAACGGGCTTCCTCGTCTACCCGGTAGACCGCGCGCTCCTTGGCGATGGCTTCTGCGTGATCATAAATGATTTCTTGGAAATGCCTGACGGCGCGAGGGATGGCCGTGCTCGGGTGGACGGGATCTGCGTTTCCAGAATTGAAGATAGTGTCCTTTATGCCGATCCGTTCGACAAAAGCCGAAGCATTCTCGACGCTGTCAACACGCCACCCGCTATCGTCACCGAGAGAAAAACTGCTGTCCTCTACGAGGTGGATGATCCGCCATATGCCTGCAATGACACGCCCCCTACGGTCCGCCACACTACCTTGCATGAGTATCGACACTTGGCCTGCGGGGAGTCCTGCATAGCGGCAGACTGGGACAGTGCGACGGCCGAACCGCGTCTTGGCGTGATCCGTCAACCATCCTACAATGGGATGAACGTCCCAGAGGTACTGTGTCTGTGGCCATGGAGAATCCACGAAACGTGCCTGAGTGATTGCCGTGTCGATGGCTTTGCGATCATCGCTCAGCTCGATCCGTCCTTTGTGAACAGCCTCCGGCGGCATATAGCGTTCGTCGACCTCGTCCTTTCGCCTATAACCAAAGTCGGAGGAGCTCTTCATGGCATCGGGCAGCGAAAAACCGATCGTGCGGGTCTTATTGTCTATTCGAAGATCCTGCGGACCAACATTGTCAGTTTGAAGTCGGCGGAGGATCTCCGCCGCAAATTCAAAAGTACTTTCAAATATTCGAAGGGGTTTTTCGGCCTCATCTATTACGGCAGGCTCTGCTCCTGCATCAAAAGTACCGAAGAGCAAATCGTCGAAACTCAGGGTGGCTTCCGCTTCGTTTGCTTCCATCATCTTGCCGAGATCGTCTGATGTCGCGCCATCTGCGACCATTTTCACGACTGCTTCCTCTTCCTTCTCGGCTGACCCCTGCCTAAGGAAAACGGCAGGATCGCTCAGGCCTCGTTGCGCTGCCGTGTCCTTCTCAATCAATTTGTCGAGGACCCACATGTCTCGGACCTTCGGCTGCAGAGTTTTACCAACGAAGTAGTGGATCTGCGGATGGTATTCCTGCCCGTAGCGATCGATCCGCCCGTTGCGTTGCTGGAACCGCAGAAGCGACCATGGTAGGTCGAAATGGATTAATCGGTGACTATGGAAATGCAGGTTGAGACCTTCAGAGGCCATGTCAGAGGCCAGAAGTATCCGGATGGGACGTTTCTCCTGTGAAAAGTCTTCCAGTACCTTCTGGCTGCGCTCATCGGCCTCGACCCCGCCTCCGGAGATTTGGCCGATCGCCTCATCAAGCAACCCCAAGTCCTGAGCCAGGTGTTTGCGAAGCCAGTTCAATGTGGCAATGCGTTCGGAGAATAGAACAATGCGATCCCGAGGTTTCTTGCCTGTCCACCCCCAACCGCGGATCGTTTTCAAGAGTTCTTGGTATTTCGCAAAATCCTCAGAGTTCTGGACCGGAAGCAGCGCATCACGAAGAACATTCAGTGAGGCAGCCGCGTCCTCATCGTCTATATTGCGGCGTATCCGGTTTTCGATCGTTTCCAGGCAAGCTGCCGGACTGGAAAAAATCGCTTTGGCAACGGTCACTCGGAAAAGTGCGCTACCCGTCTGGCCATCCCCAACCTGCAGATCCGCAATGGCCGAATAAGCTGCTTCTTCCAGGGGACTAATGGGGAATTCATGTTTAACGAGCTCTCGCTTTTTAACCATTTTCCCCAAGGCGTCAGAAACTTCGGGCGTCGTCCGGAAACGGCGGACAACGAGGTCTTCAATGTCTGCCCGCTCCAAATCCTCACCGGGCGGAAGGCGCGCTGGATCGAGCATTCGGATAAGGCTTGCAAAGCTTTCATGGGAACCATCATGCGGTGTTGCTGTCAACAGCAGCAAGGCATCCGCCTTCCGGGACAACAATGACGCGAGGCGTGACCGAAGGGATGAGGCACCTTTGGTGTTGCGGTCGGCGGCATTATGAGCTTCGTCGATGATCACGAGGTCCCAGTGCGTGTCTTCGAGCGCTTGACGGTACTGGAGATCCCGCTTCAGGGTGTCGATCGAAACGATCACCCGTTGGAACTGATCAAACACGTTGTAATGTGCTGGAAGGGCGTTCTTCATCCGCCGGATGGCGGCGCTGTCGAGGCGGGCAAGCGGAATTGAGAACCGCGTCCAAAACTCTTTCTGGAATTGGTTCAGCATTGCGCGGGTGGAGATCACGAGGATTCGGTCGGCACGTCCACGGAGCATCTGTTCCGCCGCGATCATGCCGGCCTCCAGTGTTTTCCCAAGACCCACATCGTCGGCGATCAGTAGGCGCATTCTCTTTTGTGAAAGTGCCTTCTCAACCGGTACATGCTGGAAGGCGAGATCATCGATGGCAGCCTGCCCGAGCAAGAGCGGCTTTGTATCCGGAGTAGGCAGTTGGCGGGCTGATGCCTCGATGTGAAGTTTCGTGTCAGTGAAACCCGGAGACTGATCAGAAACCAATCGTACATCTGCTGGATCGATGATCTCGACATCCGATTCAAGCTCGGGCAGGAAACGGGCTCGCTTTCCACGAACTATCCCGGAAAGTCCAAGGCATTCTATGGCCCCATTTCCGGGGCGGGATGAAACTGTCCACTCTTCTCCTCTCGCTCTAATCCGAGTACCGGACTGAAAAGAAGGATTAGAGAGGGGTTTCATATGACAAACTCTTAATAAGTGTAGGAAATATCTAAGGTATTGAAAGCTAAAAGGGAAACTGGTTGATTTTCCGATTGTGTGCGTTTGGATTCATCCTTGTGTTTTCTGTTCGCTCCCGCAAGGGCATAATTCCATTCCCAGTTGGGTAAATGGCACCGAGTGACCTGAAGGCAGGTAACATCAAAACCAACCGCACCGAGACTTGGCGCGCCCGTTTCCGCATGGTGCAAGTCGACTTTTGCTCGCTTGATGCACGGTAGCCTACACCGCTTGAGGAAAGGGATCCTGACAAACGGCATAGGCGTGCTCGGAGCAAGCCGAAGAACGACATTAACGCCCCATGGAGCTGTAGGGAAGCGCGTTTCGATGCGCTTCACCTTCAAGATATCAATGACTTAGAATATTTACTTAGCACATAAGATTGCGCCATTTTAGCGCATAACTGTGCGCGTCATACATGCAAAGACTAACTCATTGTGCTGCCAATGTTAGATACGATTGCTGCGGCTACATTATCTGCCAGCGCGACAGTGCTCAACTTAGTTAATTCCCCGCCAGCCTTGATTGCGATCCAATTGTCACCATTATCTAATTCGATCGTAGCTTCTTGGAAAAATGGGGCTTCTTCAGCCACTTGCCGCCACTTTCGTTCGTAATTGTCATCATAAATTGACCAGTAAAGCGTCGGCCCACCAATCTTACCAAGGTGCTCATGCATTGCAGACGAACGGTGTCCAATAAAACACAAAAAGGAGTACCTTCCGACACCGCCTATCTTGATTGAAAGGCGGAAAGCCCAGCTATTACCAATCGGCTTACCATCGCAAAGAATAAGAAAATCATCAAGGTCGGCGATGCCACCAAAATCTGTTTTGAAGGTTTGAATCGAAGGGTCAGACAATTTTTCATCGAGCTTGAGTTCGATGCGGGATGCAAGAAGACTTACGCTCTGACGCCATACGTCCAATCGCAATTCTTGTTTTCGGCGGATCATTGCAACAACCGGATCAAAACCCTGTTTTTCTGACGCTGCTTTTTCAAGCCCATTAAACGATCCGGTTGTGCGCTCGACTATGAGGTCAATAAATGACGCAATATCACCAGCTTCATCCGATTGAGACAATGCATCAATATATCTGTCACGTTCTTTCTTACGTATGATAAGGGGTGGGTATCCCGCGCGGATCAATTCAAGATTGGAAATTGCGCGGGCAGTACGTCCATTTCCGTCGATAAATGGGTGGATGTGCGATAGCCATGCATGAAGTACCGCAGCCCGAAGTGGCGGAGGGGCATCACGGTTCGTCTTGGACCAAGCCTCCCACATCTCCATTTGATCCATAATCTCTTGCCAGGTCTTTGGGGGAGTATGATTTGAACCGCTGATCTTGACACGTTCAGTTCTGAACCGCCCTCCGCCAGGGCGATCACCAAGAATAAGATCATGTATCTCAAGAATTTGCCCGATATCAGTCGCTTCGTCAATTTTGGCCAACTCGGCAGTTCGATTAAGAGCCGTATCCAATGCCAGAGCATCTCTAACAAATGCTGGATCATGTCCGGTTAGAGTTATGCCTTTGAGGACCGCGAGCTGAGTTTCTCCGATACTGAGCGTACTGCCTTCGATTGCGTTGGATTCAGCAACCTGCTCGAAACGCTTCGAACCATAGTATCTTATCAGTGTCTCATCAGTGATAGTGCCCGCGCTTCGAAGCAAAAACACGCGTTTTTCTATAGCGGTTATCGAATCTATTATTTGTTTCTGAGCGTCGCCGCTGAGAACATAAGGTGATCCATCAAGTTGCAGCTTCATGCGGAATTTCTCCAAGCCTCGAGTCGGGCGTATGAATTTTGTTGAGGCTATCAACGCCTCCCTGTCATTACAATCCAAGCTCCGATGGTGGACGGTTAGTTGGTAGGAATATACGCGCTGGACCTGTCGCGGTTTGATGCCGCTCCTTTGATAGCATTTACTGCAACAAAGGAGATTGATTATGGGACTGAAACG
>JBPOEW010000002.1:0-612891 GCA_051251555.1 Hoeflea sp.
GCGATCACCGACGACCAGCTGGATGCAACGCAGATCCAGGCTCTTGTTGACGGCTTCGTGCTTGACGACCTCGGTGCGCTTGCGATTGCCGACGACACCAACACGGTGTCGAGCGGCTGGACCTACACGACGTCGGAAAACCTCAACTTTCTTGCCGATGGCGAGACGCTGACATTCAGCTATGAGGTCAAGGCGACCGATGACAGCGGCACGCTCAATGCGGCGTCGGCCACGCAGACGGTGACGATCACCATCACCGGCACCAATGACCAGCCGGTGATCGATTCGATCACCACGGATGGCGCGCTGACGGAAGTCGCGGGTATCGGCTCGGGAACGACGGAAGCCTCGGCGACCGGTACGATCACGATCTCTGATCTTGACGACACGGATGAAGTGACGCTTTCGGAAACCTCGAACAACGACATGGCGTGGTCGGGCGGAGCGATCACCGACGACCAGCTGGATGCAACGCAGATCCAGGCTCTTGTTGACGGCTTCGTGCTTGACGACCTCGGTGCGCTTGCGATTGCCGACGACACCAACACGGTGTCGAGCGGCTGGACCTACACGACGTCGGAAAACCTCAACTTTCTTGCCGATGGCGAGACGCTGACATTCAGCTATGAGGTCAAGGCGACCGATGACAGCGGCACGCTCAATGCGGCGTCGGCCACGCAGACGGTGACGATCACCATCACCGGCACCAATGACCAGCCGGTGATCGATTCGATCACCACGGATGGCGCGCTGACGGAAGTCGCGGGTATCGGCTCGGGAACGACGGAAGCCTCGGCGACCGGTACGATCACGATCTCTGATCTTGACGACACGGATGAAGTGACGCTTTCGGAAACCTCGAACAACGACATGGCGTGGTCGGGCGGAGCGATCACCGACGACCAGCTGGATGCAACGCAGATCCAGGCTCTTGTTGACGGCTTCGTGCTTGACGACCTCGGTGCGCTTGCGATTGCCGACGACACCAACACGGTGTCGAGCGGCTGGACCTACACGACGTCGGAAAACCTCAACTTTCTTGCCGATGGCGAGACGCTGACATTCAGCTATGAGGTCAAGGCGACCGATGACAGCGGCACGCTCAATGCGGCGTCGGCCACGCAGACGGTGACGATCACCATCACCGGCACCAATGACCAGCCGGTGATCGATTCGATCACCACGGATGGCGCGCTGACGGAAGTCGCGGGTATCGGCTCGGGAACGACGGAAGCCTCGGCGACCGGTACGATCACGATCTCTGATCTTGACGACACGGATGAAGTGACGCTTTCGGAAACCTCGAACAACGACATGGCGTGGTCGGGCGGAGCGATCACCGACGACCAGCTGGATGCAACGCAGATCCAGGCTCTTGTTGACGGCTTCGTGCTTGACGACCTCGGTGCGCTTGCGATTGCCGACGACACCAACACGGTGTCGAGCGGCTGGACCTACACGACGTCGGAAAACCTCAACTTTCTTGCCGATGGCGAGACGCTGACATTCAGCTATGAAGTCAAGGCGACCGATGACAGCGGCACGCTCAACGCGGAATCCGCCACGCAGACGGTGACCATCACCATCACCGGCACCAATGACCAGCCGGTGATCGATTCGATCACCGCGGATGGCGCGCTGACGGAAGACTCCTTTGGCGGAGAGTTGTTAACCCCGCGCATCAATGAAATTCACTACGATAATGCAGGAACAGATAGCGGCGAGTTCATTGAAATTCGGGTGGCGGCCGGTGAAGACGTATCCGGTATGCTCGTTGAACTCTACAACGGCACTACTTCTCTGCGATCTGTCCATGAGACGACTTCCGTAGCTGGCTTGGCCAAAACCAGCGATGGCACTTTTGACTATTATGTCTGGAATTTGCCGACCAACGGGATTCAGAATGGGGCGCCTGATGGACTCGCGCTTTCGAACAATGGTTCGGTGATTGAGTTCATCAGCTATGAGGGCAGCTTTACCGCCGCTGATGGCACCGCGGTCGGATTGGTTTCAACCAATATTGGCGTCCGTGAAACTTCGTCAACACCGGTAGGGGCGTCCTTGCAGCGTGTCGGTGACGCATTGACTGAGTGGGTTGTTTCAACATCTGAGACCCCGGGCGTCGTTAATGTGAGCGATGGGATCTTGTCTGCTGTTGGCGGGATCACGATCTCTGATCTTGACGACACCGATGAAGTGACGCTTTCGGAAACCTCCAACAACGACATGGCCTGGTCGGGCGGTGCGATCACCGACGACCAGCTGGATGCAACGCAGATCCAGGCTCTTGTTGACGGCTTCGTGCTTGACGACCTCGGTGCGCTTGCGATTGCCGACGACACCAACACGGTGTCGAGCGGCTGGACCTACACGACGTCGGAAAACCTCAACTTTCTTGCCGATGGCGAGACGCTGACATTCAGCTATGAGGTCAAGGCGACCGATGACAGCGGCACGCTCAATGCGGCGTCGGCCACGCAGACGGTGACGATCACCATCACCGGCACCAATGACCAGCCGGTGATCGATTCGATCACCACGGATGGCGCGCTGACGGAAGTCGCGGGTATCGGCTCGGGAACGACGGAAGCCTCGGCGACCGGTACGATCACGATCTCTGATCTTGACGACACGGATGAAGTGACGCTTTCGGAAACCTCGAACAACGACATGGCGTGGTCGGGCGGAGCGATCACCGACGACCAGCTGGATGCAACGCAGATCCAGGCTCTTGTTGACGGCTTCGTGCTTGACGACCTCGGTGCGCTTGCGATTGCCGACGACACCAACACGGTGTCGAGCGGCTGGACCTACACGACGTCGGAAAACCTCAACTTTCTTGCCGATGGCGAGACGCTGACATTCAGCTATGAAGTCAAGGCGACCGATGACAGCGGCACGCTCAACGCGGAATCCGCCACGCAGACGGTGACCATCACCATCACCGGCACCAACGACCAGCCGGTAATTGATGCTTCAGCGACGCGCGAGTTTGTACGCGATTTTGATGGCGCAGCGGATTCAATCGATGACGCCTCGGGGGCGGGCTACGGCACTGTTGCGCTGGTCAATTCCGGCGACGTCGGCTACGTGCCGACGGCGGACGGCTCGGGCCATGCGCTGGTCAGCGAAGATGCCGCGACATTCGGACCGTTCACGCGGTTTGATGGCTACCGCTCCGACTGGACCGGTGACTGGACTGCCGAGGTCAAGGTCTATCTCGATACGACCTGGGCTGACGGCAAGGGCTTTGATTATTCGGTTGCGGCCAACGGCTCCGATGGCCTGCATCGACGCGACTTCATCTTCCATGTTGCCAAGGACGCATCGACGGGCGCATTGCTGGTCGGGGGCTCGAACAATACCGGTCACGGCCTGCCGCGCACCGATATCGAGACAATCAATCATCATGAAGTGACGTCGAGCGGCTGGTACACGCTGCAGCACCGTTTCTATGAAGATGCCGGTGTTCTCAAGGTCGACCTTAATCTGGTCGATGCCAATGGCACGATCCTGTGGACCGAAACCCGCTCCGACCCAACCGATACAATCGGTGCCGGCGGCGCAGTAGGCGGCAACCGCTACGGCTGGTTCACACTCATTGATGTTGATGGCGGCCTTGCCGTTGATGGCATGAGCCTGAATGTCGATGGGAGCGAATCCCGGGTTACAGAATTTGTCAGTGGCACGACCGGCCTGCACACGGCTGGCGGCGAGATTCCGTTCACCGATGTTGATCTGACCGACGCACACACGGTGGCTGCAACGCCGCTGGCCGGCGGCTATCTCGGCACGTTCAATGCGCAGATCATCGCAGGCGACGAAGCCACCGGCGGCGCAACGGGCATTGTCAGTTGGGACTTTGCTGTCGACGAGACGGCAATCGACTATCTGGCAGCGGGCGAGAGCCTGACGCAGGTCTATACGGTCACGATTGACGACGGCAATGGCGGCACCGACACGCAGGACGTGACGGTGACGATTATCGGTACCAATGATGCGCCGGTGATTACGGCCGGCGTTGTGACTGGTGAAGTAATCGATGTTGCCGAGGCCGAGCAGACCGCCGGTCAGGACGCGGCCATCCTGCAGACTGCGGGCTCGATCAGCTTTGCCGATGTCGACCTGAGCGACCGCCCGCTTGCAAGCGAAGCCACGAGGTCTGTGACCGTCAATGGCGGCGCGCCCGCTTTGACTGCGCCGCAGCTTGCGGCGATCGAAGCCGGGTTCACAATCACGCCGGATGGCGTGAGCGGCGCCAACACCAACAATGGCACGGTGAACTGGGATTATTCGATCGCTGAAGGCAACGTTGATTTCCTGGCGCTTGGCGAAAGCGTCACGGCTGTCTTCACCATCACGGTTGACGATCAGAACGGCGGCACCGACACCCAGGACGTGACGGTGACCATTACCGGTACCAATGATGCGCCGGTGATTGCGGGTGGTCCGGTTACTGTGACCTATAATGAGGCGGTTGATGTGGCCGGCGCCACCGGCAAGGGCGTTCTGACCGGTGATTCACTGACTGGCAGCATTGCTTTCAACGATGTCGATGTGACCGACACACAGACATTCCGAGTTGTTTCTGCCACACGTCTGAGTGGCACGACAGGCGGTTTGTCCGTTGTGGATTTCGACGCAGCGGCTCTGGCTCTGATGAACGTAACGGCATCGGTCTCGGCGACCGGAGCGACAACCGGCGGGAACATCAACTGGGAATTCAACGCCAGCGATGATCTGTTTGATTATCTCAAGACCGGTGAAGCGGTTCAGATTCAGTATGTTGTCGAAGTTTCGGACGGCAAGGGCGGAATCGACACACAGACGATCACTGTCACGGTCAATGGCGCCAATGACGTGCTGTTCACCAACAATGGCGAGACGGTCGATCTGACAGCGCTGACTGCGGCGGATGCCCAGGACGGCAATTACCTCAACGCCATGAATGGCAATGATGTCGTCACCCTGCCAAACGCCGGAGATGCGCTGGCCAGTGAATATGGCGCGGGCAAGGTGTTTAACGCCGGAGGTGGCAATGACACCGTCTATGGCGGCGATCTGGACGATACCATTGCCGGGGGCAGCGGTGCCGACAATCTGTTCGGCGGCGACGGCGCGGACACGTTCCAGCTGGGTGCAGACTCGATCGTCGGTGCGGGCGTCAACCGCAACATTGAACTGGGTGATGGCACAACGCGTTCGGTCAGCATCGCCGGCATGGCCGGAACGGGCGATCACGTGACTGGCGGCAGCGGCGAGGACCGGATTGTTCTCGACCGTGAGACAGCCACCGGGTTTGCCTATGACACCTATTCAGCTCCCTCCTATATCAGTGGCGTGGAAGCCATTGACGGCACCGATGGCGGAGATGTCATCCTGGTGGCGAACAGCTATGGCACCGACATCACCATTGATGGCAAGGACGGCAATGACGTGATCGGTGGCGGCGCAGGCTCCGACACATTGCTCGGCGGCGAAGGCAATGATCTTTTGTCCGGTCTCGGCGGCGCCGACCGGCTTGAAGGCGGCATTGGCGAGGACGAACTCTGGGGCGGCAGCGGCAACGATACACTTTATGGTGGCGACGACAACGACACGCTGATCGGCGGTGCGGATGATGATGCGCTGATCGGCGGCGCCGGCACCGATACTGCTGTCTATAGCGGTGTCCTTACGGCAGCCAATTTCACCACTATCGCCGATGCTGATCCGGCCCCCGGCTCAACGCCGGGCTGGCAGATTGACGCCACAGCCTTCGGTGAGGGCACCGACACCCTGACCGGCGTTCAGATTGTTGAAGGCGCGGATCCGGACGGGGCGGGAGCTGCCACCGGACGGTTCCTGCTGGTCGGCAATGGAGGGTTTGCAAGCCTTCAGGCCGCGGTGGACGCAGCTGCAGATGGCGACACCATCATGGTAGCGGCCGGCACTTATGTCGGCGATACGAATGTAAACAAGGCGGTCACGATCCTGGGTTCGAATGCGGGCACGGCCGGAAGCGGGGCGCGTTCGACAGAAGCTGTGATCCAGGGAGAGATCACGATATCGGCGACGACCGGTACGGTTGTCATTGACGGTGTGGAAATTTCCAACACCAGCGGTCCGGGCGCACAATTTGACGGCGTGATCGTTGATGGCGCTGCGAACGTCACGATCGAAAACAGCGTGTTCCACGCAACCAGCACAGGCGGTGCAAATGGCGACCGCGGTGTTTACCTGACTGTGAATGCAACGGGCACTGTCGCCATCACGGACAATGATTTCGGCGGCGCGGCGAATGGCCATTACAACACCAACTGGAGCCCGGCGATCAAATCGGACGGCCCCGGCACGAACCTGACCATTGACGGCAACAATTTCGGGCCTTCCCTGGCCTCGGCGATCCAGCTGGCGACCTATGATGATGCAACCGGTTCGATCTCCGGCAACGTTTTGACCAAGGCTGCCTATGGTCTGCAGATTGATGCGATTACTGGCGGGCCGGATGTGACCAGCATCAGCGGCAACGAATTCAACAACGTCATCAATGACATCCAGTTCGGAAACGTTGCTTCCGATATCACGATCGATCTGAGCGCGGCAGGAACGAACAACTTCTCCAGTTCCGGCGACATGAATATCACGACTGGCAGCGGCAGTGACGATGTGACCGGCACCAGCGGCAAAGACATCATCAATGGAGGCTTTGGAAACGATCGTCTGGATGGCGGAGCCGGCAACGATACAATTCGTGGCGGTGGCGACAACGACACTCTAATCGGTGGCGTGGGTGATGATGCGCTGATCGGCGACGCCGGCACCGATACCGCGATCTACAGCGGAACCCTGACAACCGGCAACTTTACCAAGATTGCCGATGCTGATCCGGGCGCAGCGGTGACGCCAGGCTGGCAGATCGACGCCACGGCATTTGGTGAAGGCACCGACACCCTGACCGGCATTCAGATTGTCGAAGGCACCGATCCGGACGGGGCCGGAGTTGGCTCCACCGGGCGCTTCCTGCTGGTCGGCAATGGCGGCTATGCCACCATTCAGGAGGCTGTGAATGCCTCCGTTGACGGTGACACCGTCATGATCGCCGAAGGCAACTGGTCCGGTGCGGGCAACGAGAACATCACCGTCAGCAAGGCGATCACGATCGCCGGCTCCGGAGCAGGCATCATAATTGACGCAACGGGCTCGGCTTACGGCTTTAATGTGGACCTGGACTCGGACTCCGTCTCCGGCACAGTGCGCTTTGAAAACCTGACAGTGACCAGCGCGAGCAGTGTTGGCATCAAGGCCAGCGACACGAACATTCTCGGCACGCTTGAGCTGGACAATGTCCATCTGAACGGCAACGGCAATTCGGGTCTGCTGGTGTCGGGACGTACCGAGACCAGCGCCAATGTTGGCGGCGGCTTCAGTCAGGCTGGCGTACAGGCGGTTGTGGTGACCAATTCCAGCCTTGATGGCAATGGCGTCGGCGGGGCCTCCGGGTCGGGCGACATCGTGTTGTTCGAGTTTGACGGCGATGCAATCTTTAGCGGCGTGACCATTACCGGGTCGACCGGCGGCGCGGCGAACACGGCAATCCAGATCGCCGGTTTTGACGCCTCAGGATTCCAGTCGACCCTCGAAGGTGCGCCGGTCTACAGCTATGATGTGCTGACGCCGATGGGCACGGTGATCTTCGAGAACGTCTCGATTACCGGCGACTACAGCAAGCTCGGCCTTTACATCCAGGGCTTTACGGATACGACCGGACTCGAGTTCCGTGAAAGCACTGCAGCTCCGGGAACTCCCGGAACAGTGATCAATGTAGACGCTGGTTGGGGCGTTGGCCTCGGCATAGATCCAATGGCGGATCAGTTCCCGACCGGGACCGCCGGAACGCCAGGCAATGCCGGTTCGTTCTTCAATGAAGCAAACGCCAATGGGTCGGTTGATCTGACCTTCGTTTCGGTCACCGACGCCAATGGCGGCATCAACAGCTTTGTCGACGGGACCTCGAAGGCGGACATCATCACCGCCACCGGCAACAGCGATATCATCAAGGGTTTTGCCGGCGACGACACGATTGATGGTGGAGCAGGGGCGGATTCCGCCCAGTTCAATGGCACATTTGCCAGCCACACGATCATTTTCGATGCAGGTGCTGGCACCATCACCGTGGCTGATACGGATGCGGTTACCGACGGCAATGACGGTACCGATACGCTGAGCGCGATCGAGACCCTGGTGTTCAAGGACGCTGTTGTCCATATCGTCGACATCGATGGCCAGTTCGGATCGTTCACCTCGATCCAGGCGGCGATTGACGCGGCCTCGACCAATGATGTGATCATGGTGGTTGGCCGCACCAGCGGCGATTACGCGGAAAATCTGACAGTCGGCAAGGCGCTGAGCTTTATCGGCGTTGATGTTGGCGAGGGCACTCCGGACGTCGCACCCGCAGCAGGCACGGCAGTCAACATCACCGGCGGCACGGGCGACATCTCGTTTGCCAATATCGATCTCGATGGCGCAGGTACGGCAACCACGGGCATCAACATTGCTCCGGGCGCCAGCATCGGGACGCTGACATTTGATGGCGGCGCGATCTCGGGCTTCACCGATCGCGGCATCTTTGCCACGGACGCAGCCGACCCGGCCGGTACTCCGGCGATGGACGCCCTGGTGGTGACCAACGCACAGTTCTCGGGCAACGGAACCGGCGGCGGCAACACCGCGCACGTCAAGCTGTTCGGCTATGACGGCAATGCGACATTCCAGAATGTGACGTTTGCGGGAACCACCGGCGTGGCCGGCCCGGCAGGCCGTCCGGACAATGCGGTGGAAATCACCGGTGGCCTGACATCGCCGGGCAACGCCAATCCGGTTCCCGCTAACGAGCCGGACATCGGAACGGTGGTCTTTGACAATGTTACCGTGACGGGCGAGTACCACAAGAACCCGATTGCGATCTTCAACTTCGACGAGATCGACGGGTTGTCGATCACCGGGCTTGATCTTTCGGGTGCGACCAGCAGCTGGGGTCCGCTATTCAACATTGACGGCGTTGCGGACGGCACGATCGATGCGTCGGGCTTCGTCATCACGTTGCCTGCCGGTACGGAGATCCACACGGAAATCCAGGGCGACAAGACCGGTCAGCCGGCTGTCTCGCAGGAAATCATCGGCACCAACGGCAATGACCGGATCATGGGCAAGGGCGGCGACGACACGCTGCGCGGTGGTGCGGGCAATGACGAGCTTTATGGCGCCGACAAGCCCGGCGGCAGTGCCGCGGCTGAAGTGGGCAACGACCGCCTCGAAGGCGGCACCGGCGATGACGCACTGATCGGCGGCGGCGGCATCGACACGGCGCTCTTCAACGGTGTTCTGACGACTGCCGACTTTACCAACATCGCCGATGCAGATCCGACAGCCGGCGTTCTGCCGGGCTGGCAGATCGACGCCACGGCATTTGGTGAAGGCACCGACACCCTGACCGGCATTCAGATTGTCGAAGGCACCGATCCGGACGGGGCCGGAGTTGGCTCCACCGGGCGCTTCCTGCTGGTCGGCAATGGCGGCTATGCCACCATTCAGGAGGCGGTCGAGGCGGCCAATGCCAACGATACGATCTTGCTTGGAGACGGAGCTTTTGACCTGACCAAATCCGGCGCCGCCAATCCGGCGCAGTTGGTGATCGACAAGAACTTGACGATCGTCGGTCAGGGCATGGGTTCGTCCACCATCCAGGCGGTTGCCGACACTGGCTCCTCGGGTGATGCGCGTGGCATGTTCCTGGTTTCGCCGGGCGTGACGCTCAACATGAGCGACCTTACCGTGACCGGCAACGGCCACGACATTTACCAGGGCTTCCGGCACAATGGTTCGGGCACGTTTGACGCGGTTGAATTCACCGACATAAAGTTCAACGAAAGTGGACCGAACTACGCCGGGACCGCAATCGCGGTGTTTGGAACCGATCCCGGACAGAACGTCGATGTCGTCAACTCGGTGTTCACCGATATCGGCCGCATCGGCGTGCTCTACTTCGGAGCTAATGTGTCGGGCAATTTCGAGAACAACAGCTACACCGGCAAGGGCGCAGGCGATCACCTCGACTACGCGCTGGACATCAGTGCGGGCGCAGATATTACCGTCGTCAACAACATCATCACGCAGAATACCGGTGTCGCTTCCAGCGACGGTTCGATCTCGGCCGGTGTTCTGGTCACGACTTTCTTCGGTGGCGGCACCGAGGTTGATATCAACGCCAACACCTTCACCGGCAACACCTACGGTATTGTGGTTGGATACAACGCTTCCGACAGCAGCACGGTCAATTTCGGCGCCGGCAACACGTTTACCGGCGGCACCGGCGGCGTAGCTGTCACCGGAGATGCCGTGGTCAGCGATATCGACCTGATCGGTGGCACCGGCGCCACTGTGAATTGGGATGGCGGCGTGAACGTCAACCTGATTGGCGGCGCGGATCTTGCCGACACGCTCAATGGCGGTGCCGGGGCTGACAGCATCACCGGACGCGGTGGTGATGATGTCATCGATGGCGGCAGCGAGGCCGATACGGCCAATTACGCCGATGCGCTGACGGCGACGGACATCGTAGCCAACGGCACCGGCGGCTGGACGGTGACGACCAGCACCGAGGGCACTGACACGCTGTCAAACGTCGAGATTGTTGATGGTACGGAAGCCGGACGCTTCCTGCTGGTCGGCAATGGCGGCTTTGCCACAATTCAGGCTGCGGTTGATGCGGCTGTCGACGGCGACACGATCCTGATCGCGGCCGGCACCTATGCGGAGAGCGTGGACGTCGATGTTGCAATCACGCTGATCGGACAAGGTGGCCCATCGAGCGTCATCATCGATCCCACGACCGGACCGGGCCTTTCGGTAACCGGCACCATCGGTGCGGGAACTGTCAGGATTGACGGAATCGGCTTCCAGGACGGCACCAGCGGCGTGTCGGCCAGCGGCAGCGTGACGCTTGGCCATCTCGAGATCATCAACTCCTCCTTCACCGGCAATTCGCAACGCGGCGTGTTCGTGAACGGCAAGGCAAACGGTGTCGGCAAGGTCACGGTCGAGGGATCAAGCTTCACCGACAATGGCAACGGCTCGAGCAACGGTGATGGCGACATCGTCCTGTTCGAGTATCATGGCAACGCCACGATCCGGAATGTGACCATCAACAACACAACCGGAACTGCCGACACCGCGATCCAGATCGCCGGGTTCGAACAGGCCGATTACGATGTCAACTCTCCGATCGGCACTGTGGTTATCGACACCGTTGAAGTGAACGGCTCGTTTGCCAAGGTCGGCGTCTACATTCAGGGCTATACCAATCTTTCCGGTCTCTCCCTGACCGATCTGACCGGAACGGTGGCTGCGGGATGGGGCTACGGCACCTACATCAACCCGACAATCGACAACCCTGCCGGCACACCGGCCGACGTTGCCGGTTATCCGGGTGCGTTCAACACGATCGGAGCCGATGGCACTGTCGACCTGTCGGGTATTGCGCTGGTCAACACGACTCCGGTCAATGTTGCAAACCCGGCCCATCCGCTGTTCCCGTATAACGGCCTAGTGTTGAACGCGATCGTCAACGGAACGCCGGTGGCCGAGACAATCACCGGCACCACCGGTGCGGACCTCCTGGCAGGCGGTGCTGGTACCGATACGCTCAAGGGCGACGGCGACACCATGAACGTCTTTGGCGGCAGCGGCCTGACGCTTAATCCCACCTTCGGCGCCGACGTGATCTCCGGCGGCGACGATAACGACCTCATCGTCGGCGATGTGCGTGACGTGGACGTGACATGGGTCGGCGGCGCATCGACGGTCACCACGACCTTTGGCGATGACACTCTGAACGGTGACGGCGGGGCGGACACCGTTTATGGCGATGTCTTTGGATATCAGGACTTTGAAAACACCGGGTCCAACACGTCGGCCATCTTCGGCAATGACACGATCGACGGCGGAACCAGCGGCGATACTCTTTTCGGCGATGGCGACAACGCTCAGGTTTACACCAACGGCCTCACCGCGACCGCCGGGGCAACGCAATCCATCACCGCCGGCAATGACACGATCAATGGCGGCGATGGAGTTGACTACATCTACGGTGACTTCCGGGCGGTCCTGGTACGGGGCGATGCCGGCTCGATCGCGGGCGGTAACGACATCATCCACGGCGGCGCCGGCAGCGACGTCATCTACGGTGACTTCGAAATCGAGGAGCTGCCCGCAGCCTCCGACGGCAGCTTCGGCACCATCACCGGCGGCAACGACACGATCTATGGTGACGAAGGTGACGACACCATCCATGCCGGCGGCGGCGACGACACAATCATCTGGAATGTCGGCGATGGGTCCGATATCGTTGACGGCAGCACCGTCGCCAATGCGGCGACTGACACAGATACCTTCGTTGCAAACGGCTCCGCGGCCAACGAGACATTCTTTGTCGAGACGGTTGTGGACTACAACACCCGGCTGGGTGGCGGCGCGGTTGTGCTTGATGCAGCGACCGAAATTGTTGTTTCCCGTTCAACGGATGGCGGCGCGACCTCCGTGATCATCTCGCAACTGACCAATATCGACGAAATCGTCGTCAATGGCGGCGGCGGCACCGACGGCTTCGTGGTCTCCGGCGACTATGCCGGCACCGATCTCGACCCTTCAACCATCACAATCGTCGGCACCTCGGGCGACGATACCGTTGATCTCTCCCGCTTAGTCGATCCGTCAAATGCGGGACACCGCGTCGTCTTCCAGACTGCTGGCGGCAATGACACGGTCACAGGCGCCCGCGCGCAGGATCTGATCGATATAACCGGCCGTTCTGTCACGGGCGTGGTGGACAATGGCGGCTCCTACACGGTGACGCTCGACGACGGCTCGACTGTGACCTTCACCGGCACCCCGACCTTCGTCCACAACGGCGATACGCCGAGCGAGACGGAAGTGAACCTTCCAGCCATCACCGTTGCCGATGCCTACTCCATTGCCGAAGATGGCGTGCTGACCGTCAATGTAGCGAGCGGCGTGCTGGCCAATGACAGCGACATCGAAGGCAATGACCTGACGGCAGAAGTTGCCCAGGGTCCGGCACACGGCTCGCTGACACTGAACGATGACGGCAGCTTCGATTACACCCCGGATGCCGATTACAACGGCGCCGACAGCTTCACCTACACCGTCTTTGACGGCACCAGCACAACCGCGCCGGTGACGGTGGACCTCACGATCACTCCGGTCAACGACGCGCCCGAGATCACTCTGCCGTCAGCCGGTTCCATCAGCTTTACCGGTGGGAGTCCCACTGGTGACAGTGTCTCGGTGCCCGGTCTCACGCTTGGGTCTGCCTACACGCTGGAAGCTTGGGTCAGAAATGACGCGCCAAGCTTGTCGATCCATAGCACCACGATCATGGAATTTGGCAATGACAACCCATATCTTGGTCTGACGCCAGCAGGACATCTTTATCTTTGGAATAGCGGTGCGCCGAGCAGTACGCTGCTGCCGCGTGGAGAATGGGTCCATGTCGCCGCTACCGTCGAAGCTGGTGTCAGCAAGCTCTATGTGGACGGTGTTCTGGTTGCGACTGGTACCGCGCCTTCGAGTTCCGGTACTGGACTTGGAATTGGCCACAACGTGAATGACACAGGCTGGGTTGGCCTGATCGATGAAGTCCGCGTCTGGAATGTCGCGCGGACTGAGGCAGAGATCGCCGCTGCCAAGGATATCCAGCTGACCGGGAACGAAGCTGGACTGGAAGGCTACTGGACCTTCAATGAAGGCGGGGGTGGAACAACTGCCGACCTGACCGGAAACGGCCATACCGGCACCTTGACCAACGCAGCCGCCTTCGACGCGGGCGGCTTTGCCGGAAGCGTGGCAACAGCGGCCACGGATGAAGACACATCGGTGGCCATCGCTGGTGTGACGATTTCCGATGTCGATGCCGCTGAAGGCACCGGTGAGGTTTCGGCCAGCCTTTCGGTTGCTCACGGTTGGGTGACGCTTGGCGATCTGACCGGCATCACGGTCACGGCCGGCGCCAACGGCACCGAGACGGTCACACTTCAGGGCACGGTTGCGGCCATCAACGCGGCGCTGACGGCGCTCAACTACAGCCCCGATGCCGATTACAACGGCACCGACATCCTGTCGCTGCAGGTTTCCGATATCGGCAACACCGGGTCGGGCGGCGCGCTGACCGATACAGCCAGCATTCCGATCACGATTGCGGCGGTCAACGACGCGCCGGTGGCCAACCCCGACGTTGCAGCCGCGACCGCGCAAAGCGGAGCGCCGCTGAATTTTGTCGAGGATTTCGAAGGCGGTGTCACCGGCTGGACCTATAATGCCACCAGCACCGAATCCACTGCCAATTACACCGAGTTCCTGGGCCGCTTTGGCGGCAGTACTATGAATTCCACCACAATTGCCGTGGGTGACGCGGGTCCTGTCACCGTCTCGTTCGATCTGTACGAAATGAATTCCTGGGACGGCGAGCATTTTCAGGTCTTTGCCGATGGTGTTCAGATCGTCAACGACGCGTTGTCTTCTGATCAGGTCTACGGCAATGGCGACGGTTCGACCAAGCCTTACGCGGTGTCCGTGACCAATACCCTGCCGATGATTCCAGGCACGTTCGGGTACAACACCGAAGTCTGGCACTATGAGTTCACGGTCAATGCGACCGGGCCAAACTTGAACCTGACCTTCGGCAGCACGCTCAATCAAAGCGTCTATGACGAGAGCTGGGGCATCGACAATCTGTCGGTCACCGCGCGTCTGCCGGTCATCGGGTCTGTCGCCACCAACGACAGCGATGTCGATGCGGCAGCGGTGCTGACTTTCACACTCGACGCGCCGGTTGCCGGCCTGACCCTGAATACCGACGGCAGCTACAGCTTCGACGTGACCGACCCGGCCTATGTGTCGCTGGCTCAGGGCGAATTGCTCCCCGTGGTGGCAAGCTACACCGTCACCGATGAGCATGGCCTTTTCGACCAGTCAACGCTGACGATCAACGTCACCGGCACAAACGACGCGCCGGAGACGGATGCCGCTTCGGCATCCGGCCTTGAGGATGTTGCATCCATCGCGGTCAGCCTGTCCGGCACTGATATCGACGGCACCATCGCCAGCTTCAAGATTGTCAGCCTGCCGAGCGATGGCACCCTGTACTCCGATGCAGGGCTGACGACAGCTTTGGCGGTCAATGGTCTGGTTTCGGCGACCGGCAATGCGGCAAACGTCTATTTCGTACCGGACGCCGATTTCAATGGCGCTCCGACCTTCCAGTTTACCGCGGTCGACGATCTCGGCCTGGAGGACCCAACTCCGGCAACCGCGGTGATCACGGTCACTCCGGTCAACGACGCGCCTGTTCTTGTTGTGCCTTCCCCTGCACATTTCCAGACCGATTTTTCAACCAGTCCGGACAACAATACCGACGTCGATATTTTTGGGTCTTCCGGCACTGCCGGAAGCGTGTCAGGTGGCCAACTCCGGCTCACAGATACGACGAGCACCCGCGGACAATCGGCTGGAATTTTCTTTACCCCGGCCGCTGCGGCACCGGACTTTTCGGCCAGTTTCGATGTCAATGTCGGTTTTGACTCCAACGGGAGAGCCGCGGATGGATACAGCTTCAACTACGGCACCGGGCTTCCGACGGCGGGCTACAACCGATATGATGGCGGTCTTGTTGTTGATGGCGTGAGCGTGATTTTCAACTTCTTCCAGGGTCGAATCATCATTGAAGTCGACAATGTCCAAGTCTTTAATCAGGCTGTGGCTGGTCTGGTAACCAGCAGTTTTGTTCCGGTTGAAGTTACGGTTTCCGGCGGCCTGATCACTGTTGTCCATAACGGAAGCACGATTGCTTCTGGCATCGACCTCGTTCCGCATGGGTATAATCCGCCCGCAGGCTCCGTGTTTGCGATTGCTGGTGCAACAGGCGGATACAGATCCGATCAGTTTATCGACAATGTAGTGATCGAGGCGGCCGGAGGAGGGCTGGTCTATGTCGAAAACGACCCGGCGGCAGCGCTTCTGACCGCAACGTCCGTTTCCGATGTGGACGATACCCATCTTGAAAGTGCATCAATCCAGATCACCGGCAATCATGCTTCCACCGAGGATGTGCTGGACTTCACCGACACCGCGACGATTACGGGCCACTTCAATGCGTTGACTGGTACGCTGACCCTGACGGGAGCCGACACGCTGGCCAATTATCAGGCCGCGCTGGCTTCGGTGACCTACCGCAACACATCTGATGACCCGAGCGCCGCTCAACGGACAGTGACCTGGACAGTCAACGACGGTGACGTCAACAGTGCTACGGTCACGACCACTGTTGATGTGACCCCGGTCAACGATGCGCCGGAGTCGGATGCCGCTTCCGCATCAGGTGCCGAGGACGCTGCATCCATCGCGGTCAACCTGTCCGGCACTGATATCGACGGCACCATCGCCAGCTTCAAGATCGTCAGCCTGCCGAGCGATGGCACGCTTTATTCCAATGCGGGGCTGACGGTGGCCTTGGCGGCCAATGACCTGGTCTCGGCGACTGGCAATGTGGCGAACGTCTATTTCGTCCCGGACGCCGATTTCAACGGCGCACCGACCTTCCAGTTCACCGCAATCGATGATCTCGGCCTGGAGGACGCAACTCCGGCAACCGCGACGATCACGGTTACCGCGGTTGCCGATGCGCCGGTGGCGGTCGATGACGTGTTTAGAGGTGATGTCGATGTATTGTTGGTTGCGGCTGACGCTTACAATGAATACGACATCAGCTCAAACAACAACAGAATAGGAAATGTAGAGACAAGTTTAAATGGACTGAACATTTTCAATAGCGTTTACGCTTTCGATGCCAGGGCCGGCTCCACTCTGGAATTCTCTGACTTTGACGGATACGAAGTTGTTCTGACTTGGGGTAATTATACATACGCCAATGGCGCTTCGGTCGGTGATCTGTTGTCGCAATATGTTGCTGGCGGTGGAGGTCTGGTTGTGAGCGCCCATGCACTCCTTAACTCAGGTCTCGCGGGTGAAATAGTCAGCCAATTCCCTCTTGGAGGCTCTGTAACCAATGCTACCGGTGGTGGACTTCTAGCAACGGTTGCTGATGATTCCATATTTGATGGCATTGACATTGGAGGACTGAGCTCAGGCCAATTGTATATAAATAATGGAGCGACGCTTGCTGCTGGTGCAACTCTACTCGCAACTAATTCGGCGGGCAGCAGTAATTTGATCGCTCGGAATTCTGATGGGGATATTGTTTCAGCAAACTTCTATGCGGGTTACATGAATCTAAATTCAGAACTTGTTAAGCTGTATGGCAACATGCTGATGGACGTCGCTCGATCTGGTGTCACCGAGGATGCCGTGCAACAGATAAGCGTTGCCGACCTTCTGGCCAACGACACCGATGTCGACGGCGATACGCTGTCGGTCTCGGCGGTCTCGGCCACCAGCGCACACGGTGCGGCAATCACGCTCAACGGCGACGGTACCATCAGCTACGATCCCACTGCTGCTGCCACTCTGCAGGCGCTTGGCGATGGCGACACAACCACGGATACCTTCACCTACACCGTCTCTGACGGCCATGGCGGGTTCGATGACGCGACCGTGACGGTGACGGTGAACGGCATCAACGATGCGCCGGAAATCGGTGCGAGTGCCGCGAGCTTCACCATTGCAGAAAACACGCGCAGCATATTTGACTTTGATGCCACCGATCCAGAAGGCGATCCTGTCGCATGGTACGTGGAAGGGGCTGACGCTGCTCACTTCAGCATTACCGCGGATGGGTTGCTCTATTTCACCTATGACCCAGACTTCGAAACCCCGCTCGATGTGGGACACGACAATGTTTACAACATCTCTGTTGGGGCCCGGGATTCTGTTGACAACGCCGTATTTTCCAACAGGCCAATCACCGTTAATGTAACCGATGTGGCCGAGGCGGCTGGTCTCAGCTATTCCGTCTACTCTTTATCCGGAACATACCAATGGGGCTTTACCAACTATGTCGCCACTGGATATCCGATTAATAACGCGAGTGATCTGGCGCGAGTTGGGACGATATTGAGTGACGGATATACCGATTTTAATGGCACTTATCTGAATCCTGTTGAGCAAACAAATGGAATATACAATTTGTATAGCTCTAGTAACTCAATAAATTTCAATCTCGGTTCATTTCAAACCGTTGAAACAGTAAGCTTTATTACTTCAAGACAAGAAAGTGATACTACCTATGTCACTGTACAGGGATGGGATGGAGCTGCATGGGTCAATATGGGATCGCAATATATTTCTGTGTTGATGGGGGTAGCTACTTATTCCGGAAATGGAATTGCGGTGAACTTTGATATCGCTGACACTTTGGTATCCGCTATTCAATTCAACATAATAGGTGACGCGAACGCTCAGCTGTCCATTCACGAAATCGCCTTTAACAAGGATTTGTCCGGAGTGGTTGCTGGTGATGCTGACCCCATCATCCTCGACCTCAATGGCGATGGCGTCGATCTCTCGGCAACGACAGCTTTTGATATTGATGCCGATGGAATTCCGGACCTGATTGGTTGGGCGGGCCCTGAGGATGGCGTTCTGGCGGTTGATCTGGATGGCTCCGGCATCATCGAGAACGGCTCGGAACTGTTCTCGGAAGTGTTCAATGGCGGTTCACACACGGACTCACTGGCAGCGCTCGCCACACTCGATAGCAATGGCGATGGCGTGATCGACGCCCAGGATGCAGAATTTGACAATATCCTGGTCTGGCAGGACGCCAACTCGGACGGCATATCCCAGGCAGGGGAATTGCAGACATTGGCTGAACGCGGAATTGAGTCGATTGACCTCAATGCCGCGGCGGTTCATCAGGTCGTGAACGGCAACACGATCTTTGCAGAAGGTATCTACACCAAAGCCGCTGGCGGTACTGGCACCTATGTCGGCGTCTCCCTCGGGGCGGCAAATGACGATGACGGGGAAAATCAGGCACGGCAGGCTGCGGCGATTGCCGCAGGCTTGGCGATCATTCTCTACTCGGCTTCCGCCGAAGAAGTGGCCGCCGGGTTTGAGCAGGTTGTCGTGACCGGTCAGCCGCAGCATGGCGAGATCGTCATCACCGACGACTACACCGTAATCTACACGCCGGCACCGGGCTTTGAGGGGGTCGACCAAGTTGCGCTGGAAACCCAGTTCACCGACGGCACCGCTGTGGTGCGTTCCATGGACGTGACGGTCAATGCGGGCATCCCGCAGCTTGCGCCGGCCGGATCCGGTGATGGCATTGCGGATGGCAGCACTGCTGCGGTTGGCGCGGAGCCTGTCGATGCATCGATTGTTGCCAGCGGTCAGGTGATCACCGGTGATGGCGGCGACAATGTGCTGGTCGGCGGTGCAGGCGATGATCTGCTGTTCGGTCTTGGCGGCAACGATCTGCTGTTCGGTCTTGACGGCGACGACATCCTCAATGGTGGGCTGGGCCAAGATACCCTGACCGGCGGTGACGGAGCCGACACCTTCGTATTCGATGCAGATTCGCTGGCTGATGTTGACTTTGGTATCCAGGATCTGATCGCCGACTATGACTTCGGTGAGGGCGACAGTGTCGATCTGTCGGCGCTGCTCGGTTCCGAGGCGGTCACGGATGCCAATGCAGCCGACTACGTCCGGATCAACGGAGACTTCCTTGAGGTCGATGTCGATGGTTTGGGCACCGACGCCGGCTTCGTGCAGATCGCCGAGTTCTCGGTGGCTCCCGGTACGGATGCGCTCAAGATCCTGGTCGATGATGATGTGACACCATCGTCGGTGATCATCTGATCACGCTGCGCTGGCCTTGCGCCGGAACGAGGTGGAGGCCGGACTTACGCGGAGGAGCTCAAGATGGTACAGCGTCACGTCGGAATGACGTGGCGCTGTTGTGCGACGGGGGCGGTTTTATCGGGGGAAGCTGGTGGTTCGTGGTGTTTCAGTGAAGAACGGCCTTTTTGAAGGGGCACTAAAAGCAAGGCGGGGAGTGATGCGGGGCGCTGTTCGCAGCCTCATGCTGATGGCCTGTCTCGGCCTGGCCGGGTGCCAGGCGTCGAATTTGGGTGACGGGTTGTCGGCCTCAGGGTCGAGTGTCCCGGCGCTGGGCAATTCCACCTATGGCAGCGGCCCGGTAACGGTTACCGTGCTGTTGCCGACGGATGCTGCGCTGAGAAAACAGGCTGCGGATATCGCCGACGGGGCCAGGCTGGCGCTGGACGACCTTGGCGCCGGGCAGTTGCGGATCGAGTTCCACGCATCGGCATCAAGCTCCGGCAGTGCCGTGCGCCAGGTCCAGGCAGCGGCTGCGACCGGTACCAAACTGATTGTCGGCCCCGCAACCAACTCCGAAGTGTCGGACATCATCGCCCAGACAAGCCTGCCGCGGCCGCCAATTCTGGCGCTGGTGGCCAACAATTCGGCCGGCGGCACACATATCTGGCCGCTCTATGGTGATGCCATTGACAGCGCGCTGGAGGGCGTCGGTGTGGCAGTGGCTGCCAGGCAGAAGAACATTGTCGTGGTGCATGAAGCAGGTTTTCCGGCTGAAAACCTGTTGCGTCTTCGAGAGGGTATCCGGCTCAAGGGCGGCACCACCATCGGCTTCGTGCCTTACCCGAAAAGCGGCGTGAACCTGCGTGGAGCGTTCGCCAAGGGTGCTGCGGTGTTTGCCAAGGCCAACACCATCGTGCTGCTTGGCGGCGGCGAGGCCATCGGCCAAGTGATCGATATTCTGGCGGCTGGTGATTTCGGACAGTCGATCGCCACGGCGATCGCCACATCGCTGATCCCCGAGGAGATCTACAAGCGGCCATCGGCGCAGGGGCTGATGGTGGCGATCCCCTCGACCTCGAGTGTGGGCGTGATTTCCGAGCGTTTCAAGACCAAGTTCGGAAGGTCTCCGAGTTATGACGCGGCCATCGGCTATGATGCAATCGCCATTGCGGCGGGGCTGGTGCGGTCCGGCGGGGCGGACGCGATCACGGTGGCAAACCTGACATCATCGCAGGGCTTTCGAGCAGCAACCGGCCTGTTCCGGTTCCGCCCCGATGGCCGTATCCAGCGGCGCATGGTGGTGCACCGCATCGAAAACGGCAGCCTGAAAGTCATTCAGGAAGAGGGTGACGGCTTCTAACTGTTGTGCGGAGCCGAGAGAGAACCCCGTCACCAGGGCGGGCGGTGATTGACCTTTGTGCTGCAGGTCGCCGACTATCGCCGCGAAGAGAATCAGGGCGGACGCACAATGAGCATGGATGATACAGGGTTTGACGAAACGCGGGGGCGATCCGCGCTGTTGTGGCTCTATCCGGTTCTGATCACGTTCGCGCTGGCGCTGATTGCCCTGCAAACGCTGCCACTGTTTGTGCCCATCGGGCCGATGAATTGGGACGTTCTGATTTATTACGACGCGATCGCGCGGATTGCACAAGGGCAGTGGCCGGCCATCGATTTCTTCGCACCTGTCGGGCCGCTTGAATATTTCCTGGCGGCGTTTTCCAACTGGTTGTTTCCCGAAGCGCAACCGCTTTTCATGACCCAGTGGATCTGGTTGCCGGTTACGCTGCCGGTGATGGGGTTGATCCTGTGGGACGTCGCCCGTGGCGGCCGTGGCAAGCTGGCGTTCTGGCTGCTGGCGCCATGGATGCTGTTTACCCTGCTGCCTTTCAACGTGATCGATTTCTATCCTTATCCGGGCACCGACGCGTTCGGGATCTACAACCGACACGGGGCGCATCTGATCTATCTGGTGGCGGTGAGTGTGCTGTTCGTGCGCGGGCCGGTGATCCAGACGGTGGTGCTGAGTGTGCTGGTTCTGTCGCTGGCTTTTTGCAAGATCACGGCATTTCTGGCTGCCGGGCCGATCCTGCTGTTCGGTCTTGCGCTGGGCCGGATCCGCATTGCAACTGCAGTCACCACGGCGTTGGTCTGCGTTTGTGTCACGGGTATTGCCGAACTGTCGACAGGGCTGGTGGTGCCGTATGTACAGGATATCATTCTGCTGGCGTCGCAAAACACAGGCGCGCTGCTGCCACGCTTCCTGACTGCTGCATCGATGCATTTCAACGTGTTCGGTGCTGGCGGTCTTCTGGCGATCGTGCTGTTGATTGCCGCGGTGAGCGGAAATGCTGCCGCTGCTGGCCGGGAGGACCGGAACCCGATCGCACGGTTGATTGATGCGGACTGGTTCTGGGTTGGACTGCTGCTTGTCTGCGGGCTGTTTTACGAGACACAGAACACCGGCAGTCAGGCTTTCTTGATGGTCTGGCCGGCGCTGCTGGCGATTTTGATGCGGCCAAAGGCGGGATACGGGCGTTTCAGCGCGATCATCATCGTGCTGATCGGGTTCACAGCTATTCCAAATGTCAGCACGGTTGTGCACAAGGCGGCACGGGCGATGGCTGTGGCGCCGGGATATATCAAGCTTGATGCGCCTGATCTGGGACCGCTGGGGCTGTTCTCGGTCAAGGATGTTTTTGCCGAACAGGCAGAGCGGATGCGCGGCATATACATTTCCCACAGGGATACCTATGAGGCGATTGCAGAGACAGAGGCGCTGCCTTCGTTCCTGCTGTATTCAGACCCGGATTATCAGTATTTGCTGCTTGAGGAGATGCAGGCGGCGGCTTCAGCAATCCGGACGCTCGAACTCAGGACGCGGCGGCGGTTCGAAAGCGTTTTCAGCCTCGATTTCGCCAATCCGTTTCCCTACATCCTGAAGAAGAAGGGAACGAAATATGTGGCCATCGGTGCTGATCCGAACCGAACGCTTCCCGAGCTGGACGAGAAAACGCGTGAAGCAGTGGCGCGTACGGACTTGGTGCTGTTGCCGACATGCCCGGTGCAACATGCCAGGAGCGTGTTGCTCGCGCACTATTCTCCGGCCCTGACAGGGCATGAGCGGATAACGCTGACGCCCTGTTATGACGCCCTAATTTTGCCAGCTGCCAACTGATTGCTCCCAGAAGTCAGGGGGAATGTGTTCAAGACTGCAAATGCCGTCTTGACGGTTACACCATGGGGCAGGACAGTGGGTGCTTGAAACCAATCCCAATGTCCGGAGTATGTGATGGTCATCGATCCGCCCTATCTTATTTTTCTTGGCGATGTGCCAGACGCGCTGGCAGCAAAAACCGGTCTCGGGATCGTCGACTGGCGGCCTGAATGGTGCATCGGGCAATTGCGGCTGGAAGGCTGTGGGGCGGATGCCAACATCCCCGACCTGAGTATCGAGGCGGCAGTGGCGCAAGGCGTCAAGACCATGGTGGTCGGCTCGGTGAATGCCGGCGGTGTCCTGCCGCAGCACTGGATTGCCTCCATCGTTGCAGCGCTTGATGCGGGTCTGAACGTGGCGACCGGATTGCACACGAGGCTCGCCTCGATTGAAGAGATCAGGGCAGCCTCGGAGCGCAGCGGCGCCAAATTGCACGATGTGCGGTTCTCCGATCAGCGGTTTGACACCGGCAAGGGCACCAAGCGCACCGGCTTGCGTTGCCTGACGGTTGGAACTGATTGTTCGGTAGGCAAGAAGTACACGTCCCTGGCGCTCGAGCGTGAAATGCGAACACGCGGGATGGATGCGGATTTCCGCGCCACCGGCCAGACCGGCGTGTTCATTTCAGGCCGCGGTGCAGCGATCGACGCGGTGGCGGCGGACTTCATCTCAGGCGCGGTGGAATGGATCGCACCTGCAGCAGAACCCGGCCACTGGGATCTGGTCGAGGGGCAGGGGTCACTGTTTCATCCGAGCTTCGCCGGGGTGTCGCTGGGCCTATTGCACGGTGCGCAAGCCGATGCCTTCGTCGTCTGCCACGAGCCGACACGGACCACCATGCGCGGGGTCAAGCACGGCCTGCCGAGCATACAGGACGTGATCGACATGACCATTGCCTGTGGACGCCTGACCAATCCGGCGATCACCTGCACCGGGATTGCGGTGAACACGCAGAAGCTGGGCGAGGCGGAGGCCAAGGCTTTGTTGGCAGAGCTTGCGGCGGAATACCGCGTGCCGGCGACCGATCCGATCCGTTTCGGCGTGAGCGAACTGGTCGACAGGTTGCAGACGATCACTGCATAAGTGGGAGTTTGCACCAAAGTAGGACTTGCAACGGTGGCGAAGGCGAATAAGGTAAACGAGCGTTCATTTAATTGATGGGTGCTCCTGGATCTGGCGGTTGAGAGGACAGCCGCCGGTTCTGCAAGCAGACAAAGCCGGCTTTGACCGGTGGAGGACGGTCAGTGGGAACGGCCAATTGCATGGGGTGAGATCCATGCGCCCGGACAAGGCAACGCGCCGTCCGGACAGGGAGGAGAGTGGATGATGGAAGCCACAGGCGTAACCGCTGGCGGCAAGCCGGTGACGTTTCCGCAGTATTTGCTGTTGAACGCCAAGCGGTTTGCATCGCGGCCTGCGATGCGGATCAAGGACTACGGCATATGGCAGACCTGGACCTGGTCCGAGCAGCGCAATGAAATTCGCGACTTTGCTCTGGGGCTGAAGGCCATGGGACTTGCCGAGGGTGAGCGGGTTGCCATTGTCGGCTCGAACCGGCCACGGCTCTACTGGGCGTTTTGTGCGGCACAATCGCTCAAAGCGATCCCTATTCCAGTTTACGCAGACTCAGTTTCCGAAGAGATGGCCTATGTGCTGCACCATGCCGGCGTGCGCTTTGCTGTTGTTCAAGACCAGGAGCAGGTCGACAAGATCCAGTCCGCTGCTGCCGATATTCCCGGCTTGACCGACATCATATTCGACGAGCCGCGCGGCTTGCGGGACTATGAGCGCGATCGGTTGCACGATTTCGCGGATGTTCAGGAAAAGGGCCGGGCGATTGCTGCCGCCAACCCGTCTGCGATTTCCGATTGGGAAGCCGCAATTCGGGCTTCGAACGGAACCGAAACTTCTGCAATTTTGTACACCTCAGGCACCACCGGCCGGTCAAAGGGCGTGATGTTGACGGCTGCGTCTTCGGTAAAGGCCGCCGAAGACACGGCCAAATTCGATAACATGACCGAGCACGACGAGGTGCTTGCCTATCTGCCGCTGGCATGGGTCGGAGATCACTATCTCAATTACGCGCAAGGCTATGTCGTCGGGCTATGCATGAGCTGTCCCGAAAGTCCTGAGACTGTGGCGCAAAATTTGCGCGAGATCGGACCCAGCTTTTATTTTGCGCCGCCGCGAGTGTTTGAAGGTCTGCTGACCAGCGTGATGATCCGCATGGAAGACGCCAGCTCCTGGAAAAAGTGGCTGTTTCACCACTATCTCGGTGTCGCAAAGGCCTATGGCGAGAAGATTCTCGAAGGCCGTCCGGTGCCGCTGTCAGGCCGGATTTCCTACTGGATCGGCGACAAGCTGATCTACGGGCCTTTACGGAATGTGCTCGGTTTCACGCGGATCCGCACCGCCTATACGGCGGGTGAGGCGATCGGGCCGGATCTGTTTTCGTTTTTCCGCTCGCTGGGGATCAACCTCAAGCAGCTTTACGGTCAGACCGAGGCATTCTTGTATGTGACGTGCCAGAAAGACGGCGATGTGCGTCCCGACACGGTGGGACCGGCTGCGCCGGATGTGGAAATCCGGATCGCGGAGAGCGGTGAGGTTCAGTTCCGTTCGCCGGGCATGTTCACCGGATATTACGGCGATGAGGAGAAGACCAGGGAAGCCATGACACCGGACGGCTGGGTGATGACAGGTGATGCGGGCATTTTCGATGCCCAGGGCCATCTCAAGATCATCGACCGGGCCAAGGATGTCGGCAAGCTGACGAGCGGTGCGCTTTATGCGCCGAAATACATCGAGAACAAGCTCAAGTTCTTCCCCAATATCAAGGAAGTGGTGGCCTTCGGTGACGGACGGGATTTCGTCGCGGTGTTTCTCAACATCGACCTGACGGCCGTTGGCAACTGGGCCGAGCGCAACAACATTTCCTACGGCTCCTATCAGGAACTGGCGGGCCTGCCGCAGGTCTACGAGATGATGACGGCGCACATCAATCAGGTGAACCGCGATCTGGCTGCAGAGCCGATGATGGCTGGCGCGCAGATCAAGCGCTTCCTGGTGCTGCACAAGGAACTCGACGCGGATGACGGCGAGCTGACCCGGACGCAGAAGGTACGCCGCAGCTTCCTGGCGGACCGCTACGGGCCGTTGATTGAAGCGCTCTATGACGGGTCATCGGAGAAATTTATCGAGACAGAAATGACGTTTGAAGACGGCCGCAAGGGTACCATTCGCGCCACGGTGAAAGTGGCGGACGCCGAAATACATCCCACTTCAGATGCAATGCCGGAGGCTGCCGAATGAATGCGCGTATCAAACATGTCGCGCTTCATGCCGAGGACGACGGACTGAACCCCGGCGACGTGATGCTGAAGGTCGACAATGTGTCTCTGTCGTTCGGTGGCGTGAAGGCGATCTCCGATATATCCTTCGATATCCGGAAAGGTGAAATTCGCGCCATCATCGGCCCGAACGGTGCCGGCAAGACCTCGATGCTGAATGTGATCAACGGGTTTTACCATCCGCAGGAAGGTGTGATCACCTTTCGGGGTAAAGCACGGTCGCAGATGCAACCCTATGAGGCCGCCGCATCTGGCATTGCGCGTACCTTCCAGAACGTGGCGCTGTTCAAGGGTATGTCGACTCTCGACAACATCATGTCGGGGCGGACGTTGAAAATGCACAAGAATTTCTTTTGGCAGGTGCTCAATATCGGGCCGGCGCGCAATGAGGAAATCGAGCATCGGCTCAAGGTCGAGGAAATCATCGACTTTCTCGAGATCCAGCATATTCGCAAGACGCCGGTCGGAAAATTGCCCTACGGGCTGCAAAAGCGGGTTGAGCTCGGCCGGGCTTTGGCGATGGAGCCGGATCTGCTGCTGCTCGACGAGCCGATGGCGGGCATGAATCTGGAAGAAAAAGAGGACATGAGCCGCTTCATTCTGGATGTGAACAGTCAGATGGGCACGACCATTGCGCTGATCGAGCATGACATGGGCGTGGTGATGGACATCTCCGACCGGGTGGTGGTGCTCGACTACGGCCGCAAGATCGGCGACGGAACGCCCGCGGACGTGAAGAACAACCAGGACGTCATCGACGCCTATCTGGGAGTGTCGCACTGATGGATTTCATGTATTCAATTCTCATTGATCCGTTCGTCCAGATGGTGGACATGCCGGACTTCTTTCTGCAGGTGCTGTGGGAAGGGTTTGTCGCTGGTGTGCTGTATGCGCTGATCGCGCTTGGCTTCGTGCTGATCTTCAAGGCGTCTGGTGTTTTTAACTTCGCGCAGGGCATCATGGTGGTGTTTGCCGGGCTGACGCTTGTCGGCCTCCACGAGAAGGGTGTTCCGGCTTACCTGGCACTGATCCTGACCATCGGCGTGATGGGGGTTTTGGCGCTTGCCGTGGAACGGTTCGTGATGCGGCCGCTGGTCAACCAGCCGGATATTATCTTGCTGATGTCGACGATCGGATTGACATACTTTCTGGTCGGATTTGGTGAATTCGTCTTTGGCGGCGAACCCAAGCAGATGATCACCGAGGAATTGGGCCTGCCGACCGGATCGACGGCGTTCGAGATCGGCGATGGCGGGCTGTTGATCCTTCAGCATATCGATATCGCCGCAGCCGTGATCGCGCTGATCATGGTCGGCTGCCTGGCGGTGTTCTTCAACAAGACCCGGATCGGCCGGGCGTTGCGCGCGGTGGCTGATGACCATCAGGCGGCTTTGTCGGTGGGGATCTCACTCAACCAGATCTGGGCCATCGTCTGGTTTGCCGCTGGCATTGTGGCGCTGACGACCGGGATCATGTGGGGCGCGAGGTCTGATGTGTCGTTCGCACTCGAAATCATTGCCTTCAAGGCATTGCCGGTGCTCATTCTCGGTGGCTTTACTTCGATCCCGGGCGCCATTGTTGGCGGGCTGATCATCGGCATCGGCGAAAAAATTGGCGAAATTTACTGGGGCCCACTGGTGGGAGGCGGCATCGAAAGCTGGCTTGCTTATATGATTGCGCTTATCTTCTTGCTGTTCAGGCCACAAGGTCTGTTTGGCGAACGTATAATCGAGAGGGTATAAGCGATGCATAAAAGCCGACTTTCCTCCATCGTCGTTGATTGTCATACCGACCATATCGAACAGGCGGCCGGGTTCTGGTCACAACTGCTGGGACAGTCCTCCTACGTTGATGATGACGGCCATCGGGCCACCATCCTGGCCGGTGACAAGGGTGTTTCGCTGGTGATCGAGGCGGTTCGAGATGAAGCCCGCATCCATTTCGACATCGAAACGGACAATCTTGCCGCCGAAATACATCGCATTGAAGAACTCGGCGGGAAGAAACTCTCCGTGGTCGATCATTCGGTGATCATGGAGGCGCCAACCGGGCACCGGTTTCGTCTGACAGGACCACACTCTCACGTGCTGCCGTCGAGCGGGAATGTCTGGGGAGACGATTAATGCTGTACCGCGAATCTGGCCAGTACAAGACCAGCTACACTGCCGATCAGGCAATATTTCCGATCCGGGAAGACCGTATCGGTATGACGATTATCGGGGTGATCGCGCTGGCGATCCCGTTTTTTGCCAGCGATTTCTTTCTCAATGCTATCATGACGCCGTTTCTGATCCTGGCGCTGGCGGCGATCGGGCTCAACATCCTGACCGGCTATGCCGGGCAGTTGTCGCTCGGCTCAGGCGCGTTCATGGGCGTCGGTGCCTACAGCTGCTACAAGCTGACGACGATCTTTCCCGATGCCAACATTGTCATTCTGGTGCTGCTTTCCGGGCTGTTCTCTGCTGGAATTGGCGTGATATTCGGATTGCCCTCGCTCAGGATCAAGGGTCTGTACCTGGCGGTGACGACGCTGGCCGCGCAGTTCTTTCTCGAGTGGTGCTTCATCCGCATTCCGTGGCTCTACAACTACAACGCATCGGGCGCGATCGAGGTGCCTGAGCGCCGCGGCTTTGGTGATATCGTTCTCACCGGCCCGTCGGCAGCACCGATGACCCAGTATTTCATCGTTCTGGCTATCGTCGTGGTGGTGACACTTGCGGTGAAAAACATCGTGCGTGGCCGGATCGGTAGGCAGTGGATGATGATCCGCGACATGGACATTGCGGCTGAGCTGATGGGCGTGCGGCCATTGACGGCCAAGCTTTCGGCATTCGCGGTGTCGTCCTATCTGTGCGGCGTTGCCGGTGCGATGTTCATCTTTTTCTATCTTGGAGCGGCTGAACCATCAGCGTTCTCGATCACGCTGTCATTCCAGATCCTGTTCATGGTGATCCTGGGGGGCTTGGGCAGTCTTGTCGGTTCGTTCTTCGGCGCGGCGTTCATCTGGGGCTTGCCGATCGTGCTGCGTGCAGGATTTCCGGCGCTGGGTATCGGCATCGGTGCTGAAACCGTTTTTCACATTGCGACCATGATCGTGGGCGCACTGATTATCTTCTTTCTCATTGTCGAACCGCACGGGCTGGCAAGGCTGTGGTCGCTCGGCAAGGAGAAAATGCGCGTCTGGCCGTTTCCATACGCCTGACCAACTGGTGTTTTCCGGCACGTCTGAGGAGGCAGTCCGGAAAACTTCCATAAGCGACATTGTCCGGGCATGGGACCCGTCCGGACCAGACATGTCGGGAGGATCAGGGTCCCCGGATTGGTGCGGAAATCGCGCCTAATGGGAGGAATACAATGCGACTGAAATGTCTGATTGCCGGAACAGTAATGGCCGGCACCCTGACGGGCGCAGCATTGCCGGCATTTGCCGCCGAAGAGCTGTTTGTACCGTTGTTCAGCTACCGCACCGGCCCCTATGCCGGCTCGGGTATCCCGATTGCCAATGGCATGCATGACTATCTCACCATGCTCAACGAGCGGGATGGCGGCATCAACGGCGTCAAGATCCGTGTCGCCGAATGTGAAACCGGCTACGACACACAGAAGGGTGTGGAGTGCTATGAGCAGGTCAAGAGCGAAGGCGCTATCGTCATCAATCCTTATTCAACCGGCATCACGCTTCAGGTGATCCCGAAGGCATCGGTTGACAAGATCCCGGTTCTGTCGATGGCTTACGGTCTTTCGGCTGCGGCCGAAGGTAATACATTCCCGTGGGTGTTCAATCCGCCGGACACATACTGGGACGGCGCGTCAGCAATCGTCACCGACATTGCCCGTCGTGAAGGTGGCGCCGAGGCGCTGAAGGGCAAGAAGCTCGGTTACATCTTCCTAGATGCCGGCTATGGCCGCGAGGCGATTCCGCTGCTTGAACAGATGTCCAGCGACATGGGCTTCGAGCTTTTGCAGTACCCGGTTGCCGGCAAGGAAATGCAGAACCAGTCGTCGCAGTGGCTCAACATCCGCCGCGACAAGCCCGACTACATGATCATGTGGGGCTGGGGCGCAATGACTCCGACTGCCGTGAAGGAAGCCACCAAGATCCGCTACCCGATGGACAAGTTTTATGGTGTGTGGTGGTCAGGCGGCAATGACGATGCGGCTGCCGGCGGCGAGGCTGCCAAGGGGTACCGCACACTCAACTTCCACGGTGTTGGTGCTGACTATCCGTTCATTGCGGACATCAAGAAGTATGTGGTTGATGCGGGCAAGAGCGAGGTTGATCCGGCGAAATTTGCCGACAATCTCTATAACCGCGGTGTCTACAACTCGATGCTGATTGCTGAAGGCATCCGCAAGGCGCAGGAGCTTTCGGGCAAGACCGTGATCGACGCGACAGACATGCGCAACGGTCTTGAAAACCTCGATATTACCGAAGCACGGCTCAAGGAAATGGGCATGGAAGGCTTTGCTTTGCCGATGAAGCTGTCCTGCTCGGATCATTCCGGTCATCACAAGGTCTATGTGGTCGAATGGGACGGCAAGGACTGGCAGAAGTCCGGCGACTGGTTCGCGCCGGACGTCGAGATGGTCCAGCCGCTGCTTGAAAAGGCTGCTGCGGATTATGCCGAGAGCAATGCCCCTTGGCCTGAGCGTACTGAAGCTTGCGTCCAGTAATACTCTGACAAACAACCGTCGCGCGGGACCCATGTGTCTTGCGCGGCGGGCAGCCGCCTCAGACATTTATCCCTGACCGGAGAGGGTCCATGCCGATGTCCACTTCCGTATCTACCGATGCGTCGACACAGCCGAACATTCTGGCGGTGAACAATATTGAAGTGATCTATGATCACGTGATCCTGGTGCTCAAGGGTGTGTCGCTGGTGGTGCCGGAAGGCGGGATCGTGGCTCTGCTGGGCGCCAATGGCGCGGGAAAGTCAACGACGCTGAAAGCGATTTCGAACCTGCTGCGCTCGGAGCGCGGCGAGGTGACCAAGGGATCGATCGAATTTGAAGGCAACCGGATCGAGGCGCAAACAGCCAATGAGCTGGTGCGGCGCGGCTGCATCCAGGTGATGGAAGGCCGGCATTGCTTCGGCCATCTGACGGTCGAGGAAAACCTGCTGACAGGCGCGTTCACGCGACGCGACGGCAATGCAGCAATCAAGCGCGACATCGAAATGGTCTATGACTATTTTCCGCGATTAAGAGAGCGCAAGAGCAGTCAGGCAGGCTACACGTCCGGCGGTGAGCAGCAGATGACGGCGATTGGCCGAGCGCTGATGAGCCGGCCGAAGATGATCCTGCTGGACGAGCCGTCGATGGGGCTGGCGCCGCAGTTGCAGGAAGAAATCTTCGAAATCATCAAGAAACTCAACGAGAAGGAAGGCGTGTCGTTTCTGCTGGCCGAGCAGAACACCAATATCGCGCTACGCTACGCGACCTATGGCTACATCATGGAATCTGGTCGTATCGTGATGGACGGGGTCGCCAGTGACCTGCGCGAGAACGAGGACGTCAAGGAATTCTATCTTGGTGTTGGCGGCGAGGGCCGACGCTCGTTCAAGAACGTCAAGCATTACAAGCGGCGCAAGCGCTGGCTGGCCTGAGGCGCAAGGCAGGGTTCATTTGCCCGGGCGGCTTGTCCACAGCATACCGGTTCGAGGACTTGCGGGATGACGCGGAAGACGATAAAATAAACAAACGTTCATTTAATTGTGTGAGCCATGGCGCGACGGGCGGGATCTACGGGAGCTGAAACGGCGGAGAAGCTGCGCAAAGCGGCGCTTGAGCTGTTTGCACGTTCCGGCTACGCGGCGGTTTCCATGCGGGCGATTGCGGCCGAAACCGGCGTTCAGGCCGGTGCGATCTACAATCATTTTCCGACCAAACAAGATCTGCTGAACGAACTGCTTCAGGTTCACATGGAAACGCTTCTGAGCTCGTGGGAGGATGCGGACGAGCCGGGTCTGGAACCGCCTCAAGCGCTTGAGAATTTCGTCCGGTTTCACATCCGCTATCATCTGACCAGATCGCGGGAGGTGTTTATCTCCTACATGGAACTGCGCAGTCTCGAGGGCGAGAACTTCAGCGCCATCGAGGCGTTGCGGCGCAAATACGAGGGCTTTCCGCGCGCCATTCTTGAGCGCGGCGCACGCGACGGATCATTCGATATCATCGATCCGCAGGTCACCACCATGGCGATCATCGCCATGCTCAACGGCATGACCACCTGGTTCCGCGACAACGGACGCTTGTCGCTCAATGAGATCGAGGCGGTTTATGTACGTCTCGTGGAGCGGCTGGTGGGGCAAAAGAAGGAAGACTGACATGTTCTCTGCAAGCATGAATTTCGGATTGGGCGAAGACATCGATGCGCTCAGAGACATGGTGTCCCGGTTTGCGGCGGACCGGATTGCGCCTGTTGCCGACGCGACGGACAAGGAAAACCAGTTTCCGGCCCATCTGTGGCAGGAGATGGGAGCGTTGGGCCTGCTTGGCATGACTGCCGATCCCGATTTTGGCGGCACCGGAATGACCTACCTCGCTCATGTGGTTGCAATGGAAGAGATCAGCCGTGCCTCGGCCTCGATTGGCCTGTCATACGGCGCGCATTCCAATCTCTGCGTCAACCAGATCAATCGCTGGGGTACTACAGAGCAGAAGCAGAAATATCTGCCGAAACTCTGCTCCGGCGAGAATGTCGGCGCGCTGGCGATGAGCGAACCGGGGTCAGGTTCCGATGTGGTGTCGATGAAGTTGCGAGCCGAGAAGCGCAATGACCGGTATGTGCTTAATGGCAACAAGATGTGGATCACCAACGGACCGGACGCCAAAACGCTGGTGGTTTACGCCAAGACCGATCCGGAGGCGAAATCGCGCGGCATCACTGCGTTCCTGATCGAAAAGGGCATGGCCGGATTTTCCACCGCCCAGAAACTCGACAAGCTGGGCATGCGCGGCTCAAATACCTGCGAACTGGTGTTCGAGGACTGCGAAGTGCCGTTCGAGAATGTGCTGGGCGAAGAAGGCCAGGGCGTCAAGATCCTGATGTCGGGGCTCGATTATGAGCGGCTAGTGCTGGCCGGCGGACCGCTCGGCATCATGGCGGCGGCGATGGATGTGGTGATGCCCTATTGCCACGAGCGCAAGCAGTTTGGCGAGCCGATCGGCAATTTCCAGCTGATGCAGGGCAAGCTGGCTGACATGTACACGACAATGAATGCCTGCCGGGCTTACGTCTATGCGGTGGCAGCAGCCTGCGACCGCGGCGAGACGACGCGCAAGGATGCTGCCGGTTGCATTTTGTTCTCGGCAGAAAAAGCCACCCAGGTAGCGCTTGAGGCCATTCAGACGCTGGGGGGCAATGGCTATATCAACGACTATCCGACAGGCCGTTTGTTGCGCGACGCCAAGCTCTACGAGATTGGCGCCGGCACGTCTGAAGTCCGCCGCATGCTGATCGGTCGCGAGATGATGGCGGAAACGGCGTGAGTATCCTCCAATCCAAAATCTCCACCGGCTCGCAAGCGTTCAAGGACAACGCCGCGAAGATGCATGCGCAGATCGCCGAGGCAGCGGAAGCCGCGGCCTTGCACGGGCAGGGTGGGCCGGAAGCGTCGCGCGAGCGTCATGTCGGACGCGGCAAATTGCTGCCGCGCGAGCGGGTGGCGACGCTGCTCGACCCGGATTCGCCATTTCTTGAGATAGGCCGGTTTGCGGCGCATGGGCTTTATGGTGGGGACATTGCAAGCGCCGGGCTTATCGCTGGTGTCGGCCGGGTCAATGGCCGCGACGTGATGGTGGTCTGCAATGACGCGACGGTAAAGGGCGGGACCTATTATCCACTGACGGTGAAGAAGCATTTGCGGGCTCAGGAAATCGCGCTCGAGAACAATCTGCCGTGTGTCTATCTGGTGGATTCGGGCGGCGCCAATCTGCCCAATCAGGACGAGGTGTTTCCCGACCGGGATCACTTTGGCCGGATCTTCTTCAACCAGGCCAATATGAGTGCCAAGGGGGTCTCGCAGATCGCCGTGGTTATGGGCTCGTGCACGGCGGGTGGTGCCTATGTGCCGGCGATGAGCGACGAGACCATCATCGTGCGCGATCAGGGCACGATCTTTCTGGCCGGCCCGCCGCTGGTCAAGGCCGCCACCGGCGAAGTGGTGAGTGCCGAGGATCTGGGCGGCGGCGATGTGCACACGCGGCTTTCTGGGGTGGCCGATCATCTGGCCGATAATGACACGCATGCACTGGAACTGGCGCGCCAGGCGGTGGCCAATCTCAATCACCGGGGCGGGGCAGGGCTCTGCCAGATGGACTGTCTGCCGCCGGAAGATCCACTCTATGATCCGGCCGAGATTGCCGGGATTATTCCTGCCGACACGCGCCAGCCCTACGATATTCGGGAGGTGATCGCCCGCATCGTCGATGGCTCGCGGTTTGACGAGTTCAAGGCGCGCTACGGCACCACCATCGTTTGCGGCTTTGCCCATGTGATGGGCATGCCGGTTGGTATTGTTGCCAACAACGGTGTTCTGTTTTCCGAAAGTGCTGTGAAGGCAGCGCATTTCATCGAACTGTGCTCGCAGCGCAAGATCCCGCTGGTGTTTTTGCAGAACATCACCGGCTTCATGGTCGGGCAGAAATACGAGGCCGGCGGCATCGCCAAGGACGGTGCCAAAATGGTGACGGCTGTGGCGACGACGCAGGTGCCGAAAATCACCATGATCGTCGGTGGCTCGTTTGGTGCGGGCAATTACGGTATGTGCGGGCGGGCTTACTCTCCCCGCTTCCTGTGGACCTGGCCCAACAGCCGGATCTCGGTGATGGGCGGCGAACAGGCTGCCGGCGTTCTGGCCACTGTCAAACGCGATGCCATCGAACGCAAGGGCGGCAAATGGTCGGCTGAAGACGAGGCCGAATTCAAGCGTCCGACCATCGAGATGTTTGAAACGCAAAGTCATCCGCTCTACGCCTCGGCACGGCTGTGGGACGATGGCATCATCAACCCGCTCAAATCCCGCGAAATACTGGCACTGAGCGTGTCGACGGCGCTCAACGCCTCGGTTGCCGAGACCAAATTCGGCGTGTTCAGGATGTGATTGGGAACGGTGTGGCTGCAACTCTCGAACAGATCCTGGCTCGCTATCCCGGTGCCAAAATCTACACATCCGGTGACAGTGTCGCGCTCAATTCACATATCATTGCTCTGATGCGATCGGGCCGAAAGACAGCAACCTGTGCGACGCCAGACGAATTCGCGGATGATCCGGGTTCCTATCCGGAAGTCGGGCGGGTGGACATCGCGCTTGATTGGGAGGGCAATCCGGCGCTGGCGACGAGAACGCTGAGCCTCGAACAGATTGCCTATTCGCAGATGGATGCGAGTCGAATTCCGTTTCAAGGCGAATTCGAAAGCCTCAAAGACTGGCAAAAAGGTTATGCTGCCTATTTTGGGCGCAATGGCGGGTTTGATCCAAGCATGATCCTCATCTATGAGCGGTTCGAAGTTGTCGAGGACTTTGCGGGAGAAGAAAAGCAATGAACATCACCAAAATCCTCATCGCCAACCGGGGCGAGATTGCTTGTCGGATCATTCGCACGGCGCGGAAAATGGGCATCGCAACGGTGGCCGTCTATTCCAAAGCCGACGCCAAGGCATTGCATGTGGAGATGGCCGACGAAGCGGTGCTGATCGGGCCGGCGCAGGCGTCCGAGAGCTATCTCAAGGGTGATGTCATTCTCGATGCGGCCAAGCGCACCGGCGCGGATGCGATCCATCCCGGTTACGGGTTTTTGTCGGAGAATCCGGGCTTTGTAGATCAGGTTGAAAAGGCGGGGCTGATCTTCATCGGGCCGTCGGCTTCCGCGATCCGCGCCATGGGGCTGAAGGATGCCGCCAAGGCGCTGATGGAAAAAGCCAATGTGCCGGTAGTGCCGGGCTATCACGGCGAAGCGCAGGAACTTGTGGTGCTGGCGGGCAAGGCCAACGAGATTGGCTTTCCGGTCTTGATCAAGGCGCGCGCCGGAGGCGGTGGCAAGGGCATGCGCAAGGTCGACAATCAGGCTGATTTTCCGGCGGCATTGTCTTCGGCGCGACGTGAGGCGAAAGCCTCCTTTGGCGATGACCGGGTGCTGGTGGAGAAATATGTCGCGACACCGCGGCACATCGAAATTCAGGTGTTTGGCGACAATCACGGCAATGTGGTTCATCTGTTCGAGCGTGATTGCTCGGCGCAGCGGCGGCATCAGAAGGTGATCGAGGAAGCGCCTGCGCCTGACATGCCCGAGGATATGCGCACGGCGATGGGGGCTGCGGCGGTGCAGGCGGCCAAGGCGATCAACTATTCCGGCGCGGGCACAGTCGAGTTCATTGTTGACGCCAGTGACGGGCTGAAAGCCGACAGGTTCTGGTTCATGGAAATGAACACTCGGCTTCAGGTCGAGCATCCGGTGACCGAGCTGATTACCGGGCTTGATCTGGTCGAGTGGCAGATCCGGGTGGCGTCGGGCGAGCCCTTGCCGCTGAAACAGGATGAGCTTTCGATCAACGGTCATGCGGTGGAAGCGCGGATCTATGCCGAAGACGCGGAAAAGGGCTTTCTGCCTGCCGTGGGCCGTTTGGTGCATTTGCGGTTTCCGGATGGTGGCATACGGGTCGACGCGGGCGTGCGCGAAGGTGACGAAATAACGCCGTTTTATGATCCGATGATCGCCAAGGTAATTGCGCACGGCAAGACCCGGGCCGAGGCGCTGGGCAAGCTTGCGGGTGCCCTGGGCCGCACCGAAATTGCCGGTACCGTGACCAATACGGCGTTCCTGACCAGGCTTTGCCGCGACGCGGATTTCGCCTCCGGACGGCTGGATACCGGACTGATTGACCGCAATATTTCAAGCTTGACAGAACGCGCGGCTGCGCCAGAGGCCATAGTGGCTCTGGCCGCACTTGCCGCCTCGGGCATGGTTTCGTCCCGTACCGGCAAAGCCATGTCGGTGCAAAGTATCGGTCCGTTCGAGATTTGGGGTGCTGCCAAGCGCTCCGTGGTGCTGGGTATACATGAAACCGAAAGCGTTTTTACGGCTGGCCGGGAAGCCGTGGACACATGGTGGATTGCCGGTGATGGCCTGTCATGCGGCGGCATCCGGCTCAATGCTGTTCAGCGCAATGGCAATGACTGGGCTTTCAGCGCTCACAGCGTGACGCAGCACTGCCGGCTGGTCCAGAGCGGCACCGAGGTTGCAGTGTTTCACGAGGGGCTGACGTACCGGTTCGGCAAGCAGCAACACAATCGCACAGATGATGTGGCGGCGGGTGGTGACCAGGTGGTGTCCGCAATGCCGGGCATCATCAAGCAGGTTCTTGTGGCTCAGGGCCAAGAGGTGAAAGCGGGCGAGCCGATGGTGATCATGGAAGCCATGAAAATGGAAATGACCTTGTCGGCGCCGCGCGAGGGTGTGGTTGCGGAGGTGCTGGTTGCTGATGGAATGCAGGTGAGCGACGGCGTGGCTCTGGTTCGGCTTCAAGCTCAAGCGGAGGCTGCTTGACAGTCCGTGTGATGGGTTGCTTGGCGGCCAGGCCGGGTGGCGATTGTGCGGGGAATGGTTGAAGTTTTCCGTGAAATCGCCAAATTCAGTCTATCTTTATGCTGTTAGGACAGGATCTTTCATGACCGAGACCCCCGAAACCGTGCTGGATTTCTGGTTCAGCGAGCTGACCCCGAAGGACTGGTTCGTCAAAAGCGACGACATCGACCGCCGCATCACGGAGCGGTTTTCCGGCCTGCATCTGGCCCTGTCGCGCGGGATCAGCGAAGAGTGGCGGGCGACACCCGAAGCGCGCCTTGCCCTGGTGATCGTGTTCGACCAGTTCCCGCGCAACATCTACCGTGGGTCGCCGCTGGCGTTTGCCACCGACGGCCTGGCGCTGAAAGAGGCCAAGGCGTCGTTGGCGGTCGGGGCTGACAAGGCGATCGGCGAAGACCGGCGGATCTTTTTCTACATGCCGTTCGAGCACGCCGAGGATATTGGCGAGCAGAAACGCTGTGTTGCGCTGTTTGAGGCGCTGGGCAATGCGAACTATCTCGACTACGCCAACCAGCACCACGACATCATCGAGCGCTATGGGCGGTTTCCGCACCGCAATGCTATTCTTGGACGGACTTCGACGCCTGAAGAAAAAGCGTATCTGGCTGAACCCGGTGCGGGGTTTTAAGTCTGTCTACCGGGGAGAAAGGACCATTGCTGTCATCGCAGACGGGCGCTCGTGCTTTGTATGGCGTTTGAGAAGCACTGCCAGCCTGCTATGGATGATGTCGCAATTTCGAACCGGACAGGGAATTCATGCGTTTTGATTGGTTGATAGCGACGACGGTCGCGGGGCTCCTGCTGCCTGTTCCGGTCAGCTCAAGCAGCGCCCAGACGGGTGCGCCAGCTGAAGTGTCCCAACCTGAAAGCCCGGCGGCGGCGGCTGCTGACACTCAACCGAGCCCGGCGGCAGTTGCTGAGGTCCCGGCTGTGTCACCTGCGCCCGCAGTCCCTGCGCAGCCGATCGCTTCACCCGCAATCGCGGCGGCTGACGAAAGTCTGTCACAAGCCGAAAACACCATTGCGCAGTTGACCACCAAGGTTGAGGATAATTCCGACAATGACACGTCGCTGGTTGACCTGAAGCTGGAAGTCGAAGCGCTGGCGCGCAGCATGCTCGACGTCGGCGTCTCGTTGAGACCCAGGCTGACTGAAATCAAGGCGCGAACCGACCAGCTGGGCGCAACCCCGACCGAGGGGGAGCCGGTGGAGCCCGATGCGGTAATCGCAGAACGGTCGCGTCTTGCCGCCGAACGAGCTCAGATAAACGCCCTGACCGGCAGGGCCGAGGCGGTTTCGGTGAGGGCCAGCCAACTGGCCGATCTGATCACCGAGACGCGGCGGGAGCTATTCACCAACACCTTGTTCAAGAGGACCGAGATCGGGCCGGCGATGCTGTCCCAAGCGTTGACAGCATTGGACGATGAGGGAACTGATGTCGTCAGTACCTATGGGTCATGGGCGAAATTTGTCTGGACCTTCAAGTGGGAGGCAATGCTGGGGTGGGTTTTCTTTTCGCTGCTTGCAGCGCTTGTGTTCGTGCCGGGCGCCTACCGCTTGTTTGGCGGGTTAATTGACCGCGATCCTGCGGATGAAGACCCACCCTATACGAGCCGGCTGTCCGTGGCGTTCTGGTCGACCGTCATACCAACTGCCGCGATGACTGCTCTGGGGGGCACGGTTTATGTGCTGGCCCAGAGCTTTGCCATTCTTCGTGCCGATGTGACACCGGTTGTCGTCAGCGTGCTGACGACTATTGTGGCAATCTTCTTCGTTGCGCGTCTGGCCCGCGCAATACTTGCGCCGAAGATGGCCGCCTGGCGCCTGGTCAACCTGTCCAATGGTGGCGCCCGTGCGCTCTATTTTCTGGTGGTGGCGATGGTCATCGTCAACGGGCTTGATTTTGTCGGAGACCAGATCAGCCAATCGCTGGGCTCCCCGGTGGTGCTAACCGTGTTCAAGGGGATCATTGCGGTCTTTCTGATCGCGCTCATCCTGATCGGCATGGCGATGGGTAAACCGATGGTTGCCGCGTCAGGCAACCCGGCCGATCCAGGGCAGCCGTGGCCGCGGTTCATATTGATCACGCTTCTGGCTGCGGGTGTCGGGCTGATGGCCACCGCGGCACTGGGCTATGTCGGTTTTGCCCGCTTTGCCGCGACACAGATCGTGGTGACTGGCGCGGTTCTGACAACGATGTATATCGGCTATCTCTCCGGCAGAGCCATTTCCGAGCCGGGCGTATTTGCCCAGACCGCCATCGGACGGCGAATGGAAAATAAATTTGAACTTGGCAATGTCGCGCTTGACCAGACAGGTCTGGGCGCCGGGCTGCTGATAAGCTTGGCTGTTCTGGTGTTTGGTGTGCCGATGATCCTGCTTCTGTGGGGCTTCCAGATTCAGGATATCGAGATCTGGTTTTACCGTTTCCTGACTGAAATCCGCATTGGCGGCATCACCATTTCCATAGTCGGAATCTTCTTTGGTATCCTTCTGTTCCTGTTCGGGCTTCTGGTAACACGCTGGTTCCAGCGCTGGCTTGATGGCAGTGTGATGGCGCGCGGACGGATGGATGCGGGTGTCCGCAATTCGATCAAGACAGGGGTTGGTTATCTTGGAGTGGCAATTGCCGGCCTTATCGGCATTTCTGCTGCGGGCATAGACCTTTCAAGCCTGGCTCTGGTCGCCGGTGCACTGTCACTTGGAATCGGTTTCGGCCTTCAGAACATTGTCAGTAATTTTGTCTCGGGCCTGATTTTGCTGGCCGAGCGGCCGTTCAAGGTCGGTGACTGGGTGGTCACCGGCTCGACCGAAGGGTTCGTGAAGAAGATTTCGGTTCGCGCCACTGAAATTGAAACCTTCACACGCCAGTCGATCATCGTCCCGAATTCGGAGCTAATCAATGCACCGGTCGGCAACTGGACGCATCGCAACTCGCTTGGCCGTGTCGATGTTCCTGTGGGTGTGAGCTACGATGCTGATCCACGCAAGGTAATTGAAATTCTGAGCGAAATTGCCCGCGATCTCGATAAGGTGCTCAACTATCCCGAACCGAGCGTTCAATTCGTCGGCTTCGGGGACTCGTCTCTCGACTTCGAGGTGAAGGCGCATATCGCAGATGTACTCGACGGCCTGTCTGTGCGAACCGAATTGCGATTGCGGATATTCGAGCGTTTGAAGGCAGAGGGCATCGAAATACCGTTCCCGCAGCGAGATCTCAATATCAAGATCGGCGATCAGGCCGAGGCTGTGACGGTGATAGCGGAAAAACTGATGAGTGGCGAGAGCCTCTCAAACGACGGATCAGAGGAAGCCGACGTGACTGTTACCAAGCCGATTGCCCGCAAGAGGGTCAGACAGGCGGCGAAAAGCAGGGCGGCGCAAGATTCGATGGAGGATGGGCCAGACTCTGATGGGGGCGACCGCTAACACCTGTCGTTCAGGCTGCGTTCATTCTCGCAATGCAATAAAGCATTCATAACCGGGCCGAAGCAGGCTCGAAAGCTTTCTAACAGGGAGCGGCGGACAACCGCCGAATACCGATGAAAAGTACCACAATTGGTTTGGTCTTGAGTGTGGCGATGATTGGCAGTGCAAAAGCTGCAACCATCACCAACAAGGATGAGCAATCCCAAGTGCTGATTGTCACCGAATCCGGCAACAAGATCGAAATGGCTATCGAAGCCGGCGCCACTGTCAATTTCTGCCCGGCCGGTTGTTTTGTCACCATGCCTTCAGGTGACCGCGAAACGCTTGCCGGCAGCGAGACAATCGCCATCGTCAATGGCGCTGCCGTGATCGAGTAAACACTCGCTCGAAAGACGAAACTGGCCGCGGATCCAATGGGAGCCGCGGCTTTCTTTCGTTTTTGGCAGGAGTTGTCGACTGCAGGAACCGAACCTAGGAATTGTTGGCTGGAATGCCACTGGTCGTGCAGCAAAGCGATAATGTCGTAGACAGGCTCTGGTTTTGCGGCGGCAGATTCTAAATTCTGCTTCAGGCGCAATCAGGGTTGAGACAATGGCAGAATTCCCGAAGCAGGCAAAGGTCGTCATCATCGGTGTGGGAGGCATTGTCGGGGCCTCCATCGCGCATCATCTGATCGAGCGCGGTTGGGACGACATTGTCGGAATCGACAAGTCCGGTGTGCCGACCGATATCGGATCGACGGCCCACGCCTCAGACTTCTGCTACACGACATCCCACGACTATCTCTCGGTCTGGACAACGCAGTACTCGATCGATTTTTTCGAGAAGATGGGCCATTACGCCCGCATTGGCGGCCTGGAAATTGTCCGTGCCGGCGACGATGCATGGATGGAAGAAATCAAGCGCAAGATTTCCTCCGGCAAGGCTTTCGGCACGCGGGCCAGCTTCATAGGTCCGGCAGAGGTTAAAGAAAAGTTCCCGCTGGTCGAAGAAGAGATGGTGGCCGGTGCCTTATGGGACCCGGATGCCGGTCTTGTCATTCCGCGCTCGCAGACGGTTGCCGGCAAGCTGGTTGATGCAGCCGAGAAGACCGGCAAACTCAGCGTCTTCGCCAACACGCCGGCCCAGTCGCTGATCGTCGAGGGCGGCCGCATCAAGGGCGTGGTCACCCATCGTGGTACCATCATGGCCGATCATGTCGTCGTCTGCGCCGGCATCTGGGGCCGGCAGATCGCAGAAATGGTTGGCGAAGACCTGCCGGTCATGCCGGTCGACCACCCGCTGACTTTTTTCGGTCCGTACAAGGAGTTCGAAGGCACCGGCAAGGATATCGGCTGGCCGCTGATGCGCGACCAGGGCAACTCGGCCTATATGCGCGACACTGGCGATCCGACCACTGCCGAGGGCGGCCAGATCGAATGGGGATACTACGAGACCGACAATCCACGGCTGTGCCATCCGCGCGACATTCTCGAAAAGAACGAAGCCCGGCTTTCGCCCTCGCAGCGCGACCTTGATATGGAGCAGATCATCGAGCCGCTGGAACGCGCCATGGAACTGACGCCGATTCTGGGCGAGCTTGGCTACAATGAAAGCCACTCTTTCAACGGCCTGTTGCAGGTGTCAGCCGCCGGCGGGCCTTCCTGTGGCGAAAGCCAGAAGGTGCGTGGCCTGTGGTACTGCGTTGCGATCTGGGTCAAGGATGGTCCTGGCTACGGTAAGTTGATTGCCGACTGGATGACAGATGGCCGCACCGAGATCGACCACAATTCGATCGATTACGCCCGCTTTTATCCGCACCAGATGACCGAGGAATTTATCGCCAACCGCTGCCGCGAGGCAGCGCAGAAGATCTATTTTCCGGCCATTCATCCGCGCGAGCCTTATGCGTCGAGCCGTGGCGTCAAGCGCTCGCCCTTCCATGAGCGCGAGAAGGAACTTGGCGGTCACTTCATGGAACTGGGCGGCTGGGAGAGGGCGCATGGCTATGCGGCCAACGAACATCTGCTTGAAAAATTTGGCGACAGGGTTCCGGTTCGCGCAAACGAGTGGGACAGCCGCCATTTCTGGCGGGTATCGAATGCAGAGCATCTGCAACTGAGCGAAGACTGTGGCATCATCAACCTGTCGCACTTTCACATGGTCGACATCGAGGGGCCGGATCATGTTGCGCTGATGGAGTGGCTGTGCGCCGCCAAGATCGGCGGTGATGGCAATATCGGCAAGGGCATCTACACCCACTTCCTCGACGACGAGGGCATGGTGCGGGCTGACTTCACGGTCATTCGCATGGCCGACCGTTGCCGCTTGATCAATGGAGCGGACGCCGGCCCGCGCGACTTCCACTACATGCGCCGCATGGCTGAGGACAAGGGCTTCGACGTGACCATCACCGATGTCACCGAGGCCTACACCACCATCGGCATCTGGGGCCCGAATGCCCGCGAAACCCTGAAGAAAGTCGTTGCCAATCCGGCCGGCCTTGATGTGCAAAACTTTGCCTTCGCCGCGATCAAGCCGATCGAGATTGCCGGCAAGACGGTGTCCGCTTTCCGTCTCTCCTATGTCGGCGAGCAGGGCTGGGAATTGCACATGAAGTTCCAGGACGGCCTTGCGGTCTGGGATGCGCTTCGCTCCACTGGTGTGACACCTGTGGGGGTCGAGACCTATGCCAACTCGCGGCGCATGGAGAAGAGCCTGCGACTGCAGAATGCCGATCTTCTGACCCAGTACAATCTGATCGAAGCCGATCTTGCTCGTCCCAAGGTCAAGGAAGCCGATTTCCGCGGCAAGGCAAAGCACCTGGAGTACAAGGCGCGTGACCATCAGCCCGCCATGCTGTGCACCCTTGTGATGACCGACAACACCGACGCCAAGGGTGTGGCTCGCTATCCAGTCGGAATTTTGCCGGTGATGGATCCGGAAACCGGAGACACGCTGGTCGATGAGCTGGGGCGTCGCTCCTACACGACGTCACTCGCCTTTGGTCCGACCATCGGCAAGAACATCGCGCTGGCCTATCTGCCTTGGGAGTACTGCCAGGTGGGGCGCAAGCTGAACATCGAATATTTCAGCGATGCCTATCCGGTTGAAGTGGCAGCCGTCGGCTACACCCCGCTCTACGATCCGGAGAACCTCAAGCCGCGGAGCTGACGCGCGGCCTGCCACCCTATTATCAGAGGCGCGTTCCACTCTGGCCGCGACGCCAAGTGTCAGCGTTCCCGCTGGTCCCTTGCGGTCAAGCCATCGAGTAGTGCATTGAGTGTCGTGCTGATGTCTTCGAGTGAGGCGCCACCTGCGATCTCCAGCGCTGCGCGGTCAAAGGCGGCATCCAGCAGCGCGGTCAGTGCAGACAGCGGCAAGGTGCGGATTTCGCCGGAGGCCATGGCTGCCTCCAGACCAGTGCGCAATGTCTGCCCGGCGCTGGCATCGTTGAGCTGTTTCATGCATTGGACGCCAAGAGCCGCCGGGCCTTCGACCAGCAACAGTTGCGCCCGACCCGGGACTTGCATCGCATCGAGGTAGGCTCGGGTGCCACTGTTGAGGGCTGTCATTGCGGTTGCCGGGGCGATGGTCGATTGGCGTATGGTTTCGGCAACCTCGCTCAGCTCTTGTTCGACCACAGCGCGGAAAACCGATTTTTTGTCATCGAAATGATGGTATAGCGCCCCGCGCGTGACGCCTGCTGCCCTGACCAGTTCCGGTGTGCTTGCTTCCGCGTAGCCTTTTTCCAAAAAAAGATGGCGTGCAGCCCTTATGAGGGCGCCGCGGGTGATGGATGAGCGATCTTCGTTCGACATTTTGCTCTTGTTTGACATGCAGACAGCCTGTATGTATATTTCACTTACATGCATACTGTATGTTTGTTTTGCCAAGGGAGCAAGTCATGAAATCCACCAGCTACTATCCGGTCCTGATTACGAAACAGGTGGCAGAAACCAGAGACTTTTACATCCGGCATCTCGATTTCGAGCCGGCATTCGAGTCGGAATGGTATGTGCATCTGTGTTCAAAAGCGGACCCCAAGGTCAACCTGGCAATTCTGGAGCAAGGGCATCCGACGATTCCCGAGAGCGATATGCCGATGACCGGCATGATCCTGAACTTCGAGGTTGAGGACGTCGACGCTGTCTATGATCGCGCTCTCACACAGAAGTGGAGTGTTCTCAAACCGCTTTGTGATGAGGCATTCGGGCAACGCCATTTTATCGCGCGGGATCCGTCAGGTACCCTGATCGATGTGATCAAGCCAATCCCTCCAACCGCAGAGTTCGCGGCGCAGTACAGTGCGGCGGCACTGCCGCGCTGAGCCAGCTGGATATTCAGTTCCGGCTTTCATTCCGTCATGTTAAATTGGGGCATGACGAGATGGATCAGATCCGTATTGACAGCTGCGGGGATGCTCGCTGCATTGCCTGCAGGGCACGCTCAGGAGCCGGTGGACGTGGCGCTGGTGCTGGCGGTCGATGTGTCGCGCTCGATGTCGCCAAACGAACTCACCATCCAGCGGGAAGGTTATGCCGCGGCGCTCAATCATCCCGATGTGGTCCGCGCCATTGGGCAGGGCGCCTATGGCCGTATCGCGGTCACCATGTTCGAATGGGCAGGCAACAGCGCAATCCGCCCGGTGTTTGACTGGACGCTGGTGGAGGCGGCGGCGGATGCGGACAGACTTTCAGCAACAGTTCGCGGTTCCAGTCCAATGGGGCAGCGCCGGACATCTATTTCGGGTGCCATCCTGCATGCGCTCAAGCGATTGGATGACGCGCCGTTCGATGGCTTCCGGAAAGTGATCGATATCTCCGGCGATGGTCCCAACAACCAGGGCCAACCTGTTATCGAAGCGCGGGAGGTGGCGCTTGCCAGGCGCATTGTCGTCAACGGGCTTCCTTTGATGACGACCGACGGTTTTGACGGTGGTTTCAACATACCCGACCTTGATGACTACTACGCCAATTGCGTGATTGGCGGGCCGGGGAGTTTCCTGGTTCCGGTAACGAGCTGGGATCAATTTCCCGAAGCGATACGGCGCAAGCTCATCCTTGAGATCGGCGCTCTTCCGGCAGTCGAGCAGACGATGGTTCCGGCTCAGACGATGCCGATACAGCGCTGGCGGACATCCACGGACTCCTATGATTGCATGATCGGTGAAAAGATCTGGGAACAGCGGCAATGGATGTTTCAAGACCCGTAGTTGCCTGACAGAACAACCCTCGCTTACGTCGTGCGAACAGAAGGAATGAAGTCTTGCTGCAGGCCGAAAATGCTTCATATCGGGGCGCCTGGGCATGACAGCAGACACGACGATGGCGTCTGATCATACTATTTCAGTAAAAATGTCCCGATAATCGGGTCAAAAACGCCAATACCGTCAGATTATTGGTTTAAGTGTTAACTAAAATTCAATCCCGGCATGGTTAGCCTCCCCATGCAAAAGGGGTGCAGGTATGTTTATCGGGCTTTCAGGTATGCAATATTCCGGTGGATCACTTGGTGAACACCGTATCATCGTGGCAGAAGACTCCAATGTGTTCACATCGATGATTGGTCAGAAGCTGAAAGAAAGTTTCGATATCGACATTGAAATCTGCCGTACCTTTGAAGAGCTACAACTCGCTTTCGAATACGGCGACCGTCCTATCACGCTGGCAATTTCGAATATTAACCTGCCGGGCGCGGAGAACGGCGAGGCGCTGGGTTATCTTGCGGGTCTGTCAATACCGATCATTGTCTTCACCGGTTCATTTCATGAAAAGACGCGCGAAGGCATTCTTGCCCGCGATATCGTCGATTACGTGATCAAGGACAGCGTGCTGGCAATCGACATGCTGGAGGAATCGGTATGCCGCTTCCTGACCAATCACCGCCATCACGTCCTCATCGTTGACGACAGCCCCACGGCGCGCGCGCTTTTGCGCAGCCGACTGGAACGCTTCAATTTCAATGTCAGCTCTGCCGAAAGTGGTGCCGAGGCTTTGACCCTCTTGAAAAAAGCGCCGGATATCGGCCTTGTCATCACCGATTACAACATGCCCGATATGGATGGCTTTGAGCTTACCCGGCGTTTGCGCTCGGTTCGCGGCAGCCATGAGTTGCGGATCATCGGTGTTTCCTCATCTGACAACCGTCTTCTGTCGGCCCGCTTTCTGAAAGCCGGCGGCAACGACTTCATGCTGCGTCCTTATGTGGACGAAGAATTTTACTGCCGCGTGAATCAGAACCTCGACACACTTGACCAGATCAAGTCCGCGCGTCGGTCGATACTAAACACTGCCAAGGCGAATGCCGCTTAACGCAGTCCAACGCTTAATTTGTCGCCGTGTGGCTGGCCTGCACACCAATGGAGTAGCTGATATGCCTGGAGCTTCAATTGATACCGAGATGAAGTCTGCCTCGTCACCGGCCGGCGAACGGCTTCGGGTTCTGCTGGTCGAAGATTCACGGATGTTTACCTCTGCGCTGAAATTCAGGTTCGAGACAGACCTTGGGGTTGATGTCGTCACCTGCAGCTCGCTCGCGGAAATGAAACTGGCTGCGAGTCATTCCGACCATGGTTTCTTCGTTGCTGTCACGGACCTCAATTTGCCGGATTCACCGCATTGCGAGGCTTTGGACTACGCGCTTGAAATCGATTTGCCAGCGATCGTTTTCACCGGAAAATTCGACTTCAACACACGTGAGAGCATCCTCAAGAAGAACGTTCTGGACTATGTGATCAAGGATACCGACCGGGCTTTCGACGAAATTGTCTCGGCGGTCAAGCGGATCATCACCAATCGCAATTTCCGCATCCTGGTGGTGGATGACACAAAGACCCAACGCAGCATTCTTTCTGCCATGCTTCTGGCGCAGAAATTTGAAGTGGTCGAAGCGGCCTCCGGGCAACAGGCGTTGCAAGCCATTGCTGCCGATCCCGAAATCAGGCTTGTGCTGACCGATTATCACATGGGTGACATGGACGGGTATCAGTTGACCCGCAAATTGCGCCGCGATCATTCCGATGACACGTTGCGCATCATCGGCATTTCAAATTCCGCCGATCCGCAGCTTTCCGCCAGTTTCCTGAAGGCAGGGGCCAGCGACTTCATGTATCGCCCCTTCGTTCAGGAGGAATTCCAATGTCGGATTGCCCAGAACATCGGCATTCTGATGAAGATGGAAGCGCTGAAGAAGGCTGCGATACAGACCCTCATCCCGGTCGCCGTCCCCGCTTGATTCTAATGCAGGTCGCATTCAAAATCATTCTTTTGAACGATAACGAACATTCATAATTTCACAGTGTTACAGCGCCGCGTATCCAACTGGATGCGCGGCGCTGTAGGGTGATGCGGTCAGGCCTACCTTCGCAGCTCAGGCAGCAGTAAGGTATTGCTTGCGCTCGGCGCGCTCCTGCTGCGGCGACCGGCTGTAGAGTTCGCGGTAGCACTTGGAGAAGTGCGAGGCGGAGACGAAACCGCAGGCGACCGCGACTTCTACGACCGGCATGGGCGACTGGATCAGCAGGTGCCGTGCGCGGTCGAGGCGAATTTCCAGATAGTACCGCGCCGGCGAACGGCCCATTTCCTGCCGGAACAGGCGCTCGATCTGCCTGCGCGACAGGCCCGCATCATCGGCAATTTCGATCAGTGACAACGGCTCGGACAGATTGGCTTCCATCAGTTCGATTATCGACAGCACCTTGGCGTTCTGTACCCCGAGGCGCGCACGCAGCGGCAGACGCTGGCGATCATGGGCATTGCGGACGCGGTCGGTCAGCGCCATTTCGCAGATTCGGTTGACCAGCGTATCGTCATGATCTTCGCCGATCAGGCTGAGCATCATGTCGAGGGCTGCGGTGCCGCCTGCACAGGTGTGGATGGAGCCATCAATCTCGTAAAGGTCGGCATAGACATTTGCCTTCGGGAATGCTTCGGCAAAGCCGGGCAGGTTTTCCCAATGAATGGCGCAGCGGCGCCCCGACAAAAGACCAGCTTGCGCAAGGATATGGGCGCCGGTGCACAATCCGCCCACTGCAACGCCGCGATTGTGCTCTTCGCGGAGCCAGGCCAAAACTGACTTGTTCTGGAATCTTTCGACATTGGCACCCGAGCAGACGAAGACCATGGTTGGCCGGTTTTCGCCTGACAGGCTGCGGCGTTCATCGGCCAGCGATGTGTTGACGGCAACAACAACGTGGTTGGACGCGGGCACCGGTTCGCCATCATGTGACGTCAGCCGCCACTTGTAACACTCATAACCAAGCATCCGATTGGCCAAACGCAATGGCTCGATCGCCATCGAGAAGGCGATCATCGAAAAATCCGGAACCATGAAAAAGACGATCGACCGCTTCTGTTTGCCTTGTGAGGGCATGCCCAAACCCCTTTGCACGCCCCGAGGGGCCCATGTCGCGATCAGGCCATAAAACTTGCGCTTTGTCACTGGCTTAAAAGCGATATTTTTTGGCTTGCGACATGGGTTCACAGTTATCAGTGGATGGGGCGGGCATGCAGATCGGGCTGCCTCGTAATCATTGTTGGGAGATCCCTGGGAGCAGGCCAACCGATGTCTTTCTGCAACTCAACCGGAAGGTCGAACATGGCGCGTTCCATGAGTGAACGCTGGCGGCTGGCGCGCCACAGGCGGGCATAGCGAACGATATGGGAATAGCCGAACATTGTCGTGTCTCCTGTCTCGGTGTTGTCCAGTCCCGCTGGATTGACAACAGCATCACTCCGATGCATGATTCAATCAAACGAAATGAATTGACCTCAAAGATCAATGGAATTGAATGATATGAATGCACCGATCAATCACCCGTTGCTGATGCTGGATCCAGATATCCTGCGCAGTTTTGTCGCCATTGCAGAAACCGGCAGTTTTACCGCTGCGGCTGCGCGTATTTACCGGACGCCGTCTGCCGTTTCGATGCAGATCAAGCGGCTGGAGGAGCAATTGGGCGCATCGGTGTTTTTGCGCGATGCGCGCAATGTCTCGCTCACGCGTGACGGAGAGGTGCTGCTTGGCTATGCGCGACGGCTGATCGCGCTCAACCGGGAAGCCATCTCGCGGTTCGTCACCTCCGAGGTTTCCGGGGTGGTGAGGATCGGGTCTCCGTCCGACTATGGCGAGGCGGTGCTGCCGGGCGTGCTCAAGATGTTTGCCAAATCGCACCCTTCTGTGGTTGTCGACGTGGTGATCGACCAATCCTCCAGCTTGCTCAAGCGGTTTGCGTCGGGTCACATCGACATTGCTTTGGTCAGCTGTATGCAAAACCACACGCCTGAGCCGGGCGAAGTGATGATGACTGATGATATTGTCTGGGCCGGGGCCAAGGGAGGGCAGGCCTATCTGATGGACCCGTTGCCTGTGTCGATGTGGGATGAGGGTTGCATCTGGAGAGAGAGCGCACTGTCCGCACTGGAGCGAATTGGCCGAGCCTATCGAGTGGCGTTCATGACATCACATATGGCAGGTCAGCGGGCGGCGATCCTGGCGGACCTTGCGATTGCGCCGATGGGCCGGAGTTTTGTCGGGCCGGACGTCCAGATCCTCGAGGAGGAGTGCGGCTTGCCAGCGCCGGGACAATATCAGTTGCTGCTCAAGGTCGCTGCAGATCCGTCGCCACAGGTTTGCGCGCTCAGCGACCATTTTCGCGCCTGTTTCGAACGCTTCGGAGAGACTGGAGAATTTGATATCTAGTGGTCCGACCGAAACAGATGCTACCCATCTGTTTCAACGGGTCAGCCCACAAGCTATTGTTTCTATTGACGAATATCCTGACAGATGGGGCCTTCCGTCAGGATGGCACCACTAGGCGCCGCCTTTGCAGCAGCGCGAGTGCATGAATGTCGGGTGAATGCAGCGTTCAGGGCAAGGATAGGAACGACCGGGTAACTTGCCAATACCAGCGCATTCAACGAGCGCTCAAAGGGGAGATACGATCATGAAGCCATCCATCCAGATCATAGTGGCGCTTGCAGCAGTTTCCATCGCCGCTACTGCGAGTCCGGCACAGTCGTCGGCGTTTACTGCAGGCACCATCACTGCAATTGCACCTGACGACGCGCTCAACATCCGCAAATGGCCGTCCGCGCAGTCCAAGGTCATCGACGCCTATGCGTTGAATGAAAGCATCAGCATGACCGGACGCTGCAAGAACATTGTCACCAATGTTTCGTTCCGGATCGATGGTTATGGCAGCATCGGCTGGAAATACGCCCAGATGAAAAAGGCTCATGTCTGGTGCCAGGTGATGACCAATGACGCCGAGCTTGGCTGGGCACGTGGCAAGTATATCTGGCCTCAATAGGGCCTTTCAAGCGGTATGGGCAGTTGTCAGATCGCCAGAGCGCCTCTTTCCCATACGGCCAGAAAATCGCGTAACTGTGCCTGACTTGCTGCGTCGTCGAGCGACCAGCCGGCGACACGATATACCACAGCCTCGTGGAACAGGGCTTGCGCGCCCTTCGACAGCATTGTTGCGTAGTTCGTATCGCTGCCGGGTTTGTTCGGTAGCCGGGATGTTATCACGCCGGTAACCAGGTCCTCCAGCCCAAAGCATGAATCCGTGAAGGCTTGCGTCCACGGACCCTGTGCAAGAGCTGACTGGCTCAAATACAACCTGGCGAAGTCAGGGTTTGCACCGAAGTAGGCGAGCCATGGCTGATAGACGGCGATGAGAGCTTCAGCGAGAGGCAGCGATGACCCAGCTTCGATTGCCTGGCGGCTTGCGTCCAACAGATCCGCTACTGCCTTGATGCCAATGGCGGCAATCAGATTTTGTTTGTCACCGAAATGCGCAAATACGCTGGCTTTCGCAACATTTGCGGCGCTGGCAATCATCTCGATGCTGGTGGCTTCGGATCCTTGCTTATCAAAAAGTAACCGCGCCGCGTCCAGAATCTGCTCGCGTGTCTGGCGACTCCGAGCTTGAGTTAATTTCATGATTTTCGTCCATCCTCCGGATCCAGTTTCCTCCACATGTTGACCGTGGTCAAGTTTCCATCTATGAATTTGACCATGGTCAAATTATGAGGTGTAGTGATGCTGTGGAAACGAAAACTCGGGTCTGAGAGAGTTCTGGTGCTGGATGGTCATCCCGACGGATCATCCTATTGTGCAGCCCTTGCGAAGGCATCGGCGGAGGGTGCGCGTGCCAAGGGTGTCGAGACACGACTTATCAGACTGTCGGAGTTGGCCTTCGATCCAAATCTTGAACATGGTTACAACAAGAGGATGACACTGGAGCCCTCCCTGGAACTGGTGCGGGAGGCGCTTACATGGTGCGACACGCTGGTACTGGTGCATCCGTTGTGGTGGGGCAGTTGTCCGGCCAAACTCAAGGGGTTGTTTGACCGGGCACTGCTGCCGGAATTTGCCTTCCGGTATGTCGAGGGCAAAGCAATGCCGGAGAAACTTCTTGCAGGCCGCAATGCGCGCGTGATCATCACAAGCGATACTCCGGGTTGGTTTCTCAGATATGTTTATGGAAATGGCTGGGTGAAGATCTTGCGTAGACAAATTCTCGGTTTCGTCGGCTTCGGTGATCTGACCATACGCATAGTCGGTCCGGTCCGTGGCGCAAAGCCGGGTGTCGTTGAAAACGGTCTCGGCATGGCAGCCCGAATTCTTGATTGAAAACCCTCAACCAAGTCTCGGTGATAGGAACCACTCCTATGGGGCCCTCTCACCGGGATTTGGTATTTTTCGGCGACGATAGCGGACTATCTTGCGAATTTCCGGAGGTGATTTTTTAGCAGGGCCGACATCCAGGGGACCCGCCTCCTGGCTTGGTTCTGCCTAAACTCGCGCCCGGCTGCGGGCCATCGCCAGATGGGCGAAAATTGCGGCGGCATAGCAACCGATCAGCATGGCTGGCAGGCCAGCGGCCACGCCCGTGGTCGCCACCGCCAACATGACGGGGGTTCCGAGCGCGTTGCCGATGTTGCCAGCTTGGGCAATGCCACCATTGGCCAGTGCGCGGTCGGGAAAGGAAGCGTTGAGCTGCGGAACAGCGGCAAAGGTAGCCCCCTGGACCAGACCCAATGCTGCAAATATCGCGATGAACAGCCACGGGTCGGGGCCTGTGATCATGAAAACCAGCATAAGAGCGATGGCGATGGCGAATCCGATGATGATGACGACTACAGCTGTGAGATGTCTGAGCATCGCATTGCCGATGGTCATTGATGACACAATGCTTGCCAGTGGCATGGTGGTGGCGACAAAGCCGCGCAGCGCCGGATCGACCATCGACGGCAGGATGGTGAGCATTGAAACGAAGGTAAGCGTGTAAAACAGCCAGCCCAGCGCAGGCGCTGCAATGAAGGGAGACGAGTAAACCGCGAGATGGCGGCGCGCGATGTCTTTGAGCGACGGCCGTGGTGGCGCTGCGTTGCGGGCTTCTGATGGCAAGGTTACTGTCAAAAGAACGGCGATAGCGGCTATATAGATGGCATGGAGTGCCGCTAGTCCGCCCAATCCGAGGCTTTGAAAGATGACAGGTGCGATCAGTGCGATGATGGCAAAGGCGACGCCAAAAAAGGTGCCCCACAATGTCAGCGCCATGGCCTGATGGCGTTGTGTTGTCAGCTGAGCAATAAGGGTCGGCGCGGTGACGACAATCGCCAGATGTGACACGCCTTCAAGCAAGCGGCTCGCCAGCATCCATTCGAAGCCGGGCAGGGTCGCCTGCCAGGCAGAAACGGCGGCTCCAAGATAGAGACCCGACAGCAACAAGCGGCGAACGCCAATGTGGATGGCAATAATGCCGGCAACAAGACCGAGCACCATGCCCATCACGGAAATCAACGAGACCAGATACCCCGATAAAGCGCCGGTCTCGGCGTAATGGGCTTGCATTTCGGGGAAGATCACCACGATCTTGGCGAACTGCGCCGCAGCCCCAAGGCCGGCGCCCCAAAGGGCTAAAACGAAAAACAGCGGTGATCGGATGGCGGAGGACATCGGTCACGCCTAAACCCAACTCCGATTCGGGTAAAGGCGGAAGGGCGTGGCCGCACAAACGTCAGGTTGCGGTCGGTCCACTGCAGGCGTCACCGTGCTGGATCGGCGGACATGCGACTGTTCCAAAGGAGCAGTAGCCGCAACAATCGCCGGGTTTCGGTTTCGGCAACGCGCCACATCCCTTGCAATCAAAGAACCACTCACACGCGTCGGTCGCATTGTCTCGAGCTCCGAGTGGCCACACAGGGGGCAGGTGATTTGCGATTGCAGTATTGTCATGCCGCCCGCCGCTTCCACAGTGCGTAGATGGTGAGCAGAACGAACGCTGCCAATGCGGGCAGCAGCACCAGATCAAGGTAGCCGACATCTGCCGAGAGGCCAAGCCGCCGAACAAAGTCAGCAACACGGGTGTGAAGCAGCATAAGCCGATATCACCGTGCCGACTATTCCGATGCGAAGCAGGCCGTGGCTGGACATGTGGTTCGTAAAGACCCGCACCGTGGGGCGACTGACGGTGAGAATCATCTCACGATTTAGGGATCGCCTTGTTACCGATCAGCAGGTAACTGACCGGATCAGCCGCGATTGCGCCGTCCACCGCGCCGCCGTGCTACACCGGGCTCGATGCCGTCTGCCGCATCTGTGTCTACCGACCGCTCAGGCAGTTTGACCACTTCGGTGAGTTTGGGAAAGGCATCGACCTTGTTGGGGAAGGCCATGGCATTGACGAAATGCTCCTGGAATTTGGGCTCCAGCGCGGTTTCGATCTTCTCGATGCGAGTGACGGTCAATTCGATCTCGCGGCGGTGATCGCGGTTGAGCAGCGCCATGCGGGCGCCGGTTCCTGCTGCGTTGCCGACCGCCTTGACCTTTTCCAGATCGCAATCGGGAACAAGGCCGAGCACCAGCGCATATTTGGGATCGATGAACGAGCCGAAAGCACCGGCAAGGCCGATGCGGTCAACGTGTTCGATGCCCTGCTTGTCCATCAACAGCTTGACGCCGGCATAAAGCGCCGCTTTGGCCAGTTGGATGGCGCGGACATCTGTCTGGGTGACCATCAGGCGCTGTTCGCCATCGCGCAGCAGATAGGAGAAGGTTCGGCCATTGGTGGTGATGCGCGGGCTGGTCGCCGCCAGATCACCGTTGATGACGCCGTCCTCGGTGATGATGCCGGCGAGATACATTTCGGCGATGATTTCGATGATACCGGAGCCGCAGACGCCGGTGACGCCGACTTTCTTGGCCGCTTCATCAAATCCGGGTTCATCCGACCATGGTTCGATGCCGATGACACGGTAGCGTGGTTCGAAGGTGACAGGGTCGATGCGAATGCGCTCGATTGCTCCTGGTGCGGCGCGCTGACCGCAGGAGATCTCCGCGCCTTCAAATGCAGGCCCCGTAGGCGAAGAGGCGGCCACGGTGCGGGTTGCATTGCCCAGCACGATTTCAGCATTGGTGCCGACATCGACCAGCAGCATCATCTCGTCCTGACGGTGCGGACCTTCGGTCAGCGTTGCCGCAGCCGCATCGGCGCCGACATGGCCGGCAATGCAGGGCAGCATGTAGACCCGGGCGCCAGGGTTGAGCGGTAGATCGATCTCGGAAGACTTGACGTTGACCGCGCCGGAGACGGCCAGCGCAAACGGCGCCCCGCCAAGCTCGGTCGGGTCTATGCCGAGGAACAGGTGGTGCATGATCGGGTTGCCGACGAAAACAGCGTCAAGAATGTCGCTGCGTTCGATCTCGCCTTGCTTGCAGACATTGTCGATCAGACCGTTCAATGCCTCGCGCACGGCATTGGTCATTCCTTCGCGGCCTTCGGGATTCATCATCACGTAGGAGACGCGGCTCATCAGATCTTCGCCGAAGCGGATCTGCGGATTGGAGGTGCCCGATGAGGCCAGCGTGCGGCCGGACAGAAGCGATGACAGATGCATGGCGATGGTGGTGGAGCCAATGTCACAGGCAATGCCGTAGGCTTCGTTCTTGAGACCTGGATAGAGTGCAACCAGCGTCGCCTGTCCGCCCTCAACCGGTTCGTGGATGGCAGCAGTGACTTTCCAATCGCCCTTGCGCAGGATCTTCTGGACCTCGCCGAGCAAATAGGTGTCGATCTGCAGGGTCTTGAAGCCCCAGTCGGCCTCGATTGCCATCAGCAGCCGGTCAAGGTCTCCGAGCGGCTTGTGCATGTCGGGCTCTTCGATCTCGACATAACACATCTGGATCGCCGGATTGCGCGCGATGACACGGCCATCGGAATCCTTGCGCACGACTTGCGCGTTGACCACGGCATCCTGAGGGATGTCGATGACCAGATCGCCAAGGATCTTGGCGGAGCAGGAGAGCCTGCGGCCTGGCTTCAGATCGCGCTTTTCGGAATAGCGCACTTCATTGCCGCCAAACGCCGAGATGTGCTCATTGGACGAGGTGATGCCATGCTTGGCAAAGACGCCTTCCTGCACGTCGACCTGACAGCGGCCGCAAATGCCACGACCGCCGCAGACGCTTTCCACATGCACACCCAGTTGCCGGGCCGCGTCGAGCACGGGAGTGTCAGTGGGAAAGCGCCCGCGCTTTCCCGACGGCATGAACAGGACGAGATGGTCGGTCATAACGGGTCTTATGCTCCGCCGCCTGAACGGGCAGCGCGTCCGCCACGACGGCGGCCGCCTTCACCGGATGAAGCGGCCTGCGGGGCAGGGGCGGAACCAGCCACGTGCGGCTGGTAATCCTTGTAGGTCTTGATCCAGTTGGTGCAGTTGGGGTCGGTGCCGTTCAATACATTGGCGGCACGCACAGCTTCCATTTCCTGCGGACGGCAGGGGTTCATGATGGCCGAGGTCATGCCGGCGCCGATCACCATGGGGATGAATCCTGCGTTGATGCCATGGCGGTGTGGCAGGCCGAAAGAGACGTTGGAAAGGCCGCAGGTAGTGTTGACCTTGAGCTCATGGCGCAGGCGGTGCAACAGTGCGAAGACCTGGCGGCCTGCGTCGCCCAGAGCGCCGATCGGCATGACCAGCGGGTCTACGACGATGTCACAGGGCTTGATGCCGAAATCCATGGCGCGCTCGACAATCTTCTTGGCAACGGCGAAGCGGACATCGGGATCCATGGAAATGCCGGTCTCGTCGTTGGAAATCGCCACCACTGGCACGTCGTATTTCTTGATCAGCGGAAGGATGGCCTCAAGCTTTTCTTCCTCGCCGGTAACCGAATTGACCAGCGGGCGGCCCGTCGCGATTTTCAACGCGGCCTCGATGGCTGCCGTCACCGAGCTGTCGATCGAGAGCGGTACGTCGACCAGTCCCTGGACGATTTGCATGGTCTGGACCAGCAATCCGGGCTCGGTCTCGTTGGGGTTGACCGAAGTAACGCCTGCGTTGACGTCGAGCATGGTGGCACCGGCGGCAACCTGCGCCAGCGCATCCTTGATCACGGTCTCGAAATTCCCTTCAATCATCTCGGCGGCGAGCTTCTTGCGTCCGGTCGGGTTGATGCGCTCGCCAATGACGCAGAAGGGTTGATCAAAGCCGATGATCACTTCGCGAGTGGCTGAGGCGACGATAGTACGGGTCATATTCGGTCCTTGCGGTGAAGACATAAAGATTTGTTTATATCGTTATAATGGTTTGCCAGGCAGTGCAAGCCTTCGGGCTCATTCCGGTGTGTCAACGTCACCCGCCGCACCGGCCATTTCATGCAGCAAATGTTTTGGCTCCTCGAGGATTTGCTCCATGCGATCAGCCACCATCTGGTCCACAGGATTGGGTTCCTTGCGCCATGGCCTGCGACCCTTGAGAACGCCGGAATCATGGACGATCTCGGCGACGAATTCCTCCTGGCGGTAGGCCATCACGTGGATGCCCGATACACCTTCGATTTCCTTGACCTCATTGATGATGTCGATGCAAAGCCTCTTGCCTTCGGCTTTTTGGTCTTGGGCACCTTCCAGACGCTTGATGATGGCATCGGGAATATGAACGCCGGGAACATTGGACCGCATCCATTTGGCCGTCCGCGCAGAGGCCAGAGGTCCGACGCCGCAAATGATGAAGCATTCCCTGTCGAGCCCCATGTCGCGCACCTGCTGCATGTATTTCCTGAACATCGGGACGTCGTAGCAATACTGGCTTTGCACAAACTGGGCGCCGGCGGCGATCTTCTTGGCCAGCCGGTGGGGGCGGAAATCATGCGGTGGGGCGAAGGGATTGATCGCCGCGCCGAGAAATACGGTTGGCGGGCTAGTCAATTTGCGCCCCGAGAGGAACTTGGAGTTGTCGCGCATGATCCGGATGGTTTCGAGCAACGACATGCAATCGAGATCGAACACCGGCTTGGCGCCAGGCTGGTCGCCGGCCTGCACGCCATCGCCTGTCAGACACAGGATGTTCTGCACGCCCATGGCCGAGGCGCCGAGCACATCGCCCTGGATGGCGATGCGGTTCCTGTCGCGGCAGGAAATCTGCAGAATCGGGGCGTAGCCCATGCGGGTCAGCAGCGCGCATATGCCGACGGACGACATGTGCGCATTGGCGCCTGAGGCATCGACCGCGTTGATGCCGTCAACCCAGCCGTCAAAGATCGCGGCGCGCTCATAGACATCATGCGGATTGGCGCTGTCGGGCGGATTGAGTTCAGCGGTGACGGCGAATTCGCCGCGGCGTAGAATGCGCTCGAGACGACCAAGTGAGGAATGTCCCGGCAAGGGCTCCAGCAGGGCGCTAGGATCAAGTGGGTTGGTATCTTGCTGGGTCATTGCGCTGGTCCCGAGTTGGCTGCTGCTTCTCGGTCAGCGGCGGCGGTGGCGGTGACCCGTAACCAGGACGAGGTTTCGCGCAGCGACTGGTCCACCGGTTTCTGAACCGTGAAGATGTTGTCGCGTCCATCCATCTTCTGGGCGCCGGACCAGGCCTGGACCCAGACGCAGGGCATGTCGGGCTCGACTTCGCAGTTGCCATTGGCCCGGACCCCGCCGCAGGGGCCGTTGCGCAACTGTTTCGGGCAATTCATCGGGCAGGACATGCCCGTGGACGACAGCGCGCACTGGCCGCACATGCGGCAATCGAACAGGAAGCCCTTGGCGTGCTTCTCGATGAACTTGATCGGCCCTTCGGCGCGTTCATAGCCTATTGCCTTCCAGAGCGGATGCAGCTTCAAAAACAGCTCGGCAAAATGGGCGTAGAACCATTCAAGCGTCCGGGCGTGACGCACCGACCATAATCTGACGGCGAAGCTTCGGGCCTTGCGGCCGGTCGCCGAGACGCCCGACGGTTTGTAGGACGTCTTCTGGGCAGCCTTCTTGTTGAGACTTGCCTGGGTCGGTTGCGTCGGTTCGTCAGCCATGGCTCTCCCTGCCTCCGCCCTTGACGAGGGCGACCAGGCGCTCCTTGTCGTAGGCTGCTTCAAGTTCCGCCGTTGCCTTGTCGGCTTCGGCTTCCAGATCATCGGAGACTTCCACCGGATCAGCCCGCCGCCATTCGGCGAGGTAATCGTCGGTTTCGGCTGCACCGGTTCGCATGGCGCACATGTCGATCGCTTCGGTGAATCTGAGCGACAGCTCCCGCTTGGCGGTGGCGCGTCCCTTCTTGATGATCACCTGGGCTGGAATGTCGCGCCAGTAGACGACGATTCGGTTGGCCATTTGAGGTCTCCTTGAGAGTTACAATGCGCATGGGAATTTTTGACAGCTTCGCTCACGACGACGCGCGGCGCGTCAAAAACGACCTGCATGATGCTGGAGATATTTTGGATGGGGGCCCGGGTCAAACCGTAGTGGGGAAAACTACCAGACGCGCTTGAAAAGTCCGGTCATCAGGTAAGTCCAGATCGGCGGGTGAAAGCGCTGTTGCGATGGCAAGTCGCTCGATCTGGTTTGCAGATTGCCGTTCAACGCATCTTCGACCGCGCGCACTGCGATGTCACGCGAGCCTGCAGCCATTGCCAGCGAATCAGTGAGCAGGGTTTCGCGCCGATCGGGCTTCAGGAAGGCCTGATGGAGTGTGTCGCCGGTGTCGACGCCGGCATCGACCAGATGCACGGTGGTGCCGTAATTGGCGTGGTCGCCAGTGGCGCGGGCCCACCAGCCACCAGCCAGCCCGCGGTATTTCGGGTTGATTCCGGAGTGATAATTGATCACCGGGCATTCAATTGCCGCCAGAGTGGCTTTCGACAGCATCCGGCATCCGGCAAGGAACACCACATCCGGCTTGCTGGCAGAAATGAACGCGAGGCAATCGCTGTCGTTTGCCGAGGATACGTGCGTGACCGGGATTTCCGGAGACAGTTCGGCGTTGCTGCCGCTGGCCTGGATGATTTCATTGATTCGGGCGTGGGCAAATCGTTTGCCGAAACGGGAAATGACCATGGTTCCGAATTGACCGGCGGTCTGGAACCAGCCGATTTTCCGCGCACGGCGCTTGAGGAAAACGGCCTTTGATTCGGGCTGTTCGAGCACCAATTCAAGATTGTCGAAGCGCTCCGCCAGAGCGTTGACGATGATCCAGGCATAGGCGCCGCCGGCGGTAATGACAGTGATTTTGTTCTGACTTGCCATCATGGTCCCATCGAGATGAAGACACAGGGTAGCTTAGCCAAGGTTAATATCCGCCTATTGCCGACCAGATGTGCGAACGGACCAAATCCTGGGGCGGCGTATCGTCGGTGTCTTAGAAAATATGCATCAGGAGCGCGCCAGTCGCGGTGACGACAAAACCGGCGACTGCGACAGATATGAGGCCTGCAACCACTCCAAGCGCCAGGCAATTGCCGTCACGTTCGGTGTGAGCGACGCCGAGGATGGCGACTGCGAATGCCGGCAACCAGTTGCCGAAGGGGATCGGCAAGACACAGGTGATGGCCAGAAGCAGCGAAAAAATTCCGAAAAGCCGCTCACGGAGCGGGCCGCCCAACGGCCAGTTGCGGGGGCGAACCCAGTTTTCGGCGCTGCGCAGCCAGGGTGATACCCGGGTGACCATGCGTCGGAACGTCGCCCGCTCAATGGAATAATTTGCAAGTGCACGGGGCAACCAGACCTTCTGATAACCGATCACCATCTGCCAGGCGACAAACACCATGGGCAATCCGAGCACCATGGTGGCGCCGGGCGGCAGCGGGATGAGATTGGGGAGCGCGAACACCAGCAGAAACGCGCCGAACGAGCGATCATCAAGGGCATTGGCAATCTCGCGCATGGTGACGCGTTCACCCGCATCGCGCGCCAAACGTTCAAGAAGCTCTGACAGCTTCTCTGGATGCTGGCGCGACGTAGCGGCGATGGTGGGAACTGTTGCTGTGGCGGACTGAATAATCACTGCGGATACCCTGAATGACGACTGCATTCCATGTAAGCATGGATTGCTTAAAAATTGTGGCAATAACCGCCTCATTGCCACAGAGGAAATAATATTTGGCGTTAATGAATTGCATCATCTCGAAAGCCGCGCGAATGCCTGAGACTTCAAAGCGGCGCCAGGGCATCGGCGAGGTCACCGTAGCCGGTGTATTGCCGTTCGTAGCGCAAGCCGAGGCGCTCGGCTGCAGCACGGGCCTTTAGCTCGAGTTCTGGATTGTCGGTCTGGGCGAGATACAGCGCGCGCTCGTAATGGCTGAAATATGTGTCGCGCAACTCCGGAAAGCGGTCGAGGCCGAGGGGGCGAATCAAAAAGGCCTCGAAGTGGCGGGCGAGAAAGTCGGTGATGAAAAAGGTGGTCATCATGTCGTCGCCCGCAGCTTCAAAGGCCTGATTGCCGACATAGAAGGAAAAACAGTGCGGACCTGCAATCCGTTCCACACCGTGAGCGGCGCAGACCTTGTCGAGCTCGCCTCCGGTGCCGCAATCGGCATAGCCGATGAAAATATGCTCATAACCCTCTTCGCGGGCCTTGCGGATGGCGCGATCGACAGCGGGCGCAATGCGGTCGGGATAATGATGGAAATTGGCGTCGATGCATTTAAGGTCGACGTGGTCATGACCAAGCTGGTTGTTCACGGCCAGAACCTCGCGGCCAATCATGCCGCAGGCAATGACGCGGACCTTCTTCGAGGCCAAGTTGGGTGGTTGGGGTTGCTCTGACATCACGGTGCCTTTCAGCTGTGTCACGTTCCGCATATGGGAAAACGACTCATGAGCAAGCGAGTCGGCGCGAGCGGGGCAACTGTCATCTAGCCAGCTCTGACGGTGGCATCTTGCGCCAACACGATACGAGGTGTCTGACGGGACGTAAAGCAATCGGGCAAACGGCCGATGACGGTGCCGCCGGCTGGCAAGATCGGGCTGGTGCTGCCTGCGTCAGGTTGTGATCAGGCGCCAGCGAGACGGTTGTGACGGCGCTTGATCAGTTCCTTGGCGGTCTCGACAGCGACGGCTGCGTCGCGGCAATAGGCGTCAGCGCCCACGGCCTTGCCGAATTCCTCGTTGAGCGGCGCGCCACCAACCAGAACGATGAAATCGTCGCGGATGCCTTTTTCCTTCATCGTATCGATGACGACCTTCATGTAGGGCATGGTGGTGGTCAGCAAGGCTGACATGCCGAGAATATCGGGTTGCTCGCGCTCGATGGCCTCGAGGTATTTTTCCACTGGATTGTTGATGCCGAGGTCGATGACATCGAAGCCAGCGCCTTCCATCATCATGCCGACGAGATTCTTGCCGATGTCGTGAATGTCGCCCTTGACGGTACCGATGACCATCTTGCCGAGTTTCGGTGCGCCTGTTTCGATCAGGAGCGGGCGCAGGATAAACATCCCGGCCTTCATGGCGTTGGCGCTCATCAGCACTTCGGGGACAAAAAGAATGCCGTCGCGGAAATCTTCACCAACAATCCGCATGCCTTCGACAAGCGCCTGGGTGAGCAGGTCGTATGGGGTCCACCCACGCTCGAGGAGGATGTTGGTGCCTTCCTCGATCTCTTCCTTGAGCCCGTCATACAGATCGTCATGCATCTGCTGGACAAGTTCATCATCAGAGAGTTCGGACAGGATGATTTCTTCGTCAGACATCAGTTTCTCCCTTAAATGCTCCTGTCCGGTGGTTCGGCACACCAGACCCATTGTGCATAGCGATATAGGTGATCGTTTGCAAAAAGTTCCTTGAAAGCGACGCTCATGTCTGAAAAAGCGACGGGGTGCTTTTTATGCATTATTCCTGATGCGCCAAGGCTTGGCGCTTTGAGGAATGTGCCGGTGTGTGTTTTGGGTAGCATGGTCTGATCGGCGTGATGGTGCGCCAATTCAGATTATGCAGGCTTTTGATGGCTCATTCAGACACGCTTTCCACCCCTGACTTGGCACAAGACGCAGCGCCGGAAGCGGCAGCAGGGCGTCGCGGCAGAGGTGCTGCGGCGCGGCGGGCGCAACGCTCCGGTGGCGGCCCGGGTGTGTCGTTGCCCTACATCACCCGAAAACTTGGGGTCTACGAGGTCCTGGACGAGGAAGGCCTGAGCCTGATCGAGCGCAATGCCGACACGATTCTCGAGGAAATCGGCATCGAGTTTCGCGATGACGCGGAGGCGCTTGAACTCTGGCGTCAGGCGGGCGCTGATGTGAAGGGCGAACGGGTCCGGTTTCCCAAGGGACTTTGCCGGGAACTGCTGAAGACAGCACCTGAAGTGTTTACCCAGCATGCGCGCAATCCTGCACGTTCTGTGCAGATAGGTGGCAAGGCGACCGTGTTTGCACCGGTTTACGGCCCTCCCTTCGTGCGTGATCTTGAAGGCGAGCGCCGCTATGCGACGATCGAGGATTTCCGCAATTTCGTGAAGCTTGCCTATATGGCGCCGTCGCTGCACCATTCCGGCGGAACCGTTTGCGAGCCTGTCGACGTGCCGGTCAACAAGCGCCATTTCGACATGGTCTACAGCCACATGAAATACAGCGACAAGCCGTTCATGGGCTCTGTGACTGCTCCGGAACGGGCGGAAGACACCATCGAAATGTGCAAGATCCTGTTCGGTGCCGACTTCGTCGACCAGAACTGTGTGACGCTCAATCTGATCAATGCCAACTCGCCGATGGTGTTTGATGAAACCATGCTTGGTGCGTTGAAAGTCTATGCGCGCAACAATCAGGCCTGCGTGGTGTCGCCGTTCATTCTCGCCGGCGCCATGAGCCCGGTGACGGTGACCGGTACGCTGACGCAGATCCTGGCCGAAGTACTGGCCGGTGCAGCGTTCACGCAGTTGATCCGTCCCGGCGCGCCAGTGCTGTTTGGGACCTTTGCCGCATCCATATCGATGCAGTCAGGTGCCCCGACATTTGGAACGCCGGAGCCGGCGCTGGTCTCTTATGGTGCTGCGCAACTGGCGCGGCGCCTGAAGATTCCGTTCCGTACTGGCGGGTCGCTTTGCGGATCCAAGGTTCCTGATGCGCAGGCAGCGCATGAAAGCGCTTCGACGCTCAACATGACGCTGCTGGCGGGCACCAACTTTGCGCTTCATTCGGCAGGGTGGCTCGAAGGCGGGTTGGTCAGCTCCTATGAAAAGTTCATGATCGACGTAGATCAGCTTGGTATGCAGCAACGCTTTGCCGAAGGCATTGATCTGTCGGAAACCGGGCAGGCGCTGGATGCCATCGCCGAAGTCGGGCCGGGGAACCACTATCTCGGGTGCGCGCACACGCAAGCCAATTTCCAGCAGGCGTTCTTCCGCTCGTCGCTGGCAGACAACAATTCCTATGAGCAGTGGCTGGCGGAAGGCGAAAAACGGATCGAGGAGCGGGCGCGCAACCTGTGCCGCTCGTGGCTTGACGGGTATGTTGCCCCCGAACTGGATCCGGCAATTGATGAAGCGCTGCTTGCCTATATCGCCGAGCGCAAGGAGTCGATGCCGGACGCATTCACCTGAACACAGCCCGATAAAGCCAGGGAGACAGGCGGACAGGACAAGGTTGCAGGCCTCATTCACAAGGAGGTCTGGCGATCTGCGTTTAATGATCAGGGCAGCGATCGGGGCAATGATGGGGGGCAGGGTGGATAGCTTGTCTCTCAACGCAGCTGTTGCGGCGACGCTGGAGCCTGATGGCCTGGAGCCGCGTGGATGGCTGGTGCCAGAGCGTAGTTCGGCTCCGCTGCTCACGAACGGAAAACCTGCAACACCAATCTGTCTTGTTGGCCATGGCGGTGGCGGGTTCTGGCCCTTGTTCAAGGCTTGGTGGCAAACACATCCCGGCATTGCCGATCCGCTGGACAATTGGTCCAAAGCCACGATCAATCCGGTAGCGGTTTTGCTTGGCGGAGAGGCTGTGTTTCCATCCGACAGGCCGTGGCATCCTTTTCAGCATTGGGCAATGATCGCTGAAGGGCTGAAACCATCACCACTGGGAATGCTCATTCATTCTGATTACGGGCTGTGGCACGGCTATCGGGGCGCCATCCTGTTTGACGAGGTGGTACTCACGGGGGAGCGTATTGCGGCGGATGCAGCCTCGGGCACTGTGAAGCTCCACCCTTGCGACACATGTACTGATAAGCCCTGTTTTTCAGCTTGCCCGGTTGAGGCGTTTGCTCCCGCCGGTTTTGCTGTCGCTGATTGCCGTTCCTATTTGAAAAGCGAACCCGGCCGGAATGGATGCATGAATTCGGGGTGTGTAGCGCGCGATGCATGCCCTGTAGGGCATCAGTACCGGTGTAATGCGGACCAAATCCGATTTCACATGGCAGGGTTTCGGTGAACCGATCCGGTGGGGATTGCTGCAAGGTAAAAAGGCCGGTGCGTGAGCGCCGGCCTTTTGTTGTCTGAGCTGCGATCAGGATTCAGCTTCTGCGGCCGCGACGTTCGCGGGTCGGGGCAGGGGTGTCGGTGGCGACCGTGTTGCGCATCGGGCCGATGCGTTCGACGATGGCTTCAACAGTCGGGCGTTGTGCCTTGATGTGGTCGTCGACTGCCTCGCGCATGGCGGCCAGGTGATCGCAGGAGGTGCCGCAGCAACCGCCAATGATGCGGGCACCGCTGTCGATAGCGAGCCGGGCATAATCGGCCATCAGCGGCGGCGTGCCGGAGTAATGGATTTCCGCGCCACGGAATTCGGGAATGCCGCAATTGCCCTTGACGATGACCACGGCGTTGGGATCGGCGTCGGTCATGTCGAGCAGCGAGGACAGGATGTCGGATGCGCCGACGCCGCAATTGGCACCGACTGCGAACGGGCCGTCGCCGATGTCCTTGGCCAATGAATGGATATCGCGCGGATGCACGCCCATCATAGTCTTGCCGGCAGTGTCGAAGGAGCCGGTATAGACGTAAGGCAGACCGCAGCGCACGGCTGCTTCTGCGGCCGCGCGAATTTCGTCGATGGCCGACATGGTTTCAATCCAGACGATGTCGATGCCGCCGGCCTTCAGACCTTCGATCTGTTCAACGAAGGATTCCACTGCGGAGTCGTAGGTCATGGCGCCAAGCGGGACGAGCAAGTCGCCGGTAGGGCCGACCGAGCCACCGACGATGACCTTGCGGGGCGCCTTGTCAGCCACAGCACGGGCGATCTCGGCGGCTTTCTTGTTGAGCGCGAACACCCGTCCGTCGGCCTGGTGCAATTTCAGCCGGTTGCGCGTGCCGCCAAAGGAGTTGGTCAGAATGATGTCGGATCCGGCATCAACAAAATCCTGGTGCAGCTTGGTGATTTTTTCAGGCGCTGTTTCCAGCCACATTTCTGGCGCTTCGCCTGATTCCAGCCCCATGGCGAACAGGTTGGTGCCCGTGGCGCCGTCGGCGAGAAGGACACCTTTTTCGGCTAGCAGATCGGCAAGCGGATTGGAAACCGGCATGGAATTCTCCTGTTTAATTAAATGCCGTATAAAGATATCTTTATGTCATTGCAATAGAAGTGGCGTCTGCAAACGAAAAAACCCCGCAGACGGCTGCGCGCCCGCGGGGTTTTAATGTTGACAGATCCGTCTGGATTGCCCGAACCAAGGTGCGGGCGAACAGGGATCAGGCGGCGACAGTTTCATGATCGACAGGGGTCACCATGGCCGAGATGACGTCATGGATGTCCAGAGCGCCAATTGGTTTGCCGTCCTTGTCCGTGACGTGAGCCATGGAGACGTTGCTGTCAGTCATTTTCTTGGCTGCGACTTCGAGCACCGCCCCGGATCTTACCGGCATGCCCTGCGGTTCGCCCGAAAGCGGGCTCATCACCATGTCCACCGAAATCACCCGGCCGCGATTGACCTCGCGTACGAAGCTCGAGATGTACTCGTCAGCTGGACGCAGAACAATTTCCTGCTTGGTACCTTGCTGTACCACCTCACCATCACGCAGGATGGCGATGCGGTCACCCAGCCGCAGGGCCTCGTCGAGATCGTGGGTGATAAAGACCACGGTCTTGCGGATTTCCTTTTGCAGATCCAAAAGCACCGTCTGCATGTCCATGCGGATCAGTGGGTCGAGCGCCGAGAAGGCTTCATCCATGAGCAGAATGGGAGCATCATTGGTTAGCGCCCGTGCGAGGCCGACACGCTGTTGCATGCCGCCCGACAGCTGGTTGGGGTAATTGTCCTCAAAGCCTTCGAGTCCGACGCGGGTGATCCAGCGATTGGCTTGCTTGAGTTGCTCGGCACGCGGAATACCCTGAATCTCAAGGCCGTAGACTGCGTTTTCGAGGACGGTGCGGTGGGGCAGAAGCGCGAACTTCTGAAACACCATAGCGGTCTTGTGGCGACGGAATTCGCGGAGTTCCGTCTCGTTCATCTTGACTACATCGTCGTCGCCAACAATGACTTCGCCGATAGTCGGGTCAATCAGCCGGTTGATGTGGCGGATCAGAGTGGATTTGCCTGAACCTGACAGGCCCATGACCACTTGGATGCGGCCGCCCGGCATCTCGATGTTGATGTCCTTGAGGCCGAGCACATGATTGTGTTTGTCATTGAGCTCGGTCTTGGTCATGCCGCCTTTGACGGCGTCGATATAAGCTTCAGGGTTTGAGCCGAAAATCTTGTAAAGATTCCGGACGCTAATTCCGCTGCCAATAGTGTCCTCAGCCATGGACCACCTCCAGGTGTTTCTGCAGCCGCTTGCCATAGGCCTGGCTGGTGCGGTCAAAGATAATGGCGATGCCGACGATGGCGAGGCCGTTGAATATACCCAATGTAAAATACTGGTTCGAAATAGCCTTGAGCACCGGCAGACCGAGACCCTGTACACCGATCATCGAAGCGACCACGACCATGGCGAGCGCCATCATGATGGTCTGGTTGACGCCGGCCATGATGGTCGGTAGCGCCAATGGCATCTGCACGTTCTTGAGCCGCTGCCAATTGGATGATCCAAAGGCGTCTGCCGCTTCCAGTACTTCCTTGTCCACAAGCCGGATGCCCAGATTGGTCAGGCGAATGATCGGCGGAATGGCATAAACCATCACGGCGATGAGGCCAGGAACGCGGCCGATGCCCAGAAGCATGACCACGGGGATCAGATACACAAAACTCGGCATGGTTTGCATCACGTCGAGAATGGGATTGAGAACCGCTTGGATCCGGTCGGACCGTCCCATCAGAATGCCGATCGGTATGCCGACAATGATGGCGAGGATCGTTGCCACAACCGTCATGGCGACGGTTTTCATGGTGTCTTCCCACATGTCAAAATAGCCGATCAGCAGCAGCGTGATGACGACACCAATTGTGATCTTGGTGCTGCGGCTTGCCAGCCATGCGATGGCTGCGAAAGCGAGGATTACCAGGGGCCAAGGCGAGCTGGTTAGCAATTGCTCGACGCGATACATGAACCACTGCACCGGGTAGAGCAACCATTCGAAAAGGTCGCCGTTGTCGCGGGTGAATTGTCGAAAAGCAAGATCGATAGTTTTTTTCAAGGACGTTAGTCGATCAGTGTCCATGGCAGGAAATTCTTTGAGCCATTCCATATTCACGCTCCAAATTCTGGAAAATAGTGTGTGCGGATCCTCAAGGACCTACAATTCATCGCTGCCTTCAGTCCGATGAATGCACTCAATAGCGTGTGCCTCCCTCCGGAACCGACGCCAGGACATTGCGGCTGTGTTGCCCCCGGCCGCGCCGTCATGGATAAAAATGTGGCGGACCTAGGCCCGCCACACTTGAAGCGATGGATTACATCACTGCTTTCTTGATCTTTTCAGCGGCTTCAGGCGACACCCACTTCGTCCAGACCTCCTCATTTGTCTTGAGGAAATGACGGGCGCCGGCATCACCGGTTGCCTGGTTTTCGGCCATCCACGCAAGCAATGTGTTCACTGTGGAGTTGGGCCAGCTGCGGTTTGCAAGGTAGTCATAGGCAGGTCCGGCACGCTTTTTGAAGTCGTCGGTCACAACCGTATAGACTTCAGACTTGGACCAGGCGTTTTTCACAGGATCGGGGCAATCGGTGATCGATGTGCAACGATCCCACTCTTCCTTGTTGTGCTCAACGCCATGGTCGAGCTTGACCATTTCGTATTTGCCAAGGATCGCAGTCGGAGCCCAGTAATAGCCGAGCCATGGCTTTTCGCTTTCGTATGCCTTGGCGATCGAGCCGTCGAGGCCGGCAGCGGAGCCGGTTTCAACCGTTACCCAGCCTTTTTCTTCAGCGCCGTAAGCCTTGAAGAGGTTGGTGGTGATGATGCGGCAACCCCAGCCTTCAGGGCAGTTGTAGACGCCGCCCTTGCCTTCGTTTTCCATGCCGGGGGCAGGGAACAGCTCTGGGTGAGCCAGCGCATCGTCGATGGACTTGATTTCAGGATGCTCGGCAGCGAGATATTTCGGGATCCACCAGCCTTCAACGCCGCCATCGCTTAGCGATTCAGATGCGTAGTGCAGCTTGCCTTCGGCAACAGCTGCGTCAAGCAGGGTGCGAAGCGAGTTGATCCAGGCCTCCGGTGCGACGTCAGGCTCCTGCTTTTCAACCATTGAGGTGAGGGTCGGTGTGGTGTCGCCGGCAACCAGTTCGGCCTGGCAGCCATAACCTTCGGAGAGGATGACCTGGTCAATGTTGGCGAGGACTTCAGCAGAAGCCCAGTTCATGTTGGCGATTGTAACGCGGCCGCATTCGCTGTGCGATGCCGCCTGAGCAGCACCTGCAAAGCTCATAAGGCCAACGGCGAGTACGGTGGAAGCGAGAAGCTTTTTCATATTAAGACCTCCCAGTCTTATTAACGCAGTGTTTGTTCCATCTTTCGGCAATCCGGTCACTGCTTCATACCGGAACCGATGGAATTGAAGGCGAGCCGCCTCTTGGTCATTGAAAACCATATGCCACGACGGTTATGACGTATAGACGACATCAATTGACGCAAACCCGTCTTGCGGAACTTTGTCGCAAGGCGGGTGGCAATTGAAATGCCGTATTCTAGGGTAAGGACTTGGCGCCAGAAATCAACAGTGACCCTGAGAATTCACAGGCCGGCAGCGCCTTGATTTTCCGGGCCTGAAGTGAAATGCGCGCGATCCGAAAAAAATGCGCGATTCATAAATGCTTAGGGTTTCAATAACTCTCCGGTAACGATGTCCGGTTACATGTACTTCCACGGCGGGGGACAACCGCCGACCACCCCGGAAAAGGTATTGCGTACCGGGGTGTCGCGATCCTCGCGCGTACTTGTGAGGACGTCAGTGTATTTTGACAGGCCGCGCGGATCGAAAGATCCGGGCGGCCTTCGCATTTGTTGTGCTTTCCAGCCAATAAAAAAAGGCCGGACGACTGCTCATCCGGCCTCACTAAACTGGGTTTCTCGCGTGTTTGCGGGAGGGCTCTTGAGTGCGCCTCAGCCTGCGGAAAGGGTGCGGATGAAGCTGTTGAAAATGCCAGAGCGGGGTTTCTGGTTGGCCTTCTGCACCGGAAGCACATTGTTCCATGCGATCTGAACGCGATTGGCGGAGTTGAATACGTAAAGCATAGCGATGTCCTTCCGTTTGGTGTTGGCGACATTATCAAATGGCAATCACCTTCTGTTGCTGCTCTATGCTTATCCGTGGTGTGGGGCTGCATTAAATCCGCCACCGCGTGTCGCAATTCAGATGTCGCGAAAAGAAGTTGCTGGTGGTGTTAAAACACGGTTAGCCATTGGTTAACATGATGACCTCAGTCCCCCTTTTGATCTGCCTCTTGCAGTGCTATCGACAGGTCCATGACACGGGCATTGATGTTTCAGGGAACAGGTTCGGATGTCGGCAAGACCGTGCTGGTGGCCGGGTTTTGCCGGCTTGCGGCAAATCGCGGACTGAAAGTGCGACCTTTCAAGCCGCAAAACATGTCCAACAACGCCGCTGTTGCCGACGATGGTGGTGAAATCGGCCGGGCGCAATGGCTGCAGGCGCTGGCCTGCCGGGTTCCAGCCAGTGTCCACATGAATCCGGTCCTGCTCAAGCCGCAGTCGGAGACCGGATCGCAAGTGGTGGTCCAGGGCAAAGTGTTCGGCCATGCGCGTGGCCGGGACTACCAGAAGCTCAAGCCGCAGCTGATGGCGGCGGTAATGGACAGTTTCGCGCGTGTCGCGGATGGGGCTGACCTGGTGCTGGTTGAAGGGGCTGGTTCGCCCGCGGAGATCAATCTCAGGCCGGGCGATATCGCCAATATGGGATTTGCGACAGCTGCTGGTGTGCCTGTGGTGCTGGTCGGCGATATTGATCGTGGCGGCGTCATTGCCTCGGTGGTCGGTACGCACACGATCCTGCCGGATGAAGACCGGGCGACGATCGCAGGCTACCTGATCAACAAGTTTCGTGGGGATGTCAGTCTGTTTGATAACGGGATTGCTGCCATTGGCGGGTTTACCGGATGGCCGTGCCTGGGTGTGATCCCATGGCTCAAGGCAGCGGCCCGATTGCCGGCGGAAGATTCGGTGGCTTTGGAGCGCCTGGTCCAGGGACCGGCGCGGGCCTTGAAGATTGCGATTCCGGTGTTGTCGCGGATCGCCAATTTCGATGACTTTGACCCGTTCAAGGCCGAGGCCGAGGTGGAGCTGGTGTTCGTTCGTCCGGGCGAACGGCTGCCCGATGACGCAGGTCTGGTCATTGTTCCGGGATCGAAATCCACAATCTCCGATCTGGCCGATTTCCGCCGTCAGGGATGGGACGCTGATCTCAAGGCACATCACCGGCGCGGTGGCCGGATTATCGGAATTTGCGGCGGCTACCAGATGTTGGGGCAAAGCGTGCGCGATCCCCATGGACTTGAAGGCGGCGAAACGCTTGCCGAGGGGTTGGGGTTTCTCGATATTGACACCGAAATGGCGCCCGAAAAGACCGTGCGCAATACTGAAGCGCAGTCAGCAGTTTATGATGTGGCGTTGTCGGGCTACGAGATCCACCTGGGCGTCAGCCAGGGAGCCGATTGCGCCCGGCCGATGACGGTTATAGATGGGCGGCCTGACGGTGCGGTGTCACCCGACGGCAAGGTGTCGGGAACCTACCTTCATGGCTTGTTCGATTCGGATCTTTACCGTGCGAAACTTCTCTCGGAGTTTGGCATTCGCGGCGGAGGGACCAATTTTCGCGTGGACGTTGACCGGGCGCTGGATGAAATCGCCGACGATCTTGACCGTCTGGTGGGATTTGAGCGCCTGATGAGCACTTCTGCACTGATTGGTCGTTGACAGGCCCGGTCGTGGCGCAGTCTCGATTGACAGCCTGTTGTAGCGGGCCTATCAATCAAGGTTCGAATGGTTCCAGAAACCCAAGTTGGTTTTCCGGATCAAAAGGGAATGCGGAGGGATGGACCCAAGCAGGGCATCTTTATCGCAGCCGACCCCGCGACTGTAGAGCGGTTAGGCAAATGTCACCGGCCCGGCGGGCCAGAGTGACGGAAGACAATGGTGTCCTTCCGTCATCCTGAAGCTCCGGACCGGACAAGCCACTGACGTGGCGGCATGATCAATCGGCGCGGACGCCTCTTTGTCTACGAATCGTCCCGTTTTCATGACCGCCATCACCGTTGGGAAGGCCGGCATTTGCTGATGTTGACGGACACGTCGACGCGACCCGCGAGCCAGGAGACCTGCCATTCGCACCGGTTGAGAGCCGGACCTTCGGAAGAAACGGTCTTCCGAAGTCACTCACGGAGGTTGTCATGTCTGTTAATGCCCAAACGCTTTCCCTGGCCGATCGTATCAGCGCACGCACCGTTGCCGGCCTGATGGCCTTGGTCATCGGTTCGATCCTGGTGTTTGGAGTTGGTCTTGCCAATTCCCAGACGCTGCACGATGCAGCGCACGACACAAGGCATTCCTACGGCTTTCCCTGCCACTAAGGGACTGATCTCATGATTGTCAGATTGCTCCTGGCGGCTCTGGCCGCCGGGCTCATTGCTGGTATGGCAATGACGCCCGCCCAATACGCGAAAATTGTTCCGCTGATTCTGCATGCGGAAACGTTTGAAACCAGCGGCGCCGGTCACGACCATGGCGCCTCTGGCACTGCTGCTGCGGTTGAGTCAGCAGCTTCGGTTGAGCCTGTGGCTCATGATCATTCTACGCACGACCATGAAGACGATGGCTCGGCTATGGATCTGAGTCGCCTCGGCAACACACTCCTCGCCAACCTTGTCGCCGGATGCGGGTTTGCGCTGATGCTTGCCGCTGTCGCGCTGTTGTCCGGGTTCGAGTTTCCGAAGGGGCGTGAAGGTGTTGTACGCGGCGTTCTGCTGGGCGCCGCCGGCTGGTTCAGCGTGCAGTTGGCCCCGGCCTTCAGCCTGCCGCCGGAACTTCCGGGCTTTCCCTATGCGGATTTGTTCGAACGGCAATCCTGGTGGATGACAACAGTGGCACTATCGGCCGCCGGTGCGTGGCTGATGGCTGTCCGGCGTGAATGGGTGCTCAACCTTGCCGGGGTGGTGCTGATTGTCGCACCGCATATCTGGGGGGCTCCGCAGCCTGCTGACATTTCGAGTGACGTGCCGGCCCTGCTCGCAGCGGAATATGCATCCGCCGCACTGGCGACAACGCTGTTCTTCTGGCTGTTGCTCGGCGGTCTGCTTGGCTCGTTCCTGTCGCGTGTTCCAGAGGAACAAACGGCGTGAAAACCAGCCTGCCACCGGTGACACTGGTGCTGGGCGGTGCCAGATCGGGCAAATCCGCTTTTGCTGAAGGGTTGGTCGAACGCGCTTCGATCAACCGGCTTTATCTGGCGACCGGCCAGGCCTGGGACGATGAAATGCGCGACCGGATCGCTTCGCACCAGCAACGGCGGGGCGAGGGGTGGCAGACACTCGAAGCTCTGATTGAGTTGGCGCAGGAGCTGCAAACCCATGCCCGCACCGATCGTCCGATGCTGGTTGATTGCCTGACGCTGTGGGTGACCAATCTCATGCTTGGCGAACACGATATCGGCACTGCCTTTGATGGGCTTGCCGCAACCATTCCGGCGCTCAGGGGCCCGGTGGTTCTTGTTTCCAATGAAGTCGGCCTTGGCATTGTCCCCGATAATGCCATGGCGCGGGCATTTCGTGATCATGCCGGCCGTCTTCACCAGTTAATTGCGGGTCTGGCTGACGAAGTCTATTTCGTCGCTGCAGGCTTGCCACTCAAAATGAAGGGCTGAGGCCATGAACGGTTCGAAAATTCCCGCCACTGTCATCACCGGCTTTCTCGGTGCGGGCAAGACCACGCTGATCCGCCATATGCTGGCCAATGCCAAGGGCAAGCGGATTGCACTGATCATCAACGAATTTGGCGATCTGGGTGTTGATGGCGACGTGCTGAGAGGCTGTGGCGACGAGGTTTGCAGTGAAGACGACATTGTCGAACTGACCAATGGCTGTATCTGCTGTACGGTGGCTGACGATTTTATCCCGACCATGGAAAAGCTGCTGGCGCGAAAAAACCGGCCGGATCATATCGTGATTGAAACTTCGGGCCTTGCACTGCCGCAGCCACTGGTCGCAGCTTTCAACTGGCCTGGTATCAAGACGCAAGTGACTGTCGATGGCGTGGTCACCGTGGTCGACAGCGCTGCTGTTGCGGCGGGACGTTTCGCCCATGATCACGACAAGCTGGATGCGCAACGCCTGGCCGATGAAGGGCTCGATCACGAAAGCCCGCTTGAGGAGCTGTTCGAGGATCAGCTGACGGCTGCGGATCTGATCATCCTCAACAAGGCCGATCTGATCAGCGCCGGGGCGCTGGAAGGCGTCCGCGCCGGAATTGCAGGACACCTGTCGCGCAAGCCGATCTTCGTTGAAGCGCGGCAGGGCGAGGTGGCGCCGGAAGTGCTGCTTGGTTTGGGGATCGGAACCGAGGACGACATCGCCAATCGGAAATCGCATCACGAGCTGCATCATGCAGACGGCCACGCGCATGACCATGATCACGACGAATTCGAGAGTTTCGTGGTTTCGCTTGGTGCGGTCAGTGATGTGGCAGCGTTTACGGAAGGTCTCAAGAGCCTGATCGTTGCGCATGATATTCTGCGGCTCAAGGGCTTTGCCGACATTAGTGGCAAGCCGATGCGGATGGTTATCCAGGCAGTAGGCAGCCGGATCGATACGCATTTCGACCGGCCTTGGGCTGGCGGCGAGACACGTGAGACCAAGCTGGTGGTCATCGGCCTGCACGACATTGACGAGGCGGCCATCCGCGCAGGCCTCGCCGGGTTGACCGGATAATGCATCTGCTTGTCGCACAGAAGGGAAGCTTGAGCGATGGCGACGAAGCCGTCGATCTTGGACAGAGCCCGGGCGACATTCTGTTTCTGAGTGCCGCTGACACCGAACTTGCCAGCATCGCAGCGGCACGGCAGACGACAGGCAATCTTATCTGGCGGCTGGCGAGCCTGAGCGACCTCAAGCATCCGATGTCGGTCGACACTTTTGTGGCGAAAATGGCGCCAAAAGCCAAGCTGGTGATCGTCCGCGCACTCGGCGGGGCCAGCTATTTTGCCTATGCGCTGGAAAGTCTGCATGCCGCATCGATCGCCAACGGGTTCAAGATTGCGGCGCTTCCGGGCGATGACCGGCCTGATCCGGGGCTGGAACCGCTCTCGAGGCTGGATCCGGCGGCGCGTGACCAGCTCTGGGCCTATCTGACCGAGGGTGGGGCGGAGAATGCACGCGGGCTGATCGACTATGCCGAGGCGCTGCTTGACGGTGGTGAGAAACCCGCACCGGCGGCTCCGCTTCTCAAGGCCGGGCTGTGGCATTCGGGCGCGAGCAATCCCTCGCTTGCTGATTTGAGTAAAGGCTGGACCGATGGCGCGCCGGTTGCGGCAATCTGTTTTTACCGGGCGCTGGTGCAAAGCGGCCAGACCGCCCCGGTCGCCGCACTGTGCGAGGCTCTGGCTGAAGAAGGCGTCAACGCGCTGCCGGTGTTTGTTTCCAGTCTCAAGGACCCTGTTTCGGTGGGGACACTTGAGGCGATCTTCGCCGACGCACCGCCCGATGTGGTGATCAATGCCACCGGCTTTGCGGTCTCATCGCCGGGTGGGCAAACCAAGGGCACTGTGCTTGAATCGACTGGTGCGCCGGTTTTGCAGGCGGTTTTTGCCGGTGGCGGGCGTGATGCCTGGGCCGGGTCGCAGCAGGGTTTGACCTCGCGCGATCTGGCGATGCATGTGGCGCTGCCGGAGGTTGATGGCCGGGTGTTGAGCCGTGCGGTGTCGTTCAAGTCGGCGGCACGGTTCGATGAAACCGTCGAGGCCAATATTGTCACCCATGCGCCTGAACCGGACCGGGTGCGATTTGTCGCTGAGCTGGCATCGCGCTGGGCGCGGTTGCGGCGAACGAAAGCGCCGGACCGCCGTGTGGCGATTGTGCTTGCGAATTATCCCAACCGTGATGGCCGTATTGCCAATGGCGTCGGGCTCGATACCCCTGCCGGAACCGTCGAAGTGCTGCGGGCAATGGCCAAGTCCGGCTATCAGACCGGCAATCTACCGGCTGATGGTGATGCACTGATCACGGCACTGAAAGCCGGGCCGACCAATGCGATCCGCGAAGCGCGCATCGGCGGCGTGCCGCTGGCCCTTCAGGACTATCAGATTTTCTTTGAGGGGCTCGACCCGACCATTCAAGCGGCAGTAACCGAGCGCTGGGGTGCGCCGGAAGCCGATCCGTTTTACGGTGACGGCGCGTTTCATCTGGCACTGCTGACCTACGGAAATGTCGCGGTCGGTATCCAGCCGGCGCGCGGCTACAACATCGATCCGAAGGCCAGCTATCATGCGCCAGACCTGGTGCCGCCGCACGGTTACTTTGCCTTCTATGCTTGGTTGCGGCAGAGCTTTGATACCCACGCGATCATTCATATGGGCAAGCATGGCAATCTTGAATGGCTGCCGGGAAAGGCCCTGGCTCTGTCGCGGGCTTGCTATCCGGAAGCCGTGCTCGGCGCGACACCGCATGTCTATCCATTCATCGTCAATGACCCGGGCGAGGGGACGCAGGCCAAGCGGCGCACATCAGCCGTTATTATTGACCACCTGACTCCGCCGCTGACCCGAGCCGAGAGTTATGGACCGCTGAGGGATCTCGAAGCGCTGGTAGATGAATTTTACGAGGCGTCGGGCCATGATCCGCGCCGCCTGAAATTGCTCAAGGGCCAGATTCTCGATCTGGTCCGCGATATCGGGCTGGACGTCGATGCCGGAATCACGCCGGGCGATGACGATGATCTGGCGCTGGAAAAGCTCGATGCGTGGCTGTGCGATCTCAAGGAAATGCAGATCCGAGACGGGCTGCATATTTTCGGACTTTCGCCCCAGGGCGGACTGCTGACCGAACTCACTGTGGCGCTGGCGCGGATCAAGCGTGGCGAGGCGCCTGGCGAAGACAGTTTGCAGAGAGCGATTGCGCGCGATGCGGGGCTTTCGGACGTTTTTACGGATTCCGTGCGCAGCGTGAGCGGAGGCGGCGTGATGGGTGTTGGGGGTTCGAGTCCCTCCCCAATGACAGCCTCTATTGCGGATCAGCCCCCCCTTCCGTCACTTTCGGTGACAGCTCCGCCGCAAGGGGGGAGAATGGTTGTCACGGGCTTTGATCCGCTCGATTGCGTCATGGGTGAGCCGTGGACGGGGCCAAAGCCTGATGTGCTGCAGGCGGTTTCGGATGATCTCTGGCGTACCAACGGCGATACGGTCGAGAGGATCGAGCTGCTGGCGATTGAACTGGTGTCGGGACGGGTAGTCTTGCCCGATGACTGGCCAGCGACGCGTGCGGTGATGGAGAGCATTCAAACCCTGATCAAGCCTTCTGTCGTAGCCTGTGGCGATGCTGAAATTGCCGGTCTGCTGACGGCGCTGGACGGGCGGTTTGTGGCTCCGGGGCCATCGGGTGCGCCGACACGGGGGCGGCCGGATGTCTTGCCGACGGGGCGGAATTTCTATTCAGTCGACAGCCGCGCGGTGCCGACGCCGGCGGCCTGGGAGCTGGGGCAGAAATCTGCAGAACTGCTGGTTACCCGGCATGTGCAGGACCATGGCGAGTGGCCGACCTCGATGGCGCTGACGGCTTGGGGTACATCGAACATGCGCACCGGCGGCGATGATATCGCACAGGCACTGGCACTGATCGGGGCAAAGCCTGTGTGGGACCCTGCTTCGCGTCGGGTGACCGGTTACGAGATCATCCCGCTGGCGATGATGAACCGGCCGCGTGTTGACGTGACCTTGCGGATTTCCGGCTTTTTCCGTGATGCGTTCCCGGATCAGATTGCGCTTTTTGACCGGGCAACGCGCGCCGTTGCAGCGCTGGACGAGGATGAAGCTGACAATCCGCTGGCGGCGCGTGCGCGAAGCGAAACGGCAGGATTGATCGCCAGCGGGGCTTCACCCGAGGCCGCCGCACGTCAGTCCTCGTTCCGGGTGTTCGGTTCCAAGCCGGGGGCCTATGGCGCCGGATTGCAGGCGCTGATGGATGAGGGCGGCTGGACCGATCGGGGCGATCTGGCCGAGGCCTTCGTCGTCTGGGGCGGCTATGCCTATGGGGCGGGGGAAGAGGGACAGGCGGCGCATGAACTCTTCGAGCAGCGGCTTTCCACGGTCGAGGCGGTGGTGCAAAATCAGGACAACCGCGAGCACGACCTGCTTGATTCCGATGATTACTACCAGTTCGAAGGCGGTATGACAGCGGCGGTGGAAGCGGCGCGCGGCACCCGCCCGGCGATCTATCACAATGATCACTCGCGACCCGAACGTCCGGTGATCCGCTCGCTAGAAGAAGAAATTGCCCGTGTGGTGCGCGGCCGGGCGGTCAATCCGAAATGGATCGACGGCGTCAAGCGACATGGCTACAAGGGCGCCTTCGAGATGGCGGCGACGGTCGATTATCTGTTTGCCTTTGCGGCGACCACCGGTGCGGTGCGCGACGCGCATTTCGATGCGGTCTACCAAGCCTATCTGATTGACGAGGAAACGCTTGCCTTCTTGCGTGAGAAGAACCCCGATGCGCTTAGAGAAATGGCGGCGAAATTCGAAGAGGCAATCGATCGCGGACTGTGGACGCCGAAGAGCAATTCGGCCAAGTTTGCGCTCTCTGAAGTTGCCCGCGGACGCGAGGACCAGACATGAGTATCGAGATCAGGGAGATCGACGACAAGAGTGGCGAATTTTTTGCCACGGTCGATGCGATCCTCGATGACGCGGCGCTCAAGCTGGGGTTGCCGTTCGAGCCGGACAAATTGAATCTGAGGATAGATGATGCCGACGGGCGGCTAGCCGGTGGTCTGTCGGGGTATTTTGTCCAGGGCTGGCTGTTTGTCAAACTGCTTGCCATTGTCGATAGTCAGCGTGGCAGCGGGATTGGCAGGGCGCTGCTGCTCAGGGCGGAGGAAATCACCCGGCAGAAGGGCTATGCGGGTGTCTATCTGGACACGTTCACGTTTCAGGCGCCGCGGTTTTATGAAAGCCTGGGTTATGTTGAATGCGGTCGTCTGCCTCGGGCACGCGGCCATGCGCAGCGGATCTGGTTTGCCAAGGTCTTTGATGACGCAGGTCAAAGCCAGATCTGAGACATGAGTATAAAACTGGCGGAACCTGCCGGTCAGAATTTTGGATGAACAGGATGGATGTGCGATGAGCGAACGCGGAAAAATCACTGACGGCATGAGCGAGGAAGAACTCAACGCCCGCCATGCCGAGAAAATGGCCAAGAAGAAGGTGGCGCGTGAGAAAATCATGGCCACCAAGACCGGCGAGAAGGGCCTGGTGATCGTCCATACCGGCAAGGGCAAGGGCAAGTCATCCGCTGCGTTCGGCATGATCTTCCGCCATATTGCTCATGGCAAACCTTGTGCGGTGGTGCAGTTTATCAAGGGCGCGATGTCGACCGGCGAACGGGACCTGATACTCAAGCACTTTTCCGACCTTTGCCAGTTTCACACCATGGGCGAGGGCTTCACCTGGGATACCCAGGACAAGGCCCGAGACATCGAAATGGCGCAAGCCGCCTGGGAGAAAGCCAAGGAGATGATCCGCGACGAGCGCAATTCGATGGTGCTGCTTGACGAGATCAACATTGCCATCCGTTACGATTATCTCGACGTTAATGAGGTGATCGCGTTCCTCGAGGCCGAAAAACCTGCGATGACCCATGTCGTGCTCACCGGGCGAAACGCCAAGGACGAACTGATCGAATTCGCCGACCTGGTGACCGAGATGGAAATGCTCAAACATCCGTTCCGCTCCGGCGTGAAGGCGCAAATCGGGGTTGAATTTTAACAATCGAGGTGGGTGATGAGCCTTTCGGCAAGCTGGCAGTTCTGGGCATTGGTGGCGGCGGTGTTTGCTGCGCTGACCGCAATCTTCGCCAAAATCGGCATCAGCGATATCGACAGCGATCTTGCCACCTTCATCCGCACCTGCGTGATCATGGTTGTGCTGGCTGCGATATTGACGGCGATGGGCAAATGGCGACAGCCGCAGACCATTCCGCTCAAGACCTGGATCTTCCTTGGTCTTTCCGGTCTTGCGACGGGCGCGTCCTGGCTGGCGTATTTCCGCGCATTGAAAATCGGGGATGCGGCGCGGGTGGCGCCGCTCGACAAATTGTCGATCATATTGGTGGCGATTTTCGGTGTGCTGTTTCTGGGTGAGCATCTGTCGGCGATGAACTGGGTCGGTGTAGCACTGATTGGCACCGGCGCGATATTTCTGGCCGTGTTTTAGGCCTTTCAGACCCCGAACCAGACCCGGACTGGATTCGTCGGGTCAGCGATCAGTTTTACGGCCAGAGCCACGCAGGTGATGACCAGCAAAGGTTTGATGATCTTCGCGCCGTTTTTCATCGCCAGCCGCGAGCCGACCTGGGCTCCGGCGAACTGAGCAACGCCCATCATCAAACCAATTTTCCATGAGATGACGCCGACAAAAGCGAAGACTGCAAAAGCACCAAGATTGGAAGCGAAGTTGAGCAGCTTGGTGTGGGCGGTGGCCTTGAGCAGGCCGTAGCCGGCGAGCGCGACAAAGGCGAGCATGAAGAATGAGCCTGCGCCGGGGCCGAAGACGCCATCGTAAAACCCGATCAATGGAACGATGATCAGGCCGAACAGGAAGGGAGATACGCGGCGTGCACGGTCGATATCACCCATGTTCGGTTTGAAGGCGAAATAGAGCGCGATGGCGACCAGAAGAAACGGCAAAAAGGCACGGAAGATCTCTCCGGGAATGACGGTCGCGAGAATCGCTCCGAGCGCTGATCCCGCAGCAGACAGTGCTGCTGAAGGCAATTGAGCCTTGAGATCTACATGACCCTTGCGGGCATAGGCGAAAGTTGCGGAGCTTGAGCCGAACAGGCCCTGCAGCTTGTTGGTGCCGAGCGCTTCGACGGGGGAAAAGCCGGCGAGCAGCAGGGCCGGCACAGCGATCAACCCACCGCCGCCAGCGATGGAATCGATAAAGCCTGCCATGAATGCGGCGCCAAGAAGCAACAAAGTCAGCGTGAGCGTCAAATCTTCCATGAGGCAGCCTGTAGTGATGAGAAAACGGCGGGAACGTGCCGGGACCTATGGCATGTCGCAAAATTCTGGACAATCGGCCGTTGCCCGTTAGTTGTTTAAGTCAGTGGGGGAATCACTCTGGCCTGAGGGGGCATTGATAGTGAAGGGGCTACTTGCGTCTATTGCACGGTTGTTTGCGCGCGAACAGCAATTGACCGGTGCGCTGGGGCGGCTTTCAGAAGATCCGGTCGCATTGGCAGAAATTCTCCTGCTGTTTCGAATGGTGCTCGCCGACGGCGTAGTGCAACCTTCGCAACTCACAGTTTTCGAGCGGATCTGCGAAGAGCATTTTGGTGTCAGCCGGCGAGATATGCCGGAATTGCACGCGCTTCTCGATTCGCCGAAAGCCCGTTCGTGCGATGCGAAAGCCTTCACCCTGCTTGGCCAGCTTGACACGGAGGCGCGAACAACACTTCTTGAGGACATGATGCGGATCGCCCGCGCCAGCACCGTCAGAGATGATGGTGAGGACAGGCTGATCCGCCGGACCGCAGACTTTCTGGGGCTGAAGCTTGAGAACGGCACTATTGAAGGCAAAGGAACATTCCATGGATGATGCGGCAGGCAAAACACCAAGTTTTGGTGAGCGGGTCCGGGCTTTTCTCGATCAGAGCAGCTCGCTGAGCGACGTGGCGCATGACCCGATCCTGACAGCGGAACTGCTGCTGTTGGTGAGAATGTCATTTGCGGACAAGACGGTCGAACCGGCAGAGGCTGACGCGTTTGCTGCGATCTGCACCCGCCTGCTGGGCCTCAATGGTGACGAGCTGACTGATATTCTCAAGTATCTCAATGATTTCGGCTATGAAACCACCGACGCGCAGGCAGCGGACATGCTGGCTGATCTCAGTGAGGCGCGCAAACGCGAGATTCTTGACCATCTGGCAACCGTGGCCAAAGCCGATGGCGTGGTGGATGAGCGGGAACGGCGCTTGTTTGAAGCCACTGCCAGACGGCTCGGCTTCTCCTGACAACAAATCTGTGTGCATTTGGTCTTTGGCGCAGATCAACGGATGGCTGGCGCAATCGGGGTTTGACCTCAAAAACCTTAGCCCCTATGACATGAGCCCATGTGCGACGGCGCCTGATGACAGGCTGAGAGATATTCCGGTGCGGCCGACTTATTCCAAGGGCCAACTCCGGAGCTGTCCGGTTCGGTAAGACGAGATGCTGCTTTAAGGGCTGGCTTCTTTTCATCCGGCGTTTCGTGCTGTTATTGTCACGTTGTCCGGAGGCCCCGATGCGCACGCTTCTTCTTTCCTTGATCCTGTCTGTTTCCAGTGCACATGTTGCGCTTGCTCATGGCGGGCATATTGGCGATCTGGCGGGGCATTCCCATTGGGTCGGCTGGGCGGCCGCGGCTGCGGCAGGTGCTATAACCGCCTGGGCGATCAAGCGCGGCAACAAGAGCAAGACAGCCGGTCAGGAAGAAACCGACGAAGCCGACACTGACAAGCAGCCCGAAGCTGCGGAGGCCTGAGCTGTGAGCGAGACCCCAATCCCCGAGACGACCGGCATCATGGTCTGCGGTCATGGCAGCCGCAACCAGAACGCAGCGCGCGAATTTGCGACTGTGGCTGAAGGGTTGAAGGCGAGATACCCGGATACGCATGTCGAATATGGCTATCTCGAGTTCTGCAATCCGGTGATTTCGGAAGGCCTCGACCGGCTTCGCGCCAAGGGCATTACCCGCGTGCTGGCAGTACCGGGCATGTTGTTTGCTGCTGGCCATGCCAAGAACGACATTCCTTCTGTGCTCAACACCTACCAGGCACAAAACCCCGGAATGGTGATCAGTTACGGGCGCGAATTGGGTATCGACCTGAAGATGATCCGCGCCGCTGGCGAACGCATCCAGGCGGCGCTCGACACGGCCAACAAGGACCACGGCGAGATTGCGCTGCATGACACGTTGCTGATGGTGGTGGGCCGAGGATCATCCGATCCCGACGCCAATTCCAACGCGTCGAAGGTGATGCGGATGCTGTGGGAAGGCTTCGGCTTCGGCTGGGCCGAGACCTGCTACTCCGGCGTTACCTTTCCGCTGGTCGGATCGGGACTGAGCCATGCGGCCAAGCTCGGCTACAAGCGCATCATCGTGTTTCCGTACTTCCTGTTCACCGGCGTGCTGGTCAAGCGGATCTATTCGGAAACCGACGTCGTGGCAGCGGAACATCCGGAGATCCAGTTCGTCAAGGCGTCCTATCTCAGCGACCATCCTCTGGTGCTCGATACCTTCCAGGACCGGGTGCAGGAGATTGTCGACGGCCAGGCTCTGATGAACTGCCAGATGTGCAAATACCGCGAACAGGTGCTGGGCTTTGAAGCCGAAGTCGGTCTGCCGCAGGAAAGCCATCACCACCATGTCGAAGGCATTGGCGGCGGGCTGGAGGATTGCCCATGCAAGGGTGATTGTGACGCGTCGTGCCGGGAGGAAAAGTTTTGCAAGGAACACGGTTTGCCGTGGACACCGGTTCACAGCCATGCGAGCCCGGCCGATCTGGCGCCGGTGCATGACCATGCGCATGGGCACGATCATCATCATGATCATGATCACCGGCATGGCCATCATCACTCCCACGATCACAAGCATGATCATGATGACGATCATGTCCGTTCGCATGACCATCATCACCATCCCTATCCGCACGCCGACCATCCGCATGGTCCACGCTCGATGGAAAAGAAGAAGGTCTGAGGCATGAGTGCTTTGGCCCCAATCCGTGATCCTGCGGAAATTTACCGGCAGTCTTTCGCCATCATCCAGGCTGAAGCGGATCTCAAGCGGTTTGACGCTGATACCCGTTCGGTGGTGGTTCGGATGATCCATGCCTGCGGGATGGTTGATCTGGCGGACGATATCGTGGTGTCGCCCGGCTTTGCCGAGGCCGCTCGGGGAGCATTGGAAGCCGGAGCGCCGGTGTTGTGCGATGTGGAAATGGTCCGTCATGGTGTTATTGAGCGGCTGATGCCTGCGGGCAACGAGGTGCTGTGCCTGCTCAATGATCCGCAGGTACGCGAGATAGCGGTCCGGGATGCGACGACGCGATCTGCGGCGCAGATTGATCTGTGGGTCGAGCGGATGGAAGGCGCTGTGATTGCCATCGGCAATGCGCCGACCGCCCTGTTCCGGCTGCTGGAATTGATTGATGCGGGCGCACGGAAACCTGCCGCCATCATCGGGGTGCCGGTCGGCTTTGTCGGTGCCGTGGAAAGCAAGGACGTACTCGCCGCTGATCCGCGTGGCGTCGAATTCCTGACGGTCAAAGGTCGGCGTGGCGGCAGTGCGCTGGCAAGCTCCGCCGTCAATGCGCTGGCAGGGGGGCTTGAAGGTCATGGTTAGGGATCTTGGGGCTGGAGCGCCCTGGCTGACTATCATCGGCATCGGAGACAACGGGCTCGACAGCCTGACACCACCGGCGCGAACCCTATTTGACGCGGCTGAGACGATCATTGCGCCTGAACGGGTGCTGGCGCGGCTCGATTGCGGTGCGCGTGAGACCATCGCCTGGACCTTTGGGATCAAGGAAACAATTGCGCTGGTGATGGCGCGGCGGGGAACACCGGTGACTATCCTGGCGACGGGCGACCCGATGTTTTTTGGCGTCGGCGCCACCCTGATGCGTCAAATCGATGCGGCGGAGATGCGGGTTATTCCGTCACCTTCGGCGTTTTCACTGGCCGCTGCCCGCCTCGGCTGGGCGCTGCAGGATGTGGCGATGATCTCGCTGCATGGCCGTTCGGTGCATGGGCTGGCTGCGCATGTGCATCCCGGTGCGCAGATCATCGCGCTGACGTCGGCCGGGCACACGGTGATCGAGGCGGCGCAAATCCTGAGTGCTCGCGGTTATGGCCGTTCTGAGATGCATGTGCTTGAACATATGGGCGGAGCGGACGAACGAGTGCGGGTCATGCGGGCCGACCGGATTGCCGCTGACAAACCTCATTTTGCAGATTTCAACACGTTGGCGATTGCCTGCGAGGCGCAGCCGGGAGCCGTGCTGATGCCGCCGGTTCCGGGCCTTCCTGACGACGCGTTCGAACATGACGGGCAGCTGACCAAGCGTGAGGTCCGGGCGGTGGCGCTGGCGCGGCTTGGGCCTGTGCCTGGCGGATTGATGTGGGATGTCGGCGCGGGCTGCGGGTCGATCGGAATCGAATGGATTCGCGCTGCACGAGGCGCACGGGCCATTGCCATTGAAGCCAATGAAGCGCGCCGGAAAATGACGGCCCACAATGCGATCACACTGGGTACGCCGGGGCTCGAAATAGTGGCCGGGACAGCTCCGGACGCGCTTGCCAATCTTGAAATGCCGGACGCCGTTTTCATCGGTGGCGGGATTTCAAATGACGGCGTGTTTGAAGCGTCCTGGGAAGCCCTCAGACCGTCCGGCCGGCTGGTCGCCAATGCCGTGACAGTGGAAGGCGAGGCGCGGTTGTTTGCCTTGCAGTCGGTTCATGGTGGTGAGCTGGTTCGACTTCAGACGAGCCGCGCCGAACCGGTCGGGCGGTATCTTGGATGGAAACCGCTGATGCCGGTGACGATCTGGTCGGTCACAAAAGGCCTGGATGCATGAGCGGAAAATTATACGGGCTCGGGCTTGGTCCGGGCGATCCGGAACTGATCACGCTGAAGTCACACCGCATCTTGCAATCGGTCCCGGTGATCGCCTGGCCGGCACCTGATACGGGGCCAAGTTTTGCGCGCTCGATTGCGGCTCCGCATCTGCCCGGGGGGAAGATCGAAGTGCCGATCGTGGTGCCGATGCGCACCGACAGGTTCCCCGCACGCGAGGTTTACGACAAGGCGTCAGCCGAGATCGCCATGCATCTGGATGCGGGCCGCGACGTAGCTGTGCTGTGCGAGGGGGACCCGTTCTTCTACGGCTCGTTCATGTATGTGTTCGAGCGACTGGCCGCAGATTATCCGACCGAAGTGGTGCCGGGGGTCTCTTCGATGATGGCTGCGGCGAGTGCGGCGGGGCGTCCGCTGGCTGCACGCAATGATGTGCTCAGCGTCGTGCCGGGTCCACTTAGCGATGAAGAGCTTACAAATCGATTCAACGCCGCAGATGCTTTAGCGATCATTAAGATAGGCAGACATTTCAAGCGCTTGCGCGCGCTGATTGCCAAAATGAATCTGCTACCTCATGCAATTTATGTCGAACGGGTTTCGCTCGGCTCCGAACGCCTGATGCCGCTTGCGGATGTGGCCGAGGACACGGCTCCGTATTTTTCCATGATCCTGATCTACAAGGGCGGCGAGGACTGGATCCAAGCGCTGCCCGGGAGCAAAATATGACCACATCTCCCGCCATCATCATCCTATCAGAGGCTGCGTTGCCGATGGCTCAGCGGATTGCAGGAACCATCGGCGGCGAAGTGCATGGACTGGAACGGCGTATCACCGAAAGCGTTGACGCAACCTTTACTGATACAGGCCAACATCTAGGGGGGCTGTTTCGCGACGGCCGGGTGATTGTGGCATTGATGGCATCGGGAGCGGTGATTAGACTGCTGGCGCCGCATCTCAGCGACAAGCAAAATGAGCCTCCGGTAATTGCGGTTGCCGAAGATGGATCAGCTGTGGTTCCACTGCTGGGCGGACATCATGGCGGTAATGATCTGGCGCGTGAGATCGCAAACATTGTTGGCGGCTTTGCTGCTATCACCACGGCAGGCGATTTGAAATTTGGCGTTGCGCTGGATCAGCCGCCGGAAGGCTGGGTGCTGGCCAATCCGAAGGGCGCCAAGCAGGTTATGGCGGATCTGGTGGCTGGCAAATCAGCGCGGCTTGAGGGTGAGGCGGACTGGCTTGCCGTAAGCGGATTGCCGTTTTCTGCTGACGGCAAAATTTTGCTTACGATCTCCAATCGTGCTGACGCTGAGCCCGCAGGCGGTTTGCTCTACCGCCCGAAGAACCTCGTTCTCGGGATCGGCTGCGAACGCGGTGCGGGCGGCGATGAGGCGCTGGCGCTGGCTTTGGAAAGTCTCGAGCAGGCCGGCCTGTCTCCGGCTTCGGTTGGACTGGTCGCATCGATCGATGTAAAGGCCGATGAAGCGGCGGTGCATCACGTGGCAGCCCATTTCGGCTGTCCGGCGCGGTTCTTCGTTGCTGCAACGCTGGAGGCTGAAGCGCCGAGGCTCAAGACCCCATCCGACATCGTCTTTGCAGAAGTCGGATGCCATGGCGTTTCTGAAGGTGCTGCACTGGTAGCGGTCGGGCAATCGGGCGAACTGATGGCGGAAAAGCGCAAGAGCCGCCGCGCCACCTGCGCTATCGGTCGTGCACCCGAGCCGTTCGTGCAGGCCAACCTGCCAGGACGTGGACGAGGCAAGCTGATGGTGGTTGGTATCGGGCCGGGGTCTGATGGCTGGCGCTCGCCGGAAGTCTCGCAGATGGTCGCGGTGTCCACCGATCTGGTCGGCTATTCGCTCTATCTCGATCTGCTCGGCCCGCTGGCTGCGGGCAAGGCGCGGCATGATTTTGATCTGGGCAAGGAGGAGGCGCGAGTGCGCCACGCCATGGAACTGGCCGGCGAAGGCAAATCGGTGGCGCTGGTGTGTTCCGGTGACGCCGGGATATACGCTATGGCAACGCTCGTGTTCGAGCTGCTCGACAAGGCCGACGGGCCGGAGGGGCTGACGGCAGACGCGCGGCGGATCGAGATTTCGGTTTCGCCGGGTATATCGGCGCTACAGGCCGCGGCGGCGCGTGCCGGTGCGCCGCTTGGCCATGATTTCTGCACCATCTCGCTGTCAGACCTGCTGACTCCTTGGGAAGACATCAAGCGCCGGGTGACGGCTGCGGGCGAGGGCGACTTCGTCATCGCGTTTTACAATCCGGTGTCGAAGAAACGCCGGACGCAACTGGCCTGGTCGCGGGACAAGTTGCTCGAGCATCGCCCGGCCTCAACCCCGGTGATCCTCGCCACCAATCTTGGACGCGAGGGCGAGCTTATTCGGATCGTGCCGCTGGGCTCGCTCAATGTCGATGATGTCGACATGCTCACCGTGGTAGTGGTCGGTTCATCCAATTCCACGACGGTTGCCACTGGTGACGGCAAGAGCTGGGTCTATACGCCGCGTGGTTATGCCCGCAAGGAAGGCACCGCCATGACATCCATTGCTTCAGGAGACGCGGCATGACCGTTTATTTCATCGGCGCCGGACCTGGTGCGCCCGACCTCATCACCGTGCGCGGGCTGAAACTGATCGAGCGCTGCCCGGTGTGCCTTTATGCCGGTTCGCTGGTACCCGAAGAGATCGTGCACGCGGCGCCGGAAACTGCGCTGGTCAAGGACACCGCGCCGATGCATCTTGACGAGATCATTGCCGACATGAAAACCGCCCATGAGGCCGGTCAGGATGTGGCGCGGGTACATTCGGGCGATCCGGCGATCTATGGCGCGGTGGCCGAGCAGATGCGGCGGTTGGATGCGCTGGGGATCGATTACGAAGTGGTGCCGGGCGTGCCGGCCTTTGCCGGGGTTGCCGCACGGCTCGCCACAGAACTGACGCTGCCTGAGATCGCCCAGACGGTGATCATCACCCGTACCGGCATGAAGGCGTCGTCAATGCCTGAATTCGAGCAGCTGGAGATCCTCGGACAATCGCGGGCGACGCTGGCGATCCATCTGTCGATCCGCAATCTCGATTACGTCCGCCGGTCGCTTGAGCCGTTCTACGGAGCCGACTGCCCGGTGGTCATCGCCTATCGCGCCACCTGGCCGGACGAGCTGTTCATTCGCACCACGCTGGAAGGCATGAAGGAAGAAGTGCGCAAGCACAAGATCACCCGCACGGCGCTGATCATGGTCGGCAAGGTGTTCGGCGATGTCAGTTTTCGCGACAGTGATCTCTACAATTCCGAGTACTCGCACGTGCTGCGGAATGTCGGGAAAAAGAAGAAGGCGAAGGCTGGCTGAGTCTTACTCCGGCGAAAATCCTGGCAGCTCGGCCTGTATCTTCTTCGGCAGAGCTTCGCGTATGAGGCTGTAGGACCGCTGTATGCGATCGCGGAGTTCGCTGGTATCCATGTCCCATGGCAGCAACACCCATGAGCGATGGAAATAAGGTGCTTTGGTCCCGACGCCCATTTCGATGAGCATTGCCGCAGTTTCTACACTATCGGTTTTAATAGCGACGCCCGGTATTACAGCGCCGATTGAAGCGAACATCTTGCCGCCAACCTTCCAGGCGTCGTGGCCTCCACCCCAAGGATCGGACACTTCAGCGCCTGGAAATGTTGCACAAATGGAATTGACGATTTCACGGCTCACCGGCCTCTCTCCCTCTTGGCAATTGCCCGGATTGTGCCCTTGGGTGCAGGAGTTGGGCAGCTGCCACACGCATATTCCCCGAAGCGATACCCCGGGCAGGGCATTTCAGTCTCGTCGCGACACGATGATTACGGGCAGGCGTAATTGTCGCGCCGCTTCGATCTTGGCATAGGCTGCCATTCCTCCGGAATTGCGGCAAATGATGTGGGTAATCGTATGGGCGATCAGTAGCATTGTTTCCACTGCGGCCGTGTCGCCCGGGCGTCCGAAAACAAGTGCGTGGTCGGGGAGGTCAAGCGGCTGCTCCGGCGGGTCAATCATGCGGACAACAAAATGCACATCGTCGCGCGTGGCGAACAGGCCGATATGTTGTGAGCCGAGTGCCAGCAGCGCGCGGGCGCGGGGCGGGATCGCGTCGCGAGCCTGCTCCAGTGTTTCTACCTCGATCCAATTATCGCCCGGCTGTTTTTTCCATGGCTTTCGGGTGCGGATGTCGAGCAGCACACCGGTGATTTTGGCAGCCTCAATAGCGTTGGCGCTGATCTGGCGGGCGAAGGGATGGGTGGCATCGATCAGGCATGTCACGCCGGTATCAGTGAGATACCGCGCCAGACCTTGCACTCCGCCGAAACCACCGGTGCGGACCTCGCCTGCGAGCGGTGTGGGTTCCCTTGTGCGTCCAGCAAGAGAGGTGATGATCCGGGCTTTTGGTTTTGCCGCAACCAGCTCTTTGGCCAGGTCAGCCGCGTCGCGGGTGCCGCCGAGGATCAGGATCGTCTCTGTTGGCTCGGGATTATCTTGCATGGGCGAGCAGCGTTCCGGCGCGGTCCATTACCATGACGTCGACCTGGATTGGCGCGCCACGCAGCGTTTCAAGTGCCTTCGTGCGAGCTTGAACCGCGATGGCCGCCGGGAGATCAAGCCCCTGTTCACGAGTCAATTCAAGCACTTCCATCGCGGTGTTGGCCTGTAGAATCCGGTGCTTCAAGTGATTTCCATCCAGCGCTTCGGCTTGTTCCGCGAGCCATTGCATGTCGACCTGGCTGCGGCCGGAATGCAGGTCCAGCGCCCCTTGCGCAAGCTTGCACATCTTGGCGAAACCACCGGCTATGGTCAGGCGCGGCACCGGATGGGCACGGAGATATTTGAGCAGGCCGCCGGCAAAATCTCCCATGTCGAGGCAGGCAATATCGGGCAGTCCGTAAAAGGCCTGCGCGGTCTTTTCCGAGCTTGAGCCGGTGGCGCCCAGCACATGCGGGAAGCCTTCGGCGCGGGCGACATCGATGCCCCGATGGATCGAGTGGATCCAGGCAGAGCAGGAAAACGGATGAACGATTCCGGTGGTGCCGAGCACCGAAAGACCGCCGATGATGCCAAGTCGCGGATTCCAGGTCTGCAGGGCCAGCTCGGCGCCGTTCTCAATGCCGATCTCGATTTCAATATCTGGCGAGATGCCAAGCTGTGTGCAAAGCGCGGTGACGACCTCGGTCATCATGCTGCGCGGAACCGGATTGATGGCCGGTTCGCCAACCGGGACAGGCAGCCCGGCCCTGGTGACCATGCCGACGCCAATGCCCGCCTTGAAGACAATGCCGGTAGCTTTGGGCAGTCGGGATACAGTGGCCATGACAAGCGCGCCGTGGGTGACGTCCGGGTCGTCGCCGGCATCCTTGATGATACCTGCCATTGCGTGGTCATTGGTGATGTTTTCTCGGGCGAGGGGGAAGCTCGGTGTCTCGCCCTTGGGGAGGGTGATCTGGACCGGATCGGGGAAGTCGCCGGTGAGCAACGCGGTCAGAGCGGCCTTTGTTGCAGCCGTTGCGCAAGCGCCGGTGGTCCAGCCGCGGCGCAGGGCCGTGGCGGGTTTTTCCACTCTGATTTCGTTTTCGCCAGCGCTCATGTCGCAGTTCTCTGTCGTGTCTTGCCTGTTGCCGTTATAGAGTGCGATTGATACGGGTGTAACCCATGGTGTTGCGCAGGAATCGCCTGCTCACGTGAACGGAAAAGCATGACTGACTGGCAACAAAATCTGCCGCAGATGAAACCGGGTGAAGTCTGGCTCGTGGGCGCGGGCCCGGGTGATCCCGGCCTGTTGACGCTGCACGCCGCCAATGCGCTGAGCCAAGCCGATGTGATCGTGCATGACGCGCTGGTCAATGCCGATTGTCTCAAGCTGGCGCGGACAGGTGCGACGCTGGAATATGCCGGTAAACGCGGCGGCAAGCCATCTTCCAAGCAGCGCGACATATCGCTCAGGCTGGTGGAACTGGCGCGCGAAGGACACCGTGTGTTGCGGCTCAAGGGCGGTGATCCGTTTGTCTTCGGCCGTGGTGGCGAGGAAGCCCTGACGCTGGTCGAGCATCAGGTTCCGTTTCGGGTGGTGCCCGGTATCACCGCCGGGATCGGGGGGCTGGCTTATGCCGGCATTCCGGTGACGCATCGTGACACCAACCACACGGTGACCTTCCTGACCGGGCATGATTCGTCAGGTGTCGTGCCTGACCGGATTGACTGGGACGGTGTGGCGCGCGGCAGCCAGGTGATCATCATGTATATGGCGATGAAGCATATTGCGACGATCGCCTCTAGCCTGATTGCTGCGGGTCGGGATGCGGATGAACCGGTGGCATTTGTCACCGATGCATCGACAGCCGAACAAAAAGTACTCGAGACGACGCTGGCGCGTGCAGCCGATGATGTTGCTGCATCCGGGCTCCAGCCGCCGGCCATTGTTGTGGTTGGACAGGTGGTGCGGCTTCGCCCGGCGCTTGACTGGATGGGGGCTGCAGCAGGCAGGGTGCTGACCGCTGATCCTTTGGGAAATCGCGCTGATGCGCAGAAAGACAGCGCATGACAGGCCTGATGATTGCTGCGCCCCGTTCGGGCTCCGGCAAGACAACCGTAACCCTTGGGTTGCTCAGGGCGCTCAAACGCCGGGGCGTAGCGCTGGCGCCGGGCAAGGCGGGCCCGGATTATATCGACCCGGCATTTCATGCTGCGGCCAGCGGTCAGGCCTGCCTGAATTACGATCCGTGGGCCATGCGCAGCGATCTGCTGCTGGCCAACGCGTCTTTGCAAACGCAAGGCGACCGGATGCTGCTGATCGAGGCGATGATGGGATTGTTTGACGGTGCGGCGGACGGTTCAGGCTCAGCCGGGGATCTGGCCGGATTGCTTGGGCTGCCGGTCATCCTGGTTATTGATTGTTCCGGCATGTCTCACTCCGTGGCAGCGCTGGCCAGTGGATTTGCCAATTTTCATCCCGATGTGCTGGTGCCGGGGGTCATTCTCAATCATGTGGCCAGTCCGCGGCACGATGGAATGTTGCGCCAGGCGCTGGAAAAAGTCCGCGTCGAAGTGCTCGGGTCGCTGCCAAAGAATGACAAGCTGGTGTTGCCGCAGCGGCATCTGGGCCTCGTGCAGGCTGGCGAAAATGAGAAGCTTGGAGCTTTGATTGATGATGCCGCTGACCTGATGGAAAGCCGGATCGACCTCGACCGGCTCATTAGGCAAGCGCATCGCAGACCTGCGAAAGCGGCTCCGGCCAACATTCTCAGACTTCCACCTCCGGGCCAGAAAATTGCGGTGGCGCGGGATGTCGCGTTCGCCTTCTTTTATGAGCACATGTTGCTTGGCTGGCAGCGCCGCGGTGCGGAACTGTCGTTCTTTTCTCCGCTGGCTGACGAAGCGCCTGCTGCTGATTGCGACGCCGTGATATTGCCCGGCGGCTATCCTGAACTTCATGCGGGACGTCTTGCCGCAGCAAGTCAATTCAAGGCCGGCATGCGAGCGGCAATCGACCGTGGCATTCCGGTTTATGGCGAGTGTGGAGGCTATATGGCGCTTGGAGAAGGCCTGATTGATGCCGATGCAGTCCGCCACGAGATGCTGGGGGCCTTGCCGCTGGTGACGAGTTTTGCCAGCCCGAAACGGCATCTGGGCTATCGGCGCTTGACCCCGGCTCCGGGTTTTTTCTGGAGCATGGAGCTGTCCGCTCACGAATTCCATTATGCCACTGTTGTGTCAGAAGGCGCTGCCGACGGCCGGTTGTTCGGCGCGCAGGATGCGCTTGGCGCAGATCTCGGCAGTGCCGGGCTCAAACGCGGCAATGTTGCAGGTTCCTTCATGCATGTGATCGACCGGATAGATTAGATGACAAAACAGACCGATGCACCGATTGCCCATGGCGGGGCGCTTTCCGAGGCGATCAAACGCCATGGTGGAAGCCCGTCCGAATGGCTTGATCTGTCGACCGGCATCAGTCCGTTCAGCCTGCCGTTGCCGGAGTTTTCGTCCGATACCTGGCGGCGTCTTCCGGAGCAGAGCGAAGTGCAGCGGGTTTGCGAACTGGCAATGCGCCATTATGGCGGCGCGGTGGTGCCGATTGCGGTGCCCGGCACCCAGTCTGCGATCCAGTTGCTTCCATTCCTGACGCCTGACGCGTCCGAGGTTGCGATCGTCTCGCCGACCTATGGTGAGTATCAGCAGGCCTATGAACGCATGGACATGGTCGTCGATCCGGTTGTTGCGCTGGACGCTGCGTCGGCGACGCGGGCCGGTGTGGCGGTGTTGGCCAATCCCAACAACCCTGATGGCCGGGAGACACCACGCGATGACATCTTCGGCTTTGTCCGGGCGCACCGCCACCGGCTGGTTGTTGTCGATGAGGCGTTTGCCGACATGCGGCAGGATCTGTCTATGGCAGGTGCGGCGGGCATGGAGCCCAATCTTGTCGTGATGCGTTCGTTTGGCAAGTTCTTCGGGCTTGCCGGGTTGCGGCTGGGATTTGTCTTCGCGGAAGCTGGTCTGGCCAAGATACTGAGTGACCGGCTTGGCCCATGGGCGGTGTCCGGACCGGCGTTAGCGGTTGCAGCGCACGCGTTTTCGCGCGGCGACCTAATAAACGAGCTTCGCAACAAGATCGAAAAGGCACACGCCATAACGCGCTCAGCGCTCAGTATGGCGCGGGTGTCCATCGTCGGGGAGAGCGAGCTGTTCTTCTGCTGCGAAGTGGGTGACGGGGCAGCGGTTCGTGATCTGCTTGCCAGTCACAAGGTGCTGGTGCGGGCGTTTGAGCACAGTCCGTCGCGAATCCGCATTGGTCTTGTTGCTGACGAATTGTCGGCTGTCAGGCTTCGCGAAACGTTGCGGCTTGCGGGCCAGCAGACGTCATAATGAGCCATCTTGCGGTTCTTCTGGTCGCGCTGATCGCGGATCGTCTCGTCGGTGATCCGGACTGGCTGTGGCGGCGGTTCAGCCATCCGGTGGTGATCTTCGGCAATGCCATCGGGGTGGCCGAAAAGCGTTTTAACAAACCGTCCGATCCTGGCCTTACGCGTCGCCGCAAGGGCGAATTCGTGATCGCGGTGTTGATGCTGGGCTCCGCTGGGTTTGGCTGGGTTCTCGCGCGCCTGTTTTGCAACCTCGGCGTTGCCGGAATGCTGCTTGAAATCATTGTGGTGTCCATATTTCTGGCGCAAAAAAGTCTCGCAGATCATGTTGTTGCCGTGGCAGTCGGGCTTCGTGTGGGCGGCCTGGAGGGTGGGCGCAAGGCGGTTTCGATGATTGTCGGGCGTGATCCGGAAGCGCTTGATCAAGCCGGTGTTGCCAGAGCATCGATCGAGAGTCTTGCCGAGAACTTTTCAGACGGAATTGTCGCGCCAGCCCTTTGGTACGCGGTATTGGGATTACCGGGACTGTTAGCCTACAAGATGCTCAACACGGCAGATTCCATGATCGGTCATCTTAATGAGCGGTATCAGGATTTCGGGCGGGCGGCAGCAAAGCTTGACGATCTGGCCAATTGGCCGGCGGCGCGGCTGTCGGCAATGTTGATTGCGGTCGGAGCGGGATTGACCAAGGGAACTGTCGCAATGCGCCGTGCTGCGGAACTGGCGCTGACGGATTCCGGTCTGCATCGTTCGCCCAATGCGGGATGGCCGGAGGCGGCAATGGCAGGAGGACTTGGACTGTCACTTGCAGGGCCCCGTCATTATGGCGGAGAGTTGGTCATGGAAGCCAGTCTTAATGCTTCCGGCAACAGAAAAGCCGGAGCGGGGAGCATTCTCGAGGCGCTTTTGATCTTCCGGCGTGCCTGTGACAGCCTGGTTTTGCTGGTTTTCGCTGGAATCCTTGTGTCATTTTAATTCAATTAAATCATTTGTTTAGATTGATAGATAGAATTCTATATTGCGTTTTAACTTTAACTCGATACTTGATCTGTTTAGATTGTACCCCGGCTAGTAAAGTCAGCAATAGGGTATATGGGGAAACAATCATGCGAAATCTGATTTTAGCGGGGCTTCTCGCCCTCTCACTTGTTCCGTTCTCATCGGCATCTGCGTTCGCAGCCAAGCTTGTCGCCAAGGTGGATATTTCATCACAGACCATGGAAGTCAGCCACAACGGCAGGGTGAAATACAAGTGGTCGGTATCGACCGGGCGCAAGGGATACTCCACGCCGACGGGAAGTTACTCAGCAAAATGGTTGTCACGCCATCACAGGTCACGCAAGTACAACAACGCGCCAATGCCGTATGCAGTATTCTACAATGGCGGCTATGCAGTGCATGCGACCTATGACACCAAACGACTGGGCCGGGTCGCCTCCCACGGATGTGTTCGCCTCGCTCCGGAGCATGCCGCGAAGTTTTTCGCTCTCGTGCAGAAGACCGGTAACAAGAACACCCGCATCGTGATAAAACACTAGAAGAATTTGGGCGTAACCTCGCCTGAAACCAGAACGATCATGGCCCGGCTGCAGAGTCGGGCCTTCTCTATTTCAGAAGATATTTGATTTCCCACCGGTCATGGAACCATTGCCACTGTCCGGGGTACTCACGCACCCAGCTTTCGACTTTGTCGTTGAGCACCTGGGCCGTGGCGTTGATGTCTACACTTCCATCCGGCTTGCGGGGAATGGTTATTGCCGGCTCTACTTCAAGCCGGTGCCTGCCGCCGGGAAGGCGGATCGAGCGGGCCGGATAGACATCACAATCATACTGGCGCACCAGTTTGGCCAGCAACGGGTTGGTATGGACCTTGAGCCCGAAAAACGAGGTCTCCGCTCCCTTGTGGAATTTTTGATCGACCAGCACGCCAACACCTCCGCCGGCCTCAAGGCGGCGTGCAAGGGTAAAAGCAGCACCGGCGCGCGAGGGCACCAGATGTCCCGTCGACGTGCGCCGGGCAGCAAGTACCTTCTCGGCGACGTAGGGATTGTTTGGCGGGCGGAACAGCGCCATCACATCAAGTCCGTAGGTGGCGGCAGCAATCGGCAGCAGTTCGAAATTTCCGGTGTGGGCCGTAAACACGATGAACGGCTTGTCGGTGTCGCGCAGCTTGAGGAACAGGTCGGCGCCGCCAACCTCTATGCGCCCTGGTTCGGTGGCTTCGGGGTCAAAATCGAAGAGCTGGTCGAGAAAAACATATTCGGCTGCCAGCCGTGACATGTTTCCCCACATGTCGCGGGCAATGATTTCGTTCTCTGCTCTGGTTTTTTCAGGGTAAGCCCGCTCCAGATTTCTCATTGCCAGCTTGTGGCGCGACGTTAGTGGACCAATGCGCCGCGCCATGGTGTCGACAAAGTTGATAGCCTTGTCGGCGGGGAACAGCGCAATCACCCGCAGAAGACTGAAGATCGCGTTGGCGATCACCCAGTCTCGGGCGCGTCTTAGGGTTATGACGATGCGCGTCAGCACCATGCGGGTTGAGCTTGCCATGAGGTTGCCGGTCTCAATCCATCCGCAGGATGATCTTGCCGAAGACATCACGGCCTTCCATGCGGGCCAAGGCCGTATCGATCTCATCGAAACCGACTTCAGTGTCGATTACCGGCTGGACCATGCCGGACGCCATTTTTTGCATGGCGTCGGCCATGTTTTCCATCCGGCAGCCGAAAGAGCCCAACAGCTTGAGCTGCTGCTGGAACAGCATCATCAGGTTCATTTGTGTCGACACGCCAGAGGTCGAGCCGCAGGTGACCAGACGTCCGCCGCGCTTGAGTGACAGCATGGAGCCGGCCCAGGTGTCTGCGCCGACATGCTCAAACACCACATCCACGCCGCGCTTTTTGGTGAGCTTGCGGACAACGCCCTCAAACCGGTCTTCGCGGTAGTTGATCACATGGTCGGCGCCAAGTGCCTTGGCTGGCTCGATCTTGGCATCTGAGCCGACCGTGGTGATGACTGTGCAGCCGATTTTCTTGGCAAGCTGGATTGCGGCCGAGCCGATGCCGGAGCCGCCGGCGTGGATGAGAATGGTTTCGCCCGGTTCAAGCTTGGCATTGTCAAACAACATGTGTTCGACGGTTCCGAAGGTGACGGGGGCGACTGCTGCGCCGATTGGTGTCACACCGGGAGGTGCGGGGACCAGTAACCGTGCCGGCAAATTGACCTGCTCCTGAGCAAAGCCATCAAGGTGGAAGCCGTGAACGCCGCTGACATGTTCGCACAGATTGTCACGGCCTTCGCGGCACGGACGGCACAGACCGCAGGTCCGCGCGCCATAAATTGAAACCAGCTGACCGGGAACCAGTCCGGACACACCATGTCCGATGGCATCGATGACGCCTGATGCTTCCGCGCCGATTACGAGTGGCATCTTGCGTTTGGCGAAGGCCATGCCGCGCCAACCCCAGACATCGATATGGTTGAGGGCGACAGCCTTGATCGAAACGGTAGCCTCGCCGATACCCGGCGGGGGCGGAGGAGGCAGGTCAACTGTTTCAAGCTTGCGATCTTCGATGAGTTGCAATGCCCGCATGAAATTTGTCCTTCGCCGCTTGGCGGGGCCGTGCCAGCCGCCAGTGTCTTTACAGGATACCCTGTACGCCGGGCATCCGGGTGAACGTCGTGTGAGCGCGTTCACGCTTGAGGTGGATGCATATTCAGTGTGGCTCCGGCTGGTTTGCCGGAGCGGGATGACTTAAGCGGGATCTGCCGACATGACAAGGCATGCATTCTGTCCGCCGAATCCAAACGAGTTGGAAAGGATGTGTGTGACCGCAGCGTCACGTTTGACGTTGGGGACAACATCGAGCGGAATGGTGGGATCCGGATTGTCGTAATTGATGGTCGGCGGCAGGATACTGTTGCTGATGGTCAACAACGAGAATACAGCCTCAATCGCACCTGCCGCGGTCAGCGTATGGCCGATCATCGATTTGTTCGATGAGACCGGAACGTCGGACATCCGGTCACCAAACACCGTAGACAGAGCCAGATATTCCATCTTGTCGTTTTCAGGCGTCGAGGTGCCGTGGGCGTTGACATAGCCGATTTCATCGGCCGACAGCCCTGCATCCTCAAGAGCTGCACGAATGGTCGCAATCGCCGGCGCTCCGCCTGGCGAGGAGCGGGTGCGATGGAAATCGTCTGCTTTCTCGCCGCAACCGCTGATGATGCCGAGAACCTTGGCGCCGCGAGAAACAGCAGCCTCGAGAGATTCCAGCACCAGGGTGGCTGAGCCTTCGGCGATGACGAAACCATCGCGGTCCTTGGTGAAAGGCCGCGAGGCTTTTTCCGGCGGGTCATTGTTGGTTGACAAGGCGGAAAGCAGGGAGAAGCGGATCAGGGCTTCCGCGCTGACAGAGCCGTCCGTTGCAACACTCAGGGCGCGCTCAGTGCGGCCCTGGCGAATGGCCTCGACACCAAGCTGAATGGCGGTGGCGCCAGATGCGCAGGCTGTCGACAGGGTGACGGGCAGGCCGCGGGTTCCGAACAGGTCCGCCAGGCGTTCCGAAATAGAACCGAACAGGACAGCTTCATGGAATGCCGGGTCGGCCTTGTCCCGCAACACCGCGAGGAGCTGCTCATAGGCATTTCCGGTCATCTGTTCGGGTTTGACGCGGTCGCCCAGTTCGAAGCGTGCACTCCACTCAGGCTCGATCGGCGGCGCCGCGAGAAACAGCGGACCGCCAAAATCACCCGAAATGCCGGCCTGCGCCAGTGCCTCAAGGGTGGTTTCGCGGGCAAAGGCAAAAGAGCGTTCAACCGCATTGGGCGCGGGGATATCAATGAAATCAACCGTGCCGCAAATCCGTGTGGAAAGCCCTTCCGAGGGGAACCGGGTGATCGGGTGAATGCCGGACCGACCGGAGGTCAGCGCGGTCCAGTTGTCTTTCACGCCCTGTCCCAGGGAAGACACAACGCCCATGCCGGTAACTGCGACCAGCGGACGGCCGAGATGGTCTTTGTAGGCTGAATTGCTCATGACATCCTCGTCAGGCGGGCGATACCTTCACCGCGAACATGGCCAAGGGTGGTCACAATCGCCGTGTTGGCTGCAGTGGATGCAACAGCGTCTTCGCCAGGAGCGAACGGGCTCACAGGCGTGTCATCATCGAGAGCCAGGCAGGCAAGCGCCAGTGCGGTGGGAAAATGCGCCTCGACGGAATGGCCGAACAGCGCGCCGACCGTGCGCAGCGGAGTGTCCGGAAAGCGTGAGTGGAGAAAGGCTCTCTCGCGGGCGCTGAGTTCGGGGTAACCGCTGGCACCGGAGAACACCACGGTGTCTTCGCCACCTGCGGATGCTCCAGTCTCGTCGGCGAGATGGGTAAGTCGTTTTTCAAGTCGATCATCACCGCGCGGGCCACGGTCTCCCAAGACGGCGTCGAGGCGAGCGTAAATATGCGCTCCACGTGCCTGGGCATGCTCCAGGGATTCGAGCACCAGGAATGCGCCCGCTGTTCCAAGATTCATGCCGCTTGCGGTTCCGTCTCCGGACCAGAATGGAGCCATAGGATCCTTGCCTAGCCCCTGAATCGCCTCCATGACCATCAGCATATCGAACCGCTCGGAAATGAAGGCGCCACCAACCAGACAGTGCGTTGATTGTCCGGCAGCAATGCGGGCATGACCGGTTTCGACGGCGGAGATGCCTGCGCCTTCCTCTCCCATGAGGGTCCGGGAAGACCCGGTGACCTTGTGAACGATGGAGATGTTGCCCGCGAGCAGGTTGGACAGTTGCGCAAGAAACAGGGTCGGGCGCAACTCGGTGGTCAATTTCTCAAGCAGCAACTGTTCGCGGTCGTTGCGTTTGCGGCTTTCTTCAACGATCAGAGTGTCGACATCAATGTCGCGTTCGCCACCACCGGCTGCAACGATCATGTCCATGGACGCGCAGGCTTCAAGATCACCCTTCAGTCCTGCGTCATCGAGCGCGAGGCCGGCCGCGTAGACACCCAGCCGCTGCCAGTTTTCCATCTGGCGTTGATCGCCGCGACGAGGAATTTGTGTCGACCAATCGATTTCCGGCAGGGGATAGACGGTATAGGGTGCGAAGCTGTCGCTGTCGGTCACCTTGACTGGCGTCTTGCGCGCCATCAATTGATCTCGATGCGCCTGACGGCCGACTCCTAGCGAGGTAACCAGTCCAATGCCGGTTACCACGACTTGATGGCGTGTGTCTGTCATTGCCGGTCTCCTGGAAGTTTCGCCATGGCTTTCAAAAGACCCACATCCTTGGCTCGGCTTCGTACGATATCTGCGAGCGGAACCTGATCGAAAGCGACCGTTCTGAACTTCAGCTGGCTGTCGGCCACCTTCTTGCCGCCACTGGTAATTCTGGCCTTGGTCACCGCGTAGCCTGAGCCTTCATGTTCAAGAGTGGCGGTAATTTCCAACAGGGTTTCGGGTTTGACGAAGTCACGCATCTTGGCGCCGTCAACCGACATCAGGAACGGCATTGCGGCAAACCCTGTCTTTGCCAGAATCAGGAACCCGCTGGCCTGGGCCATGGTTTCGATCAGCAACACGCCTGGCACCAGCGGCATTCCGGGGAAATGGCCCTCGAACACCGAGCTGATGACGGGGACTGTCGAGCTTGCAACCAGCGTACCCGCATCTAGGTCAAGTGCCTCGATCCGGTCAATCATCTGGAAATATTCAAGCTGCATGGGTTGTTCCGCCCGGCCTTCTGGTCAGGCCTTTGCGGCCCTGAGTTCGTCGATCTTGGCGCAGAGATTGCCAAGCACGAAATATTCTTCGGTCGAAGCCTTGCCGTCGTTGACTTCCTGGGTCCACTGCTCGAGCGGAATCTTGATGCCGAATTCCTTGTCGACAGCAAACACGATGTCGAGGAAATCAAGGCTGTCGATGCCCAGATCGTCGATGGTGTGGCTTTCTGTGGTGATGGATTCGCGGTCAATCTCGCTTGTCTCGGCGATGATGTCAGCGACCTTGTCAAATGTTGCGGTCACGCTCATTTCCTCATTGGATGATGGATTTGGCCGCAGCTATAGAAAAATCCTGGGCAAAAGCCAATGGCTTCTTTGCCCAGCGGTTTCCGGTCAGTCCTTTTCAGGGCAATAAATGGGATCGTCGTGATCAGACTGCAAGTGAATGACGTGCGGTGCCTGTACCGAAGTATCCGTCGAAGGCCGACGCCACCGAGCGCACAAAGGGGCGGCCTTTCGGAGTGATCTGGAACAGACCACCGCCGAACTCGATCATGCCGTCGGTATCGCAGCCCGCAAGGTACTCGGCTTCGTCCAGGATGTTTTCTGATTCGCCTCCGAATTCATGCCGGATGGTGGCAAACGAGAAGGCGAAATCACACATAAGAAGTTCGATAATCCGCGCACGGATGCGGTCCTCAGTGCAAAGCTCGAAACCGCGCACCACTGGAAGTTCCCCAAGATTGGCCTTGCGCTGGTATTCTCCCGTCGATGGCTGATTCTGCACGTAGCCCTGAGGTAGTTGTCCGATTGACGACGCCCCCATGCCAATCAGTGCGTCTGCCGTATCACTGGTATATCCTTGGAAGTTTCTCCGCATGGCACCTGATGCCGCTGCGACCGCCAGGCTGTCACCAGGCAATGCGAAATGATCGATGCCGATGGGGGTGTATCCTGCCGAGGTGAGGGTGGAGGCGGCGCGGTTCATTTGCGCGAATCGCTCCGTGAGATCCGGCAGCGCGGTTTCGTCGATCATCTTCTGGTGGGTTTTCATCCAGGGGACATGGGCGTAGCCGAACAGGGCTATCCTGTCAGGTTCAAGCGAAAGAACCTGTCTGATCGTGCGGTCGACGGACTGGCGGGTCTGATGCGGAAGGCCATAGAGCACATCGCAATTGACGGAACGCACACCACGCGCACGGACCTGTTCCACCACGTCGCGGGTTTGCTCGAATGTCTGTTCGCGGTTTATTGCCTTTTGAACCTCTTCGTTAAAATCCTGCACGCCGATGGACGCACGGGTCATTCCGATGGCAGCCAGTGCATCATATTTTTCAACGGTCAGATCGTTGGGGTCCATCTCGACGCTGATCTCCGCATCGGCATCAAAAATGAAGCGGCTGCGCAACATGGTGTTCAGGGCGAGCATGTCGTCGGGTCGCAACATGGTGGGGGATCCGCCTCCCAGATGCAGCGCCGTGACCCGGCAGCCCGGATCAATCAGTCCCGAGATCGTTTCCATCTCGTTTTCGAGCGCGGTCAGATAGGTCTTCAGCGGTTCGTATTTGAGGGTCTGCTTGGTGTTGCAACCGCAGAACCAGCACAGACGGTCGCACCACGGAATATGAATGTACAGGGACAGCGTTTGTCCAGGCGTCAGTTGACGCAACCACCGCGCATAAACATCACCGTCAATGCCGGAGTGGAAGTGCGGCGCGGTGGGATAGCTGGTGTATCGCGGGGCCGGGCCCCCGTGTTTTTGAACAAATTCTTTCTGCATGTTGCTGTCTCTCATGTATCAGGCCGTACATTGCCTGGTGAGAGTTTCTCCGCCTTGACTTTGATCAAACCGCGCTGTTCCTTGGGAAACAATCTCTAGGCGTGCGGTGGTGCTCGCATGATCCGGATAGCGGTTGCGTATGGCGCACAAGCGGTATCGGCTCCGCGCGGAAGAAGGATTTGATGGACGTAAAGCGCAAAGACATCCACAACTCCGATATTCCGGTGCTTTGCCTGGCGTGCGAGGCGCGCCACAAGGGAGTGTGCGGGGCTCTGTCGACGAACCAGCTCATCGATCTCAACAAGCAGTCGATCCGGAAGCGTGTTGAACCAGGCGTAGAGCTGATCGGGGAGACCCGGCAGCCAGAGAGCTATTCCAACATCATATCCGGCGTGGTGAAGCTCACCAAGTTGATGGCAGACGGTCGGCAACAAATCGTCGGTCTGCAATTCGCTCCGGATTTTCTGGGCCGCCCATTCCGGTCAGAAAGCGGGATTACGGCGGATGCGGCAACGGAGGTCAATGTCTGCAGTTTTCCCAAGGCAATGCTTGACCAGATGATAAAGGACACGCCGGAGCTCGAGCACCGGCTGCTTGAGCAAGCGCTGAAGGAACTGGACGAGGCGCGCGACTGGATGCTGACACTGGGGCGCAAAACCGCTTCGGAGAAAGTGGCAAGTTTCCTGTATCTGATTGCCACGCATATCAACCCGGAACTGGAAACCGGGCCAGGCGCGGGAGCGGTCAGTTTTGAGCTTCCGCTGACGCGCTCCGATATTGCCGATTTTCTTGGTCTGACCATCGAAACGGTCAGCCGGCAGATGACAAAATTGCGCAAGGATGAGGTTATCCGGATCCACAACAACCGCCACGTTGAAGTGCCTAAACTGGCGCGCCTGGCTGAAAGAGCGTCACACTAATGCATGTCACGCTCAAATGTGTTCATTAGAACGTGACATGCATTCATCTTTTCAATGCTCACAGCGTCCTTTGCGCATCCGATCGGATGCGCGGCCAGAGATTCCGGTTCTTTTCAGCTTTGATGTGTGCGGCCAACGAAGTTTATAGCTGGCTCAAAGTTGCGCGGTGGATACGCCAATGCTGTCCTGTCGAGCAAAAAAGGCCCAGCGTGTTTAACCGTTCGATTTATTTAGTTCTGGATCAAATTATGTTTATTTAGTGCTTGTCAGCGCGGTTCAAACATTGGATGTACCCGGATTAATTCTGCTTCATATGGTTGGTTGTAGGAATATTGTAATAAAAACAGATCATTGAAAGTCTGTGAAAGAATTATTTTGTTTGTGGGCAAAGTGTATTTTTCAGATTGCTGCATCGGGCGTGAGCCTTTTTGGTGTTTGAAGCGTTAATCATGACCCAAAGTGAGACGGGTGATCGACTTGCCGAGAGGTCGGATTTGTTTCTATACAGGATCCTCTAAAGTAGCCGAAAAAAAATAATAGAGGGCTTGATGCTATCTGATCTGATCAGAAAATTTGACCAGCTTAGTGATGAACTGCTGCTCGCGGTTCGCCGTGGCGATGAAGCCGAGATCAATCTGATTGACACGCAGCTTCAGCCACTCACCCGTCGCATTTTTGATTTTGATGCCGATAGTCACAGTGAAATCATGGCCCAGATCGGGTTTTTCAATCGCCTGGCGATGAAGAACTGTGAGGATGATTCCAGTGTAAAGCGCTATACGACAATGATGTCGAGATTGTTCCTGCGCTATCTGGATTCGGGTAGCAGACAGAAAAAACTGCCGTCTCGCCTCGAGCAAGTCCGCCTTGATGATGGCTATGATCCGTCGCTGCAGGAGCTTGTTCTGGATTCGATACCGGAAAGGGTGGCGGTTATCGGGCTCGACTATCGCTACATTTACTGCAATCGACGCAATGCCGAGTTTCATAACAAGCAGCCTTGCGATTTTATCGGCAAGCACATGCTTGACGTGATCGACCAGAAACGATTTCAGACGAGGGCGAAGCCGCGTCTCGACCAGTGCTTCGGCGGTGCGCGTGTTAGCTACACATATGAAGTTCTCGACGCCCATGGGCGTCTGTTCGAGGTCAAGTGCCGCATGACCCCGCTGACCCGGCCGGACAATGTGATCGCCGGTGCCGTACTCGTGTTGAACATGCAGCCCATGTTTGCCCGGATGGCGCAATAAACTCACAGATCCTCTGAATCCTGTTGCATTGTGACGATAGTGCTGGCGGATTTTCTTCATGATTTCCAATGCGTCTCTTCGTCGTTCTGCATCAAGCTGGATGCGCGACACTGTAACGATCCCGGACGATTCATGGGGTGCCGGTAAGAGCAAAATGCATCTGAGATCTGTTGACGTTTACGTGAACGTCAATTTTTGATAGGAAACAATGCAAATCCTGTTGCATCCGTCTCGACTTCGCACGCATCATTTGTCAAACAGGGTAGACAGGCTGCAAGGCCAGCCGGTGGCAATGGAGCAGGGACCGTTTGTCTGGCTCCGGGCTGCTACCGAGTTCGATATTGGATTGATCTGATGTGATGCCTTTTCAAGGTGTCGGAGGATCGAAGAGGTAAGGACGTCCGATGACTGATCAGAATGAGCTTCCCGAGCGCGAGAGCATGGAATTTGATGTCGTGATCGTCGGCGCCGGCCCTGCGGGGTTATCAGCGGCGATCAGGCTCAAACAGGTCGCCCCTGATCTGACGGTTGTCGTTCTGGAAAAGGGCGGTGAAGTCGGGGCGCACATTCTCTCAGGCGCCGTGGTCGACCCCATCGGCATCGACAGGCTGATCCCCGATTGGCGCGATGATCCCGAGCATCCGTTCAAGACCCCGGTCACTGCCGACCATTTTCTTGTGCTTGGACCCGCCGGTTCTATCCGGTTGCCGAATTTCTTGATGCCGCCCCTGATGAACAACCACGGCAATTTCATCGTCTCGCTTTCCAACGTGACCAAGTGGCTTGCCGGACGGGCAGAGGCACTGGGCGTGGAGATTTATCCGGGCTTTGCAGCAGACGAGGTTCTGACCAATGATGAAGGGGCGGTGATCGGCGTTGCTACCGGCGATATGGGCGTGGAGCGCAATGGAGAGCCTGGCCCCAACTATGCCCGCGGCATGGCGCTTCTGGGCAAGTATGTGCTGATCGGTGAGGGCGTTCGCGGCTCGCTGGCCAAGCAGCTGATCTCCCGCTTCAAGCTCGATGAAGACCGTGAACCTCAGAAATATGGCATCGGTCTCAAGGAGCTGTGGCAGGTCAAGCCAGAGCATCACAAGCCGGGTCTTGTGCAGCATTCGTTCGGCTGGCCGCTCGACATGAAGACCGGTGGCGGATCTTTCCTGTACCATTTGGAAGACAATCAGGTGGCGGTCGGATTCGTCCTTCACCTCAATTACAAAAACCCGTGGCTGTCGCCCTTCGAGGAATTTCAGCGGTTCAAGACCCATGCCGCGGTCGCGCCCGTGTTCGAGGGCGGCAAGCGGCTGGGATACGGCGCTCGTGCCATTTCAGAAGGCGGCTGGCAGTCTGTGCCGAAGCTCGCTTTCCCGGGCGGCGCGCTGATTGGCTGTTCGGCCGGTTTCGTTAATGTGGCCAGGATCAAGGGATCACACAACGCAGTGCTGTCGGGGATGATGGCAGCGGAACACGCTGCGGAAGCGATTGCCGGCGGTCGCGCGCAAGACACGCTGGAAGGTTACGATGCGGCATGGCAGGCGTCGGAAATCGGTGCGGATCTGAAAAAGGTACGCAACGTCAAACCTTTGTGGTCGAAACTCGGCACCATCGGTGGTGTGGCGCTGGGCGGGCTCGACATGTGGTTCAACACCTTGTTCGGCGTTTCGCCCTTCGGCACCATGAAGCACGGCAAGGCGGACTATGCGGCACTCGAACCTGCGGCACAGCACAAAAAGATCGATTATCCCAAGCCTGACGGTGTGCTGACATTTGACCGGTTGTCCTCGGTGTTTCTGTCGAACACCAATCATGAGGAAGATCAGCCTGTGCACCTGCAGGTCAAGGATCTGGCTTTGCAGAAAACCTCGGAGCTTGATGTTTATGGCGGGCCTTCAACCCGCTATTGCCCGGCCGGTGTCTATGAGTGGGTAGAAACCGACGGTGTGCCGACCTTCGTCATCAACGCGCAGAACTGCGTGCACTGCAAGACATGCGACATCAAGGACCCGAACCAGAACATCAACTGGGTTCCGCCGCAGGGCGGCGAGGGGCCGGTTTATACAAATATGTAAGGTGAGGGCTTACCAGTGCGCTTCGCTTGAAAGCGCACTGGTGTGTTGCCGGTTTTGAGCAAGGGTATGTCCGCAAAACGCGTTGGGCTGCTTCATGTCCAAACCAGCATTGCGAGATACCTCGATCTGGTGACCCTAAGACCGGAACTGAAAACCTTGAAAGTAAGGACCGTCCGAAAGTGAGTTTGCCAAATGCCGAACCAGCCCACAATCAAGGTGCGCCGCTTGGTGCAGGGCGAAGGCGACGTTTACAGACAGATCAGATTAGAGGCGCTTCAAAGCGCTCCCGACGCTTTTGGTTCTAGCTATCAAGCAGAAGCCGCATGGCCCTTATCTCATTTCGAGGAAAGCGTAGCATCAGGGTGCATTCTTGGAGCTTTCGATGGTGGGAAAATCATTGGAGTGGCAGGGTTTTATCAACAGTCAGGATTAAAACAGAACCATAAGGGCGTCCTGTGGGGGATGTATGTCAATTCCGGTTGTCGCAAATCAGGTGCGGGCAAGAAGCTTCTTCAAGCCGTTATTGATCACGCAACCGGAGTGGTTGATCTCTTGACGCTCACGGTTGTTGAAGGAAATGAGTCTGCAATTGCGCTTTATGCAAATATGGGATTTCGGACTTATGGAACCGAACCGCGCGCTTTGAAAATCGGCACACGGTATCTTGCTGAGGCACTGATGGTACGCGACTTGGATTGATTGCAGCTCTTGGTGGACAGTCGCTTTACCGATATAGCGGATCAACACGGATTGCTGACATGGTCTTGTGAAAAAGGCGGGATTTTGGGTCCCGCCTTTTTTTCTTTTGTCCGTTACTGAAACGCAGTCTCGAAGAAGCTTCTGAGTTTGCGTGAATGCAGCCGTTCGGGAGGCATGGCGGCGAGTTTTTCCATTGCCAACAGCCCGATCTTGAGGTGCTGGTTGACCTGCGTTTTGTAAAACGCCGAGGCCATGCCGGGAAGCTTGAGCTCGCCGTGCAGCGGCTTGTCGGAGACGCAGAGCAGCGTGCCGTAGGGAACGCGGAAGCGGAATCCATTGGCGGCAATGGTAGCCGATTCCATGTCGAGCGCGATGGCGCGCGATTGCGACAGGCGCTGCACCGGTCCACGCTGGTCGCGCAATTCCCAGTTGCGGTTGTCGATGGTGGCGACGGTGCCAGTGCGCATGATGCGCTTGAGGTCGTAACCATCAAGCCCGGTGACTTCTGCAACCGCATCCTGAACCGCAACCTGGACTTCGGCCAGCGCCGGGATCGGTACCCAGGCCGGAAGGTCATCATCAAGCACGTGGTCCTCGCGAACATAGGCGTGGGCCAGCACATAATCACCCAGCGCCTGGCTGTTGCGGAGGCCGGCGCAGTGTCCCAGCATCAGCCAGGCATGCGGGCGCAGAACCGCGATATGGTCGGTGATGGTCTTGGCATTGGACGGGCCGACACCGATGTTGACCATGGTGATGCCGCCATGACCCTTGCGCTTGAGGTGATAGGCGGGCATCTGGGGCAACCGCAGCGGAGCGACTCCCTCTGTTGGGCTGCCTTCGCCGAGCGGTGTGATCAGATTGCCCGGTTCGACGAAGTATTCGTACTCACCATTGCCCTCGGACATCAAGGCACGGGCATGGGCGCAGAACTCGTCGATGTAGAACTGGTAGTTGGTAAACAGCACGAAGTTTTGGAAATGGTCCGGTGCGGTGGCGGTGTAATGCGACAGGCGGGCCAGAGAATAATCGATGCGTTGTGCCTTGAACGGCGCCAGCGGCAACATCTCGCCGGGGCCGGGTTCATAGAGCCCGTTGACGATTTCATCATCGGTGGTGGCGAGGTCGGGGGTATCGAACAGATCGCGCAGCGGCATGTCGAGTTTATCGGCCACTGCCGCTTCGACATAGGCGCCTTCGCCAAAGGCAAAGTGCAGCGGAATCGGCGTGTCGGATTCCGATATGGTCAGTGAGCCGCCATGATTGCGCAGCAACAATTCGAACTGGGTGGTCAGATAACTGCGGAACAGCGCCGGCCGTGTGATGGTTGCGGCGTAGCGTCCGGGCGAGACGACGTGTCCGTAAGACAGCCTGGAATCGATCCTGCCGAAGGATGTCGTTTCCAAGCTGATTTGCGGATAGTAGGCTCGGTAGCGGCCTTCCGGTGTTTCCGTTGCAAGGCCTTGGAAGGCCTCGCACAAAAATCGGGTGTTGCGATCATAAATGGCTTCGAGGGCCTCAACCGCACTTGCCGCGTCAGAAAATTCCTGCGGTTCGATTGGTGTTGGCGAAATGAAGCCGTTTGCGGTGTGGAGAGAGATTCGATGTTTCATGCATCGTTATAGACGGGAAATGTTGACAAGGAAAAGCCGACCAACGCCAAAAGGACTTTCAGCGTGGTTGGTGGATATGACCAGAGTTACCGGCCAAGGCCGGAAGCCGTTCTCCTAACTCATTGGCTGTTGCGCTGCAGGCTCACATAGAGAACGTAACCGGCCCCGGAAAGGCCTGGGCTCTTGTCGCCGGCCTGTGCATAAGCGTAGGCGCCGACGGGACCGACCAGAAAGCTCACCAGGGCTGTCATCCGCAAAAGTGTGGTGATGGTGTTTGAAACGTGAATACGCATATAGTCAATCCTCAGGTGTCAGCGCGATGCTGTGCAATTCAAATCAGGATGGAAAACACAGGGATCGATCGCGCCGTCGTGCCAGCCGTTCTGACGGCGACCGCCATTGGCGACAGCTGCGGCCATCAGCAGAGCGAAGATCACGAAGATCAGGCAGATGATAGTGAAGCGTCGTGCAATCGTGTTCATGTGTTGTGTTCCCTTCTTGTGTGGAAACATTCGCATGTGTCGGCTGAACCTCACCTGAGGTGGGTGTTCATCTGGCGTTCAAAGAGATTAACGGGGGATGCTCGTGCGCACGGGATCGGTGCTGCCGGGCTGTCCAGCAGTGCCTTATCTGACGAATGCGGCGAAAAAAATTTACGGATTGCTCATTCTAACACCTGATCGGCTGCTCGGGCCGGATGGCTTTATGACAATGTAAAGCTAAGTGCCCCATATTCCGTCTTGCTAATTGAGAAGGCGTGAACAGTGCACAGTCATTCAGACGACAGCATTCAGGGGCAAATCCACAAGCCCCAACTTGATCGGTTGCTCAGATTTGATCGCCATACCGAAGAGCGTTATGAAGCGGAGCACGGCGCTGAACGCGTGGAACAGCTGCGCAATTCGATCGTTTTCGGCGTTCTTCTGTATGTTCTTCATGGCGTCGCCAAGGTTGCGCTCTTCCCAGGAAGTTTGATAATAATATTATATGTTACGACCTTAGTCGTTTTTCCGTTTGCTATCCTGTGTTACATTTATATTGGCTCGATAAGTTATAAATCTAGAGAAAATTTGATATTCGCAGGAATAGTTGTCACTACAATTCTACCTGTATACATGATGTATGATCCTGAATTTGGAACTGAATTGTATTCAAACGTAGACGTTTTGATATGTATTATCTTTGCAAATGTTCTTATCGCTCTCAGATTTAGACATGCGTTTTTTTATACGTTTGCGACGTTGATATTTCCTGTTATGGCCATTTTGATGAATGCTGACATTGATCTGGGCTTGAAAAAAGCGCTCAGCTTTCAATTCGCGACGGTATGCATAGTGTGTCTGTACTCAAATTATCTTTTTGAGAGGCGACGGTGCATGGATTATTGTGTTTCCCTGGAAGCTGTGTTGCGAGCGGAAGCAGCAGAAACTTCCAGGAAGCAATTCCAAATCATGTCGAAGACAGATTCTCTCACCGGTCTGCCAAATCGGCGGTTTCTGGATGAGCAGCTTGATGAATGGGCCAGCGATGGCCGGTCGGCTGCGGTGATGATGATCGATATCGATCACTTCAAGCTTTTCAATGACACGCTTGGACATCCTGCGGGTGATGAGTGCCTCAGGACCATTGCTGATGCGATCAAAGACGTGTTCTCGCAGCCTGGCCAGTTTTGCGCTCGATTTGGCGGCGAGGAATTTACACTTGCGGTCAGGGATGTGGACGTATTGCAGGCCTGCCGCCTTGCAGGTGTTGTTGTCTCAACAATAGAGGCACTGCAAATTCCCCATCCGGGTCGCAATGACGGGCTTGGCATCGTCACAATCAGCGTGGGCTTGGCCCTCAAACCCGCAAGTGAAATGACCACCACGGATAAGCTCCTCACTCACGCCGATGAAGCGCTTTATCTCGCCAAGCGCAGAGGGCGAAATCGGTTTGTCCTCAGCGAGGAGATGCCCGTAAGCCCGTTGCAGGTGAGTCTCTAATCTTCACCCCGACAACGCCGGGCTGTTATTTGATGGCGCGGATTGAGATACCAACGCGTTTTTCAATCTCCAACGATGGTTAGGAAGCCTGACTGCGCATCCGGCATTGGGGTGGGGATGCCGCATCGGCATCGATGCCGGAAGAACCTGGCCTGACGACAAGGCCGCGCAGAAGGTTTTGTTCGGCCAGAAGTCACGGTAATTTTCCCGCAGACATAAAAGACCCGCGCGAGATTGTTGGCGCGGGTCCTTAATTAATCGAACGACGCATCTAAGATGCGGTTCAGGCCCGAATCACAATTTTGACCAAGTCTCAGTGCGGCAGAGGATGCTCAGCACGCAACCCTTCATCTTCATGGACTTGCCGGAGATCGACGCAGACCCTGAATAGGTCTTGTCTTTCGCCGGATCGGTGATGGTGCCGGTATAGCTTCCGTCGCTGCCCGTCATCTTGCCGATGCGTTTTCCTGAATGCTTGCCGGATTTCAGGGTCACGCAGTAAGCGCCGCCGCAGCTCGAGATCGATGCAGTTTCGCCGCTTTTGGTTTTCCAGTTGCCTTCGATCGCGTCGGCGAGCGCGGGAGCGGCCATGGCAGCAACGAGTGCGCCAGCAATAAACAGTGTACGGATCATGATGTTCCTCCAGGTGTAAGAACGCTTCCTCAAGCGCTTTTCTTCCTTAACTCGCATTTACGTAAAGGTAAACTGGCATTTCTGAGGGATTTTCATGCCCTCATGAGAGCCCGCGCGCGGGGGAATCTGGTGCGTCTCTTTCAGGTCGAACTACATTTTGAGAAAATGCGATGGATGTTTGGTTAGCCGTTCGTAACTTTTTTGACACGACCGAAAACGCTGATTTCGATCAGTCTGGCCGAAACGCAACGGCTTGGATGTTTAACAGAATCCCAAATTTACCAAGCATTTGGACTTTGTTCGCTTCCAGTTAAGCATGCAATTTAACTCGCTTTTTAATCGATAACGGCACACTCCAATCCAACAAGACAGCGCCGGGCCAACCCGGACACAAGCATCATGAAGACGGCTCCCAAGAGCTGACAGGGACAACGAAACTTAACATTCTACGGGGACTTGAAAATGGCACGTTATGAAATTCACGATCACGATCAGGCAATCATCGGCGGCGAAGCCAAGGCTGATGTTTTTTGCGAAATGGGTCTGATGTATGCGACCGGACGCGAATGCGAAGTCGATTACATCGCTGCCCACAAGTGGCTCAATATTGCCGCGATCAAGGGCTCCGACCGGGCAGCAACACTGCGTGCCGAGTTGGCTGAGAGCATGACCAAGGCCGACCTTGCAAGCGCTCTCCGCGCTGCACGCGAATGGATGACCATGCATTGAATCGGGTCTTGATCCCGACATTGCGCCGGCAAGGCGTTTGCATGGCAGGCTGCCTGACCAGGCATCTGCAAGACACCATCCTCACCACTTTACCTCGAGGGGAACGAGGCGAGGGCCATAACTCCGGACAAAACGGAGAGGCTTTCAAACAGGCCGCGCTTGATCAGGATTGGTCGATCGCGGCCTTTTTGTTTCTTTACGCACGGCCAGTTCAGCCGAGCTCCGCAACAACGTCTGCCAAAGCTGTCTCGAAAAGGCTGATTTCCGCGTCGGGACCGGTGGAGATGCGGATGCAGCGGTTCAACGGCGCGACGCCAGGCATGCGGATGAACACACCGCGGCTGACCAGACCGTCGAGGATTGCCTTGGCGTAGGCCGCGTCACGACCGCAATCGATGGTGACGAAATTGGTGGCTGACGCAATCGGCTTGAAGCCGTGGCTCCGGGCGATGGCGCCGATCCGGTCGCGCGAGGCTGAGACCTGCGCAATGATATGAGTAAGCCATGGCTGATCCTGCAAAGCCGCCCGTGCTGCAGCCTGGCCGAGCCGGTTAACGCCGAAATGATTTCGCACACGGTGGAACATCGCCACGCTTTCTTCGACGCCAAAAACGTAACCGACACGCTGGCCTGCCAGGCCATAGGCCTTGGAGAACGTTCGGAAGCGGAGCACGTTGGGCATATTGGCAAGCTCGGATATTGCCGGCAAGGCGGAGGCTGGTGCGGTTTCGCAATAGGCTTCGTCGAGCGCCAGCATCGTGGTTTCGGGAAGCGCCTTGGCGAAAGCGTTCACCGCTTCGGCCGAATGCCAGGTGCCCATCGGGTTGTCGGGATTGGACAGATAGACCAGTGGCGCACTTTCGCGGCGGACCGTGTCCAGCAATGCGTCGAGATCCTCATGGTCATCGCGGTAAGGCACTGTGACAAGCTTGCCGCCAAAGCCCGCGACATGGAAGTTGAATGTCGGATACGCGCCCAGCGAGGTGACGACGGGGGTGCCGGGCTCGACGATAAGCCGGACGATAAGCCCGAGAAGTCCGTCAATGCCTTCACCGACGACCACCCGCTCGGGCGCCAGGCCGAGATGTGCGCCAAGGCCTGCACGCAGGTCGTGATTTTCCGGATCGGCGTAGCGCCAGCTCATTGAAGCTGCGCGCGTGATCGCCTCAATCACCGACGGCGCTGGGCCGAAACCGTTTTCATTGGCGCCGAGCCGGGCTGAAAACTCTGCACCACGCGCTCGCTCCTGGGTTTCCGGTCCGACAAACGGCACAGTCGGCGGCAGCGATTGGGCAAGTGCGGTAAAGCGAGGGAAAGCGGGCATGGCGGGTCCGTCCTGTATCAATTGCTCGAAATCCGTAGCGGCAATGCGGAAAGGCTTCAAGTTATCTGAAAGGTTTTGCAGTCGCGGGTCAGGGGCGCTAACACCCATGCTGTCCATACATACAAATGAGTTCCCCGCCCATGCCTGCCTTTGCCGAAACCATTCTTGTTGTCTTCACTTTGATCGCCATTGGCTATGGCGTGGCGGCGCTCAGGGTGCTCAAGCCCGAGACTGGCGAAGGGCTTACGGATTTTGTCTTCACCATCGCGGTGCCGCTCTTGTTGTTTCGTATTCTCGCCACCGCGAAGTTCGAACACGGGGTGCCGTGGTTGTTGTGGGTGACCTATTTCACTGCGGTGCTGGTTACCTGGAGCTCCGCGCATGTGATCATTCGAACGGGGTTTGGCCGTGATGCGCGTTCGGGTGTGGTGGCGGGCGTAACGGCGGGGTTTTCCAATCTGGTGCTGTTGGGTATTCCCTTCATGTCAGGGGTTTATGGCGAAGACGGGCTGGCAATGCTGTCGCAAATCGTGTCCATCCATATGCCGATCATGATGGGTGCGTCGGTGATTTTGTTCGAATGGGCGCTCAAACGCGATGGCGTCAGCACAGAAAGCAAAACCCTTGTCGCTCTGGTGACGGGGTTCTTCCGCCAGCTTTTTTCCAATCCGCTGATCCTGGGGATTGTCGGTGGTTTTCTTGTCCGGATTTCCGGTCTCGACATACCGGCGGTGGCTGACCGGGTGATTGTCAGTCTGGGTGGGGTTGCCGGTCCCCTGGCTCTGTTTGCCATGGGGGTTTCGCTGCGCGGTTACGGTATTCGCGGTCAGGTGCCGCAGGCCATTTCGCTGGTAGTGTTGAAGCTGATGCTGATGCCGGCCGTGGCGCTGGGCATTGCACTGTTGCTGGGGCTGCCCGAGTTGCAGACCAAGGTTGTTGTCGCGGCGGCATCGTTGCCGGCGGGGGTCAACAGCTGGCTTATTGCCAATCGTATGGGCACAGGCCAGCGGCTGGCCTCAACCTCGATGACACTCGGTACCGCAGTGGCGGCGGCCACAACCGGGTTGTGGCTGCTGATCGCAGAAGCGGCGTTTTGAAAGCGCTGGATGTTCTTAAGGCCGATTGGTTCGCTTTCGTTTGTTTTCTTTTGACATTCGCAATTGTTTCGAATTACAAAAAACCTCAGCTTGTTGCATAAGCGGGGAGGCCGATGGCACAGGAAAAACTCTATGATGTTTTCGTCATTGGCGGTGGCATCAACGGATGCGGCATCGCCCGCGATGCCATCGGACGTGGCTACTCGGTGTTTCTGGCAGAGATGAATGATCTCGCCTCGGGAACATCGTCGTGGTCGTCGAAGCTTATTCACGGCGGTTTTCGCTATCTCGAATATTACGAATTCCGGCTGGTGCGTGAAGCGTTGAGCGAACGGGAAGTTCTGCTCTCGAATGCGCCGCATATCATCTGGCCGCTGAGGTTCGTGCTGCCCCACCACAAGGAGATGCGCCCGGCCTGGCTGCTCCGGCTTGGGCTGTTTCTCTACGACCACATCGGCACCCGCAAACTGCTGCCCGGAACCAAGACCGTCGATCTCAAGACATCGCCAATGGGCAAGCCGCTCAAGCCGTTGTTCTCGAAAGGTTTCGAGTATTCCGATTGCTGGGTCAATGACGCCCGGCTGGTGGTACTCAACGCCCGCGATGCGGCTGATCGGGGGGCTGTGATCCGGACCCGGACCGAGGTCGTGTCTGCCGAGCGCAAGGACGGCGTCTGGGAGGTCAAGATCCTCGACCGGACGACAGGCGCCAGCGAGACAGTGAAGGCGCGGCTGATCGTCAATGCGGGGGGGCCGTGGGTGGACCGGGTCCTGTCAGGTGTCATCGGCCGCAATGATGCGCACAATGTGCGGTTGGTCCAAGGTAGCCACATCGTGGTGCCGAAACTGCATGACCATGACCGCGCCTACATTTTCCAGAATGGCGACGGACGGATCATCTTCGCGCTTCCCTATGAAGAGGATTTCACCCTGATCGGAACGACGGATCAGGATTACAAGGGCGATCCCAAGGACGTTTTGATCACTGATGCCGAGATAGATTATCTATGTGCCGCGGCAAGCGAATATTTTTCCAGTCCGGTGGAGCGTAGCTCGATCGTGTGGACCTATTCCGGTGTGCGTCCGCTCTATGATGACGGTGCGTCGGAGGCACAGGAAGCCACGCGCGACTATGTGCTCAAGCCGGACCCGAGCGAAGGTGCGCCGCTGATCAACATTTTTGGCGGCAAGATCACCACCGCCCGCAAGCTGGCGGAATCGATGCTGGAGTTGATCGAGGCGCGTCTGGGCAAGAAATCCGCGCCGTGGACACACAGGGCGGCACTGCCGGGTGGCGACTTCCCCGCTGACGGGTTTGATGAGCAGATGGCCCGGTTGCAGACCGAGTATCCTTTCCTCGATCCCAATCAGGCGCGCCGCTATGTCCGCCAGTACGGCACGTGCGCGTGGACGCTGCTGGGCAATGCCAAGACACGCGATGATCTCGGCCAGCACTTCGGTTATGGTCTTTACGCACTTGAAGTCGATTACCTGATCGCACACGAATGGGCGATGGAAGCGGCGGATGTGCTGTGGCGGCGGACCAAGCGCGGGCTTCGTCTTGACGAGAGCCAGGTTGCCGCGCTTGAGGCCTACATGGCGGCTGCGGGCTCAGACTGACGGCTGCCGGGAGGCGAGGGGGTTTTCGCGACAGGCGAATCCGGTTCATATGTGGCCGGAATTGGAGGACAGTATGAGCGGATATATTCTGGCAATCGATCAGGGAACCACCTCAAGCCGCGCCATCGTTTTTGACGGTGATATGCGCATAGCCGGTGTCGGCCAGAAAGAGTTCACCCAGTTCTATCCGCAGTCCGGTTGGGTCGAGCACGATCCGGAGGAAATCTGGAAAACGGTGGTCTGGTCGGTCAAGCAGGCGCTTAAAGAAGCACGAGTCGAGGCATCGGACATTGCCGGAATCGGCATCACCAACCAGCGCGAAACCGTGGTTGTATGGGAGCGCGAAAGCGGCAAGCCGATCCATAATGCGATCGTCTGGCAGGATCGGCGCACCTCGTCCTATTGCGAAAAGCTCAAGCGCCAGGATCTGGAAAAGACCTTTACCCGCAAGACCGGACTGCTGCTCGATCCCTACTTCTCCGGCACCAAACTTTCCTGGATGCTGGCCAATGTGAAAGGCACACGGGCGCGGGCTGCGCGCGGCGAATTGTGCTTTGGCACCATCGACACGTTCCTGATCTGGCGGCTGACAGGCGGCGAATCGTTCGTCACAGATGCCACCAATGCGTCGCGCACGCTGATGTTCAACATAGGCACCCAGGAATGGGATGAGGACTTGCTGAAGATCCTCAGAATTCCGGCCGAGATGCTGCCGGAAGTCAAGGACTGCGCCGCGGACTTCGGTATCACAGACAAGAGCCTGTTCGGGGCGGAAATTCCGATCCTCGGTGTGGCCGGCGATCAGCAGGCGGCGACCATCGGTCAGGCCTGCTTCGAGCCCGGGATGCTGAAATCAACCTATGGCACGGGATGTTTCGCACTGCTCAATACCGGCGAGGACATGGTGCGATCGAAAAACCGGCTGCTTACCACCGTTGCCTACCGGCTCGACGGCAAGGTTACCTATGCTCTGGAAGGCTCGATCTTTATTGCGGGAGCTGCGGTGCAATGGCTGCGCGACGGCATCAAGGTGATCAAGAAGGCCGAACACAGTGGCGATCTGGCGGCAGAAGCCGATCCAACCCAGGATGTGTATCTGGTGCCGGCGTTCACCGGTCTTGGCGCGCCGCACTGGGATGCGGACGCGCGTGGCGCGATCTACGGCATGACCCGCAACACCGGGCCGGCGGAATTCGCCCGCGCGGCGCTGGAGGCGGTTTGTTACCAGACGCGCGATTTGCTCGATGCGATGCACAAGGACTGGAAGAGTTCGGACGCCGACACCGTGTTGCGCGTTGATGGCGGCATGGTGGCATCGGACTGGACCATGCAGCGGCTGGCCGACATTCTCGATGCGCCGGTGGATCGGCCGACAATCCTCGAGACAACGGCACTGGGTGCCGCCTGGCTTGCTGGCCAACGCGCCGGAGTGTGGCCGAAGCAGAAGGCCTTCGCCAAAGCCTGGGCGCTCGACACCCAGTTCAAGCCGCAGATGGACGACAAGACCCGCAACGCCAAGCTGAAGGGCTGGCGCGATGCGGTGCGGCGGACGCTGAGTTAGGCATATGGCCGGGACCGATGCAGAATGCGCCAAGCAGCGATGGCGGATGCTCTGTCGCTCTTGAGGGCCGCATTCGCAGGAAGCGGGTTTGGGGAAACTTGATGGCAAACGCGACACACCGCACCGTCGAGTTGAACGGTCATTCGTTCCACTACCTCGCATGGGGCAATGCAGATGCCCCAACACTGCTTTTCCTGCACGGATTTCCGGAATACAGCGGGGCATGGTCCGGGGTTGCGGAGAGGCTGGCTGACCGCTTTCACTGTATCGCTCCCGACCAGCGCGGATATGGCCAGAGCTGGGCACCGCCCGAAATCGAGGCCTACACTCTGCGTGAACTGGTTGGGGACATGGTCGCTCTGATTGGCCATCTGGCTGGGCCGGTGACTGTTGTCGGTCACGACTGGGGCGCTGCGGTGGCCTATGGGCTGGCAATGTTCCAGCCGGAGCTGGTTTCGAGGCTCGTCATCATCAACGGAGTTCATCCCGCCCCGTTTCAGCGGGAGCTAGCCGCCGGAGGCGCACAAGCGGGCGCGTCGCAATATATCAGTTACCTGCGAGCTGAAGGGTCCGAAGACAAACTGGCTGCAGATGATTTTGCCGGGTTGTTGAAGCTGTTTTCGGCGAAGATGGATCTCGATTGGATGACGCCGAACCGGCGGGAACTCTACAAGACCGAATGGTCACGGCCTGGGCGGATGCGGGGAATGATCAACTGGTATCGGGCGTCGCCCCTGAAAGTGGCGAAACCGGGCGTCCCTTTGACTGATGTCCCTGTGCTCTCCAAAGAACGATTGCAGGTGTGTTGTCCGCATCTGCTGATCTGGGGTGACGATGACACAGCCTTGCTGCCGGTCTGCATCGAAGGGATGGGGGACTATGCTGCGGACCTTGCCGTGCGTCGCGTGGCAGGTGCAGATCACTGGATTTGCCACCAGAAACCGGATGTGGTTGCGGGCCTCATTCGGTCGTGGATGGCACCGACGTCTGCCTAGCCTGCATTTCATGCCGGGGATGGTGTCGCACTTCGGGTGCGTATCTGCCCCCTGTTTCCGCTCAAAAGATCGGCTAGTATGCAGGTCTTGAGAAGGAGCAACGCGATGCAGCTTGGTGCGTTTTCACTCAGTCTGGCGGTCAAGGATCTGGCCGCCTCACGGGCTTTTTACGAGAAACTCGGGTTCACCGTATTTGGCGGAGACGCCGGACAGGGGTGGCAGATCTTGCACAATGGCGGCTGTGTCATCGGACTGTTTCAGGGCATGTTCGAAAAGAACATGCTGACCTTCAACCCAGGATGGAGCGAGACCGCCACACCGCTGGAGCAATTCATCGATGTCCGGGAGCTGCAGAAGCAACTCAAGTCCAATGGCGTTGCATTCGAGGCTGAAGCCGACGAGGCGGCAACCGGCCCGGGGAGCTTCTTGATCCGAGATCCCGACGGCAACCCGATCCTTGTCGACCAGCATCGGTGACACGGATTACCGCCAAGTCCGGCATTTGAAGCGGTATCTGAAGGCGCGTTTGCAGCCCGAGTCAGAAAAGTACCCTATTTGCTTGTTTGTGTACGCGTTCAAGCAGGCATGAATATATGTCTGGGCGGCCTCTATTCGACGAAGCTCACAGTGACGCCGGGTTTTACCATGTCGGCAAGTTCTTCGGCATCCCAATTGGTCAGACGCACGCAGCCGTGGCTCTGGGTCTTGCCTATGGCTGAGGGTTCGGGCGTTCCGTGGATGCCGTAAGTTGGCTTGGACAGCGCCATCCACATGGTGCCGACAGGTCCATTCGGGCCGGGCGGCACCTGCAGGATCTGGTCATTGTTGCCCTGTTTGAAATTGATTTTTGGATTGTAGGTGTAGCCAGGATTGTGCGCAATACGCTCGATGGTCACTTCACCGGAGGGAGATGGTGTATCGGTTGAGCCGATCGTCGCGGGGTAGGCTGCCACCAGCTTCCCGGCGGCATCATAGGCGCGAACCTGCTTGCGGCCCTTGTCGGCTATGATGCGGGTGACAACACCAGTCTTGTTCTTGCCTGTTGCCACGACCTTGATCTGGACTCCGGGCAGCGTGAAGTCGACATCAGGGTTGAGCGCCTTGAGATAGTCCTCATCCATATGGAAACGTTCCGCCAGCATCTCGACTGTTGATGTGTAGGACATGCGTTCCAGTTGGGCCTTTTCTGCATAGTCGGACGGTATAGATGCAATGAACGGTCCGGCGGCGTCTTCTGCGGTGATGGTGTAGGTTGCGAACGCCAATGAGCCATCAGATGCCAGACGGCTGACAATCAGGTCTGTGTCGGCTGGGTCGAGCCGTTCCCCGGTTGCCTCAAACCACGAATCCAGCGCCTTGTTAACGTTTGAGCCCATACGTCCGTCGATCACGCCGGGGGATACGCCGTTTCGGTCAAGATAGACCTGAAGGGCGGTCACTTGCGCCTTTGTCAGTTTTGGAGTTTTCGGGGCGGGTTGCGCCTGCTGTTGGGGCGTCGACGGCTCTTCTGCCGCTGGCACTTCTATGATTTTCGGGCGGGTCGGCACAGTGCCGGTGGTCGGATTGAGGTCACGACGCTCGATACGGGCGCGCGGCGCCTCGGGAAATTCTTCCCGCGAAACCTGTTCACGAAGCGGCTGTGGCCGATCGGGAAACTGAGATGGTTCGATCCGGCGCTCCGCGCCACGTTGTCCGCCGCCACTGCGCTCCTGGTATTGCCAGGCCGGGATCTCGAAACCTATCACCTGATCCCAATTGTCGAGGAGCAGCCTGCGGCCTTGGGTGTCGGTGATGACGCGAACCGACCCGGCTTCCGGGATGTCGCGCATCAATTGACCATTCACGTCGACGACGACCATGCGCTGTCCACGATACTGATCGGCAAAGGCCGGAACTGCAGAAACAATGCCCACGGTTACCAGTACTGCGGCAAGGACAGCTGCTTTTGGGCGGAATCGGAAGGTGGTCATCATGTGGTCAACCTACGGCTAGAGCGACAATAGTGGAGACACCATTGCCAGAGTCTGCTGAATGCAAGCTGAACAAACTTCGCAATACCGGCATCAGTATGGCAGACCGATATAGTTTTCCGCCAAAACGGTTTTCATCGCTTCCGATTGCAGCGTGTAAGCGAGTTCTGTCTCCGTGATGCGTGCGTCGAATGGCGTCTGATCGGGAAAGCGGTGCATCATGGTCGTCATCCACCAGGAGAACCGCACCGCTTTCCAGGCCCTTGCAAGGGCACGTTCCGAGTAGGCGTCGAGCAGAGCCTTGTCGTTGTCGAGGAAATGCCCGCGCAATCCTTCGAAAAGGTAATGCACATCCGAGGCTGCAAGGTTGAGCCCCTTGGCGCCTGTCGGGGGCACAATGTGCGCCGCGTCGCCTACAAGAATCAGACTGCCAAAGCGCATGGGTTCGGCGACGAAAGATCGCAAAGGCGCAATCGACTTCTCAAATGACGGGCCGGTGATTAGGGCTTCCGCGGTTTCCGGCGGGAGGCGGCGGCGCAGTTCATTCCAGAATTGCTCGTCAGACCAGGCCTCGATGCTGTCATCGGAATTGCACTGGATATAGTAGCGGCTGCGGGTGTTCGAGCGCATGGAGCACAGTGCGAAGCCGCGTGAGTGGCTGGCATAGATCAGTTCATGACTGACCGGCGGTACATCGGTGAGAATGCCGAGCCAGCCGAAGGGGTATACCTTTTCGAAGGTGCGAATGGCAGTATCGGGCACCGAACGGCGGCTGGCGCCATGGAATCCGTCGCAGCCGGCAATGAAAAGGCACTCGATGCGGACAGCTTCACCGTTGATGCGGCACGTCACATGTGGCTTGTCGCTGTCGAAATCGTGCAGTTCGACCTCAGCGGCTTCATAATGACTTATACCGCCGGTTTGCTTGCGGCGGTCGACAAGATCCCGGGTGACTTCGGTTTGCCCATAGACCATGACATTCTTGCCGCCGGTCAGCTTGGCCAGGTCGATCCGATGGGTGTCGTTTTCACAGGTGATGGCGAAGCCGTCATGCGGCAGACCTTCAGCATGCATGCGGGCGCCCGCGCCGGCTTCTTCCAACAGCTTCACGGTGCCTTGTTCGAGAACCCCGGCGCGAACACGCGAGAGAACATGATCGAGACTGGAGCGCTCTAGGATGATCGTTTCAATCCCGGCATTGTGCAGCAACTGGCCAAGCAACAGGCCTGAGGGGCCGGCGCCGATGATGCAAACCTGAGTCGACAGGATCTTCATGCGGGTTTTCCCATCTTTTTGATTGAACCTATCAATGCTGAAGCTGCCGTCAGACCAGCCCCGGCGGTTTCGCACATTTGCGGCAGGGTCATCCATTCCAGCATCCAGGCGGCACCGGAGCGCTCCAGTTCGTGGACCTGAGCATGGTGCATGCCGGACACCAGTGTAGCGTTGAATCGCGCCAGAGTGACCAGACGTTCGGCGGTGACCGGATTTTGCTTGTGCGGCATGGCCGATGATGAGCCGCCGCCGGAAATGCTAATATCCTGGTCGCCGCGCAGCGCCATCAGCGCCACGTCGTGGCCGATCTTGCCAAGCGTTCCGGTCAGTTCGGACATCCAGTTTGCGTGGGCGAGAACCGGGCTGCGGGCCGAGTGCCAACTGTGTCCGGGCCAGCGCAGGTCGAGTTCGAACGCAATTGTTTCGGCCACGATTCCGGCGTTGCCTCCCAAAGCCTGCAGGTCGCCAACCGCGCCGCCGAACTGAAGCAGGCGCGTCTGGTTGCCAAGCTCGGGCAATCGGTCAAACAAGGATTGCAATGGCTGCCGCCAGGTGGCGATGCGGCCGGTTGCATGAAACGGGATGGCTGGTTGCATCCGCGTAATGGCCTGAAGGTCGTTGCTGCCATCACGGGCGGACAGCTGGGCCAGCAGACCCAACAGTGTTTCAAGCCGTTTTGCGAGGATGCCGTTGACGCCCACCAGGGCTTCGACCGTGGCTGTGTCCATCAGATCCTGGCTGGTGGCGCCATGATGCAGCATGGCTTTTGCCGGACTTGTTACATGGGCGCGCAACTGGCGCACATATTCGGGCACCGGAACACCATCGCGGATACCGGCTTCGGCAATTGCCGGGCCGTCAGGCTGAAAGCCGGCGATCTGTTCGATAAGGTGCGTTGCGTCGTCACAAGTAACCAGACCTGCCTTGGCAAGCCCCTTCAAGAGAGCCTGCTCAAAACGGCAGAAGCTGGCGAACAACGCGTCGTCGGAAAACCGCTCGGCTATTTCGTTGTCCGTGAACAGGACTGCAGTCCATCTCTGTCCGCCAGCTTTCATATCAGACCCGCTCGAGAGCGATGGCGATGCCCTGGCCAACGCCGATGCACATGGTGGCGAGCGCCAGCTTCTCGTTGCGGACAGCGAGTTCAAGGGCGGCGGTGCCGGTGATGCGGGCGCCGGACATTCCGAGCGGGTGGCCCAGTGCGATGGCTCCGCCATTGGGATTGATGTAATCGGCGTCTTCCTGAAGCCCCAGCTGGCGCAGCACGGCAATGCCCTGACTGGCGAAGGCTTCGTTGAGTTCGATCACGCCGAAATCGGATGGCTTGAGGCCAAGCCGTGCGCACAGTTTCTGTGACGCAGGCGCCGGGCCGATGCCCATGATGCGTGGCTCGACACCGGCGGTAGCGCCGCCGAGAATGCGGGCGATGGGGGTAAGCCCGTGCTTCTTTGCAGCCGCTTCGCTGGCGATGATCAGCGCTGCCGCACCGTCATTGACGCCGGAGGCGTTGCCGGCTGTGACGCTGCCGCCCGAACGGAACGGGGCCTTGAGTTTTGCAAGTTGTTCAAGCGTGGTCTGCGGGCGAGGGTGCTCGTCCGTGTCCACGACAATCGGGTCGCCCTTGCGCTGCGGGATGTTGACGGCGACGATTTCCTTGGCGAAACGGCCGGAAGACTGCGCCTTGCCGGCGCGGGTCTGGCTGCGCAGGGCAAACGCATCCTGGTCGGCGCGGCTGATATTGAAGTCCTCGGCGACGTTCTCACCGGTTTCTGGCATGGAATCGATGCCATACTGCGCCTTGAGAGCCGGGTTGACGAAGCGCCAGCCGATGGTGGTGTCGTAGATTTCGGCGTTTCTGGAGAAAGCCGTGTCAGCCTTGGGCATGACAAATGGCGCGCGGGACATGCTTTCGACCCCGCCGGCGATGATCAGTTCGGCTTCGCCGGAGCGGATGATGCGGGAGGCCGCCAGAACCGCGTCCATACCTGAACCGCAAAGGCGGTTGATGGTGGTGCCGGGCACAAAGACCGGCAGTCCTGCGAGCAAAGTTGCCATGCGCGCGACGTTGCGGTTGTCTTCGCCGGCCTGGTTGGCGCAGCCATAATAGACTTCCTCAATCGCGTCCCAGTCGACAGATTCATTCCGATCTTTGAGTGCCCGCAAGGGGATCGCCCCAAGATCATCGGCGCGAACGCTGGAAAGGGCGCCGCCGAAGCGGCCAATCGGGGTGCGGACATAATCACAAATGAATGCTTCGGCCATCAGGCTGCTTCTCCAGATTTGCCACCAAAATGGGCGGCTTTGGTGCGGGCATTGAGATCGCGCAGCGTTTTCAGCTCGATCCCGGACGGGGCCGGGGTCTCATCAACAGCTTCGGCGAACCGCACTGTCCAGCCACATTCGGCTTGAACCATCCCGCGAGTCACGCCGGGGTGCAGGGAGACCACGGTGAATTCACGTGTTACCGGATCGGGCTTCCAGACCGCAAGGTCTGTAACCATCAGTGTCGGTCCCTTGGTGGTAATGCCCAGGCGCTCGCGGTGATCTCCGCCTTCACCGTGGCCGAAGCTGGTGAAGAAGTCGATCTTGTCGACCATGGCGCGTCTGGACTGTTTGAGAGTGATGAAGATCTCGCCGCAGGACGAGGCGATCTCGGGTGCGCCACCGCCGCCGGGCAGGCGCGTTTTGGGCTGGTCGTATTCGCCGATCACCGTGGTGTTGATGTTGCCGAAGCGATCGATCTGGGCCGCACCGAGAAACCCGACGGTCACGCGTCCGCCCTGAAGCCAGTAGCGAAACATCTCGGGCACCGACACGGTGGTGACCGCGGTGTCGCAGAGTTCGCCGTCGCCGATGGAAAGTGGCAGGACTGTCGGAGCGGTTCCGATGGTGCCGCTTTCATAAATCAGGGTGACATCGGGCGCATGAGTGAGACGTGCGATATTGCAGGCCGCGGATGGGGCGCCGATACCGACAAAGCAAACATCGGTGTTTTTCAACGCGCGGGAGGCTGCAATGGTCATCATCTCGTTGGGGGAGAAGTCGGTCTCGCTCATGCCACGCTCCTCAAGTGTTTGATCCGGTCGGCGAAATCCTCCGGCTTGGCGTCGTGAACATTGTCCTTCATCCAGGCGAGGAAGGTGTCGCGGTCTGCCGCGATCCTGTCCCAGGCGATGTAGCTGGCATTGTCGCGGGAATAGTAGCCGTGGGCGTAGGAGGGGTGGGCGCCGCCGGGAACGAGGCAGAACGCTGTCACCGTCCAACCCGGCAAGACACAGGCATTGGGGTGCGCGGAGAGATCATCAACGATCTCCTCGACAGTGACGACCGAGCGTTTGGCGGCCAGAACCGCTTCTTTCTGCACGCCGACAATGCCTTCGATCAGCACATTGCCCTTTTGATCGGCCTTCTGGGCGTGAATGAAGCTGACGTCAGGACGAATGGCGGGAACCGCAGCCAGTTCTTCGCCCGTAAACGGGCATGTCACTGAGCGGATGTTGGGGTTGACGTTGGTCAGGCCCGCGCCCTTGTAGCCCCGGAAGGTGGCGAATGGCAGACCGGCAGCCCCCGCCTCATAGGCGTTGGCCATGGCGGCGTGGGAGTGTTCCTCGATTTCGATGCGGTTCGGCCAACCGTTTTCGACGGAATCGCGCAATCGCCGGAGCAGGCCGACGCCGGGATTGCCGGCATAGGAGAAGATCAGTTTGCGTACCGCGCCGACACCGATCAGCTGGTCGTAGACGACATCCGGCGTCATGCGCACCAGCGTGAGATCCTTGATGCCCTGGCGGATCGCCTCATGGGCGCTGGCATGTGGGATGAGATGAGTGAAGCCTTCGAACGCGGCGGTGTCACCGGATTTCAGGTTCTGCGCTACCGCTTCGGGCAGCGTCATCAATTGCGCCATGGTGGATTTCTCTTTCAGATGTCGAAGAAGACAGTTTCGAGCGGGCCTTGCAGGTGGATGTCGTGGCTGTACTTGCCGTTGCCGCCCTTGGCGAGCAGTGTCGCCTTGCGGTCACGGTGCTCGAAACTTCCCAGGACGGGGTCGGCGGCATTGGCATCGGCTTCATCCTCGAAGTAAATGCGGGTGTTGAGGCCGAGATTGATGCCGCGCGCCACGATCCAGATGTTGATGTGCGGCGCCTGCATGCGTCCGTCGGGAAATGGAACTGGGCCGGGCTTGATTGTCTCAAAACGGAAATGTCCGGTTTGAGCATCTGCAGCACAACGCGCCCAGCCGGTAAAAGCAGGGTCAGCAGATCCACGGGGCTCGGCTGGGCTGTTGTGCAGGCCATCGGCATCGGCCTGCCAGATTTCCACAAGAACATCGCTGAGTGGAGCTCCCGTGCCGTCGAAGACCCTGCCTTCCAGACTGATCCGCTCGCCCTTGGTCTTGTCATTGACCATCGCAATGCCGAGATCTTGATCATAGACCCCTTCGATGCCGCAGAAATTCGGTGTCAGACCGATATGGACATAGGGACCGGCGGTTTGTGACGGGGACTCTTTGAGTGGGTAAAGCGGGGTTTGTGTCGTCTTGGTCATGTCAGTTGCCCTCCAGACGATTTTCGAACACCGTTGAACGGCTGCCGCGAAGAATGACGTCGAACCGGTAGGTCAGGGAGTCCATGGGAGCCGATGCGTCCATGTCGAGCTTTGCGACCAGTGTTTCGATGGCTGCAGGATCATTGATGGTGCGCACGATCGGGCAGCGTGAAATCAGCGGGTCGCCTTCGAAATACATCTGGGTAATGAGGCGCTGGGCGAATGCCTGCCCGAAGACCGAGATATGAATGTGCGCCGGACGCCAGTCGTTGGGTCCGTTGGGCCAGGGATAGGGCCCGGGGCGAACAGTGCGGAAAGCATAGCTGCCGTCGTCGGTGCTGATAATGCGGCCGCAGCCACCGAAATTCGGATCGAGGGGGGCCAGATAACCGTCCTTCTTGTGACGATAGCGTCCACCGGCATTGGCCTGCCAGAATTCGAGCAGGACGTTGGGGACGGGTTGTCCGCGTTCGTCCAGCACCCGGCCCTGCACAACGATGCGCTCGCCAATGGCGCTCATGCCGGGCTGGGCGAAGTTCAACGTCAGATCATTGTCGAGTGTGCCGATGATCGAATGTCCAAATGCCGGGCCGGTGGTTTCCGACAAGGTATTGGGGAAGGCGACCAAAGGGCGCTGCGGCGAGCGCAGGACCGAGGATTTGTAGCCTGGGTCGTAAGCCTTGGGATGCCAGGACCTGTCGCGGGGGAAGTAATTTGCCGTTTGTGGTCGACTGTTCTTCATGGCTTGGATCCTCCCGATACGGATTTCATCTCATCCAGGGTCCGTTTGGCAATGCGGATTGCCGTATTTGCCGCCGGTACGCCGGCATAGATTGCCACATGCATCAGTGCCTCGCGGATATCGTCTTCTGTCGCGCCGGTGTTGGCTGTTGCGCGGACGTGCATGGCAACTTCTTCCTCATGACCAAGAGCCGCCAGCAGGGCAATGGTGACAATCGACCGGTCGCGCTTGCTCCAGTTCGGCCGAGACCACAGGCCTTCCCAGGCGCTTGCGGTGATCAGCTCCTGAAACGGGGCGTCAAAGGATGTCATTGCCGTGATCGAACGGTCAACATGGGCGTCGCCCAGTACCGAGCGGCGTGTCTGTTCGCCTTTGGATTTAGCTTCCACCCGAACTTCTCCCTGTCCATTACGTGGGTCACTTTACATATTGGAATGGAAATGAATAATGATTTTTTGACGTAATTATAATCGCGGAATTGGTATGGATATATCCCGACGCATCAAGATCCGGCATCTGGAAGCCTTTGTCGAAGTGGCGCGTCAGAAGAGTGTCGGCCGCGCGGCGATCACCCTGTCGCTGACCCAGCCGGCGGTGACTCGAACAATACGCGAGCTCGAACAGATCGTCGGGGCGGCGCTGATCGAGCGGGATGGCCGGGGGATCCGGCTGTCGCATCAGGGCGAAGTGTTTCTTTCGCATGCGGGTTCCGGGCTGGCCGCGGTGCGTGGCGGGATCGCAGCCCTTGCCAATGTCGCCACCGTGGCAGGCCCTCCGGTGCGCATCGGTGCGCTACCCACGGTTTCAGCCACCATCATGCCTGGTGCGGTCGCTGAATTTCTGGATTCAGGGTTGAAGAGCCAGCTCCGGGTGACGAGCGGCGAGAACAGGGTGCTGCTAGATCAAGTGCGCAAAGGTGATCTCGATCTCGTTATGGGCCGGATGCCAGCCCCCGAGAATATGACGAGTCTCAGATTCGAGCCGCTTTACCGTGATCGGGTTGTATTCATTGTCTCGAAAAACCATCCGCTTTCAGGGTTACGGCAGGTCGCCGCCGATATTCTTGCGCGCCATCCGGTCCTGGTGCCGCCGCCCGGGTCCATCATTCATCCCTATGTCGAGCGTTTGATGCTCGAACAAGGCATGGTGCGACCAGTGCAAGCCATTGAAACAGTGTCGGACAGTTTTGGCCGGGCGTTCTTGCGGTCAGTCGATGCGATCTGGATTATTTCACGGGGTGTGGTGGCGGCCGAAATCGCGTCGGGCGAGTTTGTCGAATTGCCGATCGATACCGGCTCAACGATTGGAGCGGTGGGGCTGATCACCCGGGACGCTGACCGGCCACATGATGCGGCCTTGTTCTTTGCCGATATCCTGAGGCGGCGAACGGTGCAAGTGGGTTGATACATGCACAGCTCAATACACCGAACGTGTTCAAAAATGTTGACGAACGTCATCGATCCTGAAATCACAATCCAACTGTATGAGGTAATCTTTTAAGCCAATCGGGTTGATGGTTTTGCTGAACCATCGAGCCGGACGTTCAGCTTTGACGGCAGTTTTTGACATCCTTTGAAAGGATAGCCAAGCAGTATGATCGACGTTTCCAAAGAACCGCGTGATGCCGACGAACAGCCTTTAACGCAAGCTGTTCCACCTGCTGCTCCGGGGCTGGGCGAAGCAACCCGCCTGTTCGCAGCTGCACTTTGGCGAGAACTGATCCGCTTGTTTGCAGGCGTCGCCAGAGCGTCGAGACATGGGGTTGCGTGGATAACGCATGCGGCCAGGGTCACCTCAAGAGTAGCGAGGGCAGGAGTGCACGGGTTGGCGAGCGCCTATCGACGGCGAACTGTGGCGGTCAGCTCTACAGAAACGATAGATCAGTCCGGTACTGCCGACCCCAGCTATGGAAATGCAAACAGACCCCTTGGAGTCCTTCGATCAAGTTGGGCGAACCATCCAGTCGGGAGTGCAGTGATCGGGTTCGCCGCACTGGTCTGTTTGGGCCTGTCCGTCACACTCATCATCGCCTTCATGACCCTGCCCGATCTTGAGGACGTGCAGGCGGGCGCGGAGAACCAGATGGTGTTCGCGGATGCGGATGGCAACCCTTTGATTGCCCGCGGAAGCGTGCCCTCGAGCTATGCCGGACCCGAGCAAATTCCTGATGTCCTGCGCGATGCGGTCGTAGCAATCGAAGATCAGCGGTTCTTTGACCACAGCGGGCTGGATTATCGGGCGATCCTGCGGGCCGGGGTGAGCAATTTGCGAGCAGGAAAAGTCGTCCAGGGCGGAAGCACGCTGACCCAGCAGCTTGTCAAAATCTCCTACCTTCAGCCCGAACGGACCTTCCGGCGCAAGCTGCACGAGGCGGTTCTGACCCAGCAGCTGGAATGGCGTCTGAGCAAGCAGGAAATCCTCACCCGTTACCTCAATTCGGTGTATCTGGGGGCTGGCGCCACCGGCATGCCTGCCGCCGCGCAGGTCTATTTCGGGACCGATCTTTCGGACCTGACACTCGCCCAGGCGGCGGCACTTGCGGCGATGATTCGCGCGCCCAGTGCGGTAAATCCGTTTTCCAACCTTGAGCGGTTGCGAGAGAGGGCTGCGCTGGTGATCGACCTGATGCTCGATCAGGGCCGGATCGACAAGGGGTCGGCAAACGCCGCTCGCGCCGAACTGGCCTCTATGGCGCCGGAGCGCGCGACCGCCAGCTATGGTAGCTGGTTTACCGACTGGGTGGTGAAGGAGGCGGACAAGCTTTCGAGCAGGTTCGACGGCGTCGTCACACTGCGCACCACACTTGACCCCAAGATACAGACGTCTGCGGAAGCTGCAGTGAAGGCCATTCTCGAAGAAGCGGGCAGCACGGCTGAAGCGGCGTTGATTTCCATGACCCCATCGGGCGAGATCGTCGCCATGGTCGGGGGGCGTGATTATACGCAGAGCCAGTTTAACCGCGCTACAGATGCGCTGCGATCTCCCGGCTCGACGTTCAAAACCTTTGTTTACCTGACGGCGCTGTCACAGGGCCTTTCTCCAAGCGACCGGATCGACGATGCACCCATCGACATCGATGGCTACCGGCCAGAAAACTTCGGCGGCCGTTTTCGCGGCAAGGTCAGTCTGGCCGAGGCATTTGCCCGCTCCTTGAACGCCGCCAGTGTCCGGCTGGCCATGGCCGTCGGACTTGATCGCGTGATCGAAACCGCTCGGGCGCTTGGAATCGAGGCCGAGCTGAGCGAAACGCCGTCGCTAGCACTGGGAGCATCAGGCGTCACGCTTCTCGATATGGTCGAAGGGTATGCAGGTATTGCCAGCGGTATCATCCCGGTTGTGGGCCGCGGCATCAGTGGTATCAGCTCCGGCGAAGACGGCAGTTATTTCAGCTTCCGTTATCCCGAACCACCTCTGACCGATACAACTCAAGCGCTGCTGTTGGCTCGGGACGACATCACCAACATGCTGGCATTGGTGGTCAGCGACGGTACCGGTCAAGCCGCCCAGCTGCCTGGGGGAGCAGTCGGCAAGACCGGAACCAGCCAGGATTACCGCGATGCTCTTTTCATCGGCTGGAACGGCAGTCTGGTCACCGGCGTCTGGGTCGGCAATGACGACAACAAGCCGATGGACGGCGTCACCGGTGGTGCGTTGCCTGCGCGAATTTGGCAGGCGTTCATGAGGGCGGCTGCCCCATCCGGACCCGCACAATCCACCAGTGAACTCGCGACACCGGAGCCAGCCGCGCCCAGCTGCAATATATCAGCCTGTGAGCGGTCCTATCGGTCGTTCCGCGCCTCCGATTGCACTTTTCAACCCTATCGCGGCGGGCGAAAGCTCTGTACCCGCTAGTATTTGTGCGGCGCCAGGAGGAAGTTTGGTCTTGAGGAGATATAGTTGGGTTCCGGCTAAAGTTTAGTAGACCGGCCGCTGGCATAGAGACGTCCGGCACTCTATGTGCTGTGCAACACAGGACGGCGAAAAGGGGCTTTGTCGGTTCATGCAAGATATTCTGGCGCTTGCGAGCGCAAACCTGCTGTCACCCGCGGTTCTGTTTTTTGCGCTTGGCTTTCTGGGCACCATAGCCGGCGCGCACCTGACGCTTCCCGAGGCTGTGGCCAAGACCTTGTCGATCTACCTGATGCTTTCCATCGGCTTCAAGGGCGGCGTGGCGGTGGCCGATCATGGTCTCGGATTGGACATCGTGCTTGCGCTTGTTGCCGGCATGGTGCTTTCGGCTCTCATTCCGCTGGTGGCCTTTGCCTTGCTGTCGGTGATGGCGCGGCTTGACCGGGTCGATCGGGCCGCGGTTGCCGCGCATTACGGTTCAATTTCAATTGTGACCTTTGTCGCTGCGGGCGAGGCGTTGCGGGTCGCGGGACTGGGATTTGAAGGCTATCTGGTTGCTGTGGCCGCAGTGATGGAGACGCCTGCAATTCTGGTTGCGCTGTATCTGGCTCACGCAGGCGAACCGGCAGGTGGATCACCTGCAAGGTCTGGTACGCGTCAGGAAGGGTTGATGGCGGAAGTCATGCTCAATTCTTCGGTTGTGGTGCTTGTCGGGTCTTTCGTGATCGGGTTCCTGGCCGGGCCGAAAGGTTTAGCGGACATCGCCCCTTTCATCGTCGATCCATTCAAGGGGGTCTTGTGCCTTTTCCTGCTTGACATGGGCGCTGTGGCGGGACGCGGTATCCGTTCGGGATGGAAGCATATGAGCCCGGGTCTAGTGCTATTTGGGCTGGTCATGCCCTACATCGGAGCGATGTTTGCACTTGGCGCGGGGCTTGCCATTGGGTTGTCCACCGGCGGCGTGGCGCTGTTGATGGTGCTTGGCGCTTCGGCGTCGTATATCGCTGTGCCAGCGGCGTTGCGGCTTGCACTTCCCGAGGCGAGGCCTTCGATCTATCTGACCTTGTCGCTCGGCATTACCTTTCCGATGAACCTGACCATCGGAATTCCCGCCTATATTGCACTGGCGCGGATAGCGGCGGGCTGACCGAGGAGATCACCATGCACACATTTGCAAAAAAGCAGATTCAGATAATTTGCGAGCGCCCTATTCTCAAGCGTGTTCAGCGACACCTCGTGCTGGCTGGCGTCAAGGGGTTTACCGTGTTTCCGGCGCTTTCCGGTTTGGGGTCGGAAGGTGAATGGGACCGGGAGGGAATGATTGGCGATGCCGGTCAAATGGTGATGGTGCTTGTGGTGCTTGATCCTGAGGACCTTGACCGGGTTCTCACCGATATCTTCGACGTCGTCAGTCCGCAAATGGGCGTGATCACCGTCAGTGATGTGGCAGTGGTCCGGCCCGATCGGTTTTGATCGATCGAAACGAACAGGTGTTACAGCAGTCGAGCGTATTGTGATTTTCGTTTCTTTCGTTTTACACTGGTCGCGAAACCAGAGAACTCCGGAAAACGATGCTTATGTACCTCGCGCCGCGCCATTCTGAAATCATCGACCTTGCAAGATCCGAAGGAAGGGTTCTGGTTGATGATCTGGCCGCCCGCTTTGATGTGACACCGCAGACCATCCGCAAGGATCTCAACGACTTGTGCGAACGGCAATTGTTGATGCGTATTCATGGCGGTGCGGTTATTCCGTCGAGCACCCAGAACATGGAATACGCACAACGCGGCCAGATCGCCGCCCAGGAAAAGCAGACAATAGGAACCGCTGCGGCAGCTCTGATACCTGACAACGCATCGCTGTTCATCAATATCGGTACAACCACCGAAGCCGTGAGCCAGGCTCTGTTGCGTCACGGCCGGCTGATGATCATTACCAACAATATCAATGTTGCCAACCGGATGCGCCCCTACACCCAGTTCGAAGTGGTGATTGCCGGTGGGGTGGTGCGCGCGTCCGACGGAGGCATTGTCGGAGAGGCGGCGGTGGATTTCATCCGCCAGTTCAAGGTGGACTACGCGGTTATCGGCACGTCGGCCATCGACCCGGACGGCGCTCTGCTGGATTACGATTTCCGCGAAGTCAAGGTGGCGCAAGCCATCATTGCCAATGCGCGCCATGTGATTCTGGTGGCCGATTCGACCAAATTCGAGCGTACCGCCCCGGTTCGCATCGGGCATCTCGAACAAGTTGACACCTTCGTCACCGACCATTGTCCAGATGACAGGGTGCGGAAGATATGCCGTGATTTCGATGTTGAAATGATAGAAACCATGCGGCTTCCCTGATTTTCGGGAACCCGGATTACCGCACCTTGCCCGGTGTTATTACCGGAAACATTGTTGCTGTGCTATCTGTTGCCATGAGGACACTTCCTGGAAACATTAGCCCGCGATAGGGCGATTCCGGATTACTGTCCTTTTTTGGCTGCGCTCATGCCACTATATAGCCAGAATATAGACATCCGATTTTGGTGGACTGGCCACAATCGTGACCGTTAATTTTGGCGCGGCATCGATCAGCCTTTGCGCATAATAAAATTGAGAGCAGGTTCATCATGGCTTTGCCAAGGTTTCATACCGTCGCAGCTTTCGTGGTCCTGGCTGTATCGGCGGCCTGGGTGCTCACCGGCGAATTTTCGTCGATTGGCAGTGCTGCGCAAGACACACCGGATGGTGGTGCCAAGGTTGAGCAACCCGCCGGGGCAACCGAAAAGGTTTTGCGCACTGTCGCGGTAATCGAACCTGCATTCATTCAGCATAACCGCATCATTCGGATGTCCGGGGTTACAGCACCGGACAAGCGCACGACACTCGCCACGCGCAGCGCCGGGATCCTTGGTGAGCTGAAGGTTGAAAAGGGTGACCGGGTGAAGGCCGGCGATGTCATTCTGGTTCTAGACGGTGCCGAAAAGCAATCGATGGTGGCCACCGCCGAGGCGTTGCTGGATCAGCGTCGTAAGGAAGCAGACAATGTCGAACGTCTGGTCAAGACAGGCATAGTGCCCACGACGCAGAGCGACAATGCGCGTTCGGCCCTGGCTTCGGCGCGTTCGCAGCTTGAGGCAGCTCAGGCAGAGATCGATCGATTGACGGTTGTTGCGCCGTTTTCCGGAATTATCGATCAGGTCAAGGTAGAAGAGGGCAGCTGGCTTCCTTCCGGAGAGGCTGTTGCCGTGCTGCTTCAGCTTGATCCGGTGGTGGCGCTGGGTGAAGTCAGCGAGCGCGAAATCACCCATGTCAATGTCGGCCGTGAGGCTGATGTGCGGTTGATCAGCGGTGAAATTGTCTCCGGATCGGTCAGGCATGTCAGCCTTGAAGCGACCCCCGGCACACGCACTTTTCCGATCGAAGTTGCCATTGCAAATCCAGACAACAAGGTCCCTTCGGGCATGACCGCTGAAATCATGGTCAAATCCGAGGCTGTGCGTGCGGTCAAGCTTCCGCGCTCGGTGGTGACACTCGATCCGTCTGGAAATCTGGGGCTGCGGATCCTGAAAGCAGACGGCACCGTTGGTTTCGTGCCGATTGATCTGATCGACGATACACCCGACGGGCTTATCCTGAGCGGTGTGCCGGAAGACGCAAAGATCATCGTTGCCGGCCAGGACCTGGTCAGTGATGGCGAGGCGGTGAATGCGGTGCCTGCCGACTCGAGCCTGATAACTGGTGCGACCGTCAAGTCGGCGGAGCAGTCACAATGAATTTTGTCGATGTCGCCATTCGCAATGCGCGGCTCACCATCGCGGTTTTGCTGTTTCTCGTCGTCGCCGGGACGATGGCCTATATCTCGATCCCGAAGGAAGCCGAACCCGACATCCAGATCCCGGTGATCTATGTCAGCATGAGCTACCAGGGGATCTCGCCAGAGGATTCCGAGCGGTTGCTGCTTCGTCCGATGGAGACGAAGCTCAAGAACATCACCGGCATCAAGAAGATGACGTCCACCGCCTATCAGGGCGGCGGCAACGTGCTGATCGAGTTCAACGCCGGCGCTGATCTGGCCAAAGCTCTCGACGATGTGCGCACAAAAGTCTCCGACGCCAAGCCAGACCTGCCGCAAGGTGCGGACGAGCCGACCGTCAACGAGGTAAATATTTCCGAGTTCCCGGTTCTGGTGGTCACACTGGCCGGTGATGTTCCGGAACGGGCGCTTACAAGCGCGGCGCGTGAACTCCGGGACCGGATCGAAGAGGTCAACGGCGTTCTGGAAGCCAAGCTGCAGGGTGCGCGGGATGATCTCGTCGAGGTGATCATCGATCCGGTGAAGCTGTCGTCCTATGGCATGCAGCTCGACCAGTTGATTGCCGCAGTTAACGCCTCCAACTCGGTGGTTGCGGCCGGTGCGATGGAAGGCGTAGAGGGGCGCTACTCGATCAAGGTTCCGTTGCTCATCGAGACGATAGAGGACGTTGCTAACCTGCCGATTATCGCAGGCTCCAACGCCGTGGTCCGTGCCCGCGATCTGGCCTCGATACGCGCGTCCTTCAAGGATGCCGAGACGATCACCCGGCTCAACGGCAAGCCTGCGATTGCGATCGAGGTGTCCAAGAGGGTGGGCTCAAACCTGATCGAAACTGTGGATGCGGTCAAAGAGGTTGCAACCCAGTACAAGACGCTGCTGCCCGAGGGAGCGGTGATCAGTTTCAGCCAGGACAAGTCGACCTCGATCCGCCAATTGCTGGGGGACCTGCAGAATTCGGTTCTGACGGCTGTCATCCTGGTGTTTATAGTCATTCTCTACGCATTGTCAGCCCGGGCCTCGCTGCTGATCGGTTTTGCCATTCCCGCGTCGTTCCTGATGGGAATTCTGGGCCTCTCGCTGGCAGGACTGACGGTCAACATCGTCGTGCTGTTCAGTCTGATCCTGGCTGTCGGCATGCTGGTGGATGACGCCATCATCGTTACCGAATTCGCCGAACGCCGAATGAGCGAAGGCATGGAGCGGAAAGAGGCTTTCTCGCAAGCCGCCAAGCGGATGGCTGGTCCAGTGATCGCAGCAACGCTGACACGTGTGGCGGCATTCTCACCCCTGCTGTTCTGGCCGGGTGTTGTCGGCGAATTCATGAAGTACATGCCGATCACGCTGATTGCCACATTGTCCGCATCGCTGCTTTATGCGCTGGTGTTCACGCCGACATTGGGCGCCATGTTTGCCAAACCGATGCTGGAAGACGGGCCCAAGCGTGACGGGCTCTACATGAAGTTTGTCGGTCGTGCGGTGCGCCATCCGTTTATCGTCGTGTTTTTGACGCTGGCCGCTCTTGTGTTGGTGCCGGTTGCCTATGGCAAGTATGGCAACGGGGTCGAGTTTTTCCCCAATGTCGAGCCTGACTACGGCCTGCTCTATGTGCATGCCCGCGGCAATCTTTCGCTTGAGGAAAAAGACCACGCAGTGCGCATGGTCGAGGAGCGGATCATCGGCTGGCCGGGTCTGACCAGCGTCTATACCCGCGTCGGCAATGTCAGCGGCGGCGGGAATTCCGTGGCCGAGGACGTGGTTGGCGTTATACAGTATGAATTTGTCGATTGGCGAGAACGCAAACCGGCAGGTGAAATCCTTGAGGATTTCCGTCGCGAGCTGACCGGTTTTCCAGGCATTGATATCGAGGTGCAGGTGCCTGAAGGCGGTCCGCCGACTGGTAAGGCGATCCAGATACAATTGTCCGCGGCAAACCCCGCCGGGTTGTCCGAGGTGGCGCGCAAGGTTGCTGCCCAGCTTGAGGCCACCCCAAACGTGATCGATGTTTCTGATGGCCTGCCGCCACCTGGTGTCGACTGGGAAATCCGCGTCGACCGGTCCGTGGCTGCCAGATACGGTATCGGTCCGTCAGCGGTGGGAACGGTGGTGCAACTGGTTACCACCGGCTTGAAACTGACCGACTACCGCCCCGCCGGGGTCGATGACGCGGTGGATATTCGCCTCAGGCTGCCTGAGGATAGGCGTACCCTGTCGACGCTTGATGATCTTCGTATAGAGACAGCACAAGGCTCGGTGCCGATCTCAAATTTCGTCACCCGTGTTGCGGCTCCGAGTGTCGGCACGCTGACCCGGCTGGATGGTGTACGCACGGTCACGGTGGAAGCGGGCATTCGAGAAGGTATTCAGGCGGACGCCTTGCGTCAGGGAATTGTAGCTGAACTGGAAAAGGCCAATCTGGAAGATCTGGGCATTCGCTGGAAACTTGCGGGTGAGGACGAAGAGCAAAAGGCTGCGGGCGAGTTCTTGTCAAAAGCGGCTGGCGCTGCAGTGTTCCTGATCTTTGTCGTGTTGCTGGCGCAATTCAACAAGTTTCTCTCGGTTGCGCTGGTGTTGTCTGCGGTGGTGATGTCGACAATCGGCGTCTTCCTCGGCCTGCTCATAACCGGGCAGCCCTTCGGTATAGTCATGACCGGAATCGGTATTATCGCGCTTGCCGGGGTGGTGGTGAACAACAACATCGTGTTGATCGATACCTATGATCATTTGCGGCGTGAGGGCGTCGACAAGCTCGATGCGATCCTTGAAACCTGCCGTGAACGTGTTCGTCCCGTCATGCTCACTGCCATCACTGCGATCCTCGGAGTCTTTCCGATTGCCTTCGGGGTCAATCTCGAGCTGATGGCGCATGAGACAACCTTTGGTGCACCGTCGACGCAATGGTGGATCTCGCTGTCCAGTGCGATCGTTTTCGGCCTGGCGTTCTCGACGATTCTGACGCTTGTCGTGACGCCGTCCCTGCTGATGATCTTGACACGCTCAAAAGAGAGCAAGGTAACGGCCTGGTGGCAACGGATGAAAGCCCGCGTAGGCCTTGGCAGCAAGCCTGAGATAAGCGCACGAGTGGAGCCTGCAGAGTAAGGGGCTTTATCCAAATCTAAACGCAGTTGCTGGGATCCGGGAGTTGCGCTATGGCGCCGTAATATCTTCGCGCCGAGGCGGAGGCTATTGCATCTGCGAGGGCAGGAACAGGACCAGCCAGGGAAACAGCACCAGGATGAGCAACCGGACAATGTCCATCATCCAGAACGGTGTCACGCCCCTGAAGATGGTGCCGACCGAGATGTCTCCGACCACGCTTTTGAGGATGAAGACATTCAAGCCGACCGGCGGCGTGATCAGACTGATTTCAGTGACAACCACGACAATGATGCCGAACCAGACCGGGTCGAAACCGAGCCCGATAACAATCGGAAAGAAGATCGGCACGGTCAAAAGCAGCATCGAGAGGCTTTCGAACACGCAGCCCAACGCCACATAGATCAGAATTATCACGGTCATCACCAGCCAGGGCGACAAGTCAGCGCTGGTGATCATGTCCTTCAGGCCCTCTGGCAGGCCGGCATAGTTGACGAAGTTCGAGAAAATCCATGCGCCAATCAGCACACTGAACAGCTGCGCGGTGGTGGTCGCGGTTTCCTTGAGCACGGTGATGGTTTCCCGGACCGACAGAGATCCACGGAACAGGGCAATCAGGAAAGCGCCCATCGCTCCCATGCCTGCCGCCTCGGTCGGCGAGAAGGTCAGGTAGATCGGCCAGAAATCAAGTGCGCCGTAGAGCCCGCCGATAACCAGGAAGAACAGCAGCAGAACCGACCAGACACCGCGCAGGGCCTGCAGTTTCTCAGACAGGCTGAAACGTCGGCCGGCCGGACCTGCGGCGGGATTACGGTAAACCGAGATCTGCACTGCGACCAGATAGAACAGGATGCCGAGGATGCCGGGAATGATGCCGGCGATGAACAGTTTGCCGATCGAGGTTTCGGTGAGAAGGCCGTAAATCACCAGAATGACGGACGGCGGGATCAGGATGCCGAGCGTGCCGCCCGCGGCAATCGAGGCCGAAGAGAGTTCATCGGAATAGCCGAGCTTGCGCATTTCCGGCATCACCACCTTGGACATGGTGGCAGCCGTTGCCAGAGAGGAACCGCAGATCGCGGCAAAGCCGCCGCAGGCGGCGATGGTGGCCATCGCCAGTCCGCCGCGGAAATGGCCGAGAAAGGCGTTGGAGACCTGGTAAAGTTCGCGGCTGATGCCGCCCTTGTTGACGAACAGGCCCATGAGAATGAACAGCGGCACGACGGACAGGCCGTAATCCTGGCTGGTATCGATGATCAGCCGGGACACCAGCGAGATCGCGGCCCTGAAGTTGGTTTCGTAGGTCATGCCGGCCATGCCGACAATGGCCATGGCAAATGCAATAGGCATGCGCAGCAGCACCAGCAGCAGCACTGCGGCGAAACCAATCAGGGATTCAATCATTTTTCGCCTCGGAGCAGGTCTGGCTTGAAGAGAATCACAAGTCCGCGCAGCGCCATGGAGATCGCGGTAACAAGCGTCATGAAGGCAATGAACCAGGTGATGTAGAAGACCGGGATGGAGAGATACTCGGTCAAATCACCATAGCTGTTGGCGCGCGCGGCGAGATCGAAAGATCGCATGGCGGGCCAATAGAGCAGGACGCCGCAGACGAGCGTGATCAGACCTTCGAGAATTCTCTCGATACCGGCACGCTGAAACAGCGGGTCGAGCAGATCGACCACGATGTGATCGGCACGCGCTGAAACCACGGGAAGCGCGGAAAACACGATGACTGCCATGGCAATACGGGTGAGTTCGGTGGCCGCTTCGATCGGCGCGGAGAAGGTGGAGCGCATGATGACGTCGGCGAATGTCAACACCATGAGGACAAACAGTGTCGCCGCGGCAAGAAGCATCGGCAGCTCCGCCAAACGGTTCAACATTTTGGCGATGGACTTCATGGATGCTCCTTACGGGCAGGGTTTGCGGGGGCACGATAGCCGCGCCCCCGCAGTGATGTTACTTGCCGTAGGATGCCATTGTCGATGACACCATTTCATGGGCGGCGTCAGCATCGATGCCGAGCCCGGAGATCTCTGCGAGCACCTGGGTACGAACACGGGCGGCCATTTCAGCGAACTTGGCCTGATCCTCGGCGCTGGCGGTGACGATGTTGTTGTCGCCTGCAGCCATTGTGGCTTCACGTGCCTGCATGTCGCTCTTGTCCCAGGCCGCCCCCATCATTTTCGATGCAGGCTCTCCAAACACCTTTTCTTCAAGCGCGGTCTTCACATCGTCGGGCATCGCGTCGAAGGTTTCTTCGCTCATGAGCACGGCAAAGGCGCCGCGATAGAAGCCGCCGGGCATTTCAAAGACGTTCTTGGCAACTTCGTTGAGCTTGAAGCTGATGCGCTCGCCCATGTTCATGGCCACAGCATCGGCAGCGCCGGATGAAAGGGTCTCGTAGACCTTGGGTGCGGGGACCTGAATACCGATGAGACCGAGTTCGGCACCGACATCGGCCGACACGCCGCCGCCAAGACGGGTCTTGAGGCCCTGCAAATCTTCGAGTGTCGAGACAGGTTTGTTGGAGTGAATATGGCCAGGGCCATGGGTGTTGAGTGCAATCACCTTGGTGCCCTTGAATTCATCAAGCTGGGCCAGATATTTCTCATGAACCTGCCAGTAAGCAACAGATGCCGCTTCTGCATTGCCCTCGTAGCCTGGGAGCTCGATCAGTTTTGTGCCGACGAATCGTCCGGGCTGATAGCCGTTGAAAATGATGGTGATGTCGGCAGCGCCGTCAAGGATCAGGTCCATCTGTGCCGGGGGTGGGGCAAGGCCCAACTTGATCTCGCCGCTGACCTTGCCGCCAGTGGCCTCCTCCATCATGTCGACAAGCCCTTCAAGCATCTCTGTGTTGATCGGGTGTGATGGCGGCAGCCAGCTTGAGATGGTCAGGTTGATGTCCGCAGCCATTGCTGACGCGGAAAAGCCAACGGCCAGCATAGTGCTCGCCAATAGGGTGCTAATCTTGTTCATGCGTTTTCCTCCCGGTGGATGAGGATCAGACTTTCATTTCCTGACCTCGACTGCAGAAACATGCATTATCATATAAAAACATGCAACGTCGCCTATCCATTTTTCAGGAATGCGTGTCGGGGCCGGTTTTCTCCGGCTGATCTGGCTGGCCGGATTCCAGATGCTCGATCAGCGCCCGCAGCGTGTCCTTGATTTTTGCGCCCTGGCTACCCTGGAATGATCTGAGCAACTCTTGTTCGTTGACTTTAGCATCTGCAACCAGTTCTTCGGCAAGCGCACGACCTCCGTCAGTCAGGAAGACACGCACCCGGCGGCCATCCTTCGGGTCGCTGCGGCGTGTCACCAGGCCGCGACTGTCCATCTGTATGATAATCTTGGTGAGACGCGACTGTTCGATCATGGCGTAGCGCGCCAGTTCGGTGACCATCGAACCATCAGTGTCGATCAGACAAGCCAGCACCCGCCACTCGGGGACGCGCAGGCCCTTGGTGCGCACATGGGTGTGGAATCGCTCACTAGCCGCTTCGCTGGCAGCCGCCAGCAGATAAAGCAGGTAATTGGGAACAAAGGGCTGTTCGGGAGTGTCGACTGTGTTGCTCATCCGGATTCCGCATACTCAGGGGCGGCTTTCATCGCATTCCGGGAATGTATCTTCAACAAAAACTCTTGACAAGAATTATATGAAAATTCATGTTTCCTGCAAAGGAGACCCAGAAATTGGTTGAGCCGGTTAGATTGAAAGTCTCGTCAACGCGCATGCTGACCGATACGGTCCGCGAGTTGGTATTTGTCGGAAGCGACAACGGCACGCTCGCAGGTTATACGCCGGGAGCGCACGTCAAGTTTGATCTGCCTGCAGGGGAGCGGTCTTATTCCCTGATCGATTTTGCAGCTGTTGCCGAAGACAACAATCCTGCCAGCTATCGCTTTGCGGTTCAGCTGGAAGTGCAAAGCACTGGCGGATCAAGCTACATGCACGGCCTCAAGCCGGGTGACGCTGTTGCGGTTTCAGCTCCCCAGAATGATTTTCCACTGGTTGCCAGCAAGCCCGCCTTGCTGATTGCCGGCGGCATCGGCATCACGCCAATGATCAGCATGGCGACCGCCCTGGCCTATCAGGGAACCGCTTTCCGGTTCCATTATGCCTGCCGCACACAAGCAGCGATGGCTTACAGGGAAGAGCTCGCGGCACAGTTTGGCGACAATCTGACACTGCATTTTGACGATGAGCCTGAAACGGCGCTGGATATTGCAGCACTCGCCGCGTCTATGGAGGCTGACGAGCACGTCTATGTCTGCGGCCCGAAAGGCATGATCGAGGCGGTGAAATCGGCAATGGAAGCCGCCGGAATTTCTCAGGACCGGATCCATTTCGAGCTGTTTACCTCCGCCGCAGACCAATCCGGAGATGTCGCCTTTGAGGTGGAAGTGCATGCCACAGGCGAAGTCTTCACCGTGCCCCCTGGCAAGACGATTGTCGAAGTGCTTGAGGCCGGCGGTATCGACCTCATCCACGACTGTCTGCGCGGCGATTGCGGCATTTGCCAGACAGACATCATCGATGGAATACCTGACCATCGTGACGTTGTTCTCAGTGACAGCGAGAAAGCCGAAGGTAAAGTGATGCAGATATGTGTGAGCCGGGCGAAATCCGCCCGCCTTGTGCTCGATCTATAGGGGAGGTGGCAATGGAATGCTATGCAAACAATCCGGCTGCGATCAAGGCTTTGTATCGCGGCAGCGAGGTTCATCGGGACGTTTATGTCGATCAGGAGGTCTACCGGCTTGAGATGAAACACCTGTTCACTAACGCCTGGGTGTTTGTCGGGCATGAGAGCCAGACGCCGAACAAGGGTGACTACTTCTCCACCCAGGTGGGCGACCAGCCGGTGATCCAGGTCCGCCACAGCGATGGCGAAGTGCATGTGCTGCACAATCGCTGCCCGCACAAGGGCACCAAGATCGTCATCGACCGGGCTGGAAACACCGGCAAATTCTTCCGTTGCCCCTATCATGCATGGTCGTTCAAGACCGATGGCTGTCTGCTGGCGATTCCTCTGAAGAAGGGCTACGCCAACACCCGACTTGCAGATACCAACAATGGCAAGGGCATGCGCGCTGTTGGCGAGGTCAGGAACTATCGCGGCTTCATATTTTGTCGTCTGGCCGCAACAGGCATCTCGTTCGAGGACTATTTCGGCGAGTCGCTTTCCTCCATCGACAACATGGTTGACCGGTCGCCCGCTGGCCGGTTGGAAGTTGTAGGGCCGCCGCTGCGCTATATGCATCATTGCAACTGGAAAATGCTGGTCGAGAACCAGACCGATACCTGCCACCCGATGGTGGCGCATGAAAGCTCTGCCGGCACCGCAGTCAAGCTGTGGGAAGAGCTCGACATGCCGGAAGGCACGCCGCTGCCTGCTGCGATGGAAATCATCGCACCTTTCATGTCGGCTTACGAATTCTTCGAGAACATGGGTATCCGCACATGGCCCAATGGCCACGGTCATACCGGGGTGCATCACTCGATCCATTCCAATTACTCGGCGATTCCCGGATATATGGACAAGATGGTCGAGGCCTATGGCGAGGAAAAGGCCAAGGAAATCCTCGGCGAAAACCGCCACAACACAGTCTATTTTCCCAACATCATGATCAAGGGGCCGATTCAGCAGTTGCGTGTGTTCATCCCGCTGGCAGCCGACAAGACACTGGTGGAAAGCTATATCTACCGACTTGTCGATGGCCCGGAGGAATTGACCGCGCGCACCGCGATGTACAACCGGATGATCAATGCGCCGACTTCGATTGTCGGGCACGACGATCTGGAAATGTACGAACGCGCCCAGGAGGGACTGCAGTCTGACGGGTTGGAGTGGGTCAACATCCAGCGGCTTTACGAAGAGGATGAGGACTTTACCCAGGAAGCGATCGAGAACGGCACCACGGAGCGTCAGATGCGCAACCAGTTTGACGCCTGGGTCAAGTTCATGACCTGCGACATGGATGATGTGCGGGAGGCTGCGGAATGAGCGTCTCCAAGGATCAGCTGATCGATTTCATCTATGAAGAAGTGCGTATGCTCGATGAAGGGCGTTACGATGAATGGCTGGCGCTGTGGCTCAAGGACGGCCACTACTGGATGCCGCTCGATTACAAGCAGACAGATCCGCTCAACGTCACATCGCTGATGTATGAAGACCTGTTCATGCTGAAATTGCGGGTGGAAAGGCTCAACGGCGTGCGGACATTTTCACAAAAACCCAAAAGCCGCTGTCACCATGTCATCCAGCGGCCGTTCGTTGATGAAATGGATGAGGCCGCAGGAACCTTTGTGACAACGACTTTCATGCATTATGTTGAGACACGGCTGGACGAACAGACCCTGCTGGCGCTGACAGCCCGACACGAACTTGAACTTGTCGAAGGACAGCTCCGGATCGCCAACAAGCGGGTCGACATCCTCAATTGCGACGCGGCCTTTCGCAATATTCAGCTGCTGCCATGATTGAGCCAGGCATCCAAAGCATCTGGCAGGCCTTTGCCGCTACAGCCGGTCTCTATCCGGAGCGTCCGGTTTTCAACGTGATGGCCGAAACGGCTGAAATCTACGGCATAGCCCCCGGTGAGACGAGCTATCGGGAGGTTTGCAACCAGGTCACGCAGCTGGCTGCCGCGTTGCAGCAGAAAGGCTATGGGCCTGGATTCCGGGTCATGCTTCTTCTGGAAAACCGGCCGGAGTTCTTCGTCTGGCTGCTGGCGCTCAACCGCATCGGCGCTTCGGTTGTTCCGGTCAATCCGGATCTGAGGCACTCGGAACTCACCTATATGGCGGGTCATTCGGAGCCGTCTCTGATTGTCGGTATTGCCGCTCGCTGCGATGGCCTGGCCGCTGCTGCACAGGAGGCGGGGCTAACGGTGCCGGTGATTGCGCCGGGAGATCTGGTGCCTCAGCCAGGAACCGCAGGGCCGGTGGCATTGCGGGTGAGCGAGGCCGATGGGGGACTGGACGGAGAGGCGATGGAAGCCGCACTGCTCTATACGTCCGGCACCACCGGCAACCCCAAGGGTTGCATTCTCACCAACACCTACTTTCTCGAGTCTGGCCGCTGGTATGCAAAAGCTGGCGGGCTGTGTGCGCTCAATGAAGACGGCGAGCGGATGATCACGCCGCTGCCAATCTTTCACATGAATGCCATGGCTTACTCGTTCATGGCGATGATCGCCGTTGGCGGTTGCCTGACCGTGCTCGATCGGTTCCATCCGTCAAGCTGGTGGAAGAGCGTGAGCGAGAGCGGCGCCACGTGCCTGCATTATCTCGGCGTCATGCCGTCGATGCTGATGGGCGCGCCGGAAAGCCCTGCGGATCGCGATCATTCGGTCCGGTTCGGATTTGGGGCAGGTGTTGATCCGAAGCTTCATGCGCGTTTTGAGGACCGTTTCGGGTTCCCGCTGGTCGAGGCCTGGGCGATGACGGAAACCGGGGCCGGCGCCGTGATCTGCGCCAATCAGCTGCCGCGCCGGGTGGGCGAGAGCTGTCTGGGCAAGCCCGGTGATGAACTCGACGTGCGGATCATGGATTCGGACGGTGCTGAAACCCGCAACGGTCCCGGCGAGTTGCTGGTACGTCGCAAGGGTGATGAGCCTCAACGCGGGTTCTTCTCTGGCTATTTCAAGAACGGGCAAGCGACCGAGGAAGCCTGGGCTGATGGCTGGTTTCACACCGGCGATATCGTCCGGCGTGAAGACGACGGTTCGATGTTCTTTGTCGACCGGAAGAAGAACGTGATCCGGAGATCGGGCGAGAACATTGCTGCGGTTGAAGTGGAATCGGCACTGATGCGGCATCCTGCGGTCAAGGCCGCTGCAGTGGCAGCGGTCGCGGATCCGGTGCGTGGTGATGAAGTGTTTGCCTGCCTCAAGGTTGAGGGTGACGCCGGGCCGGAACTTGCTGGCGAGATCGTTAGCTGGTGTCTCGAACAGCTAGCCTACTACAAGGCGCCTGGTTATGTTGCCTTTGTTGACGCTTTGCCGCTGACCTCGACGCAGAAAATTCAGCGCCGCGAACTCAAGGAACTGGCGGAACGGCTTGTGCAGGACGCAGCAACGGTGGACACTCGCGCAATGAAGAAGCGGACGGCGGCGTGAAGCGGCAGAACTATGACGGGGTGGTGGTGACCGCGCCTGTGTCCGTGCCCTATGTCCGTTATTCCCAGGAAACAGCCCACTGGTGGATCGCGCGCGCTCTGAAGCAGACGCTTGACGCAGCTGGTCTTTCGCCGCGCGAGCTGGACGGGTTTTCGGTTTCGAGCTTCACACTCTTCCCCGATACGCCGGTGGGGCTGACCCAGCATCTGGGTCTGAGCCCGCGATGGCTCGACAGCATCCCGATGGGCGGTGCCAGCGGTATCGTGGCGCTCCGGCGTGCGGCGCGCGCGGTGCAGGCGGGCGATGTCGATGTGGTTGCCTGTATTGCCGGCGATGCCAACCGGATCGACAGTTTCCGTCAGCTGTTGTCGTCGTTTTCACGCTTTGCCATGGATGCATCCTACCCCTATGGCTCGGGCGGTCCGAACGCCAGTTTCGCGCTGATTGCCGACGCCTACATGGCTGAATACGGCGTGACGCGGGAGGATTTCGGCCGTATCGCCGTGGCGCAGCGGACCAATGCGCTCGGCTATGCCAATGCCATCATGAAATCGCCGCTGACGCTTGAGCAATATCTTTCGGCCCGTCCGATATCGGAGCCGTTCGGGCTGTTCGATTGTGTCATGCCGTGCGCGGGGGCGGAAGGATTTCTGGTGATGCGTGAAGACGAGGCGGTGAGCCGTGGGCTGGCCTATGCCCGCATCTCCGCCACCATAGAGCGCCACAATGCCTTCCCGGAAGACCCGGTGCAGCTGCGTGGTGGCTGGGTGATGGATATCGATGAGCTCTACGAGATGGCGGATTGTGGGCCGGACGCCATTGATGTGCTTGAGACCTATGACGATTATCCTGTTATCTCGATGATGCAATTCGAGGATCTCGGTTTTTGTGCCAAGGGCGAAGGCGCGCAGTTTGTCCGCGAGCGGGATCTGACGATTACCGGAGATTTTCCGCACAATACCTCGGGCGGCCAGCTGTCTGCCGGACAGGCGGGGGCTGCCGGCGGCTATCTCGGCCTCGTTGAGGCAATCCGGCAGGTGACCGGTGCGGCGGCTGGCACCCAGGTTGCCAATGCCCGCACAGCAATGGTGTCGGGTTTCGGCATGATCAATTACGACCGCGGACTGTGTTCCTCGGCTGCGATCCTGACGGGGGCGCGCTGATGAGCGAGAAATTGCTGCCGCCTGGCAAGAAGAACCCGCAACTGCGCCAGCGTGTGCCGACCTTGCCGCCTGCCATGCGTTCGCGCGCGGCATTGGGGCTGACGGCTGCTGCCGCACGGGGCGTGTTTTCGTTGCAGCATTGCGAGGAATGCGGAGCGGTTCAATATCCTCCGCGGGACGCCTGCTCTTCCTGCCTGTCGGTCGCACTCGCCTGGCGCGAAACCGGCCGTGAGGGCAAATTGATTGCCGAAACCCAGATTCACGCGTCTCCCGATCCTTATTATCGTGAGCGCTTGCCGTGGCGGACTGGTCTTGTTGTGCTGGCCGCTGGTCCGAGCGTGTTGTGCCATCTGCACGGCGATGTTGGGCGTGGTGACACAGTGCGCATGGATCTCAAGCTCGACAAGGCCGGGCAGGGGGTGATGATCGCCCTGCCCATGGAAAGGACACCCGACATGGCGGACGACCCGCAACTGCGCAGCCTGACGGCGGACCCGAAACACCGCCGCGTGCTGATCACCGACATACGTTCGCCGATGACGCGGCCGCTGATCGACGGACTGCTCAAGGCCGGGGCTTCGCATCTATTTGTCGGAGAATCCGAAAGCTGGCGGCGTGGGTCAGAGCATGAGGCGATTGCTGCGCTCGACAAGGTTTCAGTCATGTCGCTTGATGTGTCGGATACGTCATCAGTCCAACGGCTGGCAGCCGAAATCGGGGGCAAGACCGACATCCTGATCAACACGGCGCGGCACGTGCGGCCCGGCGGTGTGCTCGGCGCTGACACAGTGTTTGCCCGTGAAGAATTCGAGATCAATGCGCTGGGGCTGATGCGGCTGGCTCAGGCATTCGGTCCCGGCATGGCCTCGCGGACCGCTGATGGTGTCAATTCCGCCGTTGCCTTCGTCAACATCCTGTCGGTTCACGCCCTGTCCGCCGATCCGCAGTATGGAGCGTTCTCCGCAAGCCAATCTGCCGCTTTGTCGATTAGCCAGACGCTCAGGGCGGAATTCCGCAGCTCCGGTCTTCGGGTCATCAATGTCTTTACCGGTCCGACCGACGATGAGTGGCACCAGCCGCTGCCGCCTCCGAAGGTGCCGCCAAAGGCACTTGCAAAAGCGGTTGTGAGCGCCTTGTGCGATGGGCTTGAGGATGTGTTCTGCGGCGATGTTGCCAAGGATCTGCAAGAGCGCTGGCGTCGGGATCCGAAGGTTCTGGAACGTGAATTGACGGGAGGCGGGGCATGAGTGACGCAATTTCAATCATGGCAGCCGCACTCAGCGATGGCTCGGTCGAGGTGGTCGATCTTACCCACACGCTGGATCCTGATTTTCCGGTGATCGTGCTGCCGCCGGAGTTTGGCCAGTGCGCCCGATTCCGCATGGAGGAAGTCTCCGCCTATGATGGCCGTGGCCCTGCCTGGAAATGGCACAACATCTCGATGAACGAGCACACCGGCACGCATTTCGATGCGCCGATCCATTGGGTCTCGGGCCGGGATGTGGCCAATGGCGCTGTTGATGAAATCGACCCTTCGGTTTTTGTCGGTCTGGTGGTTGTGATTGATTGTTCCAAAGGTGCGGCATCAGATGATGACTTCGAGCTGACTCCGGAGATCATTGAGGCATGGGAAACTCAGCATGGCAAAATTCCGGCGGGAAGCTGGGTGTTGATGCGGACTGACTGGTCGAAGCGGCGCGGTGCCGAGTATCTCAACATGGCTGATGACGGGCCGCACTCTCCAGGTCCGACACCTGCTGCAATCGAGATGTTGCTCAAGCGCGATATTCGCGGCTTCGGGACCGAGACCGTCGGTACGGATGCAGGGCAGGGCTCGCATTACACGCCGCCTTATCCGGCACACTATCTGCTGCACGGCGCGGGCAAATACGGGCTGCAATGCCTGAGCAATCTCGACCGACTGCCGCCGACGGGGGCGATGTTGATCGCTCCGCCACTGAAGATCAAGGGCGGCACCGGCAGCCCGCTGAGGGTGCTGGCGCTTGTGCCGCAGAAGACAGGTCCGGGAGACAACAGATGAGCGGCTACACGGCAGTGATAACCGGCGCTTCAAAGGGCATTGGCGCTCATCTCGCGGGCAAGCTGATCGAGCGCGGGTATACGGTCATCAACCTGTCGCGCAATGCGCCGGAACAGGGGCATGATCAGCTGATTAGCATCTCCTGCGACCTGCTGGATGCGGAGGCTGTCAAGCAGGCCGCGCAACAGATCGCGGCGGAGTACGAAGTCACGCATTTCATCCACAATGCGGGGCTGATCTGGCCTAACCTGGTTGAGGAGGCGAAACCTGAAGACATTACCGGGCTGGCGCAATTGCACCTGGGGTCCGCGCTGACGCTGTTGCAGGCCTTCCTGCCGGCCATGAAGGCGCGCAAATTCGGGCGCGTGATGTTCAACGGCTCCCGCGCAGCGCTGGGTGTTCCGACGCGAACTGCCTATTCGGCCACCAAGGCCGGGATGATCGGCATGGCCCGGACCTGGGCGCTTGAACTGGCGCCGCATGGAGTAACCGTCAATGTGGTGGCGCCCGGTCCGGTGCAGACCGACAACTTCTGGGGGATCATCCCCAAGGGCAGCGAGCGCGAATCCGAGCTGGCGAACAAGATCCCCGTCGGGCGTCTGGGATCGGTAAGTGATGTCAGCAATGCGTTCCTGTTCTTTTGTGATCCGGCCAGCAGCTTTGTGACCGGACAGACGCTCTATGTCTGCGGGGGCACCAGCATCGGCATGATCAACCTGTAGCCGGGAAGCTGACGAGCTATCGTCTGCCCAAAAGAAAATCACGCCTGGAAGGCGCGATCTGCTTGTTTGTCCGAGGGTTCTATCGTAAGCGCTCAATCCAAATTGAGCACTCACGATCGGAATTAGATCGCCAAATAATCGTGGCGCAACTGCTCATTGTCGAGCACTTCCTTGGCGGTGCCGTCGAAAACGACTCCACCTGTTTCGAGAATGACGGCACGATCGGCAAGCTTGAGGGCGCGAACAGCATTCTGTTCGACCAGAATTGTCGTGATACCCTGCGCTTTGATGATGTTGAGTGTCTTTTCGATCTCGTCGACGATCACAGGCGCGAGGCCTTCGTAAGGTTCGTCGAGAAGCAGGACCTTGATATCGCGGGCCAGAGCCCGTCCGATCGCCAGCATCTGCTGCTCACCGCCGGAAAGGGTAGTGCCTTCCTGTTTGCGGCGTTCGCCCAGACGCGGGAACAGCTCATAGATCCGCTCCAAAGACCAGCCTATCGGTGGTGCGATCTGGGCCAGTTGAATGTTTTCCTCGACTGTGAGTCCAGCAATGATCCGCCGGTCTTCGGGAACCAGTGATAGGCCAGCGCGGGAGGCCTCGTGCGAGCTCATGAGGTGGAGTGCCTGATGATCGAGCCAGACTTCGCCGCTGGTCATCGCCGGTGAACCGATCTGGGCTATGGCGCGGAGCGTCGAGGTCTTGCCTGCGCCATTGCGGCCAAGCAACGCCAGGATTTCGCCTTCATGGACATTGAAGCTGACGCCCTGGACGATGTAGCTCTCGCCGTAATAGGCGTGGACGTCGTGAACCGAAAAATACGCAGGAGCCGTCGCTGCATGGTTGGCGTTCTTGGAAAAATCAGGACGGTCAGTTGGCTGAGCGCCGGTTTCAGGTTGGATCTGGCTCATGCTGCGGCCTCTCCCAGGTAGGCTTCTTTGACTTTCGGATGGCCCTTGATCTTTTCAGGGGTATCCTCGACCAGCGGTGTGCCCTGCGCGAGAACAGTAATGCGCTTGGCCAGCGAGAAGACGACATGCATGTCATGCTCGATGATCACCATGGTGATGTCGCGTTTTTCATGAATCTCGTTGAGCAGGTCGATGGTGTTGTTGGTGTCGGCGCGCGCCATTCCGGCGGTGGGTTCGTCGAGCAAGAGCAGTTTCGGCTCCTGCACCAGGCACATCGCCATTTCCAGTCGGCGCTTGTCGCCGCGCGACAGCGAGCTTGCGATCATGTGCCGTTTGTCGGCCATGTTGACCTCGGCCAGCATGTGCTCCGCTTTCTCGATCAGTTCCTTTTCAGCCGCAATCGATTCCAGTGCATGCAGCCGGAAAGCTCCGTCGCGCTTGGCGAAGCAGGGGATCAGCATGTTCTCGAAAACGTTGAGATCACTGAAGATTTCAGGCGTCTGGAAAACGCGGGAAATACCCAGCTGGTTGATCTCGTAAGGTTTGCGACCAAGCACGGAGATGCCGTTGAACATCACCGTTCCCGTGTCAGGTATCAGCTTTCCGACCAGCACGTTCAACAGTGTAGATTTGCCAGCCCCGTTCGGTCCGATGATGGCGTGGACAGTGCCCTCAGCAATGTCGAGATTGACATCGCCAAGTGCCTGTAGACCGCCGAACCGTTTGTTGACGTTAGAGACTTCAAGAATTCCCATATCCGATATCTCCGCAGATCAGTTTACGTGGGCCGATGGCTTTGGGGCGTGGTCCTGCTTCTTTTTCCGGTTCTTGCCGGAGATGGCGTTCCAGGTCCGGGTTCCGCCTTCGATCAACCCGCCAGGCAGGAAGATAACGACCAGCATGAACAGCAGACCCAGAGTCAGGTGCCAGCCCTTGCCGATGAAGGGATGCAACAGGAAGACGATCGCATCTTCAAGACCGTCTGGAAGGACAGAGAACCAGGTGTGCAGGATGTTGTCGTTGATCTTCGAGAAGATGTTCTCGAAGTATTTGATGAAGCCCGCTCCGAGCACCGGTCCCATCAGCGTGCCTGCGCCGCCGAGGATAGTCATCAGCACCACTTCACCGGATGCAGTCCACTGCATGCGCTCGGCACCGGCAAGCGGGTCCATCGAGGCAAGCAATCCACCGGCGAGACCGGCATACATGCCTGATATGACGAAGGCTGCGAGCGTGTAGGGGCGTGGGTTGAGGCCGGTGTAGTTCATGCGGGTCTGGTTGGTCTTGATCGCGCGCAGCATGATGCCGAAGGGCGACCGGAAAATCCGCATGGACAGGTAGAAGACGATGATCGCGATGATTGCGCAGAAATAGTAGCCGTTGGAGAAGGTGAACTGCCAGCCGCCCACATCGATTTTCGTGGCGTCGTTCATGACGAGGCCAAAGAGATGGGGAGAGGTCGGGCTCCCAGCGCTCATCAGCACCTGCGGGTCGTCGTTGTAGACCTGCAAGCCGGTTTCACCGTTGGTTAGCGGCGTGAGCACTGAGTAGGCGAGGTTGAATGACATCTGGGCGAAGGCCAGCGTCAGGATCGAGAAATAGATGCCCGATCTGCGCAGCGAGATGTAGCCTATCAGTAGCGCGAATAGCCCCGACACGATGACCGCGAGAATAAGACCCGGGAGCACGTTGTAGCTCAGCAGCTTGTACATCCAGACCACGGAGTAGGACCCGACACCGAGGAAAGCAGCGTGACCGAACGAGAGGTAGCCTGTCAGGCCGAAGAGGATGTTGAAGCCGATGGCAAAGATGCCAAAGATGGCAAACCGCTGCATCAGATCCGGATATCCGGCATTGAACTGCGCCAGCGCCGAGGCCTCGGGGAACGGCTGAAGCAGAATCGGTGTCGCCAGCGTCAGGAATATGACGATTAGGAGGAAGATCGTGTCTTTCTTACTCAGTCCCAGCATGAATTATTCCTCCATCACGCCTCTGCGACCCATAAGACCGCGGGGGCGGGTCAAAAGGATGATGATTGCAACTAGATAGATGATGATTTGGTCGATCCCGGGAATCAGCGACTTGACTTCGTTCATCGAGGCGAAACTCTCGAGAATGCCAAGCAGGAAGCCTGCCAGAACAGCACCGGGAAGGGAACCCATGCCGCCAACGACTACCACAACGAAGGACAGCACAAGGAAGTCCATGCCCATGTGGTAGTTGGGTGAATTGATCGGTGCGTACATGACGCCAGCAAGACCCGCCACCGCGGCTGCAATGCCGAACATGATGGTGAAGCGCTTGTCGATGTTGATCCCGAGCAGACCGACGGTCTCGCGGTCTGCCATGCCGGCCCGGACCACCATTCCGAAGGTGGTGAAGCGCAAGAAGGCGAAAACCGCACCGATGATCACGGCTGAAAACAGGAAGTAGACCAGCCGCCAGTACGGGTAGATGATCGAGTTCTTTGCATATCCGATCAACACCCCGAAATCGAGCGATCCCTTGAACATCGACGGTGCCGGGGTCGGGATCGGGTTGGCGCCGTAAAAGTACTTGACGATCTCCTGAATGACGATAGCGAGGCCGAAGGTGACGAGGATCTGGTCGGCATGCGGTCGCTTGTAGAAGTGCTTTATCAGGCCACGTTCCATGACGTAGCCCACCAGCAGCATGACCGGTATGGCAAACAATATCGCCAGCGGAACAGACCAGTTGAGAATGGCGTTACCGGTCGCATCGCCAAACCAGCTGACAATGTAGGGCGTGTCGACCTTCAGGGGGTTGCCCAGAAAGTCCTTCTGGCTTGGATCTTCCACCGCGAAAGACAGCGACAGGATTTTCTGAACCGTGACAGCACAGAAGGAGCCGAGCATGAACAGGGCGCCATGGGCGAAGTTGACCACGCCCAGAGTGCCGAAAATGAGTGTCAGTCCGAGGGCGATAAGGGCATATGCGCTGCCCTTGTCGAGACCGTTCAGAACCTGGAGAATGATTGCGTCCATAGTGAAGCCCGCATCGATAAAACCACGCGCAGAGGGCGCGACGGCTCTAGTCCCAATTCAAGTAGAAAGCCGCGCCGCCGGGAGGCGGCGCAGCAGACTTGTGATGTACTTATGCGCCCGAATTGCACTTGCCGAGATCACCGCCGGCAAACATCGGGTGATCCGGAGCGTATTCGACCTGGGCACGCGGAGTCACTTCGACGATTTCCAGCGTGTCGTACTCGTTGGTCGGGTTGTCGGTGCCCTTCATGACGAGCACGTCTTTGAAGCACTGGTGGTCGTCGGCACGATACAGTGTCGGACCATTGCCCATGCCGTCGAATTCGAAGCCTTCGAGGGCCTCGACAACGCCGCAAGGATCGAAGGTTCCGGCGCGCTCGACAGCGTCCGCATAGAGCAGGGTCTGGACGTAGCAGGTGTGCGCCGAGTTTGACGGCGGACGACCGTATTTTTCGCCAAAGGACTTCACAAAGGCCTTGGAGCCTTCGTCCTGCAGTTGCCAGTTCCAGTTCATGGAGCCATACACGCCGCGCACGTTTGCGCCAGCACCAGCTGCCATCAACTCGGAATAAAGCGGAACGATGATTTCGAACTGCTTGCCGTTGACCATCTTGTCGCGCAGGCCGAACTGCACAGCGTTGGTCAGCGAGTTGACCATGTTGCCGCCGTAATGGTTCAGAACCAGCACATCAGCACCGGAATTGAGAACCGGAGCGATGTAGGACGAGAAGTCGGTCGAGGCCAGCGGCGTCAGCACGTTGTTGACGGTTTCCCAGCCCACGGCTTCGGTCGCCGCGGCGATCGATTCCTGCTGTGTCCAACCCCAGGTGTAGTCGGCTGTCAGATGGTAAGCGCGACGATCCGTGCCATAGGCCTTTGACAGAACCGGTGCCAAAGCGGCTGCAGACATGTAGGCGTTGAAGAAATGGCGGAATCCATTTGCCTTCTTGTCCTTGCCGGTGGTGTCGTTGGAGTGGGTGAGGCCAGCCATGAAGATCACGCCTGCTTCCTGGCAGAGGCTCTGAACAGCGACAGCCACACCGGAGGAAGAACCTCCATTGATCATGACCGCGCCGTCTTTTTCGATCATCGATTTGGCCGATGCGCGGGCTGCGTCAGACTTGGTCTGTGTATCGCCAGTCACAAACTGGACCTTCTTGCCAAGGATACCGTTACCCTTCAGCATCTTTGAGGAGAAGGTGTTGATCATGCCGCCGTCGCCTTCACCGTTGAGGTGCTGGACGGCCAGTTCCTGGGCGCGAAGCTCATCCATGCCTTCATCAGCATAGGGGCCGGTCTGCGGAACGTTGAAGCCGAGCGTGACAGTTGCGCCCTTCGGTTCATTCAAATAAGCACGAGCCGAGCTCGTAAAGATCGTCGGCAATGCAAGACCGGCGCCGATTGCAGCGCCCGACTTGATCAGCGTACGGCGATTCAAATGGAATTTCGACATAAAATCCTCCCTGGAGTGGAATGCGCAAGGCCTCCCAGCCTTGCCACCATAGCTACGCTAATAGCAGTCTCCAAACAAACATGACCGGCGACCTGATGCCATTAGACTATTGTATATTCATGCAATATTTTGGATGTGGCAGCCGACTGGCAGACAAACAAGGCGGTGTAAATGGTAACGGTCCGGTTACTGAACGGCCCTTGAAACGTTTCATCTTTTGTCCTGCCGGCTGCCGGTTCTGATAATATTCTTCTGGCTTGGCACCTTGCACATGTGCCGGCATTAAACGCGGTAAGGGCTGCTGCAGCCAGCTCCAACTTGTCTGGTTCCGGGGCCGGGCATTATGCGACCGGCGTGAAAATCGACATTTTGCGTGTTGTGGATGAGAATCACCCAGGTCTCCCAGACAACTATCCGCAGTCGCTTCGGCCAGTCAGATGGCAAACATCATACTCGGCCAGTCGCTACCAAGCTGAATGACCGAAATGGTGCCGGAAGAGGATTGTGTGAATTCGGGGACAAAGTGTTGAAAGCCATGGTTTGGTTGTGGCCGCTGTGCGGTACCGCGGCTTAGAGCGCGGCACATGTCGGCGTTGAAAACCAGCTCCCGAGGCACCTAATTTGATTGTTGGGCCCCCCCAAGACCGAGCAGCGCAAACGCGAACTGCCACAGCTCGACATCAAGGGTGGTCGCTTGATACATGCAAACGGATGGGTTAGCGTTTTTGCAAGACGGGGATACTTCCCGAGCATCCCAGGACGGGGGCTTTGATGCAGACGCTCAGCCGTATCACGACTGAACCCATTCCGATCGAAACGCTGCGCAATGACATCAGTCAGATCTGCGGCGCCTTCGAGATTGAGCCAGGTACACGCGGTGGTCTGTCGCACGGACAGGCGCGCAAACAGACCATGGGCGGCTTTGATACCGCCCTGGTGTCGCTGGATGCCAAGGTAGCCGAGCGCACACGCACCTGTATCCGGCGCGACCCGGGTGAGTATTTTTTCATGCTGGTGCAGGACTTTGGCCAATGTGTGGTGCACCAGAACGGTGCGGCGACACTGCTGACCCCCGGTGACATGTTTATTGTTGATGCGACCCAGCCATCGAAATTTGTCTATGACGGACAGCTGGCGCACCAGATTTCCGTGCATTTGCCGCGGGAAGAGATGTTGGGTCGGTTTGGTTCAGCCTGCAATGGCGGCGTCTCCATCGACCGCGCAGATCCCTTGTGGGTGGCGATGCGGGCGGTGCTTGCGAAGATGCTGCTGTGCCCTCCTCAGGCTGGTTTGCAGCTAAGCGAAGTGTTCTATGGCCTGATGGGCGCCTACTTTCAGGAGCGAAGCAGCCAGACCGCCGATCCACGCGGCCAGGTGATCGAACGGGCGCTGCGACTGATTGCGCTGCACTACCGCGATCCCGGATTTGCGCCAGGGGTTTTGGCAGACAGGCTTGGTGTGTCGCTGCGCAGTCTGCAGCGATATTTCGAGCCGTTGGGCGAAACGCCGGGTCAACGGTTGGTGCAGACCCGGCTGGCACAGGCCCACGCAGACCTTTCCAGTGCACGGCCAGACACATCGGTGGCTGATCGCGCCTATGCCTGCGGGTTCAACGACCTGTCGCATTTCTACCGCGCCTTCCGGCACCGCTATGGTGTCACTCCCGGCGATGTTCTGGCCAGCAGCCGTGGCGTGATCGTCCAATAGCTCTGTCGCGTTCTTCCAAGAACCGCCCACCGTGAGCACCTAGTTTGTCATCGAGGAGCAAGGCAGGCACAGCGTCGGCTTTGGATGACGGAGGACATCATGAGAGACAAGATCGACTCGATCGTGCTGACGATCGGCGGCGAACTGGTGGATACAGCCAATCGTTTTGAGGTTGCCAACCCAGGGACCGGCGGTATTGCGGGCACCGCCCCGAATGCCGGTCAGCCAGAGCTGGACCGGGCGGTTGCTGCGGCAAAAGCCGCCTTTCCGGCCTGGTCCGCGAAATCGGATGCAGAGTTGCAGGCCGCCTGCATCGCGGTGGCCGACAAGTTGGAAGAGCATGCTGAGGAACTGGCGCAACTGATCACTGCCGAACAGGGCAAGCCGCTGGCCGGGATCGGATCTCGCTGGGAGGTCGGCGGCGCCGCTGGTTGGGCCCGCTATACTGCAGGTCTATCGCTGCCGATGCAGGTGCTGCAGGACACCGATCAGGGCAGGATCGAGATGTACCGCAAGCCATTGGGTGTGGTCGGGTCGATCACGCCCTGGAACTTTCCGGTGCTGATCGCGGTCTGGCACATCCTGCCTGCCTTGCGTACGGGCAATACGGTGGTCAGCAAGCCCTCGCCGATGACGCCGCTGGCGTCATTGCGCATGATCGAGCTGATGAACGAGGTGCTGCCTGCCGGAGTGGTCAATTCCGTCAGTTGCCAGGATACCGATTTCAACATGGGTGCGGCGATGTCCGGGCACAACGACATTGCCAAGATCGTCTTTACCGGCTCTTGCGGCACAGGCCAGAAGGTCATGCAATCCTCTGCCGAGACAATGAAGCGGCTCACGCTTGAAATGGGCGGCAATGACGCAGGGATCGTGCTGCCTGATGCTGATCCTGAAAAGATTGCCGAAGGTTTGTTCTGGGGCGCCTTCATCAACAATGGCCAGACCTGCGCGGCGATGAAGCGGCTGTATGTTCATGACGACATTCATGACGCGGTCTGCGAGGCGCTGGTAGCCTATGCCGGCAACATCAAGGTGGGCGAGGGGACCCGGGAGGACAGCGTGCTGGGTCCGGTTCAGAACCAGATGCAATTCGACAAGGTTGTCCGTCTGGTGGAGCAAGCCAAGGCCAAGGGGCAGGTTTTGCTGGGCGGCGAAGCGGGCGAGGGGCTGTTCTTTCCGCCGACAATCATTGCCGGATTGGGTGCTGATGTCCCGCTGGTTTCCGAGGAGCAGTTCGGCCCGGCCCTGCCGGTCATCCGGTACAGCGATATCGAAGACGCGTTGGCCCAGGCGAATGCGCTCGAAGTGGGGCTCGGAGGCTCGGTCTGGTCCGGCAGCGTCGACAAGGCCAAGGAAGTCGCAAAGCGCATGGAGTGCGGCTCTGTCTGGATCAACAGCCATGGTATGATCCAGCCAGATGTGCCCTTTGGCGGCGTCAAGAAGTCGGGTTTTGGTGTCGAATTCGGTGAAGAGGGCTTGAAAGAATACACCACCATTCAAGCGGTGTTTTGCTGATCCGAGCCACGTGAGGACCAACAAACGACTGCGCCCGTTGGAGGACGCGAGCCGATTGCTGCCGGCAGCGATAGCCGGGTGACAAGACTGCAATAGAGGAGGAAAATCAAATGAAACGAACCAACCTGTTGGGCGGAGTTGCCGCCCTGTTCATGCTGGGTGCGGGAGCCGCTTCGGCGCATCCGCTGGATGGGCTTTCCGGCCCGGAGTACCAGAAGATCAATGAAATCCTGCGCAGCAATGACTTGGCTGGGGATGCCACACTCTATCCGCTTATCGAGCTGATCGAACCACCCAAGGCCGATGTTCTGGCCTGGAAAGAGGGCGATACGCTGGATCGCCGCGCCATGGTGCATATGTCGAATGCCGACGGTTCAGGTTTTGTCGAAACGGTGGTGAACCTGACCACCGGTGTGGTAGAAGCCAGCAATCCGGTGACCGGTCAGCCGATGGTGCTGTTTGCCGAGTTCGCCAATGCGATGGGCGCGGCGCTGCAACATCCGGACATGATCGCCGGCCTTGCCAAACGTGGCCTGGCGCCCGATCAGGTTTTCTGCCTGCCGCTGACGGCTGGCAATTTCTTTGCCGCCGAGGACGACGGCACGCGTCTGATGAAGGTGCCCTGCTACGTCAATCCGGACGGTACCAATTTTTACGCCAAGCCGATCGAAGGCATCTATGCGGTTGTTGACCTGCAAAGCGGCACAGCGCTGCGGGTGATCGACCAGGGTAACGTGGCGGTGCCAGAGGATGGCTGGGGCTATACCGGTGACGAGATCGAGGCACGGACGCCGCAACGACCAGCCATGAACCCCGCGACACTGTCGCAGGAAGGTGGCCCCAATTACACCTACGAAGATGGCGCGCTGCAGTGGGATATGTGGCGGATGCGGCTGCGGGTGGACAAACGCCCCGGACCGGTGCTGTCCAACATCGATGTGCGTGACGCCGATGAATGGCGCTCACTGATCTACCAGGTTCACCTGTCAGAAGTGTTCGTGCCGTATATGGACCCCAGCGAGGGGCTTTACTGGCGCACCTATATGGACAGCGGAGAATACGGTTTTGGCCTGTTTCTGACGCCGCTGGTTGCTGGCATCGATTGCCCGAGCTATGCGACGTTCCTGCCGGCAATGATTGCTGATGACGCCGGCAACCCGCTGGAGATTCCCGACGCAATCTGCATTTTTGAGCGCAACATCGGCGATCCGGCCTGGCGGCATTTTGAAATCTTCGCCCAGGGCCCCGATCAATATGTTCCGGCTGAAGGCCGGCCTGAGACAGAACTGGTGGTGCGCACCGCTTCCGAGGTGGGCAACTACGACTATCTGATTGATTACCGCTTCAAGCAGAACGGTCAGATGGAAATCAAGATCGGCGCGACCGGGCTTGATGGCGTGAAAGGAGCCGATGCCACCTCGATGGACGATCCAAGTGCTGCGGCTGAAACCGAATACGGCACGCTGATTGCGCCCAATCTGGTGGCGGCCAACCATGACCATTACTTCAACTTCCGCATCGACTTCGACATCGACCAGCCGAAGAACATGTTCATGACGATGGATATCGTGCCGGCCGAGGTTGCTGACGACAGCCCGCGGCGGTCGTTGTGGAAGGTGGAGCACAACATGCCGAAATCGGAGATGGAGGCGACCTATCAGATTTCCTCCTTCAAGCCGCGGTATTTCATGTTGCAGAACCCTGATCGCAAGGGGCCGCTGGGTCATACGCCGGGCTACATGATCCATCACGGCAGCGTGGCTTACGGGCCGTTCGATTTCGAAAATGATCCACCGATGCTCCGCAATGCCTATATCGAGAACTCGGTATGGAACACTGTTTACGATCCGAATGAGCGGTATGCCGGGGGCAAATTCGCGTTGCAAAGCGATGGCACCGACACGCTGGCGCAATGGGTCAAGGAAGACGCGCCGCTGCAAAACGAGGACATCGTGACCTGGTTCACTGCCGGCTTCCACCACATTCCGCGGATGGAAGACTGGCCGGTGATGTCGACTGAGTGGAAGACGGTGCACATTATGCCGCACAATTTCTTCCCGATGAATCCAGCGATTACCATCCGCGATCCGAAGTAGCGTAAGGATACTGGTCAGGGGTGTCCGGCGCAGTCCGGCCACCCCTCTTCAATGACCTTGCTGATCGGACCAACCTTCGGTCGATACTGCTGGGTGTTGCCGGTGTCTTTAAAGGCGTCGCGAAGAGGCCCCCGGGCTTGCAGCTCGATCCATTCCACGAAAGAAAAACTGATCTGGAGCTGATTATTCCAAATTGCTCACGTGGAAATGCCTGTCACCTATCCCCAACCAATCAATCTCGCCCAGCTCGCACTTCCGCTATTGGGCAGTCCATCAAGCTTTCCGTGATCTCTGATCCTGCCCAGTTTAGATAACTGAGCCATCGTGCGCGTCTTGGCCCATAGCCAGGCACTGTATACAGCCAAGGTGAACGCAATCGAAGTTTCCCGCATTTCACCGATTTCGTAGCTGGACACGAGTGTATGCCCATAAACGAGAAACACAACTTGGGAGCCAACCATCACGAAGCCAAGCGCGATCAGTGACAGGCGCGTTATCCCGTTGCTCGCTTTGGCTGCGATACAGGCTAGCGAAACACCGATCAGAAAATACATCTGGAAAGCCAGTATGCCCCAATTCTCATACATCAACCCAGCCACAGGGATTGCAGCGAGCCCGAATGAAACAGGAGGCACGAAAAATCTGAGAGGTTCGAAGGATTGTATTTTTATTTTAGTTGCCCCGATTGGCAGCAGCACAAAGCAAACAAATGCTAGTGAATAATAGAGAAATTCGAACCTGTTGGTGTAGAAATTGTGGATATTTGTTTCATTCTGAATGTTTTGTCTGAAGACTTCCGGCGATGCCCATCCGATGAAGTGCTGCCCCCACGAAATTTCTTCCATTAGCAACAGAAAAACGGCAAGGCCCATAACGCCGGACATCCACGCAGCCTTCAAGCCGAAAATCGTCCTGAGATTGCTATGGCGCATTTTCCACGTTGCCGCCATCAGCAACACCAGACCGACCAGAATCATGAATTCTTGCGCCAAGGCAATATGGCCCAATTCTTTGACGTTCAGGCCGAGGTAAGCGCTATCAAACAAGATCAGCACTGCGGCCAAACATACTATGGCCAAATTGCCGATCAGGAGCCCCCACTCAAGACGATCAAAACTCACCGAAGGTGCCGTATCGACTTTCGACAATCCCCGGAAAATCCCTATTGCCACAAGGTAGGCAAAAAAGCATGTCGCGACCAGTAGTGGGAATTCTACAAACTCCCAGTCTTCAACCGACCATCGGTAGTAGTATTTTTCGAGAAATCGCCGATCAAGGCTGAGCCACATGGCCAGAACCGAGATCAGGCTCATGGCCATCGTTGTGAAATATAAACTGCTGTTACGTTTAATTTTCATCAGATTAACCCCCACATATGGTTGAATTTATATTGGGGTCAACCTCGTGATGCAATTGGATAGTTAATGATTGGTTAATATTCGCATGTTTCCAGTCAGCAATACTTTATATAAACATAGATGAAAACTTTAACGGCATGTTGGCGACGGGGGGCCTGCTTGATAGTTGGGGCGCAGGGTGTGATATTTGTCCTTGGCGTAATGTTGTTCCGTGAAGGGATGGTCGGTGTTAACTCAAGGTGGTTGAAAAACCACTTTGATCGCGTGTGAGGAACCCACCATGCTTTGGACAGGATCTGGACAAACGGCACACTGCGAATATGAAAGCCAGCACAACCACAGCCATTGCCGCATCCATATAGAGGGCCTCCACATTCTGATCTGGCTGAACCATACGTGGCTAATGGCCCAGGTATTGAGGTACATTAGGCCGAACATGATGATCGTGGATGTCGCAATCGTCGCCAGAATCGTGAACACGCCAATTAATGCCCCATCTACGTTATGTGTTGGCTCAACGACCTCCCCGTACCGGGAGCGTTCCATCAGAGATCAAAAATAGTCTGAAATCATCGCTTGACCTTCCATTCACTAGAAGGATTAGAGTGCTTCAAGTCAGGAAGGATTGGCATCATGGACCATCATCACAGCTGCAATCACTCACATCCGGAAGAACACGGCGAGGGGCCAATTGTCGACGCTGGCGCGCTGTTTGAGGCGGCTACTGTGCCGGTCGATGGCAAGGTCAAGGATCCGGTCTGCGGCATGGATGTCGCGCTCGACAAGGGCAAGCCCACGCTCACCTACAAGGGTGATGCCTTTCATTTCTGCTCGACCGGCTGTCACGACAAGTTCGAGAGTGATCCCTATTTCTATCTGTCCGGCAACAAGGCCAGAAAGAAGATGCCGGCACCGAAAAATACCATGTACACCTGCCCGATGGATCCCGAGATCGTGCAGGAAGGGCCTGGCACGTGCCCGATCTGCGGCATGGCGCTGGAGCCGATGGATGGCGTCGCTGACGGTCCGAACCATGAATTGGTGGATTTCACCCGCAGGCTTTGGGTCAGCGCCGGCGCTGCAATCCCGCTGCTGATCCTGACAATGGCGCCGATGCTGGGGCTCTCCATTCGCCAGTGGCTTGGCGAAACGCTCACTCTCTATCTGGAGTTCGCATTGGCAACGCCTGTCGTTGTCTGGGCGGCGCGGCCGTTCTTCCATCGCGGCTGGACCTCGATCAAGACCTGGAATCTGAACATGTGGACGCTGATCATGATCGGTGTCGGCGCGGCCTATCTCTATTCCACCGTCGCGACCTTCCTCCCGCACCTGTTTCCAGCCGGACTGCAAATGCCCGGTGGCCATATGCCCGTCTATTTCGAGGCGGCGGTGGTGATCATCGCGCTGGTGTTTGTCGGCCAGGTACTGGAACTCAGGGCACGCGAGCGCACCGGCGACGCCATTCGGGCGCTACTTGATCTGGCGCCCAAGAGCGCCCGCCGCATCACTCCAGATGGTGACGAATATGATGCGCCGCTTGAAAACATTGTTGGTGGGGATCGTTTGCGCGTTCGTCCCGGCGAAGCCATTCCGGTCGATTCCATCGTTATTGAAGGCCATAGCTCGGTTGATGAAAGCATGCTCACCGGTGAGCCGCTTGCTGTGGCAAAATCCGATGGCGATCGGGTCACGGGCGGCACTCTCAACAAGAATGGATCGCTGATCATTGAAGCCGAGAAGGTCGGCGACGAAACCATGCTGGCGCGCATTGTCGCCATGGTGTCAGCCGCCCAGAGGTCCCGCGCGCCCATCCAGGGGCTCGCCGACCGGGTTGCCTCCTATTTCGTCCCGGCCGTCGTGATCGTCGCGGTTCTGGCATTCATCACCTGGATGCTGATCGGGCCGGATCCGGCCTTTGTGTTCGCCATCGTGTCGGCAGTGTCGGTTCTCATCATCGCCTGTCCCTGTGCCCTGGGACTGGCCACGCCGATGTCGATCATGACAGCGACAGGGCGCGGCGCTCAGGCGGGCGTTCTGATCAAGGACGCCGAATCGCTTGAGCGAATGGCAAAAGTGGATGTGCTGGTGGTCGACAAGACTGGGACCCTGACCGAGGGCAAGCCGACCCTGACGGACATCGTAACCTTCGGCAAGACCGGGGAGCAGGACATGCTGGCCTTGGTTCGTGGCATCGAGTCCGGATCTGAACATCCCTTGGCCGAGGCCATCGTTGAGGCGATTGCGGCCCGCGACATTGCAGCCGCGCCCGTCACCGATTTCGAAGCGGTTACAGGCAAGGGAGTTTCCGGCAAGTCGGGCAAGCAACGCATTGCGCTGGGGAATGCCGCGATGATGAGTGTCGTCGGTGCCGCCACCAAGGATGCTGATGACCAGGCTCATGCGCTTCGGTCTGAAGGCAAGACCGCGATGTATGTCGCAATCGACGGCAAGCTTGCCGGGCTGATTGCGGTTGCGGACCCGATCAAGGCAACAACACGGGACGCGATCAAAGCGCTGCACGAAGCTGGTCTCAAGATCATCATGGCAACAGGCGACAATGAAACAACGGCACGCGCAGTCGCCAATCAGCTAGGCATTGATGAAGTCCGTGCTGGCGTCCTGCCGGAAGACAAGAAGGCACTCGTTGATGAACTGCACAAGGCTGGCCACAAGGTCGCGATGGCAGGCGACGGCGTCAACGATGCGCCCGCGCTCGCCGCTGCCGAAGTTGGCATTGCCATGGGTACCGGAGCCGATGTTGCCGTCGAGAGTGCCGGGATTACCTTGCTGAAAGGTGATCTTGGCGGCATCGTGCGGGCGCGCAAATTGTCCGAAGCCACGATCACAAACATCAAGCAGAACCTGTTCTTCGCGTTTGCTTACAACAGTGTCGGCGTGCCGATTGCTGCCGGGCTGCTCTATCCGATCACCGGAACCTTGCTCTCGCCGATGATCGCGGCGGCGGCGATGAGCCTGTCGTCGGTGTCCGTGATCTCCAATTCGCTGCGTCTTCGGTCGGTCAAGCTTGATGCTTGACCTTCCGGCAGGTGGAAGCATTATCAATTGGCCGAAATGCAATTTGGCTTCAAATAGGGGAGGCAGAAAATGAATATCGGCGACGCATCAGAAGCAACCGGCCTTCCGGCCAAAACGGTACGTTACTATGAGGATATCGGCCTCATCAAACCGGCTCGTGCCTCCAATGGCTATCGGGATTACGATGAGAAGGACGTCCATCGCCTGGCCTTTATCCAACGCTCGAGAAGCCTCGGTTTCACTATTGAGCAGTGCCGCTCGCTTCTGTCGCTGTACGAAGACAAGAAGCGCGCCAGTTCCGATGTAAAAGCGTTGGCACTCGACAAGATCCGCGAGATTGACCGCAAGCTCGGAGAACTCAAATCCCTGCGCGCCACGCTCAAGACGCTTGCAGAACATTGCCATGGCGACGAGCGGCCCGACTGCCCGATCATCGATGAGATCGCCAAGGGAGCAATTTCATGAACCGGCGGACCCTCCTGATAGCCGTTATCCTGCTCGCAGGTGCTTTTTTGATCTACCGTAGCCTTCAGCCGCCTGAGCGGCCTGCGTCAGGCGCAGCGATGGCAAATGTGACTGTGCCGCAATTGTCGGCGCAGGCCCAGGAAGGCGAAACGCTGTTCAACCGGTCCTGCGCTACCTGTCATGGTCAGAACGCGGCGGGCCAGGACGGGATTGCGCCGCCATTGGTTCACAAGATCTATGAACCCAATCATCATGGCGATGCCGCATTCCATCTGGCGGCCAAAAATGGCGTACGTGGACACCACTGGCAATTTGGCGACATGCGGCCGGTTGAGGGTATAACCGACCCTGAACTCGACAAGATTGTTTTTTATGTCCGCGAACTCCAGCGTGCCAATGGGATAAACTGACTTGGTTCGGAGACGGCCATGCCACAAAAACACACTTTCACCGTCTTGTGATCGAATATGTCATTGTTATCGCACCATTTTAGGCTATGTAATCCGAACATGAATATGCCGAATCGCCATACCCCCCGTCACGGGCGCATGCTTCTGGTATTGTTGTTTGTCTTTACAAGCATCGTGCCGGGGTCTCTGCATGCGTTCGCCATGGCTGAGGCACAGGGCGTTAGCGGCGGTGGACATCATGCGATGATGGGGCACGTATCTGGCGATCAGTCGGTGAGTGCTCACCACATGTCCCAAGACATTTCAGCTGATTTCGCGCGAGAATCGATCCCTACGAGTTCGGACATTATCTTAGACCGTTGTTGTCCCGCGACATGTTTCGTCGCCCTTTGTACCTTTGACGTTGTGTCGGTGGATCGCTTCGTTCCCGAGAGTTTCGAGATCGGATCCATGCCTAAATTTATCGTCGTAGTCTTGGCGTTGCCCGAGCGGCCGCCGCGAGCCTGAAGTGTGGCCTGACCTTTACAAGGGTCATCGACGCCGGATTTGACCGGCCCCTCACACTCTCTATCGCAGTAGGACACTCATGTTTCGTTATCTCTTGGCGGCTGCCTTGCCGCTGGCGCTTGCCGGTTGTGCGGCGTCGAACAGGCCTGCCGACATCTTGCCGGCGGTTTCGCCGGTCGATTCCGGCCTCGGCATCCGGAGCACTCACCATCACACGGTTCTCAATGGCTACACGCACCGCGTTCCTGTCGATCCGAAGCCGTGGCGTCAGCAAAACGACAGCCAGGGGCCTGGTGCGGGAGCCGGATCATGAGCGCGCGGAGAATGTTCAAAGCCCGCATGGTCCTGCCGCTCGCGGCAATTGCCCTGTCAGGATGTGTGACAGATCAGGACCTGGCCGGGTATTCTGCCAAGGACGCCGGCTTCGGGGTTGTTTCGGCAGCCGTTTCAATCGGCACAAAAGGCAAAGACACTGTCTGGATCCAGAATCAGCAGCAGGCCAAGGCGGTCTTTGAGCGGGTTCAAAAGCTGGTTCATAAGAAGACCATCAATGCCGACACGGCGGTTCAGGTGGCGCTCTTGAACAATCGCGGGCTGCAGGCTGCCTATGCCGATATTGGCCTGAATGCGGCGGAAGCCTGGCAGCAGGGAATGCTGGAGAACCCCAAAGTATCCATCGGTCTGCTTGGTATCGGCGCACCGGAACTGGGCGCCTTACGGGCCATCGAAGGCATGATCGCGACCAATATTCTGGCACTGGCAACGCGCAAGGCGCGGGTCGATATTGCCGATACACGGTTCAGGCAGGCGCAGATGCGGGCCGTTGATGCAACACTGAAAGTTGCCAACGATACGCGCCGGGCCTGGATCAATTCGGTCTCGGCGTTCGAAACCGTCGCCTATCTCAATCAGGCCAAGGTGGCTGCCGACGCGGCATCGGAACTGGCGCAGAAACTCGGTGAAAGCGGGGCGCTGGGCAAAGGCGGTCAGGCGCGTGAACACGCCTTCTATGCGGAGTTGACCGGACAAATGGCCGAGGCGCGATTGGCGTCACGGCTGGCGAAAGAAGAGCTTACGCGGCTGATGGGGTTGTGGGGCAGTGATGTCGACTACTTCGTCCCTGATCGCTTGCCGCGGCTTCCACGTGGCATCATCAAGCGCAACCGAATCGAGCAGGAAGCCCTTGAAAACCGGGTTGACCTGAGGGTCGCCAAACTTGAGCTCGAAGCCGTGGCGAAAAGCTATGGCCTGACCGAAGCCACCCGTCTTGTCACCGATCTAGAAATCATCTCCGGGGTTGAGATCGAACGCGAGATCGAGACCGAGTACGAGATTGCCGGTGGCAATCTGGAAGAGCACAAAAGCAAAAAGACCGTCGTCACGCCGCAGATCGAACTGGAATTCGTGATTCCGATCTTCGACAGCGGCAAGGCACGTTTGCGCAAGGCCGAACTCAGCTACATGCAGGCGGCCAATCAGCTTGCTGAAAAGGCGGTCAACATCCGCTCCGAGGCGCGCTCCGCCCATACGGCCTACAGCGCGACCCACGAGATCGCACGGCACTACCTTAACGCCGTGGTGCCTTTGCGGACCACGATCGAGGCGGAAGGCCTGCGGACCTATAACGGCATGATTTCCAACACCTTCGAGCTCCTCGCCGACACCCGCGCCAAGATCGGAACCCTGATGTTGGCGATCAACGCCAAACGCGAATTCTGGCTGGCAGATGTCAATCTGTCAGCGGCGATCTATGGCGGCGGAACCGGAGCAGGCAGCTCGGCTGCTGCACCATCCGTCGGCGATGCTGGCGGCGGCGGCCACTAACTTTCCGGAAAGGAAAAGACCATGATGAACAGACGTCAACTACTCGGCGCAAGCGCCGCTGGAGCGGCCCTCGTCTCCTCGACCGCCTGGTCGAAAACAACGAACATGGGATTGCCCGATGCAGCCCTTATGGAAAGCCCGCTGACCCAGGCGCCGCTGATGCCATCGACCGGACCGGACTACAATCCGGTGGTCACGCTCAACGGCTGGACCCTGCCTTTTCGGATGAACAACGGAGTGAAGGAGTTTCACCTTGTTGCCGAGCCGGTGGAGCGCGAACTGGCCGACGGAATGACGGCCTATCTATGGGGCTACAACGGCCAGTCCACCGGCCCGACCATCGAGGCCGTGGAAGGCGATAGGGTCCGGATTTACGTCACCAACAAACTGCCAGAACACACAACGGTGCACTGGCACGGGCTGATCCTGCCCTCCGGCATGGATGGCGTGGGAGGCTTGTCGCATCCGGCGATCCCGTCCGGAAAGACCTACATATACGAGTTCGATCTGGTGAAGTCGGGGACCTTCATGTACCACCCGCATGGCGACGAAATGGTGCAAATGGCCATGGGGATGATGGGATTTTTCATCGTTCACCCGAAGGATCCGGCCTTCATGCCGGTAGATCGCGACTTCCTGATCATGCTTAACGCCTTTGACATCGATCCCGGCTCCTATGTGCCGAAAATCATGACCATGACAGACTTCAACCTGTGGACCTGGAACAGCCGCATCTTCCCGGACATCGACCCGCTTGTGGTGTCGAAGAACGACCGCGTCAGGGTGCGCGTCGGAAACCTGACCATGACCAACCACCCGATCCACATGCACGGCTATGATTTCGAGGTGACAGGGACCGATGGCGGCTGGGTAAGACCTGAAGCGCGCTGGCCGGAAGTGTCAATTGACATTCCTGTCGGCGCGATGCGGGCTTACGAGTTCGACGCAAAATACCTGGGCGACTGGGCCATCCACTGCCACAAATCCCACCACACCATGAATGCCATGGGACATGACGTGCCGACCTTCATCGGCGTCGACAAGTCCAAGGTCACCAAGAAGATCCGGATCGTGCAGCCCGAATACATGCCGATGGGAACCGCCGGCATGGCCGACATGGCCGAAATGTCGATGGAGCTACCCGACAACACCATTCCGATGATGGCCGGCTGGGGCCCCTACGGGCCGCTGGAAATGGGTGGCATGTTCTCGGTCGTCAAGGTCCGTGAGGGCATCTCCGCCGGCGATTACAGCGATCCCGGCTGGTACGAAAACCCGCCCGGAACCCAGGCCTATGAGTGGACCGGCGAATTGCCGGAATTCGCCAAGGCAACAGACGCAGCAACAACCATCACCCCGAAGCCGCATGGCGGCAAGGGCTGATCCCAACCACACCCCGACCAACCCACCAGAAGGAAGACCCGATGAATTTGATTACAGGCAGCACCCTTGCGCTCATCCTGCTCGGCACGCCCGCTCTTGCGGCAGGAACCCACGGGGGCGGACATCATGATGAAATGGATGCCGGCAAGCCCGGCGATGTGTCCGCTGTCAGCCGGACAGTGGAGATTTCCATGTCCGAGACGGACGATGGCCAGATGCTCTTCAACCCCGCCGAGCTGCAGGTCGCAGAGGGCGAAACGATCCGCTTCACCATCAGCAACACCGGTGAGATCGAGCACGAATTCGTCCTCGACAGTCACCACAAGAATATGGAGCACAAGGCGATCATGGCCAAGTTTCCGGAGATGGAACACGATGATCCGAACGCCATCCGCCTGATGGAAGGAACCAGCGGCGAGATCATCTGGACCTTCTCCAAAACCGGAACGTTCGAGTTCGCCTGCCTGATCCCCGGTCATTACGAATCGGGAATGAAGGGTGACATCACCGTCGCCGCCAAATGAAGCTGAATACATCTCCCACTACACTGAAAGGTACTCCCATGCGCAAATTTGCAACTCTCGCCCTTGCTTCGATGATCGCCGTTAGCGGCGCCACCGCGGCGCTGGCAACCGAATACACCAAAGGCGTGGTCAAGAAGGTCGACCTCAAGGCCGGCAAGGTTACAATCATCCATGAAGAGCTGGTCAATCTCGAAATGCCGGCCATGACCATGGTGTTCAAAACCATGGACACAGCCATGCTTGAAAAAATGAAAGAGGGTGAGAACATCGAATTCATCGCCGACCGGGTGAAGGGCAAACTGACCGTTACCGAACTGAAGTAACCACCACATGCAAATGACGGGAAGGCAGAGCTTCCCGTCATTTCCACTCGTTCTGGTTTCGCAAGCTCTATGCCCTTGATTTGGGCGGCCCGCTTCAAATTATGCTGATCTCTCAAAAATTCAGGAAATTTCGCGCTCGGTGCCCTGAAAAGAATGGCGGAGAGGAAGGGATTCGAACCCTCGATACCCTTCCGGGTATACTCCCTTAGCAGGGGAGCGCCTTCGACCACTCGGCCACCTCTCCGTTGCGTGTCTGTTACCCCAGCGTGGCTGGCTAATCAACCGTATTTCAGACCTAATTCAGCATTGCTTGCGAGCGGTCGCGGGCAGATGCTGTTTTCGTGTGTTTAGAGCCTGGTCGAGTGCTGTAGCGACAGCCAATTCCCACAGTATCGAATGCGCCAGCAGCGGGCGGCATGGGAGGCGTGGAAACAGTATCCGGAGACTGGTGAGGTTCTCTCTCCCACCTTGCACCACAGCGCTCTCGCGTTCGGGCTGACGCATGCGTGACGGCGTCCAAGATTTGATTCGCACTCGCCGTCATTCCGGCACGCTATATAAGGGCTCGAAATGCCCGCAGGAAATTGTGCGTTGGCTCCGGCCGGTTGCATTCGGTCTTGAGCCCCGAAAGTGCACGCATTGGTATGGACGGACTGGCCCGACGGGCCTCGGTTTTGGTCTGCCAGCCGGAGCGAGCTTTTCTGATTTTGTGGCCTCCATATATAGAGTGCGGAACAAAGCGCCGCCCAGGCAATCGAGAGGAGGTGAGTTGAAGAAGGTCCGGGTTTGGCGAGAATCGCGATGGGCTGAAACGAGTCGGCGCTCGAGAAACGAACCCTTGGAATCACCGCGAATCTGGCTGGAGCTGCCAAAAGCAGATTCGATTCCGTGCTCCTGGGCCGACACAATGATCGCGCAAAGCCCCGATTTTCCTAACAAACAGTAAACAAACCGGGCGTTGGAAAACGATTTCGTGTCATTTGTGCAACAGGGGGAGGGGAAGGCATGGCGCGAACCCGCTGCACCGAGTGATCGGCGTTGCGCAGGGCGCTCCGGTGAGTATGTTCACTTTCGAAGCCACGGTGATTATCCACTTGTCTTCTTCCATTGTGGGGATGGGACAGAAATACTGTCCTTCAGCGACAACCCAGACCATTAACTTTTGACTGGAGGTCAGAAATGAACATTAAGAGTCTTCTCATCGGCTCCGCAGCAGCTCTCGTTGCTGTATCCGGCGCACGCGCTGCAGACGCTATCGTTGCAGCTGAGCCAGAGCCCGTTGAATACGTCCGCGTTTGCGACGCTTTCGGCGTCGGCTACTTCTACATCCCGGGCACAGAAACCTGCCTGCAGCTCGGCGGTTATGTCCGCGTACAGAACAGCTACACCGGCAACGACATCTCCAACGGCGTAGCGTTCACTGCTGCTACAGGTTTTGTGGCATTGGCTGACAACAGCATGGTAGCCCAGACCTCCCGTGCTCGCTTCAACGTGACTGCGAAGTCGGACACCGAATATGGCGTGCTGACAAGCTACATCGGCATGCAGGGCAACGACGGCGCCATGGGCGTTGACGAAGTCTACCTGTCGCTCGGCGGTTTCAAGACCGGTTATTTCTACCACTGGATCGATAGCGGTCTTGCCGGTGAAACTGACGGCCTGTACAACGCAATGACACGCTTCAACTCGATCATGTATCAGGCAAACAGCGGCGCGTTCACCTTCGGTGTTTCGCTGGACCAGTATCCGACCGCATGGGCAACCAACTCGGCTGCAGCTGCAGCTATTGCTGGCACTGAAGGTCTCGGCGTCTCCGGTATCATCGGCGGCACGTTCGGCGCGGTAACTGCTAGCCTGGTCGGTTTCTACGACACAGAAGTCAACGAAGGCGGCGCTCGCTTCCTCGCTGCTGCTGAAGTTGGCCCCGGTACGCTTGGTTTCCAGGCTGCTTACGCAACTGACGCCAACATGTACATTGGCGCCGGCGGCTTTGGTGTAACAACAACTGCTTTCGCTTATCAGGAATGGCTGGTTGGTGCTGACTACACATTCCAGGCTACCGAAAAGCTGAAGCTTGGCGTTGGCGGACAGTATGCTTCGATCAATGCGACTGCTGCTACTCTCGCTGGCAAGCCTGAAGTTGGTGACATCTGGAAAGTCGGCATGACTGCTGATTACGCCGTCACCCAGGGTCTGGCGCTCAAGGGCACCGTCAACTACGAAGTGTTTGATGGCAACGCACTGGTCGGCAACGTAGAGCGTGAGAGCATCACTGGCTTCATCCGCCTGCAGCGCTCGTTCTAATCAAACCTCGGTTTGATCTGATGGAACCCGGCAGCTTTGGCTGCCGGGTTTTTTGTTGTCTTTCGTTTGTCCATATCCGGAAAGCCAGCTTGGCTGGAGGTTGAGGAGGAATGGACCCGAAAGATTTGCTGCCATGGCTCTGTAGCTGGTGAAATCGTGGGCGAGCGGGAAACGTCGCAGCAACTGACCATATTCTGGCCAGCAGTTGAGCAACAGCCGGCTCAAAGCCGAGGTGAGAGCCTGGGTAAAGTGTTGGGTTCGCCGTAAATCTCGTCAGCTGTGGAGGGGACCACGCCTCTAAAGAGTTTATGCCATTGGTCTCAACGGCGCCGCTGCTTGTCCACCGATGCAAAGAAGCGTTTCAGAATTTCAGGAATTCCGGACAGATGCAGTATGGGTGCGTGGCCGTGACCGGCTACAGTGACGGTCTGCAGTGACGGGACCCGGTTTTTCATTTCCTCAAGCGTGTCCGGAGAAAGCAGCGTCGAATGCTCGCCACGCAAGGCCATCAACGGCATACGTCCGAGTCCCTCAAATTGCGGCCATAAAGTCGGTAACGGAGTGCCGAGATCGATGCCCTTGAGACCGTGGAGCAAATTCGGGTCGTAATCGGCCACCAGGTGGCCATCTTTTTCCACATATACGGCTCGGGCAAAATCGCCCCAATCGGTTTCGGTAAGTGCGGGAAAGCTCCTGGAATGAGCCTCCGAGAGAATTTGCGCAGCGTCAGCCCAGCTTTTTGGCTTCGGCATGCGCGAAAGATAAGCCTTGATCTGGGCCAGGCCAGCGCCTTCGATCACCGGCCCGATATCGTTGAGAACGCCTGCCGCCATCACACCGGGGCGCGTGGCAGCAAGGACGTGCATGATCAGCCCGCCACGTGATGTTCCGATGAAAACGGCGTGTTCCAGCCCAAGGGCCGCCATTCCGCTGAGCACATCTTCGGCTTCGACTATGATGGTGTAACGGGACGGATCCTTGTCCCATCCGGATTGGCCGCGGCCTCGGTAATCGAAACTGACTACGCGCCGGGGGGCCTTTGCATCGGTAGAGACAATGCGTGCCAGATCATCGAAATCGCGGGTATTGCGGGTCAATCCCGGCAGGCAGACAACAGGCAAGCGGGCGCGCGTGGCGGGATTGTGGCGTCCATAGTCGGCGGCATGCAGGCGAAGGCCGTCGCTGGCAGAAAAGAACACGCTTTCATATCCGCCGGTTTTGATAGTGGCGGCTGCGCCAGTTTTCCCGTTCGCCATATCCAGATCCTGTTTTTCGTCTGTTTTGCTTCAGGATCAATCCTATAACCTATTCGGCATGCGAAGCGACAGGTGTCATCTGCGACCGAACCTGAGATCATCCTCGATGTTGCCGGGCTGACCGAGACGCGTCTTGTAGACCTGGTAGTTTTCCATCACGCGCTGAACGTAGTGACGGGTCTCGGTGAAGGGTATCAGCTCTATCCAGTCAATCACTTCGTCCAGTGGCCGGCCACGCGGGTCGCCAAAGCGTTCGATCCACTGTGGCACCCGACTGGGGCCGGCGTTATAGGCGATGAAGGTGAGAATGTAGGAGCCGCCGAAGTCCTTGATCTGCTCACCGAGGAAATGCGCTCCCAGGGTTGCATTGTAGCCGGCATCGGTTGTCAGGCGGTCTTTTGAGTAGGGCAGACCGTGGCGAGCGGCGACACCCTTCGCCGTGCCCGGAAGGATCTGGAGGAGGCCGCGGGCATTTGCAGGCGAGATCGCTGCCTTGTTGAACGCGCTTTCCTGGCGGGCGATCGAGTAGGCAAGCGCCTTTCCCGATCCTTTGATATTGGCATCGCTCGGAACGGCGCCCAATGGATAGGCCAGCGCCGCGACGTCAATGCCGCGGTTCCAGGCAATCTTGCCCACTTGCAGCGATGTCTGATGATTGCCGCGCTTTTCCGCCATCGCTGCAAGGATGGCCAGTTCGCCGGGACTGTCGAGATCGGCGGCAAGGGCTCGGTATAGCATTTCTGCCCGCCACTCGGCACCGGCATCCTCGAGCTTGCCGATTGCCTGCACGGCCTCGCGACCAGCAAGCTGCGCCCTGTCCTGCTGGGAAGGCGAGGGGTAGGCAATTTCAAGTGACTTGCGGCCCAATTTTGCGCTGGCCAACTGTCCATAGAATGTGGATGGATATTTTGCCGCCCGTGCGTAATGCTCAGATGCCTTGCCGCCGGCTCCTGCTTCGGCGGCGCGACCGAGCCAATAATGGGCGCGGGCCGATGATATCTGGCCACTGGCGACCTTGAGAATAGCCGAGAAATGCCTGGTGGCGGTCTTTGCATCCTTGAGGCCCCGCAAGGCATACCAGCCAGCGTGAAACTCGGCTTCCGCGACCTCTTCCGGGCTTTCGGCGAGATGCGATGCGGCAAGCTTGTAGGCGCCCTTGATGTCGCCTTCCTCATAGAGGCCGCGGCTGATGATGCGTGCTTCCACCCACCATTCATCCGGGTCAACCAGTGCGGCACGGTCCCTGGGCATTTTTGCCAAGAGAGCAGCAGCTTCCTTGTTGCGCTCGCGTTCGCGAAGCTGTCGAATGCGCAGATACAGATAAGCAGGTGTTGCGTGCCAGGACGGGTCAACAGCGTCGATTGCGCCATCGGCCTTTCCCGGGCTGCGGATAACAGTTGACCAGGCCCGGTAAAGCGATTGTGCTTCGGCCTTCCGGGATATTTCCTTGGCTTCGTTCACATGGTCCCGGTAAAGCAGCATCTCCATACGGCGCAAGTGGTCTTCCTTGCTGAGAAGGCTGGCGAATTCATCCAGAAAGATGCTGGTTTCATGACCATCCATCATGGATGTGCGCCAGGAGTTCGTGGCAATGCTTCGGGCGCGCTTGGCATCGCCGCTGGCCATCAGTGCGCGCACCAGCGTGATGGTGCCTTTCGTGGTTTCGGGAGGCTTGTCTTTGAAAGCCGCAAGCACTTTTTGAGCCGAAGGTTTTTCGTAATACAGGGCCCGTTCGAACAGTCGGGGCAGAGAGGCAAGGCCTGGCCAGCCTTTGAGCTCTTCGGCAGCCTCTGCAATTTCACCTGAGGGCACATCTTCCACGCCCGACAATACAATGACCCAAGTCAGGATATGCCGGTCCAGCGCAGTTCGCGGCAGAGAGTCGCGGATCGACCGGGCGAGGCTGGCGTTCTTGTTGCCAAGTGCCAGCAAGCCGGATTTGAGTGCGCCACTTGCCGATTGTGAAACTGCCTTGGCTGGAGCAGAGGGTTTCGCGTCATCGGGCGCAGCCGAAGGCCGAGGCGAGGGCATGGGGATTGCCCCGGAGGGCAGTGCAGCAGCATAGCCAATGCCAGCCATTGTCGTGGAGAGAATAAACAAAGTTGCGAGTGCAGTTTTTTGCATATGGCCTTCTGTCCGTATTGACGTCTTTGCAGCTGGCCGTCTAACCACCCGCGCGGTTGGTCGTCCGGCAGTTTCGAACTCTGCACTTCATCTGGCAAGGACCAGTGATGAAAGTGAAGGGAAATGCTTCGTCATTTCATTCACTCACCACAATCCGACGCAATTGCGGGTAATCTGCGGCGAGCAGGACGGATTGGACCTGAAGCGATGGCAATCAGCGCAAAAGCGCTGTGAGATGCTGCGCAAGGCTTTTCCGTAGCCGTTATTTCCTGTATCGCGTGGAGTACAAATGAGTGAATGCGTCGTATCGGGCGCCGAGTACAGTTTTTGGAGATCAGCATGTTTACGGGTTCCCTTCCGGCCCTCATTACCCCTTTTACCGAAAACGGCGCGGTGGACGAGGATGGCTTTGCAAGCCATGTCGAGCGGATGATCAAAGCCGCGAGCACCGGGCTCGTTCCTGTTGGCACCACGGGTGAGTCCCCGACGCTGACCCATGCCGAACACAAGCGGGTGGTTGAGTTGTGTGTGGAAGTCGCCGCCGGCCGGGTGCCCGTGGTGGCAGGAGCCGGGTCGAACAACACTGCTGAATCGATAGAACTTGCCGTGCATGCGGAAAAGGCCGGCGCGGACGCCGTTCTCGTGGTGACCCCGTACTACAACAAGCCGACACAGAAGGGGCTTTATCAGCACTTCAAGGCCGTAGCCGAAGCTACCAGGCTTCCGATCATCATCTACAATATTCCGCCGCGTTCGGTTATCGACATGTCGGTGGAAACCATGGCAGCGCTCCACCGCGATTTTGCCAATATTGTTGGCGTCAAGGATGCGACTGGCAATCTTGCCCGGGTCGCCGAACAGCGGATGGCCTGCGGCAAGGATTTTGTCCAGTTGTCAGGCGAAGATCCAACGGCGCTTGGTTTCAATGTGCATGGCGGTGTGGGCTGCATTTCGGTGACAGCGAACGTTGCACCCAAGCAGTGCGCCGAATTTCAGCAAGCGACGTTGCGCGGCGATTATGCCACGGCGCTGACGATGCTTGACCGGTTAATGCCGCTGCACAAGGCGATCTTTGCCGAGCCGGGTGTGGCCGGTGTCAAATATTGCCTGGGCAAGATGGGCCTGATCAAGAATGTGGTGCGCTCGCCGCTGACAACCGTCGAACCCGCAACTGCGGCACTGCTCGACGCGGCGCTGGCTCAGGCGGGCGTGGCTGCCTGATCATGGCCCCGAAAAAAGAAGACAAATCGCAGCACGGCAAGGTCGTAGCCGAAAACCGCAAAGCGCGGTTCAACTACGAAATTGTCGAAACGTTCGAAACAGGTCTGGTCTTGACCGGGACCGAAGTGAAATCACTTCGGGAAGGCAAAGCCAACATCGCGGATTCCTACGCCAATGAAGAGGGCGGGGAAATGTGGTTGATCAATTCGTATGTGCCCGAATATCTGCAGGCCAACCAGTTCAACCATGAGCCGCGTCGGCGCCGCAAGATTCTGGTAAAACTGCGTGAAATCGCGCGGCTCGGGATGGCCGTCCAGCGCGACGGAATGACCCTGGTGCCGCTTAAGATCTATTTCAACGACAAGGGTGTGGCCAAGCTGCAATTGGCGCTGGCCAAGGGCAAGAAGTTGCACGACAAGCGCCAAACCCAAAAGGATCGCGACTGGAATCGGGACAAGTCCCGGCTGTTGCGTGATCGCGGCTAGGCTTTCATGCTCGTTGAGCTGGCTCGATAGCTCCCGTTCCTATCCGGTGGCCAGAGACCGTGCGACTTTGTCAAATACCGTGTCAAACATGTCGGGTGTCAGGCGACCGGTGTTGATGTTGTAACGGGAGCAATGATAGCTCGAGAACACGCGGACACCTGCAATTTCGGCCTCGGCAGAATGTGCGAATGGGTGCTGTGCAACCTTGCCGCCAAGCGCGCGGATCGTGCTGTCATGGGCAATCTTGCCAAGCGTGACAACGACCCTCAGCGCGCTGCACCGGCTGATCGTCTCGATCAGAAATTTCCGGCAAGTGTTGATTTCTGCTCCGACCGGCTTGTTGCCAGGCGGCACACAGCGAACGGCGTTGGTGATTGCGGTCTCCGTCAGGCCAAAGATTCTGGCAGAATTTGATTGCGCATCTGCCGCGGCAAAACCATGTCGCTCGAGAGTATCAAACAGGAGATTGCCGGAATCGTCCCCTGTAAACGGAATTCCGGTGCGGTTGGCGCCCCGCAGTCCGGGCGCAAGACCGACAATCAGCAGTCTCACCGAGCCTGCTCCTGCATCTGGATACCAGGTGTTCACCGGTCCGTTGTGCCAATCGGGAAACACTTCCCGGTTTTGAAGCACGAAGCAACGCAGCCGCGGGCAGAGACTGCAATCGTGATCTGGCTTGTTGTTCACTTCGCCAGTCTGTCCCAAGGAATTCACGCCCGCCGATCAATCTTCGAATTCGTCCTCGTCTTCGTCTTCGTCTTCTTCGACCGGCGTAAACGCGCGTTGCGGTCGCTCGGACGCGTCTCGACCGATTTCCGATTTAAGACTGGTCAGGTCGATAAAATAATCGGCCTGGCGGCGCAGGTCATCGGCGATCATCGGTGGTTGTGATGAAAGCGAGGACACGACGGTAACTTTCCGTCCCTTGCGCTGTAACGCCTCGACCAGGGAGGTGAAATCGCCATCCCCGGAAAAAATAACCAGGTGATCGACCACGTCAGATTGCTCCATAGCGTCGATCGCGAGCTCGATGTCCATGTTGCCCTTGATTTTTCTGCGGCCCATGGAGTCGGTGAATTCTTTGGCTGGCTTGGTAACTACCTTATAGCCATTGTAATCAAGCCAGTCGATCAGTGGGCGTATCGACGAATACTCCTGATCTTCAATCAAAGCCGTGTAATAATAAGCTCGCAGCAAATAGCCCCGGGACTGAAAAGCCTTCAGAAGCTTTCGGTAGTCGATATCAAAATTCAGGCTCTTGGACGCGGCATAAAGGTTGGCCCCGTCTATGAAGAGTGCAATTTTTTCTCTGGGATCAAACACTTATGATCATCCTTCCAAATAGGTCATAGATTTTTTTCGCAGGCAAATTCGGCTTCGATATGGCAAAGTAGATCGATTTCGAACTTCTTATATGCCAGACATTTACCACCATCATGCTTTTTCGCGACTCAATAAATCGTGAGGTTGAGCCAAATGTCGCGGCTGTTATTGTTTTTCAAGGGGCAGCGGTTTTTTTGCTTATGCATAACTTCTAATGAATGGATGAGTCTGGCGCAAGGTACTCCAACGCAAGCGGCTGCAGCACCTGGATTTCCCAGGCGCATTTGCGATGGATAGTGGGCTTTGACCGCAAAAGACTTGAAATTGCCACGCAATGTGTTTATCGCATGGTCAAACTCCCCCATAGCAGTTTGTAAAGGACAGGCAATGGCCCGCGTCACAGTCGAAGATTGCATCGACAAGGTTGATAATCGTTTTGAACTGGTTTTGCTTGCCAGCCATCGCGCCCGTCAGATTTCTCAAGGTGGTCAGATCACCATCCCTCGCGATAACGACAAGAATCCTGTCGTCGCATTGAGAGAAATTGCCGACGAGACGCTTTCGCCGGGCGATCTCAAGGAAGACCTCATCCACTCGCTGCAGAAGCATGTTGAAGTTGACGAGCCGGAGCCCGATCCGGAACGTTACCTGCAGACCGGCGATGCCGCTGCAGAGACAGTCGTCGAAGACGATCAGCCGGAAGCCGTTTCCTTCGGTTCGATGTCGGAAGAAGATCTGCTTGCTGGCATCGAAGGGCTTGTGCCGCCAGAAAAAAGCGACGACTATTAAGCGTCTGACCTGGGAGCCTGCTGATTTGGACAAATCAGCAGGCTACTGGCCAGAAGCCGATAGACAGCTGATGCAATACCATGCGCCGGTCGTTCGATTCGGCGCATTGTCTTGTTGTGGAGTGCCATTCCTATGATGCGTCAGTACGAGCTCGTGGAGCGCGTGCAAAAATACAAGCCGGATGCCAATGAGGCACTTCTGAACAAGGCTTACGTGTACGCCATGCAGAAGCATGGAAAGCAAACGCGTGCCAGCGGCGACCCGTATATTTCACATCCTCTGGAAGTGGCGGCGATCCTGACTGAAATGCGTCTGGATGAATCGACTATCGCCGTTGCGCTGCTGCATGACACGATTGAAGATACCTCCGCGACTCGGGCCGAGATCGACGAGCTGTTTGGTGAAGACATCGGACGTCTGGTTGAAGGTCTGACCAAGATCAAGAAGCTTGATCTGGTCAGCAAACGGGCCAAGCAGGCCGAGAATCTTCGAAAACTGCTGCTGGCGATATCCGACGATGTACGTGTGCTGCTGGTCAAGCTGGCTGATCGTTTGCACAACATGCGTACGCTTGAGCATGTGCCGCCCGAAAAGCGCGCCCGCATTGCCGAAGAGACAATGGATATCTATGCCCCGCTGGCCGGCCGCATGGGTATGCAGGAAATGCGCGAGGAGCTTGAAGAGCTCGCTTTCAAGAATATCAATCAGGAAGCCTACGACACTGTCACCGGGAAGCTGGCCGAACTTTCCGAGCGCAATCGTGACCTGATCCACACGATCGAGGACGAACTGTCAGCGCTGTTCAACCAGCAAGGTTTGAAAGCGAAGGTGAAGGGCCGGCAGAAAAAGGCCTATTCGGTGTTTCGCAAGATGCAGTCGAAGTCGCTGTCGTTCGAGCAGCTCTCTGACGTGTTTGGGTTCCGGATCGTTGTTGACAAGGAGGCTGACTGCTACCGAGCGCTTGGCATCGTGCATATGCGCTGGTCTGTGGTGCCGGGACGTTTCAAGGATTATATCTCGACACCCAAGCAAAATGATTATCGCTCAATCCACACAACCATAGTCGGACCTTCGCGGCAACGTGTGGAACTCCAGATCCGGACCGGCCTGATGCAGGCTGTCGCTGAGCGAGGTGTGGCGGCTCATACGCTCTACAAGGACGCGGCATCCGGGGACGAAGCCGTGGTACTGTCCAGGGATTCCAGGGCCTATTCCTGGCTTCGACAGACGATCGAGGCGCTGTCTGTCGGCGACAATCCGGAAGACTTCCTGGAGCACACCAAGCTCGAACTGTTCCAGGACCAGGTGTTCTGCTTTACGCCGAAAGGTCAGCTGATTGCCCTGCCGCGCGGGGCGACACCGATTGATTTTGCCTATGCGGTGCATACCGATATCGGCGACACCTGTGTCGGCACAAAGATCAATGGCCGCATCATGCCACTGGTTACGCGGCTGGCCAATGGCGACGAGGTCGAGATCCTGCGTTCGGGCGTTCAGGTTCCTCCTCCTGCGTGGGAAGAAATTGTCGTGACCGGAAAGGCGCGGGCGGCAATCCGAAGGGCGACGAAAGCGGCAGTGCGCAAGCAGTATTCCGGCCTTGGCATGCGCATTTTGGAGCGTTCCTTCACACGTGCCGGCAAACCCTTGTCGAAGGACGGCCTCAAGCCGGTGCTGCACCGGCTTGGTCACAAGGATGTCGAAGACGTTTTGACTGCGGTGGGGCGTGGCGAGCTCGCGTCAGACGATGTGTTTAGTGCGGTGTATCCTAATCACCAGGAAACGCGCGTGTCTCAGCACAAGCCGGCGGATGAAGGCTGGTTCAACCTGCGCAGCGCGGCGGGGCTCATTTTCAAGTTGCCGGGACTTGCTAAAACCCAGAAGCCGGCCAAGCCGTCTCGACGGATCGGTCCTGATCCGGATATGGCTGCGATGCCAATCCGCGGTGTGGATGACAATTCGGTGGTCAAGTTCGGTCCCGGCGGTGCTGTTCCTGGAGACAGGATCGTCGGTATCCTTGAAACCGGGTCGGGCATTACCATCTATCCCATTCAGTCGCCGGAGCTGACCAGGTTTGATGATGAACCAAGCCGATGGGTCGACATTCGCTGGGACATTGACGAAAATAACAAGAACCGATTTCCGGCACGGATCCTTGTGACTGCCATCAACGCGCCGGGGACCCTTGCAGATGTGTCACAGGGCATCGCCACGAGCGAGACGAATATCCAGAACCTATCAATGGTGAGCGTTGCTGCCGATTTTACCGAAATGCTGATAGATCTTCAGGTGTGGGACCTCAAGCATTTGAACCAATTGATCACTCAATTGAAGGGGCTTGGGTCGGTGTCCACTGTCGAGCGGATTTATCAATAGCTTGCCGCGGCGAGCTGGGCGATAATCCTATGCGTGGTTTTGCGTTTGCCCCGTCGGATGTGGCGGAGTCTTTACCAGTTCTTCGCTGTTGGCTGGCAGACTGACTTCGAAACACGGGGGGCTGCTGTCCATAAAAACACGGTGCTCTCAAGGAATTGTTGTCGGTCTGACTTAGAGCTGACACAAAATGAGCGATATACGGAAATCAAATGCTGTTTCGTCGCCGAAGACCAGAGGGATATTTTGACCGGATGCGCACCGCGCTCTGGCCCAGGAGGTCGTTTGGCCGGTCGTTCCAGTATTTTATCAAGCGGGTGCTGCGGCTGACTGCCACGCCCCACGCCATTGCCGCGGGCGTGGCTGCAGGTGTTTTTGCGTCCTGGACACCGCTGTTGGGGTTTCACTTCATTCTGGCTTTTGCGCTATCTTATGTGCTTGCAGGCAACATGGTTGCGGCAGCTCTCGGCACCACGTTCGGTAATCCCTTGTCGTTTCCGTTTATCTGGACCCTGACCATCAAGATCGGCAACATGCTGATCGGGGTCGAGACCGGTGCACACCAGAAGCATGTCAATCTGGAAGGCTTGCTGAGGCATCTCGACGTCAAGCAATTGTGGGATCCTGTGCTCAAGCCAATGCTGATCGGGGCCATTCCGCCAGGGGTTATCACCGGCATTATTGCTTATATTCTGACCTATTGGGGGGTGCGGGCCTTCCAGACACGGCGCAAGTCAAGGCTGGCGGCGCGGGCCAAGGTCCGCCTGCAAGAGCTGGCAGCGAAACGGAAAGACAGAACGGCAGACGGAGCAGAAAGCGCGTGATCATCGGTATCGGAAGCGACCTGATTGATATCAGGCGGATAGAGAAAACCCTGGAGCGTCATGGCGACCGCTTCACCAACCGGTGTTTTACGGACGTAGAGCGGGCCAAATCGGATCGCAGGGCCTTGCGTGCAGCCTCTTATGCCAAGCGATTCGCGGCCAAGGAAGCCTGTTCCAAAGCGCTTGGCACCGGCCTGTCAAAAGGCGTGTTCTGGCGTGATATGGGAGTGGTCAACCTGCCGGGCGGAAAGCCGACCCTGCAGCTCAGCGGCGGGGCCGCCGCGCATTTGGACTCCATGACGCCTTCGGGGATGGTCTGCGCCATTCATTTGACTATAACGGATGATTATCCGCTGGCGCAGGCTTTTGTGATCATCGAAGCCCTACCTCGCTCCTGACGCCGGTTTGACTGCATATTGGCTTGTCAATCGGGTTTGGCGCAGTCGATCCAGCAGACAGGCTAAAGGACATTGGTGAGCGGTGTTGCCGCGAACGATGCAAACGGCTAGAGAAAGCGCTTCCGCGCCCTACCTGAGGAATTCAACGCGTGTCAAATACAAGAAAAGACCAGTCCGGCGGACTTTGGGAAAATGTCAAGGTGCTTGGCCAGGCCCTGCTGCTTGCGGTGATAATCCGTACGCTTTTTTTCCAGCCTTTCAGCATCCCGTCCGGCTCGATGATGGAGACGCTGCTGGTCGGCGACTATCTTTTCGTTTCGAAATATTCCTACGGATACACCAAATATTCGGTTCCCTTTTCGCCGGACCTGTTTTCCGGGCGGATCTGGGGCAGTGAACCCGAACGCGGTGATGTTGCTGTTTTCAGGCTGCCGAGCAACACAAAGATTGATTATATCAAGCGCGTGATTGGTCTCCCCGGCGACAGGCTTCAAGTGACCGATGGTGTGCTTTTGATCAATGGCGAAGCGGTCGAACGCGAACTTGTCGGCAGCTATGAGCCGGAAGGACGTTACAATCAGGGTACCGACGTCCCTGTCTACAAAGAGACGCTGCCCAATGGCGTGAGCTACACAACGCTTGATCTCAGCCCAAATTCTCCCGGTGACAACACCCGTGAATTCGTGGTGCCCGAAGGCCATTATTTCATGATGGGTGACAACCGCGACAACTCACAGGACAGCCGCTTTGAAGTTGGCTACGTGCCTTTGGAGAATTTTATCGGCCGGGCAACGATCATCTTCTTCTCGATTGGCGAAGACGCATCTCCGCTTGAAATCTGGAAGTGGCCGAGCGAACTGCGGTTGAGCCGATTCTTCAAATCAGCACAGCGATGAAGCGCGCAGCAAAAAAGGTGGCGGCAATAGTCGCCCGGGTTGAGGAGCGCATCGGCCACACATTTGCCAATGCGGAACGGCTGGAGCGGGCGCTGACCCATTCCAGCATTCGCAATCCGGCAGGTGGCAATTACGAGCGACTGGAGTTTCTTGGTGACCGGGTGCTCGGCCTGTGTGTGGCTGAAATGCTGTTCGATCATTTCCGTGACGCCAGCGAGGGAGAGCTGTCGGTGCGCCTCAACCAGCTTGTCAGCGCGCAGACTTGCGCCGAAGTGGCTGATGAGTTGGGTCTGCACGAGTTCATTCGCACCGGTGCGGATGTCAAACAGGTTGCCGACCAACGTATGCTCAATGTTCGTGCCGATGTGGTAGAGTCGGTGATTGCGGCAATCTATCTTGACGCCGGGCTGGAGGCTTCGCGGGCCTTCATCCACAAAAACTGGAAGGCGCGGGCTTTTGCCGATGACGCGGCAAGACGCGACGCCAAGACCGAATTGCAGGAATGGGCCCATGCCCGCCACGGGGTTACACCGGTGTACCGGGTGACCGACCGCTCAGGGCCCGACCACGAACCCGTGTTCAAGGTGACCGTGGACGTGGAAGGCGCCAAACCTGCCAGCGGCGAAAGCCGTTCCAAGCGTGCCGCCGAACAGGCGGCCGCAACGGCACTGCTCGAACGCGAAGGCGTGTGGCAGGCAAACTCAGGACAAGATGATGACTGACACACCTGAAACAGATGCAAAACCGACCGAGCCACAAGCACCGACCCGATCGGGTTTCGTGGCGCTGATCGGCGCGCCAAATGCCGGTAAATCGACACTGATGAACCAGCTCGTTGGTGCCAAGGTGTCAATTGTCTCGCACAAGGTGCAGACAACTCGGGCGATTGTACGCGGAATTGCCATCCACGACCGGACCCAGATCGTGTTTATCGATACGCCGGGGATCTTCACCCCAAAGCGGCGTCTTGACCGGGCAATGGTGTCGACTGCCTGGGGCGGCGCCAAGGACGGCGATCTGGTGTTGGTGCTGATAGATGCCGAGCGCGGAATCAGGGGCGAGGCAGAAGCTTTGCTGGATTCCCTGGCTGAACGGCATGGACACAAGGTTCTGGTGATCAACAAGATTGATCAGGTCAAGCGCGATACGTTGCTGGCGCTGACTTCTGCCATTCATGAGAAAGCCAAGTTTGACGAGACCTTCATGATCTCGGCTCTGAATGGCTCTGGCTGCAAGGACCTGATGGAGTATCTGGCGAAAACGTTGCCGGAAGGGCCTTGGTATTATCCCGAGGACCAGATCTCGGACTTGCCGATGCGCCAGCTGGCGGCCGAAATCACCCGCGAAAAACTGTTCCTCCGCCTGCATCAGGAACTGCCTTATGCATCGCATGTCGAAACAGAGGGCTGGGTAGAAAAAAAGGATGGCTCGGTCCGCATCGAGCAGGTTATCTATGTCGAGCGGGACAGCCAGAAAAAGATTGTGCTCGGCCACAAGGGCGAGACCATCAAGTCCATCGGCCAGGCGTCGCGCAAGGAGATTGCCGAGATCCTCGAGCAGACGGTGCATCTGTTCCTGTTCGTCAAGGTTCGCGAAAACTGGGGCAATGATCCCGAGCGGTACCGCGAAATGGGACTTGAATTTCCCCACTGAGCGGGCAAAGTCACGCAATGGAATGGCGAGACGAGGGAATTATTCTGGGCCTGCGCAAGCATGGTGAGACCTCGGTTATCGCCGAGGTGATGACGCGGGCGCACGGCCGGCATCTCGGCATCGTGCGCGGCGGTCGATCCAAACGACTTCAGCCAGTGCTGCAACCGGGCAATTCTGTGGATCTGGTGTGGCGGGCGCGGCTTGATGAACATCTGGGGCAATACCAGGCAGAGCTGCTGAACGCCCGTGCTGGACGCTTGATGGAAAGCGCCATCGGGGTGCATGGCGTTCAGGCGATGGCAGCGTTGCTGCGACTGCTGCCCGAGCGCGATTCCCATCCACGGCTGCACGATGCCTTTGCCATTATTCTCGACAGTCTCGATTCGCCTGAAGAGGCTGGCGCGCTCTATGTGCGGTTTGAGCTTGCCGTGCTCGAGGATCTCGGGTTCGGTCTGGACCTGAGTGCCTGTGCCGCAACAGGCTCTCAATCCGACCTCATCTATGTGTCTCCGAAGTCCGGCCGGGCTGTCAGTGCTGGCGCAGGCGCGCCCTGGGCTGACCGGCTGCTGGCATTGCCGGCTTTTCTGCCGGATCGTGCGCAAGCCTGCACCGATGCCGATATGCTCGAAAAGGGGTTTCGACTGACCGGATATTTTCTCAATCGCCATGTGTTCGAGCCACGCGGCGTCGAACCACCGATCAGCCGGGAAAGTTTTTGCACGGCCGCTTTGCGCGCTATGCCGCAATCGCAGCCCGATCATCCCTCTGTTCAGGAAACAATTTCATGATTGATGAGACGAACCGTGGGGCCAACGGCCAATTCACTGGCGTCGTGCCGCTCGATGTGGTGGCCCGCGAGGGTGGTCTGTCGGTGATGAAGGGCATTCTCGAGGGACGCTTGCCGGGTGCCGCCATGGCGAAGACGCTCAATTTCTGGCTGACGACAGTGGAGGAGGGGCTGATTGTCTTTACCGGCACTCCGACGGGGGATCATCTCAACCCGCTAGGCAGCATTCACGGCGGATGGGCAGCAACGATCATGGATTCGTCGCTTGCTTGCGCGGTGATGACGACGATCAAGCCAGGTGAAGGTTACACGACCGTTGAGTTCAAGCTCAACCTGACCCGGCCGATACTGCCGGACATGGGGGAACTGGCTTGTGAAGGCCGCATCGTGCATCGGGGCCGAACCATTGCCACGTCGGAAGCCTATCTGCGAGACAGTTCCGGGAAGCTATTGGCGCATGGCACGGAAACCTGTGCGATTTTTCCAATCGACAAACTGATCCGGTAACAACCGAACCGACATTGGAGCTCCGTTCATGGTGTCTTGCAGTACTTGAAAAAGGGCGCCCATTGAGCGCCCTTTGCCATTTGCTGTCCAATCGTTTTTCAGGCCATACCGATCTTGCCGCCGCCCTGTTTGGTGACCGCGACAACGGCCGGGCGCACCGGCATGTCGTCCCTGAAGTCCGGCCAGCGGGTGGCTGGTTGTTCAAAGGTAGCCAGGCCCTCGTCACCTGGATGCTGAACCGCGAGGAAGACGGTTTCGCCCTTTGGGTCGAACAGCGGGCCGCACAATTCTGCACCAACCGGAACCCGGAAGAACAGCTTTGATGTCGCACGGGCGTCGCCTTCGGTGTCGACCGCCCAGAGCCCGTCGGCACGACCTGTTTTCCTGGCCGAGTTGCCGTCGGTGGAGACCCAAAGCCTGCCGTCGGTGTCGATGGCGCAGTTGTCGGGCATGCCGAACCAGCCGTCAGTCGTTGTCGCCGATGAGAAGCTGGCGCCGACTTCTCCAACCGAGGGATCTCCGCACTTGAGCAGGATTTCCCAGGTTGATCTGGTGGAAGCAAAATCACCACCGGTTTCGGTGATCTCGATGATGTGGCCGAACGCGTTGTTGGCGCGCGGGTTGGCCGGGTTTTCGTCACCCTCCTTGCGGCGCGTGTTGTTGGTGAGCATGCAATAGACCTTGCCGGTTTTGGCGTTGGGCTGAACGTCTTCCGGGCGGTCCATCTTTGTTGCGCCCAGCAGATCGCCGGCGCGGCGGGCTTCAATCACCACATCCGCCTGGCTGGCAAAGCCGTTGTCTCCCGTCAGCGGGCCGGTGCCGTGAACCAGCGGCATCCAGTCAACGGTGCCATCCTCGTTGAAGCGGGCGACATAGAGTGTGCCGTCATCGAGAAGATCCATGTTGGCAGTGCGATCATCCGGATTATACTTCGCTGCCGTGACGAATTTGTAGACATAGTCGAAGCGCTCGTCGTCACCGCAATAAAACACCACACGGCCGTCCTTGTTTAGAACGCTTTCTGCCCCCTCATGCTTGACCCGGCCGAGGGCCGTGCGCTTCTTTGGCACGGAGTTCAGATTCATCGGATCGACTTCGACGACCCAGCCGAACCGGTTTGGCTCATTGGGTTCCCTGGAGACATCGAAGCGGTCGTGGTACTGGCCCCAGTTGTACCAGCCGGCCGGTACGCCGTAGCGCTCATAATTCTCGGTTTCGCGATGATCCTTGGGCAGGTCGCCAATGAAATAGCCGTTGAAATTTTCCTCCGCCATCAGCCATGTGCCCCAGGGGGTGACGCCTCCGGCGCAGTTGTTGAGCGTGCCGAAAACCTTGGTGCCTGAAGGATCGGCATTGGTCTTGAGCCGGTCATGGCCGGCTGCGGGGCCTGTGAGCCTCATTTCGGTGCCGACATGCAGGCGGCGGTTCATCTTGCCGTCGAGCACCGGGGCCCACTTTCCATCGTCCTTGCGGATCTCGATGACTGTGCCGCCATGAGCAGCCATTTCGATGTCGACGAGTTCTCTGGTGAATTCACCGTTCCGGACCTTCTGGACTTGCTTTTTCACACCGTCTTTCTCAACGGTTTCGGTCATCACCGTGGCCCAGTTCGGAAACATCAGTTCGGCATTGGTGTACTCGTGATTGACGACCAACAGTCCGTGATCGCCGGTGGCATCAAGCGGGATGAAGCCAACATAGTCATTGTTGTAGCCAAACTGTCTGGCTTGAGTTTCGGCTGTCTGGTTCATCGGGTCGAAATCCGGGGAATCGGCAAACACCTTGTCGCCCCAGCGCAGCAGAACATCGGCATCGTAACCTTTGGCCACGTGATGGGTCTCATCGACCCCGGCCGGAACTTCGGTGAAGCTGAAGGCGCTCGTGCCTTCGGCGCGGGCTTCGTCGGCAATCATCAGCGCCAGAGGGCTGACGGTCGAGCCGATGGCTGCCACGGCAAGCGACCCGCCAAGAAAACCGCGCCGCGAAAACCGGCGATTAATGACATCGCCCATGGTCGGGTTACTGCTCGGGTTGCGGCCGACATCTTCTTCGGCTTCCCTGATTTCCGTGAGGTTGATCTGCTGGATTTCTGGCTTGAACGTCTCGTTCATGGCTGTCTCCGTCGCGTTGCGTTTACCCTGCTGGGCGCAATTGACCGATTTTAAGTAACAACCGTATGACGATGCCGGTCGTGTTACTCCGCTGGCATCAGCGCAGGCCGCTCCACAGCTTGCTCCTTGATTGGCCAATGGACAATCGCTGCCAGTAGCCCCAGCGCCACGCCCAGCCACCAGACCGGGTTGTAGGTGCCAAAAATGTCGTAGAGGTAGCCGCCGAGCCAGACGCCCAGGAAAGAGCCTATCTGGTGGGAGAGAAACACCACGCCGCCCAGCATGCCAAGATGACCGGTGCCGAACATGATCGCCACCAGGGCGTTGGTCGGAGGTACCGTCGACAGCCACAACAGGCCCATGACAATGGCGAAAATGACCACCGACGTGCCGGTTTGCGGCAGCAGCAGGAAAGCGGTGACGGCAATCGAGCGGCCGATGTAGATCCAGACAAGCGCCATTGGCTTGGAGTAGCGTTGCCCGATATAGCCAGAGGCCAGGGAGCCGATGATGTTGAAAAAACCTATGAGCGCCAGCGACAGCACGGCGAAGGAGCTTTCAATGCCGATGTCACGCAGGTAGGCCGGGAAATGAGCGGTGATGAAGGCCACTTGGAAGCCGCAGACGAAAAATCCGGAAACCAGCAAAAGATAGCTCTTGTGGCCAAGCGCTTCGCGCAGGGCTTCGCCGATCGACTGCTTGTACTGCAGCGCCGATTGCGAGCCGGAATTTGAATTGCCACGCAGCGGAATGGCCAGGAACGGCACGATGAACATCATGGCCGCCATCCATACAAGTGCTTCCTGCCATCCATAAGCGTCGATCAGCCCCTGGCTGAGGGGTGCGAAGACGAACATGCCGGCCGAGCCAGCGGCAGTGCCGATACCAAAGGCCATCGAGCGCTGTTCCGGCGCGACATTTCGGGCGAATGCGGCCAGCACAATACCGAAGGAAGCCGAGGCGATACCCAGGCCGACAAGAACGCCGCCGCCGATATAGAACCAACCGGGAGTCGGCGCCACTGACATGATGAACAGGCCGCTGGAATAGACAAATGCCGACAGGGCCAGAACTTTCCAGGTGCCGTACTTGTCGGCAATGGCGCCGAAGAACGGCTGCCCCAGACCCCAGAACAGATTCTGCACCGCCATAGCCAGACCGAAAGTCGTCCGATCCCAGCCGGTGTCGGCGAGCATGGGGAGCTGGAAAAAGCCCATGGCCGAGCGGGGTCCGAAGGACATGAGCGCGATCAGGGAGCCAGCGATGATGATCAGCCAGGGCAAAGGCGCGGCGGCCGCAGATGAGGGACGGGTGTCGGACATGAAAGCTCCTGGATTGTCTGGCGACTGTAGTCATTGCCGGCCACGGAACAAGCGCTTTTGATTGAACCTAATGATCACTGTAATTGATCAGTCAGGAGTTGTGGATCAGCGCCCGGCGTTGATTTTCCATGCGATTGTTGACAGTCGGCGGGCTTGGGGGAATGCTTGAGGAGAGCAGATCCGGAAGCGGGAGGCATTACCGATGAAACAAGGGTTTCTAAAGGGGATAGCGACAGGATTGGTCCTGGCTGGTTTAACTTGCGGCGCTCGTGCCGAAGGTTTCGACCCGGACGACGCCACGTTCAACCCTGAAAGCAAGTTTGTCATCACGCCATTCGGTGCCATCATCGGCGACCCGGCGCAGGTGAGCGACCTTTCCACCGACCGTATCGGCTTTACCTACTGCTCTGCAGTGCCAGACAAGAATCGCGGATTGTTGCTGATGGCGTCAATCGTCATTCCCGCGCAGGGCGGTGCCGAGGGGGGTGGGCATGCGATGATGATGCAGGTCGAACAGGCGCGAAATTTCATTGCTTACCTGCGCAAGGGTCCGGAGTGGGCCAATGTGGCGAGCGAGAATAAGGTTGGGCTGTTTTCCAAGCCCATTGGTGACGTAATTGGCACTAAGGGCGATGCGGAGCATCTGTCGATCAAGTTTGTTTCCGACGAGCAGAGTCAAGGATCAGTGCGGATCGAGCATGTGCTTGGTGGTGTGACCAAGGCCTTCGGATTGGGCATCAATCCGGCACTGAAATATGCGGCACAGGCCGAGTTTGCACTCGAAACCGCACTTGCTCAAACGCCGGGCTCGGCCCCTGCAGAAGATGCCGAAAAGTCCAAATTGTTCGAATGACGGAACCAGACCTGGCCGAGACGCAAGGGTCCGGCTGACTTGCATTCGCAAAAGCTACGTCTTATGTGATGTGTTCCCCGGCACTGCCGGGTTCTTTTGAAACCTGATTATGCTCAAATTGAGCATAACAGATGATGACGGGAGGGTTCCCCATGACCCGGTTGGACACAGGCACCACAGCTCAGGCGACCAGACAGGCGCAAACTGCAGCGGAACGTTTTGGCGTGATTGAGCGTCCGGACTTGAAGTACACCCCGGCTGTTGCCCGCGAAACCGCGCATCTCTATGAACGCGTCCGCAACCATATCCCGGAAATTGAGTGGCCGGTCTACGCGCCTTACGTGCACGCCATAAACCGTATCAAGAAGGAGCGTGGGGCTGCGATTCTGGCCCACAACTACCAGACCCCGGACATCTTTCACTGTGTTGCCGACATTGCCGGTGATTCGCTGCAGCTGGCGCGCGAGGCGACGCTGGTCGACGAGCAGATCATCATCCAGTGCGGCGTGCATTTCATGGCCGAAACCTCGAAGCTGCTCAACATGGAAAAAACCGTGCTGATCCCCGACGGCAAGGCCGGGTGTTCGCTGTCGGATTCCATCACAGGTGCGGATGTGCGGCTCTTGAAAGAGCGTTATCCCGGCGTGCCGGTGGTGACCTATGTCAATACGTCTGCCGATGTGAAGGCAGAGACCGATGTGTGCTGCACTTCTTCCAATGCAGTGGCGGTGTGCGAAAGCTTCGAGTCCGATACAATTCTTTGTATTCCGGACGAATATCTGGCGCTCAATGTCGCCAAGCAGACCAAGAAAAAGATCCTGACCTGGAAGGGTCATTGCGAGGTGCATGAGCGCTTTACGGCGGAAGAATTGCTCGCCTACAAGGAAGCCGATCCGACCATCGAGATCATTGGCCATCCGGAGTGCCATCCGGACGTGATCGCGGTCTGCGATTATTCCGGCTCGACCTCGGGCATGATCAACTATGTCAAGGACACGCGCCCGTCACGGGTGTTGCTGGTGACTGAGTGCTCGATGGCATCCAACATCGAAAGCGAAGTTCCTGACGTCGAATTCGTCAAGCCCTGCAATCTGTGCCCACACATGAAGCGCATCACACTGCCAAAAATCCTCGACAGCCTGCTCTACATGACCGAGGAAGTGCTGGTTGACCCGGCGATTGCCGATCGTGCACGGCTGGCGGTCGAGCGGATGGTCAATCTGAAAAACTGACGTCTGGCCCGGTGGTCCCCGGACCGCTCGCAACCAGCAGGGAGCATGTCATGGCGTCCACAGCAATCGCTGTCCACCAGCCGCAAGCGGTCAGGCGATCCGACGAGGTCGTCATCATCGGCGGCGGGCTTGCCGGGCTGTTCTGCGCGCTCAAGCTGGCGCCGAAGGCTGTCACGGTGCTGGCGGCCGCACCCATTGGCCGTGGTGCCTCGTCGGCCTGGGCGCAGGCAGGCATTGCTGCGGCTGTCGGGCCGGGTGACACCATCGAAAGTCACGTCACCGACACGATTGTCGCCGGTGACGGGATTGTCGACCAAGCCATTATCCGCGCCATGGCTTCGGAAGCCTCCGACCGGATTCATGACTTGCTCGAGTACGGCGTGCCGTTCGATCGCGATCTGGAAGGCCATCTCGCGGTCAGCCGCGAGGCTGCGCATTCGGAAAGCCGCATTGTCCGGGTAAAGGGCGACATGGCCGGGCGCGCCATCATGGAAGCGCTGGTGGCTTCGGTGCGCAACACGCCGTCGATCCGGGTGCTGGAAGGCTATGTGGTCGAGGACCTGATTGTCGAAGACGGCAAGGTGACCGGCGTTGTTGCCCGTGACAAGGCCGGGAGCGGTGAAGAGCTGCACCGGGTCACCGGCTCGAATGTGGTGATGGCGACCGGCGGCATCGGCCATCTCTACGAGGTGACGACCAATCCTACCGAAGCACGCGGCGGTGGTATTGGCATGGCGGCACGTGCCGGCGCACGGCTGGCCGACATGGAGTTTGTGCAATTTCACCCGACGGCGATCGATGTCGGCAAGGATCCTGCGCCGTTGGCCACCGAAGCGCTGCGCGGCCATGGCGCGACGTTGCACAATTCATCCGGCGAACGCTTCATGCTGCCGCTGCACCCTGATGCAGAGCTTGCGCCGCGCGATGTGGTGGCGCGTGGTATCTTTGCAGAGGTCAAAGCGGGCAGGGGTGCATTTCTTGATTGCCGCACCGCCGTTCACGATTTTGCGGCGGAATTTCCCACGGTCTTTGGCTATTGCCAGGAGGCAGGCATTGATCCGGCCAAGGAGATGATCCCGGTCATCCCGGCGGCGCATTATTTCATGGGCGGCATCTGGACCGACATCAACGGTCGCTCATCGCTGCCGGGGTTCTGGGCTTGCGGTGAATGCACTTCGACGGGGGCGCATGGCGCCAACCGGCTGGCGTCGAACTCACTGCTGGAAGCGGTTGTGTTTTCCGCCCGCATTGCCGAAACATTGAAAGCCGAAATCAACGCTGACGCACCGAAAAACTGGCAGGATGGATCGGTGACGACGACCGAGTACATCACTGAAAACGACCATCCCAACATGGTCGCCTTGCGCCAGACCATGAGTGCTCATCTGGGGGTGCTTCGTGATGGCAAGGGCCTGCGCGAGGCTCTTGCTACAATCTTGCATCTGGCCCGGGAAAGCCATTCGGTGCGGTTTGACAATGTCATCACCACGGCGAAACTGATCGCGGTTTGTGCGCTCAACCGCACTGAAAGCCGGGGCGGGCACTTCCGCACCGATTATCCAGAGGAGCAGGCTGACTGGAAACGGCGCACGCTGGTGACGCTTGATCAGGCCCACGCCATCATCCCCGACCTGCTGGAAGGCTGACTTATGACCACCACTGCATTTCTCCCCGAACTGCCGCAGCTGATGGTCGAGGATCAAGTGCGCGCCGCACTTCTGGAAGACCTTGGCCGCGCCGGTGACATCACCTCCAACGCCACCATCGGTCCGGAAAAGCAGGCATCAGCCCAGATGAACAGCCGCGAGGCCGGTATCATCTCCGGGCTGCCGCTGGCCGAAACCGCATTCAGGTTGATCAACCCGGCAATCCGGTTTGAAGCGCTGCTGACCGATGGTACGCGGGTAGAACCGGGCACTATGATTGCTCGGATTTCAGGCCCGGCACGCGGGCTGCTGTCAGCCGAACGGGTGGCGCTGAATTATCTCATGCATCTGTCGGGCATTGCCACGCATACGGCTCGCTTTGCCGATGCAATCGCGCACACTTCTGCAAAAGTCACCTGCACGCGCAAGACCATTCCGGGGCTGCGCGGCGTGGAGAAATATGCGGTGCGTTGCGGCGGCGGCTCATCGCATCGCTACGGGCTCGATGATGCGATCCTGATCAAGGACAACCACATCGCGGTGGCCGGCGGGATTGCCGAGGCGTTGCGGGCTGCCAAAGCCTTCGCCGGACATCTGGTCAAGGTCGAGATCGAAGTTGATACGCTCGAGCAGTTCCTGATGGTTCTCGACGAAGGTGCCGATGTTTGCCTTCTCGACAACATGGGACCGGACGCATTGCGCGAAGCCGTGGAGATGAACAGGGCTCGTGACAGCGGCCGGATCACGCTTGAAGCGTCGGGCAATGTCAATCTCGACACGATCAGGGCCATAGCTGAAACCGGGGTTGACTATATCTCGACCTCGAAGATCACCATGGCCGCACCGACGCTGGATATCGGACTGGATATGGCGATCGGCTGAAGGGCCGTTTCGACAGTCTCTACTCAAGTCCAAGTCAACAATTGAAGCCTGAGTGTAACCCCGCTAACTGGTTTGGCGCGCGCGGGTGGCGAGGCGACAACCAGCATTGGAATCTGCGTGACACATCACATTGAGACGGACCGCAAAGCCAATCTGGTGGGCAGTATCTGGATGATTGCGGCGATGGCGATCTTTGCCATCGAAGATGCCTTCATCAAGGCAGCCTCCGTGATGCTGCCGGTCGGTCAGGTGCTTGTCTTCTTCGGGCTTGGTGGAGCCCTCGTCTTTGCCACAGTGGTGCTTATCAACAAGGAGCCTCTGTACAACCCGGACGTGGTTTCGCGGCCGATGCTGGTCCGCGTTGTCTTCGAGATTACCGGTCGCCTGTTCTACGTGCTTGCGCTGTCGCTGATCCCGTTGTCGGCGGCAACGGTCATCCTGCAGGCGACGCCGCTGGTTGTGGTCGCAGGCGCGGCACTGGTGTTTGGCGAAAAAGTGGGATGGCGCCGGTGGACGGCTATTTTCGTCGGACTGATCGGGGTGGTGGTCATCATTCAGCCCGGAACAGACAGTTTTTCGATGCTCTCGTTTCTGGCCATTCTTGGCATGATCGGCTTCGCAGGACGTGATCTGGCGAGCCGCGCGGCCCCCGCCATGTTGAGCACCGCGATTCTCGGATTGTACGGCTTTCTGTCCATTGTCGTTGCTGGCGGCTTGTACGCAGCCTGGCAAGGTGTCCCCTTTGTGATGCCGGATGCCGAGACTTCACTTTATGTGCTCGGGGCGATCATGGCTGGCGTAATGGCCTATTCCTGCCTCATGAAGGCGATGCGCACAGGAGAGGTATCAGCCGTCACGCCGTTCAGATATTCGCGGCTGCTGTTTGGAATAGCGCTCGGGATTGTGCTCTTTGGCGAGCGGCTGAGTGTTGCCATGGTGATCGGATCAGGTCTGATCGTCATATCAGGCCTGTTCATTCTCTGGCGTGGGCGGCAGGTTGGTGCCGCGAAATAGTCTGCGTGTCTGCTTCGCTCAGGGTGAATTGCGAGGCGCTGTAAGCCCCTGATATTGGTCAAATGAATCCACTTGGACGTGGCAGGCAGTAGACGTCATCACCGCGTCAGGCTCTTTTCAACCGCCCTGAAACAAAAAAGGGCCGCCATCTCTGGCGACCCCTTGGGTTCTAGCGTGGTTCGCTGTGCAATCCCTTGATGATGGCGAAACAGGCGAGTAGCAACACGATGGTGAACGGGAAGCCTGTCGAGACCGCCATGGCCTGAAGTGCTCCCAATCCTCCGCCAAGCAGTAGTGCGATTGCGACCAACCCCTCGAAACTTGCCCAGAATATTCGCTGTGGCACCGGCGCGTCGATCTTGCCACCTGCAGTGATGGTGTCGATGACCAGCGAGCCGGAGTCCGATGATGTGACGAAGAACACGATCACCAGAACGATAGCGATGAACGAGGTGATCTGCTGCAACGGCAAGCCTTCGAGCATGGCAAACAGCTTGAGTTCCAGCGGCGCGTCGACGACGAGCTGGTAGCCATCATTGACCAGCTGGCTGATTGCTGTTCCGCCAAAAACCGTCATCCAGAAAACCGAGACGATCGACGGGATGAGCAACACGCAGGTGAGGAACTCGCGAACTGTCCGGCCGCGGCTGACGCGGGCGATGAACATGCCAACAAAAGGCGACCAGGAAATCCACCAGGCCCAGTAGAATGCCGTCCAGCCCTGGCGGAAATTGTCATCGTCACGTCCAAACGGAGTGGAGAGTTCGGGCAGATAGCGGACATATTCATAGAGGTTGTGGAAGAAGCCGGTGAAAATCGCCACTGTTGGCCCGACGATCAGCACGAAGACCAGCAGCAAGGCGGCCAGCACCATGTTGATTTCGGACAGCCGTTTGACGCCCGCATCGAGGCCGGCGACGACCGACATCAGTGCGACGCCGGTGATGGCGACGATCAGCAAGACCTTCGAGACGTCATTCACCGGAAGACCGAAGAGATGATTCAGGCCGGCATTGGCCTGTTCCGCGCCGAAGCCCAGCGAGGTGGCGAGCCCGAACAGTGTGGCGAAAACTGCCAGGATGTCGATGATGTGCCCGGTCCAGCCCCAGATGCGCTCACCGAAGATAGGGTAGAACACCGACCGCATGGTCAGTGGCAAACCCTTGTTGTAGGAAAACAGCGCCAGTGCGAGTGCTACGACGGCATAGATCGCCCAAGGGTGCAGGCCCCAATGGAAGATCGTCGCCGCCATGCCGAGATTGCGTGCCTCGACCGCGTCGCCAGCTGCACCGCCAAGTGGCGCCCAGCTTTCGGGCGTGGCAGCGTTGTCGGCAAACGAGGAGGAGAAGTGGGAAATCGGCTCCGAAACGCCATAAAACATCAACCCGATGCCCATGCCTGCGGCGAACAGCATCGCGAACCAGCCGGTATAGGAGTAGTCAGGCGTTGCATCCTTGCCGCCGAGCCGGACCTTGCCGTAGGGCGAGACAATCAGGAACAGGCACAACAGCACGAAGATGTTGGCGGCTGTGAGGAAGAACCAGTCGAAGGTTCCCGTCAACCAGTTGCGCAGATCGTTGAAGATCACACCGGCACTTTCCTGGAAGGCCAGGGTTACGAAGACAAATGCAACAATGCTCAATCCGGAGATTGCAAAAACCGGATTGTGAATGTCGAGGCCGAACGGGCCGACCGACATGGAAATGTTGTCCTGACCGACTTCGTATTCGGTATCGATCAGGTTTGCCGGGCCTTCCGGCACCGGAATACCCGTTTCGCTATTGTCGCTCATTGGGTGTTCTCCCGCTTGTGTTTATTGTGGCAGATGCCGTCGTTTGCGCTCAGCCGCGCACGAGAAAGACAGATGCGTTGGTGTGGGTCGCAAGCCGGCCACCGTTGGACGGCCAGAAATGATCGGCGACATTTGGAATATGGGTCGCCATGACAATTAGATCGCTGCCTATTTCCTCTGCAGCATTAATTAGCGCTTCGTCCAGATCGACTGCCGGGTCATGACTGACCACGGACTTGCCATCGGCCTGGATGCCATGGGCACTGGCTTGGGTTGCAATGAAGTCAGTCAGCTTTTTCTCATACTCCGCAGGATTGTGGCCAAGCGGGCCGGGCGCAGACGATGTCACGCCGACATAGGTCACGTGGGCATTATAGAGTTTTGATAGGTTTGCGGCCGTGTCCAATGCAAGCGCCAGTTTGTCGACGTGCGCAAGATCCACGGGCACCATGATTTTCTTGTACATTGACTTTCCCGCCTTGTGTTCGACCGGCTTGTCGTCTGCCGATTCTGTTGCTGTCGCATCGGCTCACCGGGCGTGGCGGAAACGATGCGTTTCAAACGGCGAGTATTGAGCCGATCGCGACGAAAGGCTAACGCGGTGAGCGTGTGGTTGTAAACCTAAGCAATCTTGTTTTAGCGGTAACAGGTGGTCTATCCCGACCTTATTCTCTGAAAGGCGCAGCGATTGAGTGATTCAAGAGTTCTCGTTGCCGGCGTCAAATTGGGATAAAAGAAACCATGCGCAGGGTTGGGAGGCCCTGCGGGAAGAGATTGGCTAGGGGAGGTAGATGTCACAATGAACCTGTTTTCGATGTTGAACCAGCGTGCCGAGACCGGTGACCCAATCCGCATCGGGATGATCGGTGCGGGCAAATTCGGCACCATGTTCCTGTCACAAATACGTAAGCTTGCAGGCATTCATCTGATCGGAGTGGCGGATCTGTCGCCAGCAAATGCACGATCGAACATGGAGTTTGTCGGTTGGGAACCGGAGCGGTTTGCGGCCACGTCGCTTGACCAGGCAGCCAATGGCGGTGGAACCCATGTTGGCGATGACTGGCAGTCGCTTGTCGCCCATCCGGCGGTCGACATCGTCATCGAATGCACCGGCGCGCCGGTGGCGGCAATCGATCATATCCTCGGGGCGTTCGAGAACGGCAAGCACGTCATCAACGTCACTGTCGAGGCGGATGCCTTTTGCGGCTACGCGCTGGCGCGAAAGGCCGAAGCTGCCGGAGTGATCTACTCGATGGCCTATGGCGACCAGCCGGCCCTGACCTGTGATCTGGTCGACTGGGCGCGCACCTGTGGGTTCAACGTGACGGCTGCTGGGCGCGGTCACAAATGGCTGCCTGAATTCCGCAAATCGACGCCGGAAACCGTGTGGGATCATTGGGGCGTCACCCGCGAAGCCGCTGAGCGCGGACGGCTCAACCCGAAGATGTTCAACTCTTTTCTCGACGGCTCCAAACCGGCAATTGAATCTTCGGCAATCGCCAACGCGACAGGCCTGATGGTTCCGACGAACGGCTTGCAGTTCCCGGTCGGTGGCGCCGAGGATCTGGCCAATATCATGCGACCCAAATCGGAAGGTGGCCATCTTGAGCAAAAGGGCATGGTCGAGGTCGCCTCATCGCTGACGCGCGACGGCATTCCGGTGCCTTACGACATCCGGCAAGGCGTCTGGGTGGTGTTTGAGGGTGATACGGATTACCTGCGCAATTGCTTTCAGGAGTATCTGGTCCGGACCGATGACAGCGGCCGTTACTCATCGCTCTACAAACGCTGGCATCTCATCGGGCTCGAACTGCCGGTGTCGGTGGCCTCGGTCGGGCTGCGCGGTGAGCCGACCGGCGTTGCGAGACATTTCAACGGCGACGTCGCGGCCATCGCCAAGCGCGATCTGGCGTCGGGCGAGATTCTCGACGGAGAAGGAGGTTACACGGTGACCGGTGGCTTGCGCCCGGCCAAGGCGTCTGTGACTGCGGGTTACCTGCCTCTGGGGCTGGCGCACAATGTCAAGCTGAAGCGCGCTATTGCCGATGGCGAGCCGGTGCGGTTCGCAGATGTCGAGATCGACGAGACAACAACGGCCTACAAGCTGCGCAAATGGATGGAAGGGCTGTCGTGAGCCGTGTGACTGCGGCAAGGCGTAAGTCTGGTGGCGGGGAGTCGCGACCCGATAATTGTGTAATGCTTCGCTATTTCGCCATCTTGATGTCGAGTTTGACGCTGCCGTACCAATCGGCGACGGCGCGGATTTCCGCATCGGTCATGTCCTCTGCCACCGCGCTCATAACCTCATGTGTCCGCTTGCCAAGGCGGAAGGCCTTGAGCTGGGTGTCGATGTAGATGTTGGTTTCGCCCGCGAGATTTGGCGCATCCTCAACCAGGGCGATGCCGTCGGTACCATGGCAGGCAGTACATGCCTGAGGTGCGCTTGCGGCATCGGCTGTAAGCGTTGCCACGGCAATGTGGGACGAGTACCAGGCCGCAACGTCTTCAATCTGCTGGTCGGTCAGCATCTTCGCGACCACTGACATCATCTCATGCGTCCGCGTGCCGTTGCGAAACGCAATCAGCTGATTGCGCAGGTAGGACGCCGGTTCGCCGCCGATATGCGGTGCGATCGGTATTTTGGCATAGCCATCGATGCCGTGGCAGGTTCTGCACTGGCCAGCGATCTTCTTTCCGGCCACAGAGTCACCCACAGCAGGTTCGTCTGCGAGAGCAGTCCCGGCGAGCAACAGCCCGCCGAAACCAAGAGCAATCAACGCTCTCATTTGCTGTAACTGATCCGATAGATTGCACCGGCCAAGTCGTCCGACACCAGGATCGAGCCGTCACGCAATTGCGCCACATCGACCGGTCGACCCAGATACTCGCCGTTTTCGTCAATCCAGCCTTCGGCGAATGGCTTCATAGTGGCGTTGCCCTCATCATCGATGGTGGTGACCATGACGCGGGCGCCAACCGGTGTTGTCCTGTTCCATGAGCCGTGCTGCGCGGAGAAAATCGCGTTCTTGTACTCGGACGGGAACTGTTTGCCGGTATAGAAGGTCATCCCAAGGTCAGCAGCGTGCGCAATGGTATCGACCGCCGGCATCACGACTTCCACCGGAACGTCCTGGCCTGCATACTCATTGGTGCGTGTGTCGCCGCCGCCATACCACGGGTGGCCAAAGTGCTGCCCCATCGCGGTCTGGTGGTTGAGTTCACCGGGCGGGATATCGTCTCCCATGCCGTCGACCTGGTTGTCAGTGAACCACAAGTCGCCGGTTTCGGGATGGAAGTCATGCCCGACCGAGTTGCGGATGCCGTAGGTGTAGACCTCGCGGCCGCTGCCATCGGTGTTCATGCGGATCATGCCGCCGATGCCCCACTTGGTGTTGACCTCGAGGTTTTCAGGCGGTGCGACGTTGAACGGCTGCCCCAGCGAGATATAAATCTTGCCGTCAGGTCCGAGCTTGCAGACGCGGGCGGTGTGGTTGAAGCTTTCCTGTTCGGCCGGGATCAGCTCGCCGCCAGCCACAAGGTTGAAGGCCGCGACATCCGGGCTTTCATAGAAAAACTCGGCAGCGGGAAACAGCAGGACCCGGTTCTGCTCGGCGATGTAGAGAAAACCGTCCTTGGAGAAACAGGGTCCGTTCGGGATCGAAAACGTCAGTGACGGGGCGAAATCCTTCACCTCGTCGGCGATGCGGTCCTTGTTGCGATCAGTGACAGACCACACCTTGTCCTTGCGTGTACCGACAATGGTAACAATGCCCTGCGGACCAACCGCCATATGGCGCGCGTCGGGAACGACAGCGTAGAGCTCGATCTTGAAGCCGTCGGGCAGGGTGATCCGCTCAAGCGTCTTCTTGATGCCATCGGCGTAATCGCCGCTTTGTTCGATGAAGGTGAATTCGGTGACGCCGGTGGTCTTGAAGCCTGACAGCTTTTCAAGATTGCTTGGCACATTGGCAGATTGGGCAAGGGCACTTGAAGCCATCAGGGCGCCAACTGCGGTCACGAGAAACAGCTTTGTCATACTCTAACTCCTCCAGATTTATGAGCCTCTCCCTCCCAGAAGCGGCGAGCAGCAATCATGCTGGCTCTGCTATGTTACCACTGGCGCTCCCCATTGGTAACAATTTATTAAAAGTCTTATTTTTCGTCAGTATTGAGTAGTATGTGTCAAGTCATGAGGGACCCGCCGGCCATCTTGAATTGTCAGGATTTTGCAGACTGGAGAGGCAAAAGGAGATGCCGTTTGATTGCGTGCCAATCTATGCTGAAGCAGCGTGGCGTTTCACTTCAGGACAATGGTGCTCTGCGCACACTTTTTTTGACGCTATTTGCAAAAATATCATTGATTTAACCACGTCCGCCGAGCCGCAAGCCAGGTGCCGGGCGTTCTTCGAGAATTTTGGCGCGGAAGCGGTAGAGCGCTGCAGGGCGGCCGCCGGTTGCGGAGCTGGCGGCGCCTGTGGGTTCAACCAGTTCTGCGCCTTCAACAAGACGCCGAAAGTTTTGCTTGTGCAGGTGACGGCCTGAAATAGCCTCGACCGTGGTCTGCAATTGGGTGAGCGTAAATTGGGGCGGCATCAGCTCGAAGATCACAGGCCGATACTTGATCTTGGCCCGGAGCCTTTGCACCGCGGTGGCGGCAATGCGCCGATGGTCAAAGCGCATGGCGTGACCCAACTGCGCCGCAAGTCCGGTGGATGTCACCCGCTGATCGGCCACGGCCTCGGTCAGCAGGCCGGCCTCATAGAGCAGTTCATAGCGGTCTAGAACCCTTTCCTCGTCCCAGGGAAAATCCCCCAGCCCAAAGGCCAGCCTTATGCGCGCTTTGCGGCTCGGCACCTGCTGTCGTTGCGCTGGTTCCCCGGCCCAGGGCACAAGTCTGGGCAGGATTGCCGTATCGAGCATGGCCGGGCGACCCTGGCGCCAATCCTCCCATGGAAACAGCTCATACCAGTCGTGCCAGCGGGCTCCGGTCGCATGCAAGGCTTCGGGGTTGTCAGCGTCTGCGCGGGTCAACGCCAGATAACCGACCGAGACCAGGTGGGGACTGATATCGGCCCTCGGTTCATCGCTGCGCATTTGGCGCCCGCGATCGCCGAAGGTGTAGAGCTGTTCGACATAACCCAGATGCAGGGCAGTCTGGCTTTCAACGCTCGCGCGCAGGCTGGCTTCAAAGGTCCGGTGTCGCGCAGGGTCGAACTGGCCAAACGGCAAACCGTCAGCTGGTCTTTCGCCCGGCGACGCCGGAACCGCCAGAATGCTCGGCGTGTCGTGGGTGACCGCAACGATGGCAGCGTTGAGGCCAATGCGCAGGGGTGGGATGAGGTCAGTGTCCATGCCCGCGCTCAGCCACGGCCTGTGGGGCGGTCCGGCGTGGCCCGCGGCAGATCATCGCCGGGCCGGACGGCGAGGCAGATGCGGCCACCCTCAAAGGTATCAGCCCCGCGGCCAATGGCCTTTATGGCGCGGATCAACCGACCCTCCCGGCCGAGCAGGGAATCGCCGATTTCTATGAGCCGCGCATTGGGCGTGACGAAGGGAGATGCGGCGCGCAACCGCTCTGCAAGTGCCATCTCGTCCTGGTCAGGCTCAAGTGCCAGGGCGGTGATTGCCGCCGCCGCGGGTGAGCGGGAAATGCCCAGCCAACAGTGGATGACCAGCGGTGCGCGCTGGTCCCAGCCATGTGCGAATTTGATCAGGCGTTCGACATGGGCTTCATCAGGAGCTGTCAGCCCGGCACGGGCCTCGGATATGTCATTGAGCCCAAGCTTGAGGTGACGGTTCTCGTCGATCACAGCGGGGCGGTGGAAGTGCTGGTTTTCGGCAAGCAGGCTCACCATTTCCCGTGCACCGTGCAACACAGCGGTCTCGGCGATCTGGTTAAGGCGGCAGACGAGAATATAGGACATGGGGCAGCCTTTTTATGAGTGGCGCAAGGCCTCGATTGCCTCGAAACGCTGAACAAACATCTTCTCGACTTCAGCTGCCGGGCGCGGCGCTACGTCAAGCATGTCGCAGGTTATGCCGCGCGGTGCCCCGAAGAAAGCGCGCGCCTCCTTGTCATCGAAGCCAGCCAGTTCTGTTGCCTCGAAATAGGCCGCGATCTGGTCCGCGCGCTTGATCAGCGCCTTGATGTTTTTCGGCAGCACCGGCGGGAGGCTGAAGCGGATACGGATGGCAGCCTCCAGCCTGGCTTCAACCGTCTTGTAGCCGCCGCCGACCACGGCTTTGAATGGCGAGATCATGTCGCCAATGACATATTCCGGCGCATCATGCAGCAAGGCAAGCTGCAGTGTCTGGGGGGAAGCTGAAGAGAGCCGGCCGACAATTGCCTCGACCATCAGCGAATGCTGCGCCACGGAGAACGCGTGGTCGCCGCGGGTCTGGCCGTTCCAGCGCGCTACTCGCGCCAGTCCTTGCGCGATATCGGAAATCTCCACATCCAGCGGCGAGGGATCGAGCAAATCCAGTCTGCGGCCCGAGAGCATGCGCTGCCAGGCGCGCGTGGCTTTTTCGGCTGGGGGCATCGATCAGGCATCCGGTGTGTTTGGGTCGCCGCTCTTAAAGGATAAACCGGCCCAGCCTGGCAAGGTCAAAGTCACCGGAATTCCCTCCACGGTCAGTGGAATGTCTTGAGCCAGCGCATCTGCCACCCGGTCAGTCCGCACAATTGCAAGCGCTGATTTGCCGGACATCGTGCCAAGGCTGCCCACCGGTTTGTCGCCTGCACGGATGTTGAGCTCGGCTCCCTGTTCACTGGGTTCCGGCAACTCGGTTTCAGCTGTGACCGTTGCCACCCTGCGACGGGCGGTTCCGCGGTGCTGCATGCGCGAGACAACTTCCTGGCCGACGTAACAGCCTTTCCTGAAATCTACGCCGCCATTCTTGTCCATCAGCACATCATGGGGAAACACATCCGACAGGGCGAAATCGGAGCCGGATTCAGCCACGCCGTGGGCCACTCGAATTGCGTCCCATGCTGATTGCTCCGCATCAAGGACCAAGCCGCTTCCATACAATCGCCAGACATGGGCTTCTTCTGGAAAGCGAAGGTCGCGCAGCGCATCATGCGGTGCATTGCCATCCCAGCCCGCGATGACAGGCGTTTCCGTGACTGTTTGGAACGTAACGGCGGCACGCAGTTTGTAAAGTGTCAGCCTGCGGATGAAATCGGCGGTCTGGTCCGCCCGGATATCACAGCAAAAGCCGCTTTCAATTGATTTTGAAATCAGGAAATCGAACAGGATTTTGCCTTGTGGAGTGAGCAGGGCAGTGGGTTGGACTTCGCCGGATTTGATTGCATCGAGGTTGGCGGTGATCAGGTTCTGGAGGAAATGGCCGGCGTCTTCGCCATCCACTTGGACAATGTTCCGGTCGGGAAGGATCAGGGCTGGCACAGTGCGGCACTCCGGATGATTGGGCTGGACTCTTGGAACTGGACAGGTAGGTGGTCGCGTGGCCGCGGGCAAGGGTGATCCGGATCAGTCGCCGGCCATGAAAAAGCGCCAGTCTCCATCAGGAGAGATCCCGATCCGGTAAAAATTGTAGGCGCCGAAGGCCTTCATGTCCTCGACATCACCGGCTGTGACCAGCCGCAGCAGTTCGACCCTTTGCGGCGCAGTCAGGCTTTCAAGCGGCAAGGCCACGAAATAGGGCCAAACATAGGTCTCACTCGGTTTGCCCTCATCGATGCGGACAAATCCGGTGTTGAGAAGGTCGATGAGGATTGCCAGTATTTCCTGGCCTTCCGAATCGCCAGAGATCGAGCGCAGATACTCCACGGGATCGGCATCGGTTTGCCCTTGAGCCAATTGTGTCGCGTTGGGGCCGGTGCCAAGCAGGGGCCGGAGTTTGTCCGCATCTCCGGTCGCAGCGGCTTGGAGGATCAACTCGCGCATGCGTAGAGCTGATTCGGGCAATTGCGCCGGATCGGTGATGATCTCCACTGTCATGCCTTCTGCAGCAGGCACAGCATCAGAGGAGGTATCTTCAGACTGGGGTTGCTGGGTCTCTCGAATGATTGGATTTGGTGTTGGAAGACCACCATCGATGCCGATCACGGGCTCATCGAGCGGAGGCAGAGGCACACCCCGTTCTACATCAGTGGCGGGCGGCTGGACCGGTTTGAGTTCGCTCAATGCCCGAGCTGAACCGGAAAAAACAATCGCCAACACGACAGCCATGGCGGCTGGTCGCAAACTCAAACAGTTCGTCCCAAATCCGCTCTTGCGCTTGCTGACCACGTGGCTCCCCGCCAATAATCCTATTGAAGAATGCGTTGAGGAGAAAACTCGCCGGCCAGTATGCGGCCTCTGAGTGATTCCACCAGAGCTTCCGCCTGATCTTCACCCAGAGCGCGGACTGTTTCCCGAATCGCGGTGATCATTGCGGCGTCGGCGATAATTTCCGGCTCAATGCCATCGGCCGTGCTCTCGGCCCAGGCATCATGCTGCAACTCAAGAGCCACCTGTAGTTTTTCCTGGATGATCAGATCATCAAGTTCATCGGGTGTATGGGCTGTGGGATGTGTCATGCGGACCAACTCTTACTTACTATCTCGTTAACACCGTAGCACGGCTTGAAACGTTTCGGCACGGGGCAGAGGCGATATCGGTTAACAAAATATCAATTTCCGTAACGAGCCACAATTTCTGCAATAAGTGTGGCACCTTCGTGACGGTATCGCTCCTCTGCCACAAGTGCTGAAGCTGTGCAAACCGTGTAAACCGAGGCGAAAGCGCGAAAACCGCGATTGTAGCCTGCGGTAAGTTGCTCGCGCCGACTCGCTTCGCCAATAGTCTCGCTGTCGAGCAAGGCCTGCATGCTCTCGCGCCAACCAGTTTCCCCCTCCGGATTGCACAGGTTCCTCAGATACTGGATTGATCCGATGATCTCGGCAAGCCGCAACAATCTCGCTTCGTAGGGGGGAGGCGGCAGGTCCGGGGAAACAACGGCGTCCTCGGAGCTGTCTTGCGCCCACGCAGAAAACAGGTTGGAAGAAGCCAGTACGACCGGCATCAGCAGAGCGAGGATCAGGAGGAGGCGGCGCATCATGATCGCTCCCATACACCAAGTGGTGGGCCGATGAAATCCCGGCCTGGCGTGTTCATCCTATTTAAGAATGGCGGTTTCGGGAAGGAAGGCGCGGACCACGAAAGCGAAGGTCAGTTCATGGGCAACGACCTTACCATTGCGGGTGACGCTGACACTGCCAATTTCGCGGCCTTCCGCAATGTTGGCAGCGTCGAGAACCGAACGAACGCCCGGCACCCAGGCAATATCGATACCATCTTTTTCGATGCTTCCTTCGCTGCGCAGCCGGTCGAGTGATATCGCCAGCGGCTCCGGCCCGTCGCGGACAACCACGACATAAGACAGTGGTGTGATGCCTTCCGGCATTGGACCGCGATAGAGAAACGGAACGCCTGAGCTGTCATAACCGGCATAGGGATTACGGCCGTAATCGCGCAGGCCGGGGTTGTTGGGCACCAGTGCCTCGCCATCGGGATGACGATCCTGAAAGCTCTGCCACGACTCAAGCCGCGACGGGATGATCTCAAGTTTGGTGCCGGTTCGCGATCCGGCGATGGCTTCACCGGTGAATTGCTGCCACCAGCTTTCGGTCTCGCGGTCATACATGACCAAGTCCGAATTGCGCAGCTTGCCGGTAGTGCCGAAGGATGTCACCGTGCCTTCGACGGTGCGGTCAAACACAATGGCGGCGTTGCACAGCGGGCAATAGGTCACCGCGATCGGCCGCCCAGCCAGAGTGTCGTTGACAATTTCATGCCAGATCATGATGCGCAGCGGATAGGCGCGGGCCTGGCCGTCAATGATGACCGACATCACCGGTTCCTTGGCGTCGAGGCCCGACGTGTTGGAAACCGCTAAAAAGGTCGGATCGTCGATCGGCGGAATCCCGTCCTTGGGCGGGCCGCCAGACATGACGCTTGCAAAATCTATGTTGAATTTGGAGAAATCCGTCTTCCAACCTTCTGCCTGCCAGCGTTCGGGATCAGCGGCGGCACTGATCGCTGAAAGCGCCAGGCACAGACCTGCAAGCAGCACCAGCGCTATGACGGACTGGAGCCTCGAATAGAGGACGTGCGCGGGGTTGTGAGTATGAAATCCAAACATGGGATCAGTGTCTGCGAAAACGGCGTCATGCGCCAATCAAGCCAGCTCACATTTTCTTGAGGGGCTGTTTCCTTAAGGGAAGACTGTGTCAGTCGGTCGCCAGCGCTCAGCTTTGCGCAACCGCCAGCAGCTCCATGCAGGTGACCATGCTTTGGGGTACCGGAAGGCCACGGATTTGCTCAGGCGTGAACCAGCCGACGGCCTTGGCATCATCCATTGCCACAGGCTCCCCGCCCGGGTCATCTGCGAGAAAAACGGTCAAGAAAAAGTGTGAAGAAACGCTTCCCCCCGGATCGTCCGAGCCAAGATCGAAGGTTGCGAAAGCGCGAGGGTTGGCTGCTTTCAGCCCGGTCTCCTCCTCGAGTTCGCGCAGGGCGGCGTGTTCGAGCTTTTCATCCGCATCGACCCGGCCACCGGGGAAGGCGTACATGTTCTGGGCTGGTGGATTGGCACGAAGCACCAGCAGGAACTTGCCATCGCGTTTCAGCGCCACAGAGACCGCCAGTGCCGGAGCATTTACATCTGTGCCATGCCGATTGCTCATTGCCCGATCCCTGTGATGCTTTTTGTCATGAATATGTAATGTGCGGAGTTTCTATCTGGCGGCAACCCCGGAAAAACTTCAGGATCAACCCGTACCGCCGGGAATCGCTGCCTTCACCTTGACAGAGATCATTCCGCGATATGGCGTTATTGTAATATGCGTGAAACACCATGCACAAAATTTACTTCCTGCCCGGACACGAGAATCGGAATTCATCATGACGGCCCCACATGAATCCGACCTGCCGCTGAACGTCATCCGCAATGATGCGGCCGGTCAGCAGGTTGCAAGGCGGCGGTGGCGGTTTCGCAAGCGCTATCTGCTGGTGTTGCTGATCCCGGTCTTAATGTTCTCTGGCGGGGTGATCGGCATGTATTATCAGCCTATCGCCTTGCAGAAATTCTATGCTCTCACCGGTTTGCAGCCCGGTGCCGGCTCGGCCACACCCATAGCGCTTCCGCCTGACATGGAAATGCCCAAGGAAATGGTGGCAACCATGCAGGCCAGCGACGTTGTCGGGCTGGCGCGGCTGATGCCGCGCGGCGATGTGTCGGTCGTGGCGCCGCCCTATGGCGCTGGAGACGCACGAATTGCCGAAGTCCTGGTGAGCATCGGTGATCGCGTTGAAAAAGGCACGGTGGTGGCGCGGCTGGACAATCAGGGGCAATTGCAAAGCGCGGTTCTATCGGCTGAGGCCAATGTCGCGGTGCGCGAGGCGGCACTGGTTCAAACCACCGCATCAGTTCAGAATTCCCAGGACGAAGCCCGCGCGGCCATGGAGCAGGCGCGTAGCGCAAGCACCGAAGCTTCGGCTGAGCACGAGCGCAGCAAGGCCTTGTTCGAGCGCGGCGTGATCACCAGAGCCTCACTCGATGCACTGGCCGCAGCTCAACATCAGGCTGTTCTTGCGGTGCAGAAAGCCGAAGCGACATTGTCGCGGTTCACCGGCGAAGTTACTGAGCTGCAACCTGATGTAATCGTCGCCGCGCGCAACCTTGACGCAGCCAAGGCGGATCTGACCCGCGCTGAACAGGATCTGGTCCGCTCAGCGGTTCTGGCTCCGATCAGCGGCGTGGTGCTGGATTCGATGGCCAATCCCGGAGAACGCCCGCCGAGTGATGGCATCATGCTGATTGGCGACACCGATCACATGATGGCCGAGGTGGAGGTTTATCAGGACCGGATAGCCAATGTCACTGAGGGGCAGCCGGTGGAACTGGCAGCCGTTGCAATCGGCCAGACGCTACAGGGACGCGTTAAATCCATTGGCCTGACCGTTGGGCGCCAAGGCCTGCTATCGGACGATACAGCGGCAAACACCGATGCGCGGGTGATCAAGGTGATGGTCGAGCTGGATGAGGCATCATCCAGCGTTGCGGCGCGCTATACCAATCTTGAGGTAATCGCGCGCATCGATACGCGGACACAGCCGCCTGTTGCCAAGAGCACCCCATGAACCGGTTGCTGCAATGGATGTTCGGGCGGCTGCCGATTGGCTGGCTGCAGTTGACCCACAGCCGCACCCGATTTGCTGCAGCCATTGCCGGCGTCGCCTTCGCCAATGTGCTGGTGTTCGTGCAACTGGGCATCATGAACTCGATGGCGACGGCGACCTTGAAGCCTTACGAATTTTTCAAGGCCGACATCATGATTTCGGCATCGGACGCCAATTCGATGACCGAGGGCGGCAATGTCGCGCGGCAATGGTTGTTTCAGGCTCAGGCCGACCCGGAAGTGACGTTAGGGACCGGGCTGTTTGTCGGCAACACCAATTGGCCGCGACCGACCAAGACGCTGGGGTTGACCAGCTTCGGCATCGATCCGACGTTGCCGGATTTTTTGAGCCCGGTGCTCAAACCGAAACTGACGACGCTGCAATTAAAAGACTCGGGCATTCTCGACATGGCCACCCGCGGCCTGCCGCCCGAGGAAGCTGCGGCGATCCGGCCGCAGACGCCGACGAGTTTCGAGGTGAGCGGCAAGACAGTGACGCTGTACGACACGTTTCAGGGCGGCGGCGGATTTGGCGGCGACGGCTATATGATCATGTCGGACCAGACCTTCCTGTCGCTGTTTCCGGCGCGCAGTTCAGCCGCACCTGATCATATTCTGCTTCAAGTTACGCGGGGGGCGGATCCGGAAGCGGTGGCGGCGCGGCTGCACGAATTGGTATCGGACAAGTCGCTGCGCATCCGCTCCTATGATCAGGCCAAGGCCGAAGATCTCAGCTACCAGCAGACCAAGCGGCCTACCGGCATCATATTCGGCTTTGGCGTAATTATCGGCGTGCTGGTCGGCATCGTCATTGTCTATCAAGTGCTTTCGACGGATGTGGCCGATCATCTGTCCGAATATGCAACCTTCAAGGCGATGGGATATCCGCAGAGATTTTTCCTCGGTATCGTCTTCGAGGAGGCGTTGATTCTGGCGGTGTTCGGGTTTGTGCCCGGTGTCATTGTGGGGACGGGATTGCTGGTCGGAATGAAAAAAGCCACGAATCTGCCTTTGGCGATGACCTGGGACATGGCCGCGATCGTGCTGATCGGAACGCTGGTTGCTTGTTCGCTGTCCGGCGCTATTGCCACCCGCCGGCTGGCGGCGGCTGATCCTGCGGATCTGTTTTGAGAGGGTTGAGATGAGCCACGACCACCCGATCATCGTGCGTGGCCTGAACCATTGGTTCGGCATCGGCGAGGCCCGCAAGCAGGCAATTTTCAATGTCGATCTCAAAGTGGTGCGCGGCAGCCTGACCGTGCTGATGGGGCCGTCGGGGTCCGGCAAGACAACAGTGCTCACATTGATGGGTTGCCTGCGCGACGTGCAGGAAGGCTCGATCACCTTACTGGGACATGAGCTGAAGGGCGCGGACAATCCGCTCAATGAAGCGCTTCGGCGACGGCTTGGCTTTATCTTTCAGGCGCACAATCTGCATGGTAGCCTGACCGCGATGCAGAATGTCCAGATGGGGCTTCAGGTTCACAGTATCAACGACCCGAAGACAGAGCAGCAAGCCGCGCGGCACGCCCTTACGCTGGTCGGGCTTGCTGACCGCATGGACTATCTGCCGGGCAATCTTTCTGGTGGCCAGAAACAGCGTGTTGCGGTTGCCCGGGCGCTGGTCGGCAATCCCGATATCGTCTTTGCCGATGAACCGACGGCGGCGCTCGACAAGGAGAGCGGGCTGAATGTGGTCGCCATGCTCAAGCGGCTGGGAAAGCAGCGCGGAACCACAACCGTGATGGTCACCCACGATAACCGCATTCTTGAACTGGCTGACCGCATTGTCACGCTGGAGGATGGACGGATCGTGGCCGACAAGACCGTCGGCGTGAAAGGTTAGGCTGCGTGCCACATGCCGATGGACGAGGCCATTCGGCCAGCAGGTCAGCGCTTGACCCTCGCTTCGTCCTGGGTCATGGATCGGCAATGTGTGGACGTTTTTCGCTGACAGCAACACCTGAAGAGGTGCAGGAATTGTTCGGGCTCGAGGAGATCGAGGATTTTCCGCCGCGCTACAATATTGCACCAACGCAGCCGATCCTGATCATTGCCGGCGACCGCCGCCGCACTGAGGGCGACAACCGTACCGACCGCCGGGCGCTCCTCGCGCGCTGGGGGTTCTTGCCCGGCTGGGTCAAGGATCCGGCGGATTTTCCGCTGCTGATCAATGCCCGATCTGAAACCGCTGCCGAAAAAGCCTCGTTCCGCGCCGCCATGCGGCATCGGCGTGTGCTGATCGCAGCATCGGGATTTTACGAATGGCATCGCCCGCCAAAGGGCTCGAAAGAGAAGTCCACACCCTATTGGATCAAGCCGAAACATGGCGGTGTCGTTGCCTTCGGCGGGCTTCTGGAAACCTATATGAGTGCCGACGGGGCGGAAATCGACACCGCGGCGGTTCTGACCACGGCTGCCAACCAGATGATTGCGCGGGTGCATGACCGGATGCCGGTGGTAATCAGGCCCGAGGACTTTTCCCGCTGGCTTGATTGCCTCAACCAGGAACCGCGCCATGTGAGCGACCTGATGGCGCCGGCGCCCGATGATTATTTCGAGGCCATCCGCGTTTCTGATCTGGTTAACAAGGTTGCCAACTCCGGCCCGGAGGTGCAGGAGCCCGCTACCGGTGATACCGCTCCTCCGGAGCCAGCCAGACCGGCTCGCAAACCCAAAGCGGCGGCAGCAGCCTCCGACCAGATGAAGTTGTTCTGATCCCATGACACCCCTTTTTGCCCCTGCCATCGCCGGCCTGCTGCTCGGCGGCTCGTTGATCATCGCCATTGGCGCGCAAAACGCTTTCATCCTGCGTCAGGGCCTGCTTCGCCAGCACGTGTTCATCCTGTGCCTGATCTGCGCGCTGTCGGACGCGGTGCTGATCGGGCTCGGCGTTGCCGGGCTCGGAGCGATCATATCGGGCTCAAAGTTCCTGATTGCTGGGGTCACCCTGGGCGGGGCGGCGTTCCTTGCCGTCTATGCGTTTCTGGCGCTCAAACGGGCGATCTCCCCATCAGGGCTGGAGGCGGCCAAATCAGGTCCGGGATCGCTGAAGGCCGCAGTGCTGACCTGTCTCGCCTTCACCTTTCTCAATCCGCATGTCTATCTCGACACGGTGCTCTTGGTTGGCGGGCTGAGCGGGCGCTACGAAGGCACCGCACGGCTGGCCTTCGCCATCGGGGCGATGTCGTCGTCGTTCATCTGGTTCTTCGGGCTTGGCTATGGTGCGCGGGTGCTCGAGCCGCTGTTTGCCAAAGCCTCGGCATGGCGGGTGCTTGACGGGCTGATCGCTGCTGTGATGGCGGCATTGTCAGTGTCACTGCTGGTGCGGTTTTCCGCCGGTTGAATGCGCGGGTCCGGCATCTTGACCGGGCCGGTTCAATCGGGGATAAGAACAGCATGAAAACGGCACACGGCGCACGCGCCATCTGCATTTGCGGCATCATTATTCGCTAGCGCTTCGCTGGCTCGGCCGTTTTCGTCTTCTAACCATACAGGACAAACGACCCGGGCCAGGGTGCTGGCATCTGGGAGTGAACATGACCGAACTCAAATTCTGGAACACGCTGACGCGGGACAGGCAAGAGTTTAAGCCGATAGATCCGGACAATGTGCGGATGTATGTCTGCGGCCCGACGGTCTATGATTTCGCCCATATCGGCAATGCCCGCCCGGTGATCGTGTTCGACGTGCTGTTCCGGCTGCTGCGCCATGTCTACGGCGAAGACCACGTCACCTATGTGCGCAACATCACCGACGTCGATGACAAGATCAACGCCCGTGCGCTGCGCGATTACCCCGATCTGCCGCTGAATGAAGCGATTGCCAAGGTGACCGAGAAAACCGCCGACCGGTTCCACAAGGATGCAGCGGCACTCGGCTGCCTGCCGCCGACGCATGAGCCGCGCGCCACCGCCCATATCGACGGTATGGTGACGATGATCCAGACACTGATCGACAAGGGCAATGCCTACGTGACCACGGGCCGCGAAGGCCGCGAGGTGCTGTTTGCTGTCGGTTCGATGCCGGATTACGGCAAGCTTTCGAATCGCAAGCTCGAGGACCAGCAGGCGGGCGCCCGCATTGCGGTGGAGGATCACAAGCGCAACCCTGCGGATTTCGTGCTGTGGAAGGAATCTGCTGCCGACGAGCCGGGCTGGGACGGCAGCTTTACCGAAGACGGAAAGACCGTGACGATCCACGGCCGCCCCGGCTGGCACATCGAATGCTCGGTGATGAGCGAGCATCATCTCGGGCAGACCTTCGACATCCATGGCGGCGGGCTGGACCTGATTTTCCCGCACCACGAAAACGAGATCGCCCAGTCCTGCTGCGCCCATGGCAACGACCGGATGGCCAATCTCTGGATGCACAACGGCTTCCTGCAGGTCGAAGGCAAGAAGATGTCAAAATCCGACGGCAACTTCGTCACCATTGCGGAGTTGTTGGAGACCGACAAATTCGGCGGCCGGAAATGGCCGGGCGAGGTGCTGCGTCTGGCCATGCTGATGACGCATTACCGGGAGCCGATCGATTTCAGCGTGAAGCGGCTGGAGGAGGCGGAGGCGATCATCAACAGGTGGGCAGATGTCGCTTTAGGGGTCAATACTTCAGGCCACTCTCTGGAACAGATCCGTCCACTGTATGACGACCTTAATACACCTCTTCTAATTGCCGAAATGCAGCGATTGTATAAAGCCGCGAAGAGTGGTGATCAGGAGGCTCAGATAAGTTTCAAGCTTGGCCTGCAACTGCTGGGTTTGGAGAGCATCGAATATCTCTCCCAGTCTGTTGCAAATCTGGTTGATAATGAATCCCAGAATGCGATTCAATCACGGATCGACCAGCGACTTAAACTCATTGCTGAGAAGCACTGGGGCGAAGCAGACAAGCTCCGGGATGAGCTTCTCACCCAAGGCATCCAGCTCAAGGATGGCAAGGATCCGGAGACCGGCGAGCGGGTGACAACCTGGGAAGTGAAGCGGTGAGCGCTGAACTCAAAATGATGCTGGATCATGTCAGTCTCAGCGTTGTCGACATGGACAGGGGCAAGCGGTTTTACGCTGCAATCCTCGCCGAGCTTGGAATGGAGCTGGTCGGCGAGGTGACGGCGGAGCAATCCGGGTTGGTTGCTCACGCCGGATTCGGCATCGGCCGCAAAGGGCAGCTCTGGCTGGCCGAAGACGGACCACAAACACCATCCGCGCATATCTGCTTTCGTACGGACTCGCGCAAAGCGGTTCGCGCCTTTCATTCGGCCGGGCTTGCCAATGGCGGGGACGACAATGGCGCGCCGGGCATTCGCGAGATCTATCATCCGGAATACTACGCAGCCTTCGTCACCGATCCGGAAGGCCACAACATAGAAGCCGTCTGCTTCGAGCCGGAGGACGAACAATGACGCGAGTTTACACCGGCGGCTGCCAATGCGGTTCGATCCGCTACCGGATCGAGGGCGATCTCGACTATCCGCATTTGTGTCATTGCCGCATGTGCCAGAAGGCGGCTGGGAACTACTTCATGCCGCTCGGTTTCGCGCCAGGCAAAATGCTGACCATCACCCGAGGAGAGCCGGGCTGGTTTCAGTCCTCCGATCCGGTAAGGCGCGGGTTTTGCCGGGACTGCGGTACGCCGTTGTTTTTCGACACGCTGCAATCGGAGGGCATGGCGGTGACGCTTGGCAGCCTTGATGATCCGGCTGCGTTCCCTCCGGTCTCACAGGATGGGATAGAAACACGCGTGCCGTTTCATGCCGCACTCGGCAGCTTGTGTGGAAAGAATGTCGACCGCGATGATCTTCCCGGTGGGCTCGACAGCATTGCGTCCTCCAATCACCAGCACCCGGATTGCGACACCGAGCACTGGGGCAAGTCATGAGCACTCAAACCCATTCTGGTGGTTGCCAGTGCGGCGCGGTGCGGTTTCGGTTGAGCGGAACGCCCGGAACATCCTCGGTGTGCTATTGCCGGATGTGTCAGAAGGCGTCGGCCAGTCATACACTGGCGCTGGTTTCATTAGGCGATGCGAGCATCAGATGGACGCGTGGCACACCTTCGTGGTTTCAAAGCTCCAACGTGGCGCGGCGCGGGTTTTGCAGCGCATGTGGTACACCGCTGGCCTATGATGCGCCGGACGGGCTGGCGCTTTCGGTGCTGGCGTTTGATGATCCAGATCGGGTGGCGCCGACCATTGCCTATGGCGTCGAGGGCAAGCGTGTCTGGTGCGACGGAATTCCGGCGCTTCCCGAACGGCATACGCTTGAAGATTCCGACGCCGTGGATTTTCTCGCAACGCTGGTCAGTTGCCAGCATCCGGATCACGACACCGTAGAATGGCCACCGGAGCGTGAGGCATGAGTGAGCGCAAGCCGGGATCCGAGATGCCGAAATGGCTGCTTTACGGGTTGATCGGCAAGGGTGTGCTGGTGGTTGTCGTCACAGTCGCCGTCGTCGTCTGGGTCAATTTGGGATGAAGCAAATGAACGCTGAATTGATCACCGGCGGATGCCAATGCGGAGCAGTGCGCTACCGGATCGGGCGGCTGGGCAGGCCGATCATTTGCCATTGCCGGATGTGTCAGAAAGCATTTGGCGGCTTCTTCGCGCCGCTCGTCCCGGCTGACGGCGTGGAGTGGACACGTGGCACCCGCTCGCATTTCGAGAGCTCGGACAGTGTCCGGCGCGGCTTCTGCGCGAAATGCGGCACGCAACTGACCCATGAATACGAGAACGGTCTGGATATGGCCATCGGCACACTGGACAATCCGGGCCAGGCTGCGCCTATGGTCCAGATAAATACCTCTCATCGGCTGCCATATTTTAACGGGCTTTGCCGTCTGCCAGTCGAGGATGAGGAGGAAATTGCCGAGAACGACGCCTGGAATGCCAAGCTGATCTCGTTTCAGCATCCCGATCACGAAACTGTGGCTTGGCCACCGGAGACAAAGCCATGAACACTTTACGCACACTTTATCCGGAGACCGAACCTTTCAAGACCGGCTTTCTCGACACCGGCGATGGCCATCAGGTCTATTGGGAGCGGGTTGGCACCAAGGGCGCCAAACCGGCGGTGTTTTTGCATGGCGGGCCGGGCGGTGGCTTTGGTCCGGTGCACCGGCGGCTGTTTGATCCGGGACTTTACGATGTGATCCTGTTTGACCAGCGCGGCTGCGGCCGCTCGACGCCATTTGCGTCGCTGGAGAACAATACCACCTGGGATCTGGTAGCCGATATCGAGCGGCTCAGAGACATTGCGGGGTTTGAGCAATGGCTGGTGTTTGGCGGCTCCTGGGGCTCGACGCTGGCGCTGGCCTATGCCGAAACCCATCCGGAGCGGGTGAGCGAACTTGTGGTGCGCGGCATCTATACGCTGACCAAGGCGGAACTCGACTGGTATTATCAGGCCGGCGTTTCAGAGATGTTTCCCGACAAGTGGGAGCGGTTTCTGGCGCCGATCCCGGAAGCCGAACGCGGCAACCTGATGGCGGCGTATCGCAAGCGCTTGATCGGCGATGACCGGGAAGCACAAATGGCGGCCGCCAAAGCCTGGAGCGCCTGGGAAGGCGAGACAATTACGCTGCTGCCGGAACCCTCGACCAGCGACAAGTTTCACGAGGATCAGTTCGCTTTGGCGTTTGCGCGGATCGAAAACCATTTCTTCGTGCATGGCGGCTGGCTGGAAGAGGGGCAGTTGCTGCGCGACGCGCACAAGCTGGCTGACATCGACGGCGTCATCGTGCATGGCCGCTACGACATGCCGTGCCCGGCGCGCATCGCCTGGCAATTGCACAAGGCCTGGCCGCGTGCCGCTTTCCATCTGATAGAAGGCGCCGGCCACGCGTTTTCCGAGCCGGGAATTCTCGATCAACTGATCCGCGCTACTGACAAATTTGCGGGCAAGGCAGACACATGAGTGACAAGCAACGCATCTACCTGTTCGACACCACGCTACGCGACGGCCAGCAGACGCCGGGAATCGATTTTTCCGTCGAGGACAAGATCGCCATCGCCAGAATGCTCGACCAGTTCGGCATCGATTATGTCGAGGGCGGTTATCCGGGCGCCAATCCGACCGACACGGCGTTTTTTGCCAAGAACCGCACCGAGAAGGCCTCGTTTGTCGCCTTCGGCATGACCAAACGTGCCGGCGTTTCCGCGTCGAATGATCCAGGGCTTGCCGGTCTGATCCAGGCCTCGGGCGACGCGGTTTGTCTGGTGGCCAAGAGCTGGGATTACCATGTGAAGGTGGCGCTCGGCTGCACCAACGAGGAAAATCTGGAATCGATTTCGGAATCGGTGAAAGCGGTTGCTGCTGCGGGCAAGGAGGCGCTGGTTGATTGCGAGCACTTCTTCGATGGCTACAAGAACAATCGCGACTACGCCGCGGCCTGCGCCAAGGTGGCGTACGAGGCTGGCGCACGCTGGATCGTTCTGTGCGACACCAATGGCGGCACGCAGCCCTCCGAGATCAGTGATATCGTTGCCGCGCTGATCGCCGACGGCATCCCGGGAGATCGGCTCGGCATCCACGCCCACAATGACACTGGTCAGGCAGTGGCCAATTCGCTGGCGGCGGTGGAAGCTGGCGTTCGTCAGATACAGGGCACGCTCAATGGTATCGGTGAGCGCTGCGGCAACGCCAATCTGGTGACACTGATCCCGACCCTGATGCTCAAACCCGCCTTCTCCGACCGCTTTGAAACCGGAATCGCGCCGGAAAAGCTTGAGGAATTAACCCAGCTCAGCCACGGATTCGACGAACTGCTCAACCGCTCGCCGGCGACTCAGGCGCCCTATGTCGGGGCTTCGGCATTTGCCACCAAGGCAGGCATCCATGCCTCCGCACTGCTCAAGGACCCGCGTACCTATGAGCATGTGCCGCCAGAGAGTATCGGCAATTTCCGCAAGGTCATGGTCTCGGATCAGGGCGGAAAATCAAATTTTATCAACGCGCTCAAACGGCGCGGCATCGTGGTCGCCAAGGATGACCCGAAGCTCGACAAGCTGATCAGCATCGTCAAGGACCGCGAAGCCACCGGCTACGCTTATGAGGGTGCAGATGCGAGTTTCGAACTTCTGGCGCACCGAACATTGGGGCGGGTGCCGGAATTTTTCTCTGTGACCAGCTTCCGGGTGATGGTGGAGCGGCGGTTCAACGCGATGGGCCAGATTACGACGGTTTCGGAGGCGGTGGTCAAGCTGGTGGTCGACGGCGTCGAAATGATGTCGGTCGCTGAAGGCCATGGTCCGGTCAACGCCCTCGATATCGCGCTTCGCAAGGATCTGGGCGTCTATCAATCTGAAATCGCTGATCTTGAGCTGGTTGACTACAAGGTGCGTATCCTCAATGGCGGCACTGAAGCGATCACGCGGGTGCTGATTGAATCCGCTGATGGTGAAGGCGAGCGCTGGTGGACCGTTGGCGTGTCCGACAATATCATCGACGCCTCGTTTCAGGCGCTGATGGATTCTGTTGTGTTTAAACTGATGAAAAACCGCGACATGGCGGGCAAAATGGCGGCGGAGTAGGGAGCTGCTACGCTGCATTCGAGGAGCGAAGGATGATCGTGCAGGCATGTCTAAACGGTGCGAGACTGCCGGATTTCCATCCGAAGCTCCCGCTAACGCCGGAGGCCATGGCGGCGGATAGTGTTGCGTGCGTGAAAGCGGGTGCCGCCGAATTGCACATCCATCCACGCGGGGCCGATCTTGCTGAAAGCCTGACTGCGGTTGATTCAACCATTGCAGTCCTGCGGGCAGCCTGCCCGGGCACACTCATCGGGGTGTCGACCGGTGCCTGGATAGAGAATAACATGCAGCGGACGCGCGACTGCATCTCAAACTGGACGATGCTGCCGGACTATGCGTCCGTCAACCTGTCGGAAGACGACGCGCCTGGGGTGATGGACATACTGGGGCAAATCGGCGTGGGCATTGAGGCCGGTCTTGCAACCGTGGCCGATGCCGAACGCTTCGTCGCACTTGCCAGCCACGGCAAGGTTCTGCGCATTCTCATCGAGATCGAGGAGCAGCAGCCGAATGCTGCAATCGCCATTGCCGAGGATATCGTAAATGTATTGGCGCGCGCCGGCGTGACGCGGCCGATCCTGCTGCACGGCTTCGATGCCACGGTCTGGAATTTCGTCGCGCTCGCCCGCAAGCAAAATTTATCGACCCCGATCGGGCTCGAGGATTGCCGGCACATGCCGGATGGAAGCCTCACAGCGGGCAATGTCGAGCTCATCGCCGAAGCGGTGGCAATATTTAGGAGCGTTTGACTGCTGCCAACCCCGACATGGGGCAGGTATCCTTAGCCATTCAACCCGGCGGCAGCGGTCTTGTCCAATTGGCAACTGTTCAGCGGAATGAATTTGCCCATTCATGCCGGTTGGCCTAAGCGTCGACACTTGTCATCGTAGAAAAAGCAGGACAGATCATGGCGAGCACACCCGCACCGTTGCTCTATGACGAAGATACGCCACGCGGCTTCGCCTTTGCACTTACGGCCTATCTGCTGTGGGGCTTCCTGCCGTTCTACATGAAGGCGGTTGCGCATATTCCCGCACTCGAAGTGGTGGCGCACCGGGTGGTCTGGTCGGTGCCGATAGCTGCGGTGGTGCTTATCCTGCTTGGGCGCACTAAGGACATTCGTGTGGCGCTCAAGTCTCCGCGCACGCTGGGCATGGCTTTTGTCACAGCCGCGCTGATCACCGTCAACTGGTGCATTTATGTCTGGTCGATTGCGGCGGGGCGTGCGGTCGAGACAGCGTTGGGATACTACATCAATCCGCTGTTTTCGGTTCTGCTTGGCGCGGTGTTGCTCAAGGAAAGTCTCGACGGGCGTCAGAAAACCGCGATTGCGCTGGCCTTTGCAGCCGTTGGTCTGCTGGCATTGGAATCAGGCGGATTGCCTTGGGTTTCGGTCGGATTGGCGCTCAGCTGGGGTTTTTATGCCCTTTGCAAGAAGTCGCTGCCGATCGGTCCCAATCAGGGGTTCTTTCTGGAGGTGCTGATGCTGACGCCACCAGCGCTGGGTTTCATCGCCTATGCCGAAATCAACGGAACCGGCCATTTCGGCGACACAGGCATGACGGACATGCTGCTCCTGATGGGCTGTGGTGTGGTGACAGCAGTGCCACTGATGATTTACGCCAATGGTGCGAAGCTGCTTCGGCTTTCGACTATCGGGGTGATGCAGTACATCGCGCCAACGATGATTTTCTTTATTGCTGTATTCGTCTTCCAGGAGCCATTCGGAACCTACAAGCTCGCAGCGTTCGTGCTCATCTGGATCGCGCTGGCTATCTACACGTCATCGCTGTTGCGCAGCCGCAAGGTGCGTCAGGCGGCGGCCGCTGCTGCATCTGCACCTGGCTGATCAGATTGCACGCATATGGGGTTGAGAGTCCGGTGGGGTTCGATGCCAAGATGATCGAGCGGCGAGAGGTTTTGTCTGACTGCGACATACGTGAATGCGACTGTCAAAAGACGTTACATCTTGGCGATTACGGACGCATCTTCAGCGGCTGACGACGACGCCGCCGCGTTCAGGATTCCGAGCACAATCTCTTCTGCGCGATCAATCACCAGAGGGCGCACCAGATGTCCGGTGTGGATGAAACCTGCTTCACGCATGTGCCCGATCAAGGCGTTGAGGGGATCCCAGAAGCCATTGATGTTGGCAAGGACCATCGGCTTGGTATGGCGGCCAAGCTGTGCCCATGTCATGATCTCGACAATTTCCTCAAGGGTTCCGATGCCGCCAGGTAAAGTCACGAATGCGTCAGAGCGTTCGAACATCAGGTGTTTGCGCTCGTGCATGTCCTGAGTGACGTGCAATTCGGTCAACTGTCCGAGGTCCTGCTCCGAAGCTTCCTTGTTCATCAAGAATTCCGGGATGATGCCGATAGCCTTGCCGCCATTTGACAAAACAGCGTCTGCGACTGCGCCCATGAGGCCTTTTGTGCCGCCACCGTAAACCAGATCAATGCCGTTCTCCGCCATCGATCGGCCCAGGATCTCGGCTGCCTGGCGAAAGGCCGGGTCGTGGCCGGGCTGGGAGCCGCAATAGACGCAGATAGAGCTTATTCGCGTGGTGCGTGTGTTCATAGGGTCACAGAACATAGGCACAGTGGAACGGTCAAGGTCAGGCGGGCAGAGTAAATCGCTTTTTCTTGTACCATGTACCCAAAGCATATAGGTTTTTGCCCAACAAACGCATTTTTATGCCGTATCCACGGAGCAGACAATGAATAAAAACAATGCCGGTTTTTTGGTGTTCCTCGGGGTCGCAACAGCGGTTGCGATCGGCGCATTCTTTTTAGCACCCAACCTGTTCAAAACTAACCCGGAATTGGCTTCCGATACGGCACCCAAGACCAACATGGTCGATGCGACGGCGCCAGCTCCGGAAACGGTGGTCAATCCGGTGGAGCAAGGACTGCCAGCTGATGCGGAGAAGGCCGATTCGCCGGCCGTTGAAACAGCTGAACCTGCGGCCGCAGCGAGCGCCTTCGTGATGCCAAGTTTCGACCTGCTTCGGGTTGAACCGGATGGATCGACCGTGATCGCCGGCAAAGCCGCTCCGGGCAGCAGGCTTGATGTCATGAACGGTGAGACAGTGATTGCCACAACCCACGTCGGACCCAGCGGCGATTTCGCGGTTATTCTCGATACGCCATTGCCCGCAGGCGATTACCAGTTGACGTTGCGGGTTACAGGCGAAGACGGGACCGTGCGGCAATCCGAAGAAGTAGCGACCGTGTCCGTGCCGGAAACCGCAGGCGGCGATCTTCTGGCAATGGTGAGCAAACCCGGAAAAGCCAGCCGCATCATCGCGCAACCGGCAGCTGCGCCTGCCGATGAAAGCGTCGAAACAGCTGCTGCGCCAGCGGCTGCGGATGATGGCAAGACTCCGGACGCGACAACAAAGCTATCTGACACCGCATCAACCGACACTGCTGAAAGATCTCCGACTACCGAAATGTCTGTGGCGGAAAAGGCCGATGGCGGCGCTGATAGTGCTGTCGGGGCGGTCGATGGTGTCGTCACGGAAGGCGACACTGAAGTAGCCGCTGTCGAAAATCCCTCCGGTACTGCGCCGTCGGTTGACCAAATCCCGGCGCTTCCCGACGCTGCGTCGATATTGACTACGTCAGCGCCGCAGATCTCCGCTGAAAACCAGCCGGCCAATTCAATGGAAAGTGCTTCGTCCACGAACGTGGAGGAAAAGACTGGGGAGAGCGATGCCGAGACTGCGGTCGAAGTTGCCGCTGTCTCGCCTGATGCCGGCTCTAAAGCCGCGTCGGGTTCTGTTCCCGCTGATGCCAATGTGCGCGTTGACGCCGTGGAAATCGAGGGCGACCAGATCTTCATCGCCGGTTCGGCTACTCCGGGCTACCAGGTCCGGATAGCTGCCGGCGGCAAGGTGATCGGTACAGACACGGCTGATGAAAGCGGACGCTTTATCGTCGAGGCTACGACCCAGCTGGCTGTCGGAGATCACGTCATCACCGCGGATCTGATGGATCCAGCCGGAGAGAACGTGTTGTTGCGGGCCACGGTACCGTTCAACCGTCCCGAAGGCGAAGCACTGGCTGCGGTTGCACCGGCAGAAGCCACAGCGGGGGCCGCCAACCCCGCCGGAAAGCAGTTGGCAGCAGCGTCTGCGCCTGGAGAACTGGTGCTGCCTGATATCGCAAGTCTGTCGAAAATGCGCGAAAGTGCTTTTGAAGCGTTGTCAGATGTCAAGCAGATGGCTTCCTCTGGCGAGCCCCCTGAAACGGCTGCGATGGCTACGGCGCTGGAGCTTGCGGTGGACAAACTCAAGTCGGCGGCAATGGCTGGCCTGCCGGCAGGCAGCAGCGCGGAAGCCATGGCTGTTGCGCAATCCATGCGCATTCAGGCCGGATCCGCACTGGCGGCGCTCATGCCGGAGGAAGCTGACGGATCGTCAGGCACAGTCAGTCCATCCGGAAACGACACCAAGATGATTGACGGTCTGGCCAGTGGCGATCTGTCGAAAGTGACCGAAATTGTCGCAAAAGCTGAAACAGCGCTCTCGGAACCTGCTGACATGACCATTGCCAAGGTTGGTGAGGCAGGCGAGACAGTTGCCAGCCAAGGGCAGCCCGGCGATCCGAAGACCATCCTTCAGGCTCCTCTCGCCTCCACGCCCGGAGCCGTTATCATCCGGCGCGGCGATACGCTGTGGCAGATCTCCCGGCGGACCTATGGAGAGGGTGTGCGTTACACCACCATCTATGTCGCCAACAGGTCGCAAATCCAGAATCCTGACCGGATCAAGCCGGGCCAGGTATTTTCTGTGCCGGAGAAGCCGCTGGAGAATGCCGAAGAAATGCACCAGCAGCTCCTGGGCAAAGGAAAAATACCCTAAGCCTGTTGACCAGAGCGAGTTCATCGTATATCGCCGATAAACGATGAAAGTAACTGATCCGGACATAGTATCGAAAGATGAAGCTGTTGCCCGCAAGCTTGCGGCTTTGGCGCATCCCGTGCGGTTGCGCTTGCTCAGAAACCTCGGGGCGGCTGACACTTGCTGTGTCAAGGACCTCGTCGGACCGACAGGTTTGGCGCAGTCGACGGTATCTCAGCACCTCAAAGTTCTAGTTGAAGCCGAATTGGTGAGCTTCAGGACCGAGAAACAAAGTTCCAGATACACTGTTAACACCATTGCCCTTCGTGAACTCGCAGAGGTCATTGGACAAACTCTTGATCATTGTTGCGGCGGGGGCTGTTCGCGCTCCGGTGACAGTGAATTCGCAAATTAAAATCGGCAGGTGAACGCATCGGCGGCCCTGACCGGAAACAAGGACATCTGAATTGGCTTCGAAAACAGTATCCGCTGATCAGGGAAACCCCTTCGGCACGTTGAAAAACTTGTGGCCCTATATGTGGCCTGCCGACCGGCCAGATCTGAAAATGCGGGTGCTCTGGGCAACCCTGTTCCTGCTACTATCCAAGCTTGTGCTGATTTCTGTTCCATACTTCTTCAAGTGGGCGACAGATGCTCTCAACGGCAAGCCAGATGTTGCCTCCTGGATGCCGGCCCTGATCGCTACGCCGGTGATGTTGGTGATTGCCTACAATGTGGTGCGGATCGTGCAATGGGGCTTTAATCAGCTGCGTGATGCACTGTTTGCCCGGGTTGGACAACATGCAGTGCGGCAACTGGCCTACAAGACGTTTGTGCACATGCACGAACTCTCACTGAGATTTCATCTCGAGCGGCGTACTGGCGGTCTGTCGCGGGTTATTGAACGCGGCACCAAGGGCATCGAGACGATTGTCCGCTTCACCATTCTCAATACCGCACCGACGTTGATCGAGTTCGCGCTGACGGCTGTCATCTTCGGGGTTGCGTATGGCTGGAGCTACGTGGTGGTCACCGGTGTGACTGTCTGGTTCTACATCTGGTTTACGGTCAGGGCGTCGGACTGGCGCATTTCGATCCGGCGGTCAATGAACGCATCGGACACCGATGCAAACACCAAGTCCGTCGATTCGCTGCTCAATTACGAGACAGTCAAATATTTCGGTAATGAGGACATGGAAGCGGGGCGGTTCGACGCCTCGATGGCGTCCTATGAGAAGTCGGCCACTCAGGTCTGGACCTCGCTCGGCTGGCTCAACATGGGGCAGGGCGTCATTTTTGGTGTCGGCATGACCGTGATGATGGTGATGTCGGCGCTTGCGGTGAAGGCTGGCGAACAAAGTATCGGCGACTTTGTGTTCATCAACGCGATGCTGATGCAACTCGCGGTACCACTGAATTTCATCGGTTTTGTCTACCGCGAAATCCGGCAGGGGCTGACCGACATCGAGCAAATGTTCGAGTTGCTGGATGTTGAGCCTGAAGTGCGTGATGCAGCCAATGCCAAACCACTTGCTGTCGATCAAGGGGCCATCCGGTTTGAAAATGTCAATTTCAGCTATGATCCGGCGCGGCCGATCCTCAAGGGCGTTTCGTTCGAAGTCCCTGCGGGCAAGACAGTTGCTATTGTGGGGCCATCGGGTGCTGGCAAATCGACCATCTCAAGGTTGCTGTACCGGTTCTACGACATCCAGTCGGGCAACATTGTCATTGACGGGCAGAATGTGCGCGATGTGACGCAAAAGAGCCTGCGCGCGGCCATTGGCATGGTTCCGCAGGACACCGTTCTGTTTAACGACACCATTGCCTACAACATCCGCTATGGCCGGATCGACGCCACCGAGGAAGAAGTCGACCGTGCGGCGGATCTTGCCCAGATCGGCGGTTTTATTCGCACGTTGCCCGATGGCTTCAAGGCCATGGTCGGTGAGCGCGGACTGAAGCTTTCCGGCGGCGAGAAACAGCGGGTGGCTATCGCACGGACCATTCTCAAGGCGCCACCGATCCTCATTCTTGACGAGGCAACGTCGGCACTCGACACGGCCACCGAGCAGGAAATTCAGGCAGCGCTGGATTTCGTTTCCAAGGGGCGCACCACGCTGGTGATCGCTCACCGCTTGTCGACTGTGGTCAGTGCCGATGAAATCATCGTTCTCAAGGATGGCCAGATTGCCGAACGCGGACGGCATGCCGACCTGCTGTCGCAAAACGGGCTTTATGCATCGATGTGGGATCGGCAGCGGGAAGCTACCGAGGCTGAGGAGCAACTCAAGCGCATGCGTGAGAATGATGAAATGGGTATCGTCACACGGCGGCGGACGCCGGAGGTTGATGACGCCTGAGCACTATGTGTGCAATTGACGCTGGAAAGTGGTTTCCTCTTTTGAGCGATTTGCTGTAGTCACGGAAAATGAACAAATCAGGGAAGACGACATGAGCATCATCGACAGCGTTCGCAATGCGCTGGTACCGGTTCATCGGGAAGGCTACAAATTTGTTGCAGCATTCTTTGGCGCATCGATTCTGCTGGGCTGGATCGCCGATCCGCTATTCTGGGTCGGCATGGTGCTGACGGCATGGTGCGCCTATTTCTTCCGTGATCCGGAACGCGTGACGCCGCTGGATGATGATCTTGTGATCAGTCCTGCCGACGGCAGGGTGTCGTCGGTTGTGCGGATGACGCCTCCAGCCGAACTGGGGTTGGGATCCGACGACATGCTTCGCATTTCGGTGTTCATGAACGTGTTCGACTGCCATGTGAACCGTGCGCCAGTGAAGGGCCGCGTCGTTCGCAAGATCTATTCGCAAGGATCGTTTCTCAACGCCGAACTCGACAAGGCCAGCACCGAGAACGAGCGCAGCGGGCTTGTGATCGATACCACCGCTCATGGCGAAATTGGCGTGGTGCAGATTGCCGGTCTGGTGGCGCGCCGTATCCTTTGCTGGGCTGATGAGAACGAACAGCTTGACGCCGGCGAACGTTTTGGCCTGATCCGTTTCGGTTCACGCCTTGATGTCTTTCTGCCCGTGTCCGCGCGGTCTCTGGTCAGCGTTGGCCAAACTGCCATTGCAGGTGAAACCATGCTGGCCGAATTCGGCTCGAACAAGGGCCCCGTGGTCAGCCGTCGCGACTAGCGACTGGCCCCGGCAACAAGGGAGACATGCATGCCAACGCCGTTTCCACCCTACGATCCTCATGGCCTGGATGAGTCGGATTACCACGAGGGACGAGGTCCCAGATTGCGTGAGATCCCGTTCCGGATGCTCGTTCCCAACCTGATCACGGTGCTGGCGATTTGCGCCGGCATGACCGGAATTCGCCTGGCATTCGAAAACCAGATCCAGATGGCTGTGGCGATGGTGCTGCTTGCGGCCTTTCTGGACGGCATTGACGGGCGCGTGGCGCGGTTGCTCAAGGCCCAGTCGAAATTCGGCGCCCAGATGGACTCGCTGGCAGACATTATCAATTTCGGCGTAGCGCCTGCGTTGGTGCTCTATGTCTTCATTCTGGATCAGGCGCGCTCCTTCGGCTGGATCGCGGCAATCGTTTTTGCCGTTGCAGCCGGGTTGCGGCTGGCCAGGTTCAACGTGATATCTGAAAGCGCGACACGCCCGGAATGGGAGAGCTACTATTTTGTCGGCGTACCCGCGCCTGCTGGCGCATTGCTGGTGTTGTTGCCGGTCTATCTTGGAATCATGGGTTTTCCCATCGACCGGACGACAGGGTTTGCCGCAGCTGCTTACACCTTGTTCATCGGCTTCTTGTTGATCAGCAGGGTGCCGGTGTTTTCAGGCAAGGGCATCAGCGGCGGCGTTCGCCGCGACCTGGTGATGCCGTTCATTCTGGTCGCTGTGGTCTATGTTTCGCTGCTGATGAGTTTCACCTGGGAAACCCTGACCCTGACAGCGCTTGCCTATCTTGCATCACTGCCTTTCGGCGCGCGAGCCTGGGCGCGAAAATACGGGCCGAAATCCCACCAGGCGAGTGCAAAGGCCGAGGGCGGAAAGTCGATTCCCACTTCATCTGCTGATCAGGACAACGACGCGAAAAAATAGGCTGAACACCATCACCGTAAATCTCAGTCCAGCAGCGGTCAGGCGAGGAAGTCTTCAGGCATTGCTGTCAGCGCGGTGTGAGTTGATCCAGTCGTCTGCAATCTTCTGGGCGGTCACATAGTCGATCTTTCCTGATCCCAGGAGCGGGATTTCCGGAACATTGATTATTTCGCCGGGCACCATCAGCTCCGTGGCGCCAAAGCGGCGGGAATAATCACGAAGCTCATCGCGCAATGCGGGCATCTTGGTTGTCACCAGTACAATGCGTTCGCCCTTTCTCTTGTCCTCGACCGCGACAGCGGCATGGAACGCTTCCGGCCAGAGTTTTTGCACCATGAGTTCAATGGCACCGAGTGAAATCATTTCTCCGGCAATCTTGGCAAAGCGTTTGGCACGACCCCGGATAGCGATGTAGCCGTTCTCATCCACGGCAACAATGTCGCCTGAATCGTGCCAGCCATCCGCCAGCGGCTGGAGCTTTCCGGGCTCCGAGGCAAGCATGTAACCCAACATGACATTCGGTCCCGAGACAAACAGCCTGCCTGCGTCATTGATGCCTTCCACCGGTTCTAGTCTGAGCGACATTGCCGGTAGCAGGCGTCCCACGGTTCCGTCCTTGTTGTGGCTAGCAGAATTGACTGCGGCAACCGGCGCGGTTTCAGTCATCCCGAAGCCCTCGATGATGGCTGTGGCAAAGCGTTCACGATAGATCCGTCTCGTCTCTGCGCGGACGGCCTCCGCGCCCGCCACGATCAGCCGCAGGCTCTGAAAATCGGTGTCCTTGGCGGTGCGTGCGTAGCCTGCCAGAAACGTGTCGGTGCCGAACATGATCGAAGGTTTGACCTCGCGCGCCACCGCGGGGATTATCCGGTAATGCAATGGCGAAGGATAGAGAAACAATCTGACACCGTAAAACAAAGGCAGAATGGCCCCGCCGGTCAGTCCGAAGCAGTGGAACACCGGAAGCACATTGAATAACTTGTCCTCGACCGAGATGTCGATGCGGGCCTCGGCCTGCGCGACATTGGCGTGGATGTTGGTATGGGAGAGCACAACGCCTTTGGGCGCTCCCTCGGAGCCGGAGGTGAAAAGGATCACCGCCGGATCACCGGCCTTGACCCGCTGTAACGGCCTGCGCCATTTCACAAAAGCGCTGGTCTTTTCTACGAGCGAAATACCCTCGCGCAACTCCTCAAGCCAGATGATGGTCACACCGGCATTTTCAATGGCTGCTACCAGCGCTTCAAGACCGGCCTTTTCTACAAAGGCGCGGCTTGCGAGGACCGTGCTGATTCTGGCTGTCGATAGTGCTGACACCAGCGCTGCGGGGCCTGCGGTGTAGTTGAGCATGGCTGCCACGCGTCCGGCAGACTGAATTGCGAGAAAGGTAACGATCACGGCGTTGGCGTTGGGCAGCAAGATGCCCAATGCTTCGCCGGGCTGACTGATTTTCTCGAACCGGCCAGCAAGCACCCGGGCGCCGATCAGGGTGCGTTTGTAGCTCAGCTTTCCGCCAAGCGCATCTTCGAGAATGGCTCCGGCCTTGCCATAGGTGTCACAGGCATCGCGAAACGCCAGAAACAGGCCTCGTTCAAGGTCATTGCTGCGATAGCGTGCGAGAGCGAGCAGGTCATGCACCCGGTCCTCATCCCGCGGAGCGGTCGCACCATTGTTGGCCGGGCTGATGACATCGAAATCGAGGAATTCCGATTGTGCCAGTGATATCTTCGGTAACACATGGCGCGGGGCTTTGGACCGTGGATGCGCAGACCAGATCGAGAAGCTTGATCCGCGCACGTGCAGGGCGCGCAGTGCCGCGCCATGCTTGCGCGCAAGCGCTGCCAGGACGTTAAACCTGGCTAGTGTTTCAGAGGCAGGTTCGATATCGGGCGGGCAGGGGATGCTGACAGACTGCCCGGCCTCAAGTGCAGCTTCGATGGCAGCGGTGTCACCGAAGTGGGCAGTGTGCCCAAACAACCGCATGCCGAAAAGTATGAAGGAGTGCTGATCATCCTGATGCAGCAAATGCAGGCAATTGCGATCGAGAACCGACCAGACAACCGCTGCATCAAGGCCTGACTGGCGCGAATAGACATGGATGACCGGTCGCTCTGGCGTGGTGGAAGCGGCCAGTCCAGCAGGAAGCCGGAGGCGGAAAAGTGTACGCAATTTCACCAAGGTGATGGCTTGAACAAGGCTGCAGTGGCGTTGCCGCGCAACATTAAGAGCGGCCAGCAAGCCTACCGCAAACAAGACAAATATCAGCGTTGCCGCAAACACCACCATCAACAAGCACCTCCATGCTTGCCGGTCCGTGCAGTCCGTTCATTTCTGAACCGGCAAAAGCTCCCGCGACAAGCCTAGAACCGATCTTGCGCAAATGGAACAGGCTTGATGCGTCGCCGCAGGGGTGCGCGATTATTCAGGTGACCGGTAATCGAGAAATCGGTTCTCTGCGACCCGGAACAGTTTTCCGGTCTCGGAGCAGGCAGGGCCGCAAAGCGGAACCAGTTTTCCTGCCACCTCCGAGGGGTGAGGCAGAGTGTCGGGGTTCTCGCCCGGCATCGCCTGTGCCCGCATGGCCGTGCGGGTTGCGCCGGGATCGATGGAATTAACATTCAGCGCAGTCTTTTCCGTTTCCGCTGCCCAGACCCGCGCCAGGGTTTCCACTGCGGCTTTCGAGGCGGCGTATGGGCCCCAGAAGGCGCGTGCTGAATGGGCGACGCCCGACGACAGGATCAACGCCCGGCCGGCATCGGATTTGATCAGCAATGGCTCCACCGAGCGGATGATCCGCCAGGTGGCTGTGACGTTGACGGCCATCACCTTGTCAAACACCTTGGCCTCAACATGGCCGACAGGCGAGATGGTGCCAAGCACGCCGGCATTGGCGACGAGAATGTCGAGCTTGCCCCAGCGGTCGTTGATGGCAGCACCAAGCCGGTCAACGGCCTGCATGTCGGTCAGGTCCATTGGCACCAGTGTGGCGCTGCCGCCTGCCGCCTGAATGGCGTCGTCGAGCTCTTCAAGACCGCCGGTGGTTCGCGCCACGGCAATCACGTGCGCACCCTGTTTGGCGAGCGCCAAAGCGGTCCAGTAGCCAATGCCACGGGAAGCGCCGGTGACAAGCGCGATACGTCCTTGAAGAGAAGTCATGCTGAAAACTATCCGTTGTTGGCCAGCAGCGACAAGCTGCGGACATTGTCCGTATCTTCCTGGTCGGTGAGCGTCGTCGGGTAGTCGCCGGTAAAGCAGGCGTCACAGAACTGCGGGCATTCCGCATTGCGACCGGGTTCGCGCACCGCGCGATAAAGACCGTCAATCGAGACGAAGCCCAGACTGTCGACACGGATGAAGTCAGCCATGGCGCTGACCGACATGCGCGACGCCAGAAGCTTTGATTTTTCCGGCGTGTCGACGCCATAGAAGCACGAGGACATCGTTGGCGGGGAGGCGATGCGCATATGCACTTCCCGCGCCCCGGCTTCGCGCACCAATTGCACGATTTTCTGGCTGGTTGTGCCGCGGACGATGGAATCATCAACCAGCACCACGCGTTTGCCTTCGATCATGTTCTTGTTGGGATTGAGCTTGAGTTTGACGCCCATGTGGCGGATTGCCGAGGATGGCGCGATGAAGGTGCGACCGACGTAATGATTGCGAATGATGCCGAGCTCGAAAGGCATGTTGGCCTGTTGGGCAAAGCCGATGGCTGCCGGAGTGCCTGAATCAGGAACCGGGATGATGACATCGGCATCGACCGGGCATTCCTTGGCCAGCTCCTCGCCAATCTTCTTGCGGGCCTCGTAGACATTGCGGTCGTCAATGGTCGAATCCGGACGGGCAAAATAAACATATTCGAAGATGCAGAGGCGGGGGGGCTGCTTTTCGAATGGGAAATGGCTTTCGATGCCCTTGGTTGTGATCACCACGACTTCGCCGGGCTGCACTTCGCGGACAAAGCGGGCCCCGATGATATCGAGCGCACAGGTTTCCGACGCCAGAACGTAGGCGCCGTCGAGATCGCCGATACACAGTGGCCGGATGCCGAGCGGATCGCGGGCGCCGATCATTTTTTTCTCGGACAGGCCGACCAGCGAATAGGCGCCTTCAATCCGCGACAGCGCATCGATGAATTTAGGCACGATCCGGTCCTTCTCGCTGGTGGCGATCAGATGCAGGATAACCTCGGTGTCTGACGTCGAGGAGAAGATCGAGCCGCGCTTTTGCAGTTCGCGCTGCACCGTCAGGGCATTGGTGATGTTGCCGTTGTGAGCGATGGCAAAGCCGCCGCCGGCAAATTCCGCAAAGAAGGGCTGAACATTGCGCAGGCCTTCGCCACCGGTGGTGGAATAGCGTGTGTGGCCGATGGCGCGATCGCCGGGCAGCCGGTCCATGACCGAGCGTTTGGTGAAAGTGTCACCGATGAGGCCGACGTGGCGCTCGACGGAAAATTGCTTGCCGTCGAATGCAACGATCCCGGCAGCCTCCTGGCCTCGATGCTGAAGCGCATGCAATCCGAGTGTGACCACGGCAGCGGCTTCTGATTTTCCGAAGATGCCGAACACGCCGCATTCGTCATGGAAAACATCAGCTTCGTTGTCGATCGGTTTCAAGCCATCGTCTGTCATTGGCGTAGAACCTTTGTATAGACCTGCCGGATTGATCCCCGACAGGAATTTGTCATCCGCTGGTGGCGGGGGGCACGTCGGATCCCGGTTCACCGGACCCGCCGCGCAGCCGCTCTAGAATTGTTGCATCGGCGTTGTCGGGCAGCATGTTGACCAGTTTCGCACCCAGCGAATCCAGCATCGGCTTGGATTTTGCGGTCATAACCCATTCCGGTTGTTTCGGCGCCGCAACAAGCCAGTTGAAAAACAGCATGGCGACGACAACCAGAAGCACGCCACGGGCTGCGCCGAAAACAAAGCCCAGCGTCCGGTCGAGTGCGCCAATGCGGCTGTCGATGATGAAATCGGCAATCCGCATTGTGATGTAGGAGACCAGGATCAACGCGATCAGAAACACGACCGCAGCCGAGCCGATCATCGCGATCTTGTCGGAGGTGGTGTATTTCAGCGCCAGCGGGGTGAGCACAGGGTAAAGGAAGTAAGCAGCAGCCGCGGCTGCGATCCAGGACGCAACGGCCAACACCTCGCGGGAAAATCCACGAACCATCGCAAGCACTGCCGAAAACAGCGTGATGCCAAGCAGGATGCCGTCAAGAAGGGTAATGGGCATGAAATCGCGTTCCGTTCAGGCTCTGCCCATCCTTGCCATAATTGGCGTCCGGATAGGCTGAATTCAGTTTTCGTCTTCGTCACCGCCGGTCACAAGAGCACCTTTGGAGCCGGCAATGCGCGCAACCAGATCCGCCAATGATTCCATCTGGGCCAGACCTGCACCCGGTCTGGATGGAAGGTCTGCGGATCCCGACGGCAATACCGCGTTGGCAAAGCCCAGTTTCTCAGCTTCCTTAAGCCGTAAACCGGTTTGCGCCACTGGCCGGATGGCCCCGGACAGGCTGACTTCGCCGAAATAGACGCAATCGGCGGGAAGGGCAAGCCCGGCGAGAGAGGAAACCAGAGCTGCGGCCACAGCCAAATCCGCTGCGGGTTCGGAAATCCGGTACCCACCGGCAATGTTGAGGTAGATATCGTGGCTGCCAAGCCGAACCCCGCAATGCGCTTCAAGCACAGCGATGATCATCGCCAGCCGGGACGAATCCCAGCCGATCACGGCGCGACGTGGTGTGCCGAGGCTTGAGGGCGCGACCAGCGCCTGAACCTCGACCAGCACCGGCCTGGTGCCCTCGATGCCCGCGAACACCGCAGCACCTGGCGCTTTGGCGTTGCGTTCGCCCAAAAACAATTCCGACGGGTTTGCGACTTCACGCAGGCCCTTGTCGGACATTTCGAAGACGCCGATCTCGTCGGTTGCGCCAAAGCGATTCTTTACTGTGCGCAGGATGCGGTAGTGATGACCGCGATCGCCTTCAAAATATAGTACCGCATCGACCATATGCTCGACGACGCGGGGGCCGGCAATCTGGCCGTCCTTGGTGACGTGGCCGACCAGAACCATGGCCGCACCGGTCTGCTTGGCATAACGCACCATGGCGTGCACGCCGGTGCGCACTTGCGTGACGGTGCCCGGTGCCGAACCGGCGAGATCACTCCACAGAGTTTGAATCGAATCAATAATCACAAAATCCGGGCGCTTGCCGTCGGCGAGGGTGGCGAGAATGTCTTCGACATTGGTTTCGGCAGCGAGAAGAACGCCTGAGTCGGCAGCGCCCAATCTCTGCGCCCTGAGCCGAACCTGGGCGACGGCTTCCTCGCCGGAGACATAGATCACCCGGTGGCCTTGCCGGGCGAGGGCTGCAGCGGCCTGCATCAGAAGCGTCGATTTGCCGATGCCGGGATCGCCGCCCACCAGAACCGCTGATCCACGCACAAAGCCACCGCCGGTTACCAGATCCAGTTCGTTGATCCGTGTGGAAATGCGCGGCGCTTCCTCGATTTCGCCGGAAAGGCTGGCGAGCGCCACGGCGCGGCCTTTGCGGGCAGCAGCTCCAGGCCCGCCGCCGACACCACCCGCTGGGTCATCCTCGACGATGGTGTTCCATTCGCCGCAGCCATCACACTTGCCGGCCCAACGTGCGTGCACTGTGCCGCAGGACTGACAGACGAATTGAGTGCGGGCTTTGGCCAAGAGCGAGATCCTTTTTGCTATCGCCGGTTTGTCAGGTGGATCGGGTTTTGTCCACTGTTTGTTCTGTATTTCTGTGATCGTTCAGGGAATCGGGGGGGCAGGTGTGGCCGAGGGTCAACTCCAAGCGTGCGGGAACGGTAGACGTTCAGCCCACGTAGCTGCGCGCATGGCGACGGCCTAGGCTTGTCAGCAATTCATAGCTGATGGTGCCCGCCGCGTTGGCAGCCTGTTCCAGCGTGATTGTCGTGCCCAGCAGTTCGATCCAGTCTCCGGCGTTGACAGCGTCGTCGGGCAGGTCGGTCACGTCAAACATGGTCAGGTCCATGGTGATTTTGCCGACAACCGGAATGCGAGCGCCATTGACTGCGCCATACGCGCCCTGCGCCAAGGCAGATCGCAGCGGGACGCCGGCGCCAGAGCCGGAGCGGTGAAAGCCATCAGCATAGCCCACACCACAAACAGCAATCCGGCTGTCGCGTGCAAGCTTGTGTGCGGCGCCATAACTTACCGACTCGCCGGCCTTGGCGTGTCGCACGAGAAGCACGCGCGCTTCCGCCGTAACAACTGTCCGCATGCGATTGGGGACGTTTGAGGCTGGTTCGCCGCCATAAAGTGCGATCCCCGGGCGGGTCAGGTCATGGTGGACGGATGATCCAAGGAAAATTCCGCCGGAATTTGCGAGGCTTGCCTCGATACCGGGAAAACTGGGTTTGAGGGCCTCGAAGACTTTGATCTGGTGTTCATTCAATGGATGCTCCGGATCGTCGGCACAGGCGAAATGGCTCATCACAAGACAGGGCTGCGGCGCGCTGCTTTGGAAGTGGGCCACTGATTGCCGGGGCGTCAGTCCCATCCGGTTTAAACCGGTGTCGACATGCAAGGCGTAGGCGCGCGCTCCCGCGTTTCCGCACCAGAATGCTGCCTGCTCGGGCGAGTTTATGATCGGAACGAGGTCATGTGCGAGCGTTTGTGCGAACGAGCCTTCGAATACCCCGTTGAGCACATAGATCCGGGCGTCGGGCAGCAACGGACGCAGTTGCGCGCCTTCATTGGCGTCGGCCACAAAAAAGTCACGGCAACCCTCGCGCGCCAGTCTTGGCGCAACCTGATCCGCTCCGGTGCCGTAACCATCGGCTTTGACCGCGGCGCCGCAGCGGGCGCTGCCGGACAGGTCACGCATCATGCGCCAATTGGCAGCAAGCGCGCCCAGATCGATGCTCAGGCGAGTGGTGCCAGCGGACGCGGAACGGTGTTCAATGGGGCTTTGCGATGACGTCAAACCGCAATCCTATTCGTCGTGGACAAACTGATTGTAGGAATTGTCGGCGAGATCGGCAAACCGGGTGAACTCGGCCTGGAAGCCCAGCTGAACTGTACCTGTCGGGCCGTGACGTTGCTTGGCGATGATGACGTCGGCGGTGCCCTTGACCTTGAGCATCTTTTCTTCCCACGCGAGGTATTCCGGCGTCTTGATGTCGGCGGCTATCTCGTCCTGTGCCCGGCGCGGTTCGCCGTTCTTGACGTAATATTCCTCACGGAACACGAACAGCACCACGTCGGCGTCCTGCTCGATCGAGCCTGATTCACGCAAGTCGGAGAGCTGCGGGCGCTTGTCCTCGCGGCTTTCCACCTGACGTGACAGCTGGGACAGCGCGATGATGGGAACATTGAGTTCCTTGCCGAGCGCCTTCAGGCCGGTGGTGATCTGGGTGATTTCCTGCACCCGGTTGTCGCTGGATTTGCCCGAGCCGGTCATCAGCTGGATGTAGTCGATCACCAGCACATCAAGGCCGCGCTGGCGCTTGAGGCGGCGGGCGCGGGCCGACAGCTGTGCGATGGAGATACCACCGGTCTGGTCAATAAACAGCGGGATCTTCTGCATCATCTGCGAGCAGCCGACCAGCTTTTCGAAATCGGCTTCTGTAATTTCCCCACGGCGGATCTTGGAGGACGAGATCTCGGTCTGCTCCGAGATGATACGGGTGGCGAGCTGCTCGGCCGACATTTCGAGCGAGTAGAAGCCGACCACGCCGCCATTCTTGGCTTTCATCGAGCCATCTGCCTGCACTTCGCCCTCATAGGCCTGTGCGATGTTGAAGGCGATGTTGGTGGCAAGCGAGGTCTTGCCCATACCCGGACGTCCGGCAAGGACGATCAGGTCGGAATGCTGCAACCCGCCCATCCGGGCATCGAGCGAGGATATTCCGGTGGAAATGCCCGACAGGCCGCCATCACGCTGATAGGCGGCACCCGCCATGTCGATGGCCAGGGAGACAGCATCGTTGAACGACTGGAAACCGCCGTCGTAACGGCCGGTTTCGGCGAGCTCGAACAGGCGGCGTTCAGCGTCTTCGATCTGGGTGCCGGGCGGCATGTCGAGTGGTGCGTCGAAGGCGATGTTGACCATGTCCTCGCCGATCGAAATCAGCGAGCGGCGGAGCGCCAGATCATAAATTGCCCGTCCGTAGTCCTCGGCATTGATGATAGTGACGGCTTCGGTGGCGAGGCGCGCGAGATACTGCGCTACCGTCATGTCGCCAACCTTGGCGTCAGCGGGCAGGAAGGTCTTGATGGTTACCGGGTTGGCGGTTTTGCCCATGCGGATAATGTCGCCGCCGACCTCATAGATCTTGCGGTGCAGCGGTTCCTGGAAATGCTCCGGCTTCAAGAAATCCGACACACGGTAAAAGGCGTCATTGTTGACGAGGATGGCTCCCAGCAGTGCCTGCTCGGCCTCGATGTTGGACGGGGCCTCACGAAACAAGGGGCTTTTTTCGGCGCGGGCCGGAATCGGCTCTATTTTGCGGGCGGCATCATTCATCGGTCTGACAGTCCTGAACTTGGTGCGGGCGGTGGCTTGCAATAGCAACACTGGCTGGCCATGTCAGCGCATGCCCAGCCTAAATCAAAAACGAATCACCGAAGGTTCGACGTTGTGCCCGTTGTCCACACTTGTCCACAGCCCGTGCAGATTGATGTTGCTTGCAACGGTGGAATATCGTTCCGCACGGGTTGTCTGATCGAGCGAATCAGGAGTGGCTCTGTTATCCGGCGGCCAGATAGTTTTTGCAGCCAACGACTGTCGCATATGTTTCCGATAGCCCGCTCATGAACGCGGCATGAACCTGGGCTGCCGGCACGGCAACACCGTCAAACTCGGCATCTCGCGCCGCGCAGGCGTCGTGAACCACTGTGACCTCATAGCCCAAATCTGCGGCGGCACGGGTCGTCGCATCGACACACATCTGGCTCATTGCGCCGATGACGACCACCTTGGTGATGCCGCGCGAGGAAAGTGTATCCTGCAGGCGGGTATTGAGAAAACTGTTGGGCTTGTGCTTGAGAATCACTTCTTCACCGGCCTGCGGGGCCACTTTGGGATGGATTTCGGCGCCTTCGCTGCCTGGCCGGAAGAACGGTGCGGAGTTGGATGGAATTTCATGATGGATGTGAACGACCATGTCGCCGGTTTCGCGTGCACGTGCCAAAACCTTCGCAGCGTTGTCGCTGGCTTCATCCATCCGGCTCAGTGTCCAGCGACCGCCATCGAAATAATCCTTCTGGATGTCGACGAGAATAAGGGCTGTGTCAGTCATCTTGGCTCTCCTTGAAATAATACTCCTGATTTACAGGTGATGGCGGCATCGATAAATTGGCGGACATGACAAAGATTATGCGAAATTCGCCACGATGGTGATGCCGGACCGGTTGCTCGCCATCATCGCCTACCAGGGCGCGCAGGAAGCCGCCGTGCTGGGACTGGCGGATCTGCTTGATACCGCAAATTCGATCAGCCGGCGGCAGGATGGGGTCGTCATCAAGGTTCATACACTCAGACCGGGTGAATTGCCTGCTGGATCGGCGCATTATGACGCCATCATCCTGCCGCCCAACAGAAGCAGTGCGCGGGGTGCAGACGACATTGATCTGCATGGCTGGATCCGGGACAGGCACGGGGCAGGGACACTGACCGCATCAGCGTGCGCCGGTTTGTTCTGGCTCGGTCATGCCGGCTTGCTGGCATCACGGCCGGTGACGACCCATTGGGCGCTGGAAGCCGAGGTCCGGTCGACGTTTCCCGAAGCGGATTTGCAACCCGAGCATCTGTTGATCGATGACAATGACATCGTCACCGCAGGTGGAATGATGGCCTGGGTCGATCTCGGACTGTTTTTCGTCGAGCGCTGGCAGGGCGCTGATGTGCTGACCACAACCGCGCGGCATCTGCTGATTGATCCGGGCAAGCGCGAGCAGAGGAACTATCGCAGTTTCCGACCGAACATGAGCCATGGCGACGAAGCCATGCTCACGCTGCAGCTCTGGATGGAAGGCAATGTGAAAGATGATCTGAGTGTAGATGCGCTGTCAGCCCGTTTGAAACTGTCCGGCCGAACCTTCCTGCGCCGGTTCAAGTCCGCCACCGGAACGAGCCCGAATGCATATGTGCAGGCACTCCGGGTGGAAAAGGCCCGCGGGCTGCTCGAACGAACACGCGATCCTGTCGGGGCTGTGGGCTGGGCAGTGGGCTATCAGGATGTTTCGGCGTTTGGCAGGGTGTTCCGCTCTATCACCGGACTGACTGCGGTCGAATACAGACGCCGGTTCAGCGTTCTCGACGTGCGGGCCTGATGCATGTCGCGTTCAAATGGATTCATTTGAACGATAACCTACATGCATCAGTTCAAGGGGGTACAGCACCGGCCCATGTATCGAACAATGCTATTGCCCGGGCTCTACTGGCGGTTGGTGCCGCTCATCGGCAGCAGCATCTCGCTTTCAAAGGCAATGTGGCGCCGCATGGCTTCGAAAAATCCGCGCAGCATGTAGCCGATTGCCTCGATATTGATGTCGGGATCTCCTCTCCCCAGCTGGTGCAGGGCCTCGGTCAGTTCCTCGGCAAAACACTCGTCCTCGCAATGCTCGAAACGCAAACGGTTGAGCGTCGGTTCGATTTGCTCGTGGTTTTTGAGCCGCTCCGCTACTATCGGGAACACCACATCTTCCTCGAAACGGTGAACGCCGCGGACCATCGGGCCGAGTGCGCGGGCCGCATACATGCATTTCTGGCGGTTGATGGCGTCGGGGAGGGAATCTGCGATTTCTTCAAGTCGGTCACACAGCAGCAATTGATCCGCGTGCGCCTTGCGCAAGGCGGCAATCGGGTTCTCACCATGCGCCAGCTTGATGGTGGCGTTGTCTGTCATGAGGTCTCATCCCAGTCAGAGAGCAATCATTCTTGTTCGTTTTGTTTCCCTCTTGGTCACGAAAGTAGGAGCGACATGAACCTGCGTCCTTGACCTGGATCAATGCGCTTTGATGACGTCTCTGCGATTTCTGCGACAGTTCGGCGAAGATTCGCAGCTTGTCTAAAGGGGGCAGGCACCGCAGCTTGGCCGACCCTGTTTTGATACCCCAGGGGGATACCTAAAATGAAATACGCTACCGAAACGATCGCCGTGGGCATCAGTGCCTTCCTGGCATTGCTCGGCGTGGCTTTCGCCAAGGACGATCTGTTCGCGGCCCATATGTGGGTCCTGTTCTTCGTTCTTCTGGCGAGCACCGTGCTGCTGATGCGGCGAATAAACTTCTCGACAGTCACTGGCCCATCGGCCGACGACAAGTCGGGCTATTTTGACGAGGTGGTGCGGTACGGCATCATCGCCACCACCTTCTGGGGCATCGTCGGTTTTCTGGTCGGAGTGATCGTCGCTCTCCAGCTTGCCTATCCGGACCTCAATATCGAGCCCTGGTTCAATTTCGGACGGATGCGTCCGGTGCACACCTCGGCAGTGGTTTTCGCTTTCGGCGGCAACGCATTGATCGCGACGTCTTTCTATGTGGTTCAGCGCACCTCCCGTGCGCGGCTGTTTGGCGGCGATCTGGGCTGGTTCGTGTTCTGGGGCTATCAGCTGTTCATCGTCATGGCGGCAACCGGCTACCTGATGGGGATTACCCAGAGCCGGGAATATGCCGAACCTGAATGGTATGTGGACCTGTGGCTGACAGTCGTCTGGGTGGCTTATCTTATCACCTTCATGGGCACGATCATCAGGCGCAAGGAACCGCATATCTATGTGGCGAACTGGTTCTACCTCGCCTTCATCGTCACTATTGCCATGCTGCATGTTGTCAACAATCTGGCCGTTCCGGTGTCGTTTCTCGGGGTGAAAAGCTATTCGGCCTTTGCCGGAGTGCAGGATGCGCTGACCCAATGGTGGTATGGCCACAATGCGGTTGGCTTCTTCCTGACTGCCGGATTTTTGGGCATGATGTATTACTTCATTCCCAAACAGGCCAACCGCCCGGTCTATTCCTACCGGCTCTCGATCATCCATTTCTGGTCGCTGATCTTCCTCTATATCTGGGCTGGTCCGCACCATCTGCACTACACCGCTCTGCCCGATTGGGCGCAGACGCTTGGCATGGTGTTCTCGATCATGCTGTGGATGCCGTCCTGGGGCGGGATGATAAACGGCCTGATGACGCTGTCGGGCGCGTGGGACAAGATCCGCACCGATCCGATCATCCGGATGATGGTGATCGCGGTGGCCTTCTACGGCATGTCGACCTTTGAAGGTCCGATGATGTCGATCAAGGCGGTCAACTCGCTCAGCCACTACACCGACTGGACCATTGGTCACGTGCATTCCGGTGCGCTCGGCTGGGTCGGCATGATCACCTTTGGCGCCATCTACTATCTGGTGCCGAAACTGTGGAACCGTCCGCGGCTCTATTCCATGCGTCTGGTCAACTGGCACTTCTGGCTCGCCACGCTCGGCATCGTTGTCTATGCGGCGGTTCTGTGGGTTGCCGGCATCCAGCAGGGCCTGATGTGGCGTGAATACAATGATCAGGGCTTCCTGGTGTATTCCTTCGCCGAATCCGTGGCGGCAATGTTCCCCTACTATCTGCTGCGTGCCATCGGCGGCATGATGTATCTCGCAGGCGGCATCATCATGGGATGGAACGTGTTCATGACCATCCGTGGACATGAGCGGAACGAGGTCCCTATTCCGGGCAGCGAACCAGCCATGCAGCCGGCAGAGTAAGGAGACAAGACCATGTCACTGTTAGATAAACACGGTATCATCGAGCGCAATGCGACGCTGCTTCTGGTCGGCTCCCTTGTGGTGGTCTCCATCGGCGGCATCGTCGAGATCGCACCGCTCTTCTATCTCGAAAACACCATCGAGAAGGTTGAGGGGATGCGTCCCTACTCGCCACTGGAACTGGCCGGCCGCAACATCTACATCCGCGAAGGCTGCTACACCTGTCACAGCCAGATGATCCGTCCTTTCCGGGACGAAGTCGAACGCTATGGCCATTACAGCCTGGCGGCGGAATCGATGTATGACCGTTCGTTCCAGTGGGGTTCTAAACGCACAGGACCGGATCTGGCCCGGGTCGGCGACCGCTATTCGAATGAATGGCATGTCGAGCACCTCAAGGAGCCGCGATCCGTGGTACCTGAATCGATCATGCCGAGCTATTCGTTCCTGGCAACAACACCGCTCAAGGTGGCCAATGTGACGGCCGACCTTGAGGCAAACGCGCTTCTTGGGGTTCCTTACACCGAGGACATGATCGCAAATGCGAAAGCCGACCTGATGGGGCAATCGGATCCGGAGGCTGATACCTCGGGCATCGAGGAGCGCTATCCGAAAGCCAAGCTGGGCGATTTCGACGGCGATCCTTCGGTTGTTTCCGAGATGGACGCGCTTGTTTCCTATCTGCAGATGCTTGGCACGTTGGTCGATTTCTCGACCTACGACGAAGCATCCGGTTACCGGTAAGGGGGGCTGAGCGATGGAAACCTATACAGCAATGCGCCACTTCGCCGACAGCTGGGGACTTGTCTTCATGTTTGTCGTCTTCATTGGCGTGGTTCTCTTCATGTTTCGTCCCGGCGCAAAGAAAGCCGCTCAGGACGCTGCGCAAATTCCGCTGAAGGAGGACTGAAATGTCCCAGAAACACATTGATGAAGTCACCGGGGTCGAGACCACCGGGCATGAATGGGATGGAATCCGGGAGCTGAACAATCCGATGCCGCGCTGGTGGCTGTGGACGTTCTATCTCTGCATCATCTGGGCCATCGGCTATGCAATTGCCTATCCCGCGATTCCGCTGATCAACGGCGCAACGCCTGGTTTGTTGGGCTATTCCAGCCGTGCCGACGTGGTTGCCGAACTGGCTGACGCCAAGGTGGCCCAGGGTGGCATGCTGGACAAGATTGCCGCGACCCCGGTCGAGGAAATCGCGTCCGATCCGGAACTGTTGCGGTTTGCCATTGCCGGCGGCTCATCGGCGTTCAAGGTCAATTGCGCGCAGTGCCATGGATCGGGCGCATCGGGCTCTGCCGGATACCCCAACCTCAATGATGATGACTGGCTGTGGGGCGGGACGATTGACCAGATCTATCTGACCATTGCACACGGCGTGCGCTATGAGGGCGATGATGACACGCGCTACTCTGAAATGCCGGCCTTCGGCGACATTCTGGAGCCTGCGCAGATCAACGAGGTTACTGCCTATGTGAAAAGCCTGAGCGGCACAGCTGCGGATCAGGCGATGGTCGAGCCAGGCCAGGTGATCTTTGCCGAAAACTGCGCCGCCTGCCATGGCGACAACGCCGAGGGCATCACCGACTTCGGTGCGCCGCGCCTGTCGGACGGCATCTGGCTCAAGGGCTCGACGGAAGCGCAGATCGCCTCGCAGATCCGCAACCCCAAGCACGGCGCCATGCCAGCCTGGGTCGACCGTCTCGGCGAACCGACCATCAAGCAACTGGCCGTTTTCGTCCACACGCTGGGCGGTGGTCAGTAGGGGCTGAGTTACAGTCGCAAATCAAAGATCAAGCAATGAACCCGCCGGATGCAAGTTCGGCGGTTTTTTGTTGGGAACCGAACGGGAGGCGACAGCGTGTAGATCGCGCCAGATTGATTGCGCCTGCAACTGTGTTCGCTCTACGGCATACGAAGACATGGCGCCTCGTCAGTTTTCGGCCCTGAGCCGCCTTTCACAAAGGTGCTAGGATGCTGCAACGCGGATCATCAAAGCGGACATCGATACACCTTTCATCGCTTCCGCCATGATGACATCGGATTATTTACCCTCTAAAGCTCGCAATTACAGTATGGCGCAAGCAGTCGGCAACGACGTGCTAAATGACAAAGGAGCACGCTAATGTCTCTACTCCATCGCAACAATGTTCAGGAAGCCGGTAAAGGCCAAAGAGCTATAATCTTCGCTCATGGGTTTGGGTGTGACCAAAATATGTGGCGTTTCGTAGCCCCTGCTTTCGAAGCCGATTTTCGCACGGTGTTGTTTGACCATGTCGGCGCTGGTCGTTCGGACTTGGGCGCTTATGATCCGAAAAAATATGCCTCGCTTCAGGGTTATGCTGACGACGTTCTGGAAATTGCAAAGGAACTCGATCTGAAAGATGCAGTTTTCGTTGGGCACTCGGTAAGTTCAATGATTGGAGTCCTTGCCTCAATCAAGCAACCTGAGTTCTTCGAAAGCCTTGTAATGGTGGGTCCTTCACCACGTTATATCAATGACGACGATTATGATGGCGGGTTCACCGAATCGCAGATCGAGGAGCTTCTCTCTTCGCTTGACGACAATCACATGGGATGGTCCGCAGCGATGGCTCCTGGCATCATGGGTAACCCCGATAGGCCAGAGCTAGCAGAGGAGTTGACGAACAGTTTCTGCCGTACTGATCCGGAGATTGCAAAGCAATTTGCCCGCGTCACCTTCATGTCAGACAACCGGGCAGACCTTCCGAATGTCCCAGTTCGCACACTCGTCCTTCAATGCAAGGATGATATAATCGCGGGTGAGCACGTTGGCGAATATGTACATCAACGGTTGCCGCGAAGTGAGCTGGTGATCCTTAATGCGACAGGCCATTGCCCCAATCTCAGCGCCCCAGAGGAAGTGATATCAGCGATCAAAGCTTTTGTCTGATTTTGAGGGTAAAGCACGGCGGACAGTGGAAGAAGACCTAGAAGACCTCTATGAAAATGCGCCTTGTGGCTACATTTCCATCGGATCGGATGGGCGCGTCGTGAAGTCGAACCTGACGCTTTCGGCCTGGATCGGATTTCCACGCGAAGAGCTCTTGGGTAAGCGTATGCGCGATATCCTGACAACATCCAGCGCAATCTTCTATGAAACGCACTTCGCGCCTCTTTTGCGGATGCAAGGCTTCTTCGACGAAGTCGCGCTCGATCTGGTGACAGCCGAAGGCGAAAAGCTGGCGATCTTGGCAAATGCTGCAGAACGAAGAGATGATAAAGGAAATCTCCTTTTTACACGGCTGACTATTTTGAGAGCCACCGAACGCAGGCGATATGAGCGCGAATTGGTTGACGCGCGCGCTGCTGCCGAGCGTGGACTGCAACTCGAACGCGCCGCATTGGAGTTGCACGAGCAGTTCGTCGCAGTGCTTGGACACGACCTTCGCAATCCGCTAGCCGGAATCGAGGGAGGGCTTCGCCTCATCGCACGAAAACTCGCCGCTGATGCCGATCCAGCGATCATTAATCTGATGCTTCAAAGTGTCAATCGCATGAGATCGCTGATTGACGACGTGCTTGATCTGACCCGGGGCCGACTGGGTGGAGGAATTCAATTAGACGTCAAACGACGGCAATCCCTGGAGCCTTTACTGACGCAGGTAATTGACGAGCTTCAGATAGCGTCGCCTGACAGAGTCATCGATCGTCATTTCGAACTCGCCGATCTTGTTGATTATGACGAAGTGCGGATTGGACAGCTTCTGTCAAATCTAATTGGTAATGCGCTTTCGCATGGGTCAAGTGATGCACCCATACTGGTGGAGGCAATAACGCAGGGGGGCGAACTTCGGGTTTCGGTTTCGAATTCTGGTTTACCAATCCCCCCGGCAACCATGGAGCGGTTATTCCAACCGTTCCATCGCGGGGAGGCCAAATCCAATAGGAAAGGCCTCGGGCTTGGCCTCTACATTGCCTCCCAGATAGCGGAAGCCCATGGTGGGAAATTATCGGCAGTGTCAGACGACAACAGAACGGTTTTCACGATGGTGATGCCGCTCGTTGAAACTAATTTAGCTGAGTAGATCAGAGCACGGCTGACTGAGAAGCCGCAATCTTGCTCCTGATAGCTTTTCTGCGTCCACACGCAGGTGGAAGACCAGCTACACTGATTGCGACCGAACGTGATTTGCCCCCCTTGGAAGTCCGCTTCCTATGTTTGCATATGTCAGGTTCGCGATTGCAGCGAATGGCAGCCCACCGTCCGTAGTCGCAGAATCCTTCCCTATTCCATCCCAAACGTCAGAGAAGCCCAATAGCTATCCCAGTCGGCGTTGCGGTCAGCGGGGGCTTCGATCATGTGGACGCTTGCGGCCATGTAGGTTCCGGTTGCGGGGAGGGTGAAGCGGGCCTGACCGTTTTCGTCGGTGCGTGTGAGGGTTCTCGTTGCGCTGTCTGGGTTTTCGCCCTTCTTGAACAACGCCACCTGGGTGTCGGCCAACGGCTCGCCTTCCCAGAGCAGGGTGAAGCTCATGTCCGCACCTGGCGTCAGTTTCATTGGATTGTCCCCGGCAACGAGTTCCAGCCGCATGCCGGTGGCGCGGTCTTGCTCCGTCGTATCTTCACCAACGGAGACAAGCGTCTTGGCGCAGCGCGTGTAGAGTTCGCGGATATCGTCGCGGTCAAGACCACGGGCGTCGTGGCGGGCGGGTATGCTGGTGAGGCCTTCCAGTTCGAGATAGGCTGCAAATTTGTCCCACTCCCGGAAACGGATGCGCTCTCCAGCGGAGACATAAGTGAAAATGCTCAAGCCCTCTGTGCGCGGCGTCATGGCAAGTGCCGGCAAGTTGCCGGTCACGCCATCGACATCTTTCTCGCCGAGGCTATCGTAGCTCTTGAAAGCGGCAAACCGGGAAGGGATGAACGGGAACGCGTCGCCCTTGAAATCCTGACCGACACGAAGATCGGCCTGAATTTGCGTATTCGCATCGACCGAGAAATCATGGGGTTCAATCCAGAATTCGTGGGCGGTGACTGGACTCACTGCCATCATCGCTCCAATTATCGCCCATACAGAGCTGCGGCCTGACTTGTGGCGTGCCGATAATCCCATGACTTTTTCTCCAATGTGGCTTTTCAGATGAAGATGTTCTCCCGTCCGATAAATCAAGTGCTAGCTGGCATGGTGTCTGCCATGCTTCTGGTTTTTGCCTCCTGTGCAGACTTGCTGGCACACGAGATCCGGCCGGCGATCGTCGATCTCGAATTTGTCGGCGATGGTGTGGTTCGGCTGGACATGTCACTGATACTGGAAGCTGCCCTTGCGGAAATCGGCGCCGACCATGGCGATACGGACGACAGCCCCAACGCGCAGCGTTACGACCAGTTTCGGCTCATGGACGAGACAGATCTGGCGACTGAATTTTCCCGGTTCAGGGCACGGTTTTTGAACGGCGTAACGCTAAAGGCAGATGACGCCCCAGTGTCGCTTGTGGTCGAGGCCGTGGATCTCGATCCGGTCGGAGACGTGGATTTCGCGCGGCTGAGCCGACTGACATTGTCAGGGCAACTGCCACCGAACACGAAAGCTGTGGTGTTTGCATTCGATCCTTCGTTCGGCCCGAGCGTAATCCGGGTGGCCGATAATGCAGGAGAATACAGCTATTCGGCTTATCTTGAGGATGGCGGATCGAGCGAGCCGATCCCTGTGGAAGGCGGATTGACCGTCAGCGCCGGGCAGATAATTGGCGATTATATCGGCATTGGTTTCACGCACATCGTACCCAAGGGGCTCGACCATATCCTGTTCGTGGTCGGGTTGTTCCTGCTGTCGCCCCGTCTCAAGCTACTACTCATTCAGATCACGTCGTTCACGGTGGCCCATTCGGTGACCCTGGCGCTGGCCATGCTGGGGGTCATTTCGGTGCCTGCCAGCATTGTCGAGCCGTTGATCGCAGCTTCCATCGTGTTCATCGCGGTAGAGAACCTGATGACCAGCCGGCTCAGTCCCTGGCGGCCGTTCGTGGTGTTTGGTTTCGGGCTGCTGCATGGTTTGGGATTTGCCGGGGTGCTGACGGAAATCGGCCTGTCGCCGGCGCATTTCGTCTCCGGCCTGATAGGCTTCAATGTCGGGGTGGAAGCAGGGCAACTGGCGGTGGTTGCGGCCTGCTACGCGCTGTTTGGCGCCTGGTTTTCGGACAAGAGCTGGTACCGGGCGCGTGTCACCATGCCGATGTCGCTGGCGATCGCGGCGGTGGCGGTGTGGTGGTTTGCAGAGCGCACCGGGATGATTGCCTGAGATTGAAAAATATTCCTCGAATGACGCGATTTGGCACGCATGAGCAGGAATGTCGCAAATAGTCTCCCGGTTGACAGCGCCATGCGCGCTTTTTGCCTGGGGGATTCCGCACATGCCGCCTTTCCTGTCAATTTCCCGCCGTACCCGGCGCACACCGTTCACCGACCGCGTCACAGCTGAAGGCGTGTCCGCCTACACGATCTACAATCGCATGCTGTTGCCGACCGTGTTCAAATCCGTGGTCGAAGATTATCGCCACCTCAAAACGGCTGTGCAGGTCTGGGATGTGGCTTGCGAGCGGCAGGTGGAAATTCGCGGTCCTCAGGCGGCTGAACTGGTGCAGATGCTGACGCCGCGGGATCTCTCGGAGATGGTCGTCGGACAGTGCCTGTACACGCCGATGGTGGACGAGACCGGCGGCATGCTCAACGATCCGGTGACGGTGAAACTGGATGAGGATCGCTACTGGGTGTCGATTGCCGACAGCGATCTGCTGCTCTGGGTCAAGGCGCTGGCCGTCGGCTTCCGCCTTGCGGTCGACGTGTTCGAGCCGGATGTGTCGCCATTGGCGATCCAGGGACCCCGTGCCGATGAATTGGCTGCACGGGTGTTTGGCGAAGATGTGCGCTCGATCCGGTTTTTTCGCTACAAGCGGCTCGCCTTTAACGGCGTTGATCTTGTTGTGGCGCGGTCGGGCTATTCAAAACAGGGCGGGTTCGAGATTTATGTCGAGGGCGGGCAGTACGGCGAGCCTTTGTGGGATGCGTTTTTTGAAGCGGGCAGGGATCTCGATGTACGGGCCGGTTGCCCCAATCTGATTGAGCGGATCGAGGCGGGGATGCTGTCTTACGGCAACGACATGACACGCGCCAATACGCCTCATGAATGCGGGTTGGGCCGGTTTTGCGATACACGCTCGGCGATCGGCTGTGTCGGCCGTGACGCCCTTCTCAGGGTTGCCAGGGAAGGTCCGCTCAAGCAGATCCGCTATCTGGAGATTGACGGTGAAGCGGTGCCGCCATGCTCTGAACCATGGGCGGTGATTGCTGGTGGAGAGCCCGTTGGTCAGATCACGTCGGCGGCCTGGTCGCCGGATTTCGAGACCAATATCGCGATAGCCATGATCGGTCGCGACCACTGGGAAGAAGGCACGCGCCTTGACGTTGTCGCGCCGGACGGGAGCCGTACAGCAAGAGTACGCGCGGCAAGCTGGCTGTGATGGATTGATCTTGATCAAGGCATATGGACTATCCTGGATGCATTGTTCGATCGCAATCGATGGTGCCCAAGATGAATACCCAGACTCCGACAGACTTTTTGCATGATCCGGACGAAATCGAGCGGCTTGAGGCCGAGGCGGTCAATGCTGCCTGGAAACGCAAACCGCTTTATGAAGCGCGCAAGAAGATATTTCCCAAGCGTGCCGAAGGGACCTATCGACGCTTCAAGTGGCTGGTAATGCTGGTCACGCTGGGGATTTATTACATCACGCCCTGGTTGAGATGGGATCGCGGTCCGTTTGCGCCCGATCAGGCAGTGCTGCTTGATGTCGCCAACCGGCGGTTCTATTTCTTGTTCATCGAAATCTGGCCGCAGGAGTTCATCTTTGTTGCGGGGCTTCTGGTTATGGCCGGGTTCGGGCTGTTTCTGATCACCTCGGTGGTTGGGCGCGCCTGGTGCGGCTACACCTGTCCGCAAACGGTTTGGGTTGACCTCTTTCTGGTGGTAGAGCGTGCCGTCGAGGGCGACCGCAATCAACGCATGAAGCTCGACAGCGCACCCTGGAGCGCCGGCAAGCTGTTCAAGCGGGTGCTCAAGCACGGGATCTGGATCCTTATCGGGGTCGTGACCGGGGGAGCCTGGATTTTCTACTTTGCCGACGCGCCGACCTTGCTGGTACAATTCCTGACCGGCAATGCCGCGCCGATTGCCTACATCACCGTGGCGATCCTGACGGCGACCACCTATACCTTCGGCGGGCTGATGCGCGAGCAGGTGTGCATCTACATGTGCCCGTGGCCGCGCATTCAGGCGGCTATGCTGGATGAAAACTCGCTTGTGGTGACCTATAATGACTGGCGCGGTGAACCCCGCGGTCGCCATGCCAAAAAGGCTGTGGCGCAGGGGCTGGTCCAGGGAGATTGCGTGGATTGCAATGCTTGTGTCGCGGTCTGCCCGATGGGCATCGATATCCGCGACGGCCAGCAGCTCGAATGCATCACCTGTGCGCTGTGCATCGATGCCTGCGACAATATCATGGACAAGCTCGACCGACCGCGCGGGTTGATCTCCTACGCCACTCTGTCCGATTATGCCGAGAACATGGCGATTGCCCAGGACCCGGAAACCGGCACTCTGGACCCGCGTCGAACGCGGACGGTCGACGGCGGGTTCATTGATTCAGTCAAGCATTTCAACTGGCGCATTGTGTTTCGGGCGCGCTCGCTGTTGTATATGGGGGTATGGTCGGCTGTCGGCATCGGGCTCATTGTCGCGCTGTTGTCGCGCGACCGGCTTGAGGTCAATGTGCTGCATGACCGCAATCCGCAATTTGTGCTGGAATCCAACGGCGATATCCGCAACGGCTATTCGGTCAAGATCCTCAACATGATCCCTGAACCACGTACTATCTTCTTGACGATCGAGGGGCTTCCGGGTGCGACCATGAAGATTCCGGGCATTGACCAGCCAGCAGGTGTGGCATTTTCCATTCCGGTCGAGCCAGACCGCCTTCGCGAACTTCGGGTCAATGTTCTTCAGCCGAAGGAATTTGTAACTCCCGAGACCGCGACATTCCGTTTTGTCGCCGAAGACAAGTCCAGTTTCGAACGCGACAGCTATACCGCTAACTTTCACGGGCCGGAGAGACAATGATGCAAATGATCCGGGCAATCTTCCAGCCCAAGGAATTCACAGGCAGGCACATGCTGGCTACCATGGTGGCCTTCTTCGGGGTGATCATCACCGTCAATCTGGTCATGGCACGGTTTGCTGTGACCACCTGGAGCGGGCTGGTTGTTCCCAACACCTATGTGGCCAGCCAGGAATTCAACGGCAGGGCAGCGCAATCGCGTGCAATTGCCGCGTTGGGCTATCAGGCTGATCTGGGTTCGAACGCCGATGGCTTGTCTGTCGCCTTTACCGATAGCAATGGCACACCGGCTCTTGTCGATAGTATTTTCGTCCAGTTGAGACGGCCGGTCGGCACCCATCAGGACCGTGAAATGGTGCTGATGCGCGATCCTGACGGGGTCTACCGGGCAGCCGGCGCGTTGGCGGAAGGCGAATGGATTGCCACGGTTACGGCAACACGCGACAGCGAGACCCTTTACAAGCGTGGGACGCGGTTTCATGTGGGGGCGGACGGGAGCCTGAGACTGTGAGCTGTTGCGCAGCGGGCACTGAAAGCGCTGCCGAGCTTGAGGCGCTGAAAACCGAAGCACCGTCAGCAGAAGAAATGTGGCTCTCCAGCCGTCGGCTGGGCGAGGGATTGCGTCAGGTCGACCTGATCGTTCCCGGCGTTCACTGCGGCGCGTGCATTGCGCTGCTGGAACGTGAATTGCCGAAACTGTCGAATGTCGATCACGCGCGGGTCAACCTGTCCACCCGGCGGGTTGCGGTGGTGTTTGACGACAGCGACCATCCGGAAACCGTGCTCACCGCATTGGGCGAGAAATTCAATGCGCTGGGCTATCCGGCGCATCTGCCCGGTGGTGCGGACGAGGCGGGGGACCCGGCATTTCGCGAGTTGCTCAAGGCGCTGGCGGTGGCTGGTTTTGCCTCGATGAATGTGATGCTGCTGTCGGTTTCGGTGTGGTCCGGGGCGGAAGCGGCGACGCGGGATCTGTTTCACTGGATTTCAGCGCTGATTGCTGCACCGGCTCTGGTTTACTCCGGGCGGGTTTTCTTCGTGTCGGCCTGGGGCGCACTCAGGCACGGACGGGCCAACATGGACGTGCCGATCTCGCTTGGTGTGATTCTGGCCTACGCGATTTCGCTTTTCGAAACGATCACCCACGGCGAACACGCCTATTTCGACGCTTCAGTCACACTGCTGTTCTTTCTTCTCGCCGGGCGTACGCTTGACCACATGATGCGTGAGAAGGCCAGATCCGCGGTTCGCAATCTGGTGCGCCTGTCGCCGCGCGGCGCGATGTTGATCAAGGATGATGGCAGCCGTGAGTATCTCGCGCTTGACGAGATCGAACCGGGCATGCGACTGGCGATTGCGCCGGGCGACCGGATTCCGGTGGACGGACGGATTGTCTCGGGCCGCTCTGACATGGATTTTGCATTGGTCAATGGCGAGAGCGCGCCGCAGCTGGTGGAAGCCGGATCGCTGGCGCCTGCGGGCACGCTTAATCTGACAGGCCCGCTTGTGCTGGAAGCCACGCGCAGCGCGCAGAATTCTTTTCTGGCCGAGATGGTCTCGATGATGGAAGCCGCCGAGAGCGGCCGGGCAGGGTACCGCCGGATTGCCGACCGGGCTTCGGCGATCTACGCGCCGGTCGTGCATCTTCTGGCACTCGCCACATTCATCGGCTGGATGGTGGTTTCGGGCGACTGGCGGATGGCGATGTTGTCTGCGGTAGCTGTATTGATCATCACCTGTCCTTGCGCGCTGGGGCTCGCGGTGCCGGTGGTTCAAGTGATTGCCGCAGGCCGGCTGTTCGAGAACGGCATCATGGTCAAGGACGGTTCTGCGATGGAACGCATGGCGCAGACCGACCATGTTGTCTTCGACAAGACCGGGACGTTGACCCAGGGCAGGCCGCAACTGATCAATTCCGCTTCCGTGGACGGCGAACATCTGCGCATCGCAGCGCGGATCGCGAGAGCGTCGCGGCATCCCTTGAGCAGAACGCTTGCGGCGTTCGATCAGGGCGCACACGATCTTCCCGACTTTGACATCGTCGAGAGCCCCGGCGACGGGGTGGAGGCAACGGCGCCCGATGGTGTGGTGTATCGTCTCGGCCGCAGCGCATTTGCGCTCGATGGCCAAACCGAAGGATTTGAACGCGCGACCGGTTCAAGCCAGGTGGTCCTCTCCCGCAATGGCCGGATCCTGGATGTCTTCCTGTTTTCCGATCAGGCGCGGCGTGGTGCTGCTCAAGCCGTGGCAAGCTTGACCGCGCTTGGCGTGGACGCTGAAATCCTGTCCGGCGATCGCGAAGCGCCGGTGAAAGCGCTGGCAGCGGAGCTTGGCGTCACGCAATATGTTGCCGGTGTGCGTCCACGCGGCAAGGTTGACCGGGTGCAGGCGCTGGCGGCAGCAGGTGGCAAACCCCTGATGGTCGGTGACGGCCTCAATGACGCGCCGGCTCTTTCGGCTGCACATGTATCCATGGCGCCGGCCAGTGCTGCGGATGTCGGCCGCATGGCAGCGGACTTCGTGTTCCTGCATGATTCGCTTGAGGCGGTGCCTCTGGCGATCGCAGTGTCACGAAAAGCGGGCAGCCTGATCCGGCAAAATTTCGCGCTCGCCATAATCTACAATTGCGTGGCGGTGCCGGCGGCTGTTCTGGGGCACGCCACTCCGCTGATTGCAGCGCTGGCGATGTCGTCCTCGTCAATCCTGGTAGTGTTGAATTCGCTGAGACTGCGCCGCAAGACCAAGGTTGAAAGCTTCGCCCGGCAGGCCCCCAGTCAGGTTTCCGCCCTATCCGCTTCCGGCACGGGTCTTGAGGTGTCGGCATGAGTATCCTGATCTACCTGATCCCGATTGCGCTGTTTCTCGGTGCCCTGGGGTTGGCTGCGTTCTTGTGGTCGATGAAAAGCGGTCAGTATGATGATCTCGAAGGTGCTGCCTGGCGGGTGCTGGACGATGGGGACGACAAGCCCAAACCGGATTGATCGGGCGAGATGTTCCAGAGCCGGTTCAAGGCGATGCTCGCAACATCAAAACTGTGACAATTTGACAAGATTGCAGGCTGAAGTGCTTGCCGCCTGATGCGGCTTGGGTCACAGTTTTATCTTGTTGTAATACAGTTGTGTTGTCTGGCCGGGCGTGAACGCCATGCCGTGGCACTCGAGTTCGTGCGTCGTCGGGGCTCCAGATGCACTCAGACACGGAACAGGGCGTTGGCTCAAAAGGAGAGGTTTGTATGGCTGAAGCGGAAATAGGTGTTATCGGATTGGGAGTCATGGGCGCCAATCTGGCACTCAATATTGCCGACAACGGCTATCACGTTGCCGTTTACAACAGGACAGCGTCCAGAACGTCCGAGTTTGCTGCTGCTGCGGGAAACCTGTCCGACCGCATAACTGCCTGCGCCACGCTCGAAGACTTCGTTGCCGCCATCCGTCCGCCGCGCCCGGTGATCATCATGGTCAAGGCCGGTGAGCCGGTGGATCAGCAGATCGCGGCGCTCAAACCTCTGCTCGACGCCAATGACATCATCATCGATGCGGGCAATGCCAACTTTCGCGACACCATGCGACGTTTCACCGATCTCGAAGGGTCTGGCCTCACATTCATTGGCATGGGCGTTTCAGGCGGCGAAGAAGGTGCTCGCCGCGGGCCATCGATCATGGTCGGTGGCGCGGAAGAAGCCTGGCGTCGGGTTGAACCGGTTCTGACTGCAATTTCGGCCAAGTACCAGGGCGAACCATGTGCCGCATGGCTTGGTGAAAACGGTGCCGGGCACTTTGTCAAAACCATTCACAACGGCATCGAATATGCCGACATGCAGATGATCGCCGAGGTTTACGGTGTCATGCGCGACCATCTGTCAATGGATGCCGCATCGATTGCGGCCGTATTCTCGGCCTGGTCGACCGGGCCACTGGATTCCTATCTGATCGACATTACCGCGGAAGTTCTCAGGGTTCAGGATGCGGCCACGGGGCGTCCTGTCGTCGATATCATTGTCGATGCCGCAGGCCAGAAAGGGACAGGCCGCTGGTCGGTGATTGAAAGCCAGATGATGGGTGTGCCGGCAACAGCGATCGAAGCTGCAGTCGCGGCCCGCAGTCTTTCGGCAATGCGGACACAACGGGCCAAGGCGCAGGCGCGCTTCGGAGTGCCCGACCAGCAGGGGCGTCGCGAGGGTCAGCAGGTTGTTGATGACCTCGAAAAGGCACTGCTTGCCGGCAAGGTGGCGGCCTATGCTCAAGGGTTTGCCGTGATGGCTGCGGCATCACAGGAGTTTGGTTGGAACCTGCCGATGGCAACGATCGCCCGCATCTGGCGCGCGGGCTGCATTATCAGATCCCGGTTTCTGGATGAAATCGCCACCGCATTCACCCAGGATCCCGACGTGCCAAACCTGGCGCTAACCCCGGCGTTTTCCAGGATGATTGAAGACACTGATCAATCCCTGCGGCGGGTCGTAGCCGAAGCGGCATTGAACGGCTTGCCGGTTCCGGCACTGGCCAGCGCGCTGGGGTATTTCGATACCTACCGGCGTGAACGCGGGACCGCCAACCTTATCCAGGCGCAGCGCGATTTCTTTGGCGCGCACGGTTTCGAACGACTGGATGCCGAAGGCGAACACCACGGCCCCTGGGGTGGTTAATACACTATCCTTTCAAAGACCGCTGTAGCGGGGCCTTTCAATGGTTACGGTTGCTGGTCGTGTCAGAGGAATGTTGCTTGCCTAGCGTATCCAGTCAGACGCGATGCGTCGAGTTCCCCTGATCAGGAACCGGTAAACCGGTTCTCGATAGCGGAAATGCCTGCCTCAAGCTGACCGGCACCGGTTTGCCCGAGGGTTTGAAGCAGCCTGGCCTCATAGGTGCGGGCAAGGGTGACAAGATCCCGGTAGTGAGTGCGGCCTTCGCGGGTCAATTCGATGTGCTCGACCCTGCGATCGATCTGGTCAGCATGGCGCGTGATCCATTTGCGTTGCTCGAGCGCGCGGATGGCGCGGCTGACCTTGGTTTTGTGCATGGATGAATGTAGACCGATTTCGGTGGCTGTTATCCGGTTGAACTGACCTATTGTCGCCAGTGTCCGCCATTCTGGCCGGGTCAGTCCGTGCCGTTCGCGGTAGAGTGTGGCAAACTGCCGGCTGATGATCTCAGCCGCCCGAGCTAGACGGTAGGGAAGGAAGCCTTCCAATGCCAGGGATTGGTCGTTCGAACTGTCTGCGGCTGGCTTCTCAGGCAAATTCATCAGTCTCTGCTGCTCCCTACAGCGCCGGGCATCTGATCGGATGCGCAAAGGACGCCGTATCGCCATGAAATGATGCATGTACGTTATCGTCCAAATGAATACTTTTGAACGCGACATGCATTAGGTGGTTACGTTTGCAACTGTTCTGCGGTCTCGCATAGCCCGAAAATTCCGACGGTGCAATTGCCACGTGGGTCGCCAGGTTTTAAGGTTGGTTCCATTCAAGAGGAAAATCATCTTTTGCCGCAGAGGCCGGAAGTTGGTGCGGAGGGACGTCATGGAACGCAGTCAGATCAACGAGATACTGGACGAAAGCGACCGCTTCATTCGTTCGTTCGGGTATGTGATGCCGCCCTTTGCCTACTGGACTCCCGAAGAATTGCGGAAGCGCACTTGCGCCGACGCGGCTGCCATCCGCAATAACAGACTGGGGTGGGACATCACCGATTATGGGCAAGGCAGGTTCGATGAACTGGGCCTGTTCCTGTTTACCGTCCGTAATGGGTCGGCAAGCGATCTGGTTGCTGGCAGGGGGATGCTCTACGCCGAGAAGATCATGATTTCGCGCAAGGACCAGTTGTCGCCGATGCATCGGCACAACATCAAGGCCGAGGACATCATCAACCGCGGCGGAGGAAAGCTGGTGCTGGAACTGTTTGAGTCCGCGGAAGATGGGTCGGTCGATCCATCGACAGATGTCTGTGTGCTGACCGATGGTGTGGAGCGGAAATTTCCCGCAGGCGGTCTGCTCAAACTTGATCCGGGCGAGAGCGTTACGCTGATGCCGGGCATCTGGCATGCGTTCTGGGGAGAGGGAAGCGACGTGCTGATCGGCGAAGTCTCGACCGTCAATGATGATCTGACCGACAATGTGTTCCGCGAGCCGATCGGCCGGTTTTCGACGATAATCGAGGATGAAAAACCGAGGCACTTGCTGGTTTCGGACTACGACAGCTGGCTTTAATGCATCTCGTGTTCATCTGGACGATAACGTACACGCATCATTTCAGAATGAGACAGCGTCTTTTGCGCATCCAACTGGATACGCGGCGCTGTAGACCGCACATTCAGACGAGATGGTGCAATGTCACTGGGAGTGTGACGTCAGCCGGATCCCCGCATGGCGCCGGCTGACGTCTAGGAAAAACCGCGGCTCAAATCCAGGCCCGCCCCGAGGTGGATGAGCTGCAGTTTTTCGTACGGATTACGCGTCGATATTGTCCAACAGACCCAGCCTGCCAGCCTTGGCCAATCCGGCCAGACGGTTTGGCACGCGCAATTTCAGCATTACGACATTAATCACGGAACCGACTTCGCCCGCCGTCAATTCCAGATGCTCACCAATTTGCGCGTCTGGCTGACCCTCGGCGCATGCTCGCAGGCAGTGCAACTCGGTTCTCGTTAACGGCAAAAACCCAAGATCGTTTCCGAGATTCATGTTCGTATCCCTTGTTCTTCTGGGCGAGGCAGCAACTGCCAAAATCAAAGCAATCGCGGCGGAACAAAAATTCGCCGCGATAACCACCAGATAATGTTTCAGATGATGGGGAGCTTATGCCTTGTTTTGGCATACAGCGCATTCACGCCTCGCGCCAAAAAACTTACGCGAGTCAAATTGCGTAATCTGTAAACTAAGATGATTTATTGTTCTGACCGTTCTAGCGCCTGGGGAGCATGCTGGCTGTCTTTCCTGTACTGGCTGGGCGTCATGCCGAACCATCGGATGGCGGCCCGGGTGAAAGCTGCGGGTGCTGAAAACCCTAGCCTGTAAGTAATGCTGGACAGGGTGAGTGTTGTTTCCGAAAGCAGTCTCGATGCCATTTCCTTGCGGCACTCATCAATAAGCGCCTGCATGCTGGTGCCGGCGTCGGTCAGCCGGCGCTGCAGCGTGCGTGGGCTCATGCCAAGCCGCTCGGCTTCGCTCGCCAGGGTCGGCGTGTTGCCAGCAAGATTTTCCGCAACCTGAAACCGGATGGCAGCCACCGGATCACTCAAGTCGGCTCCGCGGAGTTCCATGGCATCGAGCTGCGCGGACATCATGGCAAACAGCCGCGGATCTGCATCGGGATTGTTCTGTCCTAGAAATTCGGCCGGGATGATCATGGCATTGACGGGCGCATTGAAGGTGACGTTCTCAGTCAGTAACCGTTTGTGTAAACTTGTATTTATCGGTTTCTTGCGTTCGAGTTCGAGCTTCACACTGTTGATGTCGTCGCCAAGCAAGACCCGCAATAAATTGAACGTCTGGACGGCACCCATATCCACATATTGATCTCGATGCAGGATCAGCGGGGAGTACGTCCACTCGAAATGGGCAGCCCGCGCACCGATTTCCAGAGTGCAGACCCGGGTCTCGCTGACCTTGCTCATGTGGCGGCCAAAGAACTTTAAAAACTCACGCACGGTTGCTGCGTTCATCAGCCCGTATCCGAACGGACCGGATGCGCCCTTTTCAAAGCCTGAGACTGATTTGAGGCCAAAAGCATCATCGCCGGCTATCAGTGCAAGCGCTTCCATGTACCGGCACAGCCGATCAAGGCTGATGCGCTCGTTGATGACATTGAAGCGTTCGGGATCGAGCCCGCAGGCGCGAGCAATCGGGTCGACATCCAGACCAATGCTGGCTGAATAACGGCTAATGCCGGAAGCCAGTCCGGCCGTAACTTCAAACTTGTCAGCGAGAGTCTTAATCATGAACTTGGCGTCCGAAGTCAAGAGTTTGGCGCTTGAAGTAAACGCCTAAGACACACCGGAGTCGAGTTGAAAGCTATGCTGGTCCCAATAAATGTATCAAACACGGCATATTTTTGATGACCACACATATTGCACCGTCGGATTTCCTGCTGCCTTCAGGGGTTCATCCTCGCATTGATGCGTTCTACTCGCTTTGGCTTGAAAAATTCCAGGGTGATTTGCCGGCGTCTTCCGATTTTGATCTCGCGGTTTTGAGCGTCAACTATCCGCTGCTGGCGCGCATCGGCATGGACGCATCCGGCAAATCGCTGTTGTGGCTCGACGTTGCGATCGAGGCGCGCTGGCCTTTCAAGACGCCGGTCAAGGACCATCCAGTGATTCAGTCGGTCCCCTTGCCCAGCATCAAACGGGTAATCGGGACATTTCAGCTGACGTTGGCGAGCGGCATGCCGGACTATTACGAGACAACGTCCTGGAGCAATGGCGGGAGCACTGTCTCACTCGCGCGGATTGCGGTGCCGGTCAAAGGCGAGCAGGGGCCGGAACTGATCGCCTATTGGGAAGTGCTCGAGCCGGAAGACTTTGGCTGATTTTCTTGTCGGAAGCTGGGGCAAGACATTTTGTGCGGAGGCTCGTTGGCAGGCTTTTAAAAATATTTTAAGCCTATAGTATCTACGAAATTCCATGTTATGAAGAACAAGAGGCTGTAATGTGCCCTCAACAGGGTGGTTTGTTGCCTTTCTGGATCAAATTGGAGTTTTGCAATGTCCGTGTCTCCCGCTATGTCGGCCAAATCATCGAAATCCTCGTTCCAGTGGGACGATCCGTTCCTGATCGCTGATCAGTTGACCGAAGAAGAGCGGATGATTGCGGATGCGGCGGCGGCGTTTGCGGCGGACAAGCTGGCGCCGCGGGTGACCGAGGCTTACCTGAACGAGACGACTGACCGCGAAATTTTCTCGGAAATGGGGCAGGCGGGTCTGCTCGGCGTCACTGTGCCTGAACAATATGGCGGCGCGGAAGCTGGTTATGTGTCCTACGGGCTGGTTGCGCGCGAGGTCGAGCGGGTCGATTCGGGCTACCGCTCGATGATGAGCGTGCAGTCGTCGCTTGTGATGTACCCGATCCAGGCTTACGGAAGCGAAGAGCAGCGACAGAAATATCTGCCGAAGCTCGCCAGCGGCGAGTGGGTTGGTTGTTTTGGCCTGACCGAGCCGGATGCCGGTTCCGACCCGGGCGGCATGAAGACCAGGGCGAAGAAGAGCGATGGCGGCTATGTGCTCAACGGCGCGAAAATGTGGATCTCGAATTCGCCGATCGCCGATGTGTTCGTGGTCTGGGCCAAGTCGGAAGCGCATGACAACGAGATCCGCGGCTTTGTTCTGGAAAAGGGTATGAAAGGCCTGTCGGCGCCGAAGATTGGCGGCAAGCTTTCGCTGCGGGCCTCGATCACCGGTGAAATCGTCATGGAGAATGTCGAAGTTTCCGAAGACTCGCTGCTGCCGAATGTCTCGGGTTTGAAAGGTCCGTTCGGTTGTCTCAACCGTGCGCGCTACGGCATTTCCTGGGGCGTGATGGGGGCTGCGGAAGATTGCTGGCACCGGGCGCGTCAGTACGGTCTCGACCGGCACCAGTTCGGCAAGCCGCTGGCCGGCACGCAGCTGTTCCAGAAGAAGCTTGCCGACATGCAGACCGAAATCGCGCTGGGGCTGCAGGGATCGCTTCGCGTCGGCCGGTTGATGGACGATGGCCGCTTCGCGCCGGAAATGATCTCGATCATGAAGCGCAACAATTGCGGCAAGGCGCTGGATATCGCCCGCCAGTCGCGCGACATGCACGGCGGCAACGGCATTCAGGCCGAATACCACGTCATGCGTCACGCGCAGAACCTTGAAACCGTCAACACCTATGAGGGCACGCATGATGTGCATGCACTGATCCTCGGCCGGGCGCAGACCGGCATTCAGGCGTTTTTCTGATCGATTCAACGCTATCGCGATGATTTTCCAGGCGGGCCAATCGGTCCGCCTTTTTCGTGAACGAGGGCAGAGCGGGCACACTGCCGGAGATTTGGGCTGCTTTTAAGAAAAATTGCAAAAATGTTCAGGCTTTTGCAACGGCTGCGGCTCATATTCGCAACGGCGTATATAGTACTTAAAGCATATTGCATTGGATCGTATTCATGTATTGTGCTTCAAGTTTCTGTTTTGGCGCGTGTTTCATTCCGAAAACCGGTTCCCATTTTTAGGAACACGCTTTAATTTCAGGTTGTTTGATGCTCATACGCATTCCCAAGGCTGACATAAAAAGAGGCATGTTCGTCGAAGCCGTCGAATGCTCTGCGGCAGCGTTCGGCAAGCGCCGTTTCCTGCTCGACTCGAAAAAAGATTATGACGCTATCCTGGAAAGCCCGGCCGAGTTTGTGGTGATCAACACCGCCTTCGGCGCGGAAGTGAGCCAGCAAAGCGGCAAGCCGCCAGTTTCCCGTGCCGAAAAACGCGATGAAGCAGCAGCCACGCTGACGCGCTCGATCGAGGCTCTCAAGTCGGAACTGATCAACATTGTCGTCGGTGGCACTCTCGACATGGAGAAACTAACCAAGGTGGTGGAGGACATTGCCCAGGCGGATGATGAAACCTCCGCGTTCTTCTTTGATATTACCAGGCTCCGACAAAAGGATGAAGCCATGTTCCAGCATTCGCTGGCAGTCGGCATCCTGATGGGCAAACTGGGCACCGCACTGGATCTGAACACGGACACCGTCGCACTGTTGGTTCTGTCCGGCTTGCTGCATGATGTCGGCAAGCTGACGCTTTCGAAAAACATCCTGCAAAAACAGACACCCCTGACGGCTGTGGAACGCAATCTGCTCCGAAGCCATCCGCAACGCGGCCACCAACTGCTGATACGGCACGCAATTATACCCCACGAGGTTCTGGATATATGCCTGCATCATCATGAGGCGCTTGACGGCAGCGGCTATCCGTCGGGAAAGTCCGGATCGGAAATCGGTCTGCTGGTCCGCATTGCGACGGTGTGTAATGCCTTTGACAAGTTGACAACGGCCCGCGCCGGCAAGCCGGACCAGGGCGTGGCCGATGCCATGAGCTGGATGTTCGAGCGGGATCATCAATTCGACCGGAAACTTGTGCTTCGGCTCGGCGCTCTCATCGACGATTGACGATGCCGGCCCGGCACACCGGCCGATTCGCGATTGCGGCCGCACCCCCGTTATCTCGACTGGCATCGAACCAATTGTTTCAAGGCTGCCTGACTGCGAGATACTCTCCCCTAAGCTGACGCGACGTTAGCGTCTCGTCCGGTTGACGACAGAGCGGCGGACAGTTGGCGCATCCGCAGCAGCAAAAGAGATCGCCGGGACACACAGTTGTTCCCGTACCGGGGCGGCATTGTCATTGTTCGCCCGGCGATGGTATTCATAGGTCTGCATATGTAGGATGTCGCTTCGGAGGAGAAGTGTCTTGCATTTTCCCAGATTGCCGGTTCTTGCTTTTGTTGTGCTTTGCGCAATTTTGACCATCACTGAAAGCCGCGCACAGAGCGGTGGCGGCAATGGCGCGGTGCAAAGCCCGCAGACTGCCCATATCGGCGTGCTGGCCTATCGCGGCAACAAAGCCGCGCTGGCCGAATGGCGGCCGCTAGCGGACTATCTGACCGACAGTGTCGAGGGTTGGGCGTTTGAGCTGGTGACGGTGACGCTCACCTCCGTGCATGCCGAGATTGCCGCCCGCCGGATTGATTTTCTGATCACAAATCCGGGCCATTATGTTGCTCTTGCAGCCCAGCATGATCTGAGCGCCATTGCCACGCGGGAGCGCTGGGCGCAGTTGTCGCAATCGCATTTGTCACGTTTCGGCACTGCGATCTTTGTCGCCAGGGACAGCCCGGTGGCTTCGCTCAATGATTTGAAGGGCAAGAAGGTGGCGGCGGTCAGCCCCGACGCCTTCGGCGGATTTCAAATGGCCTGGAACGAGTTGCACAAGCAGGGCGTCGACGCCTTCCGTGATCTTGCCTCCTTGCGGTTTCTCGGGTTTCCGCAGGATGAGGTGATCGCTGCGGTCAGCCGCAACGAGGTCGATGCGGGGATCATCCGCAGCGGTCTGCTGGAAATTCTGGCGGCTGAAGGAAAAATCAATTTTGATGATTTCCGGGTGCTCAATACGCAGAAATATGCCGGTTTTCCCTATGATGTAAGCGGTCCGTTGCATGCCGAGTGGCCATTCGCGGCCCTGCCATGGGCTGGAAAATCATTGCGCGAACAGGTGTTGCGCGCGTTGCTGGACAGCCAGAACGCCGAGGTTTCGGGACACTACAATTTGCGCGATCTCTGGTCGGCGCCATTGTCATACGAAGGCTCGCGCAAGCTGGTTGGCGCTTATCAAAAACGTCTGGAACCGGCTGCAACCAATGCGGTCCCGTTGTCATTTTCCTTGATGTCCCTGTTGGCATTTGCCGTGCTGGCGGTGCTGACGCTTGCGGGGGCGGTGATCTATTCCAGGCGCGGTGGTGCGGCGCGGGCGAAGGCAAGCGGCGAAAATGGGTCGGGTGCAGCGGCCGAATTCCAGACCTATGTCGACAAGATGAAAAGCCTCACCGTGCGGGAGCGGGAAATTCTGGAGCTGATTTGCAGTGGGAAGCAGACGCGCGCGATTGCGAAGTCGCTCGGCATCAGCCCGAAAACCGTCGAGTTTCACCGGACGAATCTGCTGCACAAGACCGAAGCCGGGACGATGGCGCATCTGGTGCAGATCGCCACCCGCTTGGGCTATGACCAAGGGGTTTCCCTAGGTTAACAGACGCCATTCCCAAGAGTTCTGCGAGTTAGATTTATCACTCCCGCATGCGACAATTTGCAGCGCCCCACTGGCAACCAGCGGTGCGCATCAATGTCACTTTTGGGAGGAACACATGCGACATTTCACCAAGCTTTTCACAGCCGTTACACTCACCCTTGGATTGGTGCTGGCCATTTTCGGCAATGCAAATGCCAACGAGAGATACGGCAAGCAAAAAGTCGTCTATCACATCAATTACAATGGCGGTGAGGAGGACAAGGCTTATCGCGGGGCGCTGAGAAACATTCAGAACCACATCAATGCGGTGGGCGCCGAAAACATGGAAATCAAACTGGTGCTGCATGGAAACGGCCTGGGATTGCTGGCCAATGCCAAAACCAACGAGGCCCTGCAAGGCCAGGTCCTGAGCCTGAAGGGTCAGAACGTGGCGGTTCATGTCTGCAACAATACGCTTCAAGGGCGCAAGATCAGCTATGAGAACGACCTGTTCGATGTGTTCAAGGAAGACATTGTCCCCAGTGGTGTGGCCGAACTCTCGCACCTTCAGCAGATGGGCTACACCTATATAAAGCCCTGACATTGCCTGGGCCCGGTTCCGAAACGGGATCGGGCCAGTTAGTGCTGACCGTCTTGCTCGTTAGAGGTGGGCGATATGAAAGCTTGTTATTTTCCAATCCTTTGTCAAAGGTGTGGCACACCAACAACTGGGTTTTTGGATCGGTTTCATGGTCGCTGCAATTTTCTATCACAAGGCGGACAGCGGCTATAAGGATCTGCCAGCCTTCCATTACCACTTTCCGAAAATGTATCTTTCGAGGGTGGAGCAGGTCGTTGGCCGGCGGATTATCTATTACGGACCTCTGAGCGGTCAAACGGGCCAATTTTATTGGGCTACAGCCATTGTCACTGAAGTGCGCCAGGATTTTCAGCTACCCGGTCATTTCTACGCTGATCTTGAAGGCTACATCGAATTTGATCGGCTGGTTAGCAACAGAGAAAATGGTGGCCTTGAGCGCAATTTCATTCTTTCTGACGGCCGAGTTAGCCCAGGCCGTGCGGTTCAGGCCGTTCGGGTTATCAGCGATGAGGAACGTGAAGCTATTCTGAATGCCGGACTAAGTGAACGGAGTCCGTGGCCGGAACGCTATGACGAGGCCGGAGTTGGCAATGAATTTGATGAGCAACCCCAAGCGCCGCTGGAGCGCCCCCTTGTTGAGCAACTGGTCAACCGACGTTTTCGCGACGCCAAATTTCGCCAGCATGTTCGCATTGCCTATGATCGGCGCTGTGCCTTTACAGGCTTGCGGTTGATCAATGGGAAAGGCCGCCCCGAAGTCGAAGCGGCGCATATCATGCCGGTTGAACAGAACGGACCCGATTCGATACAAAATGGCATTGCGTTGTCGGGCACGGTGCATTGGATGTTTGATCGCGGCCTGCTGTCGATGGAGGATGATTTCACCATTTTGAAATCCCGCCAGCTCAACCATGATGTGTCGCATTTGTTGAGGCCTGATTTAAAGGCGATTGTGCCGGATAATCCGCGGTTGCGGCCGCATCCCTATTATCTCGACTGGCATCGAACAAATTGTTTCAAGGCTGCCTGACTGGGCGCACCAAAAATCCCCGCCTCCAACAACCTGTGTGCTTGACACCACGCCCCCTCGCGCTCTCCTATGCGGAGACATTCCGGGCCGGGGCACAGCCATGAAATATTCCGCATTATCGATCTTCAAGCAGGCGCTGTCGGGCAACAGGAACTGGCGGCCGGCGTGGCGGGAGCCGGAGCCTAAGAGCCATTACGATGTGATCATTGTCGGTGGTGGCGGGCATGGGCTGGCGGCGGCTTATTATCTGGCGAAAAACCACGGCATTACCAATGTGGCGGTGGTTGAGAAGGGCTATCTCGGCTCGGGCAATGTCGGGCGTAACACCACGATTGTGCGGGCCAATTATCTGCTTGAGGGCAATGAGCCGTTTTTTGCGCATTCGCTCAAGCTGTGGGAGGGCCTCGAGCAGGAGCTGAATTTCAACGCGATGATGTCGCAGCGCGGGGTGATCAATCTCTATCACTCCGACGGCCAGCGCGATGCCTATGCGCGGCGCGGCAACGCGATGCGGCTGGCGGGCGAGGATGCGGAGCTTTTGGGGCGCGAACAAGTGCGCGAGCTGGTGCCTTTCCTCGACTATGACAATGCGCGATTTCCGGTGCATGGCGGTCTGATGCAGCGGCGCGGCGGCACGGCGCGGCATGACGGCGTGGCCTGGGGCTATGCACGGGCGGCGGACAGCCGCGGGGTGGATCTGATCCAGAATTGCGAAGTCACCGGCATTCGCCGCGAGGGCGGAAGGGCTGTGGGCGTCGAGACCTCGCGCGGCTTTATCGGCTGCAACCGGCTGGGGCTGGCTGCGGCGGGCAATTCGGGCCGGGTGGCCGAGATGGCGGGGATGCGGCTGCCGGTAGAAAGCCAGGTGCTACAGGCGTTTGTCTCGGAAGGGCTCAAACCCTTTATCGACCAGGTGGTGACCTTTGGCGCGGCGCTGTTTTACATGTCACAGTCGGACAAGGGCGGGCTGGTGTTTGGCGGCAGTCTGGATCTGTACAATTCCTACGCCCAGCGGGGCAATCTGGCGACGGTGGAAAGCGTGATGGAGGCGGCCTGCGCCATGGTGCCGGCGGTGAGCCGCGTAAAAGTGCTGCGCGCCTGGGGCGGGGTCGTGGACATGTCGATGGATGGTTCGCCGATCATCGATCGCACGCCGGTGGAAGACCTCTATCTCAATTGCGGCTGGTGCTATGGCGGCTTCAAGGCGACGCCGGCCTCGGGCTGGTGTTTCGCGCATCTTCTGGCAACCGGCGAGACCCATGAGCTGGCACGCGCCTTCCGGCTCGACCGGTTTTCGCGCGGCTACCAGATTGACGAAACCGGGCATGGTGCCCAGGCAAACCTGCACTAGGGGGCGGAAACGATGGCCAGTCTGATCACCTGTCCCCATTGCGGGGTACGGCCCAAGGAAGAGTTCACCATTCGCGGCGACGCCAAGCCAATGCGACCCGGCGTGGATGCAAAATTTGCCGCCTGGGACGACTATGTGCACAGCCGCGAAAATGTGCGCGGCGTGATGTCCGAGCACTGGCAGCATTCGGGCGGTTGCCGCCGCTGGCTGGTGGTGGAGCGCGATACGTTTAGCCACGATGTGCATGGGGTGACCGACGCGGCGGAATTTACCCGGGCGAGGGTGGCGAAACCTGTTAAGGCGGGCAAGGCAAAGGCAGCAGGTAAAGTGGCGAATGCCACCAAGGGGAGGGCGAAACCATGAGCTTCTCCCGGTTTGAGGATGGCGGGCTGATCGACCGGTCGCAGCGCATCGGGTTTAGCTTTGATGGCAGGCAGTTTGACGGCTTTGCCGGCGACACGCTGGCCTCGGCGCTGCTCGCCAATGGCGTCAGCCTGATGGGGCGGTCGTTCAAATATCACCGGCCGCGCGGGCTGTTGAGCGGCGGGGCATCGGAACCCAATGCGCTGGTGACACTGGGCGATGGCGCGACGCGCGAACCCAATCTGCGGGCTTCGATGGTTGCGTTGCGCGACGGGCTGGTGGCGGAAAGCCAGAACCGCTGGCCGTCACTGGGATTTGATGTCGGCGCGGTGAACCAGACGCTGTCGCCGTTTCTGGGCGCGGGGTTTTACTACAAGACATTCATGTGGCCGGGGGCCCTGTGGGAAAAACTCTATGAGCCGCTGATCCGCCGGGCGGCGGGCCTGGGTCGGGCAAGCCACGTCGCCGACGCGCAAGACTACCAGAAACGCTGGGCGCATTGCGATCTGCTGGTGATCGGCTCCGGACCTTCCGGGTTGATGGCGGCGCTGGCAGCGGCGCGCGCCGGGGCGCGGGTGGTGCTGTGCGACGAGAATGCGAGCTTTGGCGGGCGGTTGCTCAAGGATCGGGTCGAAATTGGTGATGCGGACGGGCCGGGTTTTGCAGCGGGTGTGATCGCGGAGCTGGCAGGCAACCCGAATGTGCGCTTGTTGAAAAACACCACGGTGTTCGGCGTCTATGACAGCGGTGTGTATGGCGCGGTCGAGCGGCGCGATGGCACAGCCGCCGGGCCGGCGCAGCGGGTCTGGCGCATCGTGGCAAAACGCGCCGTGCTGGCGGCGGGGGCGGAAGAGCGGCCACTGGTGTTTGGCGGCAATGATAGGCCCGGTGTGATGACGGCGTCGGCGTTGCGCGGGCTGGTCAATGGCCAGGCGGTGCGGCCGGGCGATCACGTCGCGGTGTTTGCCACCGGCGGCTCCGGACACGAAACGGCGCGGGATCTTTTGGCGCGCGGGCTTGAGGTGACGGTGATCGATGCGCGCAACGAGGTTCCGGCTGCCGAGCTGGCGGCATCCGAAGGTGCGCGGGTGCTTGCGGGTCACGTCGTCGCTGATGCGCTGGGCGGCAAGGCCGTGTCGGGCGTCGAACTGGTCGACCGGGGATCGGGCAATAGGCAGAGGATCAAGGTCAGCGCGCTGGCGATGTCGGGCGGCTGGAACCCGGTGGTGGGTCTCGCCTGTCATCGCGGCGACAGGCCGGTGTGGGATGGCGATCTGGGCATGTTCCTGCCGCCGAAGGAGCGCGATGGATTGAGCGCGGTGGGCAGTGCCGCGGGTGTTCTCGATCTGGCCGGGTGTCTCAAGAGCGGCGCCGAAGCAGGGGCTCGTGCTGCGAGCGAGCTTGGGTTCAAGCCTAAGGCGGTTGAGTTGCCGGCGTCACGCGAGGCCTGTGGCGAATCGACCGGGTTCACGACGCTGTGGCATGTGACTGAAGCCAAGGGCAAAGCTTTTGTCGACTTCCAGAACGATGTCACCGTGTCAGATCTCGGGCTGGCGGTGCGGGAAGGCTATGGTCATGTGGAACTGGCCAAACGCTACACCACCACCGGCATGGCGACCGACCAAGGCAAGCTGTCCAATGTCAACGCCATCGGCATTCTGGCCGAAAACCGGGGACTGACGCCGGATCAGGTCGGCACCACGACGTTCCGGCCGTTCTACACGCCGGTGAGCATTGGGGCGCTGGCGGGTGAAAACCGGGGCAGCCATTACCGGCCGGTGCGCCGCTCGCCGCTGCATGGCTGGGCCGAGAAGCAAGGAGCTGTATTCATAGAAGCGGGCGCCTGGATGCGGGCGTCGCATTTCCCGCAAGAGGGCGAGGTGGGCTGGAAAGAAGCCTGCGACCGCGAGACGCTTGCGGTGCGCGCGGGCGTCGGGATTTCCGATGCTTCGACGCTGGGCAAGATCGATCTGTCGGGCAAGGATGCGGCGAAGTTTCTTGATCTGATCTACACCGGCAAGATGTCGACGCTGGCAATCGGCAAGGCGCGCTACGGGCTGATGCTGCGCGAAGACGGCTTGCTGATGGATGACGGCACGGTGAGCCGGATGGGCGAGAGCCATTACCTGATTACCACCACGACGGCGGCGGCCGGCGAGGCGATGGCGCATCTGGAATTCTGCGCGCAAGTCTTGTGGCCGGAACTGGATGTCCGGCTGGCCTCGGTGACGGATCAGTGGGCGCAGATCACGGTTGCCGGGCCGCAATCGCGCGACGTGCTCAAGCGAATCGTCGATGCGGATCTCAGCGAGGAGGCGATGCCGTTTCTGGCTGTGCGCGAAGTCAGGCTGCATTCGGGGCTTGAGGCGCGACTGTTCCGGATTTCGTTTTCGGGCGAGCTGGCGTTCGAGCTGGCAGTGCCGGCGCGGCACGGCGAGGCGGTGGCCGATGCCATTGTCGAGGCGGGGCAACCATTCGGGATCACGCCTTACGGGCTGGAAGCGTTGAATGTGCTCCGGATCGAGAAAGGTTTCATCACGCATGCCGAGATCGATGGCCGCACCACGTCGGGTGATCTGGGCTTAGGCAAGATGGTGAGCCACAGGAAGGACGATTTCATCGGCCGGGTGATGCTTTCGCGCGAAGGCTTGCAGCGCGAGGACCGCGAGCAACTGGTGGGCTTGCGGCCAGTCAATCCGGGCCACAGAATTCTGGCCGGCGGGCATCTGCTCAAGCCGGGCACTGATCCGGCGATGGCCAATGATCAGGGGCATGTGACCTCGGCCTGCTGGTCGCCGCACCTGAAATCGACGATCGCGCTGGCGATGCTGAAGCGGGGGCGGAAGCGTCTCGACGAGACACTTGTGGTGTGGGATGCGTTGCGCGGAATTGAAACCGAGGTGACGGTCTGTGCGCCGGTGTTTCTGGATGCTGGCGCTGACGCGGCCGCCCAACCGGGTCGTGTTGTTCAGCCGGTGCTTACGGCGGACGCAGGATCGCTGGATCTGCTTGAGGGCCTTATTGTCCGTGCTTCAGACAAGGTGTGGCTCATCCAGTTGCCCGATGCGCCAATCTGTCTCGTCGCCGGACCGGTTGCCAAACCTGCTGCGGTGCGACGCGCGGCCAAGGCAGGCGATGGCGTGCTCCGTCCGGTTCAGCCGGGTCAGGCGCTGGCGGTCGGGGAGACTGGCGAGAGCTATGCGGAGCTGATCGCCCGGTTTGGCGTCCCGGGCGGGGTGAGCCTGTGCGATCTGTCGGATGCCCGGGTACGGTTTTCGCTGTCGGGGCCGGATGCGGGCGAGATCATTGCCACCCTGTCCGGGGCTGATACGAATCCGGCGACGTTCAAGACTGGGGCAAGCGCGCCGACGCTGTTTGGCCATGTGCCGGTGCAACTTACCCGCACCGCAGCCGACAGTTTCGAAATCATGGCGTTTTCGACCTATGCGAAGGATCTGGCGGAAAGCCTGTCACGGGCAATCCGTCTGAGCTGCTGAGGCCGCGGTTTCAACCAGCCGGGGTGATCAAGCGTGCTCGGAGCAGGGAACCGACATGCCGGGAGGCAGCGCGGGACATCGTGAAAACAGGGAGCTTGCAGCAGGACCGGACATCGGGCATGCCGTGGCACTCAATCTTCTTTCAGCCCATCCATGGCCCAGCCGACGGTGAAGCCGTGCAGAATTGTTGACATTAAAATGACGAGCGCAATGAGAGACCAGAGCTGAGATTCGTTGGTGAACTCCAGATGGCTACCTGCATAGCAAAGGTAATAGATCGAGCCGATGCCTCTGACCCCGTAAACGGAAATCACGGCCCTGCTTCGGCTGTCGAGATCTGTCTTCGACAGAGCGATCCATCCTGACAGTGGGCGGATAACCAGTATCAGCAAAACCGCCATGGCAAAGTGGGTCCAGCTCAGATCCACGAACAGGATCGGCAGGACGCTGCCCAGCGCGATCAGAAGCAACGCGGTCAGTGCGTGCTCGATGGATTCCGAAAAGTCATGCAACTGGCGATGGAAGGAATGATCTTCCTCGATACGCCGCAATGTCAGCCCCAAAATCGCCACGGCAATGAAGCCATAGCCTTCAATCAGTTCTGTCGAGCCGTAACAGAGCAGCACGCCCGCCAGCGCGATGACCCCGGAGCTGGTGTTGGCGAGAACAGCGCCTCTGGGCACCGAAAAAAGAACAAACCCCAAGGCCCGGCCGCCGAGCCATCCCATGCCTATTCCCAGTGCTATGCGGTAGACGACGTCGCGCAGGAACCAGTCCAGCGCCCAAGCACCGGGGTTGAGGCCTTCGGCGGCTACGATCAGCCCGAGATAGACAAAGGGAAATGCCAGTCCGTCATTCAAACCTGCTTCGGTGGTCAGGGTGAAGCGTACCGGGTGTTCCGCCCCTTCATGAGGCGGTCCGACCTGAACATCTGCTGCCAGGACCGGATCCGTCGGCGCAAGCACCGCGCCGAGCAGTATGGCGCCGGCCACCGTCAACCCGGCAAAGCCGATGCCCAGCAAGGCGACGGCGAGAATGGTCAGGGGCATGGCGATCCCGAGCATGCGGGAGGTGGGGTTCCAGCGGTTCCAGGGGCGCAATCTGTCGATGCGCATTCCCGCGCCGAACAGGGCCACGATCACCGTCAGTTCGCTTACAAGTTCCCACGGCAGCGGCGTCTGGCGTGGATCGGGCAGCGTTGGCAGTCCCGGAATAAGCAAAGCGGCCCCGGCGCCGAACAGGATCATCAGCGGGGCTGCCGCTGGTTCGCGTTTGGAAATCAGGCGCGGCAACCAGCGGGCAAGGATGACGACCACGCCGATGACTGCCAGTGCGACGTGGTAGGAATTGAAGGCGAAGAATGGTTCTTGCTGCAAAATCGGATTCCGGGACGGAGGATGGTAAGCTTTTACTACAATGAATATTGTCGAGCGAACAGTTGGAATGCACTCGAGCGCCCTGATTGGTGACTGCCAGTACAGGCAGCGCTGGCCATCTGGTCAAGCTCGGAACATGCAATTGGGGACGGACGGAGGACACGCGTGTCCCTCACGGGCTATTACTTCAGTCACATATTTGTGTCTTGTTTTTGGTGCGTTGCAGCATTAGATCGTGACTAGGACAATTCGGGAGGAATGACCTTTGGAGGTCGACAATGCTCTTGAAGTTTCTGTTCAAACCGCGTGACCCGCAATTTGCCCTCGGCGACGATATCAAACTGAGATATCTGGGGCCAGCGGATGCGGAGGCATTTCGCACCCATATCCACGACCTTCATTTTGAAGATTTCCGCGACCGTTTCAACGGTCTGGTGTCGGATTACTGGCTCGACAAATACATCGCCAGATCGCTGAACGAGGCCATCGTCATCGGTGCGTTTGCCGATGACCATCTGGTTGCCGTGGCAGAACTGCACACCGGCGGGGGGATAGAGTCCGGTCAGGGCGAATCGGCATTTTCGGTTGCGTCTGATTGGCGCCACAAGGGGCTTGGGACGATCCTGCTCAAGGTGTTGCTGCGGGCTGCGTCGGAGAATGATGTGTCCACGATTATCGTCGAAACCGGTGCGCAGAATCAAGCGATGAAGGCGCTGGCACGCAGGTTTGGCGCCAAGATGCAGTTTGCCGGGGAGCAGTCGATCGGTCGCATCAATGTCGCCGACGGGCTGCGGCTTGCCGCCCGCAAGCTGGAGAACCGGAACTTTCCCGCGCCGCCGTTTGTTGTCGACGAAGCACCGTCAATCGCGCGGGTGCTCATATAAGAAAGTGATTCAAGTTGGTGGCAGATTGATTCCGGTTCTGCCCTTAAGTGTTTTTAATATCACGATAAATTCGATCCAGTATATGGATGGTCGGCAAAAGGCCCGGGACGCGATCATCGCATCCCGGGCCATTCTTGTTTGCCGTTGGTGATGTGGTTCAGGCGGCCTTGGTGCCGTGAGCCATGGCCTTGGCAGCGGCTTCGCGCGCGGTCGCTGTGACCTGTTCCATCGATGCCTTGGCTGTCTCGGAGACATCCTTGAGGCGGTCGAGATTGGCTTTCGAACTGTCGCGGACGAACTCGGCCTGGATCTTCATGGCGTCAGGCAGCGACTTGGCGCCAGCGACCTTCTCCACTGTCTCAAAGGCGTGACGGACATTGGCGGCGGTCATGTCGATCAGGCTCTTGGTGAAATTGGCGTAGTTGCCGACAAACGAGACTGCGGCTTTTTCCGCCTCGGCGTTCAGCTTGGCAGCGCCTTCCTGGACGGCTTCGGTGCGGGCCTGCACGGTGGCTGCCTGCTGGGCAACGAACTCGCGGGCAGCTTCCGGCACGGCAATCTTTTCCTGCAGGTTTTCGACGGCGTCCATGATGATGGTCTTGGCGTCATCGGTGTGGGCTGCGGTGGTCTTGGCGTTTGATGTCTTGTTGGTCTTGGTCATGTCAGTCATCCTCGATTGTGAGCAATGTCATGCCCCGTTCAATGCGACACGGGGCGCGGACTCGGTGTCGCTTAAATTGTGCGACACAACACATATGTTGCACTGCAGCATAAACTTCAAGAGGGAGCACGACGAATTTCGGGTGTGTCGTCTCGTGGGGCCCGGCGTGAGGCCGGTGCTTTTTGCCTCCAAATGGATTCATTTGCGCGGCATGGTTCCCGGATCATGTCCTTGTGCCAGGCCAGCCTTTGCGGATCGATTTGAACCCGCGGCGGACAATTAGCATGTGGGACATCATGCCAAGGTCTGTATAGTGGGCCAAACAGAGATCAGGCGGTATGTGCCGCCACAACCGGGAGAGTTTCCATGACCGACAAGAAAGCCACCGACGATCTGGTGTCCATGTTTATGAACTTTGGCAAGGACTTGAAGCTTCCTTCGCCTGATCTCAAGGCGCTGGTGGAACGCCACAAGAAGAATCTGCAGGCGCTCGATACAGCTGCCAAAACGGCAGGTTCCGGCACCACGGAAATCGTCTCGCGTCAGCGCGAGATGGTGCAGGAAGCGCTTGATGAAATTACGGCGATGGCCGAGAACATGAAGGGCGGTACTGATCCGCAGACAATGATGACGGCGCAGACCGAGTTTGCCAAGCGCTCGTTCGAGACGGCGATCAAGAACACCAGCGAGCTTGCCGGGTTGGCGCAGAAATCATCGACCGAGGCCTTCAAGGTGCTGCAGCAGAACATGCAGGACACGCTTGAGGAAGCCCGCAAGATGATGATGGGCCAGACCAAAAAATAGCATCTAATGAATGTACCTGAACCTGCTGGCCGGTGACCTTCTCGCCGGCCAGTTCTGTTTCTGGCTGTTTGAAGCGTTTCGGATTGATTCTGGAGGACAATTCGCCGCCTGCTGGTCAAAAAAATGTCAGATTTCAGACGCCTATTTTGGTGAATCATGTTTCATTGAAACCGCGACACGCTTTACAACGAGCGGAGATTTTGCATTGCTTCATACAAGGGACTGATCATGCGCATTGTTACCGGAGATGATATCCGTTCGGTCTGTTCGTGGCCGTTTGCCGTGGAGGCGCTGCGCGCCGGCCATTTGCTGGCGCCGGCCGAGCTGAAGGATTCCCTGGTCGAAAATTCAGGACGCAAGATGCTGGTGCGGTCCGCCTGGATCGCCGGGCTGGCCTCCGGGGTCAAGGCGGTGACGATCTATCCCGACAACCCCTCGCACGTGCCGCCGCGGCCTTCGGTGCAGGGCCAGGTGCTGCTGTTTGACGAGGCGCAGGGCCATGTGGTCGCCGTTCTGGAAGGCGTTGACCTGACAGCCTGGAAGACAGCAGGGGATTCCGCTCTCGGCTCGTCGTGCCTTTCGCGGCTTGATGTGCGCACCATGCTGATGGTTGGCGCCGGCTCGATGGCGCGGCCGCTGATTGACGCGCACCGCACGGTGCGGCCAAGCCTCGACCGGGTGCTGGTCTGGAACCGCAACCGGGGGCGGGCCGGGGCGCTGGTGCGCTCGCTCGAGGCGGACGGCATTGCGAGCGAAGTGGTCAACGATCTTGATATGGCGGTGTCGCGTTCGGATCTGATCTGCTCCGCGACGATGTCGACCGAGCCGCTGATCCGGGGCGACGCTCTGAGGCCGGGAACCCATGTCGATCTGGTCGGCGCCTACACGCCGTTGATGCGCGAGGCCGACGATGCGGCACTGACGCGGGGCCGGTTGTTTGTCGACAGCTACGCCACCACAGTGGGCCATATAGGCGAGTTGATGATCCCGATGGCGTCAGGGTTGATCAGCAAAGCCGATATCCAGGGCGACATGCATGATCTGGTGCAGGCCAGGGCCGGACGCGGCTCGACCGACGAGATCACCGTGTTCAAGAATGGCGGCGGCGCGCATCTCGATGTGATGATCGCGCATGCAGTGTATCTGGCGCTTGAGGGGCGGTGAGGGCGCGCATCAGGTTTGGCAAACCGCCTGCCTATTGCCTGCCACGGCCTGGTCTTGACCGGATGGACACTGGCTGCCCGGACCGCTTGCAAATCCTGATCGCACGCGCTGCAAGGCTTCATTATGTGCTAAGGTGAGTCTTGCAGACCAGCGCACGCCGCATTGCCGCGTTTGTGAGCAGCCTGCAGGATTCCCTTAACCATTTGTCATCATACATTAGCCAAGCAACACAGAGCGCGTTCTCGACATGACGAAGTTCACATACTACGCGGCCAAGGCGGCAGGACAGGCCCCTGTTCCTGAAAAGGCGGTCCACACCAACTTTCTGAGGACCGGGCGGATTGCCCGCAAGGACGAGGACTGGGTCGAGGAAGAACGGCGCTTCCTGACCTATGAGGAGGTTGCGGAACGAACCGGCATCCGGCTTGAAACCGCTGGCAAAAAGACGCATCAGCGGCTCAACAAATTCCACACAGACATCAAGTTTCCCAAGATGATCTTTCACAAGACGCTGGCTGCGGCGCCGCATCTTGGCTATGTCCATGTGACGGCGTCAAAGGCTGACTTTGCCGAGTACAAGGATGTCAATTGGGGGTTTTACATCGCCAATTTCACGGCCGAAATCACCGCTGACGAACACTTCTTCAATGACATAGACCCCAACTATTCGCGGATGTATTTTGCGGTGGCGATGAAGAAGGAAGAAACTGGCGAGAAACCCCGGCAGGTGATCAACCGCGAGGTCCGGGAAAACGGCGTCCTGTTCCGAACCGCCGACCCCAAGACCGCGCTGAAGAACGTGCTTCTGCTCGGTGCAAAAACCGCCGAACTGCGCAAGATCGTCGAGGCAATCGGCTGAGGGGTTGGTGTCAGGGGCTTTGCTTCTGTTTCTCTGATCGTGGTGTTTGGACGATATGGGCGGGAAGTGTGAATTCGCCGCAAGCGCGATGTGTTTGACGTCAATTCCTAAAAGCAGACGTTTGCTGCATCGCCCACCAACTGGGCTGTGAGACCGTTCAGACATTTCCCTGATGCTGCGGGTAGTCCATGTATCGGCTGACGTCAATTCTGTGACAGTAAGTTGGAATGCACGCTTGTGCGTAGAGTAGAAATGTCGTGACACGACACTTTGACCCGCCTCGATCTGAGTGGCTGATCCGGCTGCAAAATCAGACAGGAATGGGAGAGGGACACCTGTTCGGCTTTTGTCTTGAGTCCGGCGATTGAGCGTCTATATTGCTGCACTGAGGCAAATCAGTGGCCGCAGTCGCTTCTGAATCAGAATCCAGCTTACTAGGCTTGCGTTGGTTCGAATTTTGGTTCCAATTGATATGATGCAGATGACCGACGAAGCAATTTCAGACACAGAGCGGCGACGCATGGCAGCGGTGCGACGTTACGACATTCTTGACACCCCACCTGACGGCGCGTTCGACCGGATCACAGCGCTCGCAGCGCGACGCTTCCGGGTTCCAATCTCGATCATCAGCATAGTTGACGTAGAACGAATATGGTTCAAATCGCACCATGGCTTACCAGTCACGGAGATCGGTCGCGATCCTGGTCTATGCGCGTCGGCCATCATGTCCGATGACCCACATATTCTGACCGACGCCAGCGTCGATCCGCGTTCGCTTGCCAACCCGCTGGTGGCGGGCGATTTCGGTCTGCGCTTTTATGCAGGGGTCCCGCTCACGACAAGCGATGGTCACAACCTCGGCACTCTTTGCATTATTGACAAGAAGCCCCGACCCATCGACGAAGAGCAGATCGAAGATCTGAAGGACCTCGCTTCCGTCGTCATGGACCAGTTGGAACTGCAATTGTCGGCGCGAACCGCAGTCTCACGCGCAGAGTTGCTGGCCAAGGAAATCGACCACCGGGTAATGAATAGCCTGCAATTCGTATCGGGTTTGCTGAACATGCAGGCGCGTGCGCCCGACATGGGCACCGCCACGACACACTTGCAACTCGCTGCCAACCGGGTGGCAGCCGTTGCGCGGGTGCACCGTCATTTTTCTGCCGAACATTCAGAAACGACGTCGTGCATTGGCTTCCTCAAGCGGCTTGGCGCGGACCTCGGGGTAATTCTAGACCGTTCGATCCACATTGATGGCGCTGAGGGCGATATTCCAAACCGCTGGGTTCAGCCGATCGGGTTGATTGTTAACGAGTTGGTGACCAATGCTGCAAAGCACGGAGCGGGACGGATTGAAGTTCTCTATGAAGCCGCAAACGAGAAGCATACGTTGATCGTTTGCGACGAAGGTGATTTGCCCGAAGATTTTGATCCTGCCGTTGCGAGCAGGAGTTTGGGAATGCGGGTGGTGCGTTCGCTTGCTACACAGCTAGGCGGTGACCTAACTGTCGGTCGCCGGCCGGATGGCAGGTACTATTTCAAAGTTTCCTTCACTGGAAGCCAGCCATAGGCATGTGCTTGGATGTCGTGTCCATATCCAAATTTCATGTAGATATTTTGCGACATCCAAACTCTTGAATTCGTTACTGGCAGAAACCTAAATTCGGCCAATTTGCTTTGAATTGGTTGTAAAGAATGGGTCGTGGAGTGCTCGCTGCACAACTCATATCGTGTCGATCTGACTACCATTTCACGGGCCGGAACAAAATAGTTCGGAAATCATTGACAACCTAATTCAGGCAAGGCGAGCATCATGAAATCAATGGTAATTCTGGTGATAGACGATGAGCCGCTTATCCTCATGGATATCGAGGCCGCGCTAATCGATCAGGGCTTTGATGTCGTCACCGCGAACAATGGATCACGGGCGATCGAAGCCTTTGATGCTGATCCATCGCGGATTGACGGTGTAGTGTCGGATATTAACCTAGGAAACGGGCCGAGCGGATGGGATATTGTTCATCATATCAGGGGAGCTATTCCTGCTATGCCGATAGTTTATATGAGTGGCGATAGCTCCCATGAGTGGGAAGCGCAGGGCGTGCCACACAGCGTTATGGTGCCAAAACCGTTCGTGCATTCGCAGATCATAACGGCATTGGCGACATTGTTGAACCAAACTGATCAGATTTAAGTCCTTGCATTGTCGGAATTGAAGCAAAGACTCGCCATTTTGAGGCTGAATCGATAATTCTGTTTCAAGCGACGAACCATCCTCTTTGCAACTGTTTTTAGGCCATTGAAATACAATCGCCTTGCTTTCTCAAAACCCTGTTGCACATCTCAAGGGCGCTATTGATTTGGGCAGCAGACCTGCCATTCGTTATGGATGACACCAAGGTCAGCTTTGGCCGATAGCACCAGAGAGTGTTTGTCAACATGGGCGGGAAGTGTGAATTCGCCGCAACTGCGCTGAGGTAATGTCAATTTGCGAAAGCCGACATCCGTTCGACGGATGGTTATTGCGATGGCTACCCCGCGCAGCAGGACAACATTTTCACATCCATATCGAAAGTCTGGGCGGCTAGTTTCAATCCCTCAACGGTAGTCAGATAAGGAAAGATCGTCGCCCCCAATTCTTCATAGGTCATGCCCATTTTGATGGCGAGAACAGCGGTCTGAATACTGTCAGACCCTTCGGGTGCCAGAATATGGGCCCCGATGAGTTTCTTGGTCTTTGCGTCAGCGATAAGCTTTATCAGACCGCGCGTGTCACGCGCTGCCAATGCTCTGGGGACATTGTCCAGTGTCAGGACAGAAGTTCGCACGTCAAATCCACGTTCCCTTGCCTGCGCTTCGGTCAGCCCGACACTGGCGACCTGCGGATCGGTAAAGACAACAGCCGGCATCGCCGAGTTGTCGTAGGACAGGGAATTGCCGTTCATGGCGTTTTTGGCAGCGATCTTTGCGCCATAAGCAGCCATGTAGACGAACTGGTCCTGCCCGGTCACATCTCCCGCAGCATAGACGCCATCCCGCGTCGAGCGCATTTGAGCATCCACTTTCACGCCGTTGTTGGCCGTAAGCTCGATGCCCGCCGACGCCAGGTTCAGGCGTTCAGTGTTCGGGGTTCGCCCAGTCGCGACAAGAACCTTTTCAGATGTGATTTCTCTGAGTCCGATTTCATCTTGAACTGTGAGAACGATGGAATTGCCTCTAGCTTCAATGCGATCATAGGTGATGCCGCTGACAAGAGTGATACCCTCGTCTTCAAAGTAGCCAGTAAGAGCTTCTCCAATTTCCGGTTCTGCTTCTGGCAATAGCCCGCGCCGGCTGATTATCGTGACTGCCACCCCTGCACGGGCAAACACTTGTGCAATCTCTGCCCCGATATAGCCCGCGCCAATCACCAGCAACGATGCTGGCAGCGTCTCCAGCTCCAGAGCGGTTGTGCTGGTCAGGAATGGAACATCTTCGATGCCTTCGATAGATGGCATCGAGGGCCTTGTTCCTGTTGCGATGATGATCTTCCTTGCGTCAACGGCATTCCCATTGACCGTGAGTTTTCCGTCTTCTGAAAACACTGCCTCGCCTTCGAGATAGGCCACGGAGCTATAGTTTTTCAGGACATCGCTGTATTTGGCTTTGCGCAGGCCGTCGACCAAATCCTGTTTCTGTCTGACAGTTGCCCCCCAATCGGTGACCCGAGCCGATGCCTCAATTCCGTCGAAACGTTCAGCGGCATGCGCCACATGCAGGGTTTCTGCCGCCCGTATCAGGGCTTTGGAGGGCACACAGCCGACATTGACACAGGTTCCGCCGATCGTCCCGTGACCAATCAAGACCACCTGAGCGCCTTCATCCGCAGCCGTGATGGCGGCGGAGAAGCCAGCCGATCCTGCGCCGATAACAGCCAGGTCATAGTTGCCGCCGCCGGGGTCTTTCACGGAGCAGCAATCATCTGCCTTCACTGTCTTCTGGTGCATTTGCAGTTTCCATTTCTTCACTTGAGATCGGTGCCACCTTCGCAGCCGAGCCGGATCTAATTCAAACCATCGACCCAATGTCTGAGGCGTAGCTGGGATAGGCGAAGATCATCGCCTTGATCTGATTGGCGGTCTGACCGGACCCCATCGCCATGGCGAAGAGGTTGATCTGTTCCTCAGCCCCCGGCCCGATCAGGTGTGCGCCGAGAATCTTGCCGCTGTCCTGTTCGACCAGCACCTTGAAGCCTGTCCACTTCGCGCCGACGCGCAGGGATGAATACCAATCGTCGGTTTTTTCGAAATGGGTTTCAAACTTCAGGCCCTGTTCCCTGGCTGCCGCTTCCGAAAGCCCGACTGTGGCGACCATCGGCAGAGTGAAAACCACTGACGGGATCGGCGGATAGTTGACTTCGCGCGCGTCTTTTCCGGCCAGCAGGTTCTTCCCGGCGACACGCCCTTCGAGGGCGGAAACAGGAGTAAGGTTCAACCCGCTGTCGGCGCAATCGCCAGCGGCGAAAATGGCTGGATTGGTGGTGCGCATCGCGGCGGTGATCTTGATGCCGCGCCGGCCGTATTCAACACCGGCAGCCTCCAGGTTCAGACCATCGATGTTGGGTACCCGGCCCGTGCCGTGCACCACCAAGTCGCAAGTCACGGTGTCGGTGCCAGAGGGGCGTTGGACCGTGACCACATATTCGCTGCCCCGTTTTTCGACGCTCAGCACCTTTGCCTGTGTGCGCAAGTCGACGCCAAGTTCTTCGGTCGCCTGGACCAGCATCGCCACCAGATCGGGATCGAAGGGACCCAGTGGCCGGTCCATCATCTCCAATACAGTGACTTCGCTGGCACCGGCACGTTTGGCGACATGCGCGAATTCCATGGCGATGAAACCCCCGCCAACGAAGACTATGCGGTTGGGCCGCTCGGGCAGTTCCAGAAATTCGGTGCTGGTGGCCAGATGCTCCTCGCCGGGGATGTCCAGCGTCATTGGCCGTGCGCCGGTGGCGATGTGAAAATGCTTGGCGCGCAGGGTCTCGCCGTTCAGTTCGATGCTGTCCGTGCCGGTGAATCGTACCTCACCATGCAAGACGTCAACGCCCGCCTTTTCCAGACCCGATTCGATGCGCGAAGGCATTGCATCGGTGAATGTCCGCTTGAAAGCCATCATGCCGGGCCAATCGACAGAGGTAACTGCCTCAAGTCCCTTGCCCTTCATGTTCGCCGCCCACTCGACCCCTTCGGTGACAGCGATCAGCATCTTCTTGGGATCACAGCCGCGCAGGGCGCAGGTGCCGCCATGGGGTTCGCAGTCAATACTGGCCACTTTCCAGCCGGCATTCGCGGCCATCCGGGCGACACCATTTCCACCGGTGCCGCCACCGATCACGATAAGATCATAACTACCAGACATATTTCGTGCCTTTCTGCCGGGGTTTCGTTCTGCACTTCATCCAGGCCGATATTGCCTGCGGGCGAGTCTTCGCCAGAGGGCGTAAATCGTCAGCAGCACAAAAAACGCGAGAGCTGGAAGAAGTACGTAATCGAGATATCCAACAATGGCAGAAAGACCCACGACGCCAAACAGGATAACCAGAACTGGCGTGAAACAGCACAAAGCAGCAATGACGGTGCCGATAATCCCTGTTGTGAGAATGCCCTTGTCGGTCATGATCCGCTTTTCGCTTCATAGAGCGAAGAAGGGTATCCGATATTGGCCGTCGCCTGCTGAATAGCCTCGATGCTCGTGACGGTATCGTCATAGGTCACTGTTGCCGAGCGGTCTTCCATTGTCGCTTCCACGGCCTTGATGCCGTCAACGGCAGATATGGCTTGCTTGACCATGTAGGGGCAACTGACACAGGTCATGTCTGGCACGGAGAGTTTGATTGTTTGCTCTGCGGCAATGGCCACTGATGAAGCTGTCGCGAGCATCGCGAACACAATAGCCGGGATTAGTTTTTTCATGACGGTTCCTTTTCCTTATTCGAGAATGAGGGGCACGAGATACGGCCATGCGAAGGCCAGCAAGATCAAAGCGGTTGCGAACCAGAGGCCGGATTTGACAATGACATTGGGAAGCGGCCTCGCGCATGCCTCTCCCTCTGCACATGCTAGCTTTGGCTTGCGGTAGACCAGCCAGTATCCGTATCCAAGAAATCCAAGGGTGATGGCAATGAAGATAGGTTGATAGGCGGACAGCGCCGTCAATTGACCGATCCAGGCTCCGCTTATTCCAAGGCTGAACAGCGCCAGAGGAATGATGCAGCAGGTGGAGGCCGCAATCGCGCCCAGAATTCCGCCTGCCGCTACCAGTTTGGTTTTGCTTGAATCATTGTCAGACGCGGGTTCAATCGATGCCGTCGTTGTAATTTCACTCATGAATTTGCTCGCAAGATTTCGATCATGAGCGTACTATGCGATCTGTAGTAGCTACAGATGCAAGGCAAAAAATTCATGCCCGAGATCACAAAAGCGCGAGGCTATGCGATTGGTGCGTTGTCGCGTGAGACGACGGTGAACATTGAAACGATCCGCTATTATGAGCGTATCGGCATCATGCCGAAGCCAGACCGTACGGATGGGGGCAATCGGCAGTACAATCACGACCAGCTCAAGCGTTTGTTCTTCATCAAGCGGTGTCGTGAATTGGGTTTCAGCATCGAGGAAATTAGGGCGCTGCTGCAAATGGTTGACCGCGCAGACTTCACGTGTGGAGAAGTTCACGCCATGACTGTTGACCATCTGGCGACCGTCAAAAAGAAACTGTCCGACCTACGGCGACTGGAAAAATCGCTTCGATCAATGGCTGCTGAGTGCGGCAAGGGTGACGTGCCAGCTTGCCCGATAATTGATACGTTGTTCAGCGTGTAATCGTTGCAAAAGACGTTTGCGGAATTCTGTATCGTTTCCAGCATAGACTGCTTGTCCGCTGTGCTGAGAGTGATCCGTCAAAAATCGTGCTTGCTTGAGCAATGGCTGCAAAGCAGCAACTGCGGTGCAGAATTTAACGAGGTGGCGGAGGTCTGCAATGGGCCGAAAGTAACCAACAGTGATTTGGCAATTTCTGCGGGAAGCGGACTTTCGCTGCGGGTGCGAGCCCGTTGGGTGGCTGTTCCAACAGCGGGCCTACAAAAGGCAACGATTCCGCCCCAGTCCCGTTTCTGGCTCACTGGGAAAGGGACCTTTCATCTTATGTCCTTCGTGTAACTTTTTTACACATCAGCTCAAACTGCAAGTCGGCGCGGACTACTTCCTATCGCTCTGGCTGGCAGCGGCCGATGAAATAGATAACCCTGCGCAAGGCCGCATCCGATACAACGAAGGAAATCTGCTTGTGCCTCGGTCTCAACACCTTCAGCGACAACATCCACACCCAAGCTGTTTCCAATCTCTATGATCGCCTTTACTACCCCTGTTGCTCCGGCACGAGTGGACAAGCGCGCGATGAATGATCGATCAATCTTGATGATAGAGAGTGGGAAGTCGAGGAGATGTGTCAGTGACGCAAATCCGGTCCCAAAATCATCAAGTGCAATTTTGACGCCCGCACCTCTCAGCTTCTCACAGACTTCTGCAACATAGTTGGCACTGCCCGTCAGGAACACATCTTCAGTGACTTCAACCTCAATGTCAGAAGGCGCGAGGTTTCTATCGCCAATGCCACGCAACAGCTCATCCGCAAAGCTCGAATCCCTGAATTGGTTTGGACCGACATTGACTGCTATTGAACCGAACTTGACCCCTTGATCTTTCCACGTCCTCGCCTGGTTCAGGGCTGATTGAACCACGAACCTGCCGATCTCAAGCGAGAGGCGGGGATCATCGAGTGCTGGCGCGAAGAATGCGGGCGTGCGAATGCCATCTTTGCTATTCCAGCGCAGCAAAGCCTCGTATCCCGTTACCTGTCCCGTGAGCAGTGAGACCTTGGCCTGGTAATGAAGTTCCATTTCTCTCTCACTGAGAGCTTGGGAAATATTCGCGATGCTACGGGTCCTCTGCATGGCAATCAGCTTCATATCAGATTGAAAAAATGAGAAGCAATCACGGCCCGCAGCCTTGGAGGCATACAGCGCAAAGTCTGCCTCTCCCAAAAGGTCCGATGTAGTAAAGTGCTCGCCTTTGTCACGGAAAGCTATGCCAATAGAGCCGCTAAAGCGCAGCGATGCTCCTTTGTACATCAGTGGACTGGATGAGATTTCGAGAATTTTTTCGGCAAGGGTTTCAATCGCGCTTTTTTCCGTCTCGTTTTCAACCACTACTGCAAACTCATCTCCGCCGACCCGTGTAATCATGCGGCCAGGCGCACGGATAGCGTCAAAGCGCCTCGCCATTTCCATTAGGCAGTGATCGCCTGCAGCATGGCCGTATATGTCGTTGATGTCCTTGAACCCATCCAGGTCGAGTAGCAGCAACGCGATCGGGCTGCGGCGACTATCCACATCGCTCAATCGCTTTATCAATTGAGACCTGTTTCGAAGCCCTGTCAGCGGGTCGCGCTCAGCCAGCCATCTTATCTCATCGACAGCACGTCGCTGATCAGTAATGTCCTGTTTCATCCCATAGCGGCGAACAGGTACGCCATCTTTTGTCTCTACATGCCCGGCGACACGCACCCACCGCCTATTGCCTTTGGCTGTGATCATCTGGCCCTCGAACTGATAGGGACGATTGGTTTCTCGTGACTCGGCTACTTTCTTTGCAAGATGCTCGAAAGTATCCGCCGGATAGAAATCTTCGAGTGCCTTGAGTGACGGCTTGTAACCTTCATCAACTTCGTGAAGGCGATACATCCAGTCACTCCACGTCAATTCTCCGGTTTGACAGTCGAGTTCCCAGGCTCCGATGTTTGCAAGCTCTGAGGCGCAGTCCAAAATACGTTTCTGTTTCAAGAGATTTTCTGATTGTGATTCGATGAGTTTATTATTCAGTGTCAGCTCATCAGACTGCTTGGCCATTTCGTCAGCCACTCGATACTGGGCCAATACGGATGATGCCAAGGTACCGAGTGAGCGCAACTGATCAATCTGCTGATCGGTTATCTTTCGTGGCACCCGATCAATGATGCAAAGGCTGCCCGCGATAAGGCCGTTTCCCATGTCAAGTGGAACACCTGCGTAAAAGCGAATCGAAGGAGAATTCGTCACCAAAAAATTGTCTTTGAAACGTGCATCTTGTGTCGCATCCTCAACAACAAGCACATCGCGGCCGACGATGGTATAATTGCAGAACGCGTGTTCCCGGGCAGTTTGGCACTGGTCCAGACCCCGCCGAGCCTTGAACCACTGACGATTCTCGTCAACAAGCGAAACAAGCACAATCGGCACGTTGAAAATGGAGCGCGCGAGCTCGACGACATTCTCGAAGGCAGTGTCAATCGGTGTGTTGAGAATTTTCAGACCACGAAGACATTCCAACCTGTCTGGTTCGTTTGCAGCAACAGGGTAAAAACGCGTGTCTTTAATCATCGGAGATTCCAGAGGTCTTTAGGGTCCCGAGTGTTGGTACCAGAGGTACGTTAAATTTTTATGGAACCGCCAGCCCATCAACCGCGGCTCGAAGCGGATAAACCACTAACATGATGTGAGTGCCGAGGACTCAAGCCAGTGCCAAACGCCCTGACACCAATAATATCGCATAAGTCACTGTATGAAATTTCTGTGTCGTTTCCGCCATGGATGGCGTGTCCGCTCGGCCACTATCGACCTTTCAATATTGCTGCGTGATTGACGAATGACAGCAAGGCAGTAGCTGCGGCGCAGCATTTTCCAAGGTGACGGAGGTCGGCTTTGGCCGAAAGTGACCAATCCCCAGTCTTCTGGATAGTAGCAGACCGAGTTTGAAAGTTACCTGTACTCCCCACCACAACCTGCCCGTCTCCACTACCGCTGGATAGCTGGGCTTAAAGCCTCCGACGTCCAGGTGCGGCCAACCGGCGCCGGCCTCCCGAAATGGGGACAATCCCGCGCCGCCGTCCGTTCATTTCCAGGCAGTTGCCGCAAAATCCCGCCGGTTTTGTCCCCGCATTGCGCCGCCATGCCAAACTCGGTCCACTCCCGCTGCCGGATGGATCGCGAACGTTTCGATGCAGGTGGGAGGGAATGCCTCTCGATCAGGCGCGCAAACGTCAGCGTGACCTCACGGGGGGAGGCGATGGCCAACGCGGTTCCGCTGGCGGCGAGCTTTTCTTCGGGAATGGTTCGCCAGCCAGCCACCGGGCCGGGGTCCTGGTTCCTGCCTGCGACATGCGGGTGGGGTGCGGGACACCGGTCTCGGGCCTGTGGCGGACATGGCGCGTTTTTCGCGTCAGGGTCCGTGCCGGAACACGCGCCCAAAGCATCTCCCGCGGTCTGTCCGGACCGCGGCCGGGGCAACCCGGACGGAGGGCCCTGAAGAGGGGCAGGTGAAGAAGCCAACCTCCGTGTGCTTCGCGAGGCTGACGTCTGTCGGATGGGGACGCCATCCGGCGAATTCCGGGCCGCGCGCTGTCAGCGCCACCCGGTGCATGTCGCGCTCAAATGGTTTCATTTGAGCGATACCGTACATGCACCACCAACAACCCTTTCCAGAGGCACTGCCCGCGCGCGGCCCTCCGGATCTCACTTCTATTCACACCCCGGCGGCATTGTCGCGCGGCAGGGTTTGCGGCTGTCCGGATGACATCGCGGATGCAGGGGACAGTTTGCTTTCAGGCGATCAGCCGACAGCCTGGCCATGACCGGGCATCAGCCCGAAAGTAAACTGTCCCCGATCTTCACTTACTGCGCATCAAAATCCAGCACCAGCCGGTCCGTATCGGGCCGGGCCTGGCAGCTCAGCGTGAAGCCGGCTTCGATTTCCCAGGGCTCGAGCGAGAAGTTTTCGTCCATGGTGGCGGTGCCTTCGACTATTCTGCAGCGGCAGGTGCAGCACATGCCGCCGGCGCAGGAATAGGGCAGGTCCATGCCGGCTTTCTGTGCTGCGGTGAGCACCGTGTCGGTGGCAGCGTCCATACGAATCGTGCGGCGGGCGCCATCGAGGATGATGTCGACAGAGGCGCCGTGCTTGGCGCCATTCGGTCCTTTGCCATTCACAGCTTTGGGTTTCGGCGCAGGGGCGGGTGCTGAACCGGGGGCCGGGGTGAACAGCTCGAACTTGATCCGGTCTTCATTCACGCCCATGGCGGCCATCGCGGTGGAGGCGGAGCGGATCATCGGCTCTGGGCCGCAGATATAGATGGCGTCGGCCCTGGCCGGATCGATCAGGCCGTGGCTGGCCAGTGTCTCGAGCTTGGCGGCATCAAGCCGGCCGTTCATGATTTCGACGTCCTGCACTTCCTCGTCCATCACATGCAAGAGCGTAAAGCGGGTGGTGTAGCGGTCCTTGAGATCATTGAGATCATCAAGGAACATGACGCTTGCAGAATTGCGGTTGGCGTAGAGCAGGGTGACGCTGGAATTGGGCTCGCCGGCGAGCACCGATTTGGCGATCGACAGGCAGGGCGTGATGCCGGAGCCGGCGGCGAGCAGCAGGTAATCATGATCGCCGCCGATCTCAACGGTGAAGCGGCCCTGCGGCGGCATCACCTGAATGCGGTCGCCTTTCTTCAGCTTCTGGGCGAAGCCGGAAAAGCGGCCATTCTCGATATGCTTGACGCCGACGGTGCGGCGGTCTTTTTCGCTGAGCGGCGAGCAGATCGAATAGGAGCGGCGCATGTCCTCGCCACCAATGTCGGCGCGCAGCGTTAGGTACTGGCCCGGCAGGAAGGCAAAGGCGTCGCGGCTATCCTCGGGGATCGCAAAGGTGATGGCCACCGCGTCCGGGGTTTCGTTACGGACGGCAGCAATTTCGAGTTCATGAAAGCGCGGAGCGGCCATGGGTCAGTTCCTCAGATGCACTTGAAATAGTCAAACGGCTCGGCGCAGTCGTCGCAGCGGTAATGCGCCTTGCAGGCGGTGGAGCCGAATTCGGAGACTTTTGTGGTGTGGGTCGAGCCGCAGCGCGGGCAGGCGATCACGTCTTCGGAGAAGAAGGCGCGGCGGCCGCCAGAGGAGCCCACCGGCGGGGCAATGCCATAGGCGCGCAGTTTCTCGCGGCCTTCGTCGGAGATCCAGTCGGTGGTCCAGGCCGGCGACATGACGCGCTCGATTGTGGAGTCAATTCCAGCGGTTAGCAGCGCTGTTTCAACTGCCATCTCAATGGCAATCACCGCCGGGCAGCCGGAATAGGTCGGTGTCAATCTGATGATGATCCGCCCTGTGTCATCACGGGTGACCGAGCGCAGAATGCCGAGATCGGCAACAGTGACGCAAGGAACTTCCGGATCAGGCACGGCGCTCGCCACCTCAAGCGCGCGGGCGAGCTCGAAATCGGCCACAGTCGTGGCCTGATCCTCAGTGGTGGTCGGCGTCTGGCTCACAGCATTTACCAGGTCTGGCCGGGATAGGCGCGCTGCATGAACTGCAACTCCGCGAGAAGATGGCCCATGTCCTCGCCATGAATACCGTCGCGGCCGCCCTTTTGCGGGACACGCACTTCAGGCGCGCTGAGCTTGGCCGCAGCGAAGACGGTGGCGATGGTGTCGTCCCATTCAGCGCGGATGGTTTCCGGGTCGGGCAGCAGACCGTCGGTGATGGCCTGAGCGCGGGCAGGCGAGACCATGAACAGCTCGCCGGTGTAGCGATGCAGTTCGGTGACGGCGTCAGCCATGCGGGACGCACTTTCGCCGGTGCCATCGCCCATGCGGATGACCCATTCGCCGGCATGGCGCAGATGATAGGTCATTTCCTTGTTGGCCTTGGCAGCGATGCCGCGCAGGGTCTCGTCGCTCGATGTCGCGGCGATGGCCTGCCACAGCGGCTGCATGAAGGCCGCGAAATAGAACTGGCGCAACATGGTGTGGGCGAAATCGCGGTTTTCGCGCTCGACCAGCAGGCAGTTGCGGTACTCGCGCTCGCGGCGCAGGAAAGCGAGATCATCCTCGCTGCGGCCCTTGCCTTCGAGTTCGCCGGCATAGGCATAGAGCGCGCGGGCCTGGCCGAGCAGATCGAGCCCCATATTGGCCAGCGCCAGCTCTTCCTCGAGCATCGGCGCATGGCCGCACCATTCCGACAGGCGATGGCCAAGGATCAATCCATCATCGGCGATTTCGAGGATGGCGGGGACTGCGGCTGCTCCAGCGCTCATCACATATGTCCCACTTCATCGGGGATCTCGTAGAAGGACGGGTGGCGGTAGATCTTGTCGTCGCCGGGCTCGAAATTCGGCTCGGCGAATGACGGATCGGACGCGGCGATATCGGAGGAGCGGACAACCCAGATCGAGTTGCCTTCGCCGCGGCGAGTATAGACATCGCGGGCCGACTGCAGGGCAAGGGTGGAATCGGCGGCATGCAGCGAGCCGACATGGCGGTGATGCAGGCCGTTGCGCGGGCGGATGAAGACTTCCCAGAGCGGCGTGAGTTGGTGCGTGGATTCGGGGGTCATTCGGCGGCCTCCTGGGCAATCGGTTTCATGTCTGCGCGTTTCTTGGCGTGGGCAAGCGCTGCTTCGCGCACCCAGGCGCCATCGTCCCAGGCCTTGTTGCGGTCGCGCAGGCGGTCGCGGTTCATCACGCCATCGCCCTTGACCACGGCCTTGAACTCGGCCCAGTCGATCTCGCCATGGTCGTAGAGTTTCGTCTTCTCGTTCCATTTGAGATCGGGATCGGGGACGGTGAGGCCGAGATATTCGGCCTGCGGCACCGTTGCGGTGATGAATTTCTGCCGCAGCTCGTCATTGGAGAAGCGCTTGATCTTCCATTTCATCGACTGGTCGGAATTGGTGCTGTCGGTGTCGGAGGGCCCGAACATCATCAACGATGGCCACCACCAGCGATTGAGCGCATCCTGCGCCATTTCCTTCTGCTCGTCCGAGCCCTTGGCCAGAACCATCATGATTTCGTAGCCCTGGCGCTGGTGGAAGCTTTCTTCCTTGCAGACGCGGATCATGGCGCGGGCATAAGGCCCGTAGGAGCAGCGGCAGAGCGGGATCTGGTTCATGATCGCCGCACCATCGACGAGCCAGCCAATGGCGCCGATGTCGGCCCAGGTCGGCGTCGGGTAATTGAAGATCGAGGAATACTTGGCTTTGCCCGACAGCAGCTCTTCGGTCATCTGCTCGCGGGAAACGCCCAGCGTTTCGGCGGCGGAATAGAGATAGAGGCCGTGGCCACCTTCGTCCTGCACCTTGGCCAGAAGCGCGATCTTGCGGCGAAGCGACGGGGCGCGGGTGATCCAGTTGCCCTCGGGCAGCATGCCGACGATTTCCGAATGCGCGTGCTGGCCGATCTGGCGCACCAAGGTACGGCGGTAGCCTTCGGGCATCGGGTCGTTGGGTTCGATTTTTTCCTCGCGGTCAACCCGCGCCTGGAATGCGGCGAGAAATTCTTCCGATTCCGTGGTGCTTGAGTCCGCGCCGATCAGGCCCTGGCTGTACATATCGAGATCCTCCGCTACGAACGATAATATATGTTACAAGCTTAAAGAAAGTCAATCGCATCATGTAACACGTTGCCCAGGAACCTGATTTGAAGATCAGGTGTTGCCAAAGCGCTGCGCGAGTCGTGCATCAGGCGGCGGTAGCGGGCCGGAGGGCGTGGCGGCATTGGCATCAAGCCAGGCTTCGGAGCTGGGCAGCAGGCGCGAATAGATCGAAGCGATGAGGGCGCGGGTTTGAGGTTCCGGATCATCCGGCTGGATCAGATCAGCAGGTACGGCGAGTACCCGCAGCGCCAGACGCCGCCATTCGTGGATCATCAGGCATCGGAGCGCAATGGCGTCGTCGGGGGAGGGCTCTGGTACAGACTTGAGCGCCTGGCTGACCGGCAGATAGGCTGCGCGCAGGCGCTCGATCTCGGTGAGCTGCCGGGCTTTTGACAACTGCTCGATCATGGCAGTGCCCGGAGTGAGCACAGGCGCATCGGCAATTGTTGCGCCAGGGAGGCGGAGATTTTCGGGAAAATCAGTGGCGCGGGCAAAACACAGCACAACTTGCGGCGCGAGTTGAAGCGCGCCGGCGGCTTCGAGATCGCGCAAGCTGGCGTCTGACAGCGGATCGGCACTGATGATCAGAGATTTTGGCGTATCGGCCGGCAGCAAAGACGATGTCGCGTAGATCCGGCGTTCGGCGCTCAGAACCGTCTCACCAACGTCGCCGGAGAGCGCGTAGAAACTGTTGCGGCCTTCGCTTGAGCGCTCGATCCAGCCTTCTGCGGCTAGCCGTGAGACAGCGGTGCGCACCGCGCCATGGCCTATGCCCAACCGTTGCATCAGCGTCTGCAACGTTGACGCCGAGACCACGCCGCCACGCGGGCCGATGGCGTCCCCGAGAAAACTGACAATCAGCGACCATGCCGACAGGTGCTGCGAGCCTTGCAGCGCGGTCAGGCGGGTTTCGATAGTTGCGGTGATCGGATTGGGCGTGCTCATGGGGGAGAGGGAATAGCCGGAATCGGGTGGGGCGGGAAGGGGCGTATCCGTGGGGATCTATTCCCGGAACGCGGTCCACCGGCTGGTTGGCGGGATGATCGCGGGTAAAAATCCGTGTTCACCAGCGCGTAGTGCGCAAGGTTTCCTGATCGCCGCAGCATGGGTCATTTTACCTCCATCGCGGTGTGCCCGCCGAAATGTTACTTGCCGGAATAGCCGGTTGGCATATGATTTGAAGTTTTCGCCAGGTATTTTCAGCACTTACGCCAACAAACTTGCAATACTGATAATATGCAATGGCGTTCTTGCCAATTTTGTCTAAATAGTGATTTGTATATTTACCGCGTATTATCACGGTGAAATTCAACTGCATGATTTTTTCTGTATATATAAATATAAATATTATTTATACATATTGCGAATCGCTCACGAATTCCTTTGAAACAACGAACCAAGATTTAGTCATAATAATTCAACTTTTAGACATAGAAATGATGCGATACTACATGAATTGATTAAAATTATGTTGACAATTTCTTGAAAAGAGAGCTGAATTTTTATTCAGATGGCGAAAACTCTAAAACAACAAAATTTCGCCCTTTCCCATACTGATATTTTTGCTGTCATGCCCGTTCAGCGCTCCTTCCAACCGGTCGCTACTGGCTGGCTGGTGGAGTTTGATATGGCATTCACACGGGTTTCGCTTGTGCATGCGGGCGTGGCACTGGCCGCTCTGACGGTCCATATCCCGGCGCTGTCCGCACCCGCCATTGCCGCTGATTTCACCATTCTCAACGGTCAGACGGCCGGCCCGCAGACGCTCAGCGATCCGGGCGACGCCGGGATCATCGAGCCGGGGGGAACGATCACGTCGACATTGGATTTCATGAGCGCGGTCGAGATGCTCGCCGGCGATCAGAGCCTTCAGGCCAGTGGCAGCATCTTTGCCTACGGCGATCATGCCAGCGGCATCGCCTCCAGGGGCGACGGTGCCGCGATCGTCAATTATGGCACCATCCAAACGTTGGGCGCGAATGGCCACGGTATCGTTTCCAGCGGCGCGGACGCCCAAATCGTCAATGGTTACCTTATCCAAACGTTTGGCGAGGCCGGCCATGGTATCGTCTCCAGCGGGGCAGATGCCGGGATTGGCAATGCTGGCACTATCCTGACGTTCGGTGAGGCCGGCCATGGTATTGTCTCCAGCGGGGCAGATGCCGGGATTGGCAATGCTGGCACTATCCTGACGTTTGGCGAGGCCGGCCATGGTATTGTCTCCAGCGGGGCAGATGCCGGGATTGGCAATGCTGGCACTATTCTGACGTTCGGTGAGGTCGGCCATGGTATCGTCTCCAGCGGCGCTGGTGCCGGGATCGACAATGCTGGCGGCATCCTGACGTTCGGCGAGGCCGGCCATGGTATCGTCTCCAGCGGCGCTCATGCCGGCATCGACAATGCTGGCCTAATCTTAACGTTTGGCGCGAACGGCCACGGCATCGATTCCAGCGGCGCCGATGCCGGGATCGACAATGCTGGCCTAATCTTTACGTTTGGCGCGAACGGCCGCGGTATCGTTTCCAGCGGCGCGGACGCCCAAATCGTCAATGGTTACCTTATCCAAACGTTTGGCGAGGCCGGCCATGGTATCGTCTCCAGCGGCGCCGATGCCGGGATCGGCAATGCTGACACTATCGTGACGTTCGGCGAGGCCGGCCATGGCATCGTCTCCAGCGGCGCCGATGCTGTCATCGGCAATTCAGGCGACATCATTACGTATGGTGCATTCAGCCGCGGCATGGATAGCAGCGGCGCCGATGCGAACATTCGCAATAGTGGTTTCATTGGAATGTCCGGTGAATACAGCGAAGGCATTTTTTCCAGTGGCGAGTTCGCCGCCATCGACAATTCCGGCGGTATCGTGATCTACAGCATCCTCGGCACCGGCATCCTGTCGGATGGCACGAACGCTTTCATCACCAATAGCGGCGATATCTCCTTGCAGTCCCCGGACGGTTACCGCAGCGGTATCCAGTCCGGAGGCGCCCGGGCAATCATCGTCAACACTGGCAACATCGCCACCATGGGCGAACGCGCCGACGGCATCGGCTCCGACGGTGTGGAGGCCGTGATCGACAATGCCGGTTTCATCCTGACGTATGGCGAATTCGGGTACGGCATCCAATCCAGCGGTGCGGGCGCCTTCATCGGCAATTCAGGCAGCATCACCACGCAAGGCGAATTTGGCCACGGTATCCGGTCCTCCGGCGAAGGCGCCGAGATCATCAATTCTCTCACGGTGACGGCATCGGGTGATGGCGCGGAGGGCATCAGTTCCGACGGCGCGGGCGCCTTCATCCGCAATTACGGCGACATCATCATGCAGGGAGGTTTCAGTAAAGGCATCAGTTCCGGGGGTGCGGGCGCCGAGATCGAAAATTCCGGCGTGATCAGCACGCATGGCCTTCACAGCGATGGCATCTTTTTTAGCGGCAGCGGGGGCACGATCCGAAACACCGGCGTGATCACAGCGGACCTCGGTACCGGAGTACATTCCTTTGGAGCGCACGCCATCACCAATGACGGGGTGATAAACTCGTATGACACAGGCATTTACTCCAGTGCAGCGGGAGCCACACTAGACAACGGCGGGCGCATTGTCACCACCGGCACCTTTGCCCAAGGCATCTCGTCCTCTGGCGCGAATGACCAGATCAGCAACCGCGGCGATATCTCCACGGCCGGCATTTTCGCCGCCGGGATCGTATCCTTCGAGGCTTCGACCATTATCAACACTACCGGCATGATCACCACGCAGGGCCCGGGCAGTGCCGGCGTCGTCACTTACGGCACTGGCGCCACGATCCATAATGCCGGCGCCATCGCAACATTTGGCAATCAGAGCCTGGGCATCCGGTCCGATGCGGAGGACGCCCGCATCAGCAACACCGGAGCCATTGCCACGCAGGGCATATTTGGCGACGGTATCGTGTCTTTCGGCGCCGCCAGCGCGATCGCCAACACCGGCACGATCATGACCACTGGGTACTGGTCGTACGGCATCCAATCCGCCGGAACAGCCGCCGATATCAACAATTCCGGCATCATTCGCACGATGCAGGCCAGATCCGGTGGTATCGTCGCGGAGGGCACGAATGCGGTCGTCAGCAACTCCGGCACGGTGATCAGCGAGCAGGATGACGCGTTTCGTCTTTCCGGCGCCAATGCGACACTGAACCTGCTGGCCGGATCGGTCATACAGGGCGGCATGGTGTTCGGTGACCCGGCAACGGCCACTCTGACCATCGCCCCCGGCCTCTACGCCAATTTTTCGCTGGGCGGACTGCCCGCGCCGTTCGTTGCCGGCGGTCCGTTCCTTGCGGCCGCAGCCAGCACATCGTCTATTGCCGGCAGTCTGTCGCTTGCGACCGCTGCCAGCGCGCCGAGTGGTGTGCCCGCGACGATCAATACTTTCGGGCGGCCCTTCGTCACCGGTCCCGGCGGCGTGGCGGTCTTCGACACGGCCGGTTTCGCGGGCACGGACCTGCTCTTCGGCGATCTCACCCGCTCGATTTCCGGCGCGCTCGACGGCCGATTAAGCCGGCTTCGCGCGGGCCGGGCCGGCAGCGGCCGCGTTGCCACCCAGGGGGCGATGGACCCGACGCACGCGACCGGCCATACCTTCTGGGGCGACGCTTTCGGGTCGATGCGCAATCAGGACGCCAACGCCAGCGTGGGTGCGTTTCGTCAGAGCCAGGGTGGCCTGATCATCGGACTTGACGGCGATGTCTCCGACGCCACGGTCGCCGGATTTTTCTCGGGCATGCTTACCGGCGCAAGCGACGCGGCGGGCAACGAGACCGACGTCAACACGCTCGGGTTCTTCGCCGGCGGCTACATGGAACACCGCTCGGGACCGGTCTTCGTCGATCTGACGCTCACCGCCGGTGTGATGTCCAACGACAGCGAGCGCCAGGTGCTCGACAATATGGTTCCCGGCGGATTGGCCATCGTCCGCGGAAGCTATGACGGATTTTTCCTCAGCCCGTCCCTGACCGTCGGAACAGAGGTTGAAGCCGGCGGCATGACGCTCACCCCGAGTGTTCGGGCGCGGTATGCCGGGCTCTACCTGCAGAGCTACACCGAGACCGGCGCTGCAACCAACCTGTCGATCGACGAGCGTGCAGTGCACCAGTTCGAGCTGCGCGGGCAGGTTGAGGCCTCGCGCGATCTCTCCCGGAACGAACTCGGCGTCTGGAGCGTCGCGGTCCGCGCCGGCGCCGAAGGCATCTTCAATGCCGGCGGCAATGCTGAAACCAGCCTGATGTCCGGCACCCCGGTCAGCTTCGCTACGGGCAGCGCCAGGACAGTGGCGCGCGGCTTTGCCAGTTTTGACACAGTCTTTGCAGCCACCTCCGGAATGACCCTTACCATTTCTGCCGAAGCTGGCCTTGACAGCACTCATTCGTTCAGCGGCAGCCTGCGCGCCGGCCTCAGCGTGAAATTCTGACAGCCGCGCGGCGGATGGCGCCGCCCGGCAAGCTGAAGATCAACGACCGGGCGACATGCACGGCGAAGCTTGCAGCGCAGTGAGGCGAACGGCGATGATTGCAGTGCCCGGATCAGGGTCAAACCTGGGGAGAGGGAATAGCCGGAACCGGGTGGGGCGGGAAGCCCTGTTCGGGTTTGATGCCTGACGCCGGGAGGACCCGGATTGAAGCCTGCCGTTCAATTGAATGCATGCGCTGTCGTCAGCGCTCGGAAACCTCGAACATCTTCATCATAAGCTCCAGGTGTTCGGTCTCATGGATCCACTTCGGTAGCAGCGCTTGCATCAGTTCGGGCGTCAGGTCCGGATTGCTTTCACGCCATTTCCGCCCTGCTTCCAGCGCTTCCTGCTTGCGCCCTGCCATCCACAACGCGCTGAACAGCATGCGGTAAGCCCAGACCACTCCGGGCCCTGCCCGCATCCCCCGCTGAATAAGCTCGATTGCCTCGTCATAGCGCTTGAGACTTCGAAAGGTTGCCGCCCTTCCAAACAACACATTGAAATAAAAGGGGTCGAGCGGACTGAGAGCTTCCGCCCGGTCGAAATAGACCAGAGCCTCGTCCGGCAAGCCCTGGTAATTGGCGTTCCAGCCCTTGCGCAACCAGCCCCAGGCGTTGTTCGGATCGAGTCTCAGCGCCCTGTCGGCAAACTGGTCTGCCTGGACGAAATCATCACCAGCCAGCGCACTGGCCGCCGACAGAGCGACGAGCGATGCGGGGTCGTCACCCGCGAGCGGGGCAGCGCGGCCCACCAGATCGAGCGCTGCAGACCGGTCGGTCAGCGCATCCTTGCCCCACAGGTAGCTGCATTGATGGGCATGGCACCACGCCTTGTAGGCAAGCGCCGGAGCATAGTCGGGTGAATGGTCAAGTGCTTTGTCGAGTAGAGCAATGGCCTTGAGGTTGTCTTCCCGGCGATGCGCCCAAAAATGGGGAAGTGCGGTCAGCACGAGCTCATAGGCGGTCCGGTCCGCAGCTGGCCGCAACCTGGCGCGGGCGATCTCGGCGGCACGAAGATTGGGCGCGATCTGGCCCGCAACCTGGGCGGCTATCCGGTCCTGAAGCTCAAACAGGTCATCCATCCGATCGTCGAACCGCTCGGCCCAGAGCGCGCGTCCGTCACTTGCCGAGACCAGCTCCACAGATATGCGGATTCGATCGCCGGACCGGCGCACGGACCCTTCGACCAGGTAGTCCGCACCGAGCCGGTCTCCTATGGTCTGAATGTCAAGCGGCTGACTGCGCAATGCAAAGGCCGACTGGCGGGCAATGACATGAAAATCATGTACCCGTGACAGCGCACCGGTGATTTCGGAAACCACTCCGTCAGCAAACATGTCGGCATCGGCAACGCCGAGTTCGTCAAAGGCAAGGACGGCCAGCCGCGGCTGATTGCGCTGGATCTGTGGTTGCGCCGGACTGAATTCGGGGGCGTTATCGGCTGCAGCACGCATCATCCGCAGCCAATCCTCGAACCCTTCCGAGGCGAGGTCAAAACCATCGAGAAAAACTCCGTCGCCGTCGTCATTCACAGTGATCTCGCTGCCGTGCAACCAGACATATTGCCTGTCGGCCAACAGCGCGCCCGCAAGGTCACGGCGCATCACCGAGAGCTCCTGGCGCAGAGACGCCCGCGCCTGATCACCCGACCTGTCCGACCAGAGCAGATCAGCCAGTCGTCCACGCTCGGCACGCATATCAGTTTGGCCTGCGAGGAAAGCCAGCATTGCCTGAGCGCGCCGTGACAGGGCCTTGGGCGCGCCCGGGCCGGTCAAGCGGAAGGAGCCTTTGAGATGCAATGTGAGCACGGATACACCCGCAAACGGAGAGAGGATTGGTATGGAACGGCGGTTTTGACGCAGCCGACCTATCATTTTTACGAAGAAATTGCGATGGCGCCGCAGTTTTTTACATAACGGCTTGCGGGAATTTTGCGGGGGCGATGCAGTGTGGGCCATCGACATTCGCCACAGCAACCGCAGGAGAAGATCATGGCCATTTTCATCACAACGAGCTCCGCTCCAGTGACCTCACCGGTCCCAAGCTTCACCCAGCTGGCCGCACGTTTGCTGACGGGGTTGATCGCATGGGAGACCCGGTGGTGCGAAGCCCAGCGGATGGAGCAACTCACCAATGAGGAACGTCGCGATATGGGATTGCCGTGTCACACCGTACTGCCGCGCTTGCCCGATTACGGATGGTGATCACGGCGGCAGCGTAAATGATATCGGGTGCTGCGTTTGCTGCGGCGCCCGGTCTATCCTACGGCGGCTAGCTCTGAGAAAGCGGTGCGCACCGCGCCATGGCCAATTCCGAGCCGCTGCTTCAGCGATCGTTGAGGTGCGTTTAGATCCGACCAGCCCTCCGCCAATTTACAGATCCCGGAATTGTGTCACACTGGACTGATCGGTGCTGTCAACGATACAGGAGAGATCTTTGCTCAGACCGGGCGTCATAGGCGGACTTGTTCTGCTTTTGCATACGGCCACCGCCGCCCGAGGCGAGACGGTGGACATCTTGCTGTGCCTGGCTGCGGACGTGTCGGAGAGCGTCACCACCGGTGAATATAACCTGCAGAAGCAGGGTCACGCCTCGGCGATCGAGGACCCGGACGTGGTTCAGATCATCCGCTCCGGCCTGCATGGCAAGATTGCCGTGCTATATATCGAGTGGGCTGACCAGGAGCAGCAACATGCGGGCGTCGACTGGCACATCGTCGAGGATCTGCCATCGGCCCGGGATGCGGCCGGCAAGATCAGGCTTTCGCCATCGCCGCCGTGGATTGCTCGCAGTGTGAGAAACACGTCGACCAGCGAAGTGGTTCAGTATTGCCTCCGACGGTTCGAGACCGCACCGGTGGTGGCGCGGCGCAAGGTCATCGACATCTCGTCGGACGGCACCAACAATGTCGGCGCACGGATCGAAGACGTCCGCGATCTGGCGGTGAGACAGGGGGTGGTGATCAACGCGCTGGCGATCGAGGATTCGCTGAGCCCGTTTCCCGACGGCACCCACACGCGGCCAATTGGCGGCCTGGTCGAATATTTCCAAGCCAGTGTCGTGGGCGGCCCAGGCTCCTTCGTCCAGGTGGCGAAGGGCTATGCCTCGTTCGGGGAAATGATCCGCAAAAAATTCATTCTCGAACTGGCAAGCTTGCAGTCTGGTGGTGATCAACCTGCCACTGCCGGGCGGCCTTGAGCGGCTCTGCCGGCTCATTGCCGGGTGAACACCACGCCGAGATTGTTGGCGGGCATTTCGGTGACGGATGTCCGAGCCAGTCCGGATTGCCGGGCCGTGTGTGCGACATCTTCGAGCAGGCGGATGCCCCAGTCGGGATTTCGGGCGCGCAGGCTGGCATCGAACTCCACATTGCTTGCAACAAGCGGCTGGCCTTCGCGCCGGTAGGGGCCGTAGAGGGTTAGGGTTCCGCCGGTTGGCAGATATTTGCCTGCACCTGCGAGCAGACCTTGCGTCGCGGCCCAGGGGCTAATGTGCACCATGTTGATGGCGATCATCGCGTCGGCGCGTTCGACCGGCCAGGTCTGGCTCGATGCGTCGATGTCGAGCGGTGACAGCACATTGGTCATGGCGTCGATCTTGGCCCAGTGCTCTATCGACGCACGGGCTTCAGGCGACGGGTCGGAGGGCTGCCAGAGCAGCTGCGGAAACAAGCTTGCGAAATGGATGACATGCTCGCCGGAGCCGCTGGCAATCTCGAGCACGGTTCCGCTTTGCGGCAAGACGTGACGCAACAAGTCAGCGATTGGGTCGCGGTTGCGCAGGGCGGCTGGACTGGAAAGTCTCGGGTCTTGGTCGGGCATTTGTGGTCCTTGCCGGCTGTGCGGAGAGAGGATGCCGTTGGAAGGCGGCACTGACATCAACAGCCAGTCTATAATGGACGACCGGACCTTGCATACCGAAAGTCAGGCATTCGATGTCACTCATACCCACCGTAAATTCCAACCAGCCGTCTCATCCCAGTTAACGCTTCAGAAGAGTTGTCTGTTTCGTGCCCCGGATGCGTTTTTTGGCGATGAACCCGCCAACCGTTATCGCCAGACCGGGCATCTGCTGTTCTCACAGGAACGGACGGCCTAGCGATGTCAACTCGATGTCTGGTGGGCTGCGATCAGCCGGTTCGGCCGTAGAATGTCATGCGCGCAGCTTCCGACAGGGAAACGCCCGGCTCGGTGTTGTAAGCAAGCACGGCGAGCATGCGGGTTCGTTCGCCTTCATTGGGTGCGACGCGGTGCATCGAATTGCGGCCGCGGAAAAACACCAGCGTGCCAGCCTCCGCATTCAGTTGCTCGACCTTTGTCCGGCCATCGAGAATGCCGGCGACGGCGTCGAAATTCATTTCGCCGGCATCGGCATCGCGCACGGCGTTGACATATTCAAACTCACCGCCGCGTTCGGGGGGCTGAACCATCAGCGTTATGGCGAAGGAGGAGTTGTCGAAATGCCAGCCGAGTTCCTGGCCGGTTTTGGCAAAGTGGAGATTGATCGATGACAGGGGGTCGGCATATTCGTAAAGCGCTTCCTCGCCAAGAACCTCGCAGAGAAAAGCGCGAAATTCCGTCGCGTTGTAGAGCGTTCTGAGCGCAGATCCCTGCGGCATCAGATCGTCGGTAATACAGCCTTTTGACGACACGACGAGCCTGTTGCGCGGGTGGTCGGCGGCAAATGTTGGATCTTGCGGGCTGAGATAGACCGTGTGTTTGGCGGTACTGGCGAAAACCTTGTCCTCGTTCTCGCGCCCCTCGGCCTGGATCGCTTCGATCGCCGGTTGGGTGACGAATTGCGGCATCACCAGAATGCCGTTGTCTTCATATGTCTTGCGGCAGGCGGCACGAAAGTCAGTATTTCCAATAGGATAGGTGGTCAAGTCAACAATCTGATTCAGGTCCATGATCTGTCCTCATCAACAGGTTCGAGTGATGCCTGACAAGCACTACACGGTTAGAAAGAATTGAAAAAATTGTATTATTCATGCTTTTGAGAAAGAAAAACTTGGCTTACAAGAAGCGATGAGCAAGATTACGATACGCCAATGCGCGTATTTCATAGCGGTCGCGCGGACCGGTGGGATTGCGTCGGCGGCGCGGGCGATCGGCATTTCGCAGCCTGCGGTGGCGCAGTCGATCAGCAAGCTTGAGGACATGACCGGGCTGGTGCTGTTCCGGCGTCTGCATGCACGCGGCATGGTACTGACGGCACAGGGCACCGCGTTCCTGCGCAATGCCGAGGAATTGCTGGCCTGTGCAGACCGGGTTGATCAGGCCATTGAAGGCATCGCCGACAATCGAACCGGGACAATAAGGCTGGGTTGTTTTCAATCGATCGCGCCATTCTGCCTGGCCCGGATCGTGCGCGGCTATCGCGACCTGGCCCCGGGCGTTGTTCTCGAGGTCAAGGAGATGCTGCAGGAAGAGCTGATGCTTGCGATCGGGCAAAACGAGATCGATCTGGCCATCATGTATGATCTCGGGCTCGACCCGGATCTGTTTGCCTGGCGCGGGCTGTCAGCCGCCAAACCCTATCTCATTGTTGCCGAGGGCCACCGGCTTGCGCATAGACAATCGGTGTCTTTGAGCGAGATCGCGGAAGATGATTACATCATGTTTGATGCGCCGCGAAGCAGGGAGTATTTTCTGTCGATCTTTGCCCATCACGGCATCAGCCCGCGCATCGTGTTTCGCTCCGCCTTGATTGAATCTGTCAGATGCAGCGTTGCCAATGGCCTTGGGGTTTCGCTGTTGGCGATGCGCCCGGTTGCCAATGAAACCTATGACGGTGGCATGGTGGTGCCGATCCAACTTGAGGAAAGCCTGCCGCCCATGCCAATCGTCGCTGCCTACAAAGCGGACCATGCGCCCGGCGCCCTGACGCTGCCGTTTGTCGACTATTGCGAGCAGCTGTTCAAAGAGCTTTAAGCTGCCTGGACCTCGTCTTCCGGCATCGCTTGCACCGTGGGTGATTTACCCTAGGATCGGGTTTGATCTGCTTCAATGTGCGCGTGTGAAACCGGGAAGGTGGCCAGTCATGAGAGTTATCGTTATGGGAGCTGGCGTGATCGGCGTCACCACGGCCTATTATCTGGCCAAGGGTGGCGCGCAAGTGGTGGTGCTCGACCGGCAGACCGGGCCGGGGCTGGAAACCAGCTACGCCAATGCCGGCGAGCTGAGCTACGGCATGACCTCGCCCTGGGCCGCTCCAGGCGTGCCGGTGAAAGCGCTCAAATGGCTGTTCATGAAGCGCCGGCCGTTGTTCATCTGGCCTCTGATCAGTCCCACGATGTGGAAGTGGGGGCTGCAGATGCTGCAAAATTGCAACGATGAAAGCTACCGGGTCAACAAGGGCCGGATGGTGCGAATTTCGAATTATTCCCGCGATGTCATGCCTGAACTGATCGCGGAGACCGGCATTGACTATGACGGCCGCGAGCAGGGCACGCTGCAGCTGTTCCGCAACGCCAAGCAGATGAAGGATTCGCGGGCCGATCAGGAGATCCTGGCGGAATATGACTCCCCCTACGAGGTGCTGGGCCGCGACGCCTGCATTGCTGTTGAACCGGCTCTCGCCGAGGTGCGCAACAAGTTCGTCGGCGGGTTGCGGTTGACGGCCGACCGGACCGGCGATTGCCGCATGTTCACCATGGCGCTGGCGGAGAAATGCGCCGAGATGGGCGTCGAATTCCAGTACGGCCAGTCGATCCGCTCCATCGCGGTGGAAAACGGCAGGATTGCCGGGGTCGATACCGAAATCGCCGGGCGGATTGAAGGTGACGCCTATGTCTGCGCGCTTGGCAGTTATGGCCCGAGGCTGCTCAAGCCCATCGGCGTCAACCTGCCGGTCTATCCTGTAAAGGGTTATTCGGTGACGCTGCCGGTCACAGACGATGCTTTTGCGCCGCAATCGACCATCATGGACGAGACCCACAAGGTGGCAATCACAAGGCTCGGCGACCGCATCCGCGTTGCCGGCACCGCCGAGATTGCAGGCTATTCCAACCGGCTCGGGCCGCACGCGACTGATACGGTCAAGCACGTGATCTCAGACTTGTTCCCCAAGGGTGGCGACATATCAAAAGCGGAAGGCTGGACCGGCCTGCGACCTATGACGCCGGATGGCACGCCGGTGCTCGGAGCCTCGCGCTACGACAATCTGTATCTGAACACCGGCCACGGCACGCTGGGCTGGACGATGGCCTGCGGCTCGGGGCGGGCGGTGGCCGATGTGGTGCTTGGCAAGACGCCGGAGATTGATTTCGAGGGGCTGACGGCGGAGCGGTATGGGTGAGGGGCGGGTTGTCGAGGTAGCCTTGAGAGCTTGGCAGCGTTCTTGAGGCAAAAAAGAAAGCTTCAGTGAGCCTGACGCTGCAGTTGACAGTTTTTTCAGACAGGCGGATTCTGCTTTGTCAGCCGCAGTGGGCGGAATGGTCTCAAAAGGGGTGAATCACATGAAAAATCTGATTTTGATTTGTCTTACGGCGATGCTGGGTGTGATGGGTGCGGCACAGGCGCAGGTGAGTGCCGGCATCTACACGGTCGAAGGGACCAACCTTGACGGCAGCAGATATGGCGGCACGGCGACCATTGAGTTGAGCTCGGATACGACCTGCCACATTCACTGGAGTACCGGGACAGAATCCGACGGTATCTGCATGCTCTATGACAATGCCTTTGCCGCTGGCTACGTGTTTGAGACCGGCAGCGTCGGGCTGGTGGTCTACCAGGTGATGGACGACGGCACGCTCGAGGGCGCCTGGACCATCGACGGACAGTCCGGCTCCGGCACGGAGAGACTGATTCCGCAGTGATCGATGCTGCCCGACTGCCCAGCCGTATCAGGGGCCTCGCGCGAGGATAATCTTGGTTTTGTCACCATAGGCCGGGTCGGATCAGCGCCTGCGGCTCGTGCAGCGCCGTTGCCGATCCTGATGGTCGGCAGTCAGCCGGAGAACTCATTGGAAGACCTGACGGCGGATCAACATGAGTGAAAGTATACTTGCAGGCTGCAGGGTGTGAGGCTTCCCAGGTTCAGATGCATCACACCTTAACACCTTGCCATGCACGCTGATCAGGCTGATTGCATGTTGAGCGCCATGCCGTCGAAACGGCCTGTGGTCGCGGCCTCGGCCAAAAGATGCGCCACGTCGGCGCGGGAGGCTTTCGCTCCCTTGTCGACTTCATCACCCAAGATCACGTCGTCACTGCGTCCGTCGTCGGTCAGTGCGACCGGGCGAAGGATTGCGTAGGTGAGTCCAGAGGCCTTGAGGTGCTCGTCGGCTTCATGTTTGGCAAGAAGATAGTGCGCCAGATCACCTTCGGGGTTGGACTGGTCGGCACCGATCGAACTCAGCATGACAAAGCGGCTTACGCCTGCTTCGCGCGCCAGATCGACCAGACGCTTGGCGCCATCACGGTCTACCTTGTCAGTCATCTCGGGCCCCGTGGAGCCGCCTGAACCGGCTGCGAAGACAACCGCATCCATTCCGTCGCATACGCCTGATTCAAGATCCGTCAGATCGCCTTGTCGCAGGTTGACGCTGTCGGGCAGATTGCTGGTGTCTGAACTTTCGCGCACAAGCGCCGTAGGTGTGTGTCCTTGGTCCACAAGGTCTTTTACGAGTTTGACGCCGGTCTTACCTGTGGCGCCTGCGATCAGGATGTTCATGCTCATGATATGTTCCTCAAATCTCAGTCAGTTGGGAGGCGCCATCGGGCCCGCGGCCCGGGTCGCCGCGATAAGGCCGGGATGGCTTTGCAGCGCCTCCCAGTAAGCCACGATCTTCGGGTGGTTGTTCAGCAATTCGAATTTGGCCAGAAGCGCGAGAATGTAGGATACCTGGATGTCCGCCAAGGTCAGTTCGGCCCCGAACAGAAAGGGGCCTTCCGCCAGTTCGCGTTCGAGATAGCTAAGATGCTTGTTCAGCCCGGTTTTTGCCTCTTGTGGCACGTCCTTGCCTTGAAAGGCGGGCATGATTGCCTGCATGGCACCCCCCGCCAGGGAGGCTTCGACATAGTCAAACAAGGCCTCGTGACGCCAGAATGCTTCGGTGCCCTTCGGCGGGCGATGGCTGTGATCACCATATTTGGTTACCAGATACCGCAGGATCGTGGACGATTCCGCGATCATTTCTCCGTTGTCTTCTATCACTGGAGATTTGCCGAGGGGGTGGACGTGCGACAATGCCTCCGGCGCGCGAAATTTGGCTTTGCGTTCGTAATCGATCCGCTCGCATGGCTGCCCGAGATTTTCGAGCAGCCAGAGGACGCGGGTGGCGCGGGAGAACTCGAGTGCGTGCAGCGTGATCACGGCAGGAAGATCGCTTTGGTATTGACGAATTCCTTCATTCCAAAGCCTCCGTGCTCGCGGCCGTAGCCCGAATCCTTGACGCCGCCAAAGGGCATGTTCGGGTCGGCGGCACCGAAGGAGTTGATGCGGACCATGCCGGTGTCGAAATGATCCCGGGCCAGTTTCAGCGCACGGTCTTCGTCCTTGGAGAAGATACCGCCGCCCAGACCATAGCGGCTTTCATTGGCGAGCCGCATGGCATCTTCATCGTCCTTGGCGCGGATGATGGAGGCGACGGGGCCAAAGATTTCGTCGTCGTAAGCGGGCATTCCGGGCGCCAGATCGGCCAGAACGGTGGCCGGATAGTAGGCGCCGGTGCGCTCCGGCGCCTTGCCTCCGCACAGGATTTTGGCGCCCTTGGCGACGCTTTCGTCAACCTGGCTCTTGACGGTGTCGAACTGATCCTGGCTCGACAATGGGCCCAACTGGCTGTTCTTGTCGTTCGGGTCGCCCAGCCGGATGTCCTTCATCTGTGTGACAAAAGCCTCGACAAAGGCATCATAGACCTTGTCGGTGACAATGAACCGCTTGGCCGAAACACAGGTTTCGCCATTGTTGTAGAGCCGTCCCATGACCGAGAATTTGACCGCCGTCTCGATGTCAGCGTCTTCGAGCACCAGATAGGCGTCGTTCGAACCAAGCTCCAGAACCGTCTTCTTCAGCGACTTTGCGGCCTCGGCGCCAATATGGCGTCCGGCGCCGTCGCTGCCGGTCATCGTCACGCCACGTATCTTCGGATGGGCTATCAGCTTGTCGCTGGTATCGTGGTCGATCAGAATGACCTGGAAAAGGTCTTCGGGCAGTCCCGCCTCGATGCACAATTCGCGAAGTTTGAGGCCGGAACCGGTGCAGATGCTGGCGTGTTTGAGAACACAGCCATTCCCCGCCATCAGGTTGGCCGCAAGCACGCGTACGGGCTGGTAGAGTGGAAAATTCCAGGGCTGGATCGAATAGATCACGCCTGTCGGCTGGTAGGTGACCACCCCACGCTTGCCGTCGGAACCATGGGTGCGTTCCTCATCGGCCAGCGCTTTGGGGCCGCTTTTAGCGGTGTACTCAAAGATTGCCGCGCAGATCTCGACTTCTGTGTATCCGTCCTTGAGCAGTTTGCCAGTTTCCCGGGTCATCAGTGCGGCCAGCTCATCTGCGTTGTCGCGCAATTTCCGCGCAATCTTTTTGAGGTAGGGCGACCGATCACTGTGAGACAGTTTCCGCCACTCGAGAAACGCTGTGTGTGAAGCCTCCACCCGTTCAACAGCTTCCGCCTCGGACATCAGCTCATAGGTCTGAATTTCTTCTTCGGTCGCCGGATTGATAGTGGTGATTCTGGACATGCGGACTCCTTGTGGGGGAATTTGGTTGACCAACGAACCCCGCTGGTTTTGGTTCCCTGTCTGAGTTGCATAGAGTGTCCGGAGCCGTGTCAGTCGTAGCATTTGACGTTGGTTGGCGCATGCGACTGCGGACCGGTAGGTGTCCTGTTTCCAACCGGCAAGCGAGATCGTCACCCCTGGGTCCGGTGCTCCCTCCAGATAATGAATACGCCGCTGGAAATGATAACGGCGGCGCCCACAAACGTCAGCCCATCGGGGATTTCGGACCAGAATAGCCAACCGAGGAGTGTGGCCCAGACGATGGCGGTGTAATCCAGTGGAGCTACGACGACAGCGGGGGCGAGGCGGAAGGCCTGGGTCATCAGGGTCATACCGGCGGTTCCGAAGACAGCGACAGCTGCGAACAACCAGAGATCTCCGGGTTGTATGGTGATCCAGACGAAGGGCACCAAGAACAGGCTCAGCGCCGCCCCGGTGGCTGTCATGTACAGTAGCAGCGTCCAGACGCTTTCGCGCTCATCCACCCAGCGGGCCGACAGCATCAACAGGGCGTAGACGAATGCGGTTGCGACGGGCAGCAGCGAGACGGTCTGGAAGGCCGATGTGCCGGGGCGCACGGCGATCAATACGCCTGCGAAGCCGATGACGACTGCCAGCCAGCGGCGCCAGCCGACATGCTCGCGGAAGATGAGCGCGGAGAGGGCTGTGATGAATAAGGGCGCGACAAAGATCAGTGAGGTGGCTTCGGCCAGACCGAGATGTTTGAGGCTGGTGAAAAACATGATCGTTGCAGCGATCCAAAGTGCGCCGCGAAACAGATGCGCCAGCGGCTTGTGCGAACGCAGGCCCGCGCTGCCGCCCATTTTCCATGCGATAAGAAGGGCAAAGGGCAGGGCAATCACATTGCGCAAGAACTGGATCTGGATCGGCGAATAGGTATCAGTGAGGGTTTTGGCAAGCGCGTCGTTGACACAGAGGCAGGCAACACCGACGCACATCATGATGATGCCGACCGAGGTGTGGGGTCGTGGTTTCGTCGGCGCTAGCAGCAAGATTGTTCCCCCGAATATGTGGGGTGAACCTATCAGGTTTTTACCGTGTGTCAGCAACCGGCATGGTGTCTGGCCGTGCGCCTGTGATGACGAGCTTTTTTGTCCGGGTAAACCGGTATGGTACGCGTGAGTTTCGTGATCATTCGGCCGACGGCCCCTGCCGATCAGCTGCTGGGAAGCGGAAGAGACAGGCGGCAGGAAAAGGACGGCTCCATCTCGGTGGTGACCTTCCCACGCCACTTGGATTCAACCAGCTGATGGATCAGTTTTGCGCCGAATCCGGTGCTTGGCACCGGGCTGACTGGCTGACGCTTGCCGTCGCTCCAGGTCAGCACGAATTCCGGTTTGTCTGCGTGGGTTTCTATCCTCCAGTGCAGAGAAACCTTGCCATCATCTCCGGCAAAGGCACCATATTTGCTGGAATTGGTCGCCAGCTCGTGCAGCACGAGGCCAAGATCGAAACACAGATCCGCCGACAGCACCACGTCGCGACCACTCACATCGAAACGGCCTTGGAAAAGCTCCAGCGTATGTGCGACCAGATCTCTGACGCTGCATTTGGTCCAGCCGTTTTTGGAGATCAACAGGTTGGATTTCGACATTTGCCCCAGTCGCTGCTCGAATTTGCCTTTCGCCTCTGTCAGGCTTTCTGAATTGCGCACGGTCTGATTGAAAATCGAGGTGACGACCTGAAGCATGTTGCCCGACCGATGTGCAATCTCGCGCACCAGCAAGGTCTGCTGTTTGGCGGATTCGTGCTGGCGGTGGCAACTGGCAATGAGATTTGCGACCGTCTGCAGAAACGCAACCTGACCTTCGTCAAACTCGCGCAGCCGCGTGTCATGCACGCCGATCACACCGAAGGGCCGTGAAGTGGTCCCCGCAATGGTGACGCTCATGCCTCCGCGCACGCCGTGGTCGTGCAACAGCGGCGGGCCATTGAACCGTGTCTCCGCCTGCAGGTCGGAGACCACCACAGGGCCTTCCACCGAAAGCGTGTAACCAGCCTGGGATTCCAGTCCGACGCCGACGCGGGCCTTGCCGATCAACCCTTCCTTCCAGCCGACACCGGCAGCCAGCAGGAGATGGTCGGCCTGGTCGGCGAAGGGCAGGATCTTGGCCAGCGGCACCTCCAGGACTTCGGCCACGCGGGCGATGGTCTTATCCATGAATGCCTGGAACGAGCCTTCCGCCAGCGCCAGAGCGCCGATCTCGGTCAGCGCCTTTTGCTGTGCCAGTTGCCGTGTCTTCTCCCGAGCTTTGCGCAAGTCAGCGGTGATGTCGCGCGATATCACCAGATATCCGGTGGGCGTGCCTTCGGCGTCGTTGATCAGCGACAACATCTCATCCCAGGTTGTGAGCTTGCCTGAGTTGTTGACGAAATCAGCGGTGAAGCGGCCGGACCCGGTTTGCCTGGCAGATTGCGCAGCAGCAATCGCCGCCTCACGGTCGACGGGTTGCCAGAAGTCAAAATAGTTCATGCCTAGCGCGTCTTCCTGGGAGGACAACTCCAGGCTGGAACATCCGCACGGGTTGATCGAGCGCAACGTGCCATCCAGGTCGAGTAGCTTGATGCAGTCCTTGGAGTTGCGCAGGATCGACTGAGTCAACTGATTGCTGGTGTCGCGGTCGCGTTCGCTCTGGCGCTGCTCGGTGATGTCGTCAACAGTGTTGATGGCGCCAACCATCTGGCCTGCACCATCGCGGATTGGCCGGGGCGAGATGCGCACGTGTCTCCGGGCACCGTCGAGGCGTTCGACAAGGATCTCCTGATTGCAGACCGGCTCGCCGGTTTTCACACAAACAGCCATCGGACAGTCTTCGTGGGCCAGCGGTGTTCCGTCGAGATGGCGCATGACAAAGGAGCCACACCACTGCGTCACGCCGAGCTCCGGCTCACGGCCCCAAAGGGTAACGGCAGCGGGATTGAAATAAGTGATGATGCCGTTGCGGTCGGTCGTGTAGACCGCACTGGCCATGGCATCAAGCAACGGTCGCGAGGTTTCGAGCCCCGCGCGATCGGATAATCTGGATACCATCGTCTGAGACAAGGCCGAGAATCCCTTCACCGATGTGCAGTGCCCCGAGGTTCAGGGCAAACCTTTGCAGCACTCCTAATATGCATCAGTAGAGCCGGGATTCAATGGCCTTGTTGCTGACATTGATGCAGTTTGACAGGATCTGCGGGGCGAGAGGCGCTATTCCTGATAGGCGTTCATCGTGTGCAGCTCGTACTCCGCCACGTCTTCGTCGTCCTGATTGGTGACCGAAACGTGCCAGCGGACTTCACCGTATTCGTCGGTCCGGCGGGTCTTGCGCTTGACGGTCAGCGCCACAGAGATGGCGTCGCCCGGCGAGACCGGCTTCATGAATTTGAGCCCGTCGAGGCCGGTGTTGGCCAGCACCGGGCCGGGGTCGGGGGAGACGAACAGGCCGGCGGCGAAAGACAGAAGCAGGTAACCATGGGCGACGCGGCCGGGGAAGAACGGGTTGGCCTTTGCGGCCTCCTCGTCCATGTGGGCGTAGAAGGTGTCGCCGGTGAAGTGGGCGAAGGTCTCGATGTCCTCAAGCGTGACAACGCGCGGGCCGGCCTCGATGGTGTCGCCGATCTGGAGTTCATCGAATGTGCGGGTGAAGGGGTGGGCGCTTGATTTCGGCCTGGCGGCGCCCTTGATCCAGGTGCCGGTGACGCCGGAGATGATGTCGGGGCTGCCCTGGATGGCAGTGCGCTGCATGTAATGCATGACGCCGCGGATGCCGCCCAGTTCCTCGCCGCCACCAGCACGTCCGGGGCCGCCGTGAACCATGTGCGGCAGCGGCGAGCCGTGGCCGGTGGCCTCCTTGGCGCTGTCGCGGTTGTTGACATAGATACGGCCATGCGAGGCGCCGGCGTCCATCAGCAGCGTGCGGGCGACAGCCGGATCATGGGTGATGACGGAGGCGACCAGACTGCCGCGGCCGCGGTTCATCAACTGACCTGCGTGGGCCAGATCACGGTAGGGCATCAGTGTTGCCACCGGGCCGAAGGCCTCGACCGAATGCACGGCTTGAGCCGCATCGGGATCGTCGCAGGCAAACAGTATCGGCTTGACGAATGCGCCCTTGCTCTTGTCGGCACCATCGACCTCGAAGGCGTCGGGATCGCCGGTGAGAACCCTGCATTCGGCTGCGATCCGGCGGGCCTTGTCGAGCACGTCGGCTTTCTGGGCGGCGGAGGCCAGCGCGCCCATGCGGGTGGTTTCCAGCGCCGGATCGCCGATGCGGATCTTGGCGAGTTTCTCCGCCATCGCCTCGCCAATTGGGCCAAGCAGCGCCTGCGGCACGATTATGCGGCGGATGGCGGTGCATTTCTGCCCGGCCTTGGCGGTGATTTCGCGCACAGCTTCCTTGACCAGAATATCGAATTCCGGGCTGCCTTCGGTGACGTCAGGGCCGAGTACGGAGGCGTTGAGGCTGTCCTGCTCGGCGACGAAGCGGACGCTCCTTTCCAGGAGAAGCGGATTGGAGCGCAGCATCAGCGCGGTCTTGGCGGAGCCTGTAAAGCCAACAACGTCCTGGTAGTCTAGCCGGTCGAGCAGATCGCCCAGCCCGCCCGAAACCAGCTGCACCGCGCCCTCGGGCAGGATGCCTGACTCGATCATGCGGCGGACGCATTGCTCGGTGACGTGGCAGGTGGCGGTGGCCGGTTTGATGATGGCCGGCATGCCGGCGAGCAGGGTGGGGCTAAGCTTCTCGAGCATGCCCCAGACCGGGAAATTGAAGGCATTGATGTGGACGGCAACGCCATGCAGCGAGGTGGCGACATGCTGGCCGACAAAGGTCCCATTGCGAGACAACATTTCCAGCTCGCCATCGACATAGATGTGGCCGTCGGGCATCTCGCGGCGGCCTTTTGAGGCATAGACCAGCATGGTGCCGATGCCGCCGTCGATGTCGATCATCGCGTCGGGGGTAGTGGCGCCGGTGGTGTGCGAGAGGGCGTAAAGCTCGTCCTTGTAGCCGGAAAGATGCAGCGCCAGGGCCTTGAGCATGCGGGCGCGGTCATGGAAGGTCATGGCCCGAAGCGCCGGCCCGCCTTTCTGGCGGGCAAAATCGATCATGGCCTGGGTGTCGAGAGATGACTGGCCGGCAATCGCTAAGGGCTCTCCGGTGACGGCGCTGGCGATAGAGCGGACGCCATCGTCAGCAGCGGTCCAGTGACCGGCCAGATAGCTGTTCACATTGATCAAACCCATGTCTTTCTCCCTTGCGGCGGCGGTTCGCCTGTCGTCTTGCGAGCTGTGTGGCGCGCGCTATCGCTTAAAGACGCCTGCGGCTTTCCACGAGCCGGGGCTTTGATCCTCGATCGCGGCAAAGGCGTCACGCATTTTGTCCATGCCGGTCTCTTCGGCCCAGAACATCGGGCCGCCCAGATGCTTGGGGAAGCCGTAGCCTTCGGTCCAGACAATATCGATGGCGGTGTCGCTCGAGGCAATGCCTTCTTCGAGGATCAGATTGGCCTCGTTGACGATGGCCGCCATGATGCGGATGACGATCTCATCGCTGGAAAAGGATTGCTGGGCGGTGGCGTGTTCCTTGCGGTATGCCGCGACCATGGCTTCGACGTCCGGATCCGGCTTGCCCGCAACCTCAGTATGATCGTACCAGCCCTTCTTTGCCGGGCTGCCACGGCCCTGACGGCCGATTTCGCAGAGCTTGTCGGCGATATCGATATAGCGGCCAGGCCAGGTGCCGGCAGCGAGCTGGCGCTTGCGGTTGGCCCAGCTGATCTGCAGCCCGGTCAGGTCCTGCAATTCATAGGGTCCCATCGGCATGCCGAGGCTGCGCATGGCGGCGTCGACATCGTAGGGTGAAGCGCCATCGGCGACCATGTAGTCGGCCTGGCGGCGATAGGCGGAGAGAATGCGGTTGCCGATGAAGCCGTCGCAGACGCCGGTTTCGACCGGGATCTTGCCGAGGCCGCGGGCGAAGGCAAAGGCGGTCGACATGGTCTGATCGGTGGTGACCGAGGTGCCGACCACTTCGACCAGTTTCATAATGTTGGCAGGCGAGAAGAAATGCAGGCCGAGGAAACGGCCCGGTCCCGGCATGCCTTGGCTGATCATGTTGGGATCAAGATAGGAGGTGTTGGTGGCGATCAGCGCTGTCTCTGACAAGACATCGGCGAGCTGCCTGAACACGGCACGCTTGACTTCCGGGTCCTCGAACACGGCCTCGATGGCGATGTCGGCGTCACTGGCTGCAGCGTAATCGGCACCAGCCGTAAAGGCTGCGCGCCGGGCCTCGGCCTTGGCGTCCGTGATGCGGCCTGAGGCCAGATCCCTGGTGATGATGGCTTCAACGCGACCGCGCCCGGCGTTTGCACTTTCGCTGTCGCGTTCGAGCAGGGTGACGCGGTGGCCGGCGGCAAGGCTGGCGGCGGCAATGCCTGCGCCCATCAGGCCGCCACCGACGATGGCGACGTGGGAGATCGTTGCAGGATCGAGGGCTTTCAGCCGTGCCGGACGGGTCACCGAGCGGCTGGCGAAGAACAGCCGGCGCAACGCGCGTGACTGGGCGCTGTCGCGCAGATCAAGATGGGTCTGGCGTTCAATCTTGCTGCCTTCGGCGAATGACAGCTTGGCTGCCAGCGCGGTGGTTTCGAGTGCGATCAACGGTGCGTTTGAGCCCTTGGCCGATTTGGTGATCTCGGCTTTCAGCGCCGTCAGATCGGCATCTTCAACCGAGCGGGCAGAGGTGTTCGTTGGTCGGGCAGGGAGGTTGTCCCGGAAGGATACAAGGGCCGCCATCGGATCGCCGCTGAAAACGAGGTCCAGCCCGCCGAACTCTTCAAAGGCCCTGGCGTCCACCGGCTTGCCACTGGCGGCCATGCGTGCGGCGCGTTCGAGCCCGATCACGCGCGGCAGGCGCTGGGTGCCGCCGGCGCCGGGGATAAGGCCGAGATTGACCTCCGGGAGGCCGAATTTCGTCTTCTCGTCGGCGATGCGCCAGGCGCAGGAGAGCGCCAGTTCGAGCCCGCCGCCCAGCACCGTGCCATGCATGACCGCGATGAACGGGGTGGCACTGGCTTCAATGGCGTCAAGCACATCGGGCAGATGCGGCAACGGCGGCGGTCCGGCAAATTCCGAGATGTCGCCTCCGGCCACAAAGGTGCGTCCGGCGCAGACAATCGCGGCCGTTTTGCACTTGGCTTCGTTGACCGTCTGCACAGCTTCCATCAGGCCATTGCGGACGCTGACCGAGAGCGGATTGACCGGCGGATTGTCGATGGAGACCAGCGCGTGGCCATTTACGATGATGACACCGACGACCTTTGCGTCCGGGCCTGAATTCGGGGTGGCGGAACGGTTGGTCACGATGGCTGCTCCTACAGTTATTTCACGAAACTTTAGGTTTCAAATACATGTCAATTATTAATTGACCAACCGGTCGGCTTATGCAACCCTTATTTTCAGGAGGATACCATCGATGAGCGAACCGGTTTTGCATTTCTGGGACGGTAGCGTGCTCGAAATCACGTTGAACCGACCGGACAGACTCAACTCTTTCAACGAAGAGATGCACGTGGCTCTGGCCGAATGCATGGATTTGGCGCGCGACGATGGACGCTGTCGCGCAGTGCTTTTGACCGGCGCTGGCCGTGGCTTCTGCGCCGGTCAGGATCTCAGCGCCCGTGACCCGGCCAAGATGTCGGGCCCACCCGATCTCGGTGATACGCTGACCCGGTTTTACAATCCGCTGATCCGGAGCATCCGGACGCTTCCCAAGCCCATTGTCTGCGCCGTTAACGGCGTTGCCGCGGGGGCGGGCGCCAATTTGGCGCTGGCTTGCGACATTGTGCTGGCGGCGCGCAGCGCAAAATTTATTCAGTCATTTGCCCGGGTCGGGCTTATCCCCGATGCTGGCGGTTCGTGGATGCTGCCACGGCTGATAGGTGAGGCGCGGGCGAAGGCGATTGCCATGACCGCAGAACCGGTTGTTGCCGAAAAAGCCGCCGGCTGGGGCATGATCTGGCAGGCCGTTGATGATGCGGAGCTGATGACGGAGGCGCGGGCGCTTGCCACCCGCCTTGCAGCGGGATCAACCGCCGGACTGGGCCGGATGAAGCAGCTGATCCAGGCAGCGGCCGGGCAGGAGCTCGACGCGCATCTCGACCTTGAAGCCGAAACCCAGCGCGAAGCCGGGTTTTCCGCAGACTATGCGGAAGGCGTCAGCGCCTTTCTTGAAAAACGCGAACCGAAATTCGGAGAGCCGCAATGAGCGGGATCACCGATCAGCAGCGCGCCGAGCGCTCCTCGGAAGCGATGCTGAAGGATGACCACACCACCAAAGGCATGGGCATGACTGTCGAAGCGGTCGGGCCCGGCATGGCAACGCTGTCGATGGTGGTGCGCAAGGACCATCTCAACGGTCATGGCAGTTGCCATGGCGGTGCGATCTTCACACTGGCCGACAGCGCCTTTGCCTTTGCCTGCAACAGCCACAACAAGGTGACTGTGGCGCAGCATTGCTCGGTGACGTTTCTGGCGCCGGGGCGCGAAGGCGACCGGCTGACGGCGACGGCGCGTGAAGTGACGCTGGCCGGGCGGTCCGGGATCTATGACGTCACCGTGACGCGCAAGGACGGTGTTGCGATAGCCGAGTTTCGCGGACTGTCACGGACTGTCTCTGGCACGCATTTTGATGAGACTGCTGCCTGAACGGCAGACTTGACGAAAGATTAGGGAGCAGACGCGGACCTTGATGGATCCGTTGTCTCGATATTGCAGGAGAATCCAATGCTTGATCTGACGCCCGACCGGGCAAGCCTTGATCCAATCGAGATTGCATCGCGCGACGAGATTTCGGCGCTTCAGCTCAAACGGATGAAATGGTCGCTGGCGCACGCCTACGAGAATGTGGCGCATACCAAGGCATCGTTCGATGCCAAGGGTGTGCATCCGGACGATCTCAAATCGCTGAGCGATCTTTCGAAATTTCCGTTCACCACCAAGCTCGATCTGCGCGACAACTACCCGTTCGGCATGTTCGCGGTGCCGCGCGAGAAGGTGGTGCGGCTGCATGGCTCATCAGGTACGACCGGAAAGCCGACAGTGGTGGGATACACCGCAGGCGACATCGATATGTGGTCGGATCTGGTGGCCCGTTCGATCCGGGCTTCGGGCGGACGGACGGGTGATATCGTTCATGTCTCCTACGGCTATGGCCTGTTTACAGGCGGCCTCGGCGCGCATTACGGCGCGGAACGGCTCGGCTGCACGGTGGTTCCGGTTTCTGGCGGAATGACCGAGCGTCAGGTTTCGCTGATCACCGATTTCAAGCCCCGCGTTATCATGGTGACGCCGTCCTACATGTTGTCGATTCTTGACGAGTTCAGAGCCAAGGGGATCGACCCGCGAGAAAGTTCGCTGGCGGTGGGGATTTTTGGCGCGGAACCCTGGACCAATGCGATGCGCAGCGAGATCGAACAGGCCTTCGACATGCATGCCGTCGACATTTACGGGCTTTCCGAAATCATGGGGCCGGGCGTGGCCAATGAATGCGTCGAGACCAAGGACGGGCTTCACATATGGGAAGACCATTTCTATCCGGAGATCATTGATCCGGTGACCGGCGAGGTGCTTCCTGATGGCGAGATCGGCGAACTGGTGTTCACCACGCTGACCAAGGAGGCGCTGCCGATGGTGCGCTATCGCACCCGCGATCTGACGCGGCTTCTGCCGGGGACGGCAAGGTCGATGCGGCGGATGGAGAAGATCACCGGCCGGTCAGACGATATGATCATCCTGCGCGGGGTCAATGTGTTTCCGACCCAGATCGAAGAACAGATCCTGAAATGCAAAGGCCTTGCACCGCATTTCCAGATTGAACTGAGCCGGTCCGGCCGGATGGATGAGATGACAGTGCATGTCGAATGTACAGGTGTTGCCGCCGATGATACGGCCCGTGCCGCTTCCGCACGCGAACTGGCGCACCACATCAAGAGCACAGTGGGTGTCAGCGCGCGGATCGATGTGGCTGAACCGGGCAATGTGGCGCGCTCCGAGGGCAAAGCAAAGCGCGTGGTCGACAACCGGAACCGGACCTGAGCCGATGGCCCGGACCATCGCAAAGGACCATGAAGCAAAACGCGAAGCGATCTTGCAGACCGCCGCCGGTTTCTTTGCGAAACAGGGTTATGACCGAGCTTCCATGGGCAAGCTTGCGGACGCCTGTGGTGTCTCCAAAGCACTGATTTATCACTATTACCCGTCCAAGGATGCGTTGCTTTTTGATATCATCGACACGCATCTGACAGCACTTGTGGATGTGGTGGAGGCGGAAGTGAAGCAGCCGAGATCAGCTCCGGAGCGGCTTCGCGCCCTGATCCGCGCGATCCTGACCGCCTATCGGGATTCGGACGCCGAACACAAGGTTCAGCTCGATGCGCTGTCCTCGTTGCCAGAGGACAATCAGGTCCATCTGCGCGCCCTGCAGCGGCGACTTGTCACCTGCATGTCTGAAGCGGTGAGAGCGATCGAGCCGGGACGGTTCTCGGATCGGCCGGAATTGCTGGCGCCGGTGACCATGTCAGTTTTCGGCATGCTCAACTGGTTCTATCTCTGGTACAAGCCGGGCGGACCGGTGGACCGTGACGCCTATGCCGATATCGTCGCCGATCTGGTGATTGGCGGACTGCCGGCTGTGTGTGCCGGGGCGGATGGGAGTTAGGGGCAGACACCATAATTCGATGATGAATGGTTTGTCGCGGTGCGGACCAAGTGACCAAAACTCGGTCTTGGGCGATGGCAAGAGCGGGGGGTGCTGCCGTTTTGTGCACTTTGCAAAAGGTCTGCCGTTCGGACCTTTGATACCTCTGCCTCATTAGGCAAAATTACTGCTGTATAGAACCAGCCTTAATAATTATCGTTCAACAGTCTTTGGCAATTCATCAAAAATACGGCACTCGCCTGACATGAGGTGTAGCAAAGATATCTAGAAGTACGCCATTCTGGATGATAGACTCATTGTAAGATGCAAATATTGGACCGTCTACTTTAATTGAAACTAGTTAAGCTGGAATACCTATGGAATACGTTTCAATCGACCTTTGGGCCGCAAATCTTGAACCCGTTGTGCCAGACCTTGCGACGTGGCTCTCAGGCCTTGAGGCTCGAGTTGCTCAAACTGCTGCGCGCGGCGGCCACATGCTCGTTCTTCCAGAGTTCGCATGTGCTCAGTGGCTAAGCTTTGCGCCCGTTGATCTTCCGATTGAAAACACGATGGGGTGGCTGTTTGAATGTGGAGAAATAGCGTTAAATGCAATTGCAGATATATCCGCACGTCACGGTATTTCGATCCTCGCAGGAACCATACCTTTCGCTGCAGGCCAGAAACTAGGTGTGCCGACATATCTGAACCGTGCTTGGCTAATAACACCAGACGGACTGCGCCATGCGCAGGATAAGCTGAGCCTGACGCCGCTTGAAGCTCAGGGTGCGGGCGGGGTTACCGTAAATGGTGAAACGATCAATGTGATTGAATGGAGCGGTTTGCGCATCGCAATGATCATTTGCCTGGATAGTGAGTTCACTCACTTATGGTCACGACTTGGGCAGCTGGATCTCGATCTGATCATTATTCCTGCCAAAACGGATATGATCACAGGCTACAATCGGGTTTTTAGTTGCGCACGCGCTCGTGCGATTGAGCTGCAAACTGCTATATGCGTTCTTGGCGCAGTGGGTGTGCCGTTTGGACAACCCCTGACAGACACCGGCGTGGGTGGTGCCAGTGTATTTCTACCTTGTGATGTTGGTGTTGCTTTAGATGGTATTCACACTAGCCTTGCTCCGCAAACGGCCGCAATGATGACTGACCCTATCCTGGTGGCGGCTGACATTCCAGTTGGTGTATGCCGTAGATTGCGCAACGGCCATGCTGAGGCCGAAGTTTGTCCGGCGGTCTGGAATGCTGATCATTTGATAGTGAATGATCCTGCTTCGCATCAAGGCTAGGTTCGGTTTCCACAAACCCTCTTTTTTTGGATATGCGCTGGAAAGGCCCTCGGGAGAATTGGGGACATCGCCGGCCGTGTGGTGAGATTGCAGCAGGTTTGATCCGCGTCCCGGGCAGAGATGGGCAACACTTTGCCCATTGGGTCTTGCCTGTGGGCAAGAAACTGCCACTATCCCTGTTCGGATCTGCCCAAGACTGCGGAATTCCTGTACAGCGGGATTTGGCACGCGCATTGCAGGCGGAAACCCGTATTGAAGTGCTGCGAAGCCATGTGCTTCGCATTAAAAATAACATGGAGGAAAATCTTGATGATCAACATCAATCGCAGAAGCCTTGTAACCCTTATGGCTGCAACGGCCATGGGCCTGTCGCTCGCGCCGGCCAAGGCCGACCAGTTCGTCAACATCCTGACCGGTGGTACATCGGGCGTCTATTATCCGCTCGGCGTCGGCCTGTCGAAGATCTATGCCGAAAAGATCGATGGCGTGCGCACCCAGGTTCAGTCGACCAAGGCGTCGGTTGAAAACCTCAACCTGCTGCAGCAGGGCAAGGGCGAACTGGCTCTGGCGCTCGGCGATTCCGTTAAGCTCGCCTGGGAAGGCGATGCAGATGCCGGTTTCAAGACACCGCTCGACAAGCTGCGCGGCATTGCTGCGGTCTATCCGAACTACATCCAGATCGTAGCGTCGAAGGATTCGGGCATTGCCAATTTCGCTGACCTGAAGGGCAAGAGCCTGTCGGTTGGCGCTGCCAAGTCCGGCACCGAACTCAACGCCCGCAAGATCTTTGAAGCTGCCGGCATGTCCTATGACGACCTGTCGAAGACCGAGTATCTGCCGTTTGCGGAATCGGTTGAGCTGATCAAGAACCGTCAGCTGGATGCAACCTTGCAGTCTGCCGGTCTTGGCGTGTCGTCGATCAAGGACCTGTCGACCTCGATCGACGTGCAGATGGTTGCCGTGCCGTCCGACGTGGTGGATGCGCTTGGCGCCCCCTACATCTCCGCAACCATCCCTGCAGGCACCTACAATGGTCAGGACAGCGATGTCAGCACCGTGGCCGTGGTCAACTTTCTGGTCACGCATTCCGATGTCAGCGACGATCTGGCTTACGAGATGACCAAGCAGTTGTTCGAGAACCTTCCGGAACTCGAAGCCGCGCACAATGCTGCCGCCCAGATCAAGCTGGAAAATGCCATTAAGGGCATGCCGCTTCCGCTGCACCCGGGCGCTGAGCGCTATTATAAGGAAAAAGGCATGATGTAAGACCGGGCCAAAATCCGGGTTACATCATCAATTGACCGTGGCGGCATCACATCTGTGAGCCGCCACGGTATTTGTGTTTTGGGGAGAACATCGCATGCTTCATGATCAGACGCCGCACCAGGTTCCGGAAGATCAACCCGATCTCGGTCTGCATGATCCGTTGGCCGAGAGTTTTCCCTCCACACCGGAAGGACGGCTGCTGTTCTGGCTGGCGCTGACCTTTTCGGTTTTCCAGATTGCGACGGCTGCCCATGTTGTCGATTTTGCCAGCCAGATTGTGCGGGCCATCCATGTCGGATTTCTGATGCTGCTGACCTTTCCGCTGGTTGCGCTGGCCCGAAAATCTGGCCCGGCGGTCAAGACGCTTGCCTGGATCATGGCCGGGCTCGGCGTCGTTGTCGCGTTCTACCAATGGTATGAATATACCGAGCTGTTGTTGCGCGCTGGTGATCCGCTGGAGCGGGACATTGTGCTGGGCGTCATCGCACTGGCGACTGTATTTGCAGCGGCCTGGGTGATCATGGGGCCGGCGCTGCCGATCATTTCCGGGGCGTTCCTGGCCTATTGCCTGTTCGGCGAGTATCTGCCTGCGCCGTTTGATCATCGCGGCTATGATTTTGCCCAGGTCATCGATCACATGGCATACGGCACCGAAGGGATCTACGGTATTCCGATCTTTGTCTCGTCGAGCTTCATTTTCCTGTTCATCCTGTTTGGCTCTTTCCTCGAAAAGGCTGGCATGATCCAGCTGTTCACCGATGTGTCGCTCGGACTTGTCGGGCACAAGCGCGGCGGCGCTGCCAAGGTGTCGGTGATTTCGTCGGGCCTGATGGGCACGATTTCGGGATCGGGCGTCGCCAACGTGGTGACCACCGGGCAGTTTACCATTCCGCTGATGAAGAAATTCGGCTACCGCGCAGCCTTTGCTGGAGGCGTTGAATCAACCTCGTCGATGGGCGGGCAGTTGATGCCGCCGGTGATGGGGGCGGTGGCCTTCATCATGGCCGAGACGCTTGGTGTCGAATATTACGAAGTGGTGCAGGCGGCGATAATTCCCGCCGTGCTCTATTTCGCCTCCGCGTTCTGGATGGTGCATCTGGAGGCAGGCAAGCACAATCTCGTCGGTCTGCCCAAGAGTGAGCTGCCGTCACCGATGAAGGCGCTGAAGGAGCAGTGGTTTCTGGTGCTGCCGCTGTTGATGCTGATCTATCTTCTTTTCTCGGGCTATACGCCGCTGTTTGCCGGTACGGTCGGACTGGCGCTGACGGTGCTGCTCATTCTTGGTGGTTCAATCGCGCTGGGCCTGCCGCAGGGCGTAATCCGGATCATGTTCTGGATCGGGCTTGGCCTGATTGCGGCAGCGTTTCTGCAGTTTGGTATCATGGTGATCCTGGCTGCGGTGCTGGCGCTGGTCGCGTGGAACGCACTGAGCAAGGGTGGGCGGGAGACGCTTGCCATCTGCCGGGATTCGCTTGCTGAAGGCGCCAAGACGGCGCTGCCGGTGGGAGTCGCCTGCGCCGTGGTCGGCATCATCATCGGCACCATGACGCTGACGGGAGCTGCCAACACGTTCGGTCAGTTCATCGTCTCTGTCGGCGACAAGAGCCTGTTCCTGTCACTGGTGCTGACGATGATAACCTGCATCGTGCTGGGGATGGGGATTCCGACGATCCCGAACTACATCATCACCTCGTCAATCGCCGGTCCGGCGCTGTTGGAACTGGGTGTGCCGCTGATCGTCAGCCATATGTTCGTGTTCTATTTCGGCATTCTGGCTGATCTGACACCGCCGGTGGCGCTGGCCTGTTTCGCAGCCGCTCCGATTGCCAAGGAAAGCGGGCTGAAAATCTCGATGGAGGCGATCAAGGTGGCCGCCGCCGGCTTCGTAATCCCGTTCATGGCGGTCTACACACCGGCGCTGATGCTGCAGGATGGCGGAGCGCTGGCGGCTGAAATCGGTTATGTGCCCGCAGTGATCTACATTGTTGCAAAGACAACTCTCGCCATCGGATTGTGGGGTGCTGCGGTGATTGGTTTCCTCGGCAGCCGGCTTGGCTGGCCGCTGCGGGTCCTGGGGATGATTGCCGCCTTCACGCTGGTGGCATCCGTGCCGCTGACCGACGAGATCGGCTTTGCACTGACAGCCGTCTTCGCGTTTCTGGCCTACCGGCAGATGCGCGGCCGAACGGAAGCAGCTTGAGTGAGCCTGGCGCTCTGTGTCATCGCTGGCGGCAAATCGATGGTGATTGCCTCGGCTTTGTTCAGCCTTTCATGGACCCATTCGGTTGAGAAGACCGAATGGGTGGAGAGTTGGCGTGTGACGCCACAAGGACTTGAGCTGACCGAGGCGCGGGTCAAGGGTTCCGGCGCCGGGATGGATCCGGGGGAGGGTGCGCGGCTCGAGGATGGCTGGTGGGTATGGTCGCCCGATCTCCCGATTGTCCCGGAACTGGTTCTGGCATCGTCGGGCGCCACGATCTCGGCCTGGAAGCTCTGCCATGCGGGCGGGTGTGTGGATCTTGGTGCCAAGGCGGGCGAGCCGTTGCTGATCCGTTCCTGCCAGCGTTGAATTGTCGCTTTGCCTCTCATTGGCCGGGGCTCTACACATAGATTAATTGTAATGTATTCCAGCGCCTCTATCCGGGCAGATCTGTTATGGTCGTGAAGCGCGGAATAGGGGAAGGGTGACGGCATGGGCAGATTTTCATTTCCGATGGCTCCGGGCCGCGCCGAGGCTCTAGGGGAAATTCATGCGCGTCCTTTTGCTCTCGTGGGGCAATCACGGGTCATATTTCAGGTGGGATTTCTGACCGATGGCGGGGCGGTGGTCGACCATGCGGTTCTGGCCGAGCTTGCCCGGGCGCGCGGTGTGGCTGTGCCCAGCCGCGACGCGGCGCATTTCGCCATGGCCTGGGGACAGGGCACGTTGCGTTGGGAGCGTCATACGGAATTCTCCACCTATTTCTGGGATGCGCCGGCGCCCGCCCGGTTTGGCGACACCATCGACACGCATCCGTTTGGTGACCAGTTTTCGGCACCGGGCAGCATGATCTCCGGAATCCGGCTCGAAGTGCGGACGGATTCGCCGGAGACCCAGGCGGCGATGGACAGCTTTGATCCGACCAGCCTGTGTCTGAGCGCGGTCAAGGGTGGACAGGCGATGATCGCCACCGATTTCCGTCAGGATGGAAACGGGCTGACCCGCATTCTGGTGATCGACAAGGGCATGACCGATGCCGGCCGCGGTGCAGTGGTGCAGCGGCTTCTGGATATCGAGACCTACCGGACGCTTGCGACCATTGGTTTGTCGCTGGCGCGGTCGCTGTCGCCGGAGATGCGGCGGATCGAGGACAGGCTGACCCAGATCACTCAAGCCATGAAGACCGGGGCGCGCGACAATGCCGACAGTCTATTGTCGGAGATCACCGGGCTTGCTGCCGAGTTGGAAGCAGGGGCGGCGCTCAGCCTCTACCGCTTCGGGGCGAGCCGCGCCTATTACACCATCGTGCGCGAGCGCATCGCCTCGCTCGATGAAACCCAGCAGCCGGGATTCGAGACCATCGGCGCGTTTCTGGAAAAGCGGCTGGCGCCGGCGATGCGGACTTGCCAGTCGATCGAGGAACGCCAGGCCAATCTGTCGCGCAAACTGTCGCGCGCCACCACGCTGTTGCGCAGTTGGATCGATGTCGCGCTGGCGCAGCAAAACAGCGCGCTGCTAAGTTCGATGAATCGCCGCGTCAAGCTGCAATTGCGCATGCAGCAGACGGTGGAAGGGCTCTCGGTTGCAGCCATTTCCTATTATATCGTCGGGCTGTTCGGCTATCTGGCCAAGCCGCTGGACGGCTTTGGACTGCCGATCAAGTCCGGCCTTGCATCGGCGCTGTTTGTGCCGGTTGCCATCGGATTCACCTGGATGGTGGTGCGCTCCATCCGCAAGAAGCATGACGCCGAGGATCAGACCGGCGAATAGCGCTCACGTCCGTCATTCTCCTGAAATCGTCTGAATAGCGCATCCAACGCATGAATTTTGGCGAGGGGCCTTTGCCTCAAGCCAAAATTCATAATTTGCGGTTGATGCAGTTGCTCCGGGATCAACAACCGGAGCTGCGGGAACAGTGTCTGCTACTTGGTCGACCGAAGCATCCTGGCGCCAAAATGCGCGATGGTTTCGATGCCAATCACAGCCCGGTAAGCTGCCCGGGAAAACATCAGGGAAAGCGCGACTGACTGGTTTGGAAGCTGGGCGTTCATTGGTTTGTCTCCAAGGTCGGATTTGACATCACATCTATGCTCTCACCTATCCTGCATTTGACAGCCCGGACAAACGGTGATTTCTATCCTGATGAATAAGAAAAACTTATTCATCCCTGATTGGAAATCCTGTATGCGCCGCTTACCTCCACTAAAATCGCTGCAGGCCTTTGAAGCCGCTGCCAGATGGTTGAGTTTTACTAAGGCTGCGGAGGAACTTTTCGTTACCCCGGCCGCAATCAGTCAGCAAATAAAGCAGTTGGAGGCCTATCTCGGCATTCCGCTGTTTCACCGCATGACCAGGGCGGTTCAGCTGACGGAGGAAGCCAAGACCGTGCTCCCGTTGGTAACGGAAGGCTTTGACAGGCTGGCTGAAGCGGTTGAACGGCTGGCTCTCGAAGAGGAGACCGGCTTGCTGACCGTGAGCAGTGCGCCGACTTTCGCAATCAAATGGCTGGTGCATCAGCTTACGGATTTTTCAAACAGATATCCCGACATTGACGTGCGGCTGGATGCCTCGCTGGAGACCCGGGACTTTCAACGTGACGGCATCGATGTCAGCATTCGCCTCGGGATGGGGGATTATCCAGGGCTTTGTGTAACCCGGATATTTGGTGAAGAAGTCAGCCCGGTGTGCAGTCCGAAGCTGATGAGCGGTGCAAAGCCATTGGGCTCGCTTGAGGACTTGAAGAACCACCGGTTGCTGCATGTCGAGTGGGGAACCTTGACCTTGCAATCACCCGATTGGCGGATGTGGGCCAAGGCGGCTGGAATTGACGATATCGACGTTAAACGTGGTCCGAGGTTCACGGTTGAAAGCATGGCGATTGAAGCCGCGATCAACGGCGATGGCGTTGCCCTGGTCAGCCACTCCGCGGTCGTTGAAGATTTGAAAGCCGGCCGTCTCGTCAGGCCGTTCAATCTCGCCGTGCAAAGCGACATCGGATACTGGCTTGTCTGCCCTCACAGTCATATGCGGCGTGCAAAGGTCAGGGTTTTTTGTGAATGGCTGCTGGCAGAGGCTGCAAAAGACGCGATACCGGATTTGCGCTGAGCGACAGTCCCGGGGGCTCAGCCATTGATCGCTGCGCGCATGCCGGCTTCGCAGAAGCGGACCAGATCATCGGCCAGATGGTGCTTTGTAACTTGATGGCCGGGTTCCCCCGACAGCGCCTCGATGCGCCAGGTCGATGTCGACAGCGACAGCATGGCCGAGACCGAAAAGACGAAAGCCACGGCGATCGCGGTTTGATCGGCATCGGGGAACAGCCCTGCGATTTCCTTGATGAAGACCCCGGCGGTGGGGTCGAAACAGCGCTCCGAGATCGCGTGCCAACGGGCATCCGCCGAAACGATGGCCACCAGCCTGGCATAGGCCAGCCATTGCGGATCTCCGGCGCCGGCCTTTTCCAGGTAGGGGCGCAGGAAGGCTGAGAGAATCGACTCGAGCGTAAGCGCTTCGTCGCTGGCCTTGCGGGCTGCCAGTGCTTCGAGACGCAATTGCGACAATTCCGATGCCCGTCGCTCGACAACGCGCTCAAACAAAGGTTCTTTGCCGCCATGGTGAAAGCTGATCGAGGCCAGTTGCGCGCCGGCGCTGGCGGCTATGTCGCGCACCGAGGCACCATCATAGCCACGCTCGGCGAACAGAATTTCAGCCGCATCGAGAATTCTCAGACTGGTGGCCAATGCCCGGCGCGAGGTGGCGCGGCGGCGTGGCGGATTGGGGGCATCTGAAATTTCGCTCATGATTCATCTTGCCTTATTATGAACGATCGTTCAATTGTAGGCAGAAGAGAAAAGCTGCTGAACCAAGGGAGGGGGACAGTTGGCCAAGCAAATATCACCGGCAAGTGCAGACCCGGTCGCAAGCGAAGACATGAGATCACGCTATGCGCTGATCGGTGCCGGGCCGATGGGGCTGGCGATGGCCAAGACGCTGATCGAGCAGGGCATCGCCTTTACCGGCTTCGAGCTGCATTCCGATGTCGGCGGGCTGTGGGATATCGATGGCCCGAAATCTACGATGTACGAGACCGCGCACCTGATATCTTCCAAGAAGATGACGGAATTCGCTGATTTTCCGATGGACGGCCGTGTGGCCGAGTACCCATCGCATCGTGAGCTGAAAACCTACTTCCGCAAATTTGCAGCGCATTTTGGTATTTATCAGCATTTCCGGTTCGAAACGGAAGTTTTGTCGGCTGAGCCATTGGGGAAATCCGGCGAGGGTTGGCGGATCACATGGCGGGACGCCGATGGCGAAGAATGCTGTGCTGACTTCGCCGGTCTGCTGATTGGCAATGGCACCTTGTCCGAGCCGAATATGCCCGAGTTCAAAGGCACTTTCTCTGGCGAGTTGATGCATTCGAGCGCCTACCGGGATCCGGAGGTGTTCAAGAGCAAGCGGGTGTTGATCATCGGAGCGGGCAATTCAGGTTGCGACATTGCCGTCGACGCCATCCACCACGGCAAGAGTTGCGATATCTCGATGCGGCGCGGCTACCACTTCGTGCCCAAATACCTCTTTGGAAAACCGGCAGACACCATAGGCGGTGCGATCAAACTGCCGATGTGGCTCAAACGCCACATCGATGGCATGATCCTGAAATGGTTCACCGGTGATCCGTACAAGTACGGATTTCCGAAGCCAGATCACGGGCTTTATGAATCGCATCCGGTGGTCAATTCGCTGATCCTGTTTCATGCCGGGCATGGCGATATCACCGTGCGACCCGACATCGACCGGTTTGACGGCAACACGGTTCATTTCAAGAATAGTGATCAGGCCGATTATGACCTCATTCTGGCTGCGACCGGCTACAAGCTGCATTACCCGTTTGTCGAAAAGGCGCTTCTGAACTGGCAGGGCGATGCCCCGCATATGTTCCTCAACTGCCTGCATCCAGAGCGGGATGATCTGTTCCTGCTTGGCATGGTTGAAGCTTCCGGGCTTGGCTGGCAGGGCCGGCACGAGCAGGCGGAAATGGTGGCGCGCTACATCGCCGGGTTGAAGAAGGGCATCATGGCGGCGAAGGCGCTGAGGGAAGAGAAGGCTGCGGGCTTCAAGCGCGTTACCGGCGGCATGAAGTACATCGATCTGCCGCGTATGGCCTATTACGTCGACAAGGCGACTTACCGGAACGCCGTCACAAGCTGGATCGCAGCTTTGAAAGGGGACGGCACATGACCGAGATCGACGCTATCCGGCTGAATTTCAGCCCTGAAAGCCTGATGTTGCTAAACGCCATTTTGGCCGTCGTCATGTTCTCGATAGCGCTGGATCTGAAGCCGTCGGATTTCAGGGCGCTTGCGCGAACGCCCAAGGCTTTGCTCACCGGCATGGCTTCGCAGTTTCTGGTTTTACCGGTGCTGACATATCTGATGTTGCTGGTCACCAATCCGCAGCCGTCGATCGCGCTGGGGCTGATCCTGGTGGCGGCCTGTCCGGGCGGCAATATCTCCAACTTCATCACGCACCGGGCGGGCGGGAATTCCGCCCTGTCGGTCTCGATGACCGGGATTGCCACTGTCGCGGCGATTGTAATGACGCCATTCAATGTGGCCTTCTGGGGCAATCTCTACGAGCCGACCCGGGCGATCCTGCGGCAGACGTCGCTTGATCCGGTGTCGATTGCCGTCACCGTGTTCCTCATGCTGATCCTGCCGCTGATCCTCGGAATTGTGATGAATGTCAGGTGGCCGGACATTGCTGCCAGAATTCGCCCGGCCATGCAGCGGATTTCCATGGCGATTTTCATCGGCTTTATCGTTTTGGCGCTGGCTGCCAACTGGAATTTCTTCCTTTCCTTTGCCGGGGCTGTGGCGGGGCTGGTGGTGCTGCACAATGCACTGGCGCTGTCGGGTGGCTATCTGACAGCAACGGTGATGAAGCTTTCCGACTATGACCGCCGTGCGATCACCATCGAGACCGGTATTCAGAATTCCGGACTAGGCCTGGTGCTGATTTTTGCCTTCTTCGGCGGGCTTGGCGGCATGGCGGTCGCTGCCGCTTTCTGGGGCATATGGCATGCCATTTCCGGGCTGGCACTGGCTTTCATCTGGTCACGCCGGAAGGCGCGCCGATGAGCCGTGTGCTGGTGACAGGGGCCGCGGGGGCGGTTGGGCAGGTGTTGCTCAAGGAGCTGGCAGCAGCCCGTGTCGAGACACTGGCGACCGACATCCGCCAAGCTGACGACATGCCTGATGGCATCGGGTTTGAGACGCTGGATGTGCGTGGCGGCGATCCGGAGCGGATTATCGGCAGCTTCAAGCCGGACGTGATTGTGCACCTTGCTTCCATCGTGTCGCCCCCACTCGGCATGTCCCGTGAATTTGCATATGATGTCGATGTTAAGGGCACGCGCAACGTGCTTGAAGCGGCCATCCGCCACCACGTCAGGCGGCTGGTGGTGACTTCGTCGGGGGCGGCCTACGGTTACCACGCGGACAATTCGGTGCCGTTGCGTGAAAGTGATCCGGTACGGGGCAATCGCGAATTCCCCTATTCCGATCACAAGCGGCAGGTCGAGGAGATGCTGGCTGAGGCTCGGGGCTCGCATCCAGAGCTTGAGCAGGTGGTGTTGCGTGTTGGCACGGTGCTCGGGGCCGGGCTGGAGAACCAGATCACCGAACTGTTTCACCGGCGACGGCTGATTGCAGTTCAGGGATCGGACAGCCCGTTCGTCTTTGTCTGGACGGTGGATCTCGCGCGCATTCTTTTGCGCGCAGCGGGTGAGGGGCCGGCAGGTATTTTTAATGTCTGCGGCGATGGTGCACTGTCGGTTCATGAGCTTGCCAAGGCGCTCGGAAAGCCGGTGATGGCTTTGCCAGCCTGGGTGTTGAAGGCAGCGCTCGGTATCGCGCGGCCACTTGGTGTGTCGCGCTATGGTCCGGAGCAGGTTCGCTTTCTGCAATATCGCCCGGTTCTCGACAATTCAGCCTTGAAGACTGCGTTTGGTTACACCCCCGAACGCACCAGTGCACAGACATTCGATCTGTGGCGCACGGCGGCGGGACTATGAGCCGCGTTGCGGTCATTACCGGCGGCGCCGGCGGCTTAGGGCAGGCGTTTGCGAACCAGCTTCTCAAGGATGATTGGCAGATCGTGCTGGTCGACCTGCCCGGCGCGCTGGACGCGTTGCAGCTTGACACCGTGCAGGTTGAGCGGATTGCCTGTGATCTGACCGATGAAGCGGCGGTTGCTGAAATCTGCTGGGAGATTTCAGCACGATATCCGGCCCTGGATCTGGTCATCCACAATGCCGGTGTGACCCAGATCGGGCTGTTTGAGGACACCACGCTGGCCTCGCAGCGGCTGGTGATGGAGATCAATTATTTCGGCTCGGTGCGAATGGCTGCCGGGTTGCTTGGTGCGGTGCGGGCAGGCCGGGGCACTCATCTGGCGATTTCATCAGTGGCGGGCTTCGCGCCGCTCTACAAGCGCACTGCCTATGCAGCCAGCAAGCACGCGCTCAACGGTTTCTTTTCGTCGCTCGCTTCTGAAGAGGCTCTGCACGGTGTGAATGTGGTGATCGCAGCGCCTTCTTTTGTCGCGACCAACCCGGGACGGCTCGATGCAGGCGCGGACGGGATCGGCAGGCCGGGGGCGGCGACGGATGGTTTTGACGAAATGAGCCCGGAACAGGCAGCCCAGATCATTCTGGATGGCTGGCGGCGCGGCAAGCGGTTTATTCCTGTGGGTCGGGTGGCGAGCCTTGGCTGGCGCATCAACCGGCTGTCGCCACGGCTCTACAGGTGGCTGATGATGCGCAGATTTCGCCCCTAAGACCTCGCTCATGCGGTCTGGCGCATTGCCATTTGCCAAAGCCGGGGTGATGGTTCGACCCTGAGATTTCGGGGAGAGAATCATGAATGTTGCGGAATGGCTGGCGCGCAGCGGCCGGAAATACCCAGGCCACCCCGCGCTGTTCCACGGTGATCGGCTGCTTGCGGACTATCGCGAATTTGCACGTCGTGCCGCAGCCATCGGAGCAGGCCTTTCTGCACGTTGTGACATTAATCCCGGCGACCGGGTGGCGATCTTTGCCAAGAACACGCCAGCCTATCTGGAAACGATGTTCGGGGCATGGTTTGCCGGTGCTGCAATTGTGCCAATCAACGCCAAGCTTCACGCAAAAGAGGCCGCCTACATCATCGAAAATTCCGGAGCGACGATGGCATTTTGCAGCGCTCCGCTGGGCGATGAGCTGGCCGGGGCGCTGGGGAAGACGGACCTTGAGCTGATAGATCTGAATGGCGCGGAGTTCGAGGCCTTACGGACCAGCAAGCCGCTTGCCGCCCCGGTGTCGCGAGACCCCTCGGACATGGCCTGGCTTTTCTACACGTCGGGCACCACTGGTCGGCCCAAAGGTGTGATGATCAGCCATGCCAACATGCAGGCGATGGTGTTTTCCTATTTTGCCGATGTGGATGCAGTCTATTCCACCGATGCGGCCTTGTACGCGGCGCCGCTAAGTCATGGCGCCGGGCTCTATTGCCTGCAGCATGTGCTCAAGGCAGCGCGACATGTGGTGCCGATGTCGGGTGGTTTTGATCCGGATGAAATTTTCACGTTGGCCCGCAGTCTCGGCGACATTCACATGTTTGCCGCGCCGACCATGGTCAAGCGACTGGTCGCGGCGGCACAGGCGCACGGCGAGACGGGGGAAGGGATCCGCACCATCGTCTATGGCGGCGGGCCGATGTATCTGGCCGACATTGTCGAGGCTGTCGACGTGCTCGGGCCGCGGTTCTGCCAGATCTATGGTCAGGGCGAGAGCCCGATGACGATTACTGCCCTGGACCGGGCCTCGGTGGCCGATCGTGCTCATCCGCGCTGGCGCGAGCGGCTGGCATCGGTGGGCACGGCGCAATCGAGTGTTGAAGTCCGGATTGTCGATGAAGCAGGCAACGCGATGGTGACCGGCGAAACCGGCGAAATCGTGGTGCGGGGCGCACCGGTGATGCAAGGCTATTGGCGCGACCCGGACGCCACCGCTGCAGCGCTGCGGGACGGCTGGCTCTGGACCGGCGATATGGGCGCGCTTGATGCGGACGGGTACCTCACACTGAAGGACCGTTCCAAGGATGTCATCATTTCCGGCGGCACCAATATCTATCCGCGCGAGGTGGAGGAGGCGTTGCTGACCCACCCTTGCGTGCGTGAGGCCAGCGTCATCGGAGCGCCTGATGCTCAGTGGGGTGAGAGCATTGTCGCATATGTGGTCACCGGGCCGGATGCAGCGCCCGATGCGGCAGAGCTTGATCGGCATTGTCTTGACCTGATTGCCCGGTTCAAACGTCCCAAGGCTTACCGTTTCGTCTCTGAATTGCCGAAAAACAACTACGGCAAGGTACTCAAGACCGAACTGCGGAATGCGTTTGCAGCCGAGATAACTGGCGACTGATCTGGTTTCGTCCGCGATTTCCAGACTGGTGTCGATGGCGGTACAATTCAATCAATCGATTGATTGAATCCGGAAATGCGCTGGCACTGGCGGAAAACAGTCTTGGCGCGGCAGGCCGTATCGCCGAAACGATCATCCCAAACAGAGGCCGGAAATGCCGCCCATTATGTCGCCTGGTCTCCTGTGAGTTGGCTTTCGACGGCTGCGGTTCTTGGCGCCGCCTCGGGCTGGAACTGCCTGCTGGATCTCCATTTCCGTCTTGATCGAAAGCGGATCGTTTGGAGCTTCCCGTCCGCCTGCCTTGTATCTGGTGTTGAGCTGAGGCAAATTCGCAACCGTTCGGGCTGTTTGTTCAGCAATTCACCGGATACCCTTGCCAGGGCCAGTTACCCCTCTCTCGCATTGGCTCGTGTCCCTGGAGTGTTTGTATGGATCTGATTGAAAACCGCACCGTGGACGAAATTGCGATCGGTGACCGCGCGGAAATCCAACGGGTGCTGACCCAACCGGATGTCGCGCTGTTCGCTACGGTTTCGGCCGATGTCAATCCGCAGAATCTGGATGCGGGTGATGAAGAAGGCCCGGAACTGCAACAGAGCATTGCGCATGGCATGTGGGCGGGGACACTGATTACTGCCGTTCTGGCTACGCGATTGCCCGGCCCCGGAACCGTTCATCTTGGTCAGGCGCTGACATTTCATCAACCGGTGAATGTTGGAGACAGTATCACGGTGCGGGTCGAAGTGGCGGAGGTCGACACGGCAACGGCGCTGGTCATACTGGATTGCCTGTGCATCAATGCTGAAGGTGTGACCGTCGTCTCCGGACGCGCAGAGGTGCAGGCACCACGCACGAAAATCAAACGCCACATGGCTCGCATGCCAACCTCACAGCTCAAGGCGCCTGGTGTCAGGTTCGGTGCGCTGGTCGAGCAGGCAAGAACGCTTGACCCTTTGCTGACGGCTGTCGTTCATCCCTGTGATACTCTGAGCCTGGGCGGTGCGCTTGCTGCGCGCGACGAGGGCATGATCGTGCCGCTACTGGTTGGCCCGCGCGGCAAGATCGAGGCGGCTGCGGAGCAAGCCGGGCTTGACTTGCGCGGCCTTGAAATTGTCGATGCGCCACACAGCCATGCGGCGGCGGACGTGGCTGTGGCGCTGGTGCATGAGGGGCGCGCCGGCGCCCTGATGAAGGGCAAGCTGCACACCGACGAATTGCTCGGCGCGGTACTCGACAAGAGCAAGGGACTGCGGACCGAACGGCGGCTTAGCCATGTGTTTGCGCTCGATGTGCCGGGGCAAAACCGGACGCTGTTTATCACCGATGCTGCGATCAATATCTCGCCCGATCTCGATTCCCTGCGCGACATTGTCCAGAACGCAATTGATCTGGCCATCGCGATCGGTGTGGAGGTGCCGCTGGTGGCGCTGCTGTCTGCGGTCGAGACTGTCACGGGAAAACTACCGTCGACGCTGCTCGCTGCGGCAATCTGCAAGATGCACGACCGCGGCCAGATTGTTGGCGGCAAGGTGGATGGACCGCTGGCATTTGACAATGCCATTTCGCCTGCCGCCGTGGCCGCCAAGGGCATCGTTTCTGATGTGGCGGGCTATGCCGACATTCTGGTGACGCCAAATCTCGAGAGCGGCAACATGATCGCCAAGCAGCTGATCCACCTCGCCGGCGCGTCATCGGCGGGCATCGCGCTGGGCGCCCGGGTGCCGATCATGTTGACCAGCCGCTCCGACACCGTGGACGCGCGGATTGTCTCAGCGGCGCTGGCGAAGGTGTTTTATCACTGGCGGAGGGAGCGGCCATTGGGATTGCCGGGGTAGGAGAGCTGCGGTTGGATCGGGCGGAAAGCGCCCTGATCGATCAAACAGGGAAGCAATTGTAGTAGCGTTCATGCACTCTGCAGGTAAGGTGACCTGGTACCACGGCGCTCGGCGAGGCAGGTCCGGTCGCGGGGGGCCGCCAAGTCAGGCGCTTGTTCGTTGACCACCATTGGTGCCAGTTAACATATTTTCATGCAGGAGGGATCTTAGTGTTTCACGGCAAGGTACTGGTCGCCCAGGGAGGTGGCCCGACGGCGGTTATCAACCAGTCCATGGTTGGCGCGGTCTTGGAGTCGCGCAAGTTCCGCAATGTTGAGTTGATCTACGGTGCAGTCCACGGTGTGCGTGGAATCCTGAACGAGGATTTTTACGATCTGACCCAGGAGACCACCCACAATCTGGAGATGGTCGCCAATACGCCGTCGTCGGCGCTTGGCTCGACGCGCGACAAACCGGATTTGAAGTATTGTCAGGAAATCTTCAAGGTCCTGCGGGCGCATCAGATCGGCTATTTTTTCTACACCGGCGGCAACGATTCCTCCGACACCGTTCGCATTGTCAACGATGAAGCGCGGAGGGCGGACTACAATCTCCGCTGCATCCACATTCCAAAAACCATCGACAATGATCTTGTCGAAAATGACCATACGCCGGGCTTTCCTTCGGCTGCGCGCTATGTGGCTCAGGCGTTCATGGGCATCAATCTGGACAATGCGGCGCTGCCTGGCGTCTATATCGGTGTCGTCATGGGGCGTCACGCGGGCTTTCTCACCGCCGCTTCGGCGCTGGGCAAGAAATTCTCCGATGATGGACCTCATCTGATCTACATGCCCGAGCGGACATTCGAGATCGACGGTTTCCTCAGGGACGTCAAGCAAGTGTATGACCGGCTCGGGCGCTGCATCGTCGCAGTCAGCGAAGGCGTCCATGACGGCTCGGGCGAACCGGTCATTGCCAAACTGGCGAAGGCGATCGAACGGGACGCGCATGGAAATGTGCAATTGTCCGGAAGCGGTGCGCTGGCCGATCTGTTGACACAGAAGGTCAAGCAGGAACTGGGTATCACGCGGGTCCGGGGGGACACGCTCGGTTACATCCAGCGCAGTTTTGTCGGCTGTGTTTCCGATGTTGACCAGAATGAAGCCCGCGAAGTTGGCGAAAAGGCCGTTCAGTACGGGATGTTCGGCGATCGCGACGGATCGGTGACGATAAAGCGCACCGGTCACTACTCGGTCGACTACGAGCTGGTTCCGCTGGAACTGGTTGCCGGAAAGACCCGCACAATGCCCGACGAATTCATCGCTGCTTCCGGTCACGATGTTACCGACGCGTTCAGGATGTATCTGCGCCCGCTGCTGGGTTCAGGCATGCCAGATGCGCATCGACTTCGGCCGAACAGAGTGCCGAAGATCCTGGCGGGTAGGTGAGAAGCTAGGCGGATCGCGGAGCTGCTGACCCATGACGCTGGCGCGTAGTCGGCGGGGATTGCGCTGGAGGCGCGGGTGCCGATCAGGTTGATCAGCCGGTCGGACACAGTGGACGCGCGGATTGTGTCGGCGGCGCTGGCCAAGGTGCTTTACCATTGGCGGCGGTAGCGACCGCTGGGGTTGCCGGGGTAGGGTGCGGCTGGATTGGGCGGAAAGCGGACGTTTGCTACAAGTGTTTCCGAAAACCTTTCTCGCAAGAAAGCCAACTTTCAGGGAGTAATAGAAGCAGACCACCTAAGATTGGGGATAAGAAAACTTTGATTGAACAGTTTGCAGTTGCCATGGTCGCAGAGGGTCAATCATACATTTATAACGCTTTGCCTCGCGGGATTCTCAGACTGGATCCTGGCCTGCGATCCAGTGGCTCGGGGACTGTGAGACCCCGGTGTTTTGTTTTGAAGGAGGTCTGATAAAGCTTCCTTTCGACGCCCCTTGCGGAAACAACCGGAATTGCACAACCGTTTGCAGCGCGACGCGCTCTGCCACGCATGACGATGATGGTCAGCGACATTCTGTCGGATGAAGCGCAAGCGCTGCTTGCGGCTGTTCGCGCCAAGGTTTGATGGTCTGCAAAATCAGTGTGTCACGACGGGTTTATTGCGGAATCTTGTTTGTCTTGTGAATAGTCGTTATGACGAAAATGTGCTGTTGAGACGGTATGTAAGTCGGAGGTCCGTAATTTGCTGGGAGGGCCCGCGCTCAAAACCTGGTGGATGGTTTTGACGCTGAATTGCGGATATTTCTGTATTGTGATACCAGAAAAATTGGATAAACATTTGAGATAAGGGTTGATCATGAAGAAACTGGTGTGTGCTGCAGTGATTTCAATTATAGGTATGCAAGCTGCCGCTGCTGGGGACATGCAGACACAAAAAATTCAAGACTGGAGCGGCTTTTATGCTGGTCTGACCGCTGGTTATGGCTTTGGTTCTGTGGACCAAACCTCGACATTTGCCGGCCTGCAGAACGGTGTCAATATGGATGGTTTCGTTGGTGGTGTGGTCGCCGGGTATAACTACCAGTCTGGCTCTCTCGTTTTCGGTGTTGAAGCTGACGCGTCACTGGCAAATATTGAAGGTACCTCAGTAGCTGCAGCTGGCAAGACCTGCTTCGTGGGAATACCAGACTGCCATCAATCTGTTGAAGCGCTTATTACAGCGCGCGCGCGTGTTGGGATAGCCTTTGATAGCTTTATGCCTTACCTCACCGGTGGCGTCGCTATGGCCCGGGTTGTAAAAGATCGCGGCAATGCTACGTTTGACTATAAAAAATGGTCGACTGGCTACGTGGTTGGAGCTGGTATGGAATATGCAGTTCACGATGACTGGCGCCTGCGCGCCGAATTCCTCCACAGCTCGATCAAAGATCAGTCTGTGAGCACCGGTGGTTTTGTGAGTACGGATAGCTTTGATGGGCTCAACACCATACGTTTTGGTGTTATTAAATCTTTTTGATGCCTAAAACTTGGGGAGTGGCCAATACGGCTACTCCATTGCCCTGGAAAGGTGCTGTCTAGGCGTCAGGCAGATTGTCGGCTTGATCAGTGAGTGCAATGCGGCCTAAACGGACTCCACCAAGGTCCGCTTTGGGCCGAAAGCACCATTGGCCCCGATGACTAATCGTCACGAACCGCTTCGCTTCTCCATCAACTCCGAGCGAGCGGCAACGCGCAGCACTCATCACCGCATCAACAGCACCGGCGCCTTGCAGCTGCGCAGCATTTCCGTCGTTGTCGAGCCGATGACGAAGGCGCGGATGCGGGAGTGGCCATAAGCGCCCATGGCGACCAGGCAGGAGCCGCATTCCTCGACGCGCTTGCCCAGAACTTCATCGGGCTGTCCGGCGAGGATGGTGGTTTCAACCTCAAGGCCTGCGCCAACCAGAATGGCCTTTGCGTCTTCCAGCGCCTTTTCCGTGTCGCGGTTGCGCTGTCCGACGGTGACCAGATCAATCTTGAGGCCTGCAAACAGCGGGCTTTTGGCAATGTGATCGACCACGCGCCGGCTTGAGGCGGCGCCATCAAAGGCAACGATGACGGTGTTGATCGGTTTGAAGGCGCGCGAGGCGACAAACACCGGCTTGTGGCTGGCGCGGATGAAGCGTTCCAGATGGGCGCCCAGTCTGAGGCTGGCAAAATCGGCTTCCTCGCCGCGCTTGCCGACCATGATCATGCTGGCAGGGCCTTCCTGCTCTATCACGGTCTCGACAATCTCGCCCTGGCGAAGATGAGCGCCGACGACCTTCTGGCCGGCTGCTTCGATGATGGCGCGGGCGTCATCAAGAATGGCGCGGCCCTTGAGCTGCAGCAGCTTGGCGCGTTGCTCATCGAGCGTCGAGAGTTCTTCCAGCAGCGCAGTGCGGGCGCCGAGCGCGATAGAGCCGGAAAGATCGGATTTGGCAGCACCCGCGTTGCGACCCAGCACATGCAGCAGGTCAACGCCGGCGTTCATCCGCCCAGCGGCCCATGCGGCGTGGTCGCAGACGCTTTTCGAATAGGTGGACCCGTCAACAAGGGCCAAAAGGATGTTGGTGTTGGTCATGATTAGGTCCTGTGGGCAGTTATTGTTGTGGTGTTGGTTTGGTCAGAATGGTTCATGGGCGCGACCTGAGGAGGAAGGACATGCTGAGCATATTCGACGACGAAGGCCGCGGCCAAGGGCCATTCTGGCCAAATCCCTTCGGGACGAGGCATGCAAATCCAATGGACGTTGTTGCAAAAATCTTGAAGTGGCCAGCACTACGGCGATTTTTGCGCCTAGCCATTGGCTTTGCATGCCTCGCCACCACCGCAACAATAACTGTCCACAGGACCTAGTCCTCCTCATGCACTAGTGCGAAATCAGCTGGTCCATAGCGCCCGGCTTGTCATGAATGGCAAGCCGGTCGACGATGGTTTCCGATGCTTCGTTCATGCCGATGATCTCGACGGTTGCGCCATCGCGGCGGAATTTGAGCACCGCCATGTCGAGTGCCGCAACGCTGGAAATGTCCCAGATGTGGGCGCGGGAGACGTCGATGACGACGGTTTCGAGCAGTTCGCGGAAATCGAACGCCTTCATGAAATCCTCGGCGGAGGCGAAGAACAGCTGGCCTTCGACGATGTAGGTCCGTGTCCGGCCGTCTTCCGACAGGATGGAGCGGACGCCGAAAAGCTGGGAGATCTTCCAGGCGAAGAACAGCCCCGAGAGCAGCACGCCGACGAGAACACCAATGGCGAGGTTGTGGGTGAAGACCACAAAGAGCACGGTTGCCAGCATCACCACAGACGATGAGCGGGGATGGGTGCGCAGCGACTTGATCGAGGACCAGGAGAAGGTACCGATCGAGACCATGATCATGATCGCAACCAGGGCCGCCATCGGGATCTGGGCAACAGAATCGCCCAGCACAACAATGAAGAACAGCAGCATGGCGCCGGCGACGAAGGTGGAAAGCCGTCCACGGCCACCGGATTTGACGTTGATGATCGACTGTCCAATCATGGCGCAGCCGGCCATGCCGCCAATGAAGCCTGTGGCGGTGTTGGCGATGCCCTGGCCGACGCATTCCATGTTGCGGTTGGATGTGGTGTCGGTGAGATCGTCAACGATGGTTTGCGTCATCAGCGATTCAAGCAGGCCAACGGCAGCGACAGCGACCGAATAGGGCAGGATGATCCACAGCGTTTCGAGGTTCAGCGGGATATCCGGGATCAGGAACACCGGCAGCGTATCGGGCAGTGCGCCCATGTCGCCCACGGTGCGCAGATCAAAGCCGAAGAACATTGTCGCGGCAGTCAGCACAACGATGGTGACCAGCGGCGAGGGGATGGCGGTGGTGATCAGTGGAAACAGGTAGATGATCGCAAGGCCTGCCGCGACCATGACATAGGTGAGCCAGGGCACACCCATGAGTTCGGGCAATTGTGCCATGAAGATCAGGATCGCCAAGGCATTGACGAAGCCGGTCATCACCGATTTGGAGACGAAGCGCATGACGTAGCCGAGCTTGGCAATACCGGCGGCGATCTGGATCAGGCCGGCGAGGACTGTGGCTGCGAGCAGATATTCAAGCCCGTGATCCCTGACCAGCGTCACCATCAGCACCGCGGTCGCCGCCGTCGCCGCCGAAATCATGCCCGGACGGCCGCCGACGATGGCTGTGATCACCGCGATCGAGAACGAGGCGTAGAGGCCGACCTTGGGGTCGACACCGGCAATGATCGAAAAGGCGATGGCTTCCGGGATCAGCGCCAGCGCGACAACGAGACCTGAAAGGATGTCGCCGCGGACATTGCTGGTCCATTGCGAGGCGTAGCTGTTGAGCGAAATCATGGGGAGTGGTCGTCCTGTCCGGTGAAAGGATGGTTCGGCGATGCGATGCTTGCGAAAGCGGGCCATGGGAGGCTTGGTTTGTGGTCCGGCGTTTTCGCTTGCATCTCGGGAACTGACCCGATTGCGGGCTAATGAGAGTGCGGCCTCGATACAGGGATAAGGGCCTTATGCCAAGCAAAGCCTGCAAGAAAACTGTCGCCGGGTCTGAAATCAGGCGCTGAGTTCGTGGATCTTGACGTCCGGGCAAACCGATTTCGCGATGTCGCAGAGATGGCGATGGTGGGTGAGATAGATCACCTGACCGACGCGAGCCATATCGGCGAACAGCCGGAATGCTTCCTCGGCTCGGAAATCATCAAATGTTTCCATGATGTCGTCGGCGATGAACGGAACGGTCTGGCGGGTTGCGGCGAATTCGTGGAACCCTGCGACACGAAGCGCCAGATAAAGCTGGAAGCGGGCTCCCTTGGACATATCCGCCGCCTGTTTCGAGGTTCCGTCATTCTGGATCGCAATCAGCAGTTCGCGCCCCTTGTCGCGTCCATGGTCGGGCTGTGAGGCAAGGCCCGTGTAGCGGCCCCGGCTTATGGTCCGGATGGCTTGCGAAGCGCGCTGCATCATCGATGAGCTGTGGCGCTCGCGATAGAGCGTCAGCGCCTGTTCCATGGCGATGATCCCTGCGGAGAGCCGCAAATAGTGTTCGGCGCCGTCGGCGATAGCGAGCAGGATGGTCTTGCGCTGTTGCTCGATGCGGGCCACCGCGTCATCTCCGCCGACAGCGTACATGGCGTCGGACGCGCGTGTCTGGGCGGCGTACAGATGCTGGACTTCCGCGTCGAGCGTTTCGAGCGAGGCCTCAAGCTCCTGCTTTTCGTCTCTGAGCTGGGCAGTGTCGGCGGCTTGAAGCAGGGTGCGGGCCTCGTCAAGCGAGCTGGCTCCAAGTGCTTCACATATCTCCGAGGCGATTTGCTCGATCCGCTGGCCAAGCTGTTTGCGCTCGAGTGCCTGTTCAATGCACAGCGCCGCATCGGCAAAGCTTTCGACGCCAAGCGCATTGAGCATTTGCGACCTCTTGACGGCGTGAGCTGCAGTATTTTCCGTATGCAGCCGCAGCCGGGCGGTGGCATCCTCGATCTGGCGGGACAATTGTTCGTGCCGGCTGCTGTCCCGTTCGGCCGTTGCCAGCCGTTCGGCGAGTTGCCGGGCAAGACTTGCCGGCGCAATGGTGTCGGTCTCCAGGCCAGCTTCCGACGCGGTGGCGTGAAGGGCGGCAATATAGCCGGCCTGATCGCGTTCCATCTTGGCGATCCGGTCTGCAAGGCTGGCGCGATCATGCAGAGCCGTTGCCAGTTCACCAAGCACCGGCAGCGCCTCGCGGACTTCCGCAGCGGTCGGGGCTTTTTCTCCTTCGCCGAGCCAGCAACCGGCACAGGCCTCTTTCCAGCCCAGCATCCAGCCTTGCACTTCTTCTTCAGCGGTCCGCAGGTCCAGTTCGCGCCGCTTGAGACTGCGCTCCTGTTCGGCCAGAGATTGGCGAAGGGCGTCGGCCCGCGTTTCACGGCTGATCACGTGTTGGGCACGGTTCACCAGCGCGTCCAGGTCGTCATGCCCAGTGATGTCAGGATCAAGCGGCGTCAGCGCCCGAACCAGCCGGTCGGTCGCGATTTGTCGGTCCTGATTGGCGGTCTCCAGGTCTTGAAGGTGCGCGCGCAAGGCATCGTCTGCCTCAAGCACCAGCTCCCTGCGCTGGAGCCAGTCTTCGAGCGCTTCGAGTGTCATGTCAGCGGGGAGTGCGGCGGACATGTTGCGCATGGCAGCCGCCATCTGATCGCCCAATTCGGTACGCGCTTTTTCCAGGTCCGTTCTGGTTGTTGCCGCATCCTGAAGTTCGGCCCTGGTGATCGCCGTTTGCACGGTGATCTCGTTGAGCTTGGCGACATCAGCCTGATGTGCCGAACGCTTGTCTGCCGCCTCATCATAGGTGCGCATGGTTGTTTCGAACGCGTCGGCGGTCTTCGGTTCAAGAGTGGTCTTGTGGAGCGCCCATGCTTCGTCGCGGGTCTGGCGCAACGTCTCGGTCTCAAGGCTGGAGGGCAGGGAGCGCGATTGGGCCAGGGCGTCAGCCTCGGCTTCAAGCCGTCTGAGTTTCTGGTTGAGGCGCGATATCTCTTCTTCAACGGCGGCGCGTTTCCGCTCCGTCTGTTCCGCGTCCGATTTCCAATTGCGCAATGTGCTGCCGGAAGGAGGGCGCATCGTGCGCAAGTCGGCAATGTCGCCCTGCCAGGGAGCAAGTGCCAAAGCAAGCGTCTCGGATTTCTGCCGCGCCGAAGCTATGGCTCGCTCGGCGCTCTGGTGCCGCAGGTCATGGTCGGAGTTGCGCAGGAGTGTCAGCGTTTCCGACAAGGCCGCGATCCGGGTTGGACGGTATTCAAGTGCAGTCTCAGCGCTGTGTTCGCCTGATGCCTGCAGCTGCGCGTTCGCCTCTTCGCGGCTTGCCCTCGCGTCAGCAGCTTCCTTTTTAGCTGAAGCCAGCCGCACATCCAGGCTTGCACGGGCATCAATGAGGTCGCGGAGGGCGGCTGTCCTGGAGGTTGAGAACAGCAGATCTTCCGGCTTTGCGTCCGGCTTGCCAAGACGCATCAGGAAGTGTGCGATCTGTCCGTCGATCCGGTCCAGGGCAGCACCTCGGTCCGGCAGGTCTTCACTGGCGGCGTCGTGCCGGGTGCGCAAACGGTCAAGGTCGTTCAGGCGATCGTGGAGAGACAAGATTTCGGTGTCGATGCCGATCGTTGCCAGCTCCGCGGTGAGGCGCTCGATTTCGGCGTTCAGTGCCTCGCCACCTGCCTCGAGGGCCGCATCTTCAGTGCCGAGGTCGCGGATTTGCTGCCGCCATTCGGGCGCCACGTCGGGCAGATCTCTGAGTGGCTCGATCTGATCCTGCAATCTTTCAAGATCGGCCAATCGCGGCCGGGCTGTCAGCAGCCGGTCGACGGTGGCCAGACGGCCCCGGAGATGTTTGCGTTTCTCGCCGGCTTCGTCGTGGCGCGCTCTGGTCTCTTCAAGCTCTTTGTTCAGCTGGGTGTATTTGCTAGCCTGCGTGTCGATCCGCTCTCGCTCTGCCTTGAGATCGGCAAGTTCGGCCTTGAGTTCGCCGAGGATGCGTTTCTGGGCTCTCGGCTTGTAGAACTCTTCCGTTTCGGTGCGGAGCTGGACCAGGTGCTGGGAGAGTTCGCCCAGGCCGGCGCTTGCCGAAAACAGCAGTTCGCCAAGATCGCCGCGGCTGGCCAGGATACTTTCGCCGCCTTGTTCAAGTGTCTCGTCATCAAGCGAAAACATGGTCTGGTAGCTGCTGCGGTCGAGGCCGCCAAGGCCTGCCAGCAAAGCGCCGTCGGAGATCGCCTGATCGCGACCGTCGAGCAGGCTGTTCTGCGGGCGTTTGATGCGAACGAACTCTTCAGTCTTGCCATCGAGATCGATCGCCGCACCGATGCGCATATTGGGATAGGGATGCAGGAAATTGTAGCTGCTTTGCGCGCCGATGCCGAACAACAAGTCGAGCCAGGCGCTGAACAGGGTTGATTTGCCGGCCTCGTTGGGGCCGTAGACGATATGCAGATCGCAGCCGCCAGCAGCGGGCGATCCGAAGTCGATGACATGGTCGGTGAACTTGCCGTAGCGGGTCAGGTCGAGGCGATTGAGGCGCATCAGGTCGGCTCGCTCCCTGTACCGGGGGTGGATTGCAGCCTCGCAAGCACATCTTCAGATCCCTGGCGCGCAAGCTCTCTGCGGCGTTTCTGGGTTTCGTTTTCGTCAGCGCCAAAGAGATCGCGCAGATCGGTCGGGAGCTGGACTTGCAATGTGTCGGCCAGTTGAGCCAAGGCGGCCTCGTAGGCACCTGAGTTCAGGATTTCGGTGTCAATCAGCGCTCTGATTTCATGCAGGGGATCGGTGGCAGATGCCCGGTTGACTGTTGGCGGAGTGCAGCTGATCTCGAGTTTTTCGATCCAGGTGGCGCCGATCTGGGACGCCCGTTCTTCAGCCTCGGTCATCAACAGATCAGCGTCGCGGCGCATGCGCCAGGCAAGCGATGTTTCGCCGCTGAAACCGATCCGGGCCACCAGTTCCGGTGCGGTTGAATTGCTGCGCGCCTGTCTCAGTGCTTGGCTGAGCGAGTGAGCCAGTTCGCTCCATTCGGTCATGCCGTGGGCGTCGATGGTGACGCGGGCAAACTCGGCAAGCGCGGTCTGCTTCTCTTCGAGGTTCACCGTGCCGTCATCAGCGATGGACACAAGTGTCGCCGATTTTGGACCATCCTCATTGATGTCGCGCCCCTGGGGCATGCCGGGCATGACGATGGTCGAAGATCCGCTGATAATCGCGCGTTTGTGGATATGGCCCAATGCCCAGTAGTCATAGCCGGTGGATTGCAGTTCAGCCGAGCTGCAGGGAGCATAGGAATCATGTCCCGGTGCGCCGCCGAGGCTGGTGTGCATGATGCCGATATTGATGGTGTCGGGGATCGCCTGGGCGTATTTCGGCAGCAGGCTGTCGGGCGCTGTGGGATGGGCAAAACTCAACCCGTGTATGGCGACGTTTTTTTCGCCGGGTCCGCGTTCGATCAGAACATGCTCAGCGCGCCCGCCAAACAGTTTGACCTGATCGGGCAGGACCAGTTCACGGGAGATGCGCGACAGCGCGTCGTGATTGCCACGAATGATGAAAGTGCGGATGCCTGCCTTCGCCAGGCGGCCCAGTTCACCGGCGAGAAACCTCGCGGTTTTCATCGAGGTCTGGTCGCCATCATAAAGATCGCCGGCAATCACGAGGGCGTCGACGCGCTCGCTGATGCACAGATCTATGATGTCGCAGAAGGCCTGCCGGGTCGCGCCGCTGACGAGGTCTGCGAGCTCTGAGTTGCGCAAGGCAAGCGACTTGAGCGGGGAATCCAGGTGGATATCAGCGGTATGGATGAAGCGAAAAGCCGTGATCGAAATATCCTCCGGCGTGTTTCAAGCCGTCCATGCATGATTTCAACGTGTTACAGTGACCTTTGTGCATTCAATTGAATGTGCGACGCTGTAGCGAAGCGTTGAGCCATAGCATAGGCAATCATCGTTGCCACAGGATTTTCGACGTGGCCGGCGCGCGGGTGATTGTGGCGGTGAGGGCAGAAGTACCGTGCAACGGCCAGTGCACGCAAGCTTTGTATCAGGGCGTTCGGCCAGTCTTGCCGGGTATTTTCTATCAGCGTCTGCCGTGGTCAGGCGACTGAATTTTCAGAAAACTCATTTGCGCTGCATGGACCGGATGTGTGCTCACCAAATCAGCCCTGCGCGCAGTCTGCTTGCCGCAAGTGCAGTGACCACAAGGGCTTGAGGGGGCGGCTAAAATGTCGGGGAGACGTGCTTGAAATGAACTGGCGTGGTTCCTGCTTTGATTAAACCGGATCCAGAGGGGATTTCACAATACGCTCGGAAACAGTCCATGAACCCTGGCCGTTAGGCAGGAAAGCGCGATTACCGTATGTTGCGATAGCGCCCTGCCTGGCAGCCGTTTCATAGTTCATGTTGAGGGCCGTTAACGGCCAATGCACTGACTTTAGCATGGCGCTCCGGGAGGTTGCGGTCAATGAGCCAATCAGTTGTCGCTGCGGCGATCCAGATTGCAAACAAAGCCACCCAGGCGGTGAGCGCGAAAATGCTTGCACCGGTCACGCCGGCGCCGACCGCGCAGCCGCCGGCCAACATCCCGCCAAAACCCATCAGTGCTGCGCCTGCGAGATAGCGGCGCATGGAATCGCCGCCTTCAAACCCCTGCAGCTCCAGTTCACCGGTTACCAGGGCTGCGAGAAACGCGCCGATGAAGACGCCTGGCACCAGACCGACATCAAAATCGATCATCGAACCGGGCTCGGAAAGGAACAACATCAGCGTGTTGGCTGACGGGCCAGTGAAGCTGAGGGCTTCCAGTTGCACCGGCTCGAAGGCGACTGCGGTCATGGCGCTGGTGAACCACCAGGCCAGCGGGATACAGGCTCCCACGGAGAATGCAGCGATGGTCTTCCAGACACCGATCTTGCGCCACACCGCCAATGAGAGGCTGGCAAGAAGGCCGATGACGACGATGCTGAAGGCCAGCTGGTCTGAAATGCCGGACATCAGCAGCAGATCGTTCGATCCAATCGACAAGGTCGTCAGCGGGGCTGCCAGTGCATCGCGCACAGGCGAGAGGAACCCGTGCAGGCTTGCTTGGGCAACAACAGCGAAGACCAGGCCCGAGAGCAGGGCGCGGAGGTTGCCGGTGGCTGAGAGCACCAGCAGGCGTGATGAGCAGCCGCGGGCCAGCACCATGCCGACACCGAACATCAAGCCGCCGATGGCAGCACCTGACAGGCTTTGCGGTGAGGCGAGCTGGCGCGCCTCGGTAGAGGCGAACAGATCTTGCGCGGTGAGCAGCATCGTGCCCGCTATGGCGGTCGAAAACACGATCAGCCAGATCGCCATCTTTCCGCCGATCTGTCCCCGGGAGAACTCGATGGCGGCGGCCCGCAGGCAGAATCGGCTTTGTTGGGCAAATGCGCCGAACAGCGCGCCGATGATGGCGCCGCCAATTAAAAGCGTCCATTTATCACCAAAACGGTCGGCAATCAGTGCGAGGTCCATGATATGTCTCCTGTTGCCAAAAACACCGATTTCCGGGATCAGGCATTGACCTGGGTCAAGACAAAGGCAAATATTCATATAATTCTATATGGGAGAAAATTCATGGCACCGCTTGATTTGACGCGACGCGCACTTTTGCAAACCAGCGCGGCTGCCGCTGCGACCGCAATGCTGCCGATGGGCTTGCGTTCGGCCAATGCCTTTGCAATCGGCGACGCGGTTCTGACCAGCGTCAGCGACGGCAATCTGGTGTTGCCGTTGAGCTTTTCCTATCCGGACGTGCCGCAGGATGAGCTTATTGCGCTATTGGAAGCCAACGGTCAGCCCACCGACAGCCTGATGCCCGATTGTAATGTGCCGATCCTGAAATCAGGTGACCGGCTGATCATGTTCGATGTCGGTTCGGGGGCGAACTTCATGCCGTCAGCCGGCAAGCTGCTCGACAACATGGCTGATGCGGGATTCGATCCGGCGGATGTGACCGACGTCGTCTTCACTCACGGCCATCCTGACCACCTTTGGGGGTTGGTCGATGATTTCGACGAGATCGTGTTCCCCAATGCCAGCTTTTACATGGGCCGCACTGAATTTGAGTTCTGGCGCGACCCGGCAACGGTCGACGCCATGCCGGAAGCACGCAAAACCTTTGCAGTGGGCGCACAGAACCGGCTGTCCTATCTCGAGGATATGATCAATCTGTTCGAGCCAGGCGCAGAAGTGCTGCCGGGCGTCGAAGCCGTCGATACATCGGGCCATACGCCCGGTCACATGTCCTTCATGCTGCATGGCGGCTCCGAGCCGATGCTGATTGCCGGTGACGCGATTACCCATTTTGCCGTGTCATTTGCGCATCCCAGCTGGCCGAGCGGTTCCGATCAGGATCCGGAGATGGGCATTGCCACGCGGCTCAAGCTGCTCGACCGGCTTGCCACCGACAAGGCAGCACTGGCCGCCTACCATCTCCCCAAGCCCGGCGAAGGTAGGGTGGAGCGGGATGGGACTGCTTACCGGTTCGTGGCTACTGGTTGAGTGAGTTTCTGTCGACAAGTTATTGATTTCATTGTGTTCCAAAACTATTGCCAAATATTGGCTGTTGACGCGCTCTGCCGGCTGGGAGAATTTTGGTGCCGTTCGAAGTAGGAAAGTGAAGCAGCCCTTGACATAATACCATTTGGTTTCATATAAGAATGATACCAAATGGTATTATAAGGGGAATCGAGATGAAACAGCTGCTTGTGGCTTCGATTGTTGCGTTGTCGTCAATGACAATACCCGCCGCCGCCGAACCAATTACCCTGTTAGGCTCAAACGATTTCGCGTGGGAGACAACGCCAGAGGGCGTTGCATTTGCTGCTCTGCAGGGAGATCGGTTCGCGGAGTCCTATCAGGCATTGGTTAGATTGCCTGCTGGAACAGTAAGTCCACCGCATGTGAAATCAGCAAATATGTATGGTGTCATGCTGCAAGGTGAAATGGTCCACTACGCTAACGGCGAAAATCAGGATACTGCCCGAAAAATCGGCCCTGGCTCATTCTACAGCATTTCCGGTGGCACGGCGCATATCTCCGCCTGTGTGTCGGACGTGCCTTGCGTTGCTTACCTGTATCAAGACGGGGCATTTGATTTCCTGCCCGTGCAACAATGACAGGCCATGAACAGATGGGGTTTCGAGCCTTGGCAGATCCCACGCGCCGAAGCATCCTTCAGTTGTTGGCAAAAAACGACATGACGATTGGCGAAGTAGCCGACAATTTTCAGATGACCCGGGCAGCGGTGAAAAAGCATCTCACCGTATTGAACGAAGGCAATCTCATTTCGGTCAGAGTCGATGGCAGATCGCGGCTGAATACACTGAATGCAGATGGACTAAAGCAGGTGTTCGACTGGTTTGGATACTTCGATGCCTTCTGGGACAGCCGCCTCGACACACTCAAATCCGCAATTGAAAAGGACGTCCAATGACCGACACAATCTTGCAAAAATCGATCTATCTCAAAGCAACCCCGGCTCAGGTCTGGGCCTATCTGACCGACCCCGACAAGCTGGCAATTTGGTTTCACAAGCCTGAGACCGCTTTGGTGGAGGGCGACTACGAAATGTTTGGCGTGGAAAGTGGAGACAAACTCATGTGGGGAAAGGTTCTCGTTGCTGAGCCATTTTCTCGCCTGGAATACACCTTTACTATCAAGCCGATGGGCGATCAGATCAGCACCGTTAAATGGCGCTTGGAGGAAGTCCCCGGCGGAACAAACCTATCATTGCGTCATGAAGGGCTTCCGCAAGGAGCAGATTCCTTTGGCCTGACGCTCGCACTCGACAAGGGATGGGACGATCATCTTACCCGGATGCGCGCGTCCGCCCATAGCGAATAGGATTCGATAGGCCGACCTTGATCTCTCTGTTTTAAGGCCGGCTCCAGTTCTTTTTGTTAATTCAAAATCGCCTACTGCATGTCGCGTTCAGAAGAATCCACTTGAACGCGACATGCAGTAGCTTAAGCCGCGCCAGGATTTCGTATCGGTCGCCATCCAGTCGGCGATGAAGCTGAAGGGTGTGCCGTCCATCAGCAGGCCCAGACCCATGCTGGCGCCGGCGACCATGTGAGCTACTCCCTATTGATTAGACAGTTTGGAGCAAGCAACCCGCCGTACCGGTTGGCATTATTTTTGCGAGCCAAAGTCAGCGATCCGGGTAATTTAAAGGCCCTGAAACTACCACAGCAAACAGTTTGAAAGCTTGGTGTCCAACAGGATCTGATCTGCGCTCATCAATATGGAAATCGTGGTGCAATGACATCTATCATCTCAAACTTGAGTGTGTACCAGATCAAGGCCCTGTCAACATCTTCCATTTCAGCCTGGGGTGCTGAAGATTTTGAGGCGCTTCAAAAAAGCCAGATCAGCGCGCTGTCTTCGCAACAGATCGCAGCGCTATCGACACAGGGTGTAGCGAGCCTATCAACAGATCAAATCGGTGCAATTTCTACCAAGTCGATGATCGGATTGACGATTGATCAATTGGCGGTTCTGACAGCAGACAAAATTTCCAACTTAGCAAGTGCTCAAGTTGCGGTGCTTAGTACGTCACAAATTTCAGCACTCAGCACAGAGCAGGTTGAGGCCCTTACTCCCAGCCAAGTTCACAGCTTGAACTCCAGTCAGATGGGCGCATTAAGTGCCGCTGATCTGGCCACCTTTTCCGCAGCCGATATGGCGGCAATTGGTCCATCGTCCATCAGAGGTATCAGCGCGGCAACAATTGCGTCGCTGAGTGTTGATAGAATATCAGCACTCTTGCCAAGCCAGATTGCTGGATTGGCATCGACCCAGGTAAGCGCGCTTTCGGTTGAGCAAATTGGAGCAATGAGCGCTAGTCAGGTCCAAGCGTTTAGCGCACCGCAAATTTCTGCTCTGTCTTCGAGCGCTATTGCCGCACTATCCGCTGTTCAGGTTGGGGCTATCAGAAATACATCAATCTCCGGTCTGACACCGACGCAGATATCAGCAATGACAACACCTCAAACAGAGGCTCTTACGTCATCGCAAATTGCAAAATTCAGTAGTCGGCAGATCGCTGCGCTTGGGACGTCCGGCTTGGCCGGTTTTTCTGCGGCTGGCATAGCAGCAATAAATCCCCGATCCATTTCAGGTATGACTTCCGACATGGTCGCCTCCATGAGGTCTGATCAGGTGTCTGCTTTAACCGCAGTGCAGGTGGGTTCCTTACAAGCAAAGCATATTGCCGCTTTTTCCGCCGCACAGGCAGTCAATCTGACTGCCACGCAACTCGCAAACTTCAGTCGGATCCAAGTTGCGGCACTGCCTCCCGAAAGTCTTTCTGCTCTCTCGAGCGATCAGATGTCGGCTATCAACGCCAAGGCAATTGCCGGCCTTACCTCAAGCCAGGTTGTGGCAATGTCGTCAGAGCAATTTAATGCACTTTCCAGATATCAAGTTTCTGCACTCACTTCCAAACAATTTGCATCGCTGAATTCAACCGTACTGGCAAACATGTCCATCACCAGCATCGCAGCGATAAGCGCAACCGCGGTTTCTGGATTGTCTAGCCAGACGATCACCAATTTGAGCCTGGAAAAGGTTTCGGCTTTGACGGCAAAGCAAATCAGCGGGTTAAGTCAAAACCAGATCACAGCGTTGCAACCGCACCAGATAGACGTCATGACAACGGAGCAGATTGGCGGATTTGGATCCTCGCAAGTTGCCGCTTTGTCTAGCAATAGTTTTAGTGTTTTTTCCGCAGAGCAAATTTCTGCGCTCAGCTCCAAAGCAATTGCAGGTTTGACAGCGCCTCAGATATCCGCTCTTTCAGACACTCAGGCGGAGGCTTTGACCAGTCTCCAAATTGCCAATTTTAGCTCAAAGCAGGTGGCCGCACTCAGCGCGTCCGCGTTACAGACATTTTCAACGGCCGATATTGCCGCGATCACACCATTAGCCATTACTGTGTTGTCACCCGACGCTATCAGCAACCTGTCGTTGGATCAGGTTGCCGCTCTGACTGCGCGTCAACTCGTGGTTTTAAAGACTACTCAGATGGAGGCCTTGACGCCGACGCAGGTAACCACTCTTTCTACAACCCAAGTTAAGGCACTGGGCGTGCAGCAGATCGCTGGTTTGCCCCTCAGCGGCTTGTCTGCACTGTCGACTGACCAATTTGCAGCAATCAGCCCTAAAGCAATTCCAGGCTTTAAAGCGGGTCAAATCGAAGCGTTAAGTTCGACGCAGGTCGAATCCATGACCTTGCCCCAAGTTGCAAGTCTAAGCTCCAAGCAAATTGCAGCAATGTCACAATCTTTGATGGCGGCTTTCTCTTCAGAAAGCATCGCCGCCATCAATACAACAGCTATTTCCGGGCTTTCAAATGATGTCATGGCATCTCTGGATCCCCAACAGATTTCGGCACTAAAGACAACCCAGATCGCGGCGCTCAAATCTAATCAGATTGCGTCTTTGAACCCTACCCAAATCAGCGCTCTGTCAACAAACCAGGTCAAAGCACTGACTGCCCTACAGATCGCTGCTTTATCAGTTGATAGCATGATGGCGTTTTCGATTGAGCAGGTTGCTTCGATCAGCACAAAAGCCGCGGCTGGGCTGTCGGGGGCGCAACTTCAAGCGCTGAGTTCAGAGCAGGCAGAAGCATTGACACCTGGGCAAATCGCCGCTCTGGGGGCATCGCAAATTGCGGCCTTCGATGTTGAAGATTTCTCGACGTTCTCCACCGACGATATTGCCGCAATCGGCACCGCTGCCATATCAGGCCTCTCAACAGACGCTATTGCCATGCTGCTGCCTGATCAGATTGCCGCACTCACACCCAAGCAGGTCGCCGCCTTGAGCGGTAGCCAAATGGGTGCAATCGCTCCAACGAAGATTGAGCTGCTGACGACCGTACAAATTGGCGCAATGGGTGCAACGCAGATCTCAGGTTTTACAGATACGAGTTTCGCAGCATTTTCAAACAGCCAAATCGGAGCGATCACGAGCAAGGCAATCGGAGGTATCAGGCCTAACCAGATTGCTGCAATGACCACTAACCAACTGGTGGCTTTGTCGATAACCCAGCTTGGAGCATTCAATTCAACGCAGGTTGCAGCGCTCGATCCGTCAGCTTGGTCAGTGTTTACCTTGGAGGATATGGCTGCGTTCAGCTCAGCTGCAATTTCCGGAATTCCGCCTGAAACGTTAGCCACATTGCCGAGAGATCGCATATCGGCCCTGACCACAGGTCAAATAGCCGGTTTGAATGAAACACAAATTGCGGCCTTGACACCTTTGCAACTGGATAGCCTGACTTCCCAACAACTGGGTGCTCTCACATCACCACAGATTTCGGCAATACCAACAAGCAGGATTCCTGGATTTTCAGCCGAGCAGATCTCAGCCATCAGCTCAAAGGCTATCGCTGGCTTGACTTCGGACCACATCGCTATCATGTCAGCCACTCAGATTGGTGCTTTCTCGACAGCGCAGATCGCATCGCTCAGCGCCACGCAGGTTTCGGCCTTCAGCGCAGAAGCATTGGCAACGTTCTCGGCAGCCAACATTGCTGCCATTAAGCCAATGTCTATTGCCGGATTGTCCGCGAATGTAATGCCCACACTTCAACTGGAACAGATAGCAGCGTTCACATCCGCGCAAATTTCATCACTTATGCCGGATCAGGTTGCCTCACTATCGCCGTTACAAGTTGCTCAACTTTCGACCGCCCAAGTGAATGCTTTGGGAGCTGGTCAGGCGGCGGCACTGAAAACGCAGAGTATTGCAGCTCTGTCAGCAGAGCAGATAGGTGCGTTTGCTTCCAAAGCGGTTGCTGGCCTGACCGCCGGACAGATAGGTATGCTGGACACGGCTCAACTGGATGGATTGTCCACGAGCCAAATGTCTGTGTTGACATCAGCTCAAATTGCGGCGCTTGGACCAGACCAGCTTGCCAGCCTTTCGCCAACCAAAATTGCCGCCATCAGCCCTGGCGCAATTTCAGGAATGAGTGTTCAGAATATTGCGGCGATGAACCTTGAACAGACAGCCGCAGTGACACCGAGTCAGATCGCAAAACTCACTTTCCAACAAGTCAGAGCATTTGGGACTGATCAACTTGGCGCTCTGGGAACAACCCAAATTCGAGCCTTGAACGCGTTGCAGATTGCCGCGCTGGGGACCAACGGTATTTCCAGTTTGTCGACTGGTCAGATCGCCGCTCTTGGGCCTGAGGCAGTCACGGGATTGACGCCCGCGCAGATTGGAACTTTGACAAACGCGCAGGCCGAAGCCCTTACCCCCGAACAGGTCGCTCATTTGAGTTCCGTTCAGATTGCTCGTCTCAGCGCAGCAAATCTAGCAACGTTTTCCACTATCGACATCTCCTCCATCAGCGTCAGTGCAATTGCGGGGCTTACCTCTGACAATATGGCCAATTTGGGAAACGCTCAATTGCAGGCGATCACCGCACAGCAGATACTCGGCATGAATACAATTCAGATTGCGGCAATGGCAGCGGTGTATGGTGAATTCTGATGGGAAGACCATCGCTCTGGATACAGAGTGGCAAGCACTCAATGAATGGCCAAACCAGGGTGTGAAGCAGCCTTTTGCTATCAAAATTCCATAACCAGAAGCATTGAACGCAGCAATTATAGCGCTTTGGCCACTTGCATCGATCTGGAGTTTCGCGGGTTCTTCTTGAACTGCCCAACATTCCAAACTCAAGTCTTCGTATCGGTCGCCCTCCAGTCGGCGATGAAGCTGAAGGGGGTGCCTTCCATCAGCAGGCCCAGACCCATGCGGGCGCCGGCGGCGATGGAGATCATCACGATCGGGGCGGATACAGCCATTACCGAGACCGCGCTGACGCCCTGGCCGATGGTGCAGCCGAGTGCGAAGACGCCGCCGGTTCCCATCAGGAAGGCGCCGAGCAGGTGGCGGCTCAACTCGCGGGCATCATCACAGGCTTCCCAGCGCATGTCGTCTGAGCGGAATGCGGAGACTGCTGCGCCGAGAAAGACGCCGATGACAAGGCCGACGCCGTAGTCGGGCAGTTCTCCGGTGACGGTGATGATCTGCAGGATGGTGTCGCCCACCGGCATGACGAAGGATCCAGCCTCGAGTTGCACCGGATCCAGCGTGTGGGCGGCGTAATAGCTGGTGATAACCCAGCCTGCCGCAATACAAAGGCCGATGACCAGCCCTGCGATCATGCGACCCCGGTCTGCGCGAAAGCTTGACGATCTGAAAACCCACCACAAGCCGGCACACCCGAGGATCAGGGCCAGGATCAGGGTGATGTCGAAGCCGACGGCACCTGAAAGCAGGGCACCTGCTGATTGTCCTCCGACGGTGGTGAGGTCAATGGACAACGGGTCAAGCAGGGCTTTGCGTATATGTCCGGTAACGCCGCGCTGGGCCGCCAGAGCGGCAAGCCCGAGGCCGGTAAGCACCACCAGTGCGCGCAGATTGCCGCCGCCCAGCCGTACCAGTGCGCCAAAACCACAAGTGCCGACCAGAGCCATTCCGAGGCCGAACATCAGCCCGCCGACAATGGCGCCGGCCAGTGGCAGTGGCTCGGTCAGATAGAAGGATTTCTCAATGCTGACGAGGCCTGCAGCACTGAGCAGTTGCGTGGCGATTAGCGCGGTAAAAGCCGCCAGAGCCCATGCCCGCAGAGGTCGATCGTCGGAGGCGTACCAATGGCGTTCCAGTGCTGCCATGGTGCAGAAGTGGCTTTTTCGCGCCACGAAACCGATGATCGTGCCTATCAGGCAGCCAGATAGCGCCAGCACCCATCCAGAATCCATCATGACGGCGGCTCCTTCCGTTGAGGGCCTTCGCTTGGACCCTGTTGTCTAGCTTAAGGCAGTCACCATAACCAGCGCAAGCAAAGCTTCAGTCTCAGTTGTCCTTGCTTTGGCCCTTGACACCGGTGGTGCAGAGCAAGTCGTAAAGCGAGGTCACGACGGCCGAGACATCGGGGTCGGTGATCGAGTAATGGATGATGCGGCCTTCGCGACGGGTGCTGACCAGGTGATCATAGCGCAGCCGGGCAAGTTGTTGGGAGACAGTCGCTTGCGGCAATTCCAGCAGTTGCTCGAGTTCGGAGACCGATTTCTCGTTTTCCGACAGCAGCCAAAGGATGAGCAGACGGGTTTCGTGTGAGAGCGCCTTGAGAACGTCACTCGCCTTGCGGGCCTTGACAGCAAGAAGGGTGATCTCCTGCCCGTTGAAGTCTCGCCCCGGCCAGGTGCTGGTCATCTCTGGTCCAGCTTCGCCAGCATCTCGTTAACAAGCGCCCAAAAGAACTGATCCCCGGGATAGCCGCGCAGCCTGGCTATTTCGCGTCCGTCATCGACAAGCACAAATGTCGGCGTGAACCGCTCAACCGTGATTCCGGCCAGATCGTCGGGGAGTGTTTCGTGAATGTTGACCCGGCGCAGCGGTGCGCGCTGGCCCTGTTCGGTTTTTGGCCAGGCCGGGGCCACCTCTTCGTTGAAGCGTTTGCACCAGGCGCAGCCGGGCTGTTCGAACATGACCATTTCCGCAGCCATGACAGGCGCTGAGAGCGCTATGATGAAAGCCACTGCAGCCGCGTAAACTGAGGTCATGAGGCCGGTCCGTTCGCTGAAAATAGTGATTGCAATATATATATAATTTTGCATATCTTGCAATCGCATTCTGGACGATGTTGTGCCTGTAAGTTCGCAGCATTGACATATGGACGCATAGGGTTTTGTGCAATTGATATGGTTGCAGCGGAATCACACGCACAGCACGAAGGTGGCGGCGGCTTCAGCAGTTCGAGCTTTGTCGAACTGCAGCGCAGTAGAGGACAGGTGCATGATTGATGTCGGATATGGCGCTGCATTGCTGGCGGGATTGCTGTCGTTTTTCTCGCCCTGTGTGTTGCCGATTGTGCCGCCTTATCTCGCCTATCTGGCCGGGATGAGCTTCAACGAGGTGAAAAACGCCGACGCCGATAGTGTGGCGTCGCGCCGGATTGCATTGGCCTCGATTGCATTTGTTCTCGGGTTCACCACGGTCTTTGTCTCGCTGGGGGCGACGGCCAGTCTGATCGGCCAGTCGGTTGCCAGGTATTTCGATATTCTCGCGATTATCGCCGGGGTTCTGATTCTTCTGATGGGCCTGCATTTTCTTGGCGTGTTCCGGTTTGCTCTGCTTTATCGGGAGGCACGGGTTCAGGTTGAACGCAAGCCTGCCGGCATGGTCGGCGCTTATGTCATGGGGCTGGCGTTTGCCTTTGGCTGGACGCCGTGCGTCGGGCCGATCCTGGCCGCGATCCTGTTCATGGCGGCGGCCAAGGAAAGTGCAGGGCAGGGTGCGCTTTTGCTGGGGCTTTACGCTCTCGGAATTGGGATCCCGTTTGTCGTCGCAGGTTTTTTCGCAAGTCGCTTCATCCGGTTTTCGGCACGCATCAAGAAACACATGGCTGTTATCGAAAAAGCCATGGGCGTACTTCTGGTGATCACCGGCATCCTGTTCATGACCGGCCAGATGTCACGTATTGCCCAATGGCTGCTTGAGATGTTCCCCGCATTCGCTACGATTGGTTAGGAGAGGTATCATGATCAGACGCACATTTTTGGCTTTCGCCGCGATAGCTGCCTTGACGGCTCAGGCCTGGTCTTCCGAGATCGGTGAAGACGGGCTGCACAAGGAAGACTGGTTTGCGCTGACCTTCCGCGATGTCGCCGAAGACATCGAAACGGCCAGGGAAGAGGGCAAGCGGCTGGTAATGATTTTCGAGCAACGCGGCTGCATCTATTGCGCTAAAATGCACGAGACGCTGCTGTCGGACCCGGAAGTCGCGGATTACATCAAGGCCAATTTCAAGGTTGTCCAGTACAACATGTTCGGCGATGAGGAAGTCACAGACCTTGATGGCGAGGTGCTGTCCGAGAAAACAGCGGCCCGCAAATGGGGCTACGTTTTTACCCCGACGCTGGTGTTCCTGCCCGAGGATGTGCCGGAAGGCAAGACCGTTGCAGAGGCTGCAGTGGCGACCATGCCCGGCGCCTTTGGCAAGTGGACGTTTCTCAATATGTTCAAATGGGTGGCGGAAAAAGGCTATGAGGGCGATGAACACTTTCAAAAGTATCATGCCCGTATCATAAAGGAATTGCGCGCCGAGGGTCGCCTCGACGCGGAGTGAAAGTGAAGAAAGCATACATTCAAGAAATCATATTTTTGCATTGATTGTGCAGCAAAGTATGAGTATCTTGGAATCGGAGCGGATCTGGACTGTGTGTGTCCGGGCAATCGGAGGAGGAAGCGCCAAATGACAAGGCGAATGAAATTTACACTGGGGGCGATAGCGGCGGTGGCGCTGTCGACTGCAGCGTTTGCGAGCGAAGTCGCGCCTGATGCGGTCGAGTATGTCGATGAAGGCGTCAAGGTATCGCTGACCGGTGTTGCGGGTGATCCGGCCGCTGGCGCCGAGACTTTCAAAAGTCGTAAACTGGGCAATTGTCTGGCGTGTCACGCCAACGCTGATATGTCGGGCGAGCTGTTTCATGGTGATGTCGGTCCGGCTCTGGACGGTGTGGCGTCACGCTGGGAAGAGCCGATGCTGCGTGCCATCGTGGCCAATTCCAAGCACGTCTTCACCGACGAAACCATCATGCCTGGCTTTTACTCGCTGAAAGTCGGACAGGACGTGAGGGAAGACCTCATTGGCGAGACCATCCTGACGGCCCAGCAGGTCGAGGACGTTGTGGCCTATCTCGGCACACTCAAGGAATAAACTGGAGCAAAGGAGCTCGAAGGCAATGCAACTGACAAGACGAAATGTCTTAGGACTGACGGCGGGAGCCGCCGCATTCGCGATCGTCGGCGCCCGGTTTTCTCCGGCACTGGCCTCTGCGGAAGAGGCCGAAAAAATGATCATGGAGTTCACCGGCGGGGTAACCCCGGCTGAAGGCAAGGTCATGTTGACCGCGCCAGAAATTGCCGAGAACGGCAACACTGTACCGGTTTCGGTCAGTGTGGAGAGCGCCATGGAGGGCGATGATCTGGTCGACTCGGTGATCATCTTTGCTGATGGGAACCCCAGCCCGGCCATAGCCACTTTTCATTTCACTGAGATGAGCGGCGAAGCACTCGCAACGACCCGTATCCGGCTTGCCAAGACCCAGAACGTCATCGCGGTTGCGAAGATGAAAGACGGTTCGGTCTTCATGGACAAGAAGCAAGTCAAGGTAACCATCGGCGGCTGCGGCGGCTGAGCCAGGACAGGATTTACGAAAATGGCATCAAAACCACGCATCAAGGTGCCCAAGTCGGCTTCGGCCGGTGAGGTGATCACCATCAAGACACTGATTAGTCACGAGATGGAATCAGGTCAGCGCAAGGACAAGGATGGTAACCCCATTCCGCGTCAGATTATCAACAAATTCACGTGCACTTTCGAAGGGCAGACGGTGTTTGAGTGTGATCTGGATCCGGCGATTTCCGCCAATCCCTATTTCGAGTTCAACGCAAAGGTTCCGGCCAGCGGTACCTTCGTGTTCACATGGCTCGATGACGACGGGTCGGTCTACGAGGCCGAGGCACCGATCGAAGTCAAATAACTTTGGGAAGGGATTTTGAGCGCGGGGAGGCTTGCGCGAGGGAGATCCCGGGAGGACGGAGACTGTTATGAAAAGACTTTTAATAGCCGGAGTCATGTTGGCAAGCGCCTTTGCGGGGTCCGGTCCGGTTTTGGCCGACGCCGTTGATGACACACTTGAAATCGACGGCGTGCCGATTGTCACGCGGACCAAGGCGCCCGAAGGCCACCCTTTTGACGAGGTTATGTCGGGTTGGCTTTTTCGCGAAGCCGAAACCCGCGACGTCGAACGCGAAACAATCGAGAACCCGGGCATGATCGCGGTCGAAGACGGCGAGACAATGTGGAACACGGTCGAAGGCACCGAGGGCAAGTCCTGCGCGAGTTGCCATAACGATGCAGCGGAAAGCATGAAGGGTGTCGGCGCCCGCTTCCCGAAATGGGATGCAGATTCGAAAAAACCGATCAATGTCGAGTTGCAGATCAACAAGTGCCGCACCGAGCAGATGGGCGCGGAAGCGCTTGACTTCAACAAGGGCGGCCAGCAGGAACTGACGGCCTATATCAAGCATCAGTCACTCGGCATGCCGGTGGAACTTGATCTGTCGGAAGGCGACATGCAGTCGTGGTGGGAAAAGGGCAAGGATGTCTATTACACCCGCACCGGTCAGCTCAACCTGGCCTGCGCGAGCTGCCATGAAACGGCGATGGGCAAATTCATCCGTGCCGACCATTTGAGCCAAGGCCAGGTCAACGGCTTCCCGACGTACCGTCTCAAGAGCGGATTGACATCGCTGCACCAGCGTTTCCGCGGCTGTATCCGCGACACCCGCGCAGAGCAGCCCAAGGCGTTCTCGGACGACCTGATGGCGCTTGAAACCTATGTGACATGGCGTGGCACCGGCCTCTCGGTCGAAACTCCGGCGGTTCGCCAGTAGGTTATGAAATTTCCGGAGGCGTTTTGACGCCTCCGGCTCCTCTCAGCACCGCGGTTCCGACCGGGAACCGCCCTTGACGCTGCAGCAGTGTGAGAGTGCGCAACAGCTGGCTTCAGTTCCGAACGATTTGAAGAGTTCTGCGTTAATAGTTTGAAATGAATGGAAAACACGGATTCTGGCTTTTGTCGGAGCGGCTTGGCTTGTCCGTTTTTCGCTCGAATGGAGAATGGAATGCATACCAGGCGAGACTTTCTGCAATATGCCCTGAATGCCGGTTTTGTACTTGGTGCGTCCGGTCTGGGCGCCAATCCGACACGGGCTCTGGCGCAGCAGAAGCTGACGCAGGACGATCTTCTGAAGTTCGATTCCAAAGGGCAAGTGACGCTGTTGCATTTCACCGACTGTCACGCCCAGCTCAAGCCGGTATTTTTCCGTCCACCCGACACCAATATTGGCGTTGGCGCTTACGCCGGTGTTCCGCCACATCTGGTGGCGGAAGAATTCCTCGACTATTTCGGCATCGAGAAAGGCAGTCCCTATGCCTATGCTCATACGATGGTTGATTATGTCGATCTCGCCCGGACCTACGGGCAGCTCGGCGGGCTCGACCGCACGGCGACGCTGGTCAAGGCGATCCGTGCCGACCGTGGAGAGGACAAAGTCTTGTTCCTTGATGGGGGCGACACCTGGCAGGGCTCTTACACGGCACTGAAGACCAACGGTATGGACATGGTCGAGTGCATGAAGCTGCTCAAGCCTGACGCGATGACCGGACACTGGGAGTTCACGCTAGGCCAGGACCGCTTTCTGGAACTGGTTGAAGCCATGGGCTACCCGTTTCTGGCATCGAACATCTTCGATGCCGAATGGGATGAGCCAGCATTTGAACATACCGCCTATTTTGAACGCGGCGGTGTGAAAGTCGCCGTCATCGGGCAGGCAATGCCTTACACGCCGATCGCCAATCCAAGCTGGATGTTCCCGAAATGGTCATTCGGCATTCGTCCCGAGGTCCTGCAGGCCAATGTCGATGCGGCGCGGGCCGAAGGTGCGGAAGTTGTGGTTCTGCTGTCACATAACGGGTTCGATGTGGATCGCAAGTTGGCCGGCGTTGTCAGCGGGCTTGATGTGATTGTTACAGGGCATACCCACGACGCCACCCCGGTAGCGCTCGAAGTTGAAGGTACGCTGTTGATGTCGTCGGGTTCGCATGGCAAGTATCTCGGCCGTATCGATCTGGACATCAAGGACGGCAAGGTCGCTGGCTACAGCTCGACGCTGATCCCGGTGTTTGCCGATGTGATTACGCCCGATCCTGAGATGCAGGCCAAGATCGCGGAAGTTCGCGCTCCCTATGAGGCGGAAACGCAGCGCGTGATTGGCAGTACCGACAGCCTGTTGTACCGGCGCGGCAATTTCAACGGCACCTGGGATGACCTGATCTGCCAGGGAATCATGGAAGAGCGCGACACCGAGATTGCGCTGTCTCCAGGCTTCCGCTGGGGCACGACCCTGCTTCCGGGATCGGAGATCACCATTGACGATCTCTACACCGAAACCTCGATGAGCTACCCGTCGGTTTACCGGCTGGAGTTCACCGGAGCTCAGCTCAAGGACATCATGGAGGATGTCTGCGACAACCTGTTCAACAAGGATCCGTTCCTGCAGCAGGGTGGCGACATGGTTCGCGTCGGCGGCTTCACCTACACCTGCACGCCCAACGCAAGCATGGGCGAGCGGATCACGGACATGCGGATGACCGGCAGCGGTGATCCCGTCGAGGCCGGCAAGACCTACACGGTCGGAGGCTGGGCATCGGTAAACGAAGGGGTCGAAGGACCCGCCATCTATGATCTGATGGAAGACTACATCACGAAGAAATCGGTTATTTCGCTCGATCCGGACGCTGCGGCTGTCCGGGTGATCCTGTGACCCTGAATTGAGCTTGAAAGGCCAGGCCGATGGCCCCGCCGAAGTTGACGGAGACAATGATGAAGATGCTGGATATGTGCCACGGGAGGCTCTCATGGTAGACCGGACAGACCCGAAACCGACGCAACAGACGGCGTCGCGCCGCTCTTTCCTCAAGGCCGGTTTGATGGGCGGAGCCGCGGTTGCGGCAAGCGCCGGCGTGGCCCGGGCTGCCGGTGATCCACTGATCACCGAAGTCCAGGACTGGAGCAGGTATCTCGGCGAGGGTGTTGACGCTGCGCCCTACGGCAAGCCATCCGAATTTGAAGCCAACGTGGTGCGTCGCAGTGTGCCCTGGCTGACGGCTGATCCGGTCTCGTCGATCAATTTCACACCGATTCACGAACTTGAGGGCATCATCACGCCCAATGGTCTGTGTTTTGAGCGGCATCATGGTGGTACGGCGACAATCGATCCTGCTGATCATCGGCTGATGATCAACGGTCTGGTCGATACGCCGCTCGTGTTCACCATGGAAGACCTGAAGCGTTTCCCGCGTGAAAACCGGGTCTACTTCCTCGAATGCGCTGCCAATGGCGGCATGGAATGGAAGGGTTCGCAGCTCAATGGCTGCCAGTTCACCCATGGAATGATCCATTGCGTTGTCTATACCGGTGTGCCGCTGCGCTATCTGCTGGAAGAGGCGGGTGTGAAGACGACCGGGAAATGGCTGCTGGCCGAAGGTGCCGATGCGTCTGTGATGACGCGCTCGATACCGATGGAAAAGGCACTTGACGACTGTCTCGTGGCCTTCAAGATGAATGGCGAAGCCTTGCGCGCGGAGCAGGGCTATCCGTTGCGGTTGTGTGTTCCCGGCTGGGAAGGCAACATGTGGGTCAAGTGGCTCCGCCGCCTGGAAATAGGTGACAAGCCTTGGGCCCAACGTGAGGAGACGTCGAAATACACCGACCTTCTGGCTGACGGAAAGGCGCGGCGCCACACCTGGGTGATGGATGTCAAATCTGTCATTACCAGCCCAAGCCCGCAGGCGCCGGTTACCCATGGCAAGGGACCATTGGTCATCTCTGGTCTCGCATGGTCCGGCAGCGGTACCATCAAGCGCGTCGATGTGACGATTGATGGCGGGCGTACCTGGCAAACGGCGCGGATCGACGGGCCGAGCCTGCCCAAGGCGCTGCACCGTTTCTATCTCGACATCAATTGGGATGGATCGGAAATGCTGCTGCAATCCCGAGCTATCGATGATCAGGGGCTGGTGCAGCCGACCAAGAACGAGTTGCGCGCGGCACGCGGCGGCAACTCCATCTATCACAACAATGGCATCCAGACATGGCACGTCAACAACGACGGGGTGGTTGAAAATGTTGAAGTTTCCTAAGTCTGCGGCGCTTGCCGTTCTGGCGCTTGCCGCCTTTGCCAGCCCTTCGCTGGCTGAGGGCGACGCCGATGCGGGCAAGAAGGTGTTCAAGAAGTGCATGGCCTGTCATGCGGTTGGCGACGGCGCCAAGCACAAGGTAGGTCCCGAGCTCAATGATGTGTTCGGCCGTGTGGCTGGCGATGCCGAGGGCTACAAATATTCCAAGGCGATGATTGAAGCCGGGGAGGGCGGCCTAGTCTGGGATACCGACACGCTGACCGAATATCTGACCAATCCGAAGGCCATGATCAAAGGCACGAAGATGGCCTTTGCCGGCCTCAAGAAAGACGATGATATCGTCAATGTACTGGCTTATCTGAAAACATTCTCCGAGGAGATGGCGGCGGCCCCGGCTGCGGTTGAGACCACACCGGTCGAGACCGCAGAGGCGGCGCCTGCTTCTGAAGAGCCTGCGGCAGAGCCCGCAATGGCGGTTGAGGCAAGCCAGGGCGCTTTTGGGCTGGGCCGCAAGGCGCTGCCGGATGAAATCGCTGCCTGGGATATCGATATCCGTCCTGACGGCACCGGATTGCCGGAGGGCAAGGGAACGGTGGCTCAGGGTGAGCCGATCTATGCCGAAAATTGCGCGGTTTGCCATGGTGACTTCGGTGAGGGCGCCGGACGCTGGCCGGTGCTGGCCGGTGGTCAGGGCACCTTGCAAAAGGACCGCCCGGTCAAGACCATCGGGTCCTATTGGCCGTATTTGTCCACCGTGTTCGATTATGTTCGCCGCGCCATGCCATTCGGCAACGCCCAGTCATTGTCGGATGACGAAGTCTATGCGCTGACGGCCTATCTGATGTACCTTAACGACATCGTCGATGATGAAGAGTTCGAACTGTCCAAGGAGAACTTCTCCTCTGTTCATCTGCCGAACGAAGACAATTTCGTTGCCGACGACCGCCTGAGCGAGCCGCATTACGCCAAGGATCTGGAACCTTGCATGAGCGACTGCAAGCCGGGTCCGGTGCAAATCACCGCTCGTGCACAGATTATTGATGTGACGCCCGACGGCGAGGGTGATGAAAACTCGGGGGGCGGAATCGACTGACAGTAGGGGCGGCCAAACGCCCCTGAGGAGAAATTAAATGGCCGATCATGGCAGGCACCACAGGCGCATTACGATGTTGCGCCGACTGGTGCCTGCCATTTTTGTAGGATTGGCCAGCATGACCGGGGCGATGGAGGCTTCAGAGCCGGAAGACCTGTTCAAGCCATGCGCGACCTGTCACGAAATCGGTGACGGTGCGAAGCACAGGGTGGGTCCGCATCTGGACGGATTGTTCGGCCGACAGGCGGGCAGTCTTGAAGGCTTCAAATATTCCGAGGGCATGCGGGCGGCGGGCAGGGCGGGGTTGGTCTGGGGTGCCGAGACACTTGACCAGTATCTTGAACGGCCGCGTGATTTCGTTAAGGGCAACAGGATGTCCTTTCGCGGAATGTCTGAGAGTGGAGACCGGCAAGCACTGATAATCTGGCTTGAAAGTGCTACCCGGCAGACGCCGGCCGCCGATCCGGTGGCTGAGGAGGTTTCGACGTCCGGGCCGGTGACCGGTTTTGCCGATATTGTGCTACAGATGGATGGCGATCCGGACTATGGCGAATATCTGGCCGGCGAGTGCGTGACCTGCCATCAGGCGACCGGCCATGCTGATGGTATCCCGTCAATCGTCGGTCTGCCGCGAGACTATTTCGTCACATCTCTGTTTGAGTATCTCAACAATGTGCGCTCAAATGATGTCATGAAATTGCGCGTCGCTAACCTCGGCAACGAGGAAATCGCGGCGTTGGCGGCCTATTTCAGTTCGCTTGATCCGCAATAGACTGCAAACTGCAACCCGGGAGGATATCATGGCAGGAGTGACAAGACGTCAATTCGGAGCCTTCACCGGCGCAAGTGCTGCGGCACTGACGCTTCCAACCTACTTGCGTGCTCAAGGCAAACCGCGTGTGGTGGTGATCGGCGGCGGCGCAGGAGGGGCCACGGCAGCGCGCTATATCGCCAAGGATTCAGACGGTTCCATCGATGTTACGCTGATCGAGAATTCCGACGTTTACACAACGTGTTTTTATTCCAACCTCTATGTCGGCGGGTTCCGCAGCTTTGAATCGATCACCCACAGCTATGACGCGCTTCAGTCAAGCTACGGCATCACCAAGGTGACCGGGATGGCGACCGGTGTCGATCGGGACAAGAAGATCGTGATGATGGCGGACGGGGCTTCGGTTCCCTACGACCGGTTGGTGGTGGCGCCGGGCATCGATCTGATATGGGATTCGGTTTCGGGCTATTCCGAGGCGCTGTCGGAAATCGCGCCGCATGCCTGGAAGGCCGGAGAACAGACGAAAATCCTCAAAGCGAAACTTGATGCCATCGAAAACGGTCAGCAGATCCTGATGGTGGCGCCGCCCAATCCCTACCGCTGCCCGCCGGGACCCTACGAGCGGGCCTCGATGATGGCGCATGTGCTCAAATCCAAGGGACTGACGGAGTCCAAGATCATCATCATCGATCCGAAACCGAAATTCTCCAAACAGGGCGTTTTCCAGGAAGGCTGGGAGAAGCATTATCCCGGCATGATCGAATGGTACGGGCCTGATGTGCATGGCGGTATCGAGGGGATCGACGTCGAAGCCGGCACGGTGGAAACCGATCTCGACACATTTAAGGGCGCGTTTCTGAACATCATTCCAGCGCAAAAGGCAGGCGCGATTGCAGCATCGGCGGGTTTGACTGATGACAGCGGGTTCTGCCCAATCCAATCCGAGAGCATGCGTTCGACGGTCGATGATGCCGTGTTTGTCATTGGCGATGCCTGCATTGCCGGTGACATGCCGAAATCGGGGTTTTCCGCCAACAGCCAGGCCAAGGTGGCGGCGATGACTATCCGTGGTGATCTGGTCGGCTCGAAAGTGTTTCCGGCGAAATATTCCAACACCTGCTGGAGCCTGATCGAAACAGACGACAGCATCAAGGTGGGAGCCCAGTATGCGCCCGGCGACGGTAAAATTGCATCGACCCAAGGCTTTGTGAGCCAGATGGATGAGCCGGATGCACTGCGCAAGGCCAATTATGAAGAATCGGCCGGCTGGTATGCGGGGATCACCACCGACATGTTTGGCTGACAGTATCAAATATCGACGGGGGCGGCATTGCGAATGCACTTTCGGCCCCCGTCATGCTTTCTGACACGGGTCTGCCAGTTGTGGCTTTCGGGTTGCCATTGCCACGGCCGGGTGGACGCTGGTATCTCCATTGCAGTGTAACGCGTCTGGAGCCTGTTTGATGGCGGTCTGTAAAACCCGGTTTCCGGCACAGCTCCTGGCTGGAGCCTTGCTGCTGGCAAGCCTGCTGACACCTGCCGCCGCGCGTGCCGGTGATGTTCTGGTGTTTGCCGCGGCAAGCCTGAAGACTGCGCTGGATCAGGTGGCTGCCGATTGGCGTGAGGAGACCGGCAAAGGTGTCTCCATTTCCTACGCAAGCAGTTCCAGCCTGGCACGGCAGATCGAACAGGGTGCTCCGGCAGATATCTTCATCTCCGCCTCGGTCGACTGGATGGACTATCTGCAATCCGCGGGTCTGATCCGTGTCGCTACGCGCTCAAATCTGCTCGGCAATCGTCTGGTGCTGATTGCACATGGCCCTGACGCCCGTAGCATTGACCTTGAATCGGGTTTTGATCTCTCGGGTGTTCTCGCAGATGAGCGCCTCGCCATGGCTCTGGTCGATTCCGTCCCTGCAGGCGTTTACGGCAAGCAGGCGCTGATGAGCCTGGGGCAATGGGACGCGGTGGCCACCAAGGTGGCGCAGACCGACAATGTGCGCGCCGCGCTGGCGCTGGTGTCGTCAGGCGAAGCGCCCATGGGGATTGTCTATGCGAGTGATGCGGTTGCCGATGGCAACGTTAGCGTGGTGGCCGTCTTTGCCGAGGACACCCACGCGCAGATCGTTTATCCGGCTGCCCTGACGGAGAGTTCGGAAGCTCCGGATGCCGCGGCCTTTCTCAATGCGCTACGTGGACCGGCTGCGGCGGAACTTTTCAAGGCGCAGGGTTTTGCGCCTCTTTTCGGGCAGGGCGATGGCTGACTGGCTCACTCCGGATCAATGGAGCGCGGTTGCTTTGTCGCTCAAGGTGTCGTTCTGGGCCACCGCGCTGAGCCTGCCATTTGGAGTGGCCGTAGCGTATGTGCTGGCGCGCCATGAGTTTTGGGGCAAGCAGGCTCTCAATGGCCTGGTTCACTTGCCGCTGATCCTGCCGCCGGTGGTGACGGGCTATCTCCTGTTGCTGGCGTTCGGACGGCGTGGTGCAGTCGGCGAATTCCTCGAACAGGCATTTGGACTGGTGTTCGCGTTCCGCTGGACCGGTGCGGCGCTGGCAGCTGCAGTTATGGCATTTCCGTTGATGGTGCGGGCTATCCGGCTTGCCATCGAGGCGGTCGATCCAAAATTGGAACAGGCGGCTGCAACGCTTGGAGCTTCTCGCCTCTGGGTGTTTTCGACAGTCACATTGCCGCTGATCCTGCCTGGTATTATTGCCGGGGCAATCCTGGCATTCGCCAAGGCGATGGGAGAGTTCGGCGCGACCATCACATTTGTGTCCAATATTCCCGGCCAGACCCAGACACTTCCCTCGGCGATTTACAGTTTCCTTCAGGTTCCGGGCGGTGATGCCCAGGCTATGCAACTGGTGCTGATTGCGGTTCTGATCGCTTTTCTGGCGTTGTTTCTGTCCGAGTGGGTCGGGCGAAGCGTTGCGCGAAGGATAGCGGGATCATGAGCCTCTCCGTGCGATTTGCGCACCGCTTTCGCGACTTTTCACTCGATGTGGCGTTTGAAGCGCCGCCCGGCGTAACGGCGCTGTTCGGACGTTCGGGGTCAGGCAAGACCACGGTGGTCAATGCAGTTGCGGGCTTGCTCAAACCTTCGACGGGACGAGTGCAGCTTGATGAGACATTGTTGTTTGATTCAGATCGCCGCCTCTCGGTACCTGTTCATCAGCGCCGGCTTGGCTATGTGTTTCAGGAAGGCCGGCTGTTCCCGCATCTCAGCGTTCGCCAGAATTTGCTTTACGGCCGCTGGTTTGCCCGAGACAGATCGGGCGTGGCTTTTGACCATGTGGTCGAGATGCTTGGTATCGGTGACTTGCTGGCGCGGCAACCGGCCCGCCTGTCAGGGGGAGAAAAGCAGCGGGTGGCCATCGGACGGGCCTTGCTGGCAAATCCGCGGTTGCTGCTGATGGACGAACCGCTTGCGGCACTTGACGAAGAGCGGAAGGCGGAAATCCTGCCCTACCTTGAGCGGTTGCGGGAGGAAACCGATATTCCGATCCTCTATGTGAGCCACTCTATGGCGGAAGTGGCCCGTCTGGCGACGACACTTGTGCTGATGGAAAAGGGGCGGGTGGTGCGTGCCGGGCCTGCGGCGGACATGCTGTCCGATCCCGAAAATGTCCCGGCGCTCGGCGTTCGCTCTGCTGGTGCGTCACTGCATGCGACCGTTGCTGCTCAGGAAGAGGACGGGCTGACCCGGCTTGAAGCATCAGCCGGTCCGTTGTTTTTGCCGCGGGTCGAGGCGCCTGTGGGGGCCAGGCTCTCGATCCGTATTCTGGCACAGGATGTGATCCTGTCGCGCAGTCGGCCTGAAGGGTTGTCTGCACTCAACGTGCTGCCTGCAATCGTCACAGCGGTTCGGCTCGGTGATGGACCGGGCGCGATCATCCAGCTCAGGGCGGGTGACGATCTGTTGCTGGCGCGGATCACCAGGCGTTCGGCGCTGGCGCTGGCGCTTGAACCCGGTGCTGATTGCTTTGCCGTTTTGAAGAGCGTCGCCGTGGCGCAGTCGGATGTCGGGGGGCTGGGCTAGGTAGACGATCCGGGTTCTCTTGCGGGCCTTGCGCAGGAGTCCCCCGACAAAGTCATTGTGGGACTGGAGCCAGTAGAAGGCTTTGCGCTTCATGCGCCAGCATCTGATGATGTCGCAGAAAGTCGATCAGGATATCGGCCTGTCAGTCTGGAGTGCCGAGATGAATGTCGGGATGAAAAATGGTCCGGTGTTTTGTGGCCACGGGCCCTGCCTGAATTTTGAACAATCGACCTGCTGGCAGACTTAGAGACGTACCAGTTCGCAGTTTTTTGACGCTGTTTGTGACGCCCCGTCAACTCCGGGCTCTGGCGGCGCTGCAAACTTGTTCTTACCGGGCGTTTTCGATGAACAGTTCGACCCGGTCGGCGGCAAAGCGGGATTCGCCATACTGGATGGGAAGGCCCCCGGCATCGACGTCAACCGACCGGGTCAACAGCACGATGGCGCCGGGTGAGAGCGCCAACAGATCCAGGTCCTCGCTGCTGGCGTGTTGTGCCTCCACCGCGGTGGTCTCGCGTGTGTAGTCATCGATGCCAAGACGCGCCAGAGAGGCGGTTATCGAGCCTGTTTCAGCATAGAGCTTGCTGATAGCCAGAAAGCGCGCCGCATCAAACCAGGACGAGGCGGCCGAGATAGGCACGCCGTCGGCGGTGGAAACTGTCGAAAGTTCGATGACGAGCGATTGTGCGGGTAAGGACAATGCAGCGGAGACCCGCGCCGGAGCGGGCATTGTCTCGCTCGACAGCAGCTTGCCAGACCGGGTCTGAGCCTGGTTTTCCAGACCCGAGGAGAAGCGTGTGCGTCGGCCGATCGGATAGCGCAGTCGCTTGCTCTCATTGAGAAAGGTGCCGCGGCCTTGCTCGGCGCGCAGGATGCCTTCCTTTTCCAAGGCCGCGATGGCGGCGCGCACGGTGTGCCGGTTAACGCCGAATCGGCTGGCGAGTTCAGCCTCGGCGGGTAAGCGCTCGTTTGCAGCCATCCCGATCAGAATCGATTGGCGGATCTGGTCGGCGACCTGACGCCAAAGCGCAATCCCCATCCGTCTTTGAAGCGTCGTCAAGCACGCTTTCCTTTCGTGTTGTCACAGGCTCGTCATACCCGGTCGATAGGTGTATCTTAATTGATATGGTTGTCTAGATAAACAGACAAATAAGGAGATTTCGATGTCGCTCGCAGGTAAAGTGCAGGAAGAGCCGATCAACAATGGCGTTGCCGATCGGCAGAGGCGGCTGTCGGTTCTGGCAAAAGCGCCGGGCAAGGAGTTGCTGTCGTGCTGGAAGCAGACCGGACTTGATCCATCGGTTGAACTGTTGCGAGGCCCTGAGTCCGGTCTGGTTGCGCTTCAGGGGCGTGCGGGTGGAACCGGGCAGCCTTTTCATGTGGGCGAGATGTCGGCAACCCGCGTGACCGTCCGGATCGGGTCGGGGCAGGTGGGGCACGCGATAATCAGCGGACGCGATGCGCGCAAGGCGCAACTGGTCGCCGTGATAGATGCGTTGGCGCAGGATCCGGCTCAGGCCGAGATGATCGAGCGGGTGATTGTCGCGCCGCTTGAGCATCTGGCCAGTGAGGCTGACACCAAGCTCCGGCAGGAAACCGCTGCGACACGGGTCAATTTTTTCACTATGGTGCGAGGAGAAGACTGATGCCCGCGGTTACACACACATCCACCATTTACGAGGGCGGGTTTTCAGATCCTGTCGGCGCGTCGCAAACCGTATTCCGGGTAGTTATGGACGCGATGGCGAAGCCGGGTTCGGTTCACGGGTTCACTGAAGTCACAGCACCGCCCGCGCCCTTGTCGGCTTCTGCCGCTGCAGTGATTGCCACGCTGGCCGATGCCGACACACCGGTCTGGCTTGATCCTGTGTTGGTGGAGGCTTCCCAAGTGCGTGACTGGATCGTGTTTCATACGGGCGCTCCAATTGCCGACCACCAATCGGAAGCGGCCTTTGCGCTTGTGGCCGCGCCGCAAAACCTCTCGGCGTTGAATGGATTTTCGCTCGGCACCCAGGAATTTCCGGACCGTTCGGCCACAGTCATCCTGCAGGTTTCGACGTTGACCGATGGTTCCACGCTGACGCTGGAAGGGCCTGGAATCAAGGATCAGGCGCAGCTGGCTCCAGCTCCGATGCCGCCGCATTTCGAGGCGCAATGGCGGGCCAACAGGGCGGCCTTTCCACGCGGAATCGATTTGATTCTTGCCGCGCCAGATTGCGTGGCCGCGATGCCGCGCAGCACGCGTCTTGTGCGAAGCGGGGCATAGTCATGTATGTTGCTGTCAAAGGCGGCGAAGCCGCTATCGCCAACGCTCATCGCCTGCTTGCAGCCCGACGCCGGGGTGACAAGGATGTGCCCGGCCTGACGCTGGAACAGATTGCCGGGCAGTTGTCGCTCGCGGTTGACCGCGTGATGGGCGAGGGCTCATTGTATGATCCGGAACTCGCAGCGCTCGCCATCAAGCAGGCGCGGGGCGATCTGATCGAGGCTGTGTTTCTGCTGCGCGCGTACCGCACGACTTTGCCGCGGTTTGGTCATTGCGAACCGATGGACACCGGCAAGATGGTCGTCGAGCGGCGGATCTCGGCGATCTACAAGGATCTGCCGGGCGGGCAACTGCTCGGTCCAACCTTCGATTACACCCACCGCCTTCTCGATCCGTCACTGGCCCGCGACGAGCCAGTGGATGCCCCGGCAACTGCCGGGGACAGCGGCGAGACGATGACCCGCGTTTCCGACATTCTCGGTGATGAGGGGTTGATCGAAGACGATGCGGTCGCCGACGCCATGCGGCCGGTTGCCGACATCACACGGACTCCGACCGAATACCCGATGGGACGGGATGCGCGGCTGCAAACGCTGGCGCGCGGTGATGAGGGGTTCTTGCTGGCGCTGGCTTACTCGACCCAGCGCGGCTATGCGCGCAGCCACCCGTTTGCCGGTGAGATCCGCATCGGCGAAGTCGATGTCGAGGTGATGATCCCCGAACTGGGTTTCACGGTGATAATTGGCCGGGTCAAGTTGACCGAATGCCAGATGGTCAACCAGTTTCAGGGTTCGTCCAAGGCGCCGCCGCAATTTACCCGCGGATACGGACTGGTTTTCGGGCAAGCCGAGCGCAAGGCGATGGCCATGTCGCTGTGCGACCGCGCATTGCGCGCCTCCGAGTTGGGCGAAGACATTGTGGCACCCGCCCAGGACGAGGAATTCGTGCTTTCGCATTGCGACAATGTACAGGCGACGGGCTTTGTCGAGCATCTCAAACTGCCACATTACGTCGATTTTCAGGCCGAACTCGATCTGGTGCGCCGCATGCGCGCCGAGCATTTCACCAGTGCCGCGAAGGCGGATGACGACGCCGCTGCGACTGATGACACGATGGAGGCCGCGGAATGAACGCGCCGCTGATCGACGCTCCCGTTGAGAACCTGGCGAACTACAATTTCGCCTATCTCGATGAGCAGACCAAGCGGATGATCCGCCGCGCGATCCTCAAGGGCATCGCCATTCCCGGTTATCAGGTGCCGTTTGCCAGCCGCGAAATGCCGATGCCCTATGGCTGGGGCACAGGCGGGGTGCAGGTGACGGCGGCGATCATCGGCCGTGACGACGTGCTCAAGGTGATCGATCAGGGCGCCGACGACACCACCAACGCGGTGTCGATCCGGGCGTTTTTCGCAAAGACCGCCGGTGTGGCGACGACAACGTCGACGCCGGACGCTTCGATCATCCAGACCCGGCATCGGATTCCGGAAACGCCGCTAACCGAGGGCCAGGTTCTTGTCTATCAGGTGCCAATCCCGGAACCGCTGCGCTTCCTCGAACCACGCGAGACCGAAACTCGCAAGATGCATGCGCTTGAGGAATACGGGTTGATGTACGTCAAACTCTACGAGGACATCGCCCGCAACGGCCATATCGCTACCACCTACGCCTATCCGGTCAAGGTCGAGGGGCGCTATGTGATGGATCCGTCACCGACGCCGAAATTCGACAATCCGAAAATGCACCACTCCGAAGCACTGCAATTGTTTGGTGCGGGCCGTGAGAAACGGATCTATGCCATTCCGCCCTACACCGATGTGATCAGTCTGGATTTCGAGGATCACCCGTTCGAGATCCAGCATTTTGATCAACCATGCGCGCTGTGTGGTGGAGAAAAGGCCTATCTCGACGAGGTGGTGCTGGATGACAAGGGTGGGCGCATGTTCGTCTGTTCTGACACGGATTATTGCGAAAACCGCCGGGCCGAGGGCCACCGCGGTGCGCTGCTGGGCGACGAACCGGTCAACGACAAGGAGGCGATGTGATGAGCCAGTCAGACACTTTTGAAGCGCCCGCTGAAACGGCCCCGGTCACAGCTCAATCGTTGCTCAGCGTGGATGGTCTGACCCGCTTCTATGGCAAGCGCATTGGCTGTGCCGATGTCAGCTTCGATCTGTGGCCGGGTGAAGTGCTGGCGATTGTCGGTGAATCCGGCTCCGGCAAAACCACGCTTCTCAACTGCATCTCCTCGCGGATGGCGCCGACTTGCGGAACAGTTCATTACCGCATGCGCGACGGCGCGCGCGCTGACATCTACAAGATGCCGGAAGCCGAACGTCGCTATCTGATGCGCACCGACTGGGGCTTTGTGCACCAGAACCCGATCGACGGCCTGCGTATGACGGTGTCCGCCGGCGCAAATGTCGGCGAGCGGCTGATGGCGGTGGGCAACCGGCATTACGGCAACATCCGCAACACTGCGATCGAGTGGCTTTCCCGAGTGGAGATTGATGAAGATCGCGTCGATGATCAGCCGCGCACATTTTCCGGCGGCATGCGCCAGCGGTTGCAGATCGCGCGCAATCTGGTGACCGAGCCGCGGCTGGTGTTCATGGATGAGCCGACGGGCGGGCTCGATGTGTCGGTGCAGGCGCGGCTTCTCGATCTGCTGCGCGGGCTGGTTTCCGATCTTGGTCTTGCTGTAGTGGTGGTCACCCATGATCTCGCGGTGGCGCGGCTTTTGTCGGACCGGATGATCGTGATGAAACAGGGCAGGGTGATAGAGGCGGGGCTGACCGACCGGGTGCTTGATGATCCACGTGCACCCTACACCCAGCTTCTCGTTTCCTCCATCCTGCAGGTCTGATCCATGAACACGCTGCTTGTCGCTTCGGAAGTTGAAAAAACCTTCGTCATGCACATGCGTGGCGGGGTTGAATTGCCTGTCGTCGCCAATGTGTCGTTCTCGCTAAAAGCAGGATCCTGTGTGGTACTTGGTGGCCCATCAGGCGTCGGCAAAAGTTCGATCCTGAAAATGCTCTATGGCAATTACGGCTGCGACAGCGGGCAGATCCGGGTGCGCCATCACGGCCGTGACATCGACATCGCCAGCGCCGATCCGCGAACGATGCTTGCGATCAGGCGCGATACCATTGGATATGTCAGCCAGTTTTTGCGCGTGGTGCCGCGTGTTTCGGCACTTGATGTGGCTGCGGAACCGCTGACGATCCGCGGCGTCGAGCAGGAGGTCGCCCATCAGCGCGCGCGAGATCTTTTCAGGGAACTCAATCTGCCGGAAAAGCTCTGGTCGCTGCCACCGGCAACGTTTTCGGGTGGCGAGCAACAGCGGGTCAACATCGCACGCGGATTTATCACCGAGCACCCGATCCTGCTGCTTGATGAACCGACGGCCTCGCTGGATGCGGCCAACCGCGAAGTGGTCATCGATCTGATCGCCCGCAAGAAAGGGCAAGGTGCTGCACTGCTCGGGATCTTCCATGATCAGGACGTGCGCAATGCGGTGGCCGATCACATCATCGACGTGTCAGCCTTCGCCGCTGGAAAGTCTGTGGCATGACCCGGCTTTCCGAGGCACCATTGATCCATGACAGCGCCAAGATCGTGGAGTCCAGTCCGGGCCGTTACACCGAAGTCGGCACTCATTGCACCGTGGCACACACGCGCATGGGGGATTACTCCTGATGTGTCGAGAACACCCAGATTGCCTATGCGAGTATCGGCAAATTCGCCAATACGCCAGCCACGTGCGGATCTATGCCAGCATGCATCCGATGGAGCTTCGCTGCATCATTTCAGTTACGCTCGTCGTGGTATTTTGACAGCGAGACGGACTGCCGCTAGCTATCTCCCGGCCAACGTTCCTTGAATATCAGCTCGTCGAGCGGCAGTCTGCGGTTCCAGCCCTTGACCTCCAGTTCGGGTTGCTCATAGAGCTGATCGACATAGCCGAGGCAGAGATAGGCGACGATTTCTATCCGCTGGGGAATGCCCAGTATCGCCTTGAGATCACTGTCGCGAAAAATGCTGACCCAGCCCATGCCAATGCCCTCTGCCCGCGCCGCTAGCCACAGGTTCTGCACCGCGCAGACGGTGCTGTAGAGATCCATTCTGGAATTGTGGGTCTTGCCCAGAACCACGTCTCCGCCTCGCGCACGGTCGCAGGTGAAGCAGATATTCAGCGGTGCCTTGCGAATGCCTTCGAGCTTGAGGGATTTGTATTTCGATTGCCGTTCTTGAGGAAACAGGTTGACGGCTTCGTCATTGGCGCGCCCGAAAGCATCGGCGACCCGGTCGCGCACTGACTGGCTACGTATGGTGATGAAGTTCCAGGGCTGCATGAAGCCCACGGAGGGCGCGTGATGCGCGGCTTCCAGCAACCTCCGCAGCACGTCGTCGGGAACCGGGTCCGGCAGGAACTGGTCGCGCACGTCGCGGCGGGTGAAGATGGCCTTGTAAACGGCGTCACGTTCCGAGCTTGAAAAGCTGACGGCAGGCGCCAGCATGGATGTCTTCGGCATTGTTTGATCCCCAACAATCCGTAAAAACCCGCCGCGCTGTCCGTGCGTGGCAAGGCTATGACATCTGGCCGGTCTTCTGACTTCGGATCATCTGGACCGCGCGCCTTCCCGGGCTCTCCCAGTGGCACTTGCGCAGACCATCTCCTTCACAGCGTTGGGCACGTTCCGGATTTTCGCCGAATTCCCGATTCTCCCGCTTTTGGCGGGCACCAGACCTGCGCATAGGGCCACGGCTGAGACGGGAGCGCAAGCCGGAAGACTGTGAAAATTCAGGGATGCTTGTCCTTTTGGAACCGGCGATGTGGATCGTAACAAACTGACTTCAAACCGACAATGGGCATTCACATGGCCGGGCTAGTCCAATCCTCGAATAACAAGAGACCTTGCTGTGAACCTCGGAAATTGAACTATTCTCGAACCGAAAGACGTAACCCGCCGATTTGGCGTGAACACCTCAGTTGATGCGGCCATTTTGTCAATTCCCGAAGTTTCGGATTTTTTGGTCGCGTCGAAATCGAAGACGACGAGGTGAAAACCCGGCAGCGTTTACTGGGCCGGGAAAACTTTGTGTTCGATCCGTCATCTGCGTTCCGATATCGGCGTTTTGGTGATGTGATGTCGACCATCCTGTGGGGCGAGCGGATCAACCCGACGCAGTCGAACTTGTCCCTCGCTGGTTGCCACGGCGATCGCCTTTCGCCTATCGTTGATGCCGGCGCACAACATCACGCCGAGCTTCCTGACCCACCAGGTCATCGAGCGGCTGTTTGACTTCCTGCGCTCGCTTGACATGCTGATCCGGGCGCTGTTTTTTACCCGGGCGTTGGGCTCCGGGCGACTTGCCGGTATTTCCGCCATTTTCTTCACCGATACGGGAACGCTTGGGAAACTCAATTCCGAGGCATTGGAAAACATCGACGAGAAACAACGTCGGTGTATACGCTCATTGGAGGCGGACCCGGTGCTGATGCAGTGTATTGGTGTCGTGCCGCAGGATTTGCCAGTGTTCGTCAGCCAGTCACTGTATGTCCGGGAATCGAATACCGGCTCGTCGACAACCATCGAGGCTGTGGTCGCCGGTGCATCGGTCTCGAATTGTGGAAGGCGATGCGCACCAATACGGATGGGGAAAATGTCGCCCATATGGTGCGGTTGATCCTGTCCGTAGTTTATGTATTTGACACGATTTCCTCGCGCTTGCGTGGCGTGCTGATTGACAGGGGGCAAGTGTGATGCGGTACGCGTTTTATTTCAGCCCTGGTGCGGGCGAGACGCTTCACGACCTTGGTAGGACGTGGCTGGGCAGGGATGCCGCGACCGGCGAAGCGATAGAGCATCCTGATCTGGAGGGATTGGGCGCAAGCGAGCTGGCTTCGATTACCAGTTCGGCGCGGCGCTACGGCTTTCACGCGACCTTGAAGGCGCCTTTTCATCTGGCGGAGGGAACCAGCGAAGCGGATCTGATCGACGCCATTGAAGCATTTGCCGATCAAACAGAAGCGTTCGAAATCCCGTCGTTGGTTGTTGGCAGGCTCGAGGGGTTTCTTGCGCTTGTGCCTGGGAGCCCATCCGCTGAACTGAATGCGTTTGCGAACTCTGTTGTTGAAGCCTTTGAACCGCTTCGCGCACCGCTTTCGCAAGAGGGCATTGAACGACGCAATCCGCAATCGCTGTCTTCGGCTGAGCTGAGAAACCTGGTGCGTTGGGGCTATCCCTACGTCTTCGACCAGTTCCGCTTTCATATGACACTGACGACCCGGCTTTCCGAGCCTGACATCACACGCATCGCCAATGCCGCAAGGGTTCATTTCGCGCCGGCTCTGGCCGTGCCGGTCGCAGTCCGGGCGCTCACGCTTTTTGTCGAGCCTGAACCCGGCGCACCATTTCAAATTCACAGCCGGACGCGCCTGCCTTCGGCCAGCATGGAAAGACTGTCTGAATGACCTCGGAGACCATATTGACCAACGCCCGACTTGTGCTTGAAGATCGGGTTGTTTACGGCAGCCTCGTCTTCAAGGACGGCGTTATTTCCGAAATTGCGGAAGGGAATTCGGCCAACGGTGCGGATATGGATGGGGATTACATCATCCCCGGCCTGGTGGAACTTCACACCGATCATCTTGAATCGCATTATTCGCCGCGTCCCGGCGTGCGCTGGAATGCGATTTCGGCCATTCAGTCGCATGATGCGCAAATTGCCTCGTCCGGCATCACGACAGTATTTGATTGCCTGCGGCTCGGATCAGATGCTGATGACGGGTTTGTGGTTGGAGAAATGCGCGCAATCGCCGATGCGTTGGCTGAAGCGAGGTCTGAAAACCGCTTGCGTGCCGATCATCTCATTCACTTGCGCTGCGAAGTCTCGGCGGCTGACGTGCTTGAGCACTTCGCCGATTTTCAGACCGACGGGCAAGTTCGGCTGGTATCGCTGATGGATCATGCACCGGGTCAGCGCCAGTTTCAGACGATGGGGCAATACACCCTCTATTTCAAAACCAAGCGTGGCCTGTCGGATGAGGCATTTGCGCGCTTCGTGGCTCGGCGGCAGGAGTCGTCGGCGCGCTATTCTGATGGGCATCGCAAATTTCTTGCCAGTGCGTGCGCTGAGCGAGGCATCACGATAGCCAGTCACGATGATGCGACCCTTGATCATGTCGAGGAAGCGGCAGGTTTCGGCGTCAAGCTTGCCGAGTTCCCGACAAGCATCGTGGCGGCACAGGCGTCCCACAAAGCCGGCATGAGTGTTTTGATGGGGGCACCCAACGTGGTGCGTGGCGGATCTCATTCGGGCAATATTGCAGCAGCCGATCTGGCCCGGGCGGGTGTTCTGGATGTCTTGTCGTCAGACTATATTCCCTTCAGCCTAATTCATGCACCGTTTGTGTTGGCCGACGAGATCGATCATCTCGATTTGCCGGCGGCTATCCGGCTGGTGACGGCAACGCCTGCGAAAACGGTTGGTCTTGATGACCGCGGCAGCCTGAGTTCTGGGAAACGAGCAGATCTGGTTCGTGTCCGCCGGCAGAGCGGCGTGCCGGTGGTGCGTTCAGTCTGGCGGCAGGGGGATCGGGTCGCCTGATGCTGGTTTCAAAGACCATCACAAACGCAGCGACCGGCCGGCTTATCGTCGTGCTTGGGCCGAGCGGGTCGGGCAAGGACACGTTGATGTCCTATGCCCGCAATGCACTTGCCGACACGGCAGACGTGCTGTTTGTCCGGCGGGCGATCACCCGGCCCGCGGATGCGGGAAGTGAAGACCATGTCGCCATGAGCAATGCCGAGTTTGATGCGGCTATCGATGAGGGGCAGTTTTCGCTGACGTGGGCTGCAAACGGATTGCGGTACGGCCTGCCGCGCGCCATCGAGCCGCATTTGGCAGAGGGCAGGCTTGCTGTCGTCAACGGATCGCGGGGAGCCTGGAGCATCATCCAACAGGTGTTCCCAAGTGCGGTTGCGGTGGAAATCAGGGTGGATCCTGATATTCTGGCCGAGCGGCTTGAGGCGAGAGGGCGCGAGAATGCGTCGGAAATCGAGGCCAGGCTGGCCCGTGCTTCCGCTCTGGATTCCCGGTTCGAGGCAGATCTGATCATAGACAATTCGGGTGAGGTGCAGGCTGCGGGGGCTGCATTGGTTACCTACCTGACAACAGCGATGTGTGCTCCCAAGGGGGCCTGACTGGCAGTCCTCAGGTTTTCATCCTGAAGATCCGGGAAAAATCGACCAATATTTCAGAGTGTTCCAGCCACCTCTGCGCATCCATTTGAGCGCGACATGCGGTAGATATTTCCACTGTCACAAACAACCGTGCCGGCGTCACTGACCTGTTATGGGTCAGACGGTATGTCGTGATGTGCGAGATTGTGAGGAAAATTGTTCAGAATTCGTACATTTTGTCAGTTTTGACCCCCTAAGAATTAAGGGTACTTAAACTTGTTGAGTACAGTTTGGCGAAAAGAAAAACTAGGCCAAGCGGCAGATATGAAGTCTGCTCATCCGCAATGATTGCAAACCTAGGAGTTGGCTTATGCACTTGTTGTGGGGGTTACATGGGATACAATCTGGACAAAGGCTCTGCGGGTAAAGCCAAAGGGTCTTCGCGTAGCATAACGCAGAAAATTGCCATTACCGTCATTCTGGTCAATTTGCTTGGCCTTGCGGTTACCAGTTTCGCAATTTCGCAAATGTCGGGTTCGAGCCAGCTGGCAATGGCCGAACGTAATTGGCTCAAGGATACCACTCAAATCGGCGCACAGGCCGCCGGTGGGGTGAAGTGGGGCAAGACCGAGGCTATCCGGTCAGCCTACGAGATCTTTCAGGATGATCCAAAGCTCGCTCTGGTCGGCTTTACCGCCTTCAATCAGGCCGGAGAGCAGGTCGACGTCTGGACCCGTTCAGAGACGCCGGACGCTGCAATAACTCAGGCGCTGGGATCCAACCCGGGTGAGATGACGAAAGCCATCTTTGAGGAAGGTGCGGACACGGTTGTCGTTTCGGCTCCATTGTCTGCAGACAAGGATGGCGTTTCTCTGGGGCAGATCAAAACTGTCTGGTCGACAGCCGATATTTCCGTTTCAGCACGTGAGTTTGCCCTCAAAGCAATGGCATCTCAGATCGCTGTCCTGATTGTTGCGGTCGCAATCCTGCTGTTTGCCATGCGAAAATTTGTAGGCAGGCCGCTTGCCGAGGTCAACAAACGTATCGGCGAGTTGCAGGCCGGAGATATCACGGCTCCCGTGCCACATGCCGAGAAGGGCGATGAAATAGGCGTTGTCGCCCGGGCTTTGACTGAGTTCTGCGAGGCAGCGCAATTGAAGCTTGATGCGGATGCCGAAATGGTGCGTCAGCGCGAGCAACTGGATGCGGAGCGGCAGGCCAACATGAGCGAGACCGAACGCTCGTCGCAGGCGCAACGCAAGGTCGTTCAGGAACTGGGAATGGCGCTCGAAAAGCTTGCGGCTGGTGATTTGACCGCGCGGGTACCTGACTTGGGTGGCGAGTTCGCTGCCCTGCAGGACAATTTCAACAAAGCGCTTTCTGCGCTCGAGCAGACCGTCGGCACCATTGACAGCGCCCAGCAGGCGGTGAAACAGGCTTCTGACAGTCTCGGTTCATCCACCGACGAACTGGCTCGCAGGACTGAACAACAGGCGGCGGCGCTGGAGCAGACTGCGGCGGCGCTCGATGAAATCACAGCCACTGTGAAAGCCTCTTCCGAGCAGGCAACAGATGCAGGCAATCTGGTTGGGTCCACCCGGGATGCAGCTACATCATCCTCGGAGATCGTCCGTTCGGCGATTAGCGCCATGGGCGGCATCGAGCAATCCTCATCGCGCATCGCCCAGATTCTCAAGGTGATTGACGATATCGCCTTCCAGACCAACCTCCTGGCATTGAATGCAGGCGTTGAGGCCGCGCGTGCCGGGGAGGCTGGTAAAGGCTTTGCAGTGGTTGCGCAGGAAGTGCGTGACCTGGCGGGTCGCTCGGCAAAAGCAGCTAAGGAAATCAAGGATCTGATTGAGGAGAGCGGAACCCAGGTGAGCAATGGCGTCGATCTGGTCAACAAGACCGGCCTCTCGATGGCGCAGATCGAAAAACAGATCACCGAAGTCGCCCAGAAGATCGACGCGATCTCACGGGCCTCGCGGGAGCAGTCGACAGGGCTGTCGCAGGTCAACATGGCGATCAATGAAATGGACACCATGACCCAGAAGAACGCGGCCATGGTGCAGGACAGCAATAGCGAGTCCCAGAAGCTGGCCGGCGAATGCGGACGTCTTGCCGATGTCGTCAAATCTTTCAAACTGACTGGCTCGGCGTCTCATGCCCACGTGGCGTCGAGCCCGCGACCGGTATCTTCAACCGCCGCGAAGACATCCGCGCCGCGCACGGCGGCTCAACCACAACACCGAACCCAGGGAAATGCAGCTCTCGCCCAAAGCACGGACACTTGGGAAGAATTTTAAACCTGCATCCTGCAACCAGAAACGACCATCAGTGGTCGCGATCGTTTTCAAACCGAGGAGAATACACCCATGAAGACTAAGATTTTTGCATCAGCCCTGCTCGCAGCCGGCGTTCTCGCGTTCGCGCCCGCCTCGGCCCTGGCCGAAGAAGCGCATGTTGCGCCAGTGAAGGATTTCATTAGCCAGAACGTTGAAGGTTGGTTGACCGATCCCCTCGTCATCAGCGCGATCAAAGAACAGAACGCCAAGACAAGCGGCCTGGACCAGGCTGCAATTGACGCGCTCGACAAGGACTGGCGCGCCCAGGCGACGGCTTCCGACAAGCCTTTCGTCGATGAAGTTCTGTCTCGCGCGCTTTCCAAGTTCCTGATGGAAAAGAAAGACGGCAGCCAGGGCATGATCACGGAAATGTTCGTGATGGACGCCAAGGGTCTCAACGTCGGCCAGAGCGACGTGACATCCGATTACTGGCAGGGCGATGAAGCCAAATGGCAGAAGACCTATAGTGAGGGTCCGGGCGTGGTGTTTGTTGATGAAGTTGAAAAAGATGAATCCACCCAGGCTCTGCAGTCGCAGGCCAGCGTGACCATCTCCGATCCTGAAACCGGCGAAGCAATTGGCGCAATCACCATCGGTATCAATCTGGATATGCTGTAACAGCCGTTTTGCAGATCGCTGCTTCGGCCCGTTAATTCCGGACTGAATCAGTCATCAGCTGCATTCACGCCGCGCTTTCGTTCCGCTTCAGGAACACAGAGCGCGGCGTTTGCCGTTTCGGCGACAGAGTGAACTGGAGGCAGTCACACCATCAAGGGCTTTACAGCCAGTCTGTGATGGTCGCATTTTGCCATGAGTGGCTGCCACAGCGCAGCTACACATTTCCGATAGTCACAGCAAGGTTGCAATGGAGACCGCCATGAAGCTGGTGCATATTTCAGACATTCACATCCACGCCGAACCGATCCTTGGACTGGACTCTATCGCCAACTTCAAAAAGTGCCTGGCCTATGTCGAGACGCATGATCAGGACGCTGATCGCGTGGTGATCACCGGAGACCTGACGCATCTGGGTCTGGAAGAGAGCTACCAGGAGCTACAGGCCATTCTGGCCAACAGCTCGCTCAAAGACAGGCTTGAGCCTCGGCTGATGATCGGAAACCACGACAACCGCGAAATATTTGCGTCTGTTTTTAACACCCGGCGTGATGATGCAGGCTTCATTCAATGGACAGAGGAAACGCCGGCAGGTGTGTTTGTCTACATGGACACGGTCGATCAGGGGCGCCACAGCGGGCGCTATTGCGAAAGCCGCATGGCCTGGCTGAGAAGCGTGCTCGATGACGCCCGAGGCAAGGGGCAGAAAGCCTATCTGTTCATGCACCACAATCCGGTGCGGGTGCATGTGGCCAATGCCGATATCATCGGAAATGTCGACGAGCGCGCGTTGCAGGCCTTACTCAGTGAGTACAACGACACCGCCGCGCACCTGTTCTTCGGTCATTGTCACTACACGCTGAGCGGTGCCGTGTCAGGTGTCCCTTATTCGGCGCCGCGCTCGACAAATCACAGCTGCTGGCCGGATTTTTCTGGGCAGATAAACCGGATGGGTCACGGTGATCTGGCGCCCAATTACAATGTCTGTTTTCTCAGCGAAAACAGCACAGTAGTCCACTCCATCGACTTTTTGGATGCGGAGAAGGTGAAATGGAGGGTTGAAGAGGGCTTCGATCATCATTGACGCTGGGCCTTCTCTATGGATGGAAGCCAACTCAAGGCTTGTGGTCGGGTGGAAATTCGACCGGTCCGCCCTGTGTCTCCCAAGTGGAAAACCCTTCTTTGAGGTGTGCCGCTTCAAACCCCATGTCGTTGAGCGTTGCGGTGGTCAACGCCGACCGCCATCCGGACGCGCAATGGAAGACAAACTTTTTGTCCTGTCCGAAGACATCCTTGTAGTAGGGGCTTTGCGGGTCGATCCAGAATTCCACCATGCCGCGCGGGCAATGAAAACTGCCCGGAATGTATCCCGATCGTTGACGTTCCCGAACATCACGCAGATCGACAATGACGACCTCTGGGTCGTCGACCATGGCGATCGCATCGGCGGTTTCAATTTCCTCGATACGCGCGCGCGCGGCTGCCACGAGTTCTGAGACTGGGGTGATTGTCCTGGCCATGAGCTTTCCTGTCCAAACTGCGATTTGCTTTCAAATGCATGATTGACGCATCAAGAGGCTTGGTTCAACACTTGAGCCGCCATTCGCGATTTCCACTGTGGATCAGCGTGGCTTTATCGGCAATCGGGACGTGCAGGCATGGCAAATTCTTCGACATTGTCCTTGTGGGATCAGACTGCTGCTGAACCTGATCTTGTATCGCCAATGACTGCGGATGTGGTGACTGATGTAGCCGTTGTCGGGGGTGGCTTCACCGGCCTTTCAACCGCACTGCATGCAGCCGGTAATGGACTTGATGTTTGCGTTCTGGAAGCCCGCCAGATTGGTTACGGTGGCTCTGGACGAAATGTTGGGCTGGTCAATGCCGGCCTGTGGCTGCCGCCCCAAGATGTGCGCGCGCATTTCGGCGAGGAACGCGGAGCCAGACTGGTTGAGGTGCTTGGCGAAGGCCCCAATTATGTGATGTCGCTGATCGAGAAGTATCAGATCCGCTGCGAGCTGACCCGGACAGGCACTATTCATGCGGCTCATTCTCCCGGTGGTTTCAGAGATTTGACGCGAAGAGCCGAGGAATGGCGCCGGCTGGGTGCGCCGGTGTCTTTGCTCTCAAGAGAAGCGACACGCGAGAAGATCGGTTCGTCCGCGTTCTACGGTGGCCTGCTGGATTCGCGCGCCGGTACAATCAATCCGATGGGCTATGTCCGAGGACTGGCCCGCGTGGCCAAGTCAGCTGGCGCGCGGATTCACACCGGCGTGTCTGTCACCAAACTAGCCCGTCAGGGAGAGGAGTGGCTACTCGAAACTGCTGGCGGCACGGTGATCGCCAAATCAGTGGTTCTTGCCACCAACGCCTATACCGATGATCTGTGGCCGGGTCTGCAGAACAGCTTCGTGCCGATCAATTATTTTCAGGTTGCCACCGTACCTCTGGGCCAACGGGTCGCTTCGATACTGGCTGAGCGGCAGGGAATGTGGGACACGGGTACAGTGATGTTTTCGCTTCGGCGCGATGCGGCGGACCGGCTGATCATCGGCTCGATGGGCTCGGTCATCGGTGGTGCAAAGGGGCTTTCGGAGCGCTGGGCGGCGCGGCAGCTCAAACGGTTGTTTCCGGAACTCGGGCCCGTGGATTTCGAGAAGAGCTGGCATGGGCAGATTGCAATGACCGCCGACCATATTCCGCGAATACACCGTCTTGCCGAAGGGCTTTACACGCCGATCGGATACAATGGCCGAGGGATTGCGCCCGGCACGATCTTCGGCAAAGCCGTGGCAGACCTGTTGGCCGGAGGAGACGAGGCAGATCTGCCGTTGCCGGTGACAGGTGTGAAGCAAGAAGCCATGCGCAGTCTGAAGGCAGGATTTTACCAAACGGCGTTCACAGCCAATCAGGTGCTCAAGAGCATCTGAAGCTCAAAGTTATCCCTGAAATCTTCCTTTACGTAACATCGCGTAATCACCGTTGCAGGAATCGACAAGACCGGAATTTTGTGGTCCCGTCGCGGCAACACCATTCGTTCGCTTGCGAGATGGTGGGAGGATTCAGCCGGATGGCGGTGCCTGAACCGGCGGTGACAGGAGGGGAATGTGGGTACTGTTGTCGGAGTTGTGCTGCCTTTGGGGCTGGCTTTCATCATGTTTTCGCTGGGGTTGGGGCTGACGGTCACAGATTTCGTGCGCGTTGCGAAGCAGCCCTTTGCCTTTGCCATCGGTGCACTCAACCAGGTCGTGGTCCTGCCAATTGTCACGTTCTTGCTGGTGCTGGGCTTCGGTCTGGGACCTGAACTGGCGGTCGGCTTCATGATCCTGGCTTTTTGTCCGGGAGGGGTGACCAGCAACATCCTGACCAGGCTGGCCAGGGGAGATGTGGCGCTGTCGGTCTCTCTGACGGCAATCATAAGCCTGGCGAGCATGATCACAGTGCCGCCGTTGTTGGCGTTGTCGATCGGCTATTTCGGTGGTGCGGCTGTGGAGCCAGTCGATATCGGGGGCATTGCGGTGAAATTGTTTCTGCTGACGACCGTTCCCATTCTGATCGGGCTGACGCTTCACCGCATGGCGCCTGGCGTGGCAAACCGCATCGCTCCGCTTGTGGCGAGCCTGGCCAACGGAGTGTTCGTTTTTATCGTCGGACTGGCGCTGGTGGTCAATTGGGACGCTTTTGTCACCACCCTGCCGATACTGGCTCCCTCGCTGCTCAGCTTGATCATTGTGCTACTGATAATCGGCTACGGCGTGGCGCGACTGGCCGGTGTGCCTGTTGCGCAGGTCAAGACGATTGCGATTGAAACCGGGATCCAGAACTCGACCCTCGGCATAACAGTGGCGGCCATGCTTGGCGGGTATGAAGCCGGATTTTCCGCCTATGCCCTGCCAGCTGCTGTGTACGGAATATTGATGTATGTGGTCTCTGCGCCGTTTATTCTGTGGCTTCGCAGGATGGGGCCGGCCAAGGCAGTTGCGGCGTAGGAGAGTTTCAAATGGACAGTTGTGACACAATCATTGTCGGCGGCGGCCTTGCAGGTCTTGCTGCAGCAGCCGAGCTGGCTGATCGGGGAAAGACTGCCATCATCCTGGATCAGGAACCTGAAAATTTCCTCGGCGGGCAGGCGTTCTGGTCGCTGGGAGGTTTGTTCCTCGTCGATACGCCAGAACAGCGGCGATTGGGTATCAAGGACAGCCGGGACCTGGCGCTCAGCGACTGGATGGGATCGGCGCAGTTTGATCGGGAGGAAGATTACTGGCCGCGCAAATGGGCGGAGGCCTATGTCGATTTTGCTGCCGGCGAGATGCGGCCCTGGTTGCACGAGATGGGTATGCGCTGGTTTCCGATTGTCGGATGGGCCGAGCGCGGTGGATCATTTGCTGATGGACACGGAAATTCGGTGCCGCGGTTTCACCTGACCTGGGGTGTTGGGCCAGGTACCGTCGAGCCGTTTGAGAAACGGGTTCGCGCTCATGTGAAAGCGGGGCGGATTGAGCTGAGGTTTCGGCACCAGTGCTCCAATATCATTACCGAAAACAATGTCGTCAAAGGTGTGTCTGGCGAGGTTCTGATTGATGACGTCAAAGAGCGTGGTCAGTCGACCAGTCGGGAGTTCGTTGGCCAGTTCGAGTTGCGTGCGCCCAGTGTGCTGGTGACGTCGGGCGGTATCGGCGGGAATCTTGATCTGGTTCGTAAGGTCTGGCCGCGGGACCGGCTGGGGGAGCCGCCGCGCGAGATGATTGCGGGGGTACCGGCTCATGTTGACGGACGGATGATCGCGATCACCGAAGCCGCCGGTGGCCGTATGATCAATGCCGACCGGATGTGGCACTACACTGAAGGCGTGAAAAACTGGAACCCTATCTGGCCCAATCACGGGATTCGCATTCTGCCGGGCCCATCATCAATGTGGTTTGACGCCACAGGTAACCGGCTCAAGCCGCCGTGCCTGCCCGGGTTTGATACGCTTTCCACGTTGCGCGAGATCCTTGCTACAGGCCATGATCATTCCTGGTTCGTCATGACCCAGAAAATTCTCAAGAAGGAAGTGGCACTTTCCGGCTCCGAGCAGAACCCTGATTTTGCCGCCAAGAGCTGGCTGAAGGTTGTTCAGCAGCGGCTTCTAAACAAGCAGGCGACGCCGGCGGTTGAAGCCTTCAAACAGCATGGCGAAGACTTCATCGTCGCTGATACGCTTGAGGATCTGGTTGCAGGAATGAACCAGAAAGGGGGTGATCTCATCGAGATTGAGAAGCTTCGGGCGCAGATCGTGGCTCGCGACAGGCAGATTGACAATCCCTTCACCAAGGATGCGCAGTTGATGGCTGTTCATGCGGCTCGGAATTATCGCGGTGACAAGCTGATGCGCACCGCCAAGCCGCACCGCTTTCTTGACGCTGAGAACGGTCCACTGATCGCGGTCAAGCTGCATATCATCACCCGCAAGACACTGGGCGGTTTCGAGACCGATCTGAATGGGCAGGTTCTTAATGCACAGGGCGAACGGATCGAAGGCCTGTTCGCAGCCGGCGAGGTGAGTGGGTTTGGCGGGGGTGGCTATCATGGCTACAACGCGCTCGAAGGAAGTTTTCTGGGGGGGTGTATCTTCTCGGGTCGCCAGGCCGGGCGTAGCGAGACGATAGCTTAGCTTTCTTCGCAGCAGGGCATTGAAGCGGTGCCGTTCTCGCGCGGCCCTGTGAAGCGCCATGCCTTGGTTGGTGCGAGCCTTGCCGCAAGTTTCAATTGTTTGGTTCTGTTCGAACATTTGTCACTCCAAGCATTGCGTCGGTGTGCACTGACGTGACAGTTTCCGGCTTGCATATCCATCGGGAGACGGGCAATGGCGTCATTCATGCCGGACATACAAACCGAGTTCGCACGCGAGGTCGTCGAGATCGAGGACCAGCCGATCGAGATGCCGGACGGCTGCCGGCTGTCCGCCCGTATCTGGATGCCGAAGGACGCCGAGGACCATCCGGTTCCGGTCATCCTTGAGCATTTGCCCTACAGAAAACGTGACGGGACCATTGTGCGTGACAGCATCACCCATCCGTGGATGGCGGGGCAGGGCTATGCCTGCATCCGGGTCGACATGCGGGGAAATGGTGACTCCGAAGGCGTGATGGAAGACGAGTACACGCCGCAGGAATTGCAGGATGCCTGCGATGTAATCGCATGGGCTGTCGCTCAGCCCTGGTGCTCGGGTACAGCGGGGATGATGGGTATTTCCTGGGGCGGTTTCAATTCGTTGCAGGTCGCTGCACTCAGGCCATCGGCGCTTAAGGCGATCATCACCATCTGCTCAACCGTCGACAGATTTGCCGATGACATCCATTTCAAGGGCGGATGTCTGTTGGGCGAGAATTTCGGCTGGGCGGCCAACATGCTGTCTTACTCATCGCGCCCGCCCGATCCGCTGCTGCTTGGTCCGGGCTGGCGCGAATTGTGGCTCAACCGACTTAGAGAGATGCCGTTTCTTGCGCGTGAATGGATCTCGCGGCAGACGCGGGACGACTATTGGAAGCATGGTTCGGTGTGCGAAGACTATAGCGCCATTCAAGCTGCAGTGCTGTCGATCGGAGGCTGGCATGACGGCTACCGCAACACGATCTCGCATTTGGTGGAAAATCTCGAGGCTCCGGTCAAAGGCATTGTCGGCCCGTGGATCCACAAGTATCCGCATTATGCCGGGCCTGAACCCCGCATCGGCTTTCTGCAGGAGGCCGCGCGTTGGTGGGATCACTGGCTCAAGGGCATCGACAATGGTGCTGAGGCGCTGCCGGACTATCGAGCATGGCTGATGGACAGCATCTCGCCGCAACGCTGGGTGGATGAACGGCCGGGCCGGTGGATTGCCGAAACCGAATGGCCGTCGAAGGCAATCACGGATACCGCGTTTGAACTGGGTGACAGCACGCTGGGGCGATCTGCAATCAGCACGCCGGTGCCGGTGTGTTCGCCGCTTGATTGCGGCAGCCAGGCGGGGGAGTATTTTCCGTTTGCCTACGGGCCGGAATTGCCTGACGAGCAAACGCCGGACGATTTGCGGTCTGCATGTTTCGACGGTGATGTACTTGGCACTCCGCTGGATATCGTCGGTGCGCCGCGACTGGTGATCAAAGCCCGGTCTGACAAGCCGATGGCGCAGATTGCGGTCAGGCTGTGTGACTTGCGACCCGATGGCACCTCGGCGCTGATCACCATGGGCGTTCTCAATCTGACCCACCGGACGTCGGCTGAGGCTCCGGAGTTGCTGGTGCCCGGCGAGCTGTTTGAGGCTACAATTACTCTTGACCAGATTGCCTATCGCATTCCGGCGGGCCACCGCTTGCGCATAGCTGTTTCAACCAGTTGCTGGCCGTTCATCTGGCCTTCGCCAGAGCATGCCACAGTAACGCTTGCGGCGGGTTCACTGCAGCTTCCGTGCCGAACGCCACTGGCGGATCAAGATGAGTGCAATTTTCATGATCCTGTCGGTGCCGCTCCATGGCGGCATGAGGCCCTCAGGCCGTCGGCGGCAATCCGGACAACCGAGACCGATCCTGCAACCGGACTTGTCACAACCGCAATCTTCAATGATGCGGGGGAAAACCGCGATCTTGAGCACGGACTGATTTCCGGCAGCACGACGCGCGAACGCTGGTCTATCCGCCCGGACGATCCGCTTTCTGCCACGGTGCATATTCGCTGGGAGCAGACCGGCGGGCGCGATACGTGGCGAACCGAGACTGTGACCGAGATGGAGATGCGCTGCGACCGTGACTGGTTCTATGTCACCGGGAAGCTGGTGGCGACGGAGAACGACACGGTGATGTTCGACAAGGAATGGGACGAGCGGATTGCACGTCGGTTCATCTGAACCCGAAAGCGCAGGCGATGAGACTCAATAGGGCCACTCGCCCGCGCCAAGTTCCTTGATGCTGGAGATCATTCTGGCGAAGCTTTCACGGGCGCGAGCGACTGAATGGCGGGCGCGCAGATAGCCGTGGACAAGGCCTTTCTCATCAAAGCAGATGGCCTTGCCACCGGCATCTGTCAGCCGAGCGCAATAGTCTGGCCCATCGCCCGAGAGCGGATCGCATTCGGCGGTGATGACAATTGTTGGAGGCAGGTCTGCGAAGGTGGTTGCGGCAAGCGGTGTGAACGAGGGGTCGTTTTGCGGAGATGCATCTCCGGACCGCAGTTTATCATAATATAGTATGTCGGCGGTGGTCAGCATCGGAGCGTTGGCATGGCTGACATAGGTGCCTTTGATTACGTCCGCGCCAAGGGCAGGGTAGATCAACACTTGTCCCGCCGGAACGACCGCTTCCCCTCGTGTCGCGGAGGATACGGCTGCAGCCAGATTGCCGCCGGCGCTGTCGCCGCTCAAAATTATCGGGATGTTGTAAGCGCCTGTCAGATGATGGAACGCTGCCATTGCGTCTTCAAACTGGGCTGGATGCAGATGCTCGGGCGCCAGGCGATAGTCTACGGCAACGACAGCATACCCCGTGCCGTCACAAATTTCAGCGCAGATGCTGTCGTGGCTGTCCAGTCCGCCCAGAATGAAGCCACCGCCATGCAGATACATCACCAGCGCTGCTGGATTGCCGCCCGCTGGCATGTATTCGCGAACACGGATGGACGCGAAAGGCCCTGGAACAGTGAAATCACAGACTGACACTCCGGAAGGACGACCGGCGTCAAAGACTTTGCACAGATCATCATAGGCGCGGCGTTGGCCGGCATGGTCCAGTCTGGTTGCATCTTCGGGATAAAATGCCAACGACCTGTCGATGAATGACCAGGTTTCCTCGTCAATCAAGGTATCGTAGGGAGCAGGGCGCAACCGCATGTCCTCAATATTGGTTTCCGGTGTTGACGCCCACACAATCGCGAGGCACTGCTTCTGTCAAACTGGAAAAGCATCATGACATGGAAATTAAGTCCCGAAATCAAGGCAATCCTTTTCGACAAGGATGGCACATTGGTCGATTTTGACAAAACCTGGGCTGCGACCAACCGTAAGGGAGCATTGATTGCGGCGGATGGCAACGCAGCGCTGGCCGATGTGTTGCTTCAAGCATGTGGCATGGACCCTGTGACCGGCAAGACCCGCGCCGACAGCATGTTCGCGGCGGCGAATGCCGGCGAGATCGCTGCGCATATGGTTGCGCATGGCAGTCCGTTCGAGGCTGAAGAACTGGTGCGCCTGCTCGACAAGACTTTCGTCGAGGGCGCGGAGTCTCCTTGGCCGATCTGTGATCTCAAAGCGCTGATGCAAACGCTTTCCGGTACCGGGTTCGCGGTCGGTATCGCTTCGAGCGACGGGGAGGCCAGCATCCGCCGCACTGTCGAGGTGCTTGAATTGTCATCTGAAATCGACTTCATAGCTGGATATGACAGCGGGCATGGGCCGAAACCCGAGGCCGGCATGGTGTTGGCCTTTGCTGCGCATCTGGGCCTGGAGCCTTCGCAAATCGCCATGGTGGGCGACAATGGCCACGACATGGAGATGGCCCGCGCGGCTGCGGCAGGCGCGGCCATAGGCGTGTTGTCGGGAACAGGAACGCGCCAGAGCCTGGAGGCGCTGGCGGATATCCTGATCGGATCGGTGGCGGAGCTGCCTGCACTGGTCGCCGCACGCTAGTTGCGCGGCCAAGCCGTTCAGATTTCGCGTAGTTCAGGCTCAGCTGTCGCGGTTTGCCAGCAGGTTGGTGAGCCAGTCTGGATCCATTTCCGGGACTGACGACAGCAGCAGTTTGGTGTAATCCGGGAAGGGCGGTGACAGGATCTCGCTCTTCAATCCCTGCTCGACAACCTTGCCCTCGAACATCACCACGATCTCGTCGGAAATCGCCTTCACCGTGGCGATGTCGTGGGTGATGAACAGGTAGGTGATGTTGTACTTCTTCTGCAGCCGCAACAGCAGTTGCAGAATGCCTTCCTGCACGATCTGGTCGAGCGCGGAGGTGACTTCATCGCAGATGATGATGTCGGGCCTGGCAGCCAGTGCGCGGGCGATGCAAATGCGCTGTTTCTGGCCGCCCGACAATTCGGATGGCAGCCGGTCCATGAAGCTCTCGTCGAGCTCGATCATGTCGAGTAGCTCGAGTATCCGTTCCTCGCGCTCCTTGCCCTTGAGCCCGAGATAGAATTCAAGCGGACGACCGATGATGTCTTCAACGGTCTGGCGCGGGTTCATGGCGGTGTCGGCCATCTGGTAGATCATCTGGATGCGCTGCAGCTGATCCTTGCTGCGATCCTTCAGGGCTGCAGGCAGGACTTCGCCGTTGAAGGTCACGGTGCCGCTGAGCGGCGGCAACAGGCCGGTCATCACCCGGGCAGTGGTGGATTTGCCGGAGCCGGATTCTCCGACGACCGCGACGGTCCGTCCGCGCGGCAGCTTGATGGAAACATCGTGCAGCACCTTGAGCGGGCCGTAGGCAGCGTCGATATTGTCAATGGACAGAACGATGTCATCACCCTTGACCTCGGGCTTCTCCAGCGCTCGGACTGACCAGAGCGACTTGGTGTAGGGCATTTTCGGCTCGGTCAGCATCTGATGCGTGGGCGCCTCTTCTACTTCCTCGCCGTAGCGCAGCACCTGGATGAAATCGGCCATCTGGGCAACGACTGCGAGATCGTGGGTGATATAGATCGCGGCGGTGTTGAATTCCTCGACGATCTGGCGCATCGACGCGAGCACTTCGACCTGGGTGGTGACATCAAGCGCGGTCGTGGGTTCGTCGAAGATGATCAGATCAGGGCGCGGCGACATCGCCATGGCGGTCATCACCCGCTGCAGCTGTCCGCCGGACACCTGGTGCGGGTAGCGGTTGCCGATGGTTTCGGGATCAGGCAATTGCAGGGCACGGAACAGCTCCACAGCATCCGCGCGGGAGTCCGCATCGGAGCGGATGCCCCGCCTTGTGGCGGCTTCGACGGTCTGGTCGATCAGGCGGTGGGCGGGATTGAAAGAGGCCGCGGCTGATTGCGCCACATAGGCAATGCGGGTTCCCCAAAGCAGGCGCTTGTCCCGGTCTTTGGCCTTGGCCAGGTCGATGCCGTCGAACATGATCGAGCCGCTGGTCAATTTGCAGCCGGGCTGGGTGTAGCCCATGGCGGCCTTGCCGAGCGTGGATTTGCCTGCGCCGGATTCGCCGATAAGCCCCATTATCTCGCCACGGCGCAGTGTCAGGTCAACGCCCTTGATGATCGGGTGCCATTGCTCGTCGGAATAACCGTCGATGCGAATGTCGCGCATCTCCAGCAGGATTTCGTTGTTGGCTACGGGGCTCTGTTCGGAAGTGTCGGTCATTCGCGAAGCCCGCTTGTTTTCTGCAGGAACCAGTCAACAATGAAGTTGACGGCAACGGTCAGCAGCGCAATTGCCGCAGCCGGCAGCAGCGGAGTGATTGCCGCTGTCATGTCGTATTTTGCGAACTGGATCAGCGAGGCGTTGGCGCGCACCATCGAGCCCCAGTCAGCCGTGGGCGGCTGAATGCCGACACCGAGGAAGGACAGGGCTGCGATGGTCAGGAACACAAAGCAGAACCTGAGCCCGAATTCGGCCACCAGCGGCGGCATGATGTTGGGCAGGATTTCCCGGCGCATGATCCAGCCGAGGCCTTCGCCGCGCAACTTTGCCGCCTCGACATAGTCCATCACCGCGACATTGACCGCGACGGCGCGGGTGAGGCGGAACACACGGGTGGAATCGAGCACTGCGATGATCATGATCAGGCTGGTGATGGTCGAGCCGAAGATCGACAGCAGCATCAGCGCGAAGATCAGGCTGGGAATTGCCATAAGCACATCAACAAACCGGCTAAGCCCCTGATCGAGCCAGCTGCGGTTGATTGCCGCCACCAGGCCAAGGCCTCCACCGATCAGGAACGACAGGAAGGTGGTGGCGAGCGCGATGCCCATGGTGTTGCGGGCGCCGTAAATCAGCCTCGTGAGCACGTCGCGACCGATCTGGTCGGTCCCGAAGAAGAATTCACCACCCCATGGGGCAAATGGAATTGGATGGATCTCGGCTTCGCCATAGGGAGCCAGGACATCTGCGAAGATTGCCACCAGAATATAGAGCGAGACGACAATCATTCCGAACCAAGCGCTTGGCGGAGCTGATTTCATCAGCAAGACAAATCGCTCCAAACCAGTGCGGCGCTTGCGAACTGCACCGACTTCGGCGGCGGCTGCGTAGGTTTCTGGTTGCTCGCTCATCTGGGGTGCAACAATCGCGGGTTGGTGACAATGCCAATGATGTCGGCGGTCAGGTTCAACAGGATGTAGGTGGCTGCGAAAATCAGTGCGCAGGCCTGAACCACGGGAATGTCGCGGCTGGTCACGGCATCAACCATCAGCTGGCCGATGCCGGGATAGACGAACACCACCTCGACGACGACGACACCCACGACCAGATAGGCCAGGTTGAAGGCGATCACGGTGGCGATCGGCGCCCAGGCATTGGGCAGCGCGTGCTTGAGAATGATCTGGGACCGCGATGCACCCTTGAGCCGAGCCATTTCGATATAGGGGCTTGCGAGCAGGTTGATGATCGCGGCGCGGGTCATGCGCATCATGTGCGCGACAATCACCAGGGTGAGGGTGAGGGACGGCAGCGCCACACGATAAAGTCGTTCTCCCAGTGCGGTCGACGCATCAATGTTAGCGAGCGAGGGAAAAACTGGCCATAGCGAGGCGAAGAACAAGATCAGGATATAGGCGACGAAAAACTCCGGCGTGGAAATTGTCGTCAGCGTCGCCGCGTTGACGATGCGGTCATAGGCGGTGTTGCGGTAGAGCGCGGCTGTCAGCCCGAGAAACAGGGCCAGCGGTACCGCTATCAGTGCGGTGACGCCGGCCAGAAACAAGGTGTTCCACAGTCGCGGCATGACAAGGTCGCTGACCTGGCGGGAGCGGTCCTGTCCGGAGGCGTTGCGGCCTGAAAAGGAAGTTCCGAGATCGCCTTGAAGGACGGAGCCGACCCACTCGAAATAGCGGACCGGTGCCGGCTTATCGAGGCCCAGTTCCTTGCGGAAGGCGGCGACGGTTTCCTTGGTCGCGGCCTGCCCGAGAACCGCTTCACTGAAGTCTCCGGGCAGCATTGAGATGGAACTGAAGATGATGGCTGAGACGACAAAAAGCGTGGCTACGCCCATTCCAAGTCGTTTAAGTATGGTCGATAGCACTGCATTCAAGTGCGCATTCCCCTGAGTTGTTTGATGGTCTTAGCGCCATTTTGCGGGCTCTGCTGGCTCAATAGTTATCAGCCGCCCGGTACTGGTTTGCATTGTTGACCAGTATGGCGGTGTTTGTAAACTGGCTAAGCGGATAATTCAAAAAATGTACCGAAGGTGCGATGGTGGCGCAGTTCCAACCAAGTTGCCGCGGATTGAAATCCGACATGCTGACATCCTGCCATTACGATAAGTTGCGCTTTGCCCTTACATTTTTTGGTCTCGCGGTTTAAAACCTGACAGGATCATACCGCCCGGTCCTGCTGTTGACATTCCTTTTCGGCAGGACAGGATGGGCGAGTTTTTAAGGTGTTGTGTTCCGCGCAATGCTCACAAATAAATAATTCGGGAACCTAACGGAGAAGACCATGAGAGACGAACATCTGAACAAGCATGCACGCTGGCTCAGCGAAGGCCAGATCGGCCGACGTCAGTTCATCAAGACCGCCATTGCAGCAGGTCTGACCGTGCCTTCGGCATTGACGCTGGCGACCGATGTGCTCGCCGCGACGCCCAAAAAGGGCGGCAAGTTCCGCATGGGTTCGTCCTACGGTTCGACCACCGATGCACTGGATCCCGGCACTTCAGAAAACGGCATGTCGCAGAACATCATCTATGCGCGCGGCAACCATCTGACCGAAGTCAACAATGACGGCAAGCTGGTCCCGGAACTGTCTTCAGGGTTTGAGCCGTCAAATGGTGCCAAGACCTGGATGTTCGATCTGCGCCAAGGCGTGGAATTCCACAACGGCAAGACCATGACTGCCGACGATGTAATCGCGACATTCAACTATCACCGTGACGAGAATTCCAAGTCCGCTGCCAAGGGCCTGCTTTCTGCAGTCAAGGAAATCAAGAAGGATGGAGACAACCGCGTCATATTTGAACTTGATGCCGGCAATGCCGACTTCCCGTATATCGTTTCCGATTATCACATCATGATCATGCCGTCTGAAGATGGCGGTATCTCCGATGCGAACAGCCCGATCGGAACCGGCGGCTACATCGTCGAAAAGTACGAGCCCGGCGTGCGCGCCCTGTTCAAGCGCAATCCCAACTACTTCAAGGAAGGCCGAGCGCATTTCGATGAAGTCGAAATGATCACCCTGTCCGACACGACCGCGCGTCAGAACGCGATCATGAACGGCGATGTCGATTTCATCGACAATGTTGATCCGAAGACGGTTTCACTGCTCGGCCGGGTGCCGACGCTTGATATCCTCAAGACCAACGGCACGCAGCATTTCACCTTCCCGATGCGGGTGAACTCGACTCCGTTCGACAATTATGATCTGCGCATGGCGCTCAAATACGCCATCAAGCGCCAGGAGCTGGTCGACAAGATCCTGCTCGGCAATGGTGAGGCCGGCAATGACGTCCCAGTGAATGCCTCGATGCCGTATTTCAACACCGAACTGCCGGTGCATGAATTCGATTCCGAAAAGGCTGCCTTCCACTACAAGAAGTCCGGTCATTCGGGCGCGATCCAGCTGTCTGTTTCCGACGCTGCCTTCCCGGGCGCCGTCGATGCAGCCCAGCTGATTGCGGCTTCGGCCAAGGAAGCCGGGATCGAAATCGAACTCGTGCGCGAGCCGAGCGACGGTTACTGGTCCAACGTCTGGAACAAGAAACCGTGGTGCGCCTGCTACTGGGGCGGCCGTCCGACCCAGGACTGGATGTATTCGGCAGCCTACACGTCGGACACCGAGTGGAACGACACCGCCTGGAAAACCGGCGAATCTGCCGACAAGTTCAACGAACTGGTGGTCATGGCGCGGTCGGAAACCGACGAAACCAAGCGCAAAGACCAGTACTGGGAAGCCCAGAAGTTGCTTCAGGACGATGGCGGCGCCATCGTCGGCATGTGGGCCAGCTTCATCCATGCGCACGGCAAGACACTTGCCCATGATGACGAAGTCGCAGCCAACTGGCTCAGCGATGGCGCCAAGGTTTCCGAGCGTTGGTGGTTCGCCTGATTTCAGGCTCTGATTGAGACAATTCGGCCGCGGAGAGATCCGCGGCCGTTTTCGTTGCTGGCCCTGGCTTAGCTCCCACTTGGAGCGGCGCGTTTATCTGGCGAGGTTGCGGGAATGGGAAACACAAGATCGTAGGCCCAATTGAAGACGAAGGCGTAGACCAGGTAGAAGGCCGCAAACGAGATATCCATCGCGAAGGCTTCGAGCAGGCTTATGCGGAGGTACCAGGCGATGAAGGGCAGCAGGACTATGAGCAGCCCGCCTTCAAACAAGACGGCGTGGAACACGCGCATGGCAATCGATTTTGTCACATGGCCGGCGATGAGCAGCAGGGCATGGTCGAAGAGCAGGTTGTAGAGGTAGTTCCAGCCAGTCGCGATAGTCGCGCTGACCACGGCAACGATGCCTATCTCGTCGAGTGGTCGCGCAAAGAGCCATGCGCCAAGCGGCGTGACGATAAACAGCGCGATGATCTCGAAACTCAACGCATGGCGAAGTCTGTCTTTGGGGGTTCGCACAGGACACCTTAACGGATTGCCGGGTCGTCCCGGCGGTGTTTCCCTTATGGGGAGGTCGTCCTCGCTCGCCGTTCCATGTAGGCTCTTGCGCGGGCAGCGCAAGAGCCTACGCTGTGTCATGCTGGTCCTGAGCGGGGCATTGTTAGCTGAATCGAACTTTAAATCGGCCGTTGGATGAAATGGTTTTCTACTGATTTTCTTGTCTGGAGAATTCCGAAATTCAGAACTTGTTCAATGGGATGCGGCGTTTTCCTGTCAGTCTGATTCAGTTTTGCATCGCGGGATCTGCCTGTCCGGCAAATGACCGCACCGTCTTGAGCGCGCCTTCGAGCTGGTCGCCTTTCTCATCAGCCAATGCAGCTTCGCGCAGCAACCTGCACCAATGCGCGGCGTCATCGCGACCGGCCAGCAAGGCAACGCCATCCATGACCCGGTCAAATTTTGACAGGCCACGGGCATGGGTGTCGGAATAGCCCTTGACCAGACGCCGATTGCGCAGGGTTTCGACGCCGAGCGCGTAGTCGACCTTGCGGTAGGCCATGGCCTGACCAAGCCAGTTTTCCAGATGTTCTTTCTCGATGGCGTGGCGCAGAGTGCCACGGCGGTACTTGCGAAGTCCGCCGAGTATGTAGAGCTGGGCAAAGGGAAGCAGCTTGTCGGTGCGCAGTCTGCGGCCCCTGTTGACCACCTTGTCGATCAACCGCATTGATCTTTCGCTCTTGGAAAGGCGGCGGCCAAGCCGCGACGGCATCATGCCAACGACTTCTTCCGCGCGCGGATGCATGAACTCGGTGAGCTTCATCTGCGTACCTTCGGCAGGAGAGATCTCCTTGCGTACACGGGCGAAGCGGCTGCCGCGGGTCTTCAGGTCAGCGACACGGAACACATCGTCATAGGCCATGGCCTTGGCGATGTATTTGGCAGCTTCCAGGGTCAGTTCGTGATCTCTGGCTGGATCATCCTGCGCCAGCACGGTCTCGAGCCGGTCGAGATACTCGGCCCCGTAGTCAAGATCCTGGAAATCGACGACTGCCCGCAGGCCTGTCTGGGCCATGTCGCGGACAGAGGCGGGCAGGGCGGCGGCTCGCGCTTCGAGGCTCTGCCATTGATCAACAAGATGTTTCGGACCTGCAGGTGTGTTGCCTGTTGTGGCCGTTTTCGCTCCTGAATGCGGGCGCTCGACCCAGCCGCGGGCTGCGCCTTCATACCCTCCTGCAAAGGCGCGCAAGCTGGCCTCCACACCTCGGCCGGAGGCTTTGATGGCCGCTTCGAAGCTTTCCCGCTCAAACGGCAGCGCGCCGGAGCCTGCGAGTGCGCCAAACAGGCTTGCCGAGATCATCGATCCGGCGTCAATCGCCATGGTTTCCATGTCAAAAGCGATAAAGCGCCGGGCCGCGATTTCAGCGGCTGCGATCACTTCTTCGGAGTCGGCGATGCCATCTCCTGGCACCATTTTTTCTGACACCGCGAGCGCCCGGTGCGATGAGGCGATCAAGGTGGTGCGGTCAGGCGTCACAAAGCCGCGCATGATCGCGCGTCCGGCTTCCATCATTTCTGCCGCCACCAGAATGTCGACGTCACCCGCCGCGGGCATCAGTGAAAACACAGGCATGCGGTCCTGCATCGGGGCCATCTCCATGTAGTAGATGGTCGCACCGGTGCGCTGGGCAACGCCTGCCACGGATGTCGCCTGGACGACATAGCCGTTGCGGTGCGCGCAATCTTCCACCCAATTGGTCAGCACGCCGCCGCCCTGGCCGCCAACTGCCATGATGGCGATCTTGATGATCTGATCGAGTGCGGTGTCTGGCTGCTTGGGTTGCAGTTGGGGTTGTATGCTGGTTGCCATGCGATCAGGTCCGGACGAATTCGATGCGGCCGCTTGAGCGGCGCTGTTGAAGCCAAGCAATGGTGTTGCTGCGGATGCTGCCCAGCTTGCGTTCCAGCCATCCCGGGTTGTGAACAACCTCGGCACGGAAGAACGATGGGCAGAGCACAGCGGCATCTGCGACTTCGCCGCAATTGCCGCATCCGACGCAGCTCTGGTCGATACTGGCGACAGGATCGTCCCTGAGCGGATCATCAAGTTTCTTGAGGGAAAGCGAAGGGCAGCCCGACAGGCGTATGCAAGCGTGATCGCCGGTGCAGACGTCTTCATCGATGCCGAACCGCGGCTTTTCAACCCGGCGGCCTTCCTTGATCGCCTTGTTCATCAGCGGCTTTTCGCGGCGCTGTTTGTTGAGCATGCACTCCGATGAGGCGACGATGACCTTAGGGCCGACATGGTCGGTGGTCAGCGCCTCATTGAGGATTTCGCGCATCTTGGGAACGTCATAGGTCCGGTCGATCTGCCGGACCCATTTGACGCCTATACCCTTGAGCGCGTTGGCAATCGGTTGGCCGGTGGTTTTGGTTGGATTGGCGGCGCGCGAGGACAGGATATCCTGTCCGCCGGTCGCCGCCGAATAGAAATTGTCGACAATGACGATAACGCCGTCGGATTTGTTGTAAACCGCGTTTCCTATGGAGGTGGAAAGGCCGTTGTGCCAGAAACCGCCGTCACCGATAATCGAGATCGAACGTTTGTCTCCGCCGCCATCGAAGGCCGCGTTGGATGCAGGGCCGAGGCCGTAGCCCATCGTTGATCCGCCAATCTCGAACGGCGGCAATGTAGCAAAGAGATGGCAGCCGATGTCGGCGGCGATCTGGTGCTTGCCATGCTCCATCTCTGTCAGTTTGATTGCGGCAAAAATTGGCCGTTCAGGGCAGCCGGTGCAGAAGCCCGGCGGGCGCATCGGCACGGTCTTGGAGAGGTCGGGAAGCGCGGGCTTTTCCTCTGAGTTGGGTGCGCGCAGACGGGCCGGCAGCAATTCCGGCGCTGCATTCTTCAGGAAGGCTTCAAGGCCATCGAGCATGACCTGGCCGGTATATTCGCCGGCCATTGGCAGCATGTCCTTGCCGTGTAATTTGATGGTGCGTCCGGTCTTGTAAAGTGCAGCCCCCAGAGACTGCTCGATGAATTCCGGCTGGCCTTCCTCGACCACAAGAACAGCAGATTTGCCTTCGCAGAACTCGTAGAATTCATCATTGACCAGCGGGTAGGTGACGTTAAGAACATAAAGCGGGATCTCGGTATCGCCGTGAATGTCGGCCAGGCCAAGACGTTGCAGGGCGCGGATCACGCCATTGTACATGCCGCCCTGCAGGACGATGCCGATCGGCGCCTCGCGGGGGCCGAAGAACTCGTTGAGCTTGTGCTCGACGATGTATTTCTGCGCCGCCGGCCAGCGGTTGTTGATCTTGTCGTGTTCCTGCAGATAGGACATCGGCGGCAGCACGACGCGCGCGTAGTCGCTGCGCGGCGTCGCCAGCGCATCCTTGACGGTGAAGGGCGGGCGCTTGTTGTCCTTGGCCTGGAAACTGCCGGTGACATGGCAGGAACGGATACGCACCATCAGCATGACCGGGGTGTTGGTGGCCTCCGACAGCTCAAAGCCCTGATGTACCGATTGAACAATCGACGGCAGGTTGGGGCGCGGGTCGAGCAGCCACATCTGCGATTTCATGGCGAAGGCGTGGCTGCGCTCCTGCATGATCGAGGAGCCTTCGCCATAATCTTCCCCGATGATCACCAGCGCACCGCCGGTGACGCCGGAAGACGACAGGTTTGCCAGTGCATCGGAGGCGACGTTGACCCCGACCGGTCCCTTGAAGGTGACCGCGCCTCGGATCGGATAATGCACCGAGGCCGCAAGCATGGCGGCGGCGGCTGCTTCGGAGGCATTGGCTTCGTAGCGCACGCCGAGTTCCGTGAGGATTTCCTCGGCGTCGGCCAAGACATCCATCAGATGGCTGATCGGTGCACCCTGATAGCCTCCGACATAGCCGACACCGGCTTCCAGAAGGGCTTTGGTCAGCGCCAGAATGCCCTCGCCGGAGAAGGTTTCGCCTTCTCCGATCTTGAGTTTCTGGACTTCCTTGGCGAATGAACGTTCAGCCATCTGATACCTCTAATTGCTAGACTGCTGTTCCGGCCTTACTTGGCCGGTTCGGTGTTGGACCAGAGAACGGGCCCGCCGTCTTTTTCGTAGGCCATGCCTTTGGGGAAGGAGATCGCTTCCATCTGCAGGCCCCAGGGCGCGAAGAAATAGATGATCGCCTGTCCCGCGGCCGGGCCTTCATTGACCGGGAACGGGCCCATCAGCGTGCGGATTCCCTTGTCCTTGAAATAGGCGGCTGCAGCTTCGATGTCATCGACATAGAAAGCGATGTGGTGTCCGCCGATATCGCTGTTGCGCGGACGAACGGTTTGCTGGTCAGGCGCGTCGTAGGAAAACAGCTCGATATTGCTGCCAAAACCGCAGCGCATCAGCGTGATCTGGTTGACCACAGCACGCGGATCAACATCGAGCAGGTCCTGCATGAAGGTGCCGGAATCATCCCGGAAGGGACCAAACGATGTGGCCTTCTGGCAACCCAGGACATCGGAGAAAAAGGCCTCAGCCTCGTCAATGTCGGGAACCGTCAGTCCAATGTGATTAACGCCCCGGACACCCGGCAGCGTGTCTGCCTTGGTGGAGACAACGCTAACGGTCATGGCAATCGCGGCAATGGCTAAAATGCTATGTTTCATTGGTCTTCTCCTGGAGGGTTTGACTGGGTTCAAGGCTGGCGAACGGTGCTGGTTCAGACTGTCAAAAATCGTGCTTTCTGATGTTCCTGAGCATTTTCTGCAGCGTTGCGACAAAGGTCTGGCGCTCCTCGGCAGGGATATCCTTGAACATCTGGGTGTAGCTCTGCGCCATCGAAGGCCAGAGCTGGTCAAGGGCAGCGCGGCCTGTATCGGTGATGCCGATGCGGGTCACCCGGCTGTCATTGGGGTCGGAATCGCGCCGCACCAATCCATCCGAGGCAAGCTGGTCGAGAGCGCGGCTCAGCGTTGACTGTTCGACAACCGCGTAGACGGCCAGTTCGCTGATCGGCAGGGAATCAATGACAGACAGCACCGCAAGTGCACGCATCTTGGGAGTCGTCAGCCCAAGGCCGGTCATCTCCTGCCTCAGATCTGCATTATAGCGCCCCATGATCCGGTTCATCAGATAGGGCGCAAAATTGGACAGGCCGATTTCGCCCAGCCGCTGCAAGGGTTCTGATCTTTCTGTCTCGGGTTTCGAGGTTTCGTTCATCCACCCAACCTCTTGGCCAACAGGAAGCCTGATCCTCCGCCGAGTCCCGGACCGGGATGGGTGGAGGCGCCGATGTGATGCAGGTTCTCAATGGCGGTTGCATTGTTCCTGCTGTGCGAGAACGGGCGCCAGATGAAAAACTGGTCTACCGCACAGGACCCGCCATAAGGGTCGCCGCCGACAAGATTGATGTTCATGGTTTCCAGATCCACCGGTGAGTAGGCCTTGCGCGCCAGAACGCTTTCGCCAAAACCTTCGATATGGTGAGCGAGGATCGCCTCGATGCGGTCAGCGAAAGCCTCGCGGGTTGCCTCGCTCCAGACGCCGCCGGTGTCGATTTCGCCCGCAGCATCGCCCTTGATGGTGCGCGGTGCGTCCGGGATCTGCAGCCATAGGATGGACTTGCCGTCGGGGCAACGGGACGGATCGAGCCTATGGGGCTGGCCCACACAAATGGTTGGCGTCGCCGGCAACATGCCGCGCTCGGCCTCATTGGAAGACTTCGAAACGGAATCGATGCTTTCCGCCAGATGGATGAGGGCGACGTCGTTCAGTCCTTGCGTCTTCCATCTGATCGGACCGTCAAGCGCGTAGTGCAGCTGGAAATTGCCGCGGCCGTGGCGGAATTCACTCAGACCGGAGGTGACCTCGGTGGGAAGCTTGGCAGTCTCTTCGCGCAGCAGCCGATTGTAGAGCTGTCCGGGTGCCACTGAACAAATCACGTGGGACGCAGAAATCTCGGTTCCATCGGCAAGCCTGACGCCGGCGGCCTTGCCATCGCGCAGGATAATCCGGTCGACGTCGGCCTCGGCGCGCAGCTCGCCGCCATTGGCCTCGATCAGGCTCTTGAAAGCATTGACGGCCTGGCTGGCGCCGCCCTTGATCACTGGCGCACCGGCAGCTTCGAGCGCAAAGGCAATGACCTTGCCCATCTGGCTGCCATAGGCCGATTCAGTGGTCAGGCCGGTGTGCAGCGCCCACGGCGCCCAGAGAGCCTGGACCAGATTGGAGGAGTAAGTGGTTTCAAGCCAGGAGCGGGTAGGGCGAAGGGCTTCGCCCATCCAGGCGGCCAGTCCGCGCAGTCCGCGCTTCCAGGCCTGGCTTATCATCAGCTTTGCCGTGGGCCAGCTCCATAGCTCGCCGCCGAGCAGTGCAAACAGGAACGGTGCATCGGCTTCGATTGCGCCAACATCAACGCCGTGGCGATCGCCATTGCCGGCTTCGAGGCTGTTAAATTTCTTGATGTTTGCCGCCCGGTCCGTGGTCAAAACCAGTGACGAGCCATCGGGGCGCAGCACCGCCGTGGGGTGCGGCGTGTGGCAAAATTCCAGCCCATGACGCGCCAGATCGGATCCAAGCGCGGCATGGGCCGGGGATGTCAGGAACAGCACAAAGGTGGCCGCCATGACGTCGTGATGGAAACCTGGCAGAGTGATTTCCTCGGTGCGCATGCAGCCGCCGAAGCGGCTTTCACGCTCGAGAACCAGCACACGCTTTCCCTTTTTGGAAAGCATGGCCGCAGCAACGAGCGAATTGATGCCGCTGCCGACAATGATGTGATCATAATCTGCCATCGTGGTGATCCCCGGCGTGGAAGCGCCTTAGCCGCGCGCGACCAGCGCCATGGCGCGGATGGGACTGCCAGTACCCTTGACGATCTTCAGCGGTGCCGCAATCAGGATGGCGCCCTTGGGGGGGAGCTTGTCGAGATTGGCGAGCGAGGCGAGGCCGTATTTGTTGGCAGCGTGCAGCAGATTGTGTGCCGGATAGGGCGGTTCCATGCCGCCGGCCTGACCTGCGTCAGTACCGATGCACTGATTGCCCCAGCCGATGACGCCCTTGGACAGGATGTACTCAATGCAGTCGACGGTCGGCCCAGGCGAATGCGGGCCGGTTTCATCGGCGTTGAGATAGGCTGCCTCATCGCCGGCGCGGGAATCCCAGTCAGACCGCATCACCACCCATTCACCGGCTTTGATCTCGCCATGCTTGGCTTCCCATGCCTTGACGCCGGCAGCATCGAGCAGGAAATCAGGGTTTTTGGCCACTTCAGCGGAGCAGTCGATCACGTTGACCGGTGCGACGAAATTCTGCGGCTTGATGGAATCTGTGTAGCCGTCGGCATAATCCTTGCCGGTGATCCAGTGGTGCGGCGCATCGAAATGTGTGCCGGAATGCTCGCCGATCTTGAGCCAGTTCCAGGCAAAGAAGGGGCCGTCACTGTCATATTCCGAAATCTTGTGAATTTCGATTTTTGGCGTGTTTTTGGCAAAGTCTTCCGGCAACTGAAGAAGTGGCGTGTCGGGGCCCAGCGGGCCGGAGAGGTCGACCACCTCGACTTTTCCCTCAATCAGCATTCCGGCAAGATTACCAAGAGTTTCTGCAGCGTTCATGTGTGTCTCTCCCCTGACAGGCGTTTTTATGACTTCGGTTGCCTTCAGACGATGATCTGCCTGGAAGGCGATCTATGCGTCTGCACCAAATAGATGCTAGACAGAATAATATGCATTTGCAATTATAAATCTCGAACGGAGAGTTGCCGCAGTGCAGAACGAGTATGACGCGATCATAGTTGGAGCGGGCGTGAACAGTCTGGCCTGCGCTGTCCATTTGGGTGCAAAGGGCTGGCGGGTCGGTGTATTCGAGCAGGCCGAGACAGCCGGTGGTGCGGTCAAGACGATGGAATTGACCGAGCCCGGCTTCCGTCACGACTGGGCAGCGATGAATCTCAGCCTGTTTGCCGGTTCGGGGTTTTTCAAGGCCCATGGCGAGGGGCTGGTTGGGCATGGACTCGAGTTCTCTCCGGCTTCCCATTGTTTTGCCAGTGTTTTCGATGACGGTAAGTGGATGGGCGTCAGCACCGGGCCGGGCGAAACGCGGGCGCGGGTTGCAGCTTTTTCCGATGCCGACGCGCTGGCCTGGGACCGGCTCTGTGCGGATTTCCCCGGTACGGCGGAATACGTGTTTGCTCTGCTCGGAAATTCCATGCAAATGCATACACAAGGCAAGCTGTTGACCAAGGCGCTGTTCAAGAAAGGCTTCTCCTGGACTGCCGGTCTTTTGCGCCTGCTCGTATCCTCGCCGCGCAAATGGTTGTCTGAGACGTTTGAATCCGATCATGTGCGGGCGACAATGGCTGCCTGGGGCATGCATCTCGACTTCGCGCCTGACATGGCCGGAGGAGCGGTGTTTCCCTATCTCGAAGCGATGGCCAATCAGCATTTTGGAATGGTCATCGGCAAGGGCGGCGCCGACACGGTGACCCGTGCGCTGGTGAAGCAGATCGAAGCCACGGGCGGGGCTGTGCATTGCGGCAAGCCGGTGGCGCGGGTGATCCGCGAAGGCGGCAAGGCGACCGGGGTCGAGCTTGCGGACGGATCCAGGATCAGCGCCAGCAAGGCCGTCATCGCCAATGTCGCGCCGCGCGGCCTGATGAAACTGCTTGATAGCGGATCAGGCGATGCCGGGTTTGACGCGAAGATGACCAAGTTTGTCCATGCGCCCGGCACGATGATGATCCATCTGGCGCTCGACGGATTGCCGGACTGGCGGGCGGGCGAAGAACTCCAAAAATTCGCCTATGTCCATGTTGCGCCATCGCTCGATCAGATGGCGCGGACCTATCAGCAGGCTGTGGCCGGGTTGTTACCGGATGAGCCGGTGTTGGTTGTAGGGCAGCCGACGGTGGTTGATCCAAGCCGTGCGCCGGACGGCAAGCATGTGCTGTGGGTTCAGGTTCGCATGGTGCCGGCTGAAATCCGCGGTGATGCGGCCGGCCAGATCACGGATACCGATTGGGCAAAGGTCAAGGATTTCTATGCCGAACGCGCACTGGATATCATCGAACGGCATGCGCCCGGCTTGAGGGCGAAAATCATCAGCAGGGCCGTTATCTCGCCGCTGGATCTGGAAGCCGACAACCCTAACCTGGTTGGCGGCGATCAGGTTGCAGGCAGTCATCATCTTTCACAGAATTTCCTGTTTCGTCCGGCCCTGGGCCACGCCACTGGAAAGACCCCCGTAGACGGTTTGCATCTCACCGGCGCCAGTGTCTGGCCGGGTGCTGGGACCGGAGCGGGCGCAGGTTATATGCTCGCCCAGAAACTGGGCGGGAAATGAAACAAAAAAACAGGGAGAACAGCATGAAACAGATTTCGCGTCGCACGGTGCTCAAGGGCACGGCAGCAGCAATGGCGATCAGCGCCTTTGCCGGACCTTCGCTTGCCCAGGGTATCGATGAACTAGTCATCGCCTACAATGTGAACTTGCCGTCATGGGATCCGACAGTCGGTCCGTCGGCGGTCAACCCAACCATTCAGGGGATCTACCAGTCGGTGTTCGACCAGTTCATCCTGCAGCAGCCTGACCTTTCGCCGGCACCTGGCCTGCTGACAGAATGGGGTTGGAACGACGACAAGACCAAGATCATGATGACGGTGCGCGAAGGCGTGACCTGGCATGACGGGTCGCCGTTTACGGCCGAAGATGTGGCCTGGTCGCTGACCCGCGCCGCGGACGAAGCCACCGGCAACCCGATCCAGTTTGTCTGGTCGACGCTGGCCAACATCAAGGCTGAAGGCAACACGGTGACTGCGGATGTGGCCCGTTTCGAGCCGACCATCTTCAAGTGGATGTACTTCCTCACAGGCTACGTGCTGCCCAAGGCGTACTATGAAAAAGTCGGCGCAGAAGGCTTTGAAGCTGCTCCGATCGGCACTGGTCCCTATATGGTCGAAAAATTCGAGCGCAACGCGTTTGTGCGGCTGAAGGCCAACCCGAACTACTGGGGCGGCAAGCCGGACTTTGAAACTGTCACCATCAAGTTTGTCACAGACGCCGCTTCGCGCGTTGCCGAAATCGAATCCGGCAATTCGCACGTCACGCTGGAAATGCCCTATGAGGAGTATGACCGGCTCAAGGGCGGCGACAAGATCAAGGGCACAGCCGCACCAATCTCCGACATCGGCATGATCTTCCTCAATGACATTGAAGCCATGCTGGATCCGAACGTGCGCATGGCGGCTGCCATGTCGATCGACAAGCAGTTGATCATCGACCGCCTGCTGTCGGGCTACGGCGTTGCCATCGATACCTTGCAGACGCCGGAATACATTGCCTTTGATGCCTCGATCAAGGTTCCCTACGATCCCGAAAAGGCCAAGGAACTGCTGGCGGCATCGGGCTTCTCGCCGGAAAACCCGGTGAAGTTCAAGATCCAGACAACACGCGGCTTCAAGCCGAAGGATTACGAGATCATCCAGGCAATCGTCGGTCTGTGGCGCAAGGTCGGCATCGAGGCGGAAATCGAAGTCTACGAGATCGCCAAGCATTACGAGCTGCGGGCTGCCGATCAGCTCGCACCGGCTGCGTTCTACAACTGGGGCAACTCGGTTGGCGATCCGACCACCTCGACCGGTTTTGCCATGTTCGGCCCGTCGCCGCACTCGGTGTGGGACGGTCAGGATCTCGTCGACATGATCGGCCCGCTCTGGGGCGAGGGTGACGAGGAGAAGCGGATTGAAGGCTGGAAGGCCGTCGACAAACACATTGCCGACAACGCACTGGTGATCCCGCTGTTGCAGTATGTGCAGCCGATCCTTCATGCAGATGGTGTTGAAGTGACGCCTCACGCTTCGGGCGCTCTGCTACCACACCTGATGAAGCGGGCGTCGTAGCCTTAGCTTTGAATGCACGGGCCGCTGCCTTCGGGCGGCGGTCTTATTTGCAGGACATTTACCTTGAAATTGTTGCGCGCAATCCTTGTTCGCCTTGCGACCATGTCGGTCACCTTGATCGGGGCAGCGGTAGTGGTGTTTTTCGTCATCCGCGTCGTGCCGGGCAATCCCATAGCCATGATGCTGCCGCCGGGCGCATCGGAAGAGGATATTGCGCGGCTGACGGCGCATTACGGCCTCGACAAGACCATTTTCCAGCAGTTCGGGATCTGGCTGAGCGGCGTGTTCCAGGGCGACTTCGGAACTTCCATCTCGCTGCGCCAGCCGGTGATGCCGCTGGTTCTCGGCCGCCTGCCTGCGACACTGGAACTGGCAATTTTCGCGCTGGTGATCGCCGTGGTGATCGGTGGCATGCTGGCGCTGACCGGGGTCCGGCACCGCGAGTCCCGTACCGAAACCGCTGTTGATGTTGCCAATGGCGTCTGGCTGTCGATCCCCGATTTCCTCTGGGCACTGATCCTGATCGTGCTGTTTGGGGTGCTGATGCCGATTTTCCATATCTCCGGCCGGATCTCGCCTTCGCTGGATCTGCCGTTCGTCACGCAGTTCTATGTCTTCGAGAGCCTTTTCCGGCTGCGCTTTGATCTATGGTGGGACCTGCTCAAGCACATGTTCATGCCGGCGCTGGCCCTGGCCATTCCGCTGGCGGCAATCATCAGCCAGTTGCTCAAGCAGTCGCTGAAGGAAACCATGCATCTCGATTATGTGACGCTGTCGCGGACCAAGGGCTACAGCGAAAACCATGTGATCCTGTCCGAAGCGTTGCCAAACGCGGTGCTACCGACGTTGACGCTTATTGGCGTTCAATTCACTTTCCTGATCGGCGGCACGGTGATCATCGAGCGGCTGTTTTCCTATGAAGGGCTTGGCAACATGGCGATTGATGCGGTCATCAACCGTGATCTGCCACTGATCCAGGGTATCGTGATTGTCTTTGCGCTGCTGTTCACCATCATCAACCTGGTTGTCGACATGACCTATGCGCTGCTGAACCCGAGGCTGCGTCATGCTTGATGGCCGCGGTTCAATCAAACGGCGCCTTGGCGCACGGCTCTGGCTGTCGGGCACCTGGCTCGGGATCATGGCGCTGCTGGCGCTGTTTGCGCCACTGATTAGCCCGCATGATCCGCTGGCGCAGGACCTGTTCGCAGGCCGGTTGCCGCCATTCTGGCTGAGTGGATCTGATCCGGCCTATCTGCTGGGCACTGACAGTCTCGGCCGGGACGTGCTGTCGCGGCTGATCCATGGTGCCAGCATCGCGTTTTCCGTGGCGCTGCTTGCGGGGCTTGCAACGGCCTTCGTCGGATCGACGCTCGGGCTGCTGGCCGGTTACATGCGTGGCTGGGTCGATATCGTGATTTCGCGGCTGGTCGATATCTGGATGGCGTTCCCGCCGGTATTGTTCGCCATTCTGCTGATTGCGGTGCTGGGCACAGGGCTGACCTCGATCATTATCGCCATCGTGGTGATCGACTGGACCCGGTTCTGCCGGGTGGTGCGGGCAGAAGCGATGAACCAGTCAGCGATGGATTATGTGTCGAGCGCGGTTGTCGCAGGCCGTCCGCGGCGCGACATCCTGTGGCGGGAAATCCTGCCCAATGTGCTGCCCACCATCGTCGCGCTGTCGACCCTGGAGATGGGCATTGCCGTGATTGTCGAGGCGATCCTGTCCTTCGTCAATTTGTCGATCTCCACCGACGCGCCGACCTGGGGCGGGATGATCGCCGAGGGTCGTACCTCGATCCATCAGGCCTGGTGGGTGCTGGCGTTTCCGCTTGGTGTGCTTTTCCTGACCGTCCTGTCCTTCAGCCAGTTCGGCGAAGGTCTCAAGGACCGCTTTGATCCGGTGTTGCGATGAGTGCGTTTCTGACTGTCAACAACCTGTCGGCGGCGCTGCACGGCTTTGATCAAAGGGTGTTGCGCTCGGTGTCGTTTTCCATCGACACTGGCGAAGTGCTGGGTCTCGTGGGGGAAAGCGGCGCTGGCAAGAGCATGATCGGCAAGGCCGTTCTGGGAATTCTTCCCTCGGCGATCGAGATTGTCGAAGGTGAAATCCTGCTGGACGGGCAGGATCTGCAGAAGATGAAACCTGCCGACCGCCGCCGCTTTATCGGGGCTACGGCAGCCCTGATTCCGCAAGACCCGCTGACGGCGCTCAACCCGTCGCGGCGGATCGAGCCACAGATCACCAACCGGCTGGTCGACATTCTGGGATGGACCAAGACCGATGCCCGGGTGAGGGCGCTGGAACTGCTCAACGAAGTTGATATCGACAATCCCGAACGGGTGATGGCGAGCTATCCGCATGAATTGTCGGGTGGCATGCGCCAACGCGTGCTGATCGCATCGGCTTTCGCGGCCAATCCGAAGCTGGTGATTGCCGATGAGCCGACGACGGCGCTCGATGTAACCGTGCAAAAGCAGATCCTTCGGTTGATCCGGGAGCTTCAGACGCGTCACTCTACGGCCATGGTGTTTGTTACCCATGACCTTGGCGTGGTCTCCAAGGTCTGCCAGCGGCTTTCGGTGCTCTATGGCGGCAAGATCGTCGAGAATTCAAGTGTGCCGGATTTCTTCGTGGGGCCGAAGCACGCTTACTCAAGAGCGCTGCTCGCTGCGACGCCGAAATACACCGATCCGGATGCATCGCTTTTGCCGGTCGATGAGGCGGTGATCGAGGCCGTTGCAGCCGAAGTTCTGGCTGCGGACAAGGAGTGGCGTCATGGCGGGTAAAACTCAAACCCAAAATGAGATTCTGTTCTCTGCAAGATCGCTGGAGGTGGCATTTCCGGATATGGCGGCAAAACCGGTTTTCGGCCGGGCTCCGCTGATCCGTATTCTCAATGGCATCGATCTCGATATCAGCCGTGGCTCTGTGCTCGGCATCGTCGGCGGCTCCGGTTCCGGCAAGTCGACGCTGGGGCGGGCGCTGCTCAGGCTGATCGAACCGACTGCCGGAACCATCGAATTTGACGGGCGGGACATCACGCATCTGAACGAGGATGCGCTTCGCCCGATCCGGCGGCGGATGCAGATGATCTTTCAGGATCCGATGTCCTCGCTCAATCCGCGCCGGCGGGTGGGGGCGATCATTGCCGATCCGATGCAGATGCATGGCTTTGACGGGATTGACGGGCGGATTGATGATGCGCTGGATCATGTCGGCCTGCCGCGCAATTTTCGCAGCCGTTACCCGCACGAGCTCTCGGGTGGGCAGCGGCAGAGGGTCGGCATTGCCCGGGCAATCGCGCTGAAGCCGGAATTCATTCTGGCCGACGAGATTGTCTCGGGGCTTGATGTGTCGTCGCAGGCGCAGGTGCTCAATGTGTTGGCCGGCCTGGTCAAGGAGCTGGGGCTGACGCTGGCTTTCATCAGTCATGACCTTTCAGTGATCCGGCGGTTGTGTGACACCGTGATGGTGCTTCAGCGCGGCAACATCGTTGAGTATGGTGATGCCGACAGCCTGTTCGATGCGCCTAAATCGGCCTACACACGCGAGTTGCTGGATGCCATTCCGCTGCCTGATCCGCAGCAGGCAGGCTGGTAACAGACATTATTCATCAGGATCAGGATGAAGCCTTCCATAGGGAGGCAAGGCGAGGGAGACAGACGTGGCAGGCACTCCAGACACACCGGTAAACGGCGGCTCGGGTTACATGCTTTATCATTCCATCGGGCAGTATCCGGGCAAAGCTCGGGATATGTCGGCCGCATTGGCAGCATTTGCCGAGTGCTGGGGTGCCCCTAATGATGAGCAATGGGGCTATGCGCTGGGTCAACGGCAGCGGTTCATCGACCTGTGGAGCCAGCTTCTCAAGGCGCCGGCGGCTTCGTTGACGACCACGGAGAATGTCACCTCGGCACTGGCAGCACTCATCATGGCGCTGCCGCGCGAAGACCTTGAGGGCAGGGTGGTGCTGGTGGCGGGCGATTGCTTCCCGAGCCTGCATTTCCTGCTTACTGGCCTTGCCGAGCGATACGGGTTCGAGCTGCGCACGGTTGCGTTGCGTGAGGGCGCAAACTGGGTTGAGGATGAGGACGTCATCGCGGCCTGGGGTCCGGAAGTGGGCCTTGCACTGCTGACCTGGGTCAGCTCCACATCGTCGCATCGCTGTGATCTTTCGAGCCTGGTGGCGCACGGACGCAAACAGGGCTCGCTGATCGGTGTCGACATCACGCAAGCCGCAGGCCTGATCGACTATGATTGCATGACGGTGGCTGCGGATTTTTCGATTTCCACCAGCCTGAAATGGATGTGCGGATCCCCGGGTGGCGGCATCCTGCAGGTGATGCCGGACGTGATTGCCCGCTGTCAGCCGAGCCTGCGCGGATGGTTCAGCCAGGACAATATTTTCTCATGGGACATCAACGCATTTTCCTACGCGCCCGACATTCGCCGGTTTGACAATGGCACGCCCTCGGTGATGGCCTGCGTTGCGTCGGTGCCGGCGCTCGAATGGCACGCCGCGCAGGACTGGAACGCGCAGCTTGTGAAAAACCGCGACTTGAGCAACTTGATCATTGCTGCTGCGGACGAGGCAGGCTTTGACCTCGCTTCGCCACGGGACCCCGCCCAGCGTGGTGGCAGTGTGATGGTCCGTTTGCCCGATGCAGATGCGGCGCAGGCCCTGCTCGTCAGGTTGCGCGATGCTTCGGTGTTCGCCGATGCGCGCGGGGCAATTTTTCGCTGTTCGCCCGGCTTCATGACCACCCAGGCTGGTGTTGAACGGCTCTCGGTTGCCATGACAGACAAAAGGGCCGTGTAATCCAAACGCACTCAAAACGGCTGATTTCGGTCGCCTGACTTCCATTTCGGGCCACGCACCAAGCTTGTACGCACGTTTCTCGTGGCTTGAAAATTTTATGCTTGAAATATATTCCTTCAGGCGTAGGATTGCGGTCACTGATGAACAGCCAGGAGGTGCGGAAGATGCGAGTCGTTTGTTTGGGTGGCGGTCCTGCCGGTCTCTATTTCGCAATCTCGATGAAGCTGCGCGATCCGTCGCACGAAGTGGTGGTCATCGAGCGGAACAAGCCGGATGACACATTCGGCTGGGGCGTTGTTCTTTCCGACGAGACGCTGGACAACCTGGCCGAAAACGACGCGACGAGCGCTGCGTCGATCCGCGAGCACTTTGCCTATTGGGACGACATTGCGGTTTTGTTCAAGGACACCAAGACCGTCTCGACCGGGCATGGATTCTGCGGCATCGGACGCAAGCAGATCTTGCTGCTGCTGCAGGCGCGGGCGAAAGAGCTCGGCGTCGAGTTGCGCTTTGAAACCAACGTCGCCAGCGCTGCCGACTATGCCAAGGAATTCGATCTGGTGGTGGCCTCGGATGGCCTGAATTCGCACACCCGCACCGAATTTGCCGACAAGTTCCAGCCGGAAGTCGATGTGCGCAAATGCCAGTTCGTCTGGCTCGGCACGCACCAGAAATTCGACGACGCCTTTACCTTCATCTTTGAGGAAACCGACAAGGGCTGGCTGTGGGCGCATGCCTATCAGTTCGACAACGAGACGGCGACATTCATCGTCGAGTGCAATCAGGAAACCTTCGACGCTTATGGATTCGGCCAGAAGAGCCAGCAGGAAACCATTGCGATCTGCGAGAAGATCTTTGCCAAGCATCTTGGCGGGCACAGCCTGATGACCAACGCCAACCATGTCCGCGGATCGGCCTGGATCCAGTTTCCGCGGGTGTTGTGCGCGCGCTGGAGTCACGAAAACATCGTGCTTATGGGTGATGCTGCAGCAACCGCGCATTTCTCCATCGGCTCGGGCACCAAGCTGGCGCTGGAAAGCGCAATTGCGCTGGCGGAATACCTTCATTCAGAGCCAAGCATGCAGAAGGCTTTTGACAAATACGAAGATGATCGCCGGCTTGAAGTGCTGCGCCTGCAGTCAGCGGCGCGCAACTCGATGGAATGGTTCGAGGAAATCGAGCGCTATTTCCACCTTGATCCGGTGCAGTTCAACTATTCGCTTCTGACCCGGTCGCAACGCATCAGCCACGAGAATTTGCGTCTGCGTGACGCTGATTGGCTGGAAGATGCGGAGCGCTGGTTCCAGACGCAGGCCGAAGTCTCTTCGCAGGCGCCCGTGCGGCGGCCAATGTTCGCGCCCTACAAACTGCGTGATATGGAACTGAAGAACCGCATCGTTGTCTCGCCGATGGCGCAATACAAGGCGGTTGATGGCAATCCGACCGACTGGCATCTGGTCCACTATGGCGAACGTGCCAAGGGCGGTGCGGGTCTGGTTTATACGGAAATGACTTGCGTCTCGCCGGAAGGCCGGATCACGCCGGGATGTCCGGGTCTCTATACGCCCGAACAGGAAGCAGCCTGGGCCCGGATTGTCGACTTCATTCATTCCGAAAGCCAAGCCAGGGTCTGCATGCAGATCGGTCATTCCGGCGCCAAGGGATCGACCCAGCTTGGCTGGGAAATCATGGATGCGCCGCTCAAGAGTGACAATTGGCCATTGCTGTCGGCTTCGGATGTTGCCTGGTCCTCGGCCAACCAGACGCCGAAGGCTATGACCCGTGAAGACATGGACATGGTGCGCGACCAATTCGTCAAATCGGCCGAGATGGCTGATCGCGCCGGTTTCGACATGATCGAAATCCACATGGCGCACGGCTACTTGCTGTCGTCCTTCATCACGCCGTTGACCAACAAGCGCAGTGATGAATATGGCGGCAGCCTTGAAAATCGCATGCGTTACCCACTTGAGATTTTCCACGCTGTGCGTGAGGCATGGCCGCAAGGCAAGCCGATTTCGGTGCGTATTTCGGCAAGCGACTGGGTGGATGGCGATGGCGTGACGCCGCAGGAAGCGGTCGAGATCGCACGCATGCTGAAAGACGCAGGCGTGGATATCTGCGACGTCTCTGCCGGACAGACTTCGAAACTGGCAAAGCCGGTGTATGGCCGCATGTTCCAGACGCCTTTTGCCGACCGGATCCGCAACGAGGCGCAGATGGCAACAATGGCGGTTGGCAACATCTATGAGCCGGACCATGTCAATTCGATCCTGATGGCAGGCCGCGCAGATCTCGTTTGCCTTGCCCGTCCGCATCTGGCTGATCCTTACTGGACCCTGCATGCGGCCGCAGCACTCGGCGACCATGACGAAAAATGGCCCGAACCTTATCACCCGGGTCGCGACCAGATGTGGCGTCTGGCCGAACGCAATGACACCATGCTTGGAAAGGTCTGAGTATGCCTGAACTGATGGGGCATCATGCGATTGTCACCGGTGCTGGATCGGGCGCCGGTGAAGCCATCGCCCTGGCGCTTGCGAGCAAGGGGGCGCGGGTGACGGCGATCGGCCGGCGTCTGGCGCCGCTCGAGGATCTTGCCGCGCAGGATGACCGGATCATTGCCGTGTCTGCTGATGTCACTGATGCTGACGCGATGGCGGCTGCGATCGCGAAAGCCGTGGAAATAAACGGCGATCCGACCATCGTTATCGCCAATGCCGGCTCGGCTGAAAGTGCTCCATTCCACCGTATGGATGCAGCGTTGTTCCGTTCGACCCTGGATGTGAATTTAACTGGTGTTTTCAACACGTTCCACGCAGCTTTTGGGAGAATGAATCGCAAGCAGCCCGGTCGCCTGATCGCCATCGCTTCAACGGCGGGCTTGAAGGGCTACCCCTATGTCGGCGCCTATTGTGCGGCCAAGCATGGGGTTGTCGGTCTGGTTCGCAGTCTGGCGCAGGAGCTGGCGACATCAGGGGTGACCGTCAACGCGATCTGCCCCGGCTTTACCGAGACGCCGATGCTGCATCGTTCCATTGACAACATTGTTGAGAAAACCGGACGATCGCGGGAGGAGGCGGAAGCTTCGTTGAGGGATGTGAATCCGCAAGGGCGGTTCATCCAGCCCGAGGAAATTGCCGACACAGTGCTATGGCTGTGCAGTGATGCGGCGGTTTCGGTAACGGGTCAGGCAATTTCGTTGTCGGGGGGAGAGATATGAGCAAGAATTCAGCAGTGCAGCCGGGCGATGCCGGTGTTGATGGCAAGGAAGCTTCGGCTTCTAAAGCACGGTTACGGCTTTGGCTGAAGCTGTTGAAGGCGACCAAGCACGTCGAGGCGGAATTGCGCGAAAACTTCCGCACCGGCTTCGATACGACACTGCCGCGATTTGATGTGATGGCAGCGCTTTATCGCGTCGAGCCGGGTCTGAAGATGAGTGAATTGTCGAGCGTGCTGCGGGTATCGAACGGCAATGTCACGGGCATTGTCGACCGGTTGGTTGATGACGGCATTCTGGTTCGGGTCCCGGTTGACAATGATCGCCGTGCGACGACTGTCCGGCTCACCAAGGCCGGCCGTGAGCAATTCGAGGCAATGGCAACCAGCCACGAAGGCTGGATAGACAGTCTCCTCGATGGCATCGACGTCTCGGAGGTCCGTCACCTGTCCGACCAGCTCGAATGTATTGCCCGAAAGAGCACCAAGGGAAAGGATTGAACCATGCCGACTGACGCGCCCAAGAATTTCCGACTGACACTGACAGATGGTGTGGCCGAGGTCTCGCTTGACCGGCCGGAAAAGAAAAATCCGCTGACGTTTGAAAGCTACGCCGAGCTTCGTGACTGGTTTCGCGGACTGGTCTACCGTGATGATGTGAAAGTTGTGGTCTTTGGCTCAAATGGTGGCAATTTCTGCTCAGGCGGCGATGTGTTCGAAATCATTGGTCCGCTTCTCGACAAGGACATGAAGGGCCTGCTCGCGTTCACCCGGATGACCGGCGATCTGGTCAAGGCGATTATTGGCTGCGGCAAACCGGTGATTGCTGCTGTCGACGGCGTCTGCGCCGGAGCTGGCGCCATCATCGCCATGTGCAGTGATTTGCGCATCGCCACGCCTGAAGCCAAGACAGCATTCCTGTTCAACCGGGTTGGTCTGGCGGGCTGCGACATGGGGGCTTGCGCCATCCTGCCGCGGATAATCGGCCAGGGCCGCGCGGCTGATCTTCTGTACACCGGTCGCTCGATGAGCGCCGATGAAGGTGAGCGCTGGGGGTTTTACAATCGGGTTGTCGCAGCTGATGAAATTGACAATGAGGCACGCAAGCTGGCGCGGCGCATCGCCGACGGTCCGGCATTTGCCAACATGATGACCAAGACCATGCTGGCGCAGGAATGGAACATGGGCATCGAGCAGGCGATCGAGGCTGAAGCGCAGGCTCAGGCGATCTGCATGCAGACCCAGGATTTTCGCCGTGCCTATGAGGCATTTGCCGCCAAACAGAAACCCGTTTTCGAGGGCAACTGATGGCTGACCGCAGTTTTCTCCAATGGCCGTTTTTTGAAGAAGCGCACCGGGATCTGGCGGGCCGGGTGGATGCGTGGGCATCTAAGCAACTGGCCGCGCTTGATCATTCCAATGTTGATGAGACCTGCAAGGGTCTGGTCAAGGCGTTGGGTGAGGCAGGCTGGTTGAAGCTCAGTGCTGTCGACCCGACGGACGTCAGTTCGCAGATTGATGTGCGCAGCCTGTGCATCATGCGTGAAACACTGGCACGGCACGACGGGTTGGCGGATTTCGCTTTCGCGATGCAGGGGCTAGGAACAGGCGCGATCTCGCTGTTTGGCACAGCGGCGCAGAAGACCGAGTGGCTGACGCAGACCCGTGCAGGCAAGGCGTTGTCGGCGTTTGCACTGTCGGAGCCCGCGTCGGGTTCGGATGTCGCCAATATTGCCATGACGGCTGTGCGCGATGGTGATCACTATGTTCTCAATGGCGAGAAGACCTGGATTTCCAATGGCGGCATCGCGGATGTCTATTGCGTGTTTGCGCGCACCGGCGAAGCCCCCGGCGCAAAGGGGCTTTCGGTTTTCATCGTGCCTGCCGATACGCCGGGTCTCGAGATTGCCGAGCGGCTGGAAGTGGTCGCGCCGCATCCGCTCGCGCGGTTGGCTTTCAATGACTGCCGGATCCCCGCATCATCGATCATCGGCAATCCCGGTGACGGCTTCCGCATCGCCATGTCGGTGCTTGATGTGTTCCGCTCAACCGTTGCTGCGGCAGCTCTTGGTTTTGCCCGGCGTGCGCTCGACGAGAGCCTTGACCGGGTCAGCGAACGACAACTGTTTGGCGCGCCTATGAGTGACTTGCAGATGGTGCAGGGGCACATTGCCGATATGGCGCTTGATGTCGATGCGTCTGCGCTGCTGGTTTACCGGGCCGCCTGGCTCAAGGATCAGGGGGCTCCGCGTGTCAGCCGTGAGGCTGCGATGGCCAAGCTCTATGCCACCGACCATGCCCAGGAGGTGATCGACAAGGCGGTACAGCTGCATGGCGGCGACGGTGTGCGCAAGGGGCATATCGTTGAGAGCCTCTATCGCGAAATCCGTGCACTCAGAATTTACGAGGGTGCATCGGACGTGCAGAAGGTCGTGATCGCACGGCAGACATTGGCCAATTCCAAAGGGGTTTAAAGTGCTGGGACCATCGGGACATATCGATACGTTCACGCGGGACAATCTCCCACCGCTCGAGCAATGGCCGGAGCTTCAGCTCGATGGTTTCGAGTATCCCGAGTGGCTCAATTGCGGTTATGAGCTGACTGACGCCATGGTGGCCAAGGGCTTTGGCGACCACACCGCACTGATCGGCAATGGCCGGATCAGGACCTACAAGGAGCTGACCGACTGGACCAACCGGATCGCCCATGTGCTTGTCGAGGATTACGGCGTCAAACCGGGCAATCGGATCATGATCCGATCGGCCAATAATCCGGCTATGGTGGCGGTCTGGCTGGCGGCGACCAAGGCAGGTGCAGTGGTGGTCAACACCATGCCAATGTTGCGCGCGGTTGAACTTGGAAAGATCGCTGACAAGGCGGAAATCTCGCTGGCGCTGTGCGACACGCGGCTGATGGACGAGATGGTTGCCTGTGCCAAGGAAAACCGGTTCCTCACCAAGGTCGTTGGTTTTGATGGCACGATCAATCACGATGCCGAACTTGACCGACTGGCGCTTTCTAAATCTGTTCGCTTCGAAACGGTGAAGACCGGCCGCGATGACGTGGCGCTTCTGGGGTTTACTTCCGGTACCACCGGAATGCCCAAGGCAACGATGCATTTTCATCGCGACATGCTGATCATTGCCGATGGCTACGCGAAGGAAGTTCTGGGCGTTACGCCGGAGGACGTTTTCATCGGATCGCCGCCGCTGGCTTTCACATTTGGCCTCGGCGGCCTGGCTGTGTTTCCACTGCGCTTTGGCGCTGCCGCAGCCCTTCTTGAACAGGCGACGCCTGCCAATATGGTCGAGATCATCCAAAACCACAAAGCGACCGTCTGCTTTACCGCGCCAACGGCCTATCGCGCCATGCTGGCGGCGATGGAAGAGGGGGCTGACCTGTCTTCGCTGCGGGCTGCGGTGTCGGCTGGCGAGACCTTGCCCGGACCGGTGTACGACCAGTGGATGGCGAAGACCGGCAAGCCGATGCTTGATGGCATCGGCGCCACCGAGATGCTGCACATCTTCATCTCAAACCGGTTCGAAAATTCCAAAGCAGCCTGCACCGGCCTGCCGGTCACGGGTTATGAAGCGCGGATTGTTGATGAGACCATGACCGAAGTGCCGCGTGGTGAAGTCGGACGGCTGGCGGTGCGCGGGCCGACCGGTTGCCGCTATCTGTCGGATCCGGAGCAGCAGCGGAAATATGTCCGCGACGGCTGGAACCTGACAGGAGATTCCTTCATCCAGGACGAAGATGGCTTCTTTCACTTTGCCGCGCGCTCGGACGACATGATCATTTCTGCGGGTTACAACATTGCGGGGCCGGAAGTTGAAGCCGCGCTTCTGGCACATGCCGATGTGGCTGAGTGTGCGGTCATTGGCGTCGCCGATGAGGCGCGTGGTCAGATTGTCCAGGCACATGTTGTGCTCAATGTCGACGTCGTGTCCGATGAAGCCACCATCAAGCGCCTGCAGGACCACGTCAAGGCGGTGATAGCGCCCTACAAATATCCGCGCTCAATCGTCTTTGTCGAGACATTGCCGAAGACCCAGACCGGCAAGATCCAGCGGTTCCGGCTGCGCAGCAACGATTAAACCATCCCGAGATATTCAAACAAGGACTTTCATCATGATCGAAGCAGTCAATCCGCCCGATTGGGAAAAGCCGAAAGGCTACGCCAATGGTATGCTCGTGGACGGCCAGCGGCTTTACACCGGAGGCCAGATTGGCTGGAACAAGGATCAGGTGTTCGAGCACAAGGATTTTGTCGGCCAGCTCGAGCAGACGCTTGCCAACATCGCAGCCATAGTGCGCGCCGCCGGCGGCGAGGTCACCGATATTGTCCGTCTGACATGGTTCATCACCGACAAGAAGGAATATCTGGCGCGCCAGAAAGAAGTGGGCGCTGCCTATCGCAAGGTTTTGGGTCGGCATTTCCCATCAATGTCGGTGATTGTCGTCGCCGGACTGATCGAAGATGAAGCCATGATAGAGATCGAGGCGACTGCGGAAATCGGCAAGTCACAGAAGGACACCTGAGGCCATGAGCACATTCCAGTCGCGCCGGGACCAATTCGAACTGCCGGAAAGGATCACCTATCTCGATGGCAATTCGCTCGGGCCATTGCCCAAGGCCGCTGTCGAGCGGGCGCGGACGACCATGGCTGACCAGTGGGGTCCAATGCTGATTACGGGCTGGAACAAGGCCAAATGGATGGAGCTGCCGGGACGTCTGGGCGACAGGATCGGTAAGCTGATCGGCGCGCCTGTAGGCAGCACGATGGTTGGCGATACGCTGTCGATCAAGGTCTACCAGGCCGTCGCCTCGGCGGTCGAGATGCGGCCCGGTCGCAAGATCGTGCTCTCCGACAATGGCAATTTTCCCTCCGATCTCTACATGGCGGACGGCTTGCTCAAGAGCCTCGGGCAGGGCCGCGAGCTGAAAGTCGTAGATCCGGAAACGGTTGCCGAGCACATCACCGAAGATGTGGCGGCGGTCATGCTGACCCATGTCGATTATCGCACCGGCCGTGTGCACGACATGAAGGCAATTACCGACAAGGCGCATCAAGCTGGAGCCATCATGATCTGGGATCTGGCGCACTCGGCTGGCGCGCTGCCGGTGGACCTGACCGCCTGCAACGCCGACATCGCTGTGGGATGCACCTACAAATACCTCAACGGCGGACCCGGTGCGCCCGGTTTCATTCACGTTCGCCCTGATCTGATCGACCAGGTCCGGCCCGCATTGTCGGGTTGGCTGGGGCATCAGGCGCCGTTTGCCTTTGATCTTGACTACCGGCCGGGCGAGGGCATCAGCCGGATGCGGGTCGGCACGCCGCCGGTGATCCAGATGGCGGTTCTGGATGCTGCGCTGGATGTGTTTGACGGCGTAGATATGACTGAGCTCCGGGCACGGTCTATCGAACTGTCCGAGCAGTTCATCTTGGAAGTGGAAGCCGGCTGCAAAGATGTCGAACTTGCCAGCCCGCGTGACCCGAACGCGCGCGGCAGTCAGGTCTCGTTCCGGTTTCACGAAGGCTATGCGGGCATGCAGGCACTGATCGCGCGCGGCATCATCGGCGACTTCCGTGCGCCCGACATCATGCGCTTTGGATTCTGTCCACTCTACAACACGCAAGAAGATGTCAGCCATGCGGCCTCAGCGCTGTGCGAAATCATCGCAACAGGCGAGTGGGATCAGCCAGAATTCAGGGCCCGGAAAGCTGTAACATGAGTGAGACAACCGACTATGATCCTTCGCAAGAAGGCGCCCAGATGAACTTCGACGGACGTATGTCCTATGGTGATTATCTGTGCATTGACCAGATTTTGGGTGCTCAAAAGACCAGAACCGACGCCCATGACGAGATGCTGTTCATTATCCAGCATCAGACGTCGGAATTGTGGATGCGGCTGGTGATTCATGAAATCACTGCTGCACGCGAGGCAATCAAGTCAGATCATCTGCAGCCCGCGATGAAAACCTTGTCACGCGTGTCGCGGATCTTTGAACAGCTCAATTCGGCCTGGGATGTGCTGCGGACGATGACGCCGTCCGATTACACTCATTTTCGCAACAAGCTCGGTCAGTCTTCCGGGTTTCAATCGCTGCAATACCGGCTGATCGAATATGCGCTCGGAAACCGCAATCACGCAATGATGCGCCCGCACGCGCATGTCCCGGAGGCCATGGCCAAGCTGGAATCAGAACTAGCCCTGCCAAGCCTTTACGACGAGGCAATCCGGCTTGCCGCACGGCGCGGAATTGCCATGCCGGACGAGGTTCTGACGCGGGATGTACGCAACACCCATATACTGCACGATGCGGTGACAACGGGCTGGAAAGCCGTCTATGAGGATCCGGAAAAATACTGGGCGCTCTACGAGGTGGCCGAGAAAATGGTGGATCTGGAAGACTATTTCCGGCGCTGGCGCTTCAACCACGTCACCACGGTTGAAAGGGTGATCGGTCTCAAGCGCGGCACCGGCGGCACCGGCGGCACCAGCTATCTCAGGCGCATGCTGGATGTCGAGCTGTTCCCAGAGTTGTGGCGGGTCCGAACCGAGCTGTAAGCCGGCGGCGCAGTTATTTTATCCTTGAAATACCCATGCGGTCGGATAATCTTCGAATGCTGTTGAATTGTCGTGGTTTTCACCGATACAGGTGAAGGACCAGAAATATGACAGCGAAAAATGCTTGGGAGAGCAGTTTGGATACACGCGCGGAAATCAGGTTGCCGACCTCGGAACTGCGGAACGATCTGCCGTTCTTTACCAAGACGCTGAAAATGCGGCTCGACATGATCTATCCGGCCGATGATCCGGAAGTGGCTGTTCTCTCAGGCCATGGCCTTCGAATCCGCATCCAGAAGGGTGCGTCGGAAGCACCGGGCACGCTGCGCATCCTGACCGATGATCCGGATGGCTTTGCCGAAGGCAAGCGTGAACTTGTAGCGCCAAATGGCACGCGCATTGAAATTGATGAACTCAACCCGCCAATGGTGTTGCCTGAGACCGAGCATGCCTTCGTCGTGCGCCGGTTAGCCGATCAGGCGCCCTGGGTGATCGGCCGGGCGGGCATGGAATACCGGGATCTGATCCCGACGCGGCTGGGCGGGGCGATGATCGCTTCGCACATCAGGGTGCCCGACGGGCCGGTGCCCGACATGGTGCATTTTCACAAGGTTGGGTTTCAGCTGATCTTCTGCATCAGCGGCTGGGTCGATGTGCTTTATGAAGACCAGGGCGGCACGCGCCGCTTGCACGCTGGCGATTGCTTCATCCAGCCCCCGCAGATCCGTCACAAGGTGTTGCATGCCGCTGACGGGATCGAAGTTATCGAGATCGGCGTGCCAGCCGATCATGTCACCGAAATCGATCACGATATGGAACTGCCGACGCAGCACGAACGGCCGGAGCGGGAATGGGACGGCCAGCGCTTCGTCCACAGTCTCGTCAAGGACGGCACCTTCAAGCCTTTCCGCATTCCCGGCTTTGAAGCACGCGATACAATGATCAATGAAAACACTAAGGGTGTTGCCTCGGTGTTGGTGGCGCGGCCATCGGATGCCCATGATCCTGTTTGGACCAGGCATGAAGGCGACATCCTGTTTAACTTCGTGATGTCGGGGAGCATGATGCTGGAAGGTGAGGGCAAGGAGCCCTACCGTCTTGAAAAAGGTGATGCTTTTGTCGTTCCGCCACGGATGGCAACACGCTACAGTGACCCCAGCGGCGATCTCGAACTGCTGGAGGTTTCACTTCCCGGATCGTTCGAAACACACGTTGCCGACGAAATCTGAGCGTTTTCTAATGACAGCCCGCAAGGCGCTCACGTAGCATAGGGCCAATAATTCAATGGGAGCAGTTAAATGAAAAAGACAACATATGCATTGGCAATCGCGGCATTACTCGCCTCAAGCGCGTCAACGCTTGCCGCCGACACAAAAGTTGGGCTGCTGATGGACATTACCGGTCCGATCGCAAGCTTTATTCCGCCGTTGCAGAATGCCGCCAATCTCGCGGTCCAGCATGTCAACGAGAATGGCGGACTGCTCGATGGCCAGGCTGTGCCGGTTTATGGCGACACTACCGGATCATCACAAGGCGCGGTTGACGCCGCCGGCAAGCTGATCAATGTCGAGAACGTGCCGATCATCATGGGTGCGCTGATGTCCGGCACCACAATCGCTGCAGCGGAAGCCGCCGCAATTCCCGCTGGCGTCGTGCAGATTTCGCCCACCGCCACGTCGCCTGCAATGACTGACATCAAGGACAATGATCTGCTCTATCGCATCGTGCCATCGGACAATTTTCAGGGCCAGGTGCTTGCGAAGATGGTGCTTGATGAAGGCATCAAGAAAGTGGCTGTGACTTTCGTCAATAATGACTATGGCGTTGGTATCGGCTCCACCTTTATCGAAGCCTACAAGGCGCTGGGCGGCGAAGTGGTGGCCGAGGTCAAGCACGAAGAGAAGAAGAACTCCTACCGGTCGGAACTGGCAACACTGTCGAAGGCCGGTGGCGATGCGCTGGTTGTGGTCGCCTATGCTGGCGATTCCGGCAGCAAGATCGTCAAGCAGGCGATCGAAGGCGGGCTGTTCACCAGGTTTATCGGAACCGACGGGCTGCGCGACGAAGCGTTGATCTCCGATATCGGGGCGGAAGCGCTGGCAACCTCGTTCTTCTCGGCTCCGACTTCGCCGGCAGACAACCCGTACCAGGCCAAGCTGCATGAACTCTACACTGCAGCCTACAGCGAGCCTGCCGACAAGCCGTTCGTGGATCAGACCTATGACGCGACCTTCATGGCGTTGTTGGCTATTGAGAAGGCCGGTTCCGCCGATCGCACCAAGATGGCTGAAGCGCTGCGCGCTATTGCCTCTGCTCCCGGCGAAAAAGTCGGACCTGGCGAATGGGCCAAGGCAAAGGCGCTGATCGCCGAGGGCAAAGACATAGATTATGATGGCGCTGGCGGCACTTACGATTTCGATGAGAACGGCGATGTTGCCGGCTTTATCGGCAAGTTTGTCGTCGACGGAACCGTCTACAAGCAGATCGCTATCGTCGAATAAACCGGTCTGAACCTACCACAATTTTATCCCTCCCTGTGAGTGCAGGGAGGGATACAACAAACAAAGCGCGAGCCATCAGGCCGGACAAAACCGGCCGTGAAAGGCATCGCCAGCGGCGCATACCCGCCGCGAAATGGGGCATTTATGATTTCAGTTGAGCATGTGAAGGTGAGTTATGGCGGTCCGAATGTCGTCGATGACGTCAGCTTTGACATTCCGTCAGGAAAGATCACGGGTTTGATCGGCCCAAACGGTGCGGGCAAGACCACCATGTTCAACGCGATTGCGGGCCATGTTCCGCTCGCAGGTGGCCGGATCCTGCTAGAGGGCAACGACATAACAGGGCTGCAGCCGCATCAGCGCGCAGCGCGCGGGCTGGCTCGGACCTTCCAGATTCCACACGAGTTCTCGCAGCTCACGGTGATCGAGAATTTCATGGCTGCAGCGGCCACGCCGATCGGCGAGAATGTATTCAATGTAATTTTCAGGCGCGGGCGGTTCGCAGCGGAAGAAGAGGCGACTTATCGCGCTGCGCGGGACATGGTTGCCTTTCTCGAGATTGATCAGGTCAAGGACGAGAAGGCGGGCAATCTGTCGGGTGGCCAGAAGAAGCTTCTGGAGCTTGGCCGGGCGCTGATGCGCAAGCCGAAGATCATTCTGCTTGACGAGATCGGGGCAGGCATCAACCGGACGCTGCTTGCCAAGATTTCCGACAAGATCCTGCTGCTCAACAAGGAACAGGGGCTGACTTTCTGTCTGATCGAGCACGATCTCGATTATGTCTCCAAACTCTGTGATGAGGTCATCGTCATGGCGCAGGGCACACTGCTGACTCGCGGTGCGGTCGACGAGGTTCGCCAGGACGCGCGCGTCATCGAAGCCTATTTCGGTGGCGGAAAGTATGAGGCCATGTCATGAGCGCGTTGCTATCCGTCAAGGAGCTGACAGCAGGTTACGGCGGCGTGCCGATCATCGAGGGTATAAATCTCGATGTGGCCGAGCACGAGATTTCCGTTATCATCGGGCCGAATGGTGCGGGCAAGTCGACCTTGCTCAAGACCATCTTCGCCCTGACTGCCCGTTCGGAAGGAGAAATCTTGTTCGCCGGGAAGGATATCTCGGGGCTCAAGACGGCGAAACTGGTGCCGCTGGGCATTTCCATGGTGCCGCAGAGCCACAATGTGTTTCCGACCCTGACAGTCGATGAAAACCTCGACGTTGGCACCTATGCCGCTCCGCCGAAAGACAAGGAAGCTGTTCGCGAGAACGTATTGGCGCTGTTCCCCGACCTGCGCGGCAAGCTTGGACAGGCGGCAGGTGAACTCTCCGGCGGGCAGCGGCAGATGGTGGCGATGGGCCGGGCGCTGATGAGCGAGCCGAAGCTCCTGCTTCTCGATGAACCGACGGCGGGATTGTCGCCAGCCTATCTCGAAATCATATTTGATTTGCTGCTCGATATCCGCAAGCGCGGCGTCACCATCCTGATGGTCGAGCAGAACGCCAAGCAGGCCTTGCGGATCGCCGACAACGGGCATGTTCTGGTCAGTGGCAAGAATTTCATATCAGGAACGGGGGAGGCGCTGCTCAACGACGATGCCGTGCGCCGGTCCTTCCTCGGGGGTGCAGCAGCGTGATCGACTTCATCAATCTTTATCTGGTTCCGGGGCTGACCATCGGCAGCGTTTACGCGCTTGGTGCCGTAGGGATCTCTATGATCTTCGGTATCCTGCGGTTTGCGCATTTTGCCCATGGCGATCTGATGACCATCGGCGGATATGGCGTTTTGACAGCGGTCTGGTTCATTCCGATCCATCCGCTGTTGCTGCTGCCGTTCGGGATTGCGCTGGCAATTGTCTCGGCGCTGGCCGTGGATCAGTTCTTCTACAAGCCATTGCGCAAACTTCCAACCATCTACACGGTGATTGCCTCGTTTGGCGTGGCGCTGATTTTCCGGTCGCTGGCACAACTGTTCTGGAGTTCGGGCAACCAGGTATTTACCTCGGGTGTTCGCATGCCGGTGGTGCTGTTCGATACATTCCGGATTTCCGAGTTGCATATGCAGGTCATCATTCTCACGTTGATCATCGCCATCGCGCTGCATTTCTTCCTGACGCGTTCGAAACTCGGCCGTGCCATGCGGGCGGTCTCGGACGAGCCCGAACTGGCGGCTGTCGCAGGGCTCGACACCGAGCGGGTGATCCGCTGGACCTGGGTGATAGGCGCATCCATGGCCGCCACCGCAGGCGTGTTTGCCGGCATGGACACCTCGATGCACCCCAATCTGGGCTGGAACCTGCTGCTGGCAATGTTTGCGGCGGCTGTGCTTGGGGGTATTGGCAAGCCCATGGGGGCAATCGCCGGCGGGCTTCTCATCGGCATTGCCGAGGAAACCGCGACGTTTACCTGGTTCAGTGATGAGCCGTTTATCTCACCGTCGTACAAAACGGCCGTGGCCTTCTTGATCATGGTGGCGCTGCTGCTGTTCAGGCCGCAGGGTCTGTTCAAGGGGAGGCTTCTGTAATGGAACTCACCGGCCTGTTTTTCTATCTGGTCAGCGTATTGATCGCCGGCGGTATATACGCCGTGCTGTGCCTGGCGCTGAATGTGCAATGGGGCATGGGCGGTCTGTTCAATGCGGGCATCGCCGGATTTTTCGCCGTCGGCGCCTATGCCTCGGCGATTGCCACTACTGCCGTCTCATCGAAACATCTGGGCGGTTTCGAATTGCCGATCCCGTTCGGTCTTGCAGCCGCGATGATCGTCGCCGGGATCACCGGCTGGATTGTCGCCAAGATCTGCGTGCGGTTGAAAAGCGATTATCTGGCGATGGCCTCTGTGGGTATTGCAGAGATCCTGCGGCTGGTGATCGTCAACGAATCCTGGCTCACGAACGGCAGTCTCGGTATTGCCGGTGTGCCGCGGCCATTCGGCAATCTGGTGCAGGGCAGGGAGGCGGATCTGGTCTATCTAGCCGTGGTCTGGACCTGCGTGCTGTGTGTCTACATCCTGTGTCAGCGGCTTTATGTCAGCCCCTGGGGGCGGACGCTGCGGGCGATCCGCGACAATGAGGATTCAGCGCGGGCTGCGGGCAAGGATGTCGACTGGTTCCGGCTGCAGACCTTCGTGATCGGCTGCGCCATCATGGGGCTCGCGGGTGGGTTGTCAGCGCATTACTTCAAGTTCCTGTCACCTTCGGCCACCGAGCCGCTGCTGGTCACATTCCTGGTCTGGGTGATGCTGATGGCAGGTGGATCGGGCAACAACAAGGGCGCCATTGTCGGCGCCATCGTGATCTGGTTCATCTGGTCGGCGACCGAGATCTTCACCAGCCGCTTGCCGCCCGAGTGGATCACCCGCTCGTCCTATATCCGTATGCTGCTGGTTGGCCTTCTGCTGCAATTTGTGCTGCAGAGATTCCGCTCCGGGCTGGTGCCGGAGAAATCGCCGAAAATACGATCTGATTAGCGAGCCGAAGTTCGCCCCGCGGATTTACTCCGCGGGATCGGCAGGCAGGAACGACACCAGCTTGGCGCGCACATCGTCAGGCCATGGCATGGAAGTGTGCTTGTCGAGCCAGCTTGCAGCGAGCACCTGCTTGCCCGACCAACGGTGTTCGTCACCGCAGAGCACGACGTGCTCGACCGTCATCGAGGATTTGCCGACCTTGGTCACAGTGAGCTCGAAGGTCAATTTCTCGCCGAAGAGCGACGGCTTGGAGAAATCGCATGTCAGGTGCACCGTCGGCGTGCCCCAACGCTCTTTCCAGATGATTTCGTGCCACGGGTAACCGATGGAGGACCAGAACTCCTCGATCACGCCGTTGAGCAGGTTGAGATAGGCTGGATAGTAGGCGGTTCCGGAAATATCGCAGTCGCCGAAATGCAGCATTCGATCGGTTGTGTAGCTAACGGTCATGATCCCCCCAACTGGTAATTGCCTCTTCCATTTCGCATGCACGTCGCGATGAGGCAACTCTGCGCGCCGCAAAGGCAGGGGCTGTGGTGGTGATGAAACGTGGCCGGTGTGCATTAACCTTGCTGCAAGCACGACGCAAAGCGGCCGGGCGCGAGGCCCGGCCGGATCAATGCATCAGGTTCAAAATGCTGCCAGAATCGACTTTTCGATCTGGTCTGTTGGACTGTTAATCAATGTCTTTGGCAATTCCAGCATGATCTTGTCGGTGACGCTGACATGCAGGCTCGGGCGGGTTTCGCCGAGTGTGTCGGGATCGAGAACAAGGATCAGATTGTCGAACTTGTGCTGCTGGGCCAGATCATAAAGATGGTTTGCCAATATTTTCGCGAAGGTGGCCTCCATCGATTCCTTGGCCGAGGTATCCGGTGGCTGCTTGCCCGCGGGGCCCTGATCGGCGAGATTGCCGGGCTCGAGGTCCCTGGAGTGCTCCAGTTTCAGGTCACCGTTCTTGCCTGCGTTGCGGTAGAATTGGGCGCCTTCTCCGGTGCCAACGACGATGAGGGTTTTGTGAGGAATTGGTCGGTTGGTCATGCGAACTCCCGCGTTAATGACAGTGATGGGCCCATCGACAATAGCGACAATGGGGCAGGTTGGAGGCAGCCGCGAATACGGCGACCCGGCATCCGGATCAGGCAGCGCTGGCGGAATCGCGATGGTGCTCGCCTTCGCGCACTTCCTCAATGATCTTGTTGACAAAGGCTTCCAGATCTTCGGGCGACCGGCTGGTTATGATGCCGTTATCGATGGCGATCTCGCTGTCTTCCCATTTGGCCCCGGCATTCTCCATGTCGGTGCGGATCGACGGGTACGACGTCGCTTCACGTCCTTTGATAACACCGGCTTCGATCAGCAGCCAGGGGGCATGGCAGATGGCGGCGACGATCTTGTCGCTGGAGACAAAGTCGCGGACCAGCTGGATAGCGTCTTTCTCGACACGCAGCAGGTCGGGGTTGATCTGCCCGCCTGGCAACACAAGCGCGATGTAGTCGTCGACCTTGACGTCGAAAATCTTCAGGTCGGCATCGACAGTGTTGCCCCAGTCGTCCTTGTCCCAACCCTTGATCGGCTCGCCATCAAGCGTCGCAACGTGAACCGTAGCGCCGGCTTTCTTGAGGTGCTCGAGAGGGTATTCGAGTTCGGATTGTTCGAAACCATTGGTCGACATAATGAGGATTTTGGCGTTTTCCATGCTGGGCACTGTATGCTCCTTTGATAGTCAAACTTACAGGAACCCAACGCTTGCCTGCGCAGTGGGTTCCCTGACAAACCGGAAAAAGGCCGGTTTGGTTTGGCGAGCCATCACGTCGCTTCACATTCTCACACATCGCAATTCTCGCGTTTGTAATGGCGGAACAAGCGCCCATCTATGGCGTTCATCTTTCATCCTCACCAAGTCCGCTCTGGCCGGTGACCCATCAATAAAGGGATAGATATGCTCAAATCCATCGCCATTGCCGCACTTGCTGCGGCCAGCTTTGTTTCAATCGCCAGTGCACAGGACGCAGACACTTTGCGTGTCGGTATGTCGGGCGGTTATTTCCCGTTCACATTTGTCCAGCAGGACAAGCTGCAGGGCTTCGAGGTCGATGTGATGAATGCGGTCGCTGAAGAGACAGGAATGAAGGTGGAGTTTGTCACCATGTCATTTTCCGGCCTGATCGGCGCATTGAACGCCGGTCGCATCGATACCGTTGCCAACCAGATTACCATTACATCCGAACGCGAGGCGGCTTTCGTCTTTACCCAGCCCTACGTCTATGATGGCGCGCAGGTGGTGGTGAAGAAGGGAAATGAGGACACAATCACCGGACCGGAAGATCTGCGTGGACGTACGGTGGCGGTCAATCTTGGCTCGAATTTCGAAAAATTGCTGCGCGAACTGCCCTATGCCGATGAGATCACCATCAAGACCTACGAATCCAACATTGAACAAGACACTGCGCTTGGCCGGGTTGACGCGTTCGTGATGGACCGGGTGTCGTCGGCTCAGGTGATCCAGAAAAGCCCGCTTCCGCTGGCGCTCGCGGGTCAGCCGTTCTCCGAAATCCGCAACGCCTTGCCATTCCGCGATGACGAAGCCGGCCGCGCCCAGCGCGACCGGGTTGATGCAGCATTAACGGCCTTGCGCGAAAAGGGTACGCTTGCGGAGATTTCGCAGACGTGGTTCGCATCCGATATCACGTCGGCTAAATAGCGGCGACGTTCGCCAGGAAGGCGGGGCAGGGGGCATCATGCAAGCGCTCGATTTTGATTACATGCTGGGGCTCGTGCCGGTGTTGCTGGGTTACGTCCCGCTGACGCTTGGAATGGCCCTGGCATCGATGGTGTTGGCATTGATTCTTGCCGCTTTGCTGGCCGTCGAACGCGTCATCCGTATTCCGGTGCTGGATCAGGCGGTGATGCTGTTCATCAGCTTCTTCCGGGGCACGCCGCTGCTGGTCCAGCTGTTCCTGTTTTACTATGGTTTGCCGCAGCTGGTGTCGTTCCTTACACAGATCAATGGCGTCACCGCTGCAATCATGGGGCTGACGCTGCACTTTTCGGCCTATATGGCGGAGAGCATTCGTGCAGCTATTGTCGGCGTTGACCGCAGCCAATGGGAGGCCTCAATGGCTGTGGGCATGACCCGCGGCCAGATGCTCAGGCGCATCGTGCTGCCGCAGGCCTCCCGCGTGGCTGCGCCGACGCTGGTGAATTATTTCATCGACATGATCAAGAGCACCTCACTTGCATTCACCCTCGGAGTGACGGAACTGATGGGCGCAACCCAGAAGGAGGCGGCCGGCAGTTTTCTCTATTTCGAGAGCTTCATCGTCGTGGCAATCATCTACTGGGTCATCGTCGAGGCACTTTCCTATGGTCAGCGCGTGCTTGAGGGCCGCATGGAACAGGCGTATTCCCGATGACCGGCGTTCGTGGACTGACAAAGCGCTTTGGCACAAATACCGTGCTCGACAGTATCAACCTTGAGATAAAGGACGGCGAGCGGGTGGCGATCATCGGCCCGTCTGGCACCGGAAAGTCGACATTGCTGCGCTCGATAAATTTTCTCGATCATCCTGATGCCGGTATTATCACCGTCGGAGACCTGAGTGTTGATGCGGCGCACGCCAGCCGGGCGGACATCCTCGCCTTGCGCCGATGCACCGCTTTCGTGTTCCAGAACTATGCGCTGTTCGCCAACAAGACCGCTCGCGAGAACATCACCGAAGCGCTCGTTACCGTGCAGAAGCTCTCGCGGACCGAGGCTGAGGCGAAGGCTGAGGCAGTGCTGAAGGAAACCGGCCTCGCCGACAAGGCCGACGCCTACCCGGCAGCGCTATCGGGCGGTCAGCAACAGCGTGTCGGCATTGGCCGTGCTATGGCGCTGGGCGCTGATCTGATGCTGTTTGACGAGCCGACATCGGCGCTTGACCCGGAATGGGTCGGCGAGGTGCTGGATCTGATGCGGCGGGTGGCGGAGCAACGGCAAACCATGCTGATCGTCACCCACGAGATGCAGTTCGCACGCGAAATCGCCGACCGCATCGTGTTTATGGAGGGCGGGCGGATTGTCGAGCAGGGGCCGCCGAGCCAGATTTTCGATGATCCTCACGATCCACGAACCCGTGATTTTCTGCGCCGGGTCGGTTAGGGCTGCAGATTGACCTGTCGCCAGCTCGAGCGGTTTGACTTCAAGCCGTTGAGGAATTACGTAAAATCCATTCTCAGGGCAGGGTGAAATTCCCCACCGGCGGTTACAGCCCGCGAGCGCCACCTTCGGGTGGGTCAGCAGACACTGGTGGAATTCCAGGGCCGACGGTTAAAGTCCGGATGGTAGAGAATGGGTGTGAGGCAGCAGATCGTCAGATCTGTTCCAAACGCTTGTGCGCTCTGGGATCTTGTCATTTTTGAAAGGATCCGAGCAATGACAAAATCCCTCAAGATCGCCTTCATCAAAGCCCGCTGGCATGCCGATATCGTCGATCAGGCGCTCGTTGGCTTTCAGGCTCGGGTTGCCGAGCTTGGGCTTGATGTTGACGTGGTTTCTTTTGACGTGCCTGGCGCGTTTGAAATGCCGCTGGTGGCGCAGAAGCTTGCCAAAACTGGAGAGTACGACGCCATCGTTGCTGCTGCTCTGGTTGTTGACGGAGGTATCTACCGGCACGATTTCGTGGCGCAGGCTGTGGTGACGGGCCTTATGGACGTTCAGCTGAAGACAGAGGTGCCTGTTATTTCAGTCTCTCTGACACCGCACCATTTTCAGCCAAAGGGCGAGCATGAGGCGTTTTATAGGACGCACTTCGTCCAGAAGGGCGGGGAAGCCGCGGACGCCGTGGCGCAGGTCACGAGTATGACCGTCTGACGGTTTCAAGGCGTGGACGGCACATGAGAAAGCCCCGCACGGAAGGGGTGTCCGTGCGGGGCTTTCAGGCCTGCCTGGGCAGGCCGGGGTTTCTAACTGTTTCGAAGGACCTCGATCAATTCACCTTTGGTCATTGCTGACCGGCCGTCGATGCCCAACTCCTGTGCGCGCTCGTAAAGTTCATCCTTGGTCCAGTTCTCGTAAGGGGAAGCCTTACCTCCCTTGACGGATGGCTTCTGGCTGTCGTTGGCCTGAGCGTTTGCAATCCGCGCTGCCTTCTCTTTGGAGGCGCCGTCCTCACGCAACGCCTCGTAGGTGTCGCTGTTTTTGATTGAAGTTCCGTGACTGTTGCTTTGCGCCATGGCTTTTCCTCGCTCCAAATTCGCCGGTAACCGGATGTGCAGATCAGCTGCCCACCGAAAGTTGATCGATTGCCGCATCGATGTCGTTGATAAGTGGCGCCATGTCATTACCGAAATCGGCATGGGAACGTGCTTCCAGCTCGGAGCGCATGGATTTCAGGGTCTCAAGTCTCTGATCGACCGACTGCGGAGACATCAGCACGGCATTGATGTCGTCAACGGTTATGGTTTGGGCTATGCCGTCTATGTCGGCGTCACCACCGATCTGGGCGTCGACAGGGTCTATGATCGAAGCGTTCTTTTCTACCGGCATGGGTCTCTCCAATGGTGTTGGAATATGAACGCGAAACAATGGAGCCGGTTCCATCAACGCTGAAATTATCCGCCCTGGGACGCAGTTTCGCAGCGGTTGGAATTGCGCTATACGCAGGCAACAAATGTCAGGCGATTTGCCCGACACGCAACAGACACACGAAGCAAACCCTATGAGCACATACCCACAACACCGTATTGCCGTCGCGCCGATGATGGACTGGACGGACCGGCACTGCCGGTTTCTCCACCGTCAGCTGACGCACAAGGCTTTGCTCTACACCGAGATGGTGGTCGCAGATGGTATCATCCATGGCGACCGGGGACGGTTGCTCGGGTATGATCAGATTGAGCACCCGGTCGCCTTGCAACTGGGCGGTTCCGAGCCGGGCAAGCTTGTCGAGGCTGTGCGGATTGCCGTAGATTTTGGCTATGATGAAATCAATCTCAATGTGGGCTGTCCCTCCGACAGAGTGCAGTCTGGTGCATTCGGCGCCTGCCTGATGCGGGATCCGGATCTGGTGGCCCGGTGTGTGGAAGCAATGAAATCCGTCTCGGATGTGGCGGTAACGGTGAAGTGCCGTATCGGCGTAGACGAACAGGATCCCGAAGCCGCGCTCCCGGACTTTGCCCGGACAGTTGTTGAAGCCGGTGTGGATGCTCTTTGGGTGCATGCCCGTAAGGCCTGGCTTGAGGGGCTGTCTCCCAAGGAAAATCGCGATATCCCGCCGCTCGATTATAATATTGTCTATCGATTGAAGCAGGATTATCCCAGTCTTTTTATTGGCATAAATGGCGGTGTTGCCACTCTGAGTCAGGCGGTTGAACACTTGAATCAGGTCGATGGCGTAATGCTTGGCCGGGCCGCGTATCACAATGCGTCGCTGCTGGCAGGTGTGGATCGGCAGATCTATGGAATGGACGTTGCCGAGGTTGAATGGGGCGATGTGTGCGCCACAATGATGGCCCATGCCGAGGCGCATCTGGCTGCTGGCGGCAGGCTTATCCACGTCACGCGCCACATGATAGGCCTGTTCCAGGGGGTTCGCGGAGCGCGCCGGTTCCGGCAGATCCTGTCTGCTGACGCCGTGCGCCCTGGGGCAGGGCCGGATGTGATTGCTGCAGCCTTTGCGGCAATCGATTTTTCAGATCTGACGGTAGCTGCCTGACCAATCAAACGGCATTGTGGCCAAGCCACGGGACACCACATGAAGCTGATCCGCTCCTATCCGATCATCGGCGCCATCGTTGCCCAGATTCTGGCCGGTATGCTGGTGTTTGTTGCCTTGCTGGGGCTTGCCTCCCTCCTGGATGCGAGCGGCTTGTTCTGGACGGCAGTGGTGTTGCAAAGTCTCATTGCGGCAGTGGTGACGAAACTGCTCGGGCTTCCGGTCTGGTGGATCTGGATCGGACTGGGTTTTCCTGCAGCAATGGTTTTGGCGCTGAATGTCGGGGGCCTGCCGGCCTGGCCGTTCGGTGTCGGCTTTGTAGTGCTCTATCTGTTCTTCTCCAACACCGCGCGGGATCGGGTTCCGCTGTATCTGAGTAACCGGGCGACGACGGAGGCGTTGTTGTCGCTGATGCGTCAACGCGGCGCCAAGCGCTTCATCGATCTCGGGTCAGGGCTAGGTGGCGTCGTGAGGGCACTTGATGGCGAGGGCCGACAGGCAACAGGTGTGGAGACGGCGCCGATGGTCTGGTTGATGTCCACCAGTCTGTCAAAGCTCCAGAGACGGGGCCGGATTGCACGGCAGGATATCTGGAAGGCTGACATTGGGCGTGAGGATGTCGTCTATGCGTTCCTCTCGCCTGAACCCATGCCCGCTCTGTTTGAGAAGGCCACGCGGGAGATGAAGCCGGGAAGTCTGCTGGTGTCCAACAGTTTTGCCGTGCCGGGTGTCGAGCCTTCAGAGATCTGGGAGCTTTCAGACAGACGCAAGACGCGATTGTATCTCTATGAGATGGCTGGCCCGGCTCTTGCGGAAAACGCAGCAACTCATCCAGGCTGAAGCGTCAGGTCGAGAGCAGTTGATCAATCCGTTTTCTATTGTTTTTCAGAGGTGCAAGCGGTTTCGCTCGCAGATTCAATCGGATGTCTGAGGAGACGATTCAATCTGCTGTAAGTCACTCGACGGGCAATGGTGTGGGCTTGTTGTCGGCATCCAGCGCCACCATGACGAACAAGGCGTTGGTGACCTTGTCCATCTGCGGAGACAGATAGCGCTGGGCCCAGGCTTCGACCAATAGCGTCATCGAGGTGCGGCCGACCTTGACGATATGTGTGTAGATGCACAGCGTGTCGCCGATCTTGACGGGCATGGCAAACGACATCTCGTTGACAGCCGCAGTCACAACGCGTCCCCTGGCGCGTTCGGCAGCGCGGATGCCACAGGCCAAATCCATCTGGGCCATCACCCATCCGCCGAAAATGTCGCCGGCTGCGTTGGCGTCCGCTGGCATGGCCAGTGTCCGCAATGTCAGTTCACCAGTTGGGGCGGGCATCTTCGTCTCCTTGTTCTGAGCTTAGGCTTATCCTGCTGCCGGTTGGTTTTGAAGGGAGCAGGCGCGAGAATGTGAGGATGAGAGGAAACTTGTTCTTCTGCCGCCTGCAGGGGGGGGGACGCCTCGCGCACAACGTGCCCCAATATTGCCCCAGACGTTAATGGCCAACATCAGTTTTCCTTTACTGTTGTGTGAGATGGTCAAGCTTAGTTTTGCGTATTCTCGGAGCAATCCATGTTGTGTTATGTCTCAAGGCCTCGCCGTCGTTCGCTGGTTTCTGCGGGGTTGGTGTTGACGACGGTTCTCATTGTCGGCGGATGTTCAGGCGACATGGCGCCTCCGGGTGACATCTTGTCGTTGCAGCCCACCGCACCGGTCCGCAGCGAGCCTGCTGCGCCGATGATGACCAGCACACCGCTGACGCCGGCGATGTTTGCCAACACTTCAAATGCCCGAATTCCTGACAATGCCGATGCGCCCTTGCAAAACGTGCTGGCCTATCCTGTCTCTGCGGGAGTGGATACGAACCAGATGACGTCCGCCTTGCCGGAAGGCAGGATGGAGCAGCCGGTCGTGACGGGAATTGGAACAGACAATCCACAACTGGCCTCGGTGTCAGGTTATCAGCTTGCCAGCGGATCCGACCTGCAGGTCGCCGATAGGCGGGTTGATGAAAAACCTGTCAGACTAGCCGGCCTGATGCCGCGGATCAGCAATCTGATGAGCACACCGAAATGGGCGGGTGGATTGCCGGCTGAGGAAAAGGCCTGCCGTACCCGTCTCAAGCGCCTCGGGGTTACCTTTCGCGACCTACCTGCCATCAACAGCGGCAAGGGTTGTTCGATCCCTTACCCGGTCGAGGTGACGGAGCTTTCGGGTGGTATCGAGATCAAGCCGGCGGCCAAGCTCAATTGTCAGATCACCGATGCATTCGCGCAATGGGTGAAGAACGAACTCGCCCCAGCCGCCAGGCTTCGCTATATCTCGGGGGTGAGTTCCATCCGGCAACTGTCATCCTATTCTTGCAGGACCATGAACTCGAAGCGCGGCGCGCCGATGTCTGAACATTCCAAGGGCAATGCCATCGATGTCGGCAAGATCACGCTGAACAATGGCCAGGAAATTTCGGTCAAAAAACCAGGATTCTTTTCATTCCGCGAAAAGAGCCTCCTGAAAACGGTCCGGAGCGACAGCTGCAAATATTTTACCACCGTGCTTGGTCCAGGCAGTGATATTCATCACAAAGATCATTTCCATTTTGACCTGCGAGCCCGCAAAACCGGTTACCGTCATTGTGACTGAGTAAAAAGCAAGCCAGCCGTCAACCATTGCCGGGGGATGGCGGGCAGCCCGGAACGTGATGCCTCAGAGCGGACCGGCGTCCGGGCGGGGAGCCGGTCATGGCAACCGCGTGGCCGGCTGCAGAGCTGCACATCCAACTGTGCAAAGGACGCAATATCTCTTTGAAATGATGCATGGGCATTATCGTTTGAATGAACACATTTGAACGCGACATGTCTTAGAAGCTGGAACGCAGCTGCATCATGGTGGCAACGGTTTCGAAATTGATGGATGTGTTGCCTCCGAGAATGGTAAGCACGGGGTCCTGGGCGCCATTGTCGATATCGTAAAGCGCAAGAAAGCGCTGCACCAGGGTCTGGACCTTTTCCGGATCCAGCAGATCGTCCACGTCCAGATACCTGTCCAGCATCGCTTTTTGTTTGTCGATATCGCTACTCGCAGTTTCCTGTGAGATCGAGAATGCGGTGCGGATAAATTGTGCCAGGGCATCGTCTGCGAGGATATCGTAGGTGCTGGTCAGAGTGGGCGCCATACGCTCGAAATAGAGCGCCAGACGCGCACCGAGACTATCCGCTCCAGCCTCTTCTTCGATTGCCTGTGTCAGATAGAGGCGCTGGGTTTCGACCAGGCCGCGTTCATTTTGCGCACCAGGCTCGGATATGATCTGGATATACCCGTCTGCATCAAAATTGAATGATCCGGCAATCTTCTGGTAGGCGATGTCCGTCTGCTGATTGGCAAAACTGTCCGGGTCATCGAGGTCTGAAATCAACACCGCTCTAAGTGTGTCATTATTCACATCGACAGGTCTGAGTCCCTCCGCCACAAGCAGTACGTTTCTCAGGCGTATATCGGAAAGCAGTTCGTCAACGGTCTCGAGCGTTTGTAATCTGGTTCGGTAATAGGACGCCTCTTTTTCAGCGTTGGCTTTCGACGATTCACTGTCATCCAGTCTTGTCACCGCGGTGTAGTAGGCTTTTGTAATCCGGGTAATTTCATTTTCAGACTGCGCGTAACGCGGCGCGCCGATGCTGCCATCAGCGGCGAAGTTGAAGGCTTTGGCCAATTTGACAAACCGGTCATCCTTCATGGTGTTCACGTAGCTTTTGGGATCATACGGATCGCTGGTGAACACCTGTTTCAGTTTGTACGTGGAGACTTCGTTGGCTGATATGTTGAAGGCTTTCAAGGCGAATTCGCGGATGGTAACCGCAGCCGGCTGGGCAGACAGGAAGTCATCGAGGCTGCTGGTCAGTCCGATATAGAGTTTGTATTTTGCAATAGCCGCGGCATCTTTTACTTCGTCTGCGTCATTGTATTTGTCGATGTAATTGGCGGTTGTCAGATAGAGCTGATCTGCATCCTGAATGTCCATACCAGGAGTGATGGAGCCATCGCTTTCGAAATTGAAAGCCTTGGCCATGTCAATCATTCCCTTGCTTTTTGAGTAGATCTCACCGCTAAGGTCGGAGGTATCCTGCTGAAGCGCCCATTTGACGTCAGCGCGGCTGGTGGTCAGGGGAATGCCGTAAGCTGTCAGAACCATCACGCTGAGACGGGAGTTGTTGAGAAGGTCGTCTATCGAGGTGATGGTCGGAAGCGTGTCTTCGTAATACTGCTTGTTGAGCAGCGCACCAGTGGAGGTCAGTCTTGGCTGGGATAAAACATAGGATTCCGTCACCATCTTCAATTGCGCGGCGCTCATTGGCTCCACACCTGAAGCCACAGTGCCGTCTGCACTGAAATTGAATGACGCGGCCATGTTGTAATACGTGTCTGCCTTGTCGATAGATTTCCTATACTGGGTAATCAGGTAATTGATTTTTTCTTTCTGCGCAGCGGTTTTCAAGGGATCAGCCAATTGCGTGTTGAGATCGTCGATCTGGACAAGCCAATCATTGACTTTCGGTGCAATCACGGAATTGACGTAACTGGTTGGATCGGCGATGTCGCTGGTGAGCACCCCCCTGAGGGTTTCGTAGTCAAACGTTTTTGGATCTATGCCGAATGTTGTGAAGACGTAGTCGCGTGCGCGCGTGTTGTTGAACAAGTCATTGACGTTTGTAAAAGTCTGAGACACGGCTTTGAAGTATGTGGTGTCGGCCTTTAGCAGCGCGTCGTTGTCCTCAATCGTTTGCCCATAGGTGCCGATCAGATTGTCAATCTGGCTGGTGGTTTGAATGATCTCGGATGTGACTGTGTTGCCGAAGTCATAGGCCGCGGTCAAAGTCTTGTATTTGCTGTCTGTCAGAAGGTTTGCAAAGCTGCTCGTGTCTGTCAGGTCGCTTTCAAGCACTTTGCGGATGAATGCTTTTGCGTAGGTCATCTCTTCAAGCCCGTAGGCTTTCATTGCATAGGCATAGACCCTGTCATCGTTGAGAAATTCATCGATGGTTTTGATCGATCCGATCGTCTCGCGGTAATATTTCTGCTCTCTGCTGACAGCCGCATCCGCGGCCGCACGGCTCAGCGTCATATTGATGTTTTTGGTATAGAAATTATAAGACTGATAACTCGATATCATGGCGCGACCTGTGACCGGAAATGCAAACAAGGCGATCGATAAACTGACGAGAATCCACATCCCGAACATGGAACTCTACCGATAATCGCATCCGTCGCTTGCCTGAGGCTTTCCGTTCATCGGACCTAGTGGTGCGATCCCGATGCATGGTTTTGGTCGGTCAGGACAAATCGCGCCACTAGTTCAATCGCTAGTGGCTGGCTTTTCAAAACAGATGGCTAGCATCTGTTTCGGTCAGACCACCGGCAGGTGTTGTCAGTCGCGCAGGATGACTTCATCGCGGCGCATCTCGAAGGCAGTCAGGGATGATATGAAATTCATCCCCAGAAGGCTCTGGTCGAGCCGCCCCGGTTCAGCCACCATGGCTCGCAGCCCGGTCCGCTCAACCGTACCAATGGTGACGGTGTCCAGACTGACGGCCGCAGCACGCGCTTTGCCGTTGGCGGTGTTTATGGCAAGCGTATATTTGAGATCATCTTCTGAAAACCCTACGCGCAGCGCGTCATCGTGCGACAGCGCGATAGATGTCGCACCGGTATCGATGAGAAAACTCACCGGCTTGCCGTTGACTTCACCTGCGGCTTCGAAATGTCCATTGAGCGATTTGCGAATGAGAACAGCAGGGCCATTTCCGTCAGATACGGTGACAGGTCGTCCAGGAGCCAGGCCGCCTGCCACGCGCAGAACCATGTCGCGCGCCTGGTCCTGATAGAGCCAGCCGGTCGCCAACCCGAGTATGATCACCACCCAGATCAGCAGATTGCGGATCATCTCCCCGATGTTGCGATGCATGCCGATCACGGTTGCACCGATCACCGATCCGAGCAGGCCGAAAAAGACAAGGCCGGCGAGATCATCATTGGGAATGCCGAAACTAAATCCGGTCTCATGATTGTAGATCAGGACGGCGAGGGCAGCGCCAAGCAGGGCGAGGAGGAACACCATCCCGCTCAGCTATCCTGCCGTTCGCGCGCCATTCGCTGCCGCCTGGTTTCCCTGCGCGGTTTGCGTTCCACGGTTTCAAGCCGGGCCGGCAATTCCGCCATGACTTCGGTTCTGGTTTCAGGCGAGTAGCTCATCCACTGGGCAATTTCATCGCGGGTGCGGCCGCAGCCGAAGCAATAGCCCGTCATCAGGTCTATCGAGCATATCAGGATGCAGGGAGATTCAATGCTCATGTTTCTTGCTCGTTAACAGACGGTGTCGAGGTTTTATATCGTTGCTTCATAGCAAAAGGGCAAGGGCAGTGAGGCAAACGGTCTCGCTGATCTGCTGGGTGGCGCCTATGGTGTCGCCGGTATGGCCGTCAAGTTTGGTGCGGACAATTGATGTCCACAGGCCGGCTGCGGCTGCCAAGACACCCAAGGCCAGCAATGCCGCAAACAGGCCGACTGTCAGCGTGGTGAAGGCGATGAACAGCAGCCCGCCCGATAGCAGAGCCTGTGTTCTGGCGCTTTGATCGGGCGCACCAACCGAGGCGGCAACGCCACCCTGACGCGCTGATGGCAGCACGTTCCAATGCCAGACCATTGCAGCACGGGAGGCGGCGGCAACTGCAAGAAGGATCACAAAAGCATTCCATCCCCCGATCACTGACAGGATGACGGTCAGCGAAATGGCGCGAAGTGCAAAGCTCATGATCAGCGCCAGCACACCATAGGTACCGATGCGGCTATCCTTCATGATCTCGAGCATATGCTCGCGTCCGCCCCGCGCACCGAATGCATCTGCGGAATCGGCCAGGCCGTCTTCATGCAAGGCTCCGGTGACGCCGACGAGTGCACCGAGCGCCAGCACTGCGCTCAGCGCTGTATTGGCGCCAAATGCCGAGAGCACCAACACCAGCAGTCCCGGGCACAGCGCGATGAGCAATCCTGCCACCGGAAACATGCGCGACGCACGGACCAGTGAGCCGTCGTGACCGTCAAAATGGCGTGCGGGCATGGGCAGACGGCTCAGAAAACCTGTCGAACGGGCAATGTCGTCGAGAGTGTCGCTGATCTGCATGTCGGTCTCCGTCGAGCGCCAATGTTGGGGGCAAGCCCCGCTATGTCGCGAACGTTATTGTCCTTGAGCGATTCGACAATTACACCGGGCCACGTCGCGCGTCATGCGCAAGAACGACCTTGGAGAAAAAAATGAGTGCCAGCGGTTTGCCTTTTGATGCTTTTCGCGAACTCCTGCGCAACCTGCCGGGACCCGACACCGCGGCCCTTGCCGCGGCGCGCGAACGCGATTCGCAACTGACCAAGCCTTCTGGCGCACTGGGGCGGCTTGAAGAAATCGCTTTCTGGCTAGCTGCCTGGACCGGACGCACACCGCAGATCACGCGCCCGCTGGTTGCGATCTTTGCGGGCAACCACGGTGTCACCGCGCAAGGCGTGTCGCCGTTTCCATCATCAGTGACCGCCCAGATGGTGGAGAATTTTGCTGCCGGTGGAGCCGCCATCAACCAGATCTGTGTTGCCAACGACCTGGGCCTGAAGATCTTTGATCTGGCGCTGGAAGTTCCCACCGGCGACATTTCCACCGAAGCAGCGATGGATGAGCGCACGTGTGCCGCCACAATGGCGTTCGGTATGGAGTCCATTGCAGGCGGCACCGATCTTTTGTGCATCGGCGAGATGGGCATCGGCAACACCACTATCGCTGCCGCAATTTTCTACGGGCTTTATGGCGGGTCTGCTGTTGATTGGGTCGGCCCTGGCACGGGTTCGGAAGGCGAGGTGCTGGCGCGCAAGATTGCGGTTGTGGAAACAGCCGTGGCCTTGCACAAATCGCATCTTGACGATCCGCTGGAGCTGCTGCGGCGCTTGGGCGGGCGTGAACTTGCGGCCATGGCCGGTGCCATTCTTGCGGCGCGGATGGAACGGATACCGGTGCTCATCGATGGCTATGTGGCGACAGCTGCTGCTGCGGTGCTGCATGCGATCAATCCGTCCGCGCTGGATCATTGCCTGATTGGCCATGTGTCGGCCGAACCGGGTCATATGGCCGCGATCGAAAAGCTTGGCAAGACACCGTTGCTGGCGCTCGGCATGCGGCTGGGCGAGGGGACAGGGGCTGCGCTTGCGGCGGGCATCGTCAAGGCTGCAGCTCAGTGCCATACGGGAATGGCGACCTTTGCGCAGGCCGGAGTTGCCGGCAAGGAATGATAACCTAAGACGTCTCCGAGGATGTCGTGAGGCTGGCCACCAAGGCATCAATCAGGTGTGTGCTGGTATGCTTCAACGGGTCACGCATTGAATCGGCCAGGGCAAGCATCAAAACCAGTCCCAGAGCTGCGGAATGGATGGCAACCGCTTGTTTTCGAGCGCCTTCTGGCGTCCCATCAAGGTGGGACGCCAGCGCGCCGTAAAGCCTGCTCGTGATCGCATAGACCTCCTGATCAACAACGATGGTGCTTCGGCTGCCGGCTTTCTCTCGGGTGGTCTGGGGCGCCAGATACATCATCCGGAATCGGTCCAGGTCTTCGATATGGAAAGAGACCACGGCACGGACAAAGCAACTGACCGCCTCTGTCCTGCCGCTTGCCCCGGCGACTGCGTCTTCAGCAATTTTGGTCTCCGCCTCAAGCCAGGGCAGATACAACGCGACCAGAAGATCGCGCTTGGTCGGATACCAATAGAGAACGGCTTGCTTTGAACGGCCCAGTCTGCGTGCAATCGCATCGAACGAAACGCCGGCAAGACCGTCTGCGGCAAGGATCTTGCGAGCTATCGAGAGAATTTTCTGACTGGTTTTCTGATCGTTCATTTCTGGCTCCGTTGACTGATTTCAATTGGAGATGATATATTCCTTACCATTGGTAAGTAAATGAATGTATGCCATGCCTCGGTTGGGAGGCGAACATTCATTGTCTGCCGGGAAATGCGAACGGGTCTGGGAGCAAGGACAATGAACCTGTTGAACATCGGAAATCCGGTTTTTGAAGTTTACGCAATCACCGCAGCAATCATGGTTCTCAAGGTGATGTTGCAGGGGTGGATGACCGTGTACCGGATGCTGAAAAGCAACGCGGGTCTGGTCAATCCAGAGGATCTGCAGCTCGGACTGATCAACAAAGAGCCGCATCCAGGCCAGTTGGAGCTCAGTGACTATGTCGACCGGTCGCGCCGGATGCATCGAAATGACCTTGAAAACATCCCGGCTTTCCTGGCTGCAGGTCTGCTTTTTGTCGCGGTCAATCCGGCTCTGTGGCTAGCGCAGGTCCTGATGTACGGATTTGTCTTTGCACGGATCGCGCATTTTGCCGCCTACGCCACTCAGCAGATCCATGAAATCCGGGCGACGTTCTACACCCTCGGGTCGTTGATCGTGATCTACATGGTCGGCCATGTCTTATGGTCGGTGCTGTCGTAAAGGGCGGCGGGCGGGGCTTTTGCGCTGCTCAGTTGTGTTGCGGCAAACTGCACCAGACTGACCTGGTTGAGGGCTACCTAACTGAAGGCCCGTTTTTTCTTCACCGTCGCATTGGGGAGGCCTTCGACCGGGGCCATGCTTTCGAGCACGCGCTTGGCGGGAAGGATGGCAATGCCTTCGGTGCCTTCTCGCAATTTGGACTTGAGCACAAATTCGCCGCCGTGCTTGGCAAGGATTGCCTGGACGATCGGTAATCCGAGGCCAGTGCCCTGTTCGGCGCTCTTGATCGCCACTGAGCCCTGACCAAAGGCTGACAGAACCACCGGAATTTCTTCTTCTGCGATGCCAGGGCCATTGTCCTTGATCGCCATATATTGGCCGCCGCCAGCGGTCCAACCGATCTTGACGCGGATCTCGCCGCCCGACGGGGTGAATTTTACCGCATTTGACAGCAGGTTGAGGGTCACCTGACGCATGGATTTCTCATCCGCCCAGACCAACGGCAGGTTTTCCTCAAACGCCTCGATGATGCGGATGTTCTTGCTGCGGGCCTTGAGCTGGACCAGACCGATGCAATCCTCGGCGATGTCGGCAAGCGACAGGGCATTCTCGTTGAGCTCATAGCGGCCCGCCTCAATGCGCGAAAGATCAAGGATTTCGTTGATCAGATTGAGCAGATGCTGACCGGAACGGTGGATGTCTCCGACATATTCCTTGTAGCTGGCGTTTTCGATCGGGCCCAGCACCTCGCCGGACATGACTTCCGAAAAGCCCAGAATGGCGTTCAGAGGTGTTCTCAATTCATGGCTCATGGAAGCCAGAAATCTCGATTTGGCCAGATTGGATTCCTCGGCGCGGCGACGGGCCTCGTCTGACACCGAGTTGGCGACCTCGAGTTCGGCGATCAGGTCATCTTTTTCGGTTTGAAAACTCAGCATCTTGACGTTGGTCGTGTAGAGCCGCTTAGACATGTAGACGAAAAACAGTGCTGCCGCGAAGATCATTGCCAATGCGGAGAAATCGGCGACATCGCGGCTGATAGCCGCCCGCAGGGCGAGCGCCGCGATGATCGGACCAGCTGCGAAATAGAGCGCATGCCGCAGTGCGAATGTCGCCATGGCAGTCGCGGCGAGCGCGATCAGCAGAACGGCGGATTTGTAGAAAACAAACGTATCGCCCTGACAGGTTGTGCAATCCTGATAGGCAAAGAATGCCCAGGTGAAACCAACCAGCGTGCTGGCTGTGAGGAAACGGTTGCGCCAGCGTCCAAAGCTTTCGTCGTTGCTGTGTCCGCGCGAGGCGCGCCGGGCAACCAGTATCAGGCCTGCATAGACGACCAGTGTCATCAGGGCCCAGGCCAGCAACCACACCGCATCATCGAACCAGAGTCCGCCGACGGCTGTCAGGATGACGAGCACCGGTGGTGCGGCTGCGCCTTGCAATACGGCATTTATGTGCAGACGGAGCATCTCATTGTCGAAACCATGCGGCTTTTCGCGCCCATGCTGCAGTTGTTCGCGTGTTGCGCGCACAGTTTTCATGACCGCCGCGTTCTTGTGGGAACGCGAGCGATCGACAATATTCTTGTCGGTCATGGTCTGGGGCGTCGACACAGTGTTTCAGTTCTCTCCGGGTTGAACCAAAAATCTAGTCGTCAAAGTTTAAGAACCTGTTTGCATTTTAACGAAGGTGCCCATCATTCGTCTTGAAACGTGTGGGCGAATGAGCTCATCTGACGCGATGAGATTCCGGAAAAGCCGCGCAAATCGACGTCGCCCGCGATGGCGCAAGTATCTGGACGTTTGTCTGGCGGTCTTGCTCTTTGCAGGAGCAGCGTTTGTTGTCGCGCGCCTGGAACATTTTGCAGGGGCCGATATTTCCGGTGTCGTGCGAGTGGTGGATGGCGACAGCCTGGCGCTGGACAAGCGCCGCCTGCGGCTCAAGGGAATTGATGCGCCTGAACTCAAACAACGCTGCCGCAAGGATGGGTATGATTATGGTTGCGGCGTCGAGGCTGCATCTTACCTAAGGGGACTGGTCGGCAGCCGTGCGGTTGAGTGCAAGGGGGAGGGTGTTGACCGCTACGGTCGGGATCTGGTCCGCTGCAAGGCGGGTGGCGTTGATCTCAATCAGACCATGGTGCGATCGGGCCATGCGGTGGCCTTCGGCGATTATCGATTGGCCGAGGTCGAAGCACGGGCCGAGCGGGCAGGGCTTTGGGCCGGGGAGTTTGACCAGCCCAAGCAATGGCGAGCCGTTCATGGCGGGTTGGACGAGGGGCTTCACTCTGGATTGTCGGCACTGATGGCTGTTCTGAGACGGTTGTCTGGTTTCTGATTGACGCTATCTATTTCGAAAGAGAGGAAATCTACATGAAGCTTTATGATGGCGGACGGGCGCCAAATCCGCGACGCGTGACGGTGTTTCTGGCCGAGAAGGGCATCGAGATCGAAAAGGTGCCGGTCGACATGGGGCAACTGGGGCACAAGTCCGATGAGGTCACCCGGCTCAATCCGTTGCAGAGATTGCCTGTGCTGGTTCTCGACGACGGCACGCCGCTCTCGGAATCGGTCGCAATCTGCCGTTATTTCGAGGAGCTTCATCCTGAACCGCCGCTGATGGGAATCGATGCCAAAGACAAGGCCATAGTCGAGATGTGGAACCGACGGCTGGAGCTGATCTTTCTCGGCGCTGTTGCCAATGCGTTTCGCCACACCCACCCGGCAATGCAGGAATGGGAGAAGCCGCAGCTTGCCGAATGGGGCGAAATCAACCGCCCCAAGGCGCTGGCCTTTCTGGAGCTACTCGACAAGGAGCTGGCAGACCGCGAGTTCATCGCCGGCGACCGCTTCACAATCGCGGATATCACAGGGATGATCGGGTTCGAATTCATGAAGCCGGCGCGGATCGATCGCCCGGAACACCTCACCAACGTGATGCGCTGGTATCAGGCGGTGTCATCGCGCCCAAGCGCCAAGGCATGAGCCCAAAATGAAGAGGGCTGTCGGTGATATGCGGGATCCGGATCCAAAGCTCGCCGCTTTGCTGGCCGATATTTCCGCGTGCCGGATTTGTCGCGACAATCCGGCCGGCGGCCCCGAATATGCCCTGCCGCATGAACCCAGGCCGGTGTGCGTGGCGTCTTCGAAGGCTCGCATCCTGATCGCCGGACAGGCACCTGGAACGCGGGTGCATGCGAGCGGCAGGCCATTCACAGACCCTTCGGGGGACCGGCTGAGAAACTGGCTCGGCGTAGACGAGACGCAGTTCTACGACCCGGACCTCTTCGCGATCGTGCCGATGGGGTTCTGCTTTCCCGGTCAGGATTCTAAGGGCGGAGACTTGCCGCCGCGGCGCGAATGCGCGCCGGCATGGCGAGCTCGGGTCATGACGCTGATGCCACAACTGCGACTGATCCTTGTAATCGGGCAATATGCCCATGCCTGGCATCTGGGCGGGTTGAGGCAGAAGACACTGACCGAAACAGTTCGAAACTGGCGCACCATCCTTGATGAAAGTGGTGCTGAACGTCCTGTTATGCCGTTGCCGCATCCCTCCTGGCGCAACAGCGGCTGGATCCGCAAGAACCCCTGGTTCGAGACTGAGCTTTTGCCCGAACTGAAACAGCTGGTGCAAGAGCATATTTCCAGTGCTGATGGAAATATCACCTCCGATTCTGCCACTACGAGGTAAAATTTTCTTTGTGAAGGCGTGAGGGAAGCGATATCAGAGGTACTGTTCTTTTTCTGGAGATTTCCATGGACCGCCTCGACCGCAAGATCCTCCGCCTGTTGCAGGAAGACGCCACACTTGCCGTGGCAGAAGTCGCCAAGAAAGTTGGGCTTTCGACAACGCCTTGCTGGCGGCGCATTCAGAAGCTCGAGGAAGACGGCGTGATCAAGCGTCGTGTGGCGCTGCTGGATCCGGTGGCGGTCAATACCAAAGTGACAGTGTTTGTTTCGATCCGCACAAACTCCCATTCCAATGAATGGCTCAAGCGCTTCTCCGAGGTGATTACCGAGTTTCCGGAAGTGGTGGAATTTTACCGGATGAGCGGCGAAGTCGACTATCTGCTGCGTGTGGTGGTGCCTGATATTGCCGCCTATGACGCCTTCTACAAGCGGCTGATCGCCAAGATCGAGATCCGCGATGTGTCGTCGGCCTTTGCCATGGAGCAAATCAAATACACGACCCAATTGCCGCTGGATTATATCCAGTTGGCCAAGGAAAAATCCGAAGCAAGCTGATCGTCTGCCGTGTGATTTTTGAAATCTACCGACCGTTCGGAGGCTCATCTGGGGTTTTCTGAGCCGTCGCAGCAATTGCGAGGGTCAATAGGTCGCGATCAAAACGCTCACTCATTGCGGAATTTTCGGTGTATGGTGAAATCTCGATATGTCGAGGGACTGGTACCTAACTGGAGGAATTCTATGAGAACGCTTCTTGCTGCAACGATGGCCGTCTTTTTGCTGGCTCCCGCCGCTCATGCCGCAGATGACGACGTCAAGACCATCGAAACCGACACTGCTTTTGCCGATGTTACATCCGGCATTGAAAACGCCATCGTCAATCGCGGTTTCAAGGTGGATTACCACGGCTTTATTGGCGACATGCTGAAGCGGACAGCGACCGACGTTGATGCCGGCAAGGCGCTCTACAAGGATGCGGAGTTCTTCACATTCTGCTCAGCCGTGGTATCGCGCAAGGTCATGGAAGCCGAAATCGGCGATATCGCCTATTGCCCCTATGTCGTCTTTGCATATGAAACCGAAGAAAAGCCGGGCGCTGTGACCGTCGGATTCAGAACATTGCCTGCGGGCGCCGAGCGCGATGCGGTCAACGCACTGCTTTCCGAGATCATCACGGACGCGGCCGAAGGGATGTAGTCCTTCGGGGCTAACGCTGTTTTGATACCAGGCGCTGACGGGTTTTCTCATCCGTCAGCTCTCTGACTGCGTCCTTGCCGATCCAGCGCGCGGTCTTGTTGTTCGATGCTGAGAGCTTTTCAGCCATCTCCAGTGCTGGCCCGTGGCAGATCAGGTTTCGCTTGCCGATCTGCCGCAACGCCCAGTTCACCGCCTTCCTGACGAAATTGCGTGGATCATCGGCATAGCATTCGACCAGCGGAAGCAGGTCGGAGAAATCTGCGTTATCGCGGTTTTTCAGGTGAACTGCGGCCCAGGCGATCATGGCAAAGGCGCTGCGGCGGACGAACTCTCTTTCGTCTGCGGCAAATTCCGGGACAAGTTCATCGAGATGACCGGCATCGACGAAGAGATCAGCGGCATGATCGACGATTTCCCAACTGTTGAAATCGGCTGCCATCTGGCGCGCTCGCGTCGGGCTCACCCGATCCGATTCATCGGTGAACAGGGCCAGCAACCTGGCTTCGCGTATCCCGGTCTGCCAGAGTTCTCGCGCCCGCTCGTGATTGCGCCCAAGTGTCTTGCCGAAGGACCTCAGCGCCGCGTTGCCGACGCCGAGAGCCTTGTCGGTATTGATGCCGAAACGGGACATTCCGGCAATGTTGTCCGCCGACCCGTTCGCCTCAAGCCATGCCAGAATGTCTGGCACGGTGTAGTCAGCATTTTCCGGTGGCCGACGGAGCGCCATTTTACTTGTTGAGGCGCGCCAGCAGCGAGGATGTGTCCCAGCGGTTGCCGCCCATCGCCTGTACGTCGGCATAAAACTGATCAACCAGCGCTGTCACAGGCAGCGTGGCGCCGTTGCGCTTGGCCTCGTTGAGCACGATGTCGAGATCCTTGCGCATCCAGTCGACGGCAAATCCGTAGTCATATTTGCCGACGTTCATGGTCTTGTGACGATTTTCCATCTGCCAGGAGCCGGCTGCACCCTTGGAAATCACGTCGATCACTTTCTCGATGTCGAGGCCGGCCTTCTTGCCGAAATGGATGCCTTCGGCGAGACCCTGAACCAGACCCGCGATACAGATCTGGTTGATCATCTTGGTCAGTTGGCCACTGCCGACCGGGCCCATCAGGCCGACCATGCGGGCATAGGCGTCGATGACAGGATTGGCTTTCGCAAATGTCGCTTCGTCGCCGCCGACCATGACGGTCAGCACGCCATTGTCAGCGCCGGCCTGGCCACCGGAAACCGGTGCGTCGAGAAAGCCGCAGCCCTTGTCGGCACAAGCGTTTGCAAGCTCGCGGGCGACTTCGGCCGAGGCCGTGGTGTTGTCGATCAGGATCGCGCCCTTGCTCATACCGTGCAATGCGCCACCTGGGGCGAGCGTGACCGCGCGCAAATCGTCGTCATTGCCGACGCAGGTGAAGATGAAGTCGGCGCCCTTGGCAGCATCGGCCGGGGTGTCGCAGGCAGTGCCGCCGAACTCATCCGCCCATTTGCGCGCTTTCTCGGATGTGCGGTTGTAGACCCGCAGCTCATGGCCGCCCTTGGTTTTGAGGTGACCGGCCATGGGGTATCCCATAACGCCCAGACCAATGAATGCTACTGTTGCCATTTCGCCTATCCTTCTGTCACAAATGCGCTTTACGCCTCACCTGATTGCAAGTTACGTAATGTAACCCGTCAGATCCTGGGAGGGACATAGACCAATGATGCGCATCGTCAAAGGGCTTATCAAGCTCATTCTCCTTCTTGTTCCCCTGGCGGTGATGGTCGTAGGGGCAGGAATGTTGTGGGCTTCAAGGTCGCAGGCGCCGTCAGACGGTCATATGCGGATCGCTGCTCTGGGTGGTGACGTGACGATCACGCGGGACCGCAACGGCGTGCCGCACATCAAGGCCAAAAACCGCGCAGACGTTGCCGCAGGTCTTGGTTTTGCCCATGCGCAGGACCGCCTGTGGCAGATGGAAGTCAGCCGCATGGCCGGTCAGGGGCGGCTGTCGGAAATGTTTGGCGATGCCACCGTGGGCACTGATATCTGGCTCAGATCCATGGGTATTCATGAGGCGGCTCAAGCGTCGCTCGATGTCATGGATGCGGGCACGATGGCAATGCTTGAAGGCTATGCGCGGGGCGTCAATGCCTGGATCGAGCGGACGCCACAGGTGTTTTCTGCAAAGCTGCCGCCCGAATACCTTATCCTCGGCTATGAGCCTGAGCTGTGGAAACCGGTCGATACGCTGACCGCAATCAAGATGATGTCGATCTCGCTGGCGGAAAACCTCGGTGAAGAAGCGCTCCGGCTGGGCTTTGCCCGGATCGGACTGAACGAGGCGGAGTCACGCGATCTTCTGCCTTATCACGATGCCGACACGCCTCCCGCAATGCCTGATCTCAACTCACTGCTCGGGCTTGACGCCACACCCATCGGCGGGATTACGACGACCGCCGACGCTTCGGAGGTGTTTTCAGGCATCAATGGCATGTTGTCGACCGGCGCATCCAACAACTGGGTGATTTCCGGTGAACGCACCCAATCGGGGCTGCCGGTCTTGGCCAATGATCCACATCTGAGCTTGATGGCACCGTCTGTCTGGTATCTGGCGCATGTTGAAGTGACTGAGGAGTTCGACGAACCGCGGCACCTTATCGGCCCCTCGCTGCCAGGCACGCCCTTTGTGCTGCTGGGGCGGGGCAATGACGTCGCCTGGGGGTTCACCAACACGGCTGCTGATGCTCAGGATGTGTTTGTCGAACGGGTCAATCCGGACAATGCGAGTGAATATTTGACGCCGACTGGCTGGACGCCGTTCGGCAAGAAAGAGGAGATCATCAAGGTCAAGGGCGGCACAAACCAGAGCTTCACGCGGCGCTGGACCCGGCACGGGCCGGTGTTTCCGGCACGCTACAAGAATTTCGACAAGCTGCTGCCAGCCAACACCGTGGCGGCTCTGCAATGGGTGGCGCTGGCACATGACGACACCACGGCCATGGCTGGTGCGCGGCTGTTCGCCATGCGTACGGTTGAGGATTTTCAGAACGGGTTTGAAGCCTTCCTGACACCGATGCAGTCGATGGTGGTGGCCGACAGTGCAGGCAATATCGGCTTCGTGGCTGCGGGCAGAGTACCGCAGCGCGATCCGGCCAACCGGCTGATGGGCCGGGCTCCGGCGCCGGGCTGGAATGCGATTTACGATTGGCGCGGCTATGCGCCCTACAAGGATCTCCCGCGGCAGACCAATCCCGACAGCGGGTTTATTGCCACTGCCAACACCAAGATTGTCGGGCCGAACTATCCGCATCACCTGACATTCGACTGGGAAGAGCCCTACAGGCAGAACCGCATCGAAGCCCTTATCAACGGGTCCAACGAGAAACACACACCGGCAATGTCACGAAAAATGCAGGCCGATATTTTCTCGCCCGCCTTTGCCAGCCTGAAGCCGCGCATGCTGAAAGCTCTGGAAGGCCGGTCTCTGTCTCAGACCAACGAGGATCTGGTCGCCCGGCTTGCTTCGTGGGACCAGACCATGGCGCGCGACAGGATGGAGCCTCTGCTGTTTTTCGCCTGGGTCCGCCAGACCATGATCATGAGTTTTGAAGACGATCTTGGGTTCTTGTTCAAGGACTGGTTCAAGCTGCGCGGCAAGGTGCTGGATCGGCTGCTGGACGGTGAGACGGCGCGCAACTGGTGCGATGTCAAGTCCACTGAAGCCGAGGAGAGTTGCGACCAGATCGTGGGTAAGGCGTTTGATGCGGCTGTTGCAGATCTGTCAGCCCGCTACGGCGAAGATGCGAGCAAATGGCGATGGGGCCAGGCACACTACGCCAAGGGCGTGCATCGCCCGTTTGGCGAAGTCAGCCTGCTCAAGCGCTTTTTCAACGTTGAAGTGGCAAGCGGCGGCGGACCATTTACGCTTGATCGCGGGCGCACCCAGGTTCAGGACGATGAAGATCCTTACGCCAACACCAACGCTGCAAGCTATCGCGGTATCTTCGACATGGCTGATCTGGATCGCGCCACATATATTCAGACAACCGGCCAATCAGGCAACGTGTTTTCGGGCCATTACAGCGATTTCGCGTCGATCTGGGCCGATGTGAATTCGATCGAGATCCCGGCGGCGGATGTGGTGGATCCGGTGGGAACCTGGACGCTTAGTCCGGTTGACTGAGGCGTGACCACGGTTTGCCCGGTGGTGGGTTGACCGTGTCAGATCCGCACCGGGGTAACTTTGGTGCTGTGCGCTATCAGTCGGTGCTGAGCGAACAGGCGAGATCGTCTATGCTGTGCTGGGTCACCAGCCCGCGGCTGCCGTAATTGTAGGTCGCCTCGACGATCTTGGGGTTCTTTTCGACCACCGGATAGATGATTTTCATGAACGCGCGAAGCAGGGCGAGGATCTCGCCGCGTTCGCTGATCCGGTAGATCCGCAAGCCCTGCTTGTTTACGTCACGGGCGGGCACATCGTAGAACCCGGTGACGCTGGAGCCGTTGAAGGAATAGACTCGGCTGATCAATGGATGGGCGTAACCTGCGTGTTGCGCCAGGCCACCGCCAAGCGAGTGCCCCGCCGCAATGAATTCCGGCGTTCCAAGACCCTGAAGTTCGGGATGGTCGACAAGCAATTTGTTGGCGACGTGATTGGCGATTGTGCGGGCAAGATCATACTGATCCCAGCCAGAGCTTAGATATTTGGTGATCCAGTGTGCGTTGCTCCACCAGTCGCCAAAGGTCTGGGTGCCGCGGAACACCAGGGCAATCTGGACCTTTTCCGGATCCACCCTTCGGTACCAGACGGCGTAGCTCAATCTGCCGTCCCACCTTGCCTGATTGCCGATCCTGTCGTCTGGCCTGTCAGGCACGTTTGGAGATACCGGCAACCGGGTCCAGTCCGCCAGAATACTGCCCAGATCGCATGCCGCTGCTTCGGTCCTGGGTTTCAGGCTTTCCGGGAATCGGTACACTTCGGCGCTCATAGCGGCAAAATACTTCGCTTCATAAAGGTCGGATGCCGTGGTTCCCTGCTTCAGCTCATCTACAGATTCCAACAAGCCGGCGATCCGGGCGTATCCCTTCTCGAGGGTGACAATATTGTATGTTCGCACGCCCAGGATCCAGAGGGTCAGAACCAGCAGAATTAGGGTCAGATACGGGTGGTTTGCGACCACGGAAGCTATTGATCGAAAAACACCCATTGCATTTCCTCCACAGATGCACCTTCTATTGCGCCAACGCCCTGCCAACACTTGGCTGAATGAGCATTGTAATTCGATGACGGCTGTAAATACAGGTGTAATGACGAGCCGATGCTGAGCTGCGTTTACCGGATACAAAGTTTACCGATCGGGGTTGCAGCCTCCGGGGTGGATCTTAAATGAGGGGAGGCATGTCGCTGCATGCGCGACGTCCATTTATTCGCGGTGAGGAATGAAGATGACTGGTCCAAAAAACATTGCTTTTCATGACGGACATTCAATTCCGCAACTCGGTTTCGGCATCTGGCAGATCCCGCAGAGTGAAACTGCGGCTGCAGTCGAAAGCGCTCTCAAGACCGGTTATCGGCTGATCGACGGTGCTTTCATTTACGGCAACGAAGCCGGTCTCGGCGAGGGCCTCAGGAGTTCCGGTATTGCGCGGGACAACGTGTTCGTGACCACCAAGGTGTGGAACAATTTGCAAGGTCGCGAGAAGGCGCGGGCTTCGGTCGAGCGCAGCCTGAAGAGCATAGGGGTCGATCAGCTCGACTTGGTTCTGATCCACTGGCCGGTGCCGAGCCAGAACCTCTACGTCGAGACCTGGAAGGCGCTGATCGAGATGCGCAATGAAGGGCTGATGCGCTCGATCGGTGTGTCAAATTTCAATGCTGACCATCTGACTCGGATCATCGATGCAACCGGCGAGGCGCCTGTCCTCAACCAGATCGAAATCAATCCTCAACTGCAGCAACCTGAACTGCGGGCATTCTGCGATGCACACAGGATCGTGGCCCAGGCTTGGACGCCGCTCGGCAACGGCAAGTCGTTTGAAACAGATCCGGTCAAGGCCGCTGCTGCGCGCACCGGCAAGAGCCCGGCGCAGATCGTTCTGCGCTGGCACATCCAGCTTGGGCACGCCGCAATCGCCCGCTCGGTCAATCCCGGCCGTCAGGCGGAGAACCTTGATGTCTTCGATTTCACACTCACCGATGATGAGATGGAGGCGATTGCCGGACTTGACGTGGGCCTGCGCAATGGCCCCGATCCGTCGGTGTTCAAGATGATGTAAGGCGTCCCGGCTTTTCTGACAGCTTCCATGTGAAGTGCAGACGTGTAATCGGAAGCCTTGTGGGATGGGGAAGATGTGACCGTTCGCGTCCTTTTTTGTGTTCAGGCCGGTGAAATATGCTGCAGTTGCAGTGTCAATCCGGCGGGCCAGCAGGCGCAGGCGTGCGGAGAATTCGCCCGGTAGACATTGCTGCCGATCAAACGCTCAACCCGGCCTGGCTTGCGTAAAGGTTCTCGCCGCACGCGAAGGGGCCCCTGTGTTGGTGTCGCATGATGAGGATTCAGATGCGAACCAAGCAAAAAGCCAACATTGTCGTAGTGACACTTGGGCAAGGTTGCTGATTGATCGTAGACAGAACAGATCGTATGAGTTTCACCGAACTGCATACGTCCTTGAGGTTTATTCGATGGAGAAGTGTTTTGCGCCCAGAGATTGACACGCCGCAAATATCTACGGCTGCCACGACGGACTACGAACACCTTTACGGCAAGGGCTATTATGCCCACGCTGCAGGATCGACGTCATTTGACACAGCGCAGTTGCCGGAAATAGTTGCCGGGCGCGCAGCTGAATTCAACCATGCCGTTCTCGATATTGGCGGCGGGAATGGTGTGCTCGGGCAGGCTTTGGGAGCGCGCGGAATCCGGACCTTAACTGTCGATGCTGCCGACCGCGCAGCTTCGGATTACATTCGTTGTGATCTGGCGACCCATGGCCCCGTCGTGGCAAACGACCTGCACCAGCGCGTGGTTGAAAACATTGGAGAGACCTATCTTTCCACATGTTTTGATGTAGCTGAGCACATCGATATTGAGCATTTGGCGGACTTTGTCCTTAATCTCGGTGCCCTTGTTGATAGCCAGCTTCTGCTCTCTGTCTCGACCCGACCGAGCTCAGCCGCTAACCGTTTCCATTCAAGTGTTCTCCCTGTCACGACATGGAAGCGGCTGTTTGCGCTCGCCGGATTCGAGTGCCAGCCGTGTGAAGAGTTGCAAATCCTGCGGCCGACTCGTCGCTTCTCCGGCGGAGAGGCCAATATCATTGCCGTCTCCCACTGGCAAAGACGCAATCCTTTCCAGGAGGATCATGCAGCGCACCAACACTATATGCAGCTGACGCGAACCGACGCTGCGCCCTTGGACCCGACCCATTTGCGAGAAGCCGTTGCTGATCTGACCGACATTGCCTACCGAAAGCGAAAAAGGGAAATGATCGGTGGCTCGGAACTCCCGATTGTCAATTACCATGTCAATTTTATCCAGGACTGGTCTTTTGTGCGCTCGCTGATGGATGTGTGGCCAGCAGGACGTCTGAGGGTCACTTTGCGACGGGACATAATTGCCGAGCCCTATTTGCATATGCTTGTGGGTTTCCTCGAGCGAACCGGTTGTTTGCATGCGGTTACGTCCTCGGTCACGGAGGGCATTGCCGCCATGGAGAGTTGGGGCGATCTCGAAAACTCGCTTGTCGTGACTGCGACTGAGGGGTTGACGACGATGACCCATCTCATGGGGTCTCTGCTGCTCATCGAAGCGCGAAAGCGGGGGGCCAGAACACTCAGCCTTCAGCATGGTATGTCGACGCCGCGAACCTTCACGCCCGCGGCAGCGGTCCTGGGGGCCTGGGATGAGGGGAGCGTTCAAACGTTGCAGTCACTCGAACTGGACGACAGCCACGTTCGCGTCGATTGCGTCGGATCGCCGAAGTTTCTGGACGCGCTATTGGCGCCATCGTCCGCTGCGCTGCGTAATCGGCTTGGTGATTTTACTGCGGCCTACGAGAAGACCATACTCATAGCCCTCAATATGCATTGGAATGTGCATCTGCACGGGACAGACGACACGTACGACTGGATTGTGCGGACGGCCCACGAAAACTCCGGAACCCTGTTTTTGCTTAGGCCCCATCCAGATGATGCCTCCTCCTATGAGGGCCGGGCTGACAAATTGCCAAGCAATGTAATGATCGTGGACGAAATGCTGCTGCTCAGCATCGATTGGCCGGTTGCCCGGCTTGTTCGCGCGGTTGACGGAGTGCTGACAACCTATTCAACGCTTGTGATCGATGCCGCGGCTGCGGGCAAACCTGTCGCCCTGCTGCCGCACAAATCGTCGGGCGCCGCTCACTGTGACGTCTTTCTGCCCGCATCAAATCCCTGGACGGAAGGTGCCAGCGAAATACCAGTGTTAAGTGACGAGGAGTGGGCCAAGGGACATTTGCCGGAGGCTTTGTCGGGCAGTTCCCTGGTGTCTCATGATGGCATTACACGGTACTTCCAACCGAGCTTGTCCAGCCTGGAACGTATTGCTCAAGTGGGAAGAAGTCCCTTTCCGGGCGGGGTCGCATCAGCTGAACAGTCGGTCAATCGTGCGCTTGCAACTGCCGCCCGCGGGCTGTCCTTCGATAAGCACCCGCATTGGAATCGCGGGCTGATCACGCAGGCGATATACGAATTTGTATCAAGCTGAGTGCGGACCCAAAACGCCTATGGCGCAAGTTGACGGAATCCCCGGCGTTCATTTTTGGAGGATGGACTGCATTCCAAGGTGCAATAGCTACTCGATCTGCTTTCATGTCTTTCGGGCGATGAACAGATGGCCTGCAATCGGCAGGCCCTGTTCGTGGCGGACGATGATGTCGCCTGCTTCAAGCGTTTGGAAACCCGCAGCCTCGAGGGCTGCACGCACATAGCTTTGCTGATGGGCGAAGCGCTGGAAACGGCCGACGGTATAGGGACGGCCATCAAAATCGGCGTCGGGCAGGGTCTCGCTTGAAAAGCAGAGCAGTGCGCCGGTCAGCGCGTTCTTTGCGGCCGCTTCAAACAACGGTTCCAGCGCGCCGAGATAGGGCAGCACATCGGTGGCGGCGATGAGATCGAACGGGTCGTCGTCATTGTCTTCAAGATAGTCGACGGCGTCGGCCACATAGAGCGTGTCGTAGAGGCCCTTTTCATGGGCGATTTCGACCATGTTTTCGGCAAGGTCTAGGCCCGTGGCGTCATCGACCATCTCTTCCAGCGCACCGCCCGTCAGCCCAGTGCCGCAACCCAGATCGAGCATGCGATCGAAGCTGGTTTCGCCGAGCTCTATCAGCCGCTGACGCAACAACAAAGGAACGTGATAGCCCAGATCCTCGACCAGCACCTTGTCGAAGACTTCGGCATGCTGGTCGAACAGGGTGGTGACATAGGCCTCCGGAGCACGGGTCGGCACGTCGCCGCGCTTCATCGAGGCCAGCCGCACCGCAGCGCCACCATGATCGTCGGGATCAAGTGCCAGGACTTCCGCGTAGGCGGCCGCGGCGAGATCGAAATCACCGGATTTTTCCAGTGCCAGCGCACGGTTGTAGGCTTCCGCCAAAGCATCTTCGTCGGTCTTGGCCATCGGAGGCTCCAATTTAGGTTTCGCGACCCTTTTATAGAAAGGTGCGAGCGCAGCAAGCGGTGAATGTGATGCTTATCGCTTGAGGTGGCGGGTCAGGCGCTGTTCCAGCTTTTCCCAGATGTTGCGCAAGGCCTCGACGATGACAAGGTAGAACACTGCTGCCCAGATGTAGGTCTGGAAATCGAAGGTTCGGGAATAGGCCCGCCGGGTTTCGCCCATCAGGTCGAACACGGTGACGATGGCGACAATCGCCGAGCCCTTGATCATCAGGATGATCTCGTTGCCGTAGGGTCTCAGCGCCACAATCATCGCCTGGGGCAGGATGATGCGGTGGAAGGTCTGGAACCGGGTCAGGCCAAGGGCGGCCGCACCCTCATGCTGGCCGCGGTTGACACTTTCGATGGCGCCGCGCAGGATTTCGGCCTGATAGGCGGCGGTATTGAGCGTGAAGGCAAACAGCGCGCAATTCCATGCATCGCGGAAAAACACCCATAGGCCGATCGCCTCGAATTCGTCACGGAAGCTGCCAAAGCCGTAATAGATCAGGAACAGCTGCGCGATCAGCGGTGTACCGCGGAAAAAGTAGACATAGCCATAGGCGATTGAAGAGAGGAAGCGGTTGGAGGACATCCGTCCGAAGGCGACCGGGATCGACAGTATCGCACCCAGAGAAATAGATATCGCGACCAGGGTCAGCGTTACGCCGAGGCCTGAAAGGAATTTCGGGCCGTAAGTGGTAACCTTGTCGATGTCCCAGGCGTCAACCAGCCACAGCACCAGCGCAATGCCCGCGACAACCCACAATCCGAGCAGGGTTGCGCCGAGGATGCGCAGGTTGGTCCAACGAAAGGCTTTGACCGGAGGTGCGGGCCGCGGCGGAATGAGGTCTTCGGCGATGCTCATCGGTTGACCCCCGAACGCCGCACCCGGGTCTCGATCTTTGAGAATACCACCGATGAGGCAATCGCCAGAGCTAGAAACAAAAGGCAGGCGGTGCCGTAGAAGAAGAAAGCTTCCTTGGTGACCTTTGCGGCAATGCCGGTCTGGCGCAGCGTGTCACCGAGACCGATCACCGAAATCAGCGCAGTATCCTTGATCAGGATCATCCAGAGGTTGCCTAAACCGGGCAGAGCGATGCGAACCAGCTGCGGCAGGATGATGAGCCGCATGGTCTTGCCCGGGCGCAGGCCGAGTGCGTAGCCGGCCTCGTACTGGCCTTTTGGAATCGCCTTGAAGGCTGATGACAGCACTTCGGACGCGTAAGCCGAAAACACCAGTGACAGGGCGATGGTGCCGGCGATGAAGGAATTGATGTCGAAGCCGCGCTCAAACCCCAGCGCAATGGCCAGTTCGCGGACTGCAATCTGCAGGCCGAAATAGATCATGAATATGGTCAGCAGTTCAGGCAGGCCGCGAAATATGGTGGTGTAAATGTTGGCCGCGGTTCGCAGCGTGCGGATCTCGGTCTGCTTCGCCAATGACAGAAACAACCCGATGACCAGGCCGATGGGAAGCGTGCATGCCGCAAGTGTGATGGTGACGAAGAAACCGCGCGCGATTTCGTCTCCCCATCCTGTGTCTCCGCAGGACAACAGCGAGCCTTCGGGCAACAGGTTGAGCACCCCGACAGGGCCACAGAACGGATCGAACAGCGATGCAAATGCATATAGCTGTCCTCCCAGCGTTGCTGTCGGTTCCATGCTGTCCCCTGACCCTCGCCGCTTGTGCGGTCTTGAAAGTGCAGCGGCGGACGCAAACCTCGTCCGCCGCCTGTTAGCGGTGTTTACCGGTAAATATCCGGCTTAGTCGCCGTAGACATCAACGTCAAAGTACTTGTCGTTGATGGTCTTGTAGGTGCCGTTCTCGCGGATTGCTGCAATCGCCGTGTTGAACATGTCGCGCAGTTCGGTTTCGCCCTTGCGGATGGCAATGCCGGCGCCTTCGCCGTTGATAACCGGATCGGGTGTCAGTGTGCCAAGCAGCTTGCAGCAGGTGCCTGCATCCGACTTGAGCCATTCGGAAAGAACGATGACGTCGTCGATCACCGCATCGACACGGCCCGAATCGATGTCGAGCTTGTACTCGTCAGGTGTCGGGTAAAGCTTCAGTTCCGCTGACGGCAGCTTCTCTTCGGCATAGTTGGAATGAGTGGTCGAAGACTGTGCACCAATCACCTTGCCGGCCAGGCCTGCGTCGGTCGCCTCGGTGATCGGGCTATCCTTCGGCACGGCGATTGCCGGGGGGGTGTTGTAGTACTTGTTGGTAAAGTCGACCTTCTCCTTGCGTTCTTCGGTGACTGACATCGAAGCAATGATGGCGTCGAACTTGCCTGCGAGAAGGGCCGGAATGATGCCGTCCCAATCCTGGGTAACAAACTCGCACTCGACTTTCATTTCTTCGCAAAGGGCCTTGGCAATGTCGATGTCAAAGCCGACGAGGCTGCCGTCAGATTCAAGATTGTTGAAGGGCGGGTAGGCGCCTTCGGTTCCGATGACGATTTTCTTCATGCCGCCATGGCTGGCTGCCTGCGCGGCCGCGCCCATCGACAGGATGAGTGCAGCAGCAGAAACTGCCAGAGTGATGCGTTTGGAATTGAACATAGGTGTCCTCTCTGTTGGCCGGATTGCGGCTTGTTGACCGCCGCATTCCAATGAGCGCAGGTGCTCTTCACCGCGCTGGGTCGAATAGTCCCACTGTTTCAAGGATGATTGCAACAGGAAATACGAGCTTACCCAATGTCAATTCAGGTAAGATTTTAGGGGTGCCGTAAGGGTGCTTGTCACGGCTAGCGACTGTTCAGTCCGAGGAGGGCAGGCGGCCCGGAGGTTCAGGCGGACAGCATACCCATCCGCCAGGCCGTTATCCGGTCCGTGTGCATCCGCATCGTTGCCAGCTTCAGGCCCTGCCGATCTTGGCCTCGGCATCGAGGCTGTTTTCGACGCGGATCACGTAGAGCGTTGCAAAAAACGAGAAGATGCAAGAGCTTAGCATGACGATGATGAGCGGGTAAGGACCTGTTTCGGCAGTCAGGATCGCGCCTGCCAGGGCGGACAAGCCTGCACCGCCACCGATCATCATGGCGCCGCCGAGGCCCGATGCTGATCCTGCCAGATGCGGGCGGACACTGACGATGCCGGCATTGGCGCTTGGAAGCGTTACGCCATTTCCAAGGCCGAGGAAAAAGATCGGGCCGAAGAAAGACAAGGGATGCCAGAACCCGGCGAGAAACAGTAGCAATGCCAGGGTCATGCCGAAGGTTGAGATAATGCTGCCGGTCACCATCATGCGGTTGAGGCCAACATTGCTGGCAAAACGACCGGAGAGAAAATTTCCGGTCATGTATCCCAGCGCGATGAAAATGAAATAAAAGCCGAGCTCGGATGGTTTCATGTCAAGAATTCGCGTGGCCACGAACGGTCCGCCGCCAAGAAACGAGAAAAATGAACCTGAAGCAAACGTTGCAGTCAATGAATACCCCCAGAACCGGCGCGAGCGGAGGAGCTCGGGATAGGCGCCGAATTGCTTGAGCATGCTGGGAGAGCGATTGAGGTTGGTTTCGCCCAGATCGGTCAGCAACAGGAAGAAAGCGGCCAATCCGAAGATGAAAAGAACGGCGAACACCGATTGCCAGCCAAAAAGTTCTTCCATCAAACCGCCCAACGCCGGGCCGATCATCGGCGCGAGCGTCATGCCCATTGTGACATAGCCGATCATCGAGGCAGCCTGCTCGGTGCCGACGATGTCACGCACGATGGCGCGCGAGAGCACCATTCCGGACACGACACCCGCCTGCAGCATGCGGATTGCCAGAAAGGCTTCGATGGATGGTGCGAACGGGGTGAGGGCGGTCGCAACAAGAAAAATGATGAGGCTCACAATCAACACCGGTCGCCGCCCGTAGCGGTCGGACAGCGGGCCGATAATCAGCTGCAACAGACCGGTCACCGCGAGATAGCCAGATACCGCAAGCTGAACCAGAGCATAATCCGCCTGGTAATAGGTGGAGATGCCAGGCAGCGAGGGAAGAATGAGGTTCATGTTCAACGCACTTAGCCCGGCAATGACCACGAGCGTGGCAATGTGAGGCGGTGTCGTACGGTCGAGGAATAGTGTTTTTGTCATCAGCCCTGTTTTGTGGGTTCAGCAGCGGCGATGCAAACAAAAAACCGTCTTGCCTGGTTTTCTGGTTCGCAGGGCCGTTCTCATTGAGGGGCAGCGAATTCGGGACTTCTGCATGGGAAGCGAAAAGAATTTACTTTGAGAATTCGAATGAAAGGCTTGGATGCAATAGAATTTTAGGGTATTTATTGAAATCTATTGTTCGAAGTGGTGAAGTACATGTCCGGCAACGGCGAAATTGACCAATGTCCATTCTGCAATGCGGTATGGGGCGCTTGCTCCCATATCCAGTTGCTCATGGCGCTGGAAGCTGAAACATCGAACCCCGGAAAGACGGGATTTCGTGCATGCGCATCGTCCAACACCAACCAAACACTCCCATTGAAAAGACGGTTGCTGCTGGTGGAACAATTCGAATGGTCGATCAGAACATGAGCGACTTGGTCACGGTGAATGACGCGGTGCGGAGCGGGTTGCTGGCTTGGCCGTGCTTTTGACCCGTTCGCGATACAGCGTATAGAGGCCGGATCCGATCACAATGGCTCCGCCGGTTATCATGAAGACATCGGGGTATTCACCAAACACAACTATTCCCAGCAGCAATGCCCAAATGAAGCCTGTATAGCGGAACGGCGCGATGAATGAGATTTCGCCCTCGCGCATTGACATGATGATAAACTGGTAGCCGACAAGAACCAGGCAGGCAGCGAGGGCGATAAAGCCGAAATTGACCGCACTGACCGGTCTCCATCCCCCCATTGGCCAGACCAGCGCCAGACCTGCAACTGCCACGGCAGCTGCGGTGATTGTCGACAGGAACAGCGACGGAATTGCCGAATTGATCTTGCGGGTCGCGATATCGCGGACAGACGCGAAAATCACGGTGCCAACAATCATCAGCGCGTAGGGCGAGAACCCTTCGAGCCCTGGCCTGACGATGATCAAGACGCCGGCAAAGCCAACCAGAATGGCACCCCACCGCCTCCAGCCGACAGGTTCGGACAGAAATAGAGCCGCACCCATGGTTACTGCCAGCGGCAAGGCCTGGAGGATTGCTGACGCATTGGCGAGGGGGACGTGGGACAGTCCGATCAGGAAAGTCAGGGTGCCGGCGACTTCTCCGAGCAGACGGAGCGCAACCCAACGGTCGACCAAAATACCCAAAGGACGAAGCGCCCGCCTCTGGCGGGCCAGCAGGAAGATCAGCAGCGTGGCGATAACCCCGCGAAGGAACATCACCTGAGCGACATTGAGATCGTCGGTCAGCAGCTTGACGATTGAATCATTGAAGGTGAACCCTGCCATCGACAGGGACATGAACAACGCGCCGCGCATATTCGGAGAAAGAACCATGACACATCCGGAACTGGCCGGCATGGAATCGCTGGCTCGAAATTCATGCTAGAGCCGTTCATCTTAAAATGGAAACCGTTTGATGGATTGGATTATTCGCGTCATCTGGGAAAACTCCGCAGCCACGATGCAGCGCATCATGCGAGGATTTTGACGACGCTGGCGTGGAGAAGACATCCAAGCGAGGCAGTTGGGGTATTTCGGCGATCGCAGCTTCAGGCCGAGAGGCAATCGTGTGAACTTGTTCTCTCGCACTCTGGACTGCGTCGCGCACGGCTAACGACGCTCGCGCCGCGTCGCCACCCGCTCCTTGCCAGATCACGAAATCCCAGCGCTCAAACGATTCCATTTCAGGATGAACGGCTCTGGCATCGTTACAGGCACCGGCACAGCCGTCAGCCATTGCCGGTGCATCACGGGATTTGATCAATCGCGGGCTTCAATCCACTTGATCAGTGCTGCATCGTCGTCATCGATGATGCTTCGGGCGGTTCGCCGTCCCACAGCCGCGCCAAATTTGTAGCCATGGCCCGAGCAGGCGGAAACCACAGTTGATTTGCCAAGGCGCCGCGCCAGGAAGTGCTCATCGCGGGTAAAGGTGTAGGCGCAGGACACCACATCGGTGATGCGGTATTCGCCTAGCCGGGCGAAGCTCTGCGCAAAATGTGACAGAATTTGCCGGCCTTCTTCCGGCAGGACCTCCCGGTTCTCATCCGGGTTTGGGTTTATTACCTTGTGCATGCCGGTGCCGAATTTGAGGCCGGCGCCACGGACCGGTGGCAGAACGTAGCCGTCGGAGGTCCCCCCGGTTTCGAGAATGACGGGCGACGTGGCCCAGGCCTCAATCAGATCGGCCGGTGGTTCGAGATAGGCCACCGCAGTTCGCCACGGGGTCAGTTCAGACTGCAATTGGGGAACCAGACCGGGAGCCCAGGCGCCGGCGGTTATGATGATCCGGTCGAAACCGAAGCGCTCTTCGTTCGCGGTCAGGATTTCGCCTGTATCGTGGTCCAGCGTGCGGATTTCAGTGTGATCGTGGACCGCGCAGCCGTTGGTTCTGAGCCAACCCACCAGATCCGTGGCAATGTGGCGGCACATCAACGCGCCACCTTCGGGGCTAACCGTCACTTCAGAGATGCTCGCCGCATCAAGATAGGGATAGCGCCTCAGCGCTTCCTCGGTGGGCAGTGTCTCATGCGGATCGCCTTGATCGGCAAGACCCTGCCGCATCCGGTCGCCCATGTCTCCGGCGTAAAGCGAGACCAGCAGAAAGCCGTTGGCGACGAGATGGTTCTGGCCGATATCGTCCCACATTTCGGCCCAGGCTTCATAGGCTTCGGTGATGCGACGCTGGTAGCCGCCCTGGCTTCCATAGGCGCGGCGGATGATGCGGTGATGGTCACCTGATGCGCCAAGCGGATTGGGAATTGGCCCGCGCTCGAACAGCGTTGTTTCGACGCCAGACTTGGTCAGGGCCCAAGCCGTGGACAGGCCGGCAATCCCGCCGCCAATGACTGCAACGCGCATTGTTTTGATGCTCCGTGGAGAAATCAGCCGCCGGTGACGCTCATGTGACGGGAAACGGCGGGTTGCTTGGTGGTCCGGTCAATAATGAAATCATGCCCCTTGGGCTTGCGGGTAATGGCTTCGTCGATTGCCGTCGACAACAGTTCATTGCCTTCCGACGCGCGCAGTGGCGCTCGCAGGTCAGCCGCATCGTCCTGGCCCAGGCACATGTAGAGCGTGCCGGTGCAGGTGAGGCGAACGCGGTTGCAGCTTTCGCAGAAATTGTGCGTCATCGGGGTGATGAAGCCAAGTTTGCCGCCGGTTTCGGCCACCTTGACATAACGCGCCGGGCCGCCGGTCTGGTAGGGGATATCTTCAAGTGTGAACACGCGAGCCAGATTGCTTCTGAGCAAGGACAGCGGCATATACTGATCAGTGCGGTCCTCGTCGATTTCACCCATCGGCATGGTTTCGATCACCGTCATGTCCATGCCCTGACCATGGGCCCATTTGAGCATTTCGGGAATTTCGAGGTCGTTGAAGCCCTTGAGCGCAACTGCGTTGATCTTGATTTTCAAGCCTGCTGCCTGGGCTGCTCGGATGCCTTCGTGAACCTTGCTCAACTCGCCCCAGCGGGTGATCTTGCGGAATTTGTCGGGATCAAGCGTATCGATCGAGACGTTGATGCGACGCACACCGCAGTCATAAAGCTCGGATGAGAATCGGGAGAGCTGCGAGCCGTTGGTGGTGAGCGTCAGCTCATCCATGCGACCGGAGTCGATGTGCCGTCCGATCTGACGGACAAACTGCATGATGTTCTTGCGCACCAGCGGCTCGCCACCGGTGAGGCGGATCTTGCGTACGCCTTTTTCGACAAAAACAGTGCAGATCCGGTCGAGTTCTTCAAGTGTCAGAAGGTCCTTCTTGGGTAAAAAGGTCATGTTTTCCGACATGCAATAGGTGCAGCGGAAATCGCAACGGTCCGTGACTGACACGCGCAGATAGTTCACCGCCCGGCCAAACGGGTCCATGATGATGGGGGCAGCGGTGTCTTCCATGGCGGATGATCCTTCAATGTCTGGTGTGCAATGTCGTCATCCGTTGGTGCCGCGTCAAGTGCCCGCGTCAATAGGACCGGGATGAAGTGCGCCGCGTTTTGTGCACTATGGCTTGTGATGCCGCCGGATCGGCTCTAGATCAGCTTCACGAAGCGTTTATTCGAGGACCGGAACCGATGATCAATCATGAGGCTGCATGGCCGAAAGAACTGCGGGTATCGCCCGATCGCAGGATGCTGACCGTCCGGTTTAACGACGAGCGGTCCTACGAGATTGAAGCAGAGCTTCTGCGGGTCCGTTCGCCTTCGGCGGAAGTGCAGGGGCATTCGCCTGGCCAGCGGGTGACCGTGGGCGGCAAGTCAGAGGTAACTATATCCAAGGTTCTGCCGGTCGGCAATTATGCGGTCAGGCTGGCATTTGACGATAGTCATGACACCGGTATCTTCACATGGGCGTTCCTGTCCGAACTGGGTGAGGCAAAAGAGCAGCGTTGGGCCGAGTACATCGCCGAATTGGCGGAGAAGGGCATGTCGAGGATATTTTGAGGCGTTCGCTCAGGCCTTCCGGCTAACGGCGGTGTCCGAGTCTTGCGTCCCGGCGACGTCCGTTGTGGTCAATTCACCGATGATGCGGGTCATGACTTCGCCAACCAGATTGCACTCCTCGGTGCTTGCGGCTTTCAAGGCACGGTCGATCATGGCGGTCTGAATGACGATCGCTTCCTGTGTGAGTTTCGTTCCCTCTGGCGTCAGCTCAAGCCGCAGAACGCGCCGGTCCAGCGGGTCGCTGTTGCGGATCAAGAGCCCGCGTTTTTCCAGCTGCGGCAGCAACATCGACAGATTTGAGCGGCCGACCAGCAGCTTATCAGCCAGATCCTGCTGGGATATGCCAGGCGTGCGGAACAGATTGAGCAGGATATCAAGATGCGGTGGCTTGATATCGAGCGGCTGAAGCGCGCGCGCCAGAGACAACCCCATCACCTGGCAAGCACGGGCGACGGCAATCCAGTTGTGAAAACGCGGGTTGTCCCAAGGCAGGCCTTGCTTTTTGTTCATAGTTGTACAATTCTGTTCATAGTTGAACCAATATGGAAATCCCACTATGGCATCTCTTGTTGAAAAGGTCACCTGTGCGACGCTTCGTCTGGTCGCCGCGCAATCGCCCCAGAAGGCCGGTGAACTGGCGTTCTGGCTGTTCACGCGAACCCGCTCGACCAAGCCGCAGAGTGACAAGGAGCGCAAGGCTCTTAAACGGGCTCAAGCGCGCATGGCCGAGAGTGAAACAGTGCATCTGGTGATTCCCGGCAGCCTGGTTGCGACCCATGTGTTCCGGCCAGTGGCTGCTTTCAAGACCGGACAGAAAGTTCTGGTGGTGCACGGGTACAGATCGCGCAGCGATCACATGGTCACGCTTGCAGACGCGCTTGTGGCTGCAGGGCACACCGTTGTCTGTCTGGATCTTCCCGGTCATGGCGCGTCAACCGGCCGGACGCTGCATCTGGGCAAGGCAGTGGAAGCCATCGATGCGGCCTGGCGCCAGCATGGTGCATTTGATGCGTTCATCGGTCATTCCTTTGGCGGTCCTTCGGTAATGGCTGCTGCGGCAGGCTCGATCCTGCATGTTCCACAGAGGCGTCCGAACCGCATGATCACCATCGCCGCGCCTTCGGATATGGCCGACGTTTTCCGCTGGGCTGGAAAGTTCATGGGGCTGGGTGCTGCTGCGCAAAATGTGTTTGAGCGGCAGGTCTTGCGCTTTGCCGGCCGTCCGTTGTCCGAATTCCGGGTCGACCGGATGATGCATGATATCACCATCCGGACATTGGTGATCCACGCCGAGGATGACAAGGAAGTGGCCTATTCCAACGCCGAAGCGATTGCGCGTACGGGACCGCATGTCAGACTGGTCAAAGCCAATGGCTTCGGCCACCGCCGCATCGTCTCCGCGGAGCCGGTAACGCGCGCAGTTGTGGAATTTTTGGACGAAGGGGCCAGGAATGCCCAAATTCTCGGCCTGCCTCTTCCATGTGACCGGGAAGGCGATCGTGTTGCGGCCACCCAAAGCAGGAGACCCCGGAGGCTCGCGTGACAATTCTCAAGACAGTGGCTGAACTCGAAGCGATTTATGGAGAGCCTTCGGAGGCGTCACTGATCAAGGTGAGCGACCGTCCGACGCAAGGCTACCGGAAATTGGTGAAAGCCTCGGCTCTCGCTGCCGAGCTTCCGACGCCGGTGAGCCCGATGCGCGAACTCAACCAGGATTTCGACAGCCGGAGTTGTGACCGGGAGTGGTCAGATAGGGCAAGGAGCAGCATGTAGTGACAAAAAAACCGGCCTTTGAAGCCGGTTTTTTCATTCGATCAATCGATAGGCCGCGCTCAGTTGCGGACAACAACCGTGGTGCCGATATTCACCTGATCATAGAGGTGTTCGACATCTTCATTGGCCATGCGAATGCACCCTGAAGACATTGCCTTGCCGATGGTCCAAGGCTGATTGGTGCCGTGAATCCGGTAGATTGTCGAGCCGATATACATCGCCCGCGCGCCGAGCGGATTATCCGGTCCGCCTTTCATGTGGGCTGGCAGCACGCGGCCTTCCTGGCGCTTGACCCGATCGCGCATGACCTGCGGCGGTGTCCAGCCTGGCCATTCTGCCTTGCGGGTGATGCGGTTCTTGCCCTGCCAGGTAAAGCCCTCACGGCCAACGCCGATGCCGTAGGCCATCGCCTTGCCCTTGCCGGTGACGTGGTAAAGCCTGCGATCCGATGTGTCGATGATGATGGTACCTTTGGGATGGTTCTCCTGGAAGGAGATCACCTTGCGCTTTATCGGAGATTTATCCGAACGGCGGTGCTTGTTATAGGTTTTCGAAGGCGGAAATAGAATTTGAATTAGGGATTTGGACTCTGCGGAAGATTGGCCGGCAGGCTGGGCTTTCACAGCGGCAGGCATCATCAGGCAAAAGGCCAGAAAGGCGGAAGAAATGAGGCGTTTCATGTCACGATCCGGGGCTGTCGTTGAAAATTTGGCGGGACGCAGGGATACTTTTGGGGCTAGGAAGCAAGGCGTTAACCCCTAATTCTTACAGGTAACTGCTTTGTACAAAGCTGTCCAGTTTGGTGGAGGACCGATTTGCGGTCCAGTTTCTGTCATTGTGCAATCGAAGTTGTCCACTAAAGAAAATCAAGGCGACGAAGGTCAACTCTTGTAGATGGACCAGTTCTTTTCAAATTCCTGGTTCAGTTCCGGCTTGTAGAGCTGCGATCTGTTGCGACCGCTGTGCTTGGCAGTATAAAGCGCGACATCGGCTTTGTTGTAAAGTTCTTCCGCGCTGGCTGCGTCACTGGCCATGCAGATCCCCAAAGACAGCGTAATAGGGCCGTAATTGACGCCTGTCTTCTGGTTTCTCAATGGCGTTGCTTCAACCGACATGCGCAGCCGTTCGGCAATTTCCATGGTGGTTTCGAGGCTGGTGCCCTGAAGGATCACGGCAAATTCCTCGCCGCCGGTGCGTGATATGAAGACATCCTTGCGAAGCGCGCTTTTCATTACTGCCGCGACCACTCCGAGAACGCGGTCACCGACCGGGTGGCCATAGGTGTCATTGAATTTCTTGAAATGATCGATGTCTGCCACGATCAGGGCGTAGTACATGGCGTTGCGCTGTTCATTGTAGATGTTGGCGAGCACATCATCGAAGGCACGGCGGTTTGCCAGCCGGGTCAGCGGGTCGGTGTTTGCGATGCGCTTGTATTCGTCGAGTTCAAGCTTGACCTGTTCCATCTCGCGGGCGCGCTCGACCATATGCTCGACAACAACCTTGCCTTTTTCCATGTTGTCGCCGGTAGCATTGGACAGGACGCCAATAACATTGTTCAGGATTTCGGAGCTCGCCATGCTCTTCGATGAAATGCGGTTGTAGGCTTCGCCGAGCAGTTTGGAATAACTCTCCATCGACGATTGCTCCTGCTTGAGCAGGCGCAACATGCCGTCAAGTTCGCCGGAAATCTTGTCATGAGCGCCTTCAACCAAGCCGGTGCGATGGTGATGGGGAAAGACTTTCTTTCCCAGCGCGTCCAGTTCGTCCTGCGCCGGATTGCGGCCGAGTGCGTCGAACTGTTTGCTCAGGGTCGAGTTTGTTGAGTTCAACGCCTCGTAAACCAGCTCGTAGTTACGCGGCAGGCCCGAAATGCCACGTCGGCGCATGGTGGCTAGCACCAGGGTAGCCGTGTCCATTGATTGGACCTTGTTGGTCGGTGCTACCGTCATCTTTCTTCCCCAGCGTGGCTTTCATAGCTCTAATAACCACTAATCTTACGGGTTAAATCTTGGGGAAATGTTAATAGCACCGCAGTCCTCTGCGCAGTTGTTGCCTCGCGTACATGCAAAATGATTGAACTCTTGCTGGTTTCTAACCCAGGTTAAGCTCCTTGAAGAAGTCGTTGCCCTTGTCATCGATCACGATGAAAGCCGGAAAGTTTTCGACCTCGATACGCCAGATAGCCTCCATTCCAAGCTCGGGATATTCGACGACTTCAACTTTGCGAATACAGTCCTGAGCCAGGCGAGCGGCGGGGCCACCTATGGATCCAAGGTAAAATCCGCCATGAGTGGCGCAAGCATCCCGCACCGAGCGGGAGCGGTTGCCCTTGGCAAGCATGACCATCGAGCCGCCGAAGGACTGGAACTGGTCGACGTAGGAATCCATACGGCCAGCTGTGGTGGGGCCAAACGAGCCAGAGGCGTAGCCTTCCGGCGTCTTGGCAGGCCCGGCATAATAGACCGGGTGATTCTTGAGGTAATCCGGCATCGGCTCCCCGGCCTCCAGACGCTCGCGAATTTTTGAGTGCGCAAGATCACGTGCGACGATGATCGAGCCGGTCAATGAAAGCTGAGTCTTGATGGGATGCTTTGAAAGTTCTGCAAGGATCTCGCTCATCGGCCGGTTGAGATCGATCTTGACCACGTGTTCGGAGAGCTTTTCCTCATCGATTTCCGGAAGGTAAGTCGAGGGATCCGTTTCCAGTTGCTCAAGAAAAATACCATCCTTGGTGATCTTGCCCTTGGCTTGCCTGTCTGCGGAGCAGGAGACGCCCAGCCCGATCGGCAAAGAGGCGCCATGGCGGGGCAGGCGGATAACCCGGACGTCGTGACAGAAATACTTGCCTCCGAACTGCGCACCGACACCCATCTGCTGCGTAAGCTTGTGGATTTCAGCTTCCATCTCGAGATCGCGAAAGGCGTGGCCGGAGTCTGATCCCTCGGTAGGAAGCTCGTCGAGATATTTGGTTGACGCCAGCTTGACCGTTTTGAGATTCATCTCCGCCGATGTGCCGCCAATGACAATGGCAAGGTGATAAGGCGGGCAGGCGGCAGTGCCGAGCGTCAGGATTTTTTCACGCAGGAACTCGATCATCCGGTCGTGGGTGAGCAGCGAAGGTGTGCCCTGGTAGAGGAAGGTCTTGTTGGCCGATCCGCCTCCCTTTGCGACAAACAGAAAGTCGTAGCTGTCATCGCCTTCTTCGTAGATGTCGATCTGGGCAGGAAGGTTGGTCTTGGTGTTCTTTTCCTCAAACATCGACAGCGGTGCGAGCTGCGAATAGCGCAGGTTGCGACGCTCATAGGCATCGAGCACACCGCCCGCCAGCGCGCTGTAGTCGCCGCCTTCGGTCCAGACCTTGCGACCCTTCTTGGCCATGATGATCGCGGTGCCGGTGTCCTGGCACATAGGCAGCACACCGCCTGCGGCGATATTGGCGTTCTTGAGCAGGTCCAAAGCGACAAAGCGGTCGTTTTCTGTCGCTTCCGGGTCTTCGAGGATTTTCGCCAATTGCCTGAGATGAGCGGGGCGGAGCAGATGGTTGATGTCACCAAACGCCGCCTCCGCCAGCAGGCGCAGTCCGTCCACCTCAACAGTGAGGATTTCCTGGCCCCGAAACTCTTCCACCCCAACATATTTGTCGGTGAGTTTTTTCCAGGTCGTGGTGTCGGGTCCCAGCGGGAATAGATCGTTTGCCAAGGAATGCCTTTCCAGTCACTTGTCTGTCTCGGAACTGTGGCACGGTCTTAGGATGAAGGTTGCTCAAATGCAATTGCGGCATATGTCCCGTTCGGGAAGCTTGAATATTTCAATATATCATGATTTATAGATTTTCGAAACGTGTCGGTGTCGAGGGGCTTTGCCTGACACGATGAACATTTCAAGCTTGGCGTCAGGCTGCCGGTTTGCACCTCACAGGAATATTCCATGTCCATATTTGAACGGTACCTGACACTCTGGGTCGCACTGTGCATTGTCGCCGGCATAGGGCTTGGTTACGTGTTCCCGTCCTTCTTTCAGATGATCGGGTCCGCTGAAATCGCCAATGTAAATCTGCCGGTGGCGGTGCTGATCTGGCTGATGATCATTCCGATGCTGGTCAAGATCGATTTTGCGTCCCTGAGGCAGGTGAGCAAGCACTGGCGCGGCATTTCGGTCACGCTGATCGTCAACTGGGCGATCAAGCCCTTCACCATGGCGGTGATGGCCTGGTTCTTCATCGGTTGGCTTTTCCAGCCGTTTCTACCAGAAGATCAGATTAGCAGTTATATCGCCGGTCTGATCCTGCTTGGAGCTGCGCCTTGCACGGCCATGGTTTTCGTCTGGAGCAATCTGACGAAGGGCGATCCCCTGTTCACCTTGAGCCAGGTGACGGTCAATGATCTGGTGATGGTGGTTGCCTTTGCCCCGATCGTTGCCGTTCTGCTGGGAATTTCGGCCATCACCGTGCCTTGGGAAACCCTTATACTCTCGGTGGCGCTTTATATCGTTGTGCCGGTCATCATCGCACAGGTTTTGCGCAGCCGTGTTCTGGCGACAAGAGGCGCAGCCGGGCTTCAGGGTTTGCTGTCTAAACTTCAGCCGTTGTCGATCCTTGCGCTGCTGGCAACACTGATTGTGCTGTTCGCATTCCAGGGTCAGGCGATTCTGGCCCAGCCAATGATCATTGTCCTGTTGTCCGTGCCGATCATCATCCAGACCTATCTGATCTTCGGTATCGGCTATCTTGCCAACCGGATGGTAGGTGAGAGCCATGTGATTGCGGGACCTTCCGCGCTGATTGGAGCCAGCAATTTCTTTGAGCTGGCAGTGGCGGTGGCAATCAGCCTGTTCGGTTTCAATTCCGGCGCGGCGCTGGCCACCGTGGTCGGCGTGCTGATTGAAGTGCCAGTGATGCTGTCGCTGGTCCGGGTCGTTAACCGCTCGAAGGGCTGGTACGAGACGGCGCCCGCGCTTGCGCGGCGGAGGTGACTATGTCGTGCACGGCGGGTTTGCGTTGGCTGTCGCCGCACCTGACGCCTGTGGCCGGGTCACGAGAGAGTGACAATTCAGGCGATTGAAATTGCCGGACATTCTTTCCATTGCGGTTCTGATTTGATAGGCTCGATGCGGGATCGACAATTTCGTCTGAACGCGCGGGCCGACAGGCTGGCGCACAACATTCTGGGCTGGGTATGAGTATCAAATTACGTGCAGGTGTGGCGCTGATCGCCGTCGCCGTAACCTTTACCGGCGTCGTTGCGGCGACACCTCCTGTTCAGGCGCAGGGTTTGTTTGACGCGTTGTTCAAAAGCCCGGCACAGCGCAAGCTCGAGCAGCGGGCACGGCAGCAGGCGCGACAGCAGCCACGAAAGAAGGTGGCTGCTCCCGCACCGGTGAAGCAGGTCCGGATCAGCGGTCCGAGCTATCATCGCTACAAGGCCGACACCCTGGTTCAGGTGGATTTTGACAAGATCGCCGATCCCATGGTCACCGGTGGCATCGACGATATGGGGCTGTCACCCTTGGGGATCGATCCCTTTGCTGAAGGTCGGCCGGTGCTGGCGGACCTGTCAGTGCGGGCGCTGCCGGAGGCTGCCAAGGCGGTTGTCGACTATTATTCCGCCCATCCCGACTATGTCTGGGTGGCAGGGACTTCCATCACGGACCGGGCTCGCAGTGTCGTTCAGGTGCTCGAGGCTGCGGATACGGTTGGGTTGTCGGCGGCGGACTACAAGGTCGATGTGCCCGCAGATGCATTTGATGTCACGCAGGGGACCGAGCGTCAGAAAGAGCTGATGGCCTTCGAGATGAAGCTCTCCGTCGCAATTGCCAACTACATGCTTGACGCCACGCGCGGTCGGGTCGATCCCAACCGGATCTCCGGTTATCATGATTTCAAGCGCAAGAGCCCGGACCTGGCCAAGCAGCTCGAAGCTCTGTCGATGGCTTCTGATCCTGCCGAGGCACTACTGGCGCAGAATCCGCAAGGAGCACATTTTGAAGCCTTGAAGGCTGAATTGAAGCGCTTGCATGAACTTGATGATGGTGCGCGCATCTTGATCGCGGAAAATGTCATGCTCAAGCCGGGACAGACCAACCCGGAGCTGGCCAATGTGATGGCGGCGATCGAATTGAAGGGCAGCGATGCACTCAAGACCGACAACGCGCTGTTGTTTGCAAGCTATGCCGGCAAGCCTGAATATGATCAGGAACTGGTCTCGTTGGTGAAGGGTTTCCAGAAGGAAGCCGGTCTCAAGCCTGACGGCGTTGTTGGACCTGCCACGCGTCGGGCGCTGGTCGGCATCACCAATGCGGACAAGATCGAAAAAGTGCGGCTTGCGATGGAGCGGGCACGCTGGTTGCCGGGTGTCCTGGCCGCGCGGCGGGTGTTCATCAACCAGCCGGCCTACACCGCGACCTATTATAATGAGGGCAAATCGGATCTTTCGATGCGGGTCGTGGTTGGAACGAAATCCAACCAGACCAATTTCTTCGATGACGAGATCGAACTGGTCGAGTTCAACCCGTACTGGGGCGTGCCGCAATCGATCATTTTCAATGAAATGGTGCCAAAGCTGCGGGCCGACCCGTCGTATCTCGACCGGCTCGGTTATGAAGTCACGGCGGGCGGCAAGCGCGTGTCCTCGAGCAATATCAACTGGTCGACCGTCGGGCGGAGCAGTAATATCGGCGTTCGCCAACCGCCAAGCGATGGCAACGCGCTTGGTGAACTCAAGATCCTGTTCCCCAACAGTCATGCCATCTACATGCACGACACGCCATCGAAATCGTTGTTCCAGCGTGACACAAGAGCGTTCAGTCATGGCTGCATCCGCTTGCAGGATCCGCGTGCCATGGCCGCCAAGGTTCTGGGTACCTCGGTTGGCGACATAGGCAGCCATATTGCCGGTGGTCAGAACAAGCAGGTTCAGCTGTCGTCGAAGATACCGGTACATGTGGCCTATTTTACAGCCTGGCCGGATGACAATGGGACTGTCGAGTATTTTGCGGATGTCTATGACCGCGACGATTATTTGCGCAAGGCGATCGACGCCACCGAAGCAGCGCGCTCGTCCTGATTTATCAAGCGCCGCGCTCCGTTTATGGGGCGCGGCGCGTTCAGGCTCATTTGCAGTTGTGTTGTCAGTCAACACTGGACGTTGATTTGACTTTTGTCACATTACCGGGCGGGCGGTTCTGCTAATAGGGTGTCTGCGTAGACGAGGGGCGCGGATCAACCTTCGGAGCAGAATTTAGATGAAAATCGGAATCGTCGGAACAGGAATGGTAGGGAGCGCGAGCGCCTATGCGATGGCGCTGATGGGTGTCGGCACGCAGATCGTGCTGGTTGACCACAACGCCGCACTGGCCCGCGCCCAGGCGCAAGACATTGCCCACGCCACGCCTTTTGCCACGACTGTGGCCATCCGAGCCGGAGAGTATGCCGACCTTTACGGCGCTGCGGTGGTGATTATTGCTGCCGGTGTCAGTCAGAAGCCAGGTGAAAGCCGGCTGGCGTTGCTTGAACGCAATGTTGAGGTGTTCAAGGCCGTTATTGGCGGCGTCATGATGGCGGCGCCCGAGGCGATCCTGCTGATTGCCACAAACCCGCTGGATGTGATGACATTCGCCGCGCAACGCATTTCCGGCCTGCCGCCTGAACGGGTGATCGGTTCTGGCACCATCCTCGACACTGCCCGTCTGAGAAGCCTGCTCGGAGATCATTTGGGGATCGCACCCAACTCGGTGCATGCCTATGTGCTGGGCGAACATGGCGACAGCGAGGTTCCAGTCTGGTCGAGCGCCATGGCGGGCAGTGTGCCCATTGTTTCGTTTGCCCAGCAGATCGGACGTCCGCTTGATGAAGCCACGCGCAGCCAGATCGCAGATCAGGTGCGCGGTGCTGCCTACACCATCATCGAAGGCAAGGGTGCGACCTGGTACGGCATCGGGGCCGGGCTTTCGCGCATTGTCAGCTCGATCACGGATGATGAGCGCACGGTGCTCAGCGTCTCCCAGGTGACGGAAGACGTTGAGGGCGCGAAGGATATAGCCCTGTCCTTGCCGCGCATCATCGGCCGCGACGGTATCGTGGCAACGCTGATGCCGGAACTCGACACGAGCGAACGCGCGGCCCTGAAGCGAAGTGCCGAGGTGATTTCGGAATATACGTCAAAGCTCAGGTTTTGACGGCTCCCAAACCCCGCCAGCCTTTGTATCTGGGTGCTTGCGCTCGTTCCAGCTGGTGATGCCAGTTTTTCAGCCGTTGCCTGACTGAGATCACGCATGCTGTGATATCCTTCCAGCATGTCAATTGTTACCACCTTGACACGTTACATCGTTGCCCACTGGCGCGGAGAGCAGGGATTGGTTTGGTCCTTTGCGGTCAATCTCGTGGGCCTGCGTGTTGCAGTCTTCGCAATCCAGGAAATGGCGCAACCCGCGCGGAACCAGGATTATCATGAGTGGGCGCCAGCGGTGCTGGTTGCAGCGTTTTTCCTGCACGGTGTGGTCTTCGTATGGCAGGCAGTCGGCGTGATCCGGGCCGGGGAGGCGCATATTGCCCAGCATGGGGCGATCGGCATGCACTGGGGCGCTCAGCTCGGCGTTCTCGTCGCTTTCTGGCTGACGGCCAGTTACGCGCTCAACGCCTGGCAACTGACAATTGATGTGCCGGGTTATGTGAATTTTGCTGAGAAAATGGAAATGGAGCGCGCCAGTAAATACCGGATAATTGCACAGCCCGATGGCGTGCTGTTGATCGACGGTACACTGGAACTTGGCATCACCAAGCGTCTTGCCCGAGTGCTAACGAATGACGCGAGAATCCGGGAGGTCATCTTGTCGAGCGAGGGCGGAAATATTTATGAGGCCCGGGGTCTGGCTCGTCTGTTTCGTGACAAGGGCCTTTCTACCTCAGTTGTCGATGAATGCTCTTCGGCCTGTACCACGGCTTTTATCGGAGGATTGATACGGCAGCTGAAATCCGGTGCAAAGCTCGGCTTTCATCAATACAAGATAGAGGCAAATTATGATGTGCTGGGCGCCGACCCCAGGGCCGAGCAGAGGAAAGACCAGAGGCTTTTTCTCGGTGCGGGAGTAAAGCAAGGTTTTGTTTCACGCATGCACTCCGCTGCCCCGGCAAGCATGTGGTATCCAGATCACAGAGAGCTGTTTGATGCAGGTGTGATTACCGCGATTTCCGATTGAAGGCAAAGACGGCCGACATGGCCCGTCAGACACTTGCATGTGGTCCTGCCGCGATCCAACTGCATTCAGATCTCATCTGTCAAAACCTGTCCCAATATCTCGTCCGCTGTTTCTTTCGAACAAAGTTCGGTCGCCGGGGTCAGTACGGCTGATCCGGCGGCGGCGACGCCGTGGCGGACCGCATCGCGGAAGCTGCCTCCATGCGCCAGTTCGACCACGATGGCGGCGACCATGCTGTCGCCTGCGCCTACCGCACTCAGTGCCTCCAGCTTCGGCGGGCGGCAGAAGAACCGCTCGGTTGCCGACACTCCGACTGTGCCGCTGGCGCCCATCGACATCACCAGCCGCTCAGCCGCGCCGGCACGCATCAGCTCCTCACCGTAATCGGCAAGTTGCGATGGTGAGGTGAAGGTTCGGCCCGAGACCTCTGTGGCTTCCGCGCCGTCCATCCGGAGAAGAGCAAACGGTGGTCCGGCATTGGCTGCGGCGGCAACCAGAGCCTCGCCTGAAGTGTCGAGAACAAGTTGCGCCCCGCTGTCCACGGCCATGCGGTTGACGGTTGTGGCTATATCCGCGGAAACGCCTGCCGGCACGCTGCCTGAAAGCACGACGATGGTGGCTTTGGCGAGATCCGGTTTGAGTGCATCGAGCGCCCGGTCGGTTTGTTCATCCGACCAGGCGGGGCAGGGCAACTGGAAACGGAACTGGTGCCCGGTCGAGCGCTCGACGACGGCAAAGGACTGGCGCGTGTTGCCCGTCACCTCGAAACGCTCTACCGGTATCTCCTCGGCATCAAGCAAGGCTTTGAATGCCGCACCGGTCTCGCCGCCGAGCGCAACAAATGCTCTGGACTGTCCTCCCAGCCGCTTGATTGCGCGCGATACATTGACTCCGCCGCCGCCGGGGTCGTAGCGCGGCTCATCGCAGCGAAGTTTCGGTCCTGCAACGACCTGATCAACAGATGACGATACATCGAAGGCGGGATTGAGCGTAATGGTCAAAATATCAGACATGGTGCCGACCATCACACAACAGGCCGGGTGGTTTCAATCTGGTCGGGTGCCAGAGTGCATACTTATTTCGCTGATTTTTCCGCCTCCGCGACGTTTTCCTTTACCGCGACGAAACTGTCTGGCGTCACGGAGATGGTGTCGATGCCGGCCTGCACCAGCAGCTTGGCGAAGGCCGGGTTGTTCGAAGGCGCCTGGCCACACAGCCCGACCTTGGCGCCGGCTGCATGGGCGCGCTCGATCAGGGTCTCGATCATCCAGATTACCGCCGGGTCGGCTTCGCTGAAAAGGTCGGCCAGTTCGCCTGAATCGCGGTCGACACCGAGCGTCAGCTGGGTCAGATCGTTGGACCCAATGGAAAAGCCGTCGAAGCGGGTGGCGAATTCGGCCGCGCGTATGACATTGGAGGGGATCTCGCCCATGACATAGACCTGCAAGCCGTTTTCGCCGCGGGCCAGACCATTCTCCGCCATCACGGCGAGCACCTTGTCGGCCTCGTCAGGGGAGCGGCAGAACGGGATCATGACGACGACATTGTCAAAGCCCATTTCCTCGCGCAGCATCTTGATCGCCTTGCATTCGAGCGCAAAACCGTCGCGGTAATTGTCGGAGTAATACCGCGAGGCGCCGCGAAAGCCGATCATCGGGTTTTCTTCCTTGGGCTCGAAGGCGCGGCCCCCGAGCAGTTCGGCATATTCATTGGTCTTGAAATCGCTCATCCGCACGATCACGGGTTTCGGGTAGGCAACCGCGGCGATGCGCGACAGTCCGCGGGCCAGGGTTTCGACGAAATAGTCGCTCTTGTTGTCATAGCGACGGGTCAGCTCGGCAATCTCTGCCTTGGCTTCTTCGTCTCTGAGCGTGTCGAAATGCACCAGCGCCATCGGGTGAACCTGAACGGCGGAATTGACGACAAATTCCATCCGCGCCAGGCCAACGCCATCGGACGGCAGACGCCACCAGCGGAACGCCGCCGATGGATCGGCGAGGTTGAGCATGATGCGTGTCTTGGTCTCCGGCACATGATCAAGCCGCACGTCTTCGACTTCGTATTCGGCAATACCCTCGTAGACATAGCCTTCCTCGCCACCGGCGCAGGAGATGGTGACTTCCTGCTCATCGTGCAGGACATGAGTGGCGTTTCCGGTGCCGACAATGGCCGGCAGACCAAGTTCGCGGCTGACGATGGCCGCATGCGAGGTGCGTCCACCATGGTCGGTAACGATGGCTGCGGCGCGCTTCATGATCGGCACCCAGTCAGGGTCGGTGGTCGATGTCACCAGGATCGAGCCGTCGACGAAGCTGTCGATGTCCTTGACGTTTTCGATCAGGCAGACCCGGCCGGCCTTGACGGCTGCGCCAACACTCAAGCCGGTGATCAGTGTCTTGCCGGTCTTCTTGATGGTGTAATTCTTGAGTGCTGTGACATCGGCGCGCGATTGCACGGTCTCGGGCCGTGCCTGAACGATGTAGAGCTTGCCGGTCTCGCCATCCTTGGCCCATTCCATGTCCATTGCCTGGCCGTAGTGCTTCTCGATGGTGGCTGCCTGGCGGGCGAGATTAAGGATCTCTTCGTCAGACAACACATAGGATCCGCGCTCGGCTTTCGAAGTCGGTACGTTCCTGGTCTCACCGCCCTCGCTGCCGGCGTAGATCATCTTGATTTCTTTTGCGCCGCAGGTCTTTTCAACAATCGGCTTGAGGGCGGGGTTGCCGAGCAGCGGCTTGAAGACTTCGTATTCATCGGGTGTGACAGCGCCCTGAACGACGTTCTCGCCCAGACCCCAGGCAGCGTTTATCAGCACCACCTTGTCGAAACCGGATTCGGTGTCGATGGAGAACATCACGCCGGAACCGCCGATGTCGGATCGCACCATCAGTTGTACGCCGATCGACAGTGCCACCTGGTTGTGGTCGAAACCCTGGATCTTGCGGTAGGTGATCGCCCGGTCGGTAAACAGCGAGGCGTAGCAACGGCGGCATGTTGACAGCAGGGCTGCCTCGCCACGGACATTGAGGAAGGTTTCCTGCTGACCGGCGAAGCTTGCATCCGGCAGATCCTCAGCGGTAGCGCTGGAGCGAACGGCGACGGAAAGTTCGGTGTTGCCGGTACGCTCGGAGAGTTCGCGGTAGGCCGACAGGATGGCTGCGCGGATATCCTCTGGCCAGTCTCCGTCAGCAATCGCGGCGCGAACTGCCTTGCCGGTTTGAGCCAGCGTTCGCTTGCCGCTTTCGAGCAATCTCATCGCGTCGGCGATCACATGGTTGAGATTGTTGGCCTTGATGAAAGCTCGGAACGCATCCGAGGTTGTGGCGAAGCCAGGCGGCACGTCGATGCCCTTGCTGGCCAGTTGCTGCACCATTTCGCCCAGTGAAGAGTTCTTGCCGCCGACCAGAGCGACATCGCCGCGTGACAGATCTTCAAACCAGATGACATTCTTGTTGGCTTTCGACATGAGGCGCTCCCGATAGGCTGGGTGAAACAGGACTGAACGGGAACAGTCTAAAATGACGCGCGGATTGCTGCCTTGACGTGCATCAAGGCGGGGCCGGGACGGTCACACAGGCGCGGTGAGGGCGGCAGAGGATCTGCGTGCCATAGCTGGCGGGTCAAGTCAGGGGCGGTCGAGGATGAAATCCGGCACGATGCCGCAGGCCTTGACCGGGCCTTCCGGATCGGCACCGTCGAAGAAGCCATAGCCCTGGATCAGCGCCGTGCGGAAGCCGGCGGCGGAGCCACCGAGAATATCGGTGTGCAGCGTGTCTCCAACCATCACCACGCGGTGGTCCGGTGTACCCGGACGAATCCTTTGACGCGCCAGATCGAAGATCGCCGGGAAGGGCTTGCCGTAAAACACCGGCTCCACCCCGGTGGCTGACGCCAACCGGTGCGCGTAATGGCCTGGTTCACGCGACAACCCTGACTCGACCGGGGCAACCAGATCGGGATTTCCGACCAGCAGATCACGCGGCTTGTCGCGGAGCGCCTGTTCGAGCAGCGCCTGCCGGGGCTCGCTCCAGGCCGAAGCGCCAAGCATCAGAAAGCCCTCGGCCTGCGAATAGGCTTCCGGGTCATCCTCGAGAAAGATTGCCCCGACGGGAAGTTCATCACGGCCGAATTTCGGCGCCGCCACCAAGCCCCATTTGCGGTGCGCATGGTCGCCAAGACCCTTGAGCAGTGCCATGCGGCTCGATACCACGTCGTGCGGCTTGAAGCTGTAGCCGAGCCGGTGATAGCGCTGATGCAGCACCGATGAAGGATAGCCCGCTGCATTGGTGACGACGAGCACCTGCTTGCCGCGCTCCCGCAATCCGTTGACGCGGTCAACAACGCCGGGAATTGCTGTTTCGCCGATGTTGAGCACGCCAAAGGCATCCAGCAGAAACACGTCGAACTGATCGGCAATCGCATCAAGATCGGTGGCGCGGGCGAACTGCGCCGGTCCGCGCCCTGCTGGCAAGCGATGGCGGACGGATTCGTACTCGGTGAAGGCAACGGAGCTATCCGCACCCTTCAGGATTGCTGACCCGGTGCTCACATGATTGCTCCGCGAACCTTGGCAGACACCCATTCGCCAACGATCACCGCAAACAGGATGACAATCAGGATCAGCGTCACTTGCGGCCAAGCCAGCGTGTTGAGCGAGGATTGCAATTGCAGCCCGATGCCGCCGGCGCCGACGAGGCCGAGAACGGTGGATTCACGGATATTGATGTCCCAGCGGAACACGCTGATCCCGGCGAAGGCCGGCATGATCTGCGGCACGATACCGTAAGCCATCACCTGCCAGCGGCTGGCGCCGGTCGCGGTGATTGCCTCGACCTGTTTTTCATCGATTTCCTCGATAGCCTCGTAGAGCAGCTTGGCGCAGAAGCCGATGGAGCGAAAGGCAATGGCCATCAATCCGGCAAAGACGCCGGGACCGATAATGGCGACAAGCAACAGTGCCCAGATCAGCGAGTTGATCGAGCGCGTGGCGACAATGATGAACAGCGCCACGGGCCGTATGAACAGAGCACTCGGCGTGGTGTTGCGCGCCGCCAGAAACGCAATCGGCACCGCCATGAACAAGGCCAGCACGGTTCCCAGCGTCGCCATGTTGAGCGTGTCCCACAGGGGGCCCCACAAATTGTCCATATAGGACCAGCGTGGCGGCCAGGCGCGCGAACCGATGTCGGCGGCGATGCGCGGCGCGTCCCAGACGAAGAACCAGGTGGTGGCTTCAGAAATGCGCTGCCAGCACCACATGAAAATTGCGACGGCGGCGAGATAGCCGGCCCAGCGGGTGAGCGTCTGGTTGCGGTTGCGCAACTGCCAGACCTTGGCGCCCTTTGCGTCAGTTGATACCGGCATTATTGCACCTTTGCCCGGATGATGCCGGAAAGATATTCCAGCGCCATGACGGTGACGATGATGATGAGCAGGATTGCCGCCGCCGTGTCGAATTCATAGCGGTCGAAAGCGGTGTTGAGGGTGGCGCCAATGCCACCGGCGCCAACCAGGCCAAGCACCGCGGATTCGCGGAAGTTGATATCGAGGCGGTACATCGACAGTCCGATCAGCCGTGGCATCACCTGCGGCTGGACGCCGTAATTGATCCATTGCAGCCAGGACGAACCGGTGGCGCGGATGGCTTCCGCCTGCACCTTGCTCATTTCCTCGATGTCTTCGGCGAGCAGCTTTGACATGAAGCCGATGGTCGCAAACGACAGGGTGAGAAAACCGGCCAGCGGACCGAAGCCGAATATGGCTACCAGCAAGATGGCAACAATAATCTCGTTGAGCGCACGCGACAGGGCAACGATGCCGCGGCAGACCAGATAGACAGGCAGTGGCGCGATGTTGCGTGCTGCCCCCAAACCGATCGGGATCGAAATGGCGATGCCGACCACGGTCGAGGTGATGGTGATGATGATGCTCTCGATAATGCCGTCCCAGATGTCGCTGCCACGCGAGACGAAATCGGGATTGAAGAAAGCAGTCACGAATGCCCAGCCACGGCTTAGGCCTTCGGCAACGCGCGACCAGTTGACGTCGATCGAGGCAGTTGCCAGGACAACATAGACCAGAGCGCCGATGAACAGGCCCCAGCGCAGGAAATCATTGGAGATAAGAGGCGGTTTCTTCCAGGCGCTGCCGAGCCGGTCGTCGAGTGTGACCGTGGTCATTGCACCGGCTCCACGGCGTCTGTGTCCTCATCGTCGACATCGCGGATCGTGGCGTGCCAGTCTTCCTCGCCGTAGATCGTGGTCAGAACTTCGTCGCTCATCTCGGTCGGCTTGCCATCAAAGGCCAGTTCGCCAGCCTTCAGACCAACGATGCGCTCGACGAACATCTGCGCCAGCGCCACATCGTGAATGTTGATCACGGCAGCAAGGTCGCGCTCGGCGCACAATTCGCAAATCAGCCGCATGATCTGACGCGAGGTCTTGGGATCGAGCGAGGCGGTGGGTTCATCAACCAGAAGCAGCCGCGGGTTCTGGATCAGGGCGCGGGCAATGCCGACACGCTGGCGCTGGCCGCCGGAGAGCTCATCAGCGCGCTTGTCGGCCATCGCCAGCAATCCGACGCGGTCGAGGAGCCGGAAGGCTTCATCGACATCGGATTGCGGGTATTTCCGCAGGAACGAGCGCCAGAAGCCGACATAACCGAGCCGGCCAGAGAGGACGTTCTCCATCACGGTGAGCCGCTCGACCAGTGCGTATTCCTGAAAGATCATGCCCATCTTGCGACGCATCTTGCGCAGTCCACCGGAACTGAGCGCGGTCACATCGGTGCCATCGAGGATGACTGACCCCGACGTCGGCTCAACCAGCCGGTTAATGCAGCGGATCAGCGTTGACTTGCCCGCGCCGGATGGCCCGATCAGAGCCAGAACCTGGCCCTTGGGAATGGACAGGGTGACGTCCTGAAGCGCCTTGTCGCCGGTGCGATAGGTCTTGGTCAGTTTGTTGAGTTGCAGCATGGGGTTCCGTGATCGGCAGGGGAATTGCAGCGGTCAGGTGCTGCGCAATCGCATGAAAAAAGGCCCCGCCGCGCTCATGGAGAGACGGCGGAGCCTGAACGGATCAACCGCAGGTGTATTCTACACCGTTGGCAGTGTCGATCTTGCGAACCACGTCCCAGAAGTCCTTGTAGTTCATTTCCAGGAACTGGCCTTCATTGGACTTTTCGAATTCCTTCTTCAGCGACGAGCCTTCCCATGGGAAGGTGAAGAAGGCTTCCTTGATCTTGGCTTGAAGCTCGGGCTTGAGGTTGTAGACCACACCGAAACCGGTGGTCGGGAAGGTCTGCGACTTGTAGATCGACTTGACCTGCTCGGCCTTGATCACGTCACGTTCGATCATGCGGCTCATCACCGAGTTGGCGATGGCGGCTGCCGGATAATCCTTGTTGGCAACGCCGAGGATCGAGTTGTCGTGCTTGCCGGAGAAGGCAGGCTCGAAATCACGGCCGGATTCCATGCCGTATTCCGCCTTCAGCAGTGCCGAAGGGGCCTTGAAGCCTGAATTCGAGGTCTCGGCCGTGAAGGCCATGGTCTTGCCCTTGATGTCCTCGACTTTTTCAATGCCGGAGCCCGGATAGGTGATGATTTCCATCTCGTAGCCGAAACCACCGTCAAGCGAGGCCATGATGGTGAAAGGGTTGAAACCGGCACAATTGACTGCCAGCGGGTTGGAGCCGGTGTTGAAGCCTGCAATGTGCAAACGGCCCGAGCGCATGGCTTCAATCTGGGCAGCATTGGACTGGACCGGGAAGAATACGGACTTCTTGCCTGTGATCTTGTCGAGATGGGTCAGGAAGTCGGACCATGCTTCCTTGTAGACGGCCGGGTCTTCCACAGGCGTGTATGCAAAGATCAGCGTGTCTGGATCGATGAGCTCGGCTTCATCGGTCGGGGTATCAGCAACCAGGTCGCCGTTGACGTCGCAATAGCGCTCGTCAAGTGTGCCGCGTTCGCACTCAGCAGCGGATGCGGTCAATGGTGCCGCCATGGTCATGGCGAAGCCGGCGATGGTGCTCAAAAGCATTGTTTTCAAAGTCATGGTTTTCCTCCCGTTCGACTTTTCGTTTTTTTCGCCCCGACTATTCTGGCTAGCCGCGCAAATGGCAAGCCCGTGGGGCAGAGTTTTTCACCCGCGCGCCACAAACCGGCGGGTTTGGGTGTGAAAAAGCGCAGCCAGGTCCGGAATGCGCCAAGACTCCAGGCGGTGTTATTGTGAAGAACAACCGAAAATAGGGAACTCGAAACGCACCTGATACGAAATTGACAAGTGGAAATGTGTCACCAAAACAAGTGGCGCGACCAGAGGCCGCGCCATGGATTGTCTGTGGATGAGCAGCGGTTGCGTCAGACGGTGCCGCCGAGTGAGCCTTCCAGCGCCACCATCTCCTGTCCACCGGCCATCAGGTCCTGCAATTCGTCCGGCGTGATCTGACCACGCTGGGCTGTGCCAAGCGTCTGGCCGCGGTTGAGCACGGTGAAGCGGTCGCCCACCGCCATTGCGTGGCGGACATTGTGGGTAATGAAAACAACGGCGATACCGTCCTTGCGCACCTTGTCGATGGTCGCCAGCACGTTGGCGGTCTGGCGCACGCCAAGCGCCGAAGTCGGTTCGTCGAGAATCAGCACCTTGGCGCCAAAATGCACTGCCCGGGCGATCGCCACGGTCTGTCGCTCGCCGCCCGACAGCGTGCCGACGGCCTGTTCTGGGCCGCGCAGGTTTATGCCCATTGTGCGCATTTCTTCCATGGTCACGCGGTTGGCATATTCATGGTCGAACAGCTTGAGCGGACCGAACTTCTTTTCGGGCTCATTGCCCATGAAGAAGTTGCGGCTCACCGACATCAGCGGGATCATGGCCAGATCCTGATAGACCGTGGCGATACCGGCGGTGATCGCGTCGCGCGGGTCGTCGAAATGCATCGCCTTGCCTTCGAACAGGATCTCACCCTTTGTCGGCTTGTGTACGCCGGACATGGTCTTGATGAAGGTCGACTTGCCTGCACCATTGTCGCCGAGCAGGCAGTGACATTCGCCCGGATAGATCTCCAGCGACACGCCGTTGAGCGCGATGACCGAGCCGAAGTGCTTCTCGATATTCTTCATTTCAATAAGGGGTGCGTGTTCCGGGTTCATATCATCTCTCCCCCGTGATCATGCGCCGGATATAGGTGTTGAGTACCACGGCAAACAGCAAGATGACGCCGAGGAACACCCTGAACAGCGAGCTTTCGACATTGGCGAAGAACAGGCCTTGCTGAACCACGCCGAAGATCAGCGCGCCCAGTGCAGCACCGATGACCGAGCCGTAGCCGCCGGTGAGCAGTGCGCCGCCTATGACCACGGCGATGATCGCCTCGAATTCCTTGAGCAGGCCGCGATCGGCACCAGCGGAGCCGAATTCCATCACCTGGCATGTGGCAAAAACGCAGGCGCAGAATGCGGTGAACATGAACATCAGGATCTTGACGCGGTTGACGGGCACACCGACGTAGCGGGCGGCCTGGGCATCACCACCAGAGGCGAAGATCCAGTTGCCGAACTTGGTCCGGGTCAGCACGAAATGGCCGAACGCCACCAGTACCAGCGCCCAGACAATCAGCATCGGGATGCCGTCGACCACCGGTTCTCCCATCCGGTTGCCGCGCTCGAAGACGGCAATGATGCCGGCGTCGCCCAGCCAGGTGAACAGGCTCTTGAGAATCTTGCCGCCGAACAGGGCTGCCAGCCAGTCACCCTCGGCTGCCTTGTCGATGCCGCCGATAATGGTTTTGCGCTCGATGAGCTGCGGCAGATAGATAGTGAAACCGCGCAGGATGAAGAGGAAAGCCAGCGTGACGATAAAGCTCGGCAGGCCGGTGCGCACCACGATGAAGCCATTGAGCGCACCGATTGCGGTGCATAAAGCGAAGGTGATCAGGATGGCCTGCCAGACCGGCCAGCCAAGGGTGATGGTGAAGATTGCAATCATCATGCCGGCAAAGCCGATCATCGAGCCTACCGAGAGATCGAACTCGCCGGCGATCATCAGCAGACAGGCACCGACGGCGATGATCATGAACTGGGCTGAGACAACCGACCAGTTGAGGATGCCTTGCGAGTTGAACATACCGCTGTCGCCAGCGAAGATCGCGAACAGGACGAACACGATGATCGTGCCGCAGATGCCGCCCAGCTCCGGTCGGATCAGCGCCTTGCGCCAGGCAGGCGTTTGCTTGATCCGCTCGTCACTGGCGGGGATTTCAGCCGTATTGGACATGAGACCTCACACAGATTGGCAAATTTGAAAAAAAAGGACAGTGGCGCGAAACGCCACTGTCAGTCGGGAGGAAACCCTACCGGTATTCGCCGGCGTATTTCTCAACCAGTTCCAGACCGCTGGCGGTGACAAAGCCGGGGCCGGAGTTGATGTTGTTGCCCGGCAGTACGCCGTAGCGGTGGTAGTTGGTCATCACCACCACCGGCAGATAGGCCTGCAGGAACGGCTGCTGGTCGATGCCCCAGTTGATGGTGCCGGCCTTGATGCCCTCTACAATATTGGCGCCGAGATCGAAGGTGCCGAAGTAGATGTCGCCGGCCATGCCGTTTTCATCAAGCGCCTGCAATGTCGGATCCGCGCTGGTCGGTCCGAGCGTCAGTACGGCATCGGTGTCCGGGTTGGCGTTGAGATAGGCCAGCACACGGTTCTTGATTTCGGCCGGATCCTGGCCGGCATCGATCATCTGGTTGCCCAGTTCGATGCCGAGACCATCGGCAAAGCCTTGGCAGCGCTCGGTGGATGAGGGCGAAGAGATGTAGTGATTGACGCAAAGGAAGCTTTCAACTCCATCGCCCTTGGCCCGCAAACCTGCGGCATGGCCGGCATCATATTCGGGCTGGCCGACATACATCAGGGCACCGACTTCGCGGGCTTGATCAGGGGTGCCGGAATTCATGATGATCACATCGACGCCTGAATCGACGGCGGCACGGATTGGTCCGGAGAGCACGTCGTAATCTGCCAGTGTGGTGATGATGCCGTTGGGGCCGGACGCTGCGGCCTGCTCGATGATACGAGCCATGTCGGCGAGGTCGCCAGTTGGCGGATTGCGATACTCGACTTCGACATTCATCTGCTTGCCGGCCAGCGCAATACCGTTCTTGACGGTGTTCCACCAGCTGTCGCTGTCAGGCGCATGGCTGACGAGGACATAGCGTTCGCCATCCGCGGATGCGGTGGTGGCGCCCAGAACCGGTGCGGCAATCATTGCGACAGCCAATGCGAACTTCGTGCTCAATGACATCTTTGTCTCCTCCCAGAGTGTTGAGTTTCGAAAGGACGGTGGGATTCCTCCTGCCACCGTCTCTCGATGGTCAGGAAACCATGAATCAAAATATTTTGCAACCGGTTGCAAAAAGGAATCCGAAATTCTTGCTTTTGAAGACTTTTCTGGGCACTAATGCTGGCGATCCGAACCGGATGGACAGGAGATGCTTACTAATGCCGCCAACGCTGAAGGATGTCGCGGAACGGGCAGGGGTGTCGCGCGCAGCAGTGTCTCGGACCTTTACCGATGGAGCGTCGGTGTCGCTGAAGATGCGCAAGAAAGTGGAGAAGGCCGCCACTGAACTCGGTTACAGTCCCAATGCGCTGGCCTCGAGCCTGACCACGGGGCGGACCAAACTGATCGGCCTGGTATCGAACAACTTCCACAACCCCATTTTTCTTGAAGTGTTCGACCTTTTTACGCGCGGTTTGCAGGACCGGGGATTGCGGCCGCTGCTGGTCAATCTGTCGGATGAAACCGATCCGGCCCATTCGATCCGAATGTTGAGGCAATACTCGGTCGATGGCGTCGTGGTGGCGTCCTCGACGCTGCCGCCGGATTTCGCCAAATCCTTCCGCGACGCCGGTGTGCCGGTGGTCAACAGCTTTGGCCGTTATGCGAGTTCTCCGGACGTGCACGTGGTTGGCATCGACAATGTCGAATGTGGACGGATGGCGGCGCGCGAGCTGGTTCGTCGCGGCTATCAGAATGTGGGGTTTCTGGGAGGGCCGGAGAGCGCGACTTCAACACAGGATCGGTTCCGCGGATTCACCGATGAGCTGCAACGACATCCGGCGATATCGGTCCGGCACTCTTTTGCTGAGGCCTATTCCTTCAATGCGGGGCGCGCGGAAATGTTGCGTCTGCTCAAGGACCGGCCGGCAGAGGCCTATTTCTGCGGTGATGACGTCTTGTCGATCGGGGCGCTCAGCGCAGTCACCGGGAGCGGGCTCAGGATTCCCCAGGATATCGGCCTGATCGGGCTCAATGATATGGAAATGGCCGGTTGGGAAAACATCAACCTGACTACCATACGGCAGCCGATCAGCCAGATCATCGATTCCTCCATCGAGCTGATTGTTTCGATGCTGGAAAATCCGGACCGCTATCCGGAAGCAAGGCTTTTCCCGTGCCGTGTGATCGAGCGAGGGACATTGAGGCCGGTTGCCTGATGCCCTGTTGGAGCGTCGTCCGGCACTCTGGCTCACTGGATGAACAGTTTTGCCAGCAATAACCACAGCGCCAAGCCGAAATGCACCGGAAGACGCAGTGGCACACGATTGCTGAAGGACAGGAAACCCCTCATCTTGGAATACTGATGGTGTTGATGGCAGATATCGGTCTCAGCGACAGGTTGGCTCAAAATGCCATGCAAAATTGAGAATGGGTCTTCCGGGGGCACAACAACGTTGGATCTCCGCCGGCACTTGTGTATTTACGTGCCAAGGCAAGGTTTGCAGTCGATGCACATCCCTTAGTCAGTCCAGCCGCTATGTTTTGTTGAACTCAGGAGTAGGTCGTGGCCGGTCCACTTTTCTTTCTGCATATCCCGAAAACGGCTGGAACAAGTTTACGTCTCTCGCTGGAAAGGGCTTGTCGTGACAGGGTGGTGCATTGCTACCCGCCATTTGAGGGTGGTGATCCGATGAGCAAGACAGGCCAACTCCAGGACAATGCGATTGTCTGCGGTCATCTGTCATGGGGCACCCACATTTTTTACGGGGCGCAACCGAACTATGCGGCAATCTTGCGTGAGCCGCTGGAGCGGCTCACATCGTGGTACGGCTACAAGCGGGCGTCTCCAGAAAGGGACCACACGGGGGAGATTGCCGAAAATTCGCTTGCTGACCTTGTCGCCACCGGGAACCCGGAACTCAACAACCACATGACCCAGATCATTTCCGGGATCAACCTCACGCCATCCAATGGTCCGTCCGCTTTCGCGTTGGCATGTGAAAATCTCAAGAATTTTGCATGGGTCAGCACAAACCATCGTTTGCACAAGGATATTCAGGCGTTGAGCGACTATGTGGGGGTCAGAATTCCGCGTGCACGTCGCGTCAATGTGGGCAAGCCGGTAACGATATCAGACGCGGACAAAAGGGCCGTCATTGCAGCAAATCAACTCGACAGCGCGCTGTTTGCCTACGCAGAATCCATCGCCGCGATGCGCTCTGAGAGCGCTCGGTCAAGAAGCTGGTTTCGAAAATATATCTGAGATCACCGGCACAGACGCATCTCTGCTGCGGGTTGCCTGTTCCAGATATTGACCGCATGATGCCTAATTCACAGCATTTGTGCCTTGTTCACCAGATCTGCCTTGCCGCGATACAGCGACGTGTCGACGCCGTGTTCTGACAGCGCATCGCGGAGGTCATCCTCAGTCAGGGCCTCAATTGCCTCGGTGGTCATTTTCATGAAATTGAGTTTTCGTCTGACTGCCGGGTTCAACTCGCCGAACAGGCTTTTGTTTTCAAAACCAAACTCTTGGGCGTATTTCCCCATGAAGTGAGTCAGGAAGGTGTTGAGCGCCGGCCTCACCCTTGGATCACGTGTCATGTGCTGCGCCGACGCCTCTAGCGTATCCAGCATCAGCCTGGTCCAGCGCTCCGCACCTTTGTCATTCATCAGCTGGATGGCATTGTGGGTGTGGTGGAAGGTCAGCCGGAAATCCGCTCCGTGATAGGCCAGACCGCCGCCCATGACGTCGATCCACATAGCAGCTTGCGTGGCAATATGATGCTGCGCACCGCCTACGCGGGCAAACACGGACGTGAACCATGGTTCGTCGGCAAACACGCGTGCATAGAAATCCGAAACGATCGCGACGATACGGTCAGGCCCTACCACCGAATACAGTTGCCAGAACTGAATTGGCTTGGTGACGTCGTTGGAGGCATCCAGCGAGATGATCTGCGCCATTCGGTGCGCATCCCCGGGAAGCAGCTTGCGGGCAACAGCGGAGGTGATGTACTCCCTCTGAACCTTTTCGGACATGTAGCCATGCCGCGTCGGATAGGTCGGATAGTTATACTGGCTCACGCGTTGCGTCCTTACCCGCACAGGGTTTTGAATTTCCGGTTAAGGCGAATATCTAGGAAGTGGGCTTTTGCTTTGCAATTCTTGAGCGGTGGACGGTCTTTCCGCTATCGAGGAGATGAACAATTCTCTTGAACCTCTGACCGCCGGAGGAATTGAGGCTGTAAGCGACCGACATTGAAAGCACAGGGACGAGACAACATGGCAGGCCATCACCATCATCACATGAACCCCGACGCTGGTGATGCGAGGATGTTCTGGGCAGTTGTCGTCAATCTCGGCCTGACCGTCGCGCAGATCATTGGTGGTATCTTGTCGGGTAGCCTGGCCATGATCGCGGACGCCATTCACAATCTTTCCGATGCGCTGTCTCTGATCATCGCGTTCTTTGCACGCAAGATTGCCCGGCGGCCCGCGGATGCCTCCATGACCTTCGGCTATGGCCGGGCCGAGGTGGTGGCGGCGCTGATCAACTACACCACGCTGATCGTCATCGGTCTCTACCTGATCTACGAGGCGGTTATGCGGTTTATCACGCCTGCAGGTGTCGATGGCTGGCTGGTGGTGATCATCGCCGGCGTTGCGCTCGTCGTCGACATGGCGACGGCGGCTCTGACCTATTCGCTGTCCAAGGACAGTATCAATATTCGCGCTGCTTTTGTGCACAATGTCGCCGATGCACTCGGCTCGATTGCGGTGATTGTCGCGGGCAGCCTGATCATTCTTTTCGGCTGGCAGTGGATCGACCCGCTGGTGACGCTGTTGATCGCCGGATACATCCTCTGGATCTCGGCCTCCGAAATCGGCGGCGTCATCCGAATCCTGATGCTCGGCAGTCCGCCGCAACTCGATGCGGACAAGGTGCTCAAGGCGATCGAGGAGGTGGACGGCGTCAGCGGCGCGCATCATCTGCACCTGTGGCAGATGCAGGAGCACCAGGCCGCACTGGATGCGCATCTGGTTATCGCCGCCGACCGCTGGAACGATGCCGACGCCATCAAGCAAACAGTCAAGGGCGTGTTGAAGCAAGGTTTCGGGCTCAGCCACACGACGCTGGAGATGGAATCTTCAAGCCATGCCTGTGTCGGAGCCGAGGCAATTGGCGACGGCGACGAGCCGTCTTCCAGCGATGTCCATCACCACCATCAGGAGTGATCAACAGCACAATTGACCACAATGGTTTAGGAAAAAGTGGAACTTTCTCTGGCCCGAAACATTTGGAAAACAATATGTGAAAGGAGGCAACATGATCTTGCACAAGACGAGCAGTTCAGCCGGCACCGGATCAGCAAGGGTAACCGGGTTTTATGATGAGGACACCGGGAGCATCCAGTATCTGGTTTCCGACCCGGACACCGGCAAGGGTGCCCTGATCGATGCGGTCATGGGTTTCGACCCTGCACAAGCCGCTACGGACTCGACAGGCGTGGAAGAGATTTTACGGTTCGCCGATGCCGAAAACATCGATATCGTCCGCATCCTTGATACTCACCCGCATGCCGACCACCTGATGGCGTCTTCGTGGCTCAAGCAAAGGCTGGGAGTTCCGAATGCTATTGGCGAGAAGATCATCGAAATCTCCGGCCTCTGGCGCAATCTCTATCATCTGCCCGATGCATTCAACGCCGAGCGGGATTTCGACCAGTTGTTCGCCGACGGGGACACGTTCGAAATAGGATCGCTGCCGGTCCGGGTTATGCTGACGCCGGGCCACACGCTCGGGTCAATTACCTATGTCGTGGGTTCCGACGCGGCTTTCGTCAACGACACGTTCATGCAGCCTGACGTGGGTACGTCGAGAGCGGATTTTCCGGGTGGATCGGCCGCCGAACTCTACGACAGCCTGCAGCGCATTCTGTCTCTTGGTGATGGCACGCGGCTGTTCGTCGGCCACGACTATGGCACCGACGAGCGGGAGGACCCTGCCTGGGAATCGACCGTCAGCCAACAGCGGCGCGAAAACAAACATCTTTCCGGCGATGTAACGAAAGACGACTTCGTAAAGCTGCGGGAGAAGCGCGACCGCACCTTGGCGCTGCCAGATCGTATGCTGCATGTGCTGCAGATGAATCTCCGGGCAGGGCGTGCGCCCAAGCCTGAAAGCGATGGCGAAAGCTATCTGAAAATTCCCTTGAACCGTTTTGAGAAAGAGACTTCATGAAAACCGAAAACCTTGCCAATGGGATCCTTGAAACCTGGACGGTACAGGAAGTCGCCGATGCTTTCTCCCGTGACGAGATCGTGCTGATCGACGTGCGTACACCGCAGGAGTACAGTTTCGAGCGCATCGAAGGCGCTTTACTGGCGCCGATGCATGCCTTCCAGCCGACGCACATGCCGGGACAAACCGACAAGCGCATCGTCTTTCATTGCGGATCCGGAGCGCGGTCGAAGAAGGTGTCCGAGAAATTCCTCGAAGCCGGGAACGACCGCGTCGCCCACATGGAAGGCGGCTTCGGCGCCTGGAAGGAAGCAGGACTGAGCTACACCGGCACCGACATGACCAACGGCGCACCCAAGCAGATGAAAAAGTCGGGCTGACTGCCGGATTGTCCTCCCAATCCTGAACAATCAACAAGGCCCGCGTCTTCCGGCGCGGGCCTTTCATCGCGATCATCAAAGTGCAGGAGATGTCTCCCGCGCGCTTGTTTCACTTCGCCGGGTGCCGTTGCGGCGGAAAGCCTTATCAGGTCATCAGCCACCCCCCGGCGCCGATCATGCCAAGACCGGTCAGTTTCGTCAGCCATTCGCTGCCCGGCACGGTCTTCTCGATCAGGACGTAGAGCGTAATCGCGATGATCCAGCCGGTGTTCATGACCCCGCCGACAAACAGCAGTCCCATCAACGCCCAGCAGCAGCCGATGCAGAACAGGCCGTGACGCCAGCCCATCTGAAGCGCCCCAAGGGCGCCGTCGCGCCATTCGGTCATCAGGAAGCTGAGCGGCGTGCGGCACAGGCTGAGGCAGGCCTGTTTGAGCGGCGTGAACTGGTAGAGCCCGGCCATGATGAGAATTCCGCCTGCCAGCGGCCCGGGCCCGGCGTTCATCATCATTGATGACATCAGCGCCAGATGCGTCAGCCCAGCCTGCAACAGCGCTGCGGCGAGACTGAATGCGGCCCAGGCCAGCACATAGCCGCCCGAGAACATGAAGACGGGTATAAAGCCGGCGCCGCGTTTCCGGTCCCCCGCCTGCATCCGGGCATAGGCGGTGATCATCGGCGCCGCAGTCGGCAACATCATCGCCGCCATCATCACAGCCCACATAAGGAACAGGCCAAACAGCGGCGCGTGACTGAACATCTGGCCGGGCATCATCATCTGAGCCATGCCGGGGATGATCGACATGTCGCCAATCATCATTCCCAGATAGACCCAGCTCACCAGCGCCAGTGCCACCGGACCGCCCAGGAGACCGGCGAGCCGCGCGGGGCTGAGATGCAGGTCCGCACGGCCCATGAGTATGCTGCTGCCCATCACTGTTCGCTCTGGTAGGCGAAGGGCGAGAAGACGCCGGTCTTGTCGGTCAGGCCCCATTCCATGCCGTGATCGGAAAAGACGTTCTTGCTCGACCTGGCCACAGTCGCGGTAAAGCCCGGCGCGATGCACAGCGGGTGACCGGTGATGGTGACCGGGCCGTCGCCCTGGCCGGTTATGGCTTCGATCTCGACATCAGCGATTTTCGGGATACTGAGTCCGTATTTCCCGTTGCTGACGGTAAAGTTGATCGGCACCGAGCGAACGCCGACAATCTGGCCGATATGAGTGGCAAGCCGCGCCGGATGGCCGCCGCCCTGGCCACCGAAGATCTTCATCAGGCTGGCGTTCTGTTCTTCGCTGGCGCGCTCGTCAACATAGACCGCGACATTCCACTGTGTGGTGGCCATGTGGCCGGGCGAATGCACGGCGAGCGCCACATTGAGGCCCGAGAGCGAGATGCTCTCATCATTGCCGTCCTCGATATGCCAACCAACCAGTGCTGTGCATTCGCCTTCGGTCGGCGGGCTGAGGAACAAGCAGGGGCAGGCGCTGTCGCAATTGCAGCTTTCGAAGTAGGTTCCCTTGAGTGACCAGGTCATCGCATTCTCCCTTTGGTTTGACTTCTGTAGGGAAGCCTAGGAGGACGCGTCACGCGTTGCTTGACGGAGGGATTGGGAATACCATGAGATTTCTATGATTTTTGGTCATGAATAGATGGGCACTGAATGATTTACCGGTTTGGCGCCTTCACCATTGATCCGTCGATCTATGAGCTGCGCCAGCACGGCAATCCTGTTTCCATCGAACCCCAGGTCTTCAATGTGCTGCTGCATCTGGTGTGTCATCGCGACCAGATCGTGTCGCGGGACGAGTTGATTGCAGCCGTCTGGGATGGTCGCGCAGTCTCCGATACCACGCTGAGCAGCCGGATCTTTGCCGTGCGCCGCGCTGTTGGCGACAGCGGCGAGGCGCAGGATGTGATCCGTACCATCTCGCGCCGGGGCTTCCGGTTCGTGGCCGACGTCACTGTCGAGGGCGAAGACACGATCCCGGAAACTGCAGGCGAGGGCGCCCTGCCAGACCTCGTGCTACAGCCGGACATTGCCAGCATTGAGCCGGTGCCGGCCCTGCGGCTCGATACCCACCCCAAAACATTGATGCCGGTTCTGGCGGTGCTGCCGTTCAAGATTGCCAGCGCCGGGTTGGATGAATATTTCTGCGATGGCCTGACTGAGGACATCATCTCCAATCTGACCCATTTCAGCGAGCTCAGGGTGATTGCCAGCGGCTCCTCGTTCCACTTCAAGACGCGCGACGTACCGCTCGTCGACATCGCCGAACGTCTCGGTGCCGAGTATATTGTCGATGGCAGCGTCCGCCGCGAAGGTGACCGGCTGCGTGTTGCTGTGCAACTGATCGAAGCCGCCACCGGGGTGTCGATATGGGCCGATCGCTATGACCGGCCGATGGGCGATATTTTCGCTGTCCAGGACGCGGTCACCCACATGATCGCCGCCTCTCTTGGGGTGAAGTTGCAAAATACCGCCTTGTCGCGCGCGCTCAAGAAGAGCCCATCCGAACTCGACGCTTATGATTGCCTTCTACATGCGCGCCGTTACACCGCGACGCTGGACGAGGCGATGCATGCCGAGGCGCGCGATCTTCTGGAAAAGGCCATCGGGCTTGATCCGACCTATGCGGAGGCCCATGCGCTGCTGGCCAATGTCTATCTGGCCGAGCACCGGTTTGATGCCAATCCGCGCCCCGACCCGATCGGGCGGGCGCTTGCCATGGCGCTGAAGGCCACCCAGCTTGATCCACAAAGTGCCTATGCCCATTGCTGGCTGGCGATCGTGCATTTCTTCCGCAAGGATATCGGCAAGTTCGAGGCAGAGGCTGCGCGCGCTCTGGATCTCAATCCGACCGATCCCGAAATTCTCGCCGAAGTTGGACATTATCTCTCCTTCATGGGCGATTTCGAGCGCGGCATAGCACTGTCTCGCCGCGCCCAAGAGCTCAATCCGCTTCATCCGGGCTGGTACCATTTCAGCTACGCGCTGCTGCACTACCGGGCGCGCCAGTACGAAGAAACGCTGGTCGATATGCAGCGTATCAGCATGCCGGATTTTTATTGGTCGCACATGCTCAACGCCGCTGCTCTGGGTCAGCTCGAACGAAAGGATGCGCCCGGGTCACTGGCAGTGATGAAACAGGTCAAACCGGGCGTCTCCCCGACCGGTGAGATGAACAAGTGGAATGTCCCCGCCGACGACCACGCCCACATCATGGATGGCCTGCGCAAGGCAGGGTATGCGGGGTGAGGGGGGGGCGATCAATTGAGCAATGTAGTAGATCCGCACTGGGGCAGTTTGCAGTTGTCAGTCGGTTTGGCTGATTTAAACGGTAGCCGCGTCGGTAAGCAGATGCGATCGAAGTCATTACCTGCTCACTCGCAAAATAGAAACTGAACGATGTCCTGAAGCTTTTATCGTGACGCTTTTTGCAGGAGCTGGATCAGTTCGTTGAACTTTTCCCGCTGCTCGACCGGGTCGCCACTCTTAATCGCCGTCTCGACACATTGTTCGGCGTGGTGTTCCAAAATCAGCTTGTCAACGGCCAGGATGGCGGATCGGATCGCAGCGGTTTGCGCCAATATATCCATGCAATAGCGATCTGCTTTCACCATTCCGGCGACACCCCTGACTTGGCCTTCTATTCGGGACAGCCGATCCAGCGCCTTTTGCCCATTCTTTTTCACAGATCATTTTCTCCGCATGAGGTTGGAACTTTATCCCAGTTTGTATGTTGGATACCCCATACGGGTATAATTCATTGACTCAAAGTCGTTGAAAGGGAGTGATGTAAAATGAAATCTCACAGCAATCATCAAAATAGCGCTGACGGACACAATGGCAAAGGGTATGGCACATTTTTCGCCATGATCATCACGTCAACGGTTGTCATGTATGGTCTGATGTATCTCAACACCTATGCGATTGATCATGTGTTCTTTTCACAAACACGGATGTGGATGGCACTGTATATGGGCGGTATGATGGCGATCATCATGCTGGCTTTCATGCTGGGTATGTATTCCAACAGGAAAATGAACATCGGAATATTCACAGGTGCTGCGATCGCCTTTGTTGCCGGTGTCACGCTGGTGCGTACACAAGCGACCGTTGGTGACGAGGCTTGGATGAAGGCGATGATCCCTCACCACTCAATCGCAATTCTCGTCAGTAAGAGGGCAAATTTTTCGGACCCACGGGTGCAAGAACTCGCCAATGCAATCATCGAGGCGCAGCTCAGCGAGATTGCCGAAATGAAAATGTATATCGCGGACATCGAGGCCAATGGTGATGCACCTGCGGGCACGCCGCGCAACAAGCCATCCGAGTAAAACCGCTTGCAAGGGAGCCGATCTGATGACGACAACGGACTCATTCGATGGGCCGGAACTGGCCCGTTCCAAAAGCGAAGGCAGCGAAAAACGGGCTTCGCTTTACAGGATGGTCATGCCGGGGCACCTGTGTCCCTATGGCCTGAAATCAAAGTCGATTTTGGAGCGCAAGGGCTACAAGGTCGACGACAACCTGCTCACCACCCGTGAAGAGGTTGATGCATTCAAAAAAGCCCACGGTGTTGAAACCACGCCGACTGCTTATATCAACGGAGAACAAATTGGTGGTTACACCGACCTGAAAAAACACTTCGGGCATCGTGTTCTTGGCAAAGACGACACCACCTATGCTCCTGTGATTGCGATCTTTGCGTCAACTGCGTTGATGGCATTGGCGATTGTCCTGAACCTCTATGAGGATTTTTCAGTCCTGACCTGGCTCAAGTGGTTTTTCGCAACGTCGATGGTCGCTTTGGCAATGCAAAAATTACAGGATGTCGGAGGGTTCGTAAGCGGTTTTCTCGGCTATGATCTTTTGGCTCAGCGATACGTCCCGTACGGCTACGCTTACCCGTTTCTTGAGCTTTTCACAGGTATCGGAATGATGGCTCTGATCGGCACTGGAAGCACGCTGGTCTGGCTTGTGGCCCCGGTTGGTCTGTTCATCGGGGCAATTGGTGCCATCAGCGTCATCAAGGCCGTCTACATCGAAAAGCGGGAGCTGAAATGTGCCTGCGTCGGCGGCGGCTCCAACGTACCACTTGGCTTTATTTCTCTGACCGAGAACTTGGTCATGGTCGGGATGGGCATTTGGATGATCGCAATTGTAGTTTGATAAGCTGATGCGAACAGTTTTCAGCGGCCTGATACCTGCCGCTTTAAATAATGTGCCAATGCTCTGAGGCGTCAGAGCCGCAAGACGTAAGGAAAAATGGTATGTTGATCGCGATTGTAATTGGCAGCGCCCTCGTTTTTGCGGGGGCGTTTTTTCATTTCCTGGCACTTCGAAAGTCGGCGATGGTTGTCGACCCCTCGCAACACGCTTTGCGCAGTTTCGGGTTGTCGATGGTGATAATCATCGTTGCACACTTGATTACCGCTTTGGTCTTTGCTGCTGCGTTTCATGTTGCGGAATTCAAGCTTGGCCTTGGCATTCTTTCACCCACAAGCATCGAAGCACCAGCACCGGACTTCATGGACAGGTTCTACTTTTCTCTGGTGAACTTGACGACATTGGGACGGGGAGACCTGCTGCCAACTGGACATCTCCGATTTCTGACTGCGTTGGAAGCGCTGCTGGGGTTTATTGTAATCACTGGATCAGGTGCGTTTCTGCTAAAAGTCATGAACGGAGAAAATCCCTTGCACCGGAGTTGAATGGAACCGGCAGTCAGCGATCTGATGCCGTTCGTAGCTAAAGCCTACCTTGAGCTATGCAATCGTTCATTGGGGTGTAGCCAAGCTTAGCAAGGAACCGCAGACTTTGAGTTCAGTGAAGGCCCTGCGCAAGGCCGGGTATGGGGGATGCTGCAGAGGTGCAAACTGGCGCATGGTTTGGTCGCGCAAAAGCCTTTCAATTGCCCAACGCGGCACCCGATCGCCAGTCAGTCCCACGGGCTGCAGCTTGGTCGGGATGTAACCCATGGGCCTGACTTGTATTAGATTTCGCAGAGTTGCTTCAATATGATGGAAATGACATGCTTGGTGTATTGCGAATTAACGCATAAATTTCCGAAAATCTTGTAGCAGGCGTAGCGGCGTGAGTATTGATTACCAACGGGATATAGATGCAGTCCAGCGGATTGGAGCTGTTCCCCGCATCCTCGATGTCGTGTGCCGGCTGACCGGCATGGGGTTTGCGGCTGTCGCACGCGTTACCGATGAACGATGGATCGCCTGCCAGGTTCTAGACAATGTGAATTTCGGCCTGGCGCCGGGCGGCGAACTCGAAGTCGAGACCACTTTGTGCCACGAAATCCGGCAACACCGAGAGGCTATCGCGATCGATGATGTTGCCGCAGATCAGACCTATTGCGCCCATCACACACCGCGGATTTATGGGCTGCAGAGCTATATATCCGTACCGATTATGCTGCCTGGCGATCGCTTCTTCGGCACGCTTTGTGCGATCCACACCGGGACTGCTAAAGTCAACAATCCGCAGATGATCGGCACATTCAAGTTGTTTGCCGAGCTGATCGCCTGGCACCTTGATGCCAGTGATCAACTTGACGACGCGACAAGACAGCTGCGGGATGAACGGGAAACCGCGGAGTTGCGGGAGCAGTTCATTGCTATCCTCGGCCATGATCTGCGCAATCCGATTGCCAGCGTCAATGCGGGCGTCGACAAGATGCTTCGTGATGGCTGGACGGATCGCTCACCGCAATTGCTTGGGCTGATGAAAGACAGCATCAGCCGAATGGCGAAACTCGTTGACGACGTGATGGACTTCGCTCGGGCACGGATGGGTGGCGGAATCCCACTTGATTTCGACAACAACCGGGCTGTCGCCGAGACGCTGACCCATGTGGTTGAAGAGTTTCGTATGGCTCACCCCGATCGCGCGATTGAAACGGTTTTCGACCTCAGCCGAAATGTCGGGGTCGATCACGTGCGCTTAGGGCAATTGGTTTCCAACCTTCTCGGCAACGCTCTCACCCATGGCTCGGAAGACCATCCCGTTGTGGTTGAAGCCGCCTGCGACGACAACACGTTCGTGCTGACAGTTCAAAACGGCGGCGCGCCCATACCCCAAACTGCGCTGGAACGGCTGTTCCAGCCGTTCCAGCGCGGTGAGACGCCGGACGCCAAGGGGTTGGGACTGGGCCTCTTCATCGCTGCCGAGATTGCGCGCGCGCATGGGGGCGCGCTTACGGTTGCTTCTGGTGACGGCTCCACGCGGTTCACATTTTCGATGCCCGGGTAGCGCAAAACTTTCCCGCCGCAACTTCATCGAGCGCGGCCTATACTGCAATCTCTTACCTAAACATCGGCGGACGGGCGTCCACCCATATGCCGTCCGCCTTGCCCGATTCCGCCACCGCGAACACCGACGCCATCGAGCGCAATCCGTCCTCGGCGCGGGGGTAGAGATTGGCAGCGGGGTCCATCGATCGGCCGTCTTTCTCCGCTCGGATCGCCTCGGCGAGATCCTTGTAGATGTTGGCAAACGCCAGCGGCATGCCCTCGGCGTGGCCGATGGTGACGCGGGTGGTGCGGTCGGCCTCCGGTGAGAGATTTGCTTCGCCGCGCTCGATGGTCTGCAGCCGCCCGCCAAGCGGCATCCAGTAAAGCTGGTTGGGCTGTTCCTGAGCCCATCTGAGCCCGCCTTTTTCGCCAAACACCTGCAGCGTCAGTCCGTGCTGGCGGCCGATGGCGATGGATGAGGTCCACAGCCGCCCCACGGTTCCGCCGTCCATGCGGAAATTGACCATGGCGTCGTCTTCGAGCTCGCGGCTTGCTATGCAGGACACCGTGTCGGCGGAGAGTTTTGTAACTTCCTGGCCGGTGACAAAGCTCGCCATGTGCAGCGCGTGAATGCCGCAATCGGCAAACTGCGCCGAGACCCCGGCCTGGGCCGGATCATAGCGCCAGCGCACCCGCGGATTGTCGGCGTCGGCGGCATCGGCATGGTGGCCGTGGGCGAACTCGGCCTTGACCAGCCGGATCTTGCCCAGATCGCCGCGCGCCACCATCGCCTTCATGTGACGGACCAGCGAATAGCCGGTGTAGCCGTAATTGACGGCGCAGATCCTGGCCGTGTCCATTGCGGTTCGGACAATGTCTTCGCCCTGTTCCACCGTCATGGTCATCGGCTTTTCACAGAGCACGTGAAAGCCTGCTTCGAGATAGGCCTTGGTGATTTCGTAGTGGGTGGCGTTGGGCGTGGCGATGGTGACCAGATCGATGCGGTCGTCGCGGTTCTTCTCGCCCCCAAGCATCTCGCGCCAGTCGCCATAGGCGCGGTCGGGCGCAAGCCCCAGTCGCTGGCCATAATCGCGGCCCGCATCGGGGCGGTGGTCGAGTGCGCCGGCTGCAAATTCGAACTCGCCATCAAGTCCGGCGCCGAGCCGGTGCGCCGGACCGATCTGGCTGCCTTCACCGCCGCCGATCATTCCCCATTTGAGCTTTGTCATAGCAGGGTCCTCACTCAAAATCCGATGGATTGCAGATAGGTGCGGTTGGCGCGGGCATCGCCGACCGGATCGGGGTCGAGCAGCGGATCGCAATCCTGCTCCACCGTGCACCAGCCCTCAAAGCCTGCGTCGAGCAGGATCTGCCGAACGGCCGGAAAATCCACATCGCCATCGCCGAGATTGCAGAAAATTCCCTGACCACAGGCATCGTAAAAACCGGTGCGATTGGCGATTGCCGCCGCTTTCACCTTTGGATTGATGTCCTTGAAATGCATGTAGGAAATGCGGCCGATATGGCGCTTCATGAAGGCCACGGGATCAAATCCGGCATAGGAATGATGGCCGGTGTCGAAGCAGATTTTGAGAATTTTCTCATCCACTTCATCAAGCAGCCGTTCGAGCTCAGGTTCGAAATCGATAAAACCCGCCGCATGGGCGTGGATGCCGACGGTCAGGCCGTACTCTTCCGCGCCGAGCTTCGCCACGGTGGCGATGCGATCGCGAAAGGCCGACCATTCGGTCAGGTCCATCTGTTCGGCCTCGCTGGCGCGCCCGGCCGTGGGCGCGCGGCGCGGCGAGATCGAATCGATCAGCACCAGATGTTTGGCACCGTGCGCCACCAGCGCCTTGCAGGTGCGCACTGCGCCATCCATTACATTTTCCCACTGGCTGGCATCATGAAAAGCGCGGAACACCACGCCGCCGATCAGTTCCAGTCCGTTTTCGGCCAGAGCCTCGGCAAGAATCGCCGGATCCTCCGGCATGAACCCGACGGGACCGAGTTCAATGCCCTTGTAACCGGCTTCGGCGCATTGCTGCAGCACGGTCTGCCATGCCGGGTTGCGCGGGTCGTCCGGAAACTCCACGCCCCATGAGCAGGGGGCGTTGCCTATCTGTATCGTCATGTTTCATTCCCCTCCGCTTACTCGTCTCCGTCGAGTGTCTGCCATGATTTGCTCTGTGACGAGGCAAATGCCGCCGCCACGATTTCGTTGACCGCAAGCCCGTCGCGGAATGTCGGCCACACCGGCTTGCCGGTCTCTATGGCGCTGAGGAAATCCCGCGCTTCGATGACGATCTGATCCTGATAACCGGTGCCGTGGCCGGGGCCCTGGCAGAATGGCAGGTAGTCGGGATGCGCCGGGCCGGTGAGGATCTTGCGAAACCCGCGCAACTCTTCCGGTTCATCCATCTTGTAGAGCCACAGCGCGTTCTGGTCTTCCTGATCAAAGCGGAGCGCGCCCTTGGTGCCGGTAATCTCGTAGGCGTAGCCCATCTTGCGGCCCGTCGCGATGCGGCTGAAATGCATCTGCCCCATGGCGCCGTTCTCAAAGCGGCACATCATCTGGCCTTGATCATCATTGCTGACCGTCCCGCCGGGCCGAGTGGCATGAACCGTTTCGACCTCGGCAATCAGCGATTTGATCGGTCCAACCAGCGCCAGGGCAGCGTTGATCATGTGCGGGGCCAGATCACCCATGGTGCCGTTGGCCTCGCCGCTGGTGCGCCAGTTGGCCGGTGTCTGCGGGTCGGCCAGAAAATCCTCGGTGTGCTCGCCACGAAACCAGGTGATCTCGCCGATCTCGCCATTGGCAATCAGTTGTCTGGCGAACTGACTTGCGGGTGTGCGGATATAGTTGAAGCCGACCATGTTGGCGGCACCGCTTATCTCCGCCGCTTCCACCATGGCGCGGCTGTCGTCGAGCGAGGCGCCCATCGGCTTTTCGCACAGCACCGGCTTGCCAAGCGCGAAGGCGGCCTCGGCAATGGCGCGGTGGGTGGATTGCGGTGAGGCGATGATGATGGCTTCGACCTTCGGATCAGCAACCAGCTCTTGCCAGTCGGAGGCCGCACGATTGAAGCCGTAGGCAGCGCGATAGCGTTCGGCGGATTCGAGCGTTCCGGCGGAGACCATTTCAAGTCGTGGACGAAGCGTCGTGTCAAACACCGCGCCGACGCTCGCCATGGCTACCGCATGGGCCTTGCCCATGTAGCCTCCACCCACAATGCCAACACCAATTTCACGCATAATCGGGTCCATATTGAAATTCAGTTTGCAACCGGTTGCAAATTTTGTATCTTCGGAATCTAAGTTTCGCAAGCGGCATTTTCGGGTCAGGTACAAACCGCCTGTTGATGCCTGCCAAGAGGGAGGTCTCGGCGCGCATGACTGAGGACACTGTACGCCTGACAACAGCTCAAGCGATTATCCGCTATCTGGCCAGCCAGTTCATCGAGATTGATGGCGAGGAGATGCGGCTGTGCGGCGGTGGCTTCGGGATTTTCGGCCATGGCAACGTTACCTGTCTGGGCGAGGCGCTTTATGACCATCGCGACGTTCTGCCGCTTTACCGCGGCCAGAACGAGCAGAGCATGGGGTTTGCCGCCGCGGCCTATTCCAAGCAGTGGCTCAGACAACGCTTCATGTTCTGCACTGCCTCGGCAGGGCCGGGGACGGCCAATCTGCTGACATCGGCGGCGTTGGCGCACGCCAACCGGCTGCCGATGCTGATGCTGTGCGGTGACATCTTCATCACCCGGCTGCCTGATCCGGTGCTGCAGCAGCTCGAGCATTACGGCAACCCGACGCTCGGCGTGAATGACGCCTTCAAGGCGGTCACCCGGTTCTGGGACCGGATAACCCATCCGGCGCAGATCATCCAGTCGCTTCCCGCAGCGATTGCCACCATGCTTGATCCGGCCGATTGCGGTCCGGCGTTTCTGGGCCTGCCGCAGGATGTGCAGGGCTGGGCCTTTGATTATCCGGTGGAGATGTTTGCCAAAAAGGTGCATCGCATCCGCCGTCAGGCGCCCGACGCTCGCGAGATCGAGGATGCGGCAGCGCTCATCAAGGGCGCCAAGCGCCCGGTGATCATCGCCGGAGGCGGCGTACAATATTCCCGTGCCACGGCTGAACTGACCGCTTTCGCCGAAGCGCATCAGATTCCGGTCATTGAAACCATCGCCGGGCGGGCCAATCTTTTGGATGACCACCCGCTCAACATCGGCCCGGTCGGCGTCACCGGCTCGGACAGCGCCAATACCATCGCCGAACAAGCCGACGTGATCCTCGCTATCGGAACGCGGCTGCAGGATTTCACCACCGGATCCTGGACCGCGTTCGACAAATCTGCCCGTATCATCTCGCTCAATGCCGCCCGGCACGACGCTGCCAAGCATCTGTCGCTGCCGGTCGTGGGCGATGCGAAGCTCGGGATCGTGGCGCTGGGTGCGGCGCTGAATGGTTATTCGGCCCCGGCGGAGTGGACGAAGTCGGCTCAGGACATGCGCAAGGAATGGACGGCTTACGTCGCGGGCAATGTGGCACATGGCAATAGGCTCAATTCCTATGCCCAGGCCATCGGCGTGGTCAACGCGCTGTGCGATCCGCGCGACCGGGTGGTCACCGCCGCGGGCGGGTTGCCGGCGGAAGTCACCGCCAACTGGCGCACCCTGTCGCTCGGCACCGTCGATGTCGAATTCGGGTTCTCCTGCATGGGCTACGAGATTGCCGGCGGCTGGGGCGCGCGCATCGCCCAATCCGAGCGCGAGCCGGACAAGGACACCATCGTGTTTGTCGGCGACGGCGCTTATCTGCTGATGAATTCCGACATCTATTCCTCGGTGTTGAGCAACAAGAAGCTGATCATCCTGGTGCTGGACAATGGTGGCTTCGCCGTCATCAACAAGCTGCAGAACAACACCGGCAACGAGAGTTTCAACAATCTGATCGCCGATTGCCCGACAGTGACTGAGCCCTTCGCGGTGGATTTCGAGGCCCATGCTGCCTCGATGGGCGCGATTGCTGAGACCGTTTCCAACCCGGCCGAGCTGGGCGAGGCGTTCAAGCGCGCCAAGGAGAGCCAAAAGACGCATGTGATCTGCATGAAGGTTGACGCCTATGAGGGCTGGACGACTGAAGGGCACACCTGGTGGGAAGTCGGTACGCCGCATGTGACCGATAATCCCAAGGTCAAGGCAGCGCACGAAGACTGGGAATCCTCGCGCTCAAACCAGCGCAAAGGTGTTTGAGATGAAGCGCTTCACCGCCGAGACGGCCGATCCGGAGACGGTCATTGAAGAGCTGCTGCATGGCGGCGGTGCAGTGGTGATCTCGGGCCTGTTCACTCCCGAGGAAGTGGCCGAGGCCCGCGCCATCGTCATGGCGCATTCGGAAAATGACAGCGAGAAGGTCACGCATTTTCAGGGGGCTGCGGCGGAAGAGGGCAAGATCAATCTGCAGCGCCGGGTCTGGAACCTGCTGGCCAAGGGCGAAGTGTTTTCCCGCATGGCGGCGCATCCGGTGCTGATGCAGATCCTGCGCAAGTTTCTGGGCAGCGAGTTCATCATGGGCTCGATCGCCGCCAACCGGATTCTTCCGGGCGGGCCGGGGCAGGAGCCGCATGTCGATTACCCCTACTGGGATTTCCACAAGCCCGAGACCCATCCGGTCGGCTTCAACGGTTCGTTTCCGATGAACGCCCAGGTTTCGGTAATTCTGGACCCGTTCACTGCCGAGAGCGGCGCCACCGCCTATGTGCCGGGAAGCCAGAAAGAGCTGCGTTACCCGACCGCCGAGGACAAATTCTACGATCGATGCGAGCGCATGACCGGCGAACCCGGTGACGTGGCGCTGTTTTACGGCGTCACCTGGCACTGCGCCATGCCCAACAGGGCCGACCATGACCGCAGCGCCATCCTGATCCAGTATCTGCCCAAATGGGTCAAGCCGATGGAGGACATACCGGCGGCCTTGCCGCAAACCTTTATCGACGGCGCCAGCCCTGACATGCGGCAATTGCTGGGGCTCAATTATCCCTATCCCGAGGTGCTTGATGCCGCGCGCGCCGGTAATACCGAGGGCAGGGCATGAGCGTTCTCGACGGCATCAAGGCGCGCAATTTCCTTGTAATCGGACGTGTCGGCATGGATCTATCGCCCGATCCCGCCGGAACCCGCACCCGTGACGCCACATCGATGATGGTTGCGATGGGTGGCTCGAGCGCCAACATTGCCGCCGGGCTGGGCAAGTTCGGTTGCAAGGCGGCGCTGGTCACCTGTGTGTCGGATGATGCGGTCGGCTGGTACTGCCTCGATCAGCTCGACCATTACGGCGTCGACCGAACCCATGTGCGAGCCATTAAGGGCGAATGCCGGACCTCGCTGGCGGTCTATGAAACCCGTATAGAGGAGCATCAAAGCGTCATCTACCGCAACAATGCCGCCGATTTCCAGATGGACATCGCCGATGTCGAGGCGGTGGATTACAAGAGCTTCGGGGCGCTGATCACCGCAGGCACCGTGTTTGCAGCCGAGCCGTCGCGCTCGGCGACATTCCGGGCTTTTGAGTTGGCCCGGGCCGCAGGTCTGCCGATCATCTTCGATGTTGACTATCGGCCCTATTCCTGGCCATCACCTGAAGTTGCTGCCGATGTGCTGTCGCGCGCCGGCGCCATGGCCGATGTGATTGTCGGCAATGACGAGGAATTCGGCTTCATGGCCGGCGGTATCGACAAGGGGCTGGACAAGGCGCGAGAGCTTGCCCGGACCAGTGCGTCCATCGTGGTCTACAAGAAAGGTCCTGAGGGCGCTGTCACCTTGAGCGGCGGGGATGAATTCCACACCGGCATCTATCCCGCTGCGGCGCTCAAACCCACCGGCGCGGGCGACAGTTTCATGGCCGGTCTGCTGGCCGCGCTCTCCGAAAACCGGGAGCTCAGGGACGCCGTGTTGCGCGGCTCGGCCTGCGCTGCAATCGTCGTCTCGCGCCCGGGCTGCGCCCCGGCGATGCCCGATCATGCCGAACTTGAAGCGTTCCTGACTTCCCATCCCGGCCCGACGCACGTCTGAGCCCCCATATCCTGAAAGGACCAGAACAATGCATATCGCGCCCTACAACAACCAGAACAAGCCGATCGTCGATGTCGATGACGCCTGCGTGCCGCTCAACTATTTCAATATCGTCAAGCTCAAGAAAGGCGAGGCCTTCGCCTATCAGGTGCCAGGCTACGAGACCTGCATCGTGCCTGCCACCGGCACGGTCGATGTCGATGTCGAGGGCGTGGCTTTTGTCGAGCTTGGCAATCGCGGCGTTGATGTCTGGGATGGCGAGCCGGAGGGCGTTTACGCACCGGTCGGCGCCAAGGTGACCATCGTCGGTGTTTCGGAGGAAACCGAAGTGTTCATCGCCGGCGCCAAATACGACAAGGTGCTGGAGCCGTTCGATGTCCGCGCTGACGGCCTCGATCTGGTGCAATACGGATCAGATGACACCAAGACCCACCGCAAGATCAAACACATTCTGGGCCAGAAACATCACGGCAAGGTCGGGCGGCTCTTGGTCAGCGAGCTCTACACGGTCGGGCAGGGCGGCTGGTCGGGGTTCCCCAGTCACAAACACGACACCGACCGGCTGCCGGACGAGACCCGTCACGACGAAACCTACAATTTCCGCTTCCGGCCCAATCATGGCTCGGGCATGCAGATGCTGCAGCGTGAGGACAACAAGCCCGGCGACGCCTATCATATCGTCGACGGCTCAACCATTTGTATCGACAAGGGCTACCATCCTTGCGCGGTCCTGCCGGGTTACGAGATGTACTATTTCACCATTCTGGGCGGTTTGAGCCAGCGCTCTCTTGTGCAGTATTTCCAGCAGACCCACGCCTACCAGATCGAAACCATCCCTGGCATCAAGGACATGGTGGCCAAGTTCAAATGAGTGTCGCAACACTTGCCGAGGTTCTGCAGCCGGCACTCAAACATGGCTATGCCGTCGCCGGGCTGGTCACCCTGGGCTGGGAGGAAATGCGCGCCTATGTGGCCGCTGCCGAGGCCGAGGGCGCGCCGGTGATCCTGCAGGCGGGGCCATCCTGCCGGGCGCATACGCCATTGCCGGTGCTTGGCAAGATGTTCCGTCATCTGGCTGAAAACGCCAGTGTGCCGGTCGTAGCTCATCTCGATCACGGCTACACGTTTGACGAGTGCAAGGAAGCGCTGGACAGCGGTTTTACCTCGCTGATGTTTGACGGCTCCCGCAAGCCGCTCGCGCAGAACATCGAGGAGACAGCGGCGATTGTCGAAATGGCGCACAAGGCCGGAATCTCGTGTGAAGGAGAGATCGGTTTTGTCGGCTATTCGGGCGGCGAGAATTCGGCCGGTACCGATCCCGAGGAAGCGGCACGATTTGCCCGCGAGACCGGCGTCGACGCGATGGCGATCTCGGTCGGCAATGTGCATCTGCAGCAAGACAAGCAGGGCGGACTGGATGAGCCGCGGATTCGGGCGATCGAGGCCGTCACCACCGTGCCGCTGGTCATCCATGGCGGCTCCGGCGTGCCGCTGGCGCAGCGCACGGCTCTTGCCATCGGATCCAGCATCTGCAAATTCAACATAGGCACCGAGCTCCGGATGGCCTTTGGCGCAGCCCTTCGAGACGCGGTCAATCGTGACCCGGAGCGCTTCGACCGGGTGACGATCCTGAAGGAAACCCACGATCCGGTGATGCAAGCTGCCCGTAGTGTCATCCGCGCGTTTGGCGCATCGCAACAGAAAGCCTGAGACATGCTGAATATCGGAATTCTCGGCTGCGGCCGCATCGGTCACGTCCATGCCCGCAGCCTGCAAATGGTCGACGGCGCTCGCGTGGTGGCGGTGGCTGACGCCTTCGTCGAGGCTGCAAACGCGCTCGCCTCCGGGGTTGGTGCCAAGGCCATGACGGCCGATGAGATCATCGCCAGCCCGGATATCGACGCGGTAGTCATCGGCACGCCGACCGACACGCATTTCGATCTGATCCAGTCGAGCGCCAAAGCCGGAAAGGCGATATTCTGCGAAAAGCCAGTCGACATGTCCGCCGACCGCATCCGCGAGTGCATCAAAACCGTGGAAGCGGCGGGCGTGCCATTCCTGACCGGCTTTAATCGTCGCTTTGATCCCGGCTTTGCCGCCGTTCATGCCCGCATTGCCGCAGGCGAAATCGGCGATGTGGAACTGGTCACCATTCTGTCGCGCGACCCAAGCCCACCGCCGGTCTCCTATATCAAGAGTTCGGGCGGGTTGTTCCGCGACATGATGATCCATGATTTCGACATGGCGCGTTTTCTGCTCGGCGAAGATGTGGTGCGGGTCTATGCGACCGGCTCGGCGCTGGTTGATCCGGCAATTGGCGAGGCTGGCGATGTCGATACCGCGGTCGCGGTGCTGACCACGGCGTCAGGCAAGATCTGCCAGATCTCCAATTCGCGCCGGGCGACTTATGGCTATGACCAGCGCGCCGAAGTGCATGGATCGCGGGGATTGATCAGGGCTGAGAATGTCCGTGAGAACAATGTGGAAATCGCCAATGGAGCGGGGTTCCGCTCGGCGCCAGCACAGCACTTCTTTCTTGAACGGTATGCCGGAGCCTATCTGGCTGAAATGATGCACTTCATCGATTGCCTGGCCAGCGGTAGAGCGCCGTCGCCCGGTATCAGAGATGGTCTGGCTGCACAGGTTATCGCCGATGCCGCGGCGAGATCGCTTGCGACCGGCATTGTGGTCGAGTTGGGTTGAGGGGGCTCCATATGAAACCGCCCCCGGCAGCAAGGCTTGCCGGAGGCGGGAGGCGCTGAAAACACCTTTGGAACGAATGTTGTGGTTGTCGCGATGAAAGAGCCGCAGCTCAGGCAGCCTTGGCGGCTGAAGGTTTCTCGCCGGAAACGCTTTTTGAAACGGTTTCAAGTGCCCACTTCTTGATCTGGGCTTCCAGTTCTTCATTGCGTTGGCGCAGGGTGTCGAATTCGCCGTCTATCTTCTCGCGTTCGGCCTGATGGATTGCATCAAGCTGTTCCTGAAGTTCCTTGTTTTTCGCCTTCAGGGTTTCCACATCCTGACCACCCATCGAATCCATCTGGTTCTGCAAGGTAAGAATTTGTGAAGTCATCTTGGATTTGGCGTCCGTCAGAGCAGCGACCTGTGCCGACATCTCTTCCAGGTCCGCACCGGATTTTGGCGTCATGAACATCGCCGCAATGGCAAACAATGCAAACAGCGGCACGAGAACGATGGCGGAACCGGCGAGTGTGTGGATCAGCCCGGCCTGACCGACATCGAACATGGCTGCGAAAAACAACGCGCCGAGCGTGATGGCGCCAACGCCGAAAACCTTCGACAGCATACCCATCATGCCGCCTTTTTTGTCCTGGGCTTTGGTTTTGTCTGATTTCTGAGCAGCCACGACGAACTCCTTACGCGAGAACATACAGATTGTGTTGTTGAGCCGCGCTGGGATCGGGCACGCCCGGTCAAGGGCAGGCGGTGACATGCAAACGCGGCCGGAACCGGTATTCCAACATGCCTGGATCGGAAGCGATCGAAATGGCTGGCGAGAACGCATCATGCTTCCCCGGGCGGGAATCTCACGCTCGCAAGCTAGCAAGATTGGTTTAAGGAAAGGTGAAAACCGCGCAATTGATGGCACTGGAACGACGCCATAGGGTGCGCCGATGATCTGGTGGAATCGTCGGCACAGCCAAATTTACATGCGGCCATGGTTGGAACGCACATCCGAATCGCGATGCGGCAGGTCGGCGCGGTTGAAACAGCCCCCAATTTCGATGCGTGCCATCTCGATCAGGTAGGAGAGGAAACGCGTATCCGCACCCCCTTGGTCCTTGCCGATGTTGTGCGAGAGTTCAGCAGCGCCGGCCAGGAGACCCTGGATCTTCAACAACGTGATCGTCTGATCGATACTTGCCGGTTTGCCGCTCATAAAAAAGCCTCGACCGCCGGCGTTTTGTCCTGATTGATGAAGGGCAATTGCGCGCCTTTGCGGACAAGCAGCGGCCGGTCGACGCCGGCATGACTTCGTCCTAATCGCAACGCGGTTTCATTTACTTCGACATAGGCTACAAGGCACCAGTCGCCCGAGAGAATGCGGGGCATACCCGCCGGAATGACTTTCCAGCCAAGATCAAGCCAGCGCTTGAGCAGGAACTGCTGCAATACGCCGCCGGTGTGGGTTACCCCTTCGTCAAGGCAGTATTCCATTACCGCGCAGAACATCTGGCCCAGAATGCCGGTGGCGCCAACGCCGCGATATTCCGGCAGCACGTAGGTCCGGGTCCAGTCAGCCCATTCGGGACTGCAGGGCAGGCCTATGCTTTCGCACATATGGGGAAACTCTTCGGAGACGAGGTTCGGGATGGTCGTGGGCATCAGTCGTGCCGAAGTTACCACCCGCTCCTCCTGCATGCCGAGCAGATAAGTGGACTCCGGCGTGTCGAAGGGGTCGAGCTCCAGTCCGTCATCGCTGATTGGAACCCAGCGATTGGCTACAGCGTAATAGTCGTGGCGGCGGCGCAGGAACTCCTCGAACTCGCGTTCATAGAGATGCTTGTTCTGTGCATTAACGACATGAGCTTCAATCATCTTTTCACCCCTTGGTTCTGGCGAAAAGATAGTCCTGAAGGTTAGTGCATGTCGCCTAGCGATTCCGCCAGTTGACCAAGGCTGATCTCACCTTGTTGCAGCGCTCTTGCAACTGCGTGGGTGGTGTTGGAAGCGTTGAACTTGGTGCGAATCTGGGCGGTGTGGAAGCGCACTGTCTGCTCGCTGATACCGAGAATGACCGATACATCCCAGCAGGATTTGCCCGCGGATATCCACAACAGCACTTCGCGCTCGCGAGACGACAGTTTGCCGCGTGTAGGCTGTCTTTGCTGACGTCGTTCGATGGTCGAGGAAGTGTAAACCGCCATAAGGTTGAGGGCTCCGCGCTCTCGCGGGCTCAGCCTGAGTTCCGTCGCGGCGCCAAACGAGATGGCCGAGAGCCATTCGTCACGTGAGAACACTGGCACAATGTAGCCGTCTACCAAGCCGTGCTCGGCGGCTTCGCCGGCTACTTGGCTCGCACCTTCTCGCTCAGCAAATCTCTGTTCGACTTCATTCCAGGCGAAGGGAGACATGGTCGAATAGACCTGCTGGCAGACTCCATCCATTCCGGCATAATCGTGCTCGACATAGCGATCCCACCAGGCCTGGGGAAAGCGATTGGTCTTGACCAGCGGGTCTATGGCGTTATTGCCCACGGGCAGGCCGGTGTAAATCATGTGTTGGAAGCCATAATCGCCAACGACGCGCAGCAGATCGTCGAGCAGGTCGTCAATCAGGGCATGACTGTCGACGCGCTCAATAAATTCGAAAACTGTTTTTTCCTGCGCACTCATCTGAAAACCCGAATTGATTAAGCCACTGGGCCGATTGAATCAGCTACTTTGTGCGTGGAAGTTAATCCTTAAAATTGCATGGTGCAAATGCCAAAGCCAGACGGCAGATCATTTGCTGACAATGCACTTGGAAGACTGTGCTTTTAACCAAATAGTTGTGTCCAACATCCGCTGAAATGCTTGAGTTTGCACGTATTTACCAGAGGTATCTGGCTTGGACGACTGCAGTCGTCTGCCTTTTGATAGGGCTTGCCATCAGGCAGCCCCATCCGCGGTTGGCAGGAGTTTTTCGCCTCCAGGTCAGTTTTGCCGTCGACGTCTTACTTCGGTCACGACCTGAAGAACCGCGGCCTTGACCTCTTCGTCCTGCGCCAGGACTGCCTGACTGAGCATTTGCAGCCGTGCCCGCGTGTCGTGCAGTTGGTCAAGCAGATCGAGAACCACGGGCAGTGTCTCTTCTTCGACATCCATGTCATAGCGCAGTGTGCAGATCAGCCGGACCCGTGCGAACTGAATTTCGTTGAGTTTTGAGGTGCCGGCTTCCTCGGCCGCTTCCACCAGCGCGTTGCGTATCCAGCGCTCCAGATCATCACGATGGAGATCGGGAAGCAGTGCAATGACCTCTTCCAGGTTTTTCATGACAGCATCTCCTTGCGAGGGTTTTGCGCCTTGCGGGGTGTCCAGCTTTCAAGAAATGCTGCAAGTTCTGGCTCATCGCCGTCGGGCAGCACCACTTTCAAAGTGACGTAAAGATGGCCTTTCTGACCGGTTTTCCGATTGCGTATGCCGCGATCCTTGAGACGCATCTTGGCACCGGTGTTGGAGCCCTTCGGCACCGTCAGGCTGACACTTCCGGTGAGCGTGGGAACCTCGATCTTGGCGCCGAGCACGGCCTCTTTCAATGTGACCGGCACTTCCAGGTGAATGTTGTCATCCTTGCGGACAAAATGGGCGTCCGGCTGGATGTGCAGCTCGATGTAAGCGTCGCCTGCCGGGCCGCCGCCAAACCCCGGGCCACCCTGACCCTTGAGGCGCAAGGTCTGACGATCCTCTGCCCCCTCGGGAATGGTCACCTTGAGTGTCTTGCCATCGGGCAGCTGCAGCGTGTTCACGCCACCTTTGGCGGCGTCGATGAAGGAGACCCGAAGCGTGTAGCTCACATCCTGACCTTGCGCCTTCATGCCCGAACGCCCGCCGCTGCGGCGTCCACCCATTCCGCCGCCCATGCCACCGCCCATTCCACCAAATGCGCGGGAGAGAAAGTCCTCGAGATCCTCATTGCTGGCAAACCCTTCCTGGCTGGCGTGGGAGCCAGCGGAGGGCCCGGCATAATCACGATAATATTGCTGCTGCTTTTCAGCGCCGGTGGCGTCGATTTCTCCGGCGTCAAACCGCCGCCGCCGGTCCTTGTCCTTGAGAAACTCATAGGCAGCCGAGATATTCTTGAAACTGGCCTCGGCCTTTTTGTCGTCAGGATGAAGATCGGGATGGTATTTTTTTGCAAGCTTCTTGAAGGCGAGCTTGATCTCCTGATCCGTCGCATCCTTTTTGAGGCCAAGAACCTCGTAGGGGTTTTTCATTCGGTTCGCTCCAGTGTCGAAATGCAATCCGTGACTTCATGCTCCAGTGTGGGCGATTGCGCTCTTTTGGGGTCTGACGTGCCCGGTCGGACCCTGCAGAGCCCGACAGGGTCTTGTTAGCATTACCCTATTCATACCCGCATTGAGCCCGATCATGCCACAGTGTTTGTCTTGTACATGGTGACACGAAGGCCTTTTTTGAAGAGCCTTGCTGAGTGCCTCTGCTTAATGACCGGTGCGGAGCGGCAAATCAGAATACTCGAGCTCGTTTGGCCGCGCCGGCTGCAGCACAGGGGCCGTTCTCGTTGTCCGCGTCTTTGTCTTCAACCTGCCGGGTGCAGGTGCGTTCAGCCGCATTCGATGTGGCGATGTTTGCGCGACTGTCAAAATTCCATGGTCCGGGCTAGCATTCCCGGATAAAGCCGCTGCAAGGAACCTGTGTCATGATCTCACGCCGTCGCCTCCTAATGGCTGGTCTCGTCAGCACCGTTGCCTTGCCTGGCCTTTTGAAGGGGCGGGCGAAAGCAAGCATCGCCGATGTGGATGTGATTGTCATCGGCGCGGGTATTGCCGGGCTGGCGGCGGCCCAACGGCTGGTCGAATTGGGCTATGAGACAATCGTTCTCGAAGCAGACAGTACGCCCGGCGGGCGGATCAAGACTGACTGGACGCTTGATGCACCGTTCGAGCTTGGCGCAGGCTGGATACATGGACCGGATGGAAACCCGATTTCGGATCTGGCGCGCGCCGCAGATGCACGACCGTTTGTCACCGACGATGAGAGCTATCGTGTTTTCGCGTCCAATGGTGCCGCAATCGCAGAGAACCAGATTGCGGCTGGTTACGAGCGTCTGGAAAAGCTCTATGCAGCGATAGACGGTGAGTTGGATAACGACATGTCGCTGTTAAAGGCGATTGCCCGGATGGGCGGAAAGCTCAAATCGGATCCGATCGTCAACTGGATGAGTTCGGCTTACACGGAGTTCTCGACCGGCGCGCCCATCGACAAGCTCTCGGCCTCCTATTTCGACGAAGACGGCGTCTATCCCGGCGATGATGTGGTCGTGACCAGGGGATATGACAGCATCATCAGGCAGATGACCGGCAATCTGGACATCCGGTTGAACACGCGGGTTCAGGCGGTCATCTATGAAAAGGGCGATGGCGCCGTGGTGTCGACGGATGCTGGGGATTTCGAAGCCAGCTTTGTCATCTGCACCGTGCCTCTGGGGGTGCTCAAGGCCGGGGATATCCGGTTCGAGCCACCGCTGCCCAAGAGCCATCGCCGCGGCATCGACACCATCGGCATGGGCAATGTCACCAAGCTGGCGCTGAAGTTCGATCACGCCTTCTGGCCGGAGGATGTTCAATATTTCGGCTTGATGACTGAGACCCGGGGGCGCTGGAACTACTTCCTAAACTACCGGACCTTCAGCGAGGAAAACATCCTGCTGGGGCTGTGCGTTGGGGCGTATGCCGAAAAAGCCGAGGCGATGCGCGATGAGGACATGGTCGCCGATTGCATGCAGGCCGTCCGGACCATGTTCGGTCCGGGCATTCTGGAGCCGTCCGGACATCTCGCGACACGCTGGTCAATAAATCCCAACAGCCGCGGAGCTTATTCTTACAGTGCGGTCGGCTCGCAGCCGAAGCATTTTGACGATCTGGCGACACCAGTCGCCGATACCATCCTGCTGGCCGGTGAGCATACGGGATTCGAGTATCACGCAACCGTTCACGGGGCGTATCTGAGCGGCCGGAATGCCGCGCACATCATAGAGGACAGCCTAGCTGATTGATCGGCCGGCAGGGATGCCGCAGGCAGGCACGAGGTGGTTGGCAAATCGTTGCCGTCATATTGCAAATAATGGTGGGCGCGAGTGGGATTGTGACCTGTGACCCCTGCCGTGCGAAGCCGGGGAGTTCCAATCCAATGCATTACGGGCAATCCCTATCTCGATCGCAAAACATTAAGGATAGGTCAGCAACCAACTCCTCAATTGCAAATGAGACTGGAGCGAACAGTGTATTGATCAAACCTCTGGGCAGAAACCATTGATATACTAGAGCCATTTTTTACAATGGCTCGATTACAACTCACTGGCCATAATTCATCACGATCTGAAACAAAGGCTGCCGGTCGGCCTTTTGCTCCTAAAACCGTCGCCCCAGCGACTATTGAGCCTATGTAAGGGATCTCATGATAGGCTTCACTATCAATTGAATATCTTTGTGATTTTTTAAACATTTCTGGCACTCCACCTGACTGAAACTGCAATCTGCTTCCCTGAACAATCAGGGCTAATGGCAAGCCTGGTGACACAATCAAACTCATCTCAGGATAAGGACGAGCAACATCAGAACAATCGTCATCAATCATGAAATCGGCTTTAGATAGACGAAGATCCCATGCTTCAGTGTCTAAATTTTCCGGATAACCGGGGGTCTCTTGTACCGCATGAATGGTATAGATTGGTAAATCTCTACAGCGCTTCCTTGGCATCATCGTTTTATCCGCATTGGATACAATAGCCGATCCATCGGACCAGGAACTGTTTAGCCGTGGAAGAGAAGGAGTGGTTTCAAGAGTTGTCCCGATAGGTTCAAAATTGGTCTTGTCGAAAAACAGAAGACTGGTTTTGTTGAAAGTCCTGTTTGAAACAACAATGATCTTCCTGGTTAATTTATCATAGCTCCAATCAATGCTTGTCGCCTCGGCAAAGGAAAATTCCGATGTGTGAAAATTACCAGTCCTTCGGACCCAACCTTTAGCAGTCAGTTCTTCAACATCTTGATTAAACAATGCTGTTTTTGAGCGAAGCGAAAACTGTCCAGCACCATTCACAGGGTTAGCCCCCGAGCCCGTGGTGTCTGTAAAAGACAGGTACCAATAAGGTGCAATGTATAATACGGCCGGTTGCCCTGCACCGTACTTAATCGGACCATTAGGGTTGGTTCTTGCTGGTTTGACTATTGCTTGGCCGTTATTCTGTCTTGCAAAATGAACGCCATCGGTTGAGGTTGCTAGGCCGATCTGGGTATCTGTCCCATTGGTTCCCTTCCTGGCTCCTCCATAGTACAAGTAATAGGATTTTCCGACTTTAATAATATTAGGGTCACAAACATGCTCATTATCGAACCCATCAATTGATGGCTTTAATGAAACATCATACGATCCAGCCCGATTGCTTGTACTCGAGTGCCATGGACCTTTCAGACTTGTGGCCTGAGCATGAGTTATATAGTCACCACTCACCCCTGCACACCAGTACATTCTATAAATGCCGTTGTCATGGATAACCGCCGGAGCATAATCGTAACTCGGCTTGCTGAATATTTTTTGGTTTACGATTTGTTGAGATACTTTTTTGGCATAGGGGGTTGCGCAAGACGTATGCTTTGCACTCCCGGACAACTTTCCATCATTACACGTTCTCTGTTCACCGGTACAAACTCCGCTCACCGATGGTGACTCCGCATGAAAAAATGCATTGGTTTTCTGGCCATGAGCGAGAAGTTTGCCGTTGAACAAACATGATTTCGGAGCATCCACGGCACATGATGTAGAAGGAAAGCTTCCCGACAATTGGCCGTCATCGCACTTTCGATATTCCGCGATGCATTCCTCGCCGAAAGGCGCAGATGAATGCAGGAATGCAACTACAGCTTGCCCCTGCTCAATGCCTTTTCCACCAAACGAACACGTTCCGGTACTTCTCAGAATTTGCGATGAATCTGAAACGAGAACCGCGGATTTTACGGAAGCGCCATTTGCGCTTGCCACACTTCCACAGCTTTGAAATACAACCAGAAAAAGACCAAGAGGCAGCAGAGCTCTCATATTGATTTCCCCACGTGATTTAATCGGCCAAACACCGATTGACGAAACATCGCGAGTAGTTGGTGACCAGAGTTCTTGCCGGTGCGGTTATCGCGCAGTTCCCATGACGCCATCTGGCTCAGCCCCAAAGCATCGTCCAGTTCCTGAAATAGCCACAAACCGCCATCCGAGCTTAGCTTCGCGCCATGGAACTGGGGCCTCAATCGCCGGCCAAAATTGACCCTCGAATGTGCTGAAACTGATTCAGCCGTTGCACTGCCCCGAGTAACCGGCATCTCGGCCACCTAATAGATTGATTTGCCTGAACAAACCAGAAATTATCGAAACCCTTGCGTCTGACTTGAACTTGCCAGCGGTCATTTCTCTTTCGAATTGCAGCCATAACAAGCCCTTTGCTGTGACCAGAGTGTGACAGCAGAGGAATTCAAACAGTTTCGAAGGGGCGCCCGAAGGCTGAGAACTATGCAATATCAGAGAAATAAAATGGTGGGCGCGACAGGGATTGAACCTGTGACCCCTGCCGTGTGAAGGCAATAGAGAAATAAATAAAAACAAAATGTTAAGTGGTCATTTGACGGTTTTCCACGCGTTCTCCACACCTTGCGTTGGCAGGTGGTCTGCCCGGCGGGCTTCCTCGGTTGCGTCAACATGCTCATATCGGCGCACCGATGCGGCGTCCCGCCAGCGTTCTGTGCCCAGCAGACCGCGCGTGTCGAGTTTGCCGTATCGCCGCATCCATGTCGCCCAGGTGTGGCGGAAGGTGTGGAAGGTGACGAAATCGAGATCGCTGCCGGCCGCCATCTTGGCGCGACCCAGAATCGTGTAAAGGCGGCCGCACTTGGTGAAGCGGAAAGCCTTCTCACCGCTCCGGTCCCAGCCGCGCGGATGGTTTGCCATTGCCGCCACAAGCGCCGGCGGAAGATAGGCTGTGTAGGGATCACCGTTCTTCGATGTCTCGATGTAGCAGCTCGCCTCATCGAGCGCGACGCGATCGACCTTCAGCTTCAGTGCCTCACCAAGGCGGGCGCCTGTGTAGAGCAGGAATGAAAGCAGGATGGCAAATTCCGGATCCTGCGCGCGGGCCTCATCGATCAGCCGGAAGGCCTGATCCGGTCTCATCCAGTCTACCCGCGGGCTTCCTCGCCATCCCTTCGGCCTTCTGAGCGCAGTGGTATGGCCGGCATGCTTGAGTACGGCGGAGACCGGCGTGTAAATCCAGCGATTGCGCGTGGCCGGGGAAGCATCAGGTTTGAGCGCAATCGCTGTCTCATCGATCAGTTGCTGGGTGATCGCTGAGAGGGGGTAGTGGCCGAGCCGCTCGACCAGCGGCTCCATGTGGTGCTCGTTGCCCGTCGCGGCCATGTAGTTGACGGCCGCATCGAGGAAGGTCACCTCTCCTTTTGCGGCAAAGAGACCACGTTCGATTTCAGATTTCCAGAGCTTGAGGACCTTTGCTGCCGTAGTTCGGTCAGTCGCCTTTGTGCTTCTGTCCAGTTTGATCCCGAGATGGGTGCCGCGGACAGTCCAATAGGGGCTTTTGCCGGGTCTCGGCGGCTTGAGTTCGAGCGGCATGGCTTTTCCTTCTCCCAGTTCTCTGCGGCGGCGCGGCGCATGACGGCAATCAAAGCGCGAATATCCTCCTCGGTAAAGAGCTTTCGGCGGCCGTTGGCAACGTAGAAAGCGTGCTTCTTGACCATCTCCTGAAGCACGCGCCGGCTTATGCCCAGCCGGCCTGCAGCCTGATCCATGGTCAGGAGCGGGTTCATGGCTTCACCTTCGCAATCGCGTTTGCGCTGGTCACCATGGTGTAGCCGTCTGCGAACCGGACGCTTATTGAGTTCATCTTGCCGCGGGCGGTGACGGTGCAGATGTGGCCTTTGCGGCCCTGCCGGTTCCATCGGTAGATGTAGCGTTGGCTGGGTGCGGTGGCGGCGGTCATACAGTATCATCCGGGGGAGGCGCCATTCCCAACGCATGCAGATAGATTTCAAGGATCGCTTCCTGCTCGAGATGCTCGTTCTGGTCCAGCTTGCGAATGCCGATGACCTTGCGGAGCACCCTTGTGTCGTAGCCGTTTGCCTTTGCCTCGCCATACACATCCTTGATGTCATCGGCGGTCGATTTCTTTTCCTCCTCGAGCCGCTCGAGCCGCTCGAGCCGCTCGATACGCTCGACCAGTGAGCGGAGTTGATCGCGGGCAACACCGAAGGCCTGAGCCTCGCCAGTCTCCATAGCTGAAAAGGCCTCAACCTGGCGGTTATCGTGCATTGGCACTCTTTGAGCTGCTGCGTCCATAGGTTTGGGTCCTTTAGCAGGTTAGACTGCGACGCCAAGCGCGCGGAGTTTCTGGTCCGCGTCGGCGATCTGTTCGGTCAGCGATTCCTTGACGCTGTCGTTGACCAGTTGCTGCAGCGTGGGCGGCATGCGGATCTCGATCGCGTCCTTGCCGATGCCAAGCACAAGGCGCGGGCTGGAGTCCGTCAGCCGGGCAAGGACTGTGAGGCTCTTCTCACGGGCGGCGGCGAGGTCGCGGATGGTTTCAATGTCGTCGAGCTTCATGGAATCCTCACGAGTTGAGCGCCACGTGGGCGGAATGGATGGCGCGTTGCTCGTGCAGCCGGTCTTCGCCGATGAAGCGGCAGGCAGCTTCGATGAAGCGTTCCTCGGCCTTCATCGCCGCCCATGGGCGGATGCCGCCCTTGAGCTTCAGAGGGACAGCGTGGGCGACCGGCTGCAACTGAGCCCGTGCGGATGGCCCGAACAGCGCCAGCATCTCGGCATTGCACATGCGGCGATCGTACTCGTCGATGTGTGCTTGCTGGATACTCTCGGGGAGGCCCAGGCAGGCGGCCTGCCACCCGGCCTCGCGCCATTTGCATTTGATCTGAACCCAGCAATAATGCGCGCGGGCGCCCGCGATCTCGCTCGCATCATTGAGCGTCGACACCAGCAGCCGCTGCGCCGGCGTCGGCTTGTCGCCGAGCATGGCTTCCTCGCCGTCATGCAGTAGGAACCATGCGGCGAGCCGCGTATCACCGGTTTCGTTGAAGATCGCCTCAGCGCCCATCACCGAATGCTGCGCAACCGTGTACGCTATGCCGGGGTTGGAACCGTTGAACCGGGCGATCTTCGACAGCGCATTGGCCATGGCAAAGAAATCGATCTCAAGCGGATCGGGTGCCGCGAGATCTCGCACCGACCCATCGGGCCGGAACGACCAGACCGGGGTTGGCGCAAGGCGGCTCAGGGTCTTTGTCGGGGAGGCGTTTCCGATCATCGCCTCACGCTCCTGCTGCAATGGCGATGAGCCCGCAGCCGATCCCGAAGACTAGAACGGCAACCAGCCCCGCCAGTGCCGGGGCATCGGGGCTGCGTGCGGCCTTTGCGCGCTCTTCGGTCAGGCGAGTGCCGTCGATGATGGTGAAAGACGCGGGGATCATGCCACTCTCCGCACGCTCTGGCGGCGGACGCGGATGGCGGCGGCGGGCGAAAGCCGCGTGATGGTTGCCACAGGCCAGCCGCGCTCGACGAGCGTCTCGGCGCTGACATTCTGACCGGCAAAGGCCATCTCGCGCATGTCATCGGCCATGCGGTCGAAAAGTGCTGCGCGGCAGGAAGGAGGTGGGTTGGCAGTATCTGGCGGGGAAGCCTGGTAGCGGATCATCAAACTCTCCGTGAGGTCGGCCGGAACGAATGCCGTTCCGGCCGGTGGTCAGGACACCTGGAAGGATGTCGTGCAGGAGAAGGATATGCGGAAATAAATCCGTGTCAACATAAAATACGGAAACAAATCCGCATCTGATTGGATGCTGCTGTATGGTTGAATTTGGCGGAGCAATTCATGACAGGGTGGTGTTTGGCCCTGGTGGATCGGGAATCACGACTGGGAGGAGGTGCTTTCATTTTGAAAGTGTGCTGGGTGGTTGGAGCCATCTCCCGAAAACAGTCATTCGCTGCACTCCGCTCCAAGGTCCTGACAGGGCGGGAAGGAGACCTTCACTGATGGAAAACGTTACGCTATTTTACTTGCGCGGGCGAAATAGATGATTATCTTTCACCAGTCGCAAAAGCCGAAGGGCAAGCCATGAGCACGACCGAGAAGGGCAACAAGCTAGAGGACGAACTCTATAATTACTTGCTTGATCAGGTCGAAAGCGATCAACCGGTCTTTGGTATTTATTACGCCAATTGCTGCACAGTTCGGAAGAAGCCGAATTATTACTGTAAAGACCGTGAAGCGGATGTTAATTTTGATGTTGTAGTCGAGGTCCGTCAGCAAGTGGACGCCGACCCGCACTCATATTTGGTCTTCGAATGCAAAAACCACCAGAGACCAATCGAGGATAAGTATGTCAGAAATTTCTCTGACCAAGTCGGAAGCGTTTTTGGGCAAGCTGCCAAGCCCCTCATGGTCATCTCATCCAGATTGCAAGCTGGGGCTGAGAGCGTTGCCAAGAATAGAGGGATCGGGATTGTAAAGTTTGACGAAAATGGAATTGATATGGTTGCACAGCGGGCAATTGGATCATGGGTAGAAAACCGTTTCATACAAATCCAAATTTTTGCCGACAACCGAAAGCCAAAGACGCTCAAGTTCGCCGCTTGCATTGACGGCCGCTATTTCAGTTCGTTTGGTCACATGCTGCGTAGTATTGAATTAGGTTCCGCCCATGAACGAGTTGAGAATGCTGATCAAAAAACGAATTCCGTAGCATTCTTATCAGATTCCAAAATCCAAGATGCCGCTCAAAACGCATTGTCCCTTGTTAATTACAGCTGTGGTGAAGTTGACGTCGAGAAACTCTGCAGAGTATTAAATCTGAATTTGTCATTTTCAGAACGAGCGCTGCAGGACGCAGATGGCAATATTATCCTAGGCTCCGCGAATTTCGCCAGGAGATCGATAGAAATTCATCAGCATGGAAACCGACACCGGGAGAGGTTCACAGTTGCCCATGAAATTGGTCACTTTATCCTACGGCACGATAAGTATCTGCGTTCGGAGTCAATTGTAGAGCAAGACCTCTATGAGGAGGTGGAAACAGACAAAGCCTTCAACTATGAGCGACTTGAGTTTCAAGCCAATCTCTTCGCATCAATGTTGCTCTTGCCTGAGGCCCAATTTCGAGACGCGTTAGGCGCACTAAGAAGTAAATTCGAGACGTACGGCAGAGCCTTTGGATATATTTTTGTCGACGATCAGCCTTGTAACTACCTTCCCTATAATGGAATGTTGGCTGAATTGTCGGAGCAATTTGGTGCTTCGAAGCAGGCCATCGAAATCAAGCTGAAGCGAGCCGGCCTCCTCACGGATCACCGCAGTGCAAGACAACGAAATCAATCTTTAGGTCATGTTTTAGGTCACCTAGGAACTTCCATTGCTGCGCAATGATGCGCCTTTGATCGATGTTCGCGTTAGATGAGTTGTAGTGCGGGGTCCCTGATCGGAAAGGACCGCGCCTTTCGGTGGAAACCGAAATTCTGCAACGCTCACTTCCCGCATTGCTGCCATTTTTGATGAACGCCGCATCAGTCAAAGCGGGCTCCTTGCCGCCTTTCGCTTTGAGAGACACGAATGACCGCTTTGTGCGGAAAGTACCGATGAAGGTTTGGCAAATTCGGGCGGTAAGCAGACTATCGCTTTAAGAGCTTGGAATGCCAGCTTGGGGAGAAAGCCTTGCGTTCGTACACTACAATCAGTTCTTTGGAAGAAACTATATGCTTGCGCTGAAGGACAGCGGACTGATTTCGCGGACGAGGTTTTCTGCCTGATTGAATTCCGCAACCGCTTGCTATCGGTTGCATTATTTTGCCGATATTCGTTCATTTTTCAATTGTCGCCCTTCGATTGGATGGATAGGTTGTTGAATTAAGGTCTGCTTATGACCAAAATTATTTCAATAATATGTTCGGGACTGCTAAATGCTCAGTGTCAAGCCTTCAGATGTCATTAAGTTCTCAATCATATTAATTTTTTTCCTTACCGTAATTTGGAAGGGGATTTCAACATCAGTCGCACAAGACAGTAAGCTCAGCGTTCCAAATTCATTTGGCGTCACGATGTTTGCTTCTGACATGCGTGAAATCGCGACCTGGCTTGAAAGCGGGCAGTATCTCCAGGACAGCAATACTAAGCCAGAGCTTCGTTTTGAGGCGTGGCCCTACAATTCAGACCCATTCATCTCTGCAATGATGGTGGAATGGCAAGAAGGTCGCCAGCTCGATGTGTCACCAAGAATAAATTTTTGCGCATTTGTCGAAGATAAGAGAAGTAGTTGGGGCAGCAGCGGCGGCAGGCTCGGATACGAGATCGCAAAAGCAGCTACGGAACTCATAGAAGATTACGACGCTTTCAGCTCTGATTTGGAATACAACTCTTGGAATACAGCCGAACTACAGCGCGCAATTTCGGACAACAGAGATCGGCATCCAGCGCTTCCAGTCTTGGAAGGGGCACTCGCTTCCATCGTGCAAATGGATGTTGAGCTGCAGCTCATTAACGAAGCCGTGGCTGCATGTCGCTCCGGCGCGATGATTGCAAATAATTCAATGACCATCGGTGTCGGCGATCCGGTGGATCGTCCGGGTATAAATCAGCTTATTCGAGCCCTGGCCAAATCAGGCGTTTCGGATTTCACTTTCCGATTTGTCGATTTACCGAGACTGGACCTACGCGACTTGGAGTTGGGTCACATCACAATTCAGCAAGCTGGGATCGCCGGCTTGGATTTGACGAACAGTTCTTTGAGCAGTTTGACTGTAGAAAATGCCGTGATGGCTCGATGTGTGACTGCAGCGCAGTGCGGCGGCAGGTTCATCTTTGAAAATGCAAAAGTGGGCGGCTCGGTCAATTTTCTCAACCTCGACGTATTTGGATATCTCGATATTGATCACATAAAAGTTGACGGCGATATCCGCTTATCAGGGGTGAACATCAACAGGCCTGAGAGTACTCGGTTGCGCCTTGTTGAAAACTATGGCTTCGAAGGCGTTGAGGCTGATACCCTCCTTTCGGCTAATCGAGCCGGCGAGGGGGACGTAGGAGCAGACGCCTTGTCGCTCTTTGCCGCAACCATTGGCGGCTCCACCACCATCATCAATAGCGAGTTTCGCGGTTATACGCACCTCGGTCGCAGTCAACATGGAGAGTTGCGCGTCGCCGGCACCCATTTTGACGGCAAATTGGATTTGTGGGGTTCGAATATTTCAGGCCCGGCATTCTTCGGACACACTGCGAGCGGCGCATCAGTGCCTGGTGTCACTGTCACAGGCGAGTTCAATGCTTGGTATGCAAATTTTGATGACTTGCAAATCACGCATGCTTGGATAGGCGGCCAACTGATTCTACAACACGCGAGAATTGGGGGCACTCTTCTCATTAAGAGTTCGAATCTCCGCGGGGAACTTGTTCTCCATCACTCAAAACTTGATGGCGCGCTCATCTTCACCAATTCGGATTTCCTTGGTCGGGTGCGCGCGGAAAACCTGCGTTTAAATAGCGTTTCAATCACCAATGTCGCGGCACAGAACATCAATATGCGTGGTAGCCGAGTCGACGGAGAATTCCTTGTGAAAGAGTCGCACATAGCAAGAATGGACCTCGTTCTCTCCCACATGCGCGGCTTAAGTTATTGGGATTCTTATGATAGCAGCAGCAAGACCATTCGCCCAAAAGCGGAATGCCTTGAACTGCCAATAGTGAATGCGGATGCACCCAAGTTTGGGACTGCTAAAGATATGCGGAAATCGACAATTTCTCATATTCGGCCTAATTGTAGTGGTGTTATCGTTGCCCACAGCATTGTAGTTGACAATGGAATTTATCTGTCTGGACATATTGAAAAACACATTGATCTGACCCAGTCACAGGTCAGGGGCTCCACGGTGCTTTCAGGCAAGGCAATCGCCTATGGTACGAACAGTTGCCTTCTCATGCGTGATGCCGATCTGCAGTCGGTCATTCTGGATTCCCCTAGTGGAGATACAGACGAAATGGTACGAACAGCACCTCGAAACATTGACGCCTATGGCGCGCAATTCGAAGTCATTCGTGCCAGTGAGCCTGTTTCAATTGCAGACCGCAATCAGGCTGCGTTAACTTTGATTGACGTTTTTGAGAAGCCGGATGGTGAGGTCTGCACTCTTGATGGCTTGAAAGCAGACAAGCCTGCAGATACCTCGGCCCGCGCGCCAGAAGACACGCCAAAAACACATAAGATAAGCCACTATTATATGCCAGGTGTATATGATGCCCTTGCCGCGGGCTATGAGGCGGCCGGCGATGTCGACATGGCGCGCATTGTGAAGATTGAGAAGAACCGGGCATATGCGGAAGCGCTAACCGATATGGTTCAATCTACCGGCGTGATGCTGGAACGTGCTGTCTATGCCGTGTCTGATCGGATCAATGGTTTCGGTTACCGTAATCTCAACGCCGTGTTCTGGCTGCTGGGGCTAATATCGACTGGCTATGTGTTGTCCTGGATTGCTGCTAAGCAGGTTGGACGAACGAGCGCTGAGATGGGCGCGATAAAGTTGGCACAAAGCCGCGCGACCGAAGTGAAACAACCTAGCCTAAACCGTTTGATGTTCAGCCTAGACCGCGCGATCCCCACGCTTGCACTTGATACGACCTTTGGCACCCATTCAGGCATACAAATGCCTAATTGGCTTTCGCTGTGGTTTTACATCCAGCGAATTGCCTGTTTCCTGATCGTTATCCTGATACTCGCTGGTGCGTTCGAGGTGTTTCAGTAGCTTGGCCAGATAGTCACTAACCTTGCTTCGACTGCGTTTCTTTCTAAGGAACATCAGTTGAAATTTGAGGGTTGATAGACATCCTTCAGGGCGCTGAACGTCAGGTAAGGGCCGATTGCGCCAATGGGTTTTTGGTCAGTCTGGGCGGATTGTGGACATTCAGTGCATTGGGAACGAACAACTGAAATGGGGCCGATTGCTGACATGCAGCTTCCGGGAGATGGAAGGTTGGAAGCTAACATTCGTTTTTGCCGAGGGAGAGCGGCGGTCGCCGACTCATTTGACGACGTTCATAACCGGTAAGCAGCATTCCTCGAAAGCAACCTTGCAAAAGAGATCAACAGTGGGTAGCGAGTTGTAACCTATCTGATAGATAAATAACACTAATGCGTGCCCGACTGTGGAGCCTTGAATTCAAATTCGGGCCAAATGCCATGGCGCATACTTTAGCCAGACAATATACTCTGAGTGGTCGATGGGGGGGGAGCAATGGACATGGTGACACAGGGGCAAAGCGGAAGTTTATCTCCTTGGTTGGGTAAATTCGTCGGTGTCGTACCGCCAATGACTTTTCTTGATTCAGCTACCCCTAAGCAGCTGTTGCTGATGTTTGACGCGTTGGCGCTCGACCTCAGCGGCTCCGCCGCCACGATTGCGTCCCGCGGGTTGAGTGACGCCGTCCGCGCTGATCTAGACTATCTTAGTCAGGAGGGGCTGCTCTCAACGCTTGAGGGTATGGCCGCAGGACAGCAGCGACACGCTCGGCAGGGTCTTTCAATCATTGGCGGTGACCTCTTGAAGCCCGTTCTCGGTCGCAGGACGAATATGCTCACCCAACTCGGAACAACCGCTCGCGCTGCCGCAGGAGTCCGTCACACGGCCGCCGACTTACGCTCGAAACATGGCATCGACGCGGTAGCGCTTCCTGAAAAATTTTCACCCAATGTGGACGCTCGCGCCAGCCGAGATGATATCATCCAAATCGTGCTGAAGGAATTCCCCTATCCATCTGACCTAACCCCATGGGAAGCGATCCGCGACTATCGTGAGGACAAGGAAAGTAGAGCACAATGGATCAGATTGAAGGCATGGATTAATGAGGTCGCCACCGGAGAATCGAATGTTATCGACTTCATCGATCATTTGCACGAACGCATGCAGAATTACGAGGACACGTTGAAACTGCATAAATTGCAGCACCAGAAAGGCACGCTAGAGATCGTACTATCCACCACTGGGTTGTTCGCGGAGAATATTGTCAGGGTAAAGTGGGGAGAGGCAGCCAAAAAGCTGTTCGAGTTCAAGCAACTGAAAGCAAATCTACTGAGCGCTGAACGCGACATTCCAGGTCGCGCAGTAGCTTATGTGGTCAACACAAAAAGCCGGTTCATGTGAAGAAGGCTGAACTGCCGCGGAATGCAGCCTTCGGCGCAGACGATTTGGTTGATGGATGATCTGAATCGGAGCGCAAACGTTTCACTAAAAGGAAGCCTGCACATACTGGTTTTGCCGGGGGCGTAAGATGTCCGGAACGGGCGTATTCTGTTGAAAAACTCGGCCTTTGCTGTGCTCTGAAGAGGTCTCCGAGATCGGGCGCGCGAGTTCCTATTCATGCTGGTCGGGTGATTTGCTGTGCCGGGATGAGTTTTGCGAGTTTTCTAAGGTTCTGGGCGGTGGCTGCGAGGTGGAATTCGTCTCGGGCACCGCACGGCCCTCGTAATCGAAGCCGGCGCAGGCCGAGGATGCGTTTGAGATGGGCAAACAGCATCTCCACCTTTTTTCGGAGCTTGCAGGAGATGGCGTATTGCCGGGTCTGTGAGATGGCACGGGCAACATCGCGTGCGGGCTCGTATAACCGACCAGCAGCATCCGGATCATCAGTTCCGGATCAACTGAAGGACGGCCTGTTGAGCTGTAGAACGGAGCCAAATGCCTGCGGAGGTCGGACAGATCAACGAACCGGTCAATCGAGCGTAGGAGGTGATCCTGCGGAACATGATCTTCAATCGCGAATTCGTAGAACAGCGCACTTTGCGCCTCTTGCCTCGGACCCATCATCGCTTTCAATCCCCGATGCCAATATCGAAATTGAATCAGTCTTCAGGCCATAAAACAACAAGAGTTTTTCAACGGAATAGGCGGAAAGGGGACATTCGCCGCAAGGAAAAGCCCACATGGGTTTACCGTGCCAACCATTGAATTTTTCGGTCGTACTGAAGTCTCAAGCGCGTTTTGCCCGTGGGTTGAGGCCGTCGATTTCTGTGAGTTCTGCTGATTGGCGCTTGTCTTTCCACGATCCAAGCAAAGCGGTGATGCTCAGCGGATTCTGCGGCTTGGCGAAATAGTAGCCTTGAACCTGATCGCAGCCTTCCGATTCCAGGAATGACAGCTGTTCGATTGTTTCCACACCCTCGGCAGTGGTTGCGATGCCTAGGCTTTGCCCGAGACCTACAACGGAGCGGACAATTGCGGCGGCGCTACGGTCTGTTGCCATCGATCGCACAAAAGACTGGTCAATCTTGATCTTGTCGAACGGAAAGCTCTGCAGATAGCTGAGACTGGAATAGCCTGTCCCGAAATCGTCCATGGCGATCTTTACGCCAAGCTGTTTGACGGCAAGCAACATAGAAAGGGCGTTGGCGCTGGTGTCCATCAGCAAGCCCTCGGTGATTTCGAGCTCCAGACGCTCTGGTGGGAGCCCCGTGTGTTCCAACGTTGATTTGACAAAATCCGCGAAGTCCGTCTCCTTGAATTGTGCTGGCGAAATATTGACCGACAGAATGATGTCCGGCCACAGGGCAGCTTGGCTGCAGGCTGTTTCAAGAAGCCATCGGCCCATGGGCCCGATCAACCCGCATTCTTCCGCAACGGGAATAAAGGTCGCCGGACCTATCCATCCCTTGGTGGAATGGTTCCACCGCATCAACGCTTCAACGCCAATAGCCCGATGGGTCTTTACATCGACCAGAGGCTGATAGTGCAACTCCAGATGCCGCGCCTCAAATGCCAGTTGAAGCTCTGTTTCGAGTTCTCGTCGCTGTTCAATAACTGCGTTCATTTCAGCGGAAAAAAACCGGTAGGTATTCCGGCCGTCGGCCTTGGCCTGATAGAGCGCCGTGTCGGCATTTCTCAATAGGTTCTCGGGATAATCTCCATCAAAGGGCCATATCGCCACGCCAATGCTGAAAGTCGACCGCACCAATCGACCGTCAAAATCGAAGTGCTCATTTGATATAGCAACAATGCCTTCGCAGATTCTCTTTACATCATCGGTGTTATCGGTTGCAGGCATGATCAGCGCGAATTCGTCCCCGCCAAACCGCGCCGCGATGCCCCTCGGCCCAGCGAGCCCCCGCAAACGATCAGCGACGTGGAAAAGTAGCTTGTCACCAGCGGCATGACCGAGCGTGTCATTGATTTCCTTGAAACGGTCGAGGTCTAGGCAGAAGACAGTGAGTTTCTCGTTTTTCGCCCGGCAGTGAACAAGAAGCTCGTCGAGTTTCTTTCCGAACAAGGCCCTGTTTGGAAGACCGGTGAGAGAGTCGTGCAGAGCCAGGAAGCGCAACTCGTCGAGGGCTTCGTCGTTTGCTTCCTGTAGCTTGCCATTAGCAATCAAATTGTCTCTGAAGACCCGCAATGCACGGGCCATGGAGCCGATTGAATCGTGCCGATGTTCAAGATCGATCACCACATCCGTGTTACCGGCGGCAAGCCTTTCGGTGGTCAACGACAGCTGATTGAGCGGCCGCAGCGCGAAGGTCTTGAGCAATACTAGAATTGCAAGAATGGTGAGAGCGAAAACGACAAAGCCCCATGCGAGATTGCCGATGATGCTGGAACGCCAGTGGGCAATGGGAACCGAGAGATCGACTTCAGAACTGTAGCCGCCGATGATTTCGCCCTTCTGGATACCCATCAAGGCGGTGTGACACTCTGCGCAACGTGGGCTCGCTGCATGGCCTTCGCCCAGAATGACCGGTCGCGAGAGCCTGAATGTTGCGTCTTCGAATGCCGTGGTCTCCTGACCACTGGAGATGGTGAGCTCGTCGATCGTATCGAGAGGACCTTCGATTTCCGATTCACCAGCAGCGACCTGATAGTCGATGACCTTCTGGCCCATGAAAAGCCAGAGCCGGACACCTTTACTGACATCCGAAAATTGCTCGATGCTGCCATTCAGGGTTTCGATAGCCGGGTAGCCGTCCTGTGTTTGACCTCTGAAGGTCATCGACTGGATATGCACGGCTTCCAGCATGTCAATAGCGGCAGTGGCCTGGCGGACTGCTGCCTGTTCTATCTCTGCGCGGCCATCCAGTAGGTTTGAGACAATGCCCGGGACCTGCACTGTCAACAGAACGAAGCTGATCGATGCGATGATGAGGTATAAAAGCGGAATATTCTGCAGTCGACCAAGCATGGATGCGTCTCCGTAACTGGGACCAGCATATTAGGGCGAGCTTATTTTTGTATTAAGTGCGTCGAACATAATTGGTCTTGGTCATGTCTTGGAACTCCTGACCCACATGGGTTTTTGGATGAGCCGTGCTCGGCGTAATTCGACGGACGCAAGCTGCGGCGCAGCATTTTCTAAAGTGACGAAGGTCGGCTATGGGCCGGAACCCACAGTGTGGGTGGCTCGAATGAATCTCCCCTTCGGTCAACAGAAGTCCGTTAGCGGGAAGTCCCCTTCCGGCCCCACGCCAGCCGTTAATCGACGTCGCAGCAAAAGACCGCTCCGCGCCCGCCGTTCTGGTTCCACACATAAGATGCCAGAACGGTTTGCCTGAAGGGTAGCTGTTCAGCTCGTGTCACATGAAGCAACATCTACGGATCAGACGCCAAAAAGCTCATTCGGGGTCAGGACCCGGTGAATGGCTGAAATGCTGCTTTGCTGGATCGTGACCTCGGAGTCCGGTGGATTATACTTCCGCAGGACCACCGTCCCGTTCACACGCTTGTGCAGCACGCCGATCGAGGCTGCGACCGGCGAACTGTCGCCGTTGAGTTCCTGGACAATGATCGTGTCGCCGATGCGGGGCGGCTTGTGCGGGTTCACATAAACTAGTTCGCCGGGGAAATAGCGGGGCTCCATCGAGGAGCCTTCGATGTAGAGCGCGTAGATGTCACGTGCACCGCTGAGCGCCGGCGGCCGGCGGACGTAATCGATCACCCCGCCTTGAAGCTGGAATGCTCCGGACTGCAGGCTGCCCGCGGCCGTGCCCATGACGGGTACGTCAGCCGGCATTGCACTGCGCTGGATGACCTCAACATCGCCGGCCGGCCGAACTTCGGAAGTACGGGGAGCTGCTGCGCTGTTCCCGGTGTTTTCGGGGCCTCCGCCTTGCTCGGGTCCCTGGCCGGTCAGAAGCCACTGTTCGCTCGTTCCAAGCACGGCCGCAAGCCGGGTCAGAGTGCGGCCGCCGGGAAGGGCCATTTCGTTCTTGAGAAGTTTAGGTAGGGTCTCGCGGCTAAGCCCGGCTTTTTCGCTCGCGCCGCTGGGGGACAAGCCAAGGTTCTGGAGGCGCTGCCTGGCGCGGTCTTGAAATGTTTCGCTCATGCGCGGAATTCTATCCGCTTTCTTGATTTCGATCATTCCGAATAATTTCCGTTGACAATACGGAATTGATTCCGCATTTTTGTACCCATGATGCTTCGAGACCAGCTCGTCAGGGTAACAGACTGCTACGGTGCCGCGCTCGGGATCGGGCGCCAGCGTGTTTCGACGCTCGTCCTCAACCGCGGGCCGACGCTTGACGGGTTGGCGGCGGGCAAGAAGGACGTAAACACCGGCACTTTCGAGCGCGCCATGCAGTGGCTGTCCGACAACTGGCCGGAAGGCGCCGAGTGGCCTGTCGATGTCGAGCGCCCTGCGCTGTCTGTTCCTGCTGGCGGTGCGCCGCCTGGTAGTGAGCTTGCATCGTCCGATCCTCCTTGATCTCCGGATGATCTGATCAGTTTTGAACGCTTCCCACCACGGGAAAGAAAACCGGGTTTTCCCGGAACGGGAAAGGTATGTCTAATGCTCAAGAATGCCTGGTTTTACCGCATCAAGGCGGCACAGCGCGACCTGATCAACCTTTCGGGCGGCATCGAGCGATCGGCCGAGATCACCTCGATCTCCAAAAGCCATGTCGGGCGCTGGAACAACGCCCATGACACCGACCTCATGCCGCTCAACGCGGTGCTGATTTTGGAAGAGCATTGCGGTGTCGCTGTTGTAACCAGCGTGATGGCCGAGCTCAACGGACGTCGTCTGGCCGACGAGTCCGAGGCAACCCGGCAGAACGCAGATGTTCTCTCGGCCTATGCCGAAGCGGTTCGCCATGCCGCCGAGGTGATGAGCGCCGGCGCCATTGCGCTGGCCGACGGCAAGGTGACGCCCACAGAGGCGCTCACCGTCGACCGTGCGGTTTCCGTGCTCGAGCGCGGGCTCTCGGATCTGCGCCAGACGCTCGCCCATGTGCGGGCCGGCGATCTGAAGATTGTTGGCGGGGAGGGCACGTGATGGCGCAGCTTTTTTCCAGAGGTTGTTGCGGGCGGGACGGAGACACTCTGTCCGTAACACAAGGCGACGGAGGGGGCGGCATAGGACTTCTCTGTCGCTGTCCCCGGTGGGCACACGTTTTTGCCGCTCATGCCATCCCCTCATTCCACACCGCCGGCCGTCACCTGGCACTGGCTGATGTCGCCGCCATGGATGCGGTTGAGGGCAGGGCGGGGTTTGTGCGGGCCCAAGGCGGGAGGTGATTAAACGTGATGGAAGACGAGAAGCCAACAGGCCTGCATTGCCCGGGCTGCGGCAAGCGGACGTTCAAGACCGTTGACAGCCGCCCCGTCCATGGCGGACAGCGCCGCCGTCGTGTGTGTGTGGCCTGCGATTTGAAGGTGATCACCATGGAAACCATTATTCGCACAGCGCAACCGGGGCTGGGCCGTCTCAAGACGAAGGCGGTGGTGGAATGAGCCCGCTGCATCCCTCCCGGATGGCCTGGGGGCTTGATCTTGTGCGGGAAATGACCGCCGCGCCGCACCCTACTTGCTTGGAGACAATACGATGACGAATTGCCTTGGCAGTTCATGGTTCGTCGGTCCTTTCCCCCACATTGCGGCGGTGGAGCCGGGCGGCCCGTTTGGTAGTCTTTCGGCCGTTGGGCCGAATTTCGAGGCTCTGGAGCCCGCGGAGCAGGCCCTGGCGGTCAACCTGATGCTTGAGCGCGGTCACGACATCTGCGAGATCGTCAACAGCATCGGGCGGTCCCCGGCGGTGATCGAGGAGATCCGGGACCGTCGTTGCCAGCCGGTAACCCCGCGCGGCGAGAGCGATGAGGTCAAACGCAGGCCCGTCACGGGGCCGAAGCGGCGGTCTACAGTCGATCGCGCGCTCGATGACACGATTTTGGCAATCGACGCATTGAGGGCCAAGGCGGGCTGCGGCCGCGACGAGGCGTTTAAGCTGACCTTGGAAGAAATCTGCCAGGCCTGCGGCTTTGGGCTGGAGACAGCGCGCCGCCGTTTCCGCGAGCTCGAAAGCCGCAGATGGGTGCGCCGCAAGCTACGGCCCGGCCTGCCGCCGCGGGTAACAATCAGCCTTGCCGGCCGATGCCGGCTCGAGGCCCTGGCGGCAAGCGAGGGAAGGAGCAAGCCATGATCGCGCGTCTCACCCGGGAGCCCCGTCCGCTCTACATCATCGCCCCGGACCTTTGGCAGTGTCGTCAGACAGCGCTGGCCCACGGGCTTGATCCGGATTTGCTGGGCACCGTCCGCATTATTAACTCGGCCTACCAGCTACGCGGCACAAGACCGGGCACGCTTTACATCACCCACGGCCGCGAGGGCTGGGTGCACGCCATGCCAGGCGTGTTCGACCTTGATCAGGCCATCGACCTGCTCACCCGCCTCGGCCGCCTGCGTGTCGCCGCCAGCGATGACGTTGCTGCTGCGCGCGGTGAGAAGGTGGAGGCGTAGGTTTGAGCGAGATCTTCGAGCTCTTCGTCACCCGGGCCCGCGATGTCTTAATCGCCGAGGCAGCGCTGCGGTTGGGGTTGGGGCTCAAGGGCAGGGGCGCGGAGCAGGCCATGCCATGTCCGCATTGCGGCGGCAAGGACCGGTTTGCGCTCAACACCGCCAAGAACAAGTGGAATTGCAGGGGCGGCTCCGTCGGCGGCAATGATGCGATCGGCATGGCGGCGCATATTCTCGGGCTCGACGTCGCGCGCCGTCCGGAGTTTCTAGAATCCTGCGGCGCGGTGCTGGGCGAAGCTGTGCCAGATGGCGCTGAGCAGCTCACCGCTGAGCGCCGTGCGGAGATCCAGGCCGATACCGAGGCGCGAGCGTCAAAATCGGAACGTGAGGCCGCAACACGTGCTGCGGAAGCTGATGCGTTCCGCGACAAGGAGTTGAAGAAGTGCCGGGGGATCTATGAGGCGGCGCGGCCCGGCACCACTAATGCGGCGCGCTATGTCTACGCCCGCTCAGGCCTGCTGATTGATTTGGCTCTTGTTCATTGCCGCGCCATGCGCTTTGAGCCGCGGCTGACTTACTGGCACGGGAAGGATGAACGGGATAAACCGCGCGACATCTGGTGCGGCCCGGCGATGGTGCTGCCCTTTGTCAATAGTGATGGCCAGCTGATCGGTATTCACCAGACCTGGATTGATCTGGAGAGGGGCCCGAAATTCCGGCCGCAACTGATCTGTCCTGACAAGCGCGAACCTTTGCCCAGCAAAAAAATGCGCGGCACGAAAAAGGGCGGGTTGATACCGGTGGCCGGCGAAATGAGCGCCACCCGCTGGGTGGTGGGTGAGGGGTTTGAAAATGTTGCCGCCTGGTTCGCTGCGCAACTGGCAGAGGACAGGCCCTTGGCGCGCCCGACATTTTATGCGGCCGCGGGCGATATCGGCAACCTGGCCGGTGCCGCGGCACGCACCGGGCGTTTCGCCCATCCCTCTAATGTCAAGTTTGACGTGAAGCGCGTGGCACGGCCGGTGATGATGCCGAGCCCGGATCCGGACCCCGGCCGGCTGGGCGAGGGCTTTCCGCTCGGAACTCATGTGCGTGAACTCCTGTTTCTCGGCGATGGCGATTCAGAGCCGGTCTGGACTGCCGCGCACATGGCCCGCGCCGAGGCCCGTGCTGAGCTCATCGCGCCAGGCATCGATGTGATGACCGTATGGCCGCCCCGTGGGCATGACTGGGCAGAGGTGATTGCAATGGCATTGCGCGGCGAGGCTGCATGAACAAGCACGTCAAGATCCCCGCCGCCGTGCAGGCCATGCTCGATGCGATGGGCTGCCAGCCGAACGCAGCCGAAAACCCGGACCCTTCATCAGGTCCTGACACGGCATTACCCGTCAAGTCTCCCGCGCTGCCCGAACCTGGTGCGCCGGAGCTAACGTCCGAGGATATGCTCGCCGAATGCGCCTGCGAACCTGAAACCGACATAGGCAACGGGCGGCGGCTGCTTATCCGCTACGGCAACCGCATCTTGCATGTGGCCCGCGTCGGCTGGCATGGCTTTGACGGCAGGCACTGGAAAGAGGACGAGGACGGCTCAGTGGTGCGGCCGCTTGCGCAGAAGACAGCCGAATTCATAGATGACGAAGCTATGGCAATGTCGGCCACCGAAGAGGAGGCCATTTTCATCGAGGCTGGACAGACGGCGCGCAAGGAGCGGATCAAGATGGGGCGGCCCGCGAAGGACTGGCCGGCCGACAAATCACAGCGCTGGCTCGAACTTGAGGAAACCGAGGAGGCAGGCGAGGCAGCACTGAAGACAGTCAAAGGCAGGCGGTCTGCGCGTCACCGTTTCGCCAAATCCTCTGCCGGCACATCGAAGATCAACAACCTGCTGACCGAGGCCGCACCCCATGTGGCCCGCATGGTCAACGACATGAACACCGATCTCTTCGCCTTCAACTGCTCGAACGGCACGTTGCGCTTTGTTCGCGTCGAGGACGAGGAAAGCGATCCGGACGACCCGCGTTATCGGTGGGAGGCGCGGCTCGATGCGCACCGGGCCGGCGATTACATTTCCAAGCTCGGGCAGGTGGAGTATCGCCCCGATGCCAAAGTGCCGGAATTCCAGAAATTCTTCCAGACCGTGCAACCCGATCCCGCGGTGCGGCTCTTCCTGCAGCGCTTCTTCGGTTACAGCCTGCTGGGGCTGACTAAGGAACAGTGCCTCTTGTTCTTCTATGGCGCCGGTCGCAATGGCAAGTCGACCTTCATTGACCTGATGACCGAGATGATGGGCAATTATGCCGTCACGCTCTCGGTGGACAGTTTTGCCGGGGAGGGGCGCCGTTCGGGCGCGGAAGCCACGCCAGACCTTGCCCGCCTGCCGGGTGCGCGGCTGGTCGCCGCAAGCGAGCCCGAAAGCGGCGTGCACCTCAAGGAATCACTGATCAAGACCCTGACTGGTGGGGAGCGCATTCCCGTTCGCCGTCTGCAGCAGGAATTCATCGAGGTAATCCCGCAGTTCAAGATTGTCATGGTCGGCAACCACAAGCCGGTGATCCGCGACACCTCGGACGGCATCTGGCGGCGCGTCCTGCTGGTGCCCTGGGAAATCCAGATCCCGTCAGACCAGGTCGATCGGCGCTTGCCGGAAAAACTGCGCGCCGAGGCTGATGGCGTGTTCGCCTGGCTGGTGCGCGGCGCGCTCGATTATCTGACACTCGGTTTGGGCGTGCCTGAAAAGGTGACGTCCGCCACCAGCGAGTATCGCGAGGACAGCGATCCGATCGGGGCTTTTATCCGGGCCGGCTGCATCGTCACCGGCCAGGAGCACGACAGTTCGACGCCAGATGATATCTGCGTCGGCTACGCCAACTGGGCGGCACGTGAGGGGCAACCCGAATTCCGGAAATCGACCCTGATGCGCCGGTTCCCGGACTATGCACGCAAGCAATGGGAGGGGACGGACGGCATGATGCATGCTTTCCGAAAACACAAATCCTCGACCACCCGCTATGTCGGCATCAAGGTGCGTGACGAATATCTGCGTGTGCGTGGCGACGGACATGGCGCGGACCTTGATGGTGGCGGAGGCTACGGCGACCAGTGACCCGCGCTTACCCGCACCCCTTGGGCCCGCGTGTGGCTGACATCCTGCCTCATTCCCCCGCCGCCCGGGACGATAGAGGGCAGCGAGGGAGGCTGGCGGGATTTTGGAGCGCTTGCCTCCCGTCTAAAGGGATAGGGATTTCAACACTTTACGCAACTAGGGAGGCTAGGGAGGATATTTGCGGCGCGCGCGTGTGCGCCTGTTCTTTCAATGGGTGTGGCCCATGAGAGAAAACACGATGCAGCCTTGTATGCGTACGTCCTCTTTATCCTCCCTAGCCTCCCTTGCGTCCCTAGCTCCTTCTTCATTCTCAACAAAATCAACAGGATGGCCGAAGGCCAGCAAAGGGGATCAGGGAGGCAAGCAGCCAAAAATGGGAGGCAAGGGAGAAAATTTGGGAAGCAAGCACTCGAAACAGGAAATCAGGCCATGAAACAGATCCCGATCGTTCAACTGCTGGAATGGGCCTATCGGCACGAACTGCCCAAGGCCGAACGCCCCGGGGGCGGCATGAGCGCCTCGGCGCCATCGTCCTGGGGCATGGTCTACAATCTGGGTATCCTCGGCACGGTGATCGATGCGCCGCTCAACCCGCATGGCGTCGTTTCCATCGGCATGGACGAAGGCGATCCGCATCCGGATGCAATGAAAGTGGGTGCGGCCGTAGCAGGCCTCGCTTCTGCGCGGATCTCGATTGGTCAAGACTGGTCGCCGTTTCCGGAGTGGGCGGATCGCGACGGGCTGGTGGCTGAAACAGTAGCACGCATCCGCCCGCGGTTTGCCTCGATCTCTGGCGAGGAGATCCAAACCATGCTGATCGCGCGGGCAGTGCTTGGCCGAAAGCCGGATTGGCGTGGTGAGGAGCCGGGTCGGGCAATGGTCAAGCGCTGTGGCACGCCGGGATGGTTCATGAAAGAAATCGGGAAGGACACCTTTGGAAACCAGGTTGAGCGGGAAGTGGACGGGTTCAATTCGCGCAGCAGGAGGCCACGCCCGAGTGCTTACCGGAAATACCGGTTGACCGATGATGTCGCGGGTCTGGCGATCGACCGGTTTCGGCGGACCGTGTGGGCGCTGGCCGCGCGCCATGTGGCGCAGGAGGTTGCGGGGCGACTTTCAAGCCATGAACTGACCGCCGAAGTGCCCACGATTGCGCCATGGACGATAGCAGCGGGTCTGGTGCCAGAGGGGAACCCCTCTCATGCCGTGTCGCTTTTTTGTTGACCTGCGACCGAAAGTTGACAATGGTCATCTCACCCTGAAAAGGAAAAGCTCAACCCGCCTCGGCCCACACGCCGCCGGCGGGTTTTTTATTGGCGCGGGAGCATTCAATGTCACTCCAGATCAGATGGCAGGATGTCGAAAGCCTGCAACGGTTCGACAATGCGCTTCACGCGCTTGGCAGCAAGAAGATGCGACAGGCAGGAAACCGGGCGGTCAACCGTGCGGGTGACATGGCGCGCACGCAGGTACGCCAGAAGCTGACACGCCAGACCGGGCTCAAACGCCCGACCATCGTCAAAGCTGTGAGAGTTTCGCGATCGAGCCCGCAGACGCTCGCCTACAGAATGTCAGCGCATGGTGGCGACGTTTCGCTCAAGTATTTTGCTGCAAGAGAAACCAAGGCAGGCGTCAGCGCCAAGCCGTTCGGCAAGCGCAACGTCTTCGCCTCGACATTCATGCGGGCGGGCTGGTGGCCCAACCGGGTGGCCAAGCCCAACTGGAATGGCCAGGTGTTCAAGCGGGCAGGGGCCGCCAAGGCGCCGATCGAGAAACAGAAATCAGGTGTCATCATCCCCAACGAGATGGTGCAGGGTGAGACACGCGATGCGTTCCGTTCAACGGTTGCCCGCGTGCTCCCTCAACGCCTCGGTCACGAGATCAACCGCCTGACCAACGGCGTCGTCAGCTGACCACCCCCCCGGGGTTAGGGACCGTTTCAGCCCACCGACCCCGCGCGGGGGGGAAGCCTCCCGGAAAAGTGCCAGTCAGGCTGGTTGGAAAGTTGGGTTGTCAGGGTTGTTAGAGCGGTGTGGCGGGTTGTCAGCTTGATTACAGGGAACTGGTGTAAGGCGCATGGATCAGATCATGGTTGCGCCTGCCCATGTTGCTGAGCGTGACGGGGTAACCAAGCAGGCGATCACCAAGCTGGTGCGCGACCTGGCGCAAAAGTCGGGGCTGCCGGTGGAGCGAGACGGGCGCGGGCGGATCGTCCGGTTCAGTCTGGCGCACTTCGATCATTTGCGTGAACGGTTTGCCTCCTCGGAAAAAGTGGCGGCAGCTCGCGCATCGTCGCCGGCGGTCTCTGCGGTCGTATGTATCAAAAGCACCAAAAAAACGCTGTTTAGATTCAACGCTATAAGCGATTATAGCATATGCCAAGAGCCAAGCACAACGTCTCACGCCAGCGAACACGCGGCTATGCCATCACTATCAACGGGCTGTTTACAGCCAGGTCGAAATGCCTGCGCTTTCTCAGGCTCGAACAAGGCGACCCCGAAGCCATCCGAGCAGACATTGCCGCCATTGACCGCGTTCTGGTCAACGTCCTTGGCTACACTGGCGACATAGAAGCCGTCTCACGCGATTTCAAACGCAACCCGTCATTCCAGCGGGGCGAAATGCTCCGGGCTGTGCTGGACATTCTGCACAAGGCAGACGCGCCAATGCTCACGCGGGAACTTACTGTAGCGGTATTTGAAAGCAAGGGGCTTACGTTGCCGCCGGGGGCGACGGGGCGAAACCGCATCAATTGGGTGCGCAAGATATGCCAGCAGGTGCCGGGGGTGTGCGAGGTCGGCAATGGGCGTCAGGCTTGGGAAATGGAGCGTCGCAAAAAGTCATTCACAGTATATTTATAGTTTGCAGGCATACTTGGAAAATCGCTGTAGGACGTAATGCGGTTCAGCGACCCGTAGGCACCCTCGCCAAGTGCTGTCACCTCAAGATGAAAAATGGAGTTTTCGCCATGCGCAATCGCGCTATGTGCTGGCTTCGGGTGATGGTGACGGCTACAAATTTTCTTGCCGCTCTTATCACAATCGGAACATTAGCCAGCAGAACTTTGTAAAATGGGTCGGTAGGGTGGTTCATCATCCTACCGACTTCGCCCGCAGGGGTACGGACGGGAATAAAGGCAGATCTTGTAAGTTAACCTATTTTAAGTTAACTTCATTCCCATGGATATAGACGCAAGACCAGCTGACTCTACACACCTCGAACGGATCTCTCGACAGACTCAGCACCTTCGAGAATCCGGTCAATCTCAGATTGCAATATCTTCGCCATCGCCTGTAAAGCGCCCGCATCCGTGAGTCCACCTGAATATCCTGATAAGTACTTTTCTTCATTTCGCCCGAGGTCGGGCTTAACCAAACGACTGTTTTCAACACTCATTTGGCCTAGGACAACGCTTAGGACAGTTTCAAGAACCTGCCCGTGAGCCATTGCTAACACGCGCAGGGCTTCCAAATCTGTGTCACTCATATAGTCCTCCCTTGGTAGGGGCGACTTTACTATGCAGCCGCCCGCTGCCAATAGCCTTTCCAAGCCCGGCTAACACCATGAGCCATTGCCTTGCCGAGAACGTCTGCGGCATTTTCGCCGTTTGAGTTGCGGCGGTTGTCTTCCAACCATGCAGCGTGGTTTGCGTACTGGTGCAGGTATTGCGGCGAAACGTGGTGGTGCTGACCGGTGACCATGCGGCGCAGACGGCTGAAATAGCTCTCAACCCAGTTGGTGTGCTTGCCGTGGTCACTGTAGGTCTTGGAGTGATTGACCCGCTCAGTTTCCCAACCGGCGGCATGAAGCATGTCCCAATGGCTGGCTTCATCGGCATGCATGATTGACAGACGATCAACATGCTGCTTTGCAAGCTCAACGCCTTGTGCTTCTGACATGGTGACGAAAGGACGGGTACGGCCAAGACGTTCACGGAAGACCACCACGACGCGGCGCTTGCCGGTCTGGTGTTCGCGCGGCGACGGTCAACGCGCTTCTCAGCGACGTTGTGCGGGCGAATGTGGCCGCCGAAATAAGCGCCATCAACCTCAACGTCGCCTTCATGAAGGAATCGGACGTTCGATGCAACTCAACGTTCATCGTCGATAACGTCGTGGCGAACGGCGTTTACGAGTTCCATAGGTAAAGTTCGTATCTCGTGCCAACGCGCAGTGTGAGAACCTGCCTTTCGCGAAGACCGCAGAGAGGGTCAGTGGTCGAATTCACAATGTGCGGACAGCGATGTCACTCATGATGCTTGAGAGAGTGACATCGCTTTTCACTCCCCTGCAGCGGCCTTCATGATACCCGCACGCAGAATCGAAACCATCTCGTCGACCTGAGGTTTCGTTATCGTAAGTGGTGGTGACATGACACAGGAGTTGTAGATAGGGCGCACGAGCAATCCAAGGCCCTGACATGCTTCGTCCACCTTTTTGGCGAAGGCGCAGTCGCGATCCTCATCGGGGTTATCCGCGTCAAGCTCGCATTCGACACCGGCCATCAGACCAACGACGCGCACGTCGGTTACAACTTGTAGATCGCTTAGGGAATTCATGGCCTCGGCAAAATACGGGGCGATGTCGCGCACGTGTTCAAGCAATTTGTCGTTTTCAAAGATGTCGAGGTTGGCCATGGCGCAGGCTGCCGACGCGGGGTGGCCGGAATATGTGAAACCGGACGTGAAAGCGCGATACTCATTGGTGGATCCATTAATATCGGCGATCAACCGGTCCGAAATTAGCAGCGCGCCCATCGGCAAATATCCCGATGTCAGGCCCTTGGCCGTGGTGATCATGTCGGGCTCGACGCCAAACACGTCCTTGGAAGCAAAGTGGTACCCCAATCGCCCGAAAGACGTGACGACTTCGTCCGCAATAAAGAGAATGTCGTATTTCTTACAGATCTCGCGGCAGCGCTTAAAATACCCCTCAGGCGGAACAATGACACCACCCGAGCCCATGACCGGTTCCGCGATAAAGGCACCGATCTTGTCCGCACCTACCTCAAGAATTTTGGCTTCCAGTTCCGCGATCAACATATCGCCGAAGTCTTCAACAGACATTCCCCTTGGCCGATCCTTGGGTTTGGGACTGGAGATGAAGTTAGTCATCCCTTGCGCCAAATCCATATAGGCCTTTTCACTTTTCTTGCCCGATACACTGCTGCTCAGATATGTGCTGCCATGATAGCCGTTCACGCGCGAGATAATCTGCTTCTTCTCGGGCCGACCGAGGCAATTGTTGTAGAAAAAGACAAAGCGCAGCGCTGAATCAACTGCCGTTGACCCACCCGTGGTGAAGAAGACATTGTTTAAATCACCGGGCGCGATGCTCGCTAAACGGTCGGCCAGTTTCGTTGTGATGGGCGCGGACATCGTCCAAGGCGAAAAGTAGGAAAGCTCTTCCATCTGCTTCACAACAGCATCGATGATTTCGCGGCGACCGTGGCCGACGTTGACGCACCACATGCCGCCAGGGCCGTCGATAAGGTCATTGCCCTCGGTATCCTTGACGTAAATGCCTGAACTTCCCTCGAGAACGGTCGCCTCATCCTGTCCAAGTGCGGTGACATCCTGCCAAGGGCGCACGATGTGGCTGTCTTCACTGCGGACGTCGGTTTGGCGGTTTGATGTATCTGTCATGCTGTGTCCTTTGGAGAGGCGCCCGTTGCCGCGACGCAAATGCTGCACCCGTTTTATACAGTGTTGCTATTTTTGTAGTCAGATATAAATTTATATTCAACTATAATATTTGTTGATTTTTACCCGGAACCGCGCTTACATGCTGTTCATGGGGTTACGTGAACAACAAAAATTGGAACGAGAGCAGCTCATCCTTGACGCTGCAGCCGAGCTATTCGGGCGTGAAGGATTTGAAGCTGTGAAGGCTGAACATATCGCCGAGTTGGCTAAGGTGTCGGTCGGGACGCTCTATAACTACTTTCCGGGTAAGAATGAGATCCTCATGACGCTTATCGCCATAGAAAATGAGCGACTTGAGGATATGGGGCGGGCATTCGTGCCGGATTTTGATGCTCCTGCGGCGGACATCTTTAGCGCCTTTCTGCTTCAATACTTCGCACCGGAAACGGTGCTTTTGAATAAGGCGCTTTGGCGCAAGGGGTTTGCGATCTCCTTTGCGGACGTCACATCAGAAGAAGCGCGTCGCTTGCGTCGGTCTGACCGTGTGCTGAGTGATCATGTTGTTGCATTGGCTGAGGGCCTGCAGTCCCGTGGCCTATTGCGGGGCGACCTTGATAGTACCGTTTTTGGCAGGACCCTCTTTAACAACGCGAACATGATGTTCTTAGATTTCACCCGTTCGGAGAACCGAACTTATCAAGATGTAACGGAAGGGATTGAAGCGATGACGCGTGCCCTTGTTACAATTGCATTACCTACAGAGCAGGCGACCAACTGATGAAAAGCTTGCAAATGGATTCCGATGCGCGACGCGGATTATCGCAGATCAGCCTCCCTTTTGCGTTCTCGATTCTGTTGCTGGCTGCACCATTGGCAATACTACTCGCGATGAGCTTCTGGACGCAGGACTTCCTGACGCTGGATCGCACGTTCACGGTCGCCAATTTCAAAGAGGCATGGACCAACCCGATCTATCGGACTTTGATGCTCCGCTCCCTCAAGATTTCGATCATCGTCACCATGCTGACAGTCGGCCTTGCTTACCCTGCCGCCTATTACATGTCATTTGTAGCCCCTAATAATCGCAAGGCGCTGCTGGTGTTTTTGATCACCATTCCATTTTGGACATCCTATTTAATGCGGATTTTTCTGTGGAAGGTGATCCTTGGATTCAACGGGGTAGTCAACGGATCGCTCATGGGCTTGGGGATCATAGACACGCCGCTGGATTGGATCAGCTACAATCAGTTTGCCGTTACTATTACGCTTAGCCACGCATGGTTGCCTTTTGCGGTACTGCCGATTTTTGTCGTGATGGAAAAGGTTAACCGATCTTATCTCGAGGCGGCACAAGACCTTGGCGACACACCTTTCCAACGGTTTCGTCGAATTACGTTGCCGCTGTCGATGCCCGGCGTTGTAGCAGCCACGCTCATTGTTTTCATACCGACAATTGGCGATTACGTGACGCCCAAGCTGGTCGGTGGGCCGGGCGGGTTAATGATCGCCAACATGATCGAAGTTCAGTTCAAGAATGCCAATAACGCCCCATTGGGAGCCGCACTTGCCTTATCAGCGCTGGTATTGGTGAGCAGCGTTGCTGGCATCTATGTCTGGCTCAACCGTCGCTATCTGAAATCGGAGGGCGCAGCATGAGCAAACGCATTCTGACAGTTTTTATGATCATCTTCGTGATCTTTCTTTATGCCCCGACGATACTTTTGCCGATCTTCGCTTTCAATGACAGCAGCATCATCGCATTCCCGTTGTCCGGATTTACTTTCGATTGGTTCAGATCGTTGGGCGCTGCGGACGAATTGCGCAAAGCCGCCGGTACCAGCCTGATTATCGCGGCGTCCAGTTCCATGATTGCCACCATGCTCGCCCTGTTGGCGACATCCGCGACGGTCAGATATAAGTTCCCCGGCAAAGGGGCGATGATCGGCACGATCATGTTGCCGATGTTCCTGCCCGAAATCATCATTGGTGTGTCCCTCTTGACGGTCGTTCTTTTGGCGGGGCTTAAACTGTCGATTTACACAATCATTATGGGGCACGTCCTCATCTGCACGCCGTTTTGCATCGCAATTTTGCGCTCGTCGTTCCAACAACTTGATCCCAGTTTGGAAGAAGCATCGCTCGATCTTGGTGAAACCCGCGCGGCGACGTTTCGTAGAGTGACGTTACCGTTGATCATGCCCAGTGTGGTGTCCAGCCTTCTCATCGGCTTCACCATTTCGTTGGATGAATTTGTCATCGCCTTTTTCCTTTCGGGAACCGAACCGACGCTGCCCGTCTACATCTGGTCACAACTTCGGTTCCCACAGCGGATCCCGAGCGTCATGGCCCTGGGTACACTTCTGCTGATCCTGTCGGTCGTCCTTCTGACAGTTTCCGAACTCCTAAGACGGCGCAGTGCGCGTCGACTTGGCCAAACACCGACAAGCGGGGCTTTGTAGGGCGATGATCAAACTTTCCAACATCGAAAAATACTACGGCACATATCACGCGCTGCGTGACGTAAATTGCCACATCAAAGAAGGTGAGTTCTTTTCGCTTTTGGGGCCATCAGGCAGCGGTAAGACCACGCTGCTGCGCACAATTGCGGGTTTTGAACGGATTGATTCCGGCACAGTCATGATTGGCGGGCAGTCAATGGACGGGGTTCCAGCCAACATGCGCCCCACAAACATGGTCTTCCAAAGCTACGCGATATTTCCCCACATGAGTGTCGCGCAAAACGTGGCCTACGGACTTCGCTCGCAGCGGTTGGGTCAAGCCAAAACCGCCGAGATGGTGGAGGAGTCGTTGGGGAAGGTGGGTCTTGCAGGTTACGGCGACCGCGCCGCCCACGCGCTGTCGGGCGGGCAACGCCAGCGCGTTGCTTTGGCGCGCGCACTGATCCTCAAGCCGAAGGTCTTGCTGCTGGACGAGCCGCTTTCCGCGCTTGACCGCAAGCTTCGTGAAGAGATGCAGTCCGAACTGAGACGTTTGCAACGCAGCCTCGGTATTACCTTCGTTCTGGTGACACACGATCAAGAAGAAGCGCTGACCATGTCCGACCGTGTCGCAGTCATGTTTGAAGGACAGGTCGCACAACTGGATTCTCCACAAGCGCTTTACAAACGCCCCGCCTCCAAACGGGTTGCCGAATTCTTTGGGGCAATGAACATCCTTAAGGCTGAAATCATCAAGGTAGATGGCGACATTGCTACAACTCAGATTGAGGGGCTTGGGGTCGCTGAGCTGGCAATTCCAACTGACGCCAACGCCGCAAGCTCATTTTGTGCCGGCGTGCGCCCTGAATCGATGACGATATTGGACGACGCAGAACAGGCTTACGCCAAAGAGACAGCCGCCACTGTCACCGAAGTCGAGTATCGTGGGGAGCTGACGTACTACGACGTCAAATTTGAAGGCTCTGACACACCGGTCGTCGTGTCTATGCGCAACACCAGCAACCGCAAACTAAGAGAAGTCGGACAACAAGTCCGCATCGGCTGGGAGAGCGCCTCGGCGGTTCTCCTGCTGGATCAAAACTAAACCAACACTGGAGAATAAGCATGCTAAAAACCCTGAAACGAATAACGACAGCAATCGCTGTCGCTGCCATGCCAACCTTTGCCGCAGCGCAAGAGCTGATTGTTCTGGATTGGTCCGGTTATGAAGACCCCGGCTTTATCGGGGCCTACATTGAAAAGCACGGCGGCACGCCGAATTATTCGTTTTTTGGTGAGGAAGAAGAAGCATTTCAAAAACTACGTGCCGGTTTCGAAGTCGACGTAGCGCACCCATGCTCGCAGTCCGTGTCGAAATGGCAGTTGGCCGGTTTAATCGAACCGCTCGATACGTCGCGCATTGATCGTTGGGATGATGTGAACGATGTCAAGGAATCCTTTGCGATTGATGGCAAGTATTACATGTTGCCAACTGACTGGGGCACCACTTCTCTGGTTTACCGCACTGATCTTGTCGACGCAGCCAAGATGAGCAGTCTGCAGGCTTTTCTTGACCCAGAATTTGCGGGCCGCGTTTCGCTGCCTAACAATGTTGATGATATCTACGCATTGGGGTTTCTGGCTACAGGTGTCACTGATTGGACCGAAGCGACGCAGGAGCAATTTGAAGCTGCCTCTGCATGGCTGCGTAAGGCACACCCGAATGTTGTGACGTATTGGGCGGACGGCGCGGAGCTTGCTCAACTGATGAGCACAGGCGAGGCTTCGCTGGCGTGGGCGTGGAACGAGACACCTACGACGCTTATCGGCGAAGGCGTGGCCGTCGCGAGCAATCGCGAGGCAACCGAGGGGTCCTCGTCTTGGTTCTGTGGGTATGTGAATGTCGTTGACGGGCCCAACTCCGAAGACCTGATGTATGACTTCCTTAACGCTTGGATGGAGCCTGGATCCGCCGAATACATCGTGAACGAATGGGGCTATGGCCATGGTAACCAAACGGCCGTTGCCGCTTTGGGGGCCGAAACGCTGGATGGCGTCGGCCTCGGACCTGTTTCCGCGCCAGTATTGGCTCAGACCCCTCTGGACAATCAGATGCGTGAGCAGATGATCGTCGAATTCGAAAAAATTAAGGCTGGTTTCTAAAAGAAACTAATCTCGATCAGGGGCTGCCCAACAGGCGCAGCCCCTGATCTAAACCCATAGCGTGGACCCAATAACGGACTTCGGTGCCCCATATTCCTAATACTCTTGTCGATGTCCGCTATGCGGGCTGCAACCGCGGCATCCCGACAAAGTGACGAATGGCGGCTATGGGCCGAAAATACCTGGACCTCAATTTGAAGTTTGGGCGGGAAGCATGCGTAATTGGGCTGCCTCTGTTCTGAGGTCAAGCTCCCGATAAGATCACAGGATATCTGTGAACAAGGGAGATAGATTATGGATTACTATGTTGGACTGGATGTGTCGCTTCGCTCATGTGCGCTTTGCATTGTTGATACGAAGGGCACTGTCGTTCTTGAACGTGAACTGGCTTGTGAGATTGATTGCATCATAGAGTGCCTGTCTGATTTTGAGTTCCCGATAGAGCGTATTGGCTTTGAAGTTGGAACGATGAGCCAGCATCTTTACTTTGGATTGCAGGCTGCAAACTTTGATGTCGTTTGCATGGAAGCGCGACAAGTGAATGCCGCGTTATCCGCAATGAGGAATAAGACCGACAAAAACGATGCGCATGGCATCGCTCAGGTACTGCGCACTGGCTGGTTCAGCCCTGTTCATATGAAGAGTCGTGAGGCCCACGGTCTCAGAGCGTTGCTAAGTACACGCAAGGCATTGCTTAAAAAGACGATTGATCTGGCCAATGAGGTTCGCGGCCTGCTGAAGATATTTGGTATCCGTCTGCCCAAAGCTGTGAAGCATGGCAGTTTCGATGGCATTGTGCGCCCTATGATCGAGATGGATGATGTTTTGGCACATGCCATGGTTCCACTCCTTGATGCGCGGCTGGTTTTGTATCAGCACTTTCTTGAGCTGGATCGGCGGGTTAACCGCGCAGCCACCCACGATGACGTCTGCATGCGGCTGATGACAGTTCCTGGTGTAGGTCCGATCGCCTCATTGACCTTCAAAGCAGCTATCGATGATCCAGCTCGCTTCAAACGATCCCGCACAGTGGCGGCGCATTTCGGTCTAACACCGAGACGATATCAGTCGGGTGAACATGACAACCCCGGTCGAATATCCAAAGCGGGGGATCGAGATGTTCGCGCCACGCTTTATGCGGCCGCGAACGCACTGCTCATGCGAACGATAGCAGGATCTCAGATCAAATCTTGGGGTATGCGGCTGATACGGACAAAAGGTCGTCGCCGAGCTGTTGTCGCTGTTGCACGCAAGCTTGCAGTTCTACTGCATCGCATGTGGATAGACGGTACGGTATTCCGTCAGGACCAGGTGGGAGGCACGGCATGATCTAAAACACCAACCACCCAACCCTGACGGGGGTCGTCCTCACCGGACGAGGTTCGCGGATGAAGCCGAAAATGTCTGCTGCGCAACCTGAAGCGCGTCGGAAAGCGGGGCTCTCCACTGCCAATCCGACATATGCGTGAAGCGGTGCCATCAGCGCATCAAACAGACTGCGAAGAGAAGCGTGACCCGGATGAGCGACAAGACCCAAGACAAACAAGGAAAATGAGCTTGACCTAAACGCCCAATTAGAGAAGCTGACGTTCGTTGCATTGCAAAGCAAGAATTTCTACAGTCGTCGCTTTTGAGGAATTGCAGGAAAAATCGAGCGGAGCGTTGCGATTACACTCAAATAGATGCGCCAAGCATGAAATGCGTGACTGTCGCATCGACGGCATAGAATGACCAATGCAGTCCGTAAGCCCAGCGAAACCCGTAGCGTGTTTTCAGATAGAGATACGGGACGAAGAGCCCGAAGATGGAAGCAGCGATTGTAAACCGAATGACGTAAAGCGCTGTGAAGCCTTCCAGAGCAAGCAGCAGATGAAAACCGCCGAAAAGCACCGCCATGCCAAGAGAAATCTTCGGCAAGCTGATTTTCGTTCGAGCGGCACTGAAAACCATTGCAGAGATGAGCACTTGCTGGAACAGGATATCTGTGGATTTGGGAAGATAGTACCAGGCTGAGGCGAACATGAATTCCGGAGGATTTGGCGGCGCAAGTTCGACTGACACCTCGGGAAGCAGCGGAAGGATCATGGCAACATAGGTGCCAAAGATCAACAAGGCGGGAATAAGCGTACGGAGATGACCGGTAACCAGTGGAAGGGTTAGCCGTGATGACAACACTGACCAAAACGCCGCCGCTGCAGCTATACTCCACATCAGATAATAACCTGACACCAGCATAGGAGCTTGGTCATAACCGCGCTCAAGAGCCAAGGCATGGACGAGCGCGTAGTAGCCCCAACTCGAAACACTCCACATGATAGCTACGATGAGGAGAGCCATGCCCATAGAAAAAACAGCGGACGTGTCTTCTGTCGGCTCGGTGGCTTTGATGACCACTCCGCAGTTCTCGTTACGGCGGGTTTTCGCAACGGGTAAGGTGAAGAACGCAGACATTAGTCATCCCTACTAGCAAACATCATTGCCCGGCTAAGTCGGTAAACCTGCACGTAATTGGCTTTCAGCAACGGCGCGACCTAGTGGACGCGGTGGTTGGGTGCGTGTTCCTCCACCAGGTCGCTTTGAACCACTCCCTGCCGACGCTGTCGTTGAGAGGGTGTTGTGCACCTGACAAGGGTTTCTCGGTCAGGCCACTCATGTGCTGGATTTTGTGCTTGATTGAACGCTAGCGCAGCAAAAGTGCGCTAGCGTTTCTCAAATCAGCCTGCTTTGGGAGGCGGAGGGCCATCATTGGGAACGCAGGCGGTCTGACCCTCAGGAACTTTGCGACATGTGCCGTCGATTTCCGCACCACGGCGCGTATCGGTAAAGCTGCAGCTAGTGTTTTCTGATTTGCCCTGACAAGCGCTTAGCGCTTCTTTCGGGGGCGGGCCTGGCCGGTTTTCATTCTGCGGCGGCGCTTTGCTCTGCGCCAGTATCACAGCGTTATCCGATCGGGATACGGTATCTGCAAAGGAGGTCGTCGCCACGCTCAAGGAACAAAGTGACGCGGCAGTAAGAATGATGAGCAGTGAAACCCCGCTCGCAGAATGTTGGTATCGATTTTCTGATTTCATGTTCATTTCAAAATCCCATTTATTTGTTTTTCCAAGGTGTGGGACATTCGCCCGGCCAGGGAAAACCAACTCGGTTGGCCGGCTGGCAAACATTGGGGTGTTCGCCGAACCGGTAAGAATGAAATGCCGGTCATGCCGCAACAAAACCATCAGCCAAAAGATGGTGAGGCGGTTTTCGAACCAAAGACCCACAGCCGTAAACCGAAGTTATACGCCTTCACAAAGCCAGAGCTTCGACTTGAGTGTTCCGCATCTTATTCTCGGCTAACGAAATCCAATGCCGATCGGTTCTGGGCGATTTCGCTGCGGCGGCGGTGGGGAGGTAGGAATACGACCGCATAGGCATGTATAAATAGAACGCCCGGCAAACCACGTCAAAGCCTCCCGACCAAAGCCAAACCTCGGGCCACATCTTTGGAGAAGCCTCGTGTTTGCAAAGAAACCCGTGCCGCTCTGTCGTTTGCCTCGGATTGTCAAATGTGGTGTCCGTGTCATCATGCGGGCACGGTGGCCCCCAACCGCGCAAGTTTCTCACACGAAGAACAGGTTTATCAAAGTGAGATTCGACGATCGCTTACGGGTGGGCGACCTCTGACGGATGCAAACATATTCATTTTGAAACGGATTTTGTGAGCAAGTGATTTCCTGGGTAGGCTGTCGCAAAAAACCCTTCGATGGTCCTTTTGTCATATCTGTTTTGGGCTCGTTATTGGCCTTCGCTACTCTTGATATTAGCAGCTGCCATGTGGCCGTGGAACGAAGCCGCTGAGCAAGGGCGCTCGGAATGTTTGTCGCGGACATCCGACGCGATCGCTATTTATTCAAAGCGCTCTGCAGAAACGGCCGGGCAGACTTCTGGAACTGGCACTTCCGGCCCATTTGGCTGATCAAGATGATGACCGCAGCGAACGGCAGCTGTGGTTCCAGACGGATATGACACAGACATCAAGGGCAATTTTTCCGACGCTCAATGGAAGCTTTGCGAACATCGCTTTAGTTGCACCAAACTTTCTTCGTGCCGCTTGGAGCGGCGCGGCTAGACCCCAAGAGTTTGTCAGTTGATTTAAGTCAATTCAACTCAGAGCGGTTGCCAAGAAATGGCACGGCGCTATTAAAAGTACGTATAACCTTAGTTTTATGGCAGTGGGTCTTAGGTTTGAAAACCGCCATATCATCCTTTGGCTGATGGTTTTTCCCCGGTTCCCTCGACATTTCTTTCTCACCGGAACAGCGCACATATCAACGTTCGCCTTCCGGACAACCGAGAAGGAAATTCACATGTTGAAGAAGAACATATTAGCCAACGCGCTTGCAGGCCTGTTCATCTTGTCCATCCCCGTAGGGGCGGTAGCTCAGGAAGCGGAAACAGGCTTTACGTTTAGCGAAACATTTCAGGCATCGTTCGATGCATTCACAGCTTCCAGGGATGCATTCTTGTCCGGGATGGAAACAGCACTGGATGGACTGACCGGTGACGATCGCCGGGATGTGTTGGAAGCCAATGCGGACGATGCTCTTGCCCTGCAGGATGCCGAACGCGAGTTGCGTGACATGGGCGCTGCAGAAATGGAGGCGGCCGGGTTCGATGTTGCTGGTCATGAAGGTCAACGTCCCGGCGGTGCCGGGGCAGAGGCTGTGGCTAAAGGGTTTGCCGGCTCTGATGGTGGGCCGGACGCCCGTGGCGGCGACGGCCCTGGTGGTGAAGGACCGGGCGGACGCCCGTAATCATCCATCCGTTTTTTTCTAAACCAGGTGCCTGAGCCGTTTTCATGGCCGTGCTTTGGCACCTGACTTCCCCCCGCCATATCTTGGCGCGGAGCCCCCATAGGAACTGAACAATGTTGCGATATCTAAACTCTGACTTTCTGCAGTTTGTAGCCCTGCTGATCGTCCCCACCTGGATGATTGCGAACCAGTTGATCGCGAACGCACAAATTCTTCGTACCGCTTTTATCTAAAATGGAACAAGGCAGATGCTGAAGGTAGCGCTTTAGCATCTGCCACTTTCGAATAGGGAGCTCGTCCCGACGCTTCTAGAAAGGAATTCTAAAATGAACCGATTTCTTCACCCGGCCTATCTGCAATTGGCAGTCGTTCTAATCTTTCCGTTCCTCATGGTCGCTACTGCGCAGTTGGCCAATGGCGTCGTTGTAGCCGAGCGCAGCGTTGAAAGAGCAGAGCCTGCAGCCTCGGTGCCGCCAATCAACCGCCATATTGTTTTATCTACGTCCAATCGTGTACGGACCAACCAGTGGTGAAGAGCGCCTGTCCACAGGCTCAGTTGCCCAAGAGGTATGGGAGAAGTGATATGATACGTTCCTATTTGTTTGGCATCGCCGTTACGATCTGCCTTGCCGGTCCTGTACAGGCACAAACCTTGAGCGAGGGGTTTTCCCAGCAATTGGCCGAGCAGGGCTTTGTCGTGCTCTCGAAGCGCTACACTTGGCTTGGTCGCGTGGTGGTGTATGTATCCAACGGTGTTTACGAGCGCGAAATATTGCTTACCCGTGGCTCCAACCAGATCCTGCAGGACAACTGGACGCAAATCGAAGTCGAAACCGCGCCAAGTACGATACCCGAACCCTCAACCGGTGGCGGGGAAGGGAACCCGGGACCGGGTGGGCCAACAAGTGGGCCAGGTGCGCCGAGTGGGCCAGGTGCGCCGAGTGGGCCGGGTGGGCCGGGTGGGCCGGGTGGCCAGCCTTGATACCAATCGCAGATGCTCTTCAGCCGCTGCCCTGGCTGCAACTTGAGAAGACGATGAACCAGCCGAGAATGAAAGCATGAGACAGTCAAACATCCTGCTCTGGATCTTCGTGGCGATTCAGGTGCTTTGCGCGGGGGCGTTCGTCGCAAGTCTGGCAATGTCGATCCTCGGGCTGCAGCGCAGCGGCACGAGTTGGCAATTGCGCGAGGCGCTGGAGATTTCCGCAAGTATGGGGCTGGTGATAGGATCCGTGCTGGGAATGCGTTCAGTGCTGGTGGCTCGTCGCGATCAACGAGAGGCAGAAGAGGCGCTACGCTCGGCTTCGGGTGCATTTGCCTCCGTGGTCAACGAGAAATTCGAGCGCTGGAAGCTGACGAAGGCAGAATTCGAGGTGGCTTGGCTGGTAATCAAGGGGTTTTCAACCCGTGAGACCGCCGAACTGCGCGGCACTTCGGAGGGAACGATAAAATCCCAATGCAACGCCATATATCGAAAGGTTGGGGTCACCGGCCGCGCGCAGTTGCTGTCGCTGATTGTTGAAGACCTTCTGTTGGATCAACAAACCTGAAGAGAGCGCAGTTTTCTGATCATTGGGCAGACACAATAAGCTGGATGATTCAGCGCTCCAACTGAACTTATTGACCTTCTATTTCTCTTCCGACATTGCTGGTTTGGCCGTGCTGACAACTTTGGTCCTAGAATATGCCGCGTGCTTGTCGAATGGTAGCAATACAGTACTGCGGTGCAGCATTTGACATGGTGACGAAGGTCGGCTTTAGGCCGGAAGTGACTCCACGCCTGTTGGCGCGGAACGTCTGCTTTACCGATTTCGTTCCGATAAGGAGCCTGACAGGTTACGGCCCAAAGCCGACCCTCGTCCCATCTGCAGCGAAGCGCAGCAGCGAGCCCAATGTGACTGATGCTGCGTATTGTTCGAACGTCTGCTCACTTGCTCGAAGTCCTTCCAAAGCAGAGTTTACTTTGCTGAAAATAAAATGTAGATAGACAGGTATGTCTATTGCATTTCATCGCTCAATCGCCGCGCGTGACCGTCTCATTGAGACTGCGCGCGCTCTGTTCTTGCATCACGGCGTTCCGAATGTGGGGATCAACCGTGTGATTGCCGAGGCTGATGTCGCGCGCATGACTCTCTACAACCATTTTCCATCTAAGGATGATCTTGTTCTGGCCGTGTTCGAACGCGAGGCCGAACTTCGACGCGAGAGCATTTCGTCTGTGCAGGATACGCTGGAAGGACCATTTGAAAAGGTTCTTGCGCTCTTCACGGTCGCACTGGACCTTGCGAGATTAGAGGGGTTCCGGGGCTGCGCTTTCCTCAATCTAGCGATAGAAGCCGCAGCGCCTGACGGGCGACAGCACGCGTTGGCGCAGGCGCACAAGGCATGGATTCTCGACAACGTGACGCGACATTTGCTGCCCGAGATTTTCGCAGACCCGCAGACGTTGGCGCGTCAGATCGTGGTGCTGTGGGACGGTGGCGTTGTGGGAGCTTATATTCAGCAGTGCGACGCACCGATTTGTGCCGCCCGCGATGCCGCACGTGCGCTGATGCGAGGAGCAGTGCATTGATTGGGCGGTCATGGTTGATCGGGTTGGGTCTTGCGCTCGGCGTTTGCGTATCTAACGGTTTCGCGCGCTTTTCGTACGGACTGATCCTGCCCGCCATGAAAGAGGACCAAGGCTGGACCTACGCGGAGGCTGGGTGGATCAATACAGCCAATGCCATCGGCTACCTTGCTGGAGCGTTGTTGACTTTGGCAATGGTTAAACGGCTGCCTGCCACACGGCTTTTCGTTCTAGGCATGATTGGAACAAGCACCAGCCTACTGTTATCTGGTCTGACAACGGATTTCGCTTTTCTCACGCTCTGGCGCATCACGGCGGGCCTCGCGGGGGCACCGGTCTTCATAGCGGGCGGGGTGCTGGCCACACGGTTGTTCCCTGATCCGCAGCGCACGGCGCTTGCCATTGCACTTTACTTTGGGGGCGGAGGACTGGGTATGGTGCTGACCGGCGCAACTTTACCCGGTTATTTCGCCAAATACGGAGCGGGCGCATGGCCTCTTTCATGGATCGCGCTCGGGCTGGCAAGCAGCGCGTTCACGCTATTGTCGATATGGGCGGTGCGGAGCCTCGATATGATGAACAGCACGACACCCGTTTTACAGTCGTCACCAAGTGACGAACGCTTGTCTATCCGCCGCATGGCGTTCGCGTTGGTGGGCTATGGATTCTTTGCCACAGGCTACATTGTCTACGTTACTTTCCTTGTGGCATGGATGCGTGACATCGACGCCGGACCGGGTCTCGTATCTATGACTTGGGTCACAATCGGCTTGGCCATCATTGCGTCCCCCTTTGTCTGGCGGGGCGTGTTGGCGCGGTATTCAAACGGTATTCCTCTGGCGCTTGCCACTGGAATTACTGCCCTTGGGACGCTCTTACCGCTCGGCCTGACGGGCATTCCCGCACTCATCGGCTCCGCCGGTCTCTTCGGGATCGCCGTATTCATTGCGCCCGCCGCCGTGACAGCGTTTTCACGTCGCAACCTGCCGCAAAGCCAACAGGCGAGTGCGATAGCACTCTTTACGACGATCTTCGCGGCTGGTCAGACCATCGGACCAGTGGCCGCAGGGGCCATCGGCGACGCGCTCGGCTCCATTGAAGGTGGACTGCTCGCGGCAGGTATCGTGCTGGCGATTGGCGCAGTGATTGCAGCCAGACAGAAGGCTCTTAACGACCATTCATAAGTGTCACCACCAGTATTGCACGTCTAAAGCGGACAGTCTGTGAAGCTTGGCTAAGGTTCACTTTGTCCGCACAGCCGACCTTGGCGCGTGATGCAGTGAAGGTCCGCATTCCGCCCTTATTGCGTTTGTGACCGTGTCGGTGGCCGCCATAGCATGGCCGTAGCAAAAATTGGACACCTCGATTTACCCGTCCTTTGCTGCCTGAATGGCGGCATTGAGCAAGCTGGCGTGCCGAGTGTGGCGTTCAGGCGTTGAGTTTCGGCCATTTCCGCCGGTTGTTTAGCGTGCTTCCGGGCAATTTCGTCCGGATTTCGCTCATGCGGACGCAGTTCGCCCCTGATGCCAGACATAGCGCAGCATGTTGTAGGCGATATTGGCCATGCCGATCTTCAGCTTCGCCCTGCCGATTCCGATGGTCCTGACGAAGAGTTTCATCTTGTCCTTCTGCCGGGCAAAGACATGCTCGACAGCCGACCTGACCTTCGATCGCCGCCCATTGGCTCGCGACATCGTCTCCGGCATCGGCTTGCCCTTCGGCTTCTTCTGATGAATGTCAGACGTCAGGCCGTTCCTTTTCCAACCATTCCTCGTTCTTCTTCGAGCGGTAGGCGCTATCGGCCCAGACGGTTGATGCGGTATTGTCCTTGGCGACGACATTCCTGAGCTGGGCTCCGTCATGGGCGCTCGCACTCGTCACCGTCCATCCCCGGATGAAGCCATGGGTTCGGTCGATTCCCGCGTGTTTTTTGTAGCCGAACATCGGGATGGCGATGTCGTGCTGCCGGGTCGCGGCTGATGTTGGGGTTTCCGTCGGCTGCTTCGCCTTGGAATACTTGACCGTCCACCTCGCGTCACGGTCCTTTTGCGCAAGCTTTGCGGGCTTGTCCTTCCAGCCTTCCGGGATCTCGCCAGCCTTGATCGCCGCCTTCTCCTCCTGACTATTGTGCTGCTTGGGGGCCTGGATGATTGTTGCGTCGACGATCAGACCGCTTTTGGCCAAGTAGCCGGATCGCGAGAGATGCTTGTCGAAACGGGCAAACAGGTTGTCGATGGCGCCGGCACGAACCAGGCTTTCGCGGAACAGCCAGATCGTCTTCGCATCCGGCACCTTCTGCGACAGAGAAAGACCCAAGAACCGCATGAAGGACAACCGGTCCTGGATGACGAACTCGGCCTGGTCGTCGGAGAGATTGTAGAGTGCCTGCAGCACCAGAATCTTGAACATCAGCACCGCAGGAAATGGAGGACGCCCGCCCTTCGATCCATCCGATCGCTTCAGCGCCTTCGCCAAGGGCTTCTCGAACACAGGCCACGGAATGATCGCGTTCAACTTCTCAAGCGGGTCTCCGACCGCGCTCAACCGCTCGTAACGTTCGTCCAGATCCCAAAATCGCGGCTGCCCACGCATCATCCGCTCCCCGCAAATCACACTGACCGGATTGAATCACGATTTGCCGAAAAGGGGGAGGTATTTCGAGGTGTCCAATTGCCAAAGCCAAACGGGAAATCATAGGATTTGCGGCCAGCATTATGTTGGTGCTGCGGACGGTAGGGGAGGCATGGAGATATCGCCATGTCTGCTTCCAACTTACCTATGGTTATACCCTCGAAGAAGGCTTGGAATAACGGCCGCAATATTGGCCAAAAACGCCCTCTGCTGCCTAAGCATGTCTGGGCTATCCGCGTGCACCTCGAATTGGCAAATTGTGTCCGCGATCTGGCGCTCTTCAATTTGGCCGTCGATAGCAAGCTCAGAGGTTGCGATCTGGTCAAACTCAAGGTTGCTGACGTGTATGCATCTGGGAGGATCAAAGAACGAACCTCAATACTGCAGAGCAAAACGAAAACTTCAGTCCGATTCGAGATTACCGAAGGTACCAGGAAGGCTCTCGAACACTGGATCAATGATCCGCAAATGCGGGGGCATGATCATCTTTGGCCTGGACGAGTGCATGAGCGGCTGAACATATCTACCCGCCAATATGCGCGACTGCTCAAGAACTGGGTGTGTTCTATTGGTCTTGAACCAAGTGCCTACGGAACTCATTCGATGCGGCGGACCAAGGTCGCCCAGATATACAAGAAGACTGGCAACCTACGAGCCGTTCAGCTCCTACTGGGACATACGAAGATGGATAGCACCGTCCGCTATCTCGGCGTCGACTTAGAAGATGCACTGACGATCTCCGAATCTATCGAAATCTGAACACACAAAGGGCGGGCGTATTTGTCGGCCCTGAGCTGACATCGGTGCTCAGTGCGGCGAATGCCCGAAATGAGCCCATTTTGACTGAGTTTCTGCAATGGCACGAAGGTCTGCTTCGGATGAAAACTCGATTTTTCAATTGAAGCGGGTTTCGTCTAGGGGCTGTTGACGTTCACGATTCCCAAATCACCTGACTTCTGATTCAAGGTTGCAAACGGAGGAGAGCAACCTTGACCCGAAGAGTCCTATCCAATTCGCAATGGGCGATCATCGAACCTTATTGCCTGGGCAAATCCACCGATCCGGGACAAACCGGACGTGAATCACGGCTTTTCGTGGAGGCGGTCCTCTGGATCGTCCGCACGGGCGCGCAATGGCGCGAACTGTCGGGTGAGTTCGGCAAATGGAACTCAGTGTTCAAGCGGTTTCGCAGATGGGTCAAAGCGGATGCTTTCTATCGCATGTTCAAAGCATTAGCCTCAGACGCCGAGCTGGAATACGCGATGATCGACGGTACGATCGTGAAGGTACATCGTTCAGGACAAGGCGCAAAAGGGGGACTCTTTGCCATGCCATTGGACGCTCTCGCGGCGGCATAACGACGAAGATACTGGCTCTGACGGATGCGCTCGGCAATCTCGTTGATTTCTGTCTGATGCCAGGACAAGCCCATGACCTGCGCGAGACCGATGCATTGATCGACGGCTTGTCCGCCGGGCATTTGTTGGCAGACAGGGCCTTTGATGCTGATTGGCTGCGCAGTGACCTGCTGGAGCGTGGCATAACTCCGGTCATACCGCCAAAATCCAACCGGAGGTTCCCGGCAGAGTTCGACAAGGAGACCTACAAATGGCGGCACTTGATCGAAAACTACTTTGGCAAACTCAAGGAAAACAGAGGGGTAGCAATGCGCTCTTGCAAAACCGACCAGAGTTTCAAAGCCTTCATCTCAATCGCCGCAACGCTCATTCACATAAGGTGAACGTCAACAGCCCCTAGTTCATTATTTAAACAGCTCGCTCAAATCTGATGTGGCGCTGATATAGGGTCCGGGACCAAAGCTTGCACGATCGCGCGGAAGCGTCACACTGATTTCAATCTGGATTAGTGGTTTGCGTGAGTTCGCGAATAAGGAAATCCTTAAAGAGCTGAATGCGTTTGGTTTGGTGGTATTTGTCGTGATAGACAAGGAATAAAGATAGAGGTGGTTGCGTGCCGTCTGGTCCCTCTCCTTCTTCCAACAACCCCGCATTGATGGCATCTTGGCAAATTTGCCGGGGAAGATATGCCCGCGCTTGTCCACTCAACACGAATTCGAGTGACAACTGCAATGACCTTGTAGCAATTCCCTCTTGTCTATTTGCAGCCCCTGATTCTCTTGCCACTGGCCTTAATATCGGCAAGTCCAAATCGTTTATGCTATCTGGCGGGCTAACAAAGATGATGTCTGTATCTAGCAGGTGACGGGCAATAAGACCCTCGCCCCCTGGTGCCCCACCTCTTAAGGCTAAATCAACTCCTTCCTCAATGAAGGATGCTGGACGATCATCGACAAACACTTTGATCGTAATGCTCGGGTAGACTGTACGAAACCGTCCAACGATTTCAGCGAATTGAGCCATCGGAAAAGCCACTGGAATAGATACACGCACTTGCCCAGATGCGTTTTGAGCGCTGCCGACTGCTTTGCTTGCAAGAGACAGTTCCTCCAGAGCTCTGCGACAATGTTCCAAGAACAGCTGACCCTCAGCAGTCAATGCGACGGTTCTTGTCGAGCGATCTAGTAAACGGACACCAAGCCTTGCTTCAAGTGATTTTACTCTTGTTGTTACCGTCGAAGCCGGAAGGCGAAGACGACGTCCAGCATCGGAAAAGCTCAGACAATCGGCAACTTCTACAAAAGTCTCGAGTGCACGCAGGTCAGTCATAATTCGATAATTCCGTTTAATAAGTTCAACATTTTGCTGATTATCTAAAGTCAAAAACATCGGTAAGTCCATGAGCACAACCAAGGAGATACCAATGAACAGACGTAGTTTACTCAAAATAGGTAGCGCGATTGCCGCTAGTTCTGCGCTTTCACCGATTCAAGCAATGGCTGGAGTTCTAGGCTCCGATGTATCCGTAAGATGGCTTGGCGGTGCAATGATGGAGTTCAATATCGGCGGGATTCGGATTCTAACAGACCCTTGTTTGGGCGAAGGCAAAGAAGCTTTTCAGATGGGTGATCCAAATGAGATGTTTAACCTTTCAAAAGGCCCCAACATGAAAGCTCATGAACGCCTAACTGCGTTTCCTGGCATGACGGCATCTGAATACGACCTCATCCTTTTGAGCCATTCGCATGAAGATCATTTCGACCAGAAAGCCCAAGCATGGCTCGGTAACAGAGGCCCATTGATATGCCCGTCTCATGACGCCGGAATGTTGGCGAATAAAGGGTTCTCAGTCGACGCATTAGGTCACGGTGAACAACGTGCTTTTATGAGTGGAGATGCTATGGTATCGGTCACATCAATTCCTGCAATTCATTCTCTCAATCAAGGTATTTCAGGTATTCTTGGGCACGGCAATGGCTATTGGATCGAAGCGACAGTTCGTGGAAAGACTACCACAATCTATTGGGCTGGTGACACATTTATGGCTGATCCAGTTTGGGACGCCATAGAAAATTTTCCAGCTCCCAATCTGTTTATTCCCCACATCGGAGCAGTTGGCATAAATGGTGCCCTCGGTCAGTTGTCAATGAACGGTCAACAAGCCGTGGATTTTAGTGCACGGGTTAAAACTGGCATGGTTCTTCCAATTCATCATTCAACATACGCGCTTTATCAAGAGCCCGTCAGTAAAATAATCAGTGCACACGCTGACGCGAATAGCCGGTCTGCACTGCATGTGCTTCCAGAGGGTTCTGCTTTGCAGCTCTAAAACATCATCACGTGAAAGACATAGATTGGACAGCTATGTTTGACGTAGCGAGACCCGCAATCACCTTGCTATAAGAGCAGAATTGCGGGTCAATCTGCCAAGCAATGGCGATCCATGTTGCCCCAAATCAGAAAGTCTGTAATTAACTGTTGATAGTTTGAAGCAACTATGGCTACGGGTATAGCCAATACACACTTTGTCCGCACTGCCGCCATTGGTGTCCAGAGCAGCGAACTTCCGCTCCCCGCCCGTTTGAGACCTATGGGGGTGGCGCTGTCGCAACATGGGCTTTCCCAACCCCTACTGGACATCCGCAACAATGATGCGCTTGCGTGTTCCTGAAATGTTCTTATGCTCCACGCATGCCAGAGGAATCCCGCAAATACCACCGTCACCCAGGCCAGCCGATTCGCACTCTGCAGCATGCAGCCGATGACGGCCAAATCATCGCAGTGCGCTGCAACTTGTGCCGGCGGCTGATAAATTATCTGGCGATCGACCTAATCGAGATTCTCAATCCCTCCCGCCCAGTAGATGCGCCGCCCTTTGCATGCTCCCGTTGCGGCACTGCTACTTACATGGATGTTCGCGTCAAGACACCGTCCGCGGGGGATGACCTGAGACCCGTTTCTTCATCCAATTTTGGGTAGAATTCGTCCCCTTATTGGAGACGGACAAATGAGATCATCACGGTTCAGCGACGAACAGATCATCGGCATGATCAAGGAACAGGAATCTGGGATGCCGACTGCGGAGGTATGCCGCAAGCACGGGATCAGCACAGCGTCGTTCTACAAATACAAAGCCAAATTCGGTGGCATGGATGTATCCGATGCCCGCAAGCTGAAAGCGCTCGAAGATGAGAACGCCAAGCTCAAAAGGTTGCTGGCGGAGCAGATGCTCGACAACGCTATCTTGAAAGACGTCGCCTCGCGAAAGTGGTGACGCCCGCTGCCAAGCGGCAAGCTGTGGCTCATGCGTGTAGAAAGCATGGTGTGAGCCAGCGGCGGGCGTGTGAAGTGCTGACCATTGATCGATCGACCGTGCGTTACGAAAGCGTGCGAGCGGACGATACTGATTTACGCGAGGCCATGAAGATGGTGGCGGCAGAGCGGCGTCGCTTTGGCTACAGGCGTATTCACGTAATGCTTGAGCGTCAGGGGATCATCATGAACCAGAAGAAGCTAAGACGCCTTTACCGCGAGGAAAAGCTGCAAGTGCGCAAGCGTGGGGGCCGTAAGCGGGCCTTGGGCACCCGAAGGCCTATGACTTTGCCCAGAAGAGCCAACGAACGATGGAGCCTCGACTTCGTATCCGATGCGTTCACAGACGGTCGCCGGTTCCGTGTTCTGGCTGTCGTAGATGACTTCACTCGGGAATGCCTGGCGCTCGTGGCCGATACACCGTTGTCGGGTCTGCGCATGACGCGTGAGTTGGATGCCATCGTCAAACGGCGAGGAAAGCCACACACGATTGTCAGCGATAATGGCACCGAGATGACAAGTATGGCAGTGCTCAAATGGTGCCAGGAGACGGGCGTTGAATGGCATTACATCGCTCCCGGCAAACCGATGCAAAATGGTTTTGTCGAGAGCTTCAACGGCAGCTTTAGGGACGAGTGTCTGAATGAGACGCTCTTTTCTTCGCTGCCCCAGGCACGCCAACAGATTGCCAAATGGAAGGAGGACTATAACCGAGAAAGGCCGCATTCATCGTTGGGCAACATCACGCCCATCGAATTCTCTGTGAAAATGGCGTTGCCAAAACAGGCCGCATAGGGCCAATAACAAGCCGACGAATTCTCCAAATGGGTGGAGGAGAGTTGGGTCTCAGGTCAGGGATTATGGGCACCTGATCATTCGCCGACTCTTGGGCGTCCGTAGTGTTTCGGAATGGGGAAACCGCACACTCGGCGACGAGATAAATAGGGACAAGGAAGCTAAATTGAGGTGACCTCTCAGCGGTCTTCGAGTCTCGCCCTGACAATCGCAAGATCAGTTTGTCGATTTTCGAAATCCGCCAATTCGAGATTGGTGATCACCGAAAGCAGTGATTGCCAAATCTCTCCTCTTTTCCATCCCATCCCCCGCGCCTGATCAATTGCGGCGATCAAATAGGGTTCAAGCGCTTCTTCGCACTCCAAGCCATAATCAGGATGAGTGACTGGAAACCTGGTTGACTTCATTATTGCGCGGCCCTGTGCTCGATTGACGTAACACTGTTAGAAGCCATCATGGGCCGTAAAGTTCCGCAGATCAGGCCAAATCGACCACAGCAAGCTGATCATCCTTCAGCGGTCGCTGGAGCGCCTTTGCATCTTCCCACGGAGCTGAGAGCCAGGTGTCAACTTCCTCAGCTGTCGTCAGAATTACAGGCATCGCCTTATGGTGTACGGGCTCAACGATGGCGTTGGGCGCGGTAGTGAGGAACGCGTAAAGGTCGGCTTCGATTTCACCTTCTTTCAGCTTGCGGACGCTCGTCCACCGCGTCCAGATACCCGCAAAGAAAAATAACGGCCGATCTTCATTCACCGCGAACCACGCATTAGGGGTGCGTTCGCCCTCTCGCTTGCTTGCTGGATCGGGTTCGGCAAACTCGGTTGCGGGAACAACACAACGGCTCTCGACACCGAGCCAGCGCCGCCAATGGGGAGATGATGCGTTACGTACATTGGTGACACCCTTGTCGACTTTCTTGCCTTCCAGAAATTTCGGCGGCGTCGGCATGCCCCAGCGCGCTCGCACTAGCTCTCGCTTGCTGCCGTCACCATTCCGAACAATTGGCGCTGAATAGTCTGGGTAAATCTTGCCCGGTTCGAGATTACCGACTTCGTCCAGCACTGCCTGCGTGAACTCGCGAATTGCCTGAGGTCCTGACGTGAGATTGTAGAGGTTGCACATCACCGTATCTCCTGAAGGCCAAGCCAAGCCTACTAGGGACAAAAAGGCAATGGTGTCCGCAGTTGGCTGCAGTCCTTGTCGGCCCAAAGCTGCCGGTTGCCGCTGGTTACTTCAATGACAGGTTATGAGCTCATCTTACCGACCGTCCATGAGGGGATTCACACCAGAATTGGGGTTTTTCTTGTGTGTATCGATCGTCCGCCTGCTAGACGGGGCATCGGGAATTGTGTCGATCCGGCAATTGTCTCAGATAATAGCCCAGGGCGGGACCGCCAATACCAGATGGGTCACCGCTGCATCGAACGCGTAGAACGACCAGTGCAACCCATAGGCCCAGCGAAAACCGTGCTTCAGGCGCAAATAGAGATAGGGAACGATAAGCCCGAACAGGGTCGCTGCAATGGTGAAGCGCGCCACATAGAGTGGCGAAAAGCCGTCGAACGCCAGCAGAATATGGAAGCCACCAAACATCAACCCCATGCCGACAGCGATGGCCGGTAGGGAGAATTTCAACTGGGTGGCCGTGAAGATCATTGACGCCACCAGAACCTGCTGGAACAGGATGTCGGCTGACTTGGGCAGGTAATACCAGCCGGACGCGAACATGAATTCCGGTGGGTCACTGGGCGCGCGCCACATTGAAACTGGCGGCAGGCTCGGCAGGACGACGGCGACGAAAATGGCAAACACCGCCATGACGGGCACCATCGCCTTGGCGTGGGCCAGGATCTTCCGACGCACCAGACTGCCGGCCAGAACCCGGCGGAACCAAAGCACCGCCAGTCCGGTCCAGATCAGGTAATAAACGGCAAACAGACCCGGCGCGTCATTGTAGCCGCTCTCCAGATTGAATGCTTTAACCAGAGCGTAGTAACCGTAGCTCGAGACCGACCATAGGCCAGCCACGCTGGCTAGCGTGAGCCCCAGTGTGACGGCGGGATATTCCACGCCGTCTTTCTGGAAAAAGCGGAGCCAGCCCCGGCGTGGATTGGCCATGGTGACTTCAGCCTTCATGGGCGCGGCGGTCGCTTCGATGCGTCGCACACCGCGGTGTCATCCTCGAGGACGCAGCCTGTCTGGGCGGTGAGGCAGCCGAGAATCGCGTTCGAACCTGCCGTTCCAGCGTGATAATGATAGGCCAGCCCCTCGCTCTGATGGCCGTTGCAGCTGTCGAGATCGTCAGGCTCGGTGCCCGATGGCGTCAGATGTGGGAGGATCTGGAAGCCATCCATCGCAATGCCGATCTGGCTGCCATGCTCCGCTGCAACCGGATCGAGGGTTGCCGGTGTCTGCTGCAGACAGTCGGTCACAGCATGATAGTGATACCCTACATGGGTGTTAACGTGACCGCCGCAATCGTCAAACGGAGCGATGGTATGGGCGGCGAGGATCGCGTCGAGCGGCGCTGGGCCATCGAGCCTGATGCCGTTATAGGCGACGCCGGATCCGGAGAAATTCGTTGGCTGCGACTTGTTTGCGGCCTGCGGCTCCACCGGAATCACATAGGTCGTGGTGGCGTCTTCCGGCATGTATTCCGGCAGGCACTGGACGCAATAATTCTGGTAGGCCGGATCGACATCCGGACGGGCGGCTGCCTGACAGGCCTGCAATGTTCCGGTGAAACGGACATTGCCGGTGTCGGCGTCGTAGAGCTGCCACTTGGCGTCGCCATAGAGTTCAGCAAGATTCTTGATGAAGCTTCCGTCGACATCGTGAACCTCGCCATCCTTCAACCAGATGCCGCCAGCCTCTGCACCGTCAGCAATGTTGCTCGGGCACCATGGGCCGGGCGCATAGCTCTGCGGATCGGCTTTGAACGTGATCGAGAGGCACTTTGTCTGAGCCCCTTGCGAAAGCGTACAGTCGACGATTTTCGGCTCTCCAATCAGATTCGCGCTTTTAAAGAAGGCTGAAACCTGAGTGACGCTGTCGTTCGATGTCTGGGCGAAGGCCGCAGTTCCGCAGACAGCAAAACCTGCGATGAGGGCGGCCTTGAGGCCAAGGGCATTGAATGGTGTCATGGGTCTTCTGCGCCTTCCGTGGAGTGAGATGGGAAATTTTCCTCTTGTCATACGCAAACAAGTAGCATACTAACTATCAGTATGCAAATTGAACCATACAATATTCACTTCCTGCTTCACTCGGCGGCTCTTGTGGAAGAGCGGCTTCGGCTCAGGCTGGCCGATATTGACATACCACCGCGTCAGGCACGGGTCCTCGATGCGCTTGGCCGGATGCAAAAGGCCTCTCAGGCAGAGCTTGCACGCGAGTTCGATCTGACGCCCGCCAGCATGAGCACCATGACTGGCAGGCTGCTGCAAGCTGGCTACATCTTGCGCACTCCGCATCCAGATGAGGCCCGCAGCAATGTCTTGCAACTCTCCGACAAGGGGCGTGGCTTGTTGGAAGAGGTACACAGGGCCTGGTCTGATATTGACCAGATGATCGTGGACACGATGGGTCAGGAGAATGCGGCGCATCTGGCCGGGCTGACACGTGGACTGCGCGATGCGCTTGGCGGGCGCGGCCCCGGCCGTGCCCGGACACCGGACCCTGCTGGCGACGATTGTCTTCAGCGCTGACTGTAAAATGCTACAAAACGGAGAAGAGAACATCATGGCAAGTTTGAACCATGCACTGCGCGCTCTGCTGCTCAGCAGCGTATTGATTGCGCCCGGATCGGCGATGGCTCATCCCGATCTGGCGACATTTGATGCAACTGCGTTTTCGAATGAGCCGGTTACCGTTGATTGCGCGCTTGAAAATGGTGTTTCGGCAAAATGCTACGAGATCACCGTCAATTATCTTCCCAAGGGCCTGGAAATCGGGCCGTTCTGCCCTGCAACGCTTGATGACGCCGGTGGTATATGGAACTGGACCGGTGAGAATGGCGGGCTTTACCTTATTGATGCCGAGTTCCTGAACATGCTCGACAGTCTGGGCTATCGCTTCTTTGACGATGACGGGACCGTCCATGTTGTCGACAACGCCACCGAGCGGCCAACCGTCGACCACGCCTGCATCAACGTCTCGGCGGATGAGACGGTCAAGATAACCATGCGGCTGCCGGTGACGCCGGTCATGGCGGACAATCCGACTATGCTCGGTGTTGTCGGAAAGGTTGGTGTTGCGCTTGACGGTGTGCCGATATTCTCTGACGCGCCCAGCATTCAGCAAACCGGCCACATGCCGGCGCTCGACACCTGTGGCGGCCATATCGACCCGGGTGGCTGGTACCACTGGCATGCAACGTCAACTGATATCGACACCGTGTTCGATCAGGCCAATGTTGCAGCGCATTGCGCGCTGGAGCAGGATAGCACCGCTCTCTTTGGCTATGCGTTTGATGGATACCCGATGGTTGGCAGTACCGAGATGGACGGGGCATCCGTCACCGGTCTTGATCAGTGCAATGGCCATGTCGGCGAAACCGCGGCAGGCAAAACCTATCACTATCATGCCTCTGAAGAGTTCCCGAACCTGCCTGGCTGCCTAATCGGAGTTCAGGCGCAGAACAACTTTTCGACAACTGCGACGGCCGGAGTTGGTGCGTCACGGGCCGGTGAAGATGGCCGCAACGAGCCGCCACGTCCAAACGACGGCGGCCCCGGCCAGATACCTCCCGGCTTTTACGAAGCTGCGGAAACTCTCGGTGTGACCACCGACGTGCTGATGCAGGCGCTTGGAAACCCGCAAGGCGGGCGCCCTGATCTGGCTGCGGCTGCCGAAAAGCTCGGCACCACCGAGGCCAAGTTGCGCGCCATCCTGCCGCCGGCTCCGGGGCGGTAGATCAATTTGAAACTCGCCTGAATGTCCGACCAAAACTATTCAGGAAAGGCCGCGTTCACGATCTCTGAAGCCATCCTTCTCGCTCTGAACGATCATGATATCCTCCGGAAAAAGAGAGTGTCGGGGTCCTGCGCGACTTCGCTGGGTCTCCCAGAACGCTACTGGCCCCGAAAGTGATATGAAAACGCACAGAGCTATTGCAGCAATGATCAATCGTATCATCGATGGTGACAGTTTGGTAAGGCCCCCGTAACATCGGGGATGACCGGAAAATAATTCTTTCCGATCAAGAAATTGCCCCAAGCCAACGGTCGCGGAAGTGGCTCTGAACATGTTTCTGCAGGGATGACGCTTGTCTGATTAGGTGGGAACTTGAAAGCAACGTTTTGGACTCACAAGCGGTATCGGAATGACCGCTTATCCACCGGTACCAACATATATGTTATCGCGACAAAGGCTGCTTTCGGGCGTAGGGTCCAAGATCGCGAACGACTGGTTTGGGGGCGCGAATCTGCCATCAGGTCTGGGGCACTTGTAGCCCCGAAGTGGACCGTGATGGCACTCGCCAACTGAGTGGCTGTTTCGTGCCCCTTTGTCGAATGTTGAGATGCGTTCTCGTAGAAATTGGAAAGCAGACGTAGGTTCTTGCAGTCCCGCTGAGCAGCCTTCCGCCTTTAGTTGAAGCCATCGATCGACACACGACCTTCGAAATCGAATAGACGCATCAAAACGCGCGTGCTGCAGCCCGTAATACGACGTATCGTTTCTTGGCGGACCTTTTTGCTCTCATCATGAGACGAATCGGCAGCTCCCTGGTCTTGCGAAGCGGATTTCGTTTGTTCGGCTGCGGCTACTCTCGTGCCATCTTTTTTGGTATCGACTTCGCAAAGATCAATCGGTGCGATGTCTTTTAAAAGTGCGACTGCTCGGCTCTCCGAGAGGCGCCAACCGAGCGGTAAAGCTAGTTCCTCTTGTGCAATTCGATGTTCATAATATCCGTTGTCGACGTGTGAGGTGGCGTACAATTCTGGATTGCGCTGCCCTTCCTCAAGGCGGTTAAGAGCCCGGCGGGCATCGTTACCACGCGCACTTATTAGCGCCTTGAATGGATCAACAAATGTCGGATCTGCGTCGATTTTTTCATCTGCCCAAGGATCGGCGGTAAAAGCAACGTGAGCCAGAAACAGCGGCAACTTACAGCCGCTCCAGTCGGCTTCGCTCAGGAAGCGCGTGGCGACTGCGACTTCAAGGGTGGAGCAGCCGTCCTTACCCCACGATACTTTTTTCGTCTCTCTCACGGCGGAGATCAAACTCTCTGCAGTCAGTGCACCAGTGTTGTCCGCATAGCCGCCGTCGACGAGAACTCGGCGTGCGGTGCCATCGTCGAGGACGGCCGATTGTGTTAGAAATGGAAAACGAGCGCTGGTCACAGCCGCATTGATGATATTGTCACGGATTGCCGCGTCGGGCGACTTTTCGCTTAACGAGAACGTCCAAATCTCGCCGAAGACCTCAATGCGGATCGGGGAAAAAACGACACGTGACCCTGAACGTGCGTCGGTCGTCACGAACAGCAGAGCGGCATCTACAGGCTTGTTGGATAGCGTGTCGCGTGATTGTTTCAAGGCGAGCGACAGCGTCTCTGCAAGGGTACTCCCGCCGTCCGGAAGCGTGTTCCGGAAAGGCATTAACCAAGCGATCGGCTGACGGAGGAGGAGATTGGCGAGAACAGGCGAGAGCAGATCAGCGGTGATCGCATCGGGAACGTCTTTCGGTGCACCGTCGTCGCGACATTGTGTGTCCTTCATCGAATGGCTCAATGCACGTTCCATGACAAAACCAAATGCGCCGCCCGATACGCCTATCGTCGCGAAGACATGCGTTTTCAACTGCGGGCAATAATGGGTGAGCGCCCGATAGCCGAGAAAACTATGTGCGGCCGCATAGATTCCGCCGCCCTCTGCCGACATGATGATCAAAGGCAGCGGCCGCTTTGCCTCTCGATATCGATTGACGGCGTCATGGCGCGCTGCTAGCCAGGTTTTGAGCGCTTCCTCTGTGGTCCGGCCCCGCTGTCCGTCGCCAATCAGAATCGTCACGAATTGCTTATCAAAGGCAGCGACCACCAGCCATACTGACAGGAAACACAGCGCGAATTTAGGATACTGCATGATCGCCGTGATAATCAGGGTAGGGAGCAGCAGGCCGAGCGATAAGATCACGAGTGGACCAAGCGAGATCGGAAACCGGACCGGTTCGTACGCAAGAACAAGAAAGAGCGCGCCGTAGAAAAGACCGAGAATAGCCAAGACGTTGTTTTTAAAAGAGACCATGCTGGGCGACGAGAGTGGCGACCATCTAGCCGTCGCCCAGCCTGCGAGAATGGCGGGGGCCGATAGATACGCGCTCCACGGAGCAGATAGCGCACCGAGACCTGCAAGCGCTACGGCCGGCAGCAGGCAAGCGATCGTATCGAAGATAGAGAGGCACGTATCGTCGAGCCGGATCAAGACGATTACAAACGGCATTAGCGCCATGATGAAAAAACCGCCCGCAATACTGGCATATTGTTGCTGGTCGATCATTGCGACGAAAATGTCAGTCAGCTGCGTCGGCGGGACTAGACACAGCAAGATGACGACGGTGCAGAGAAACACCAAGGGTAGGCGCCGCACGAACCATCTCCGTTTAACGACCACAAGCAGAAGCATCCCCGTCGCGGCGAGTCGGACAAGTATGCTGAAAAGCGTTGAGAGCATCGCTCAAGTCCTACAAAGGTGTCGCACTTGGTCCTTTAGAGCTTCAGCGCTCGGATGAGGCGGGCGAAAGCGGTTCACGATCGGCGCATCCATGAACAGGAGCTTTCTACGCAGCGCTCCATCGATAGAGAGCGCGGCGGCATCGAGCGGTGCCGAACTGTATACCACGAAGCCGCGGATATCCTTTTTCGCTAGATCGATGCTGCGGATCAATTCGCCGAGAACCAGCCGGGGATTGGCCGCGCCTGTGAAAGTCGACCCGTGCACAATTACGACATCTGGATTTTGGGTGAGGATGTCCGGCGCGATACGGGCGGCTTCCGATTGACCAAGCTTCCGCCGAGCTGACGAAACAGGTACATACGGGAAGGACGACAGGACGTTAGGCGCAGTGATCAACTTCTCCACAGACTTTATCGCTCTGCGCTCGTGGAAGTCGATATGGGTTACCCGGCAATTGCCAGTCTGCGCGAATGCTGTCAACGGCGACAAAATTCCCGCCGCGATGAGGATGGCGAATAACCGGCACCGTTGCGTTATCGTGTAAGAACTCCCGGCTGTGCACCCGGTAATAACCCATATGGGGTATGCGTGTTCGTCGCGACTAGGCGCCCATTGTACCGCCATCTAACTGGACCTCACTTTGCATCCGATGCACTGGTACACCTGACGAAAAACATAGGTATACCTTACTTCAGTCTAGACGAATTAGATTTTCTATCGACGCTAACTGTCACTATTTGGCGATGTGGAATTTGGTTAGCGCTCCATAACCGTCGGGATCACAATCCGGAGGGAAACCGGATGACCGCTCGACGAAGATGAGTTCTCGCAACAGGATGCTGCCGAAAGTGACATGGCCGAGCCTCAGCTTCACTGAGCCAGATAGCCGGTCCCGGGGGTTCAAATCGAGTGCTTGAGAATTCCGCAGCGGCGGACCCGGAAGTCGTTGATCGTATGGCACTCTCAATTTCCGATACCCAGCAAATCATTTCCGGCAGGTCTTGAGTTTTTAGTGAGCTTACACGGGTGCGGATTACCCGAGTTTAGCCACGGGACTAGCGTAGATTTCACATAATATTTGAATGGTTGCTCTTCCTCACCCCTGTCGAACCCATCGTCATAACATCTCCAACCAGACGAGCTGGTTCGAGGCCTCCGGGAAGCCTTCATGTCGGCGTCTCCGGTCCGGCCGGAGCTCCCTTGCCGTCCATGAAGCGTCTGAACTTGTCGTGTAGGAATAAGCCGTTTCGGGTCTGGTCGAGGGTCACACCGATTTCGTGAAGCAGGCACACTACCAGCAACATCGAGAAGCGTTCCGTCTCGCGAACCGTGGACGACGGGCTCAGGATCTTGTCCTTCAGGTCCTCCGGGTAGTGGGTAAAATAGTTCCTGGTTTGCACCAGCTGCTCGATGCCGGAGGATTTAAAGCCGTACGGCTCCGAACCGATCAATGAGACGAGGAAGTCGTGAAACAGCTTGAGGCGCTTACGCAGCGACGGCTCGTTCGCGTACTGGATCGCTGCTTTCATTTTTTGGCGAAGACCGTTGGCCGTTCCCTGCGGTATGGCGCCCACCATGGCGTCATACACCTCTTTGAACTTCTCGGGAGATGTAAGCGTGCCGGGATTCACCTTCCGGTCGAAGGCCTCGAAGGCCTGCATGATGAGGAGGAAGCCTACTTCAGGTCTAGTGTGATGCCCGTAAAGGACCAGGAATACGAGGTCGATCACCTCCTGAAATTGCTCTCTTTTCTCGTGCCATGCCGAGAGAAGGCCCGTGGCGGCAAGCTCGAACCTGCGGAACATGATAGTGGATATGAGGCGCGGCTAGGGGTAGCCGGTGCCTGTTCAACGAAAAAGCGGCCACCACCTCCTTTATAATGATGCCGTCCGCGATCGAGACCTGACCGCCGAGCAGCTTCACCGATCTCAGCGGCAAAGGAGACCCGAAGCAGAGCGCGGCAAAATCGCGCAAACTTCCCCCTTCGTCGAAGAACCACCGCAGATCCTTGGGGGTGTTTGGCTCGATATACAAAGTCGTAAAGGCGTTCAGCTCGACGTTATATCCATCGGCTCTGCTCGAATACTCGGCCTCGAGATGAACCTTGTAGCCGCCCCGCTCACATTCAAGCGCCCCCTGCGGGCCCGCGCTCACGGCTATGCCGAGCCCGCGCCCTATGTCACCTTCGGAGACAGGCTTCGTTTTGACGTAACCCGATTTCAACCAGAGATCGAGCTTGTCGAAACGGACGCCCGATCTCTGGAAGGTCAGCGTTGGTTCCGGGTGGAAGTTCTCGACCAAAGCCACCTCACACAGGAAGTGCTGGATCTCGAAAAGACCTTGTTGCAATTGCGTTCGCTGAGGAATGCAGTTCAGCAGCGTCAGTTTCTCGTTCTTCGAAGATAAGCCACGGAAAAGCTCGACGGTGCCGATTTCAAGCGGATGTAGCCGGCCAAGCAATTCGAGACTGCTCCCCGTCTCAGGGTGGTATCTGAGCGTCCCTGCGACAACGTTTTAGGCGTCGCCATCAAGCCAGAAATAGCCGTTGCATTCGAAGGCGGTGGTAAGGTCGCGTCTGCCGTCGATCATTCGTTAGTCCTCAACTTAGTCGATCGAGTCATTTGCGACCGAAGAGAGCGGCCCAGTTACATTGGAATACTGCGCCGCTCGGGAAGATTCGAGGGCGGGTCGAAATACCAAACGGTAGGAATTATGACTGCGATCTTCCTTGTGAAGGCCTATGGCGTCCGGACTGTAATCGAATGCCATCTGTCGACAAACAAGATTTTCGGGTACCGAACACGCAGGTTGGTAGAAACTCTGTCTCGAACGATGTTGCGCGTCAAAATTACGCGCCCAACTGTCCGAAAAGCGCTGTCGGATTGCAGAGGTATCCGACAACTTTGTTCCAGGCACTTTCCGTTTTCGTGCAATGACAGCTATCGCGCTTTGCTTTTCTGTGAGTCGCCAATCCGCTTTCGTGAAGAGTTTCGGGCGCCGTCAGGCGTACGAAAGTCCCCGGGGAAGGAACCCGCGGGCCGGCCGCTCTTAGGAACTCGCGAAAGGTGCACTGAACGGCGGGAATGGGGGCGCGAAGCAGTCGCTGATCGAGAAGTTACCCAGTGGCGGCAAAGGGCCGGAATCACCAATGTGCACAATCAGGTCAAAAGTCCTTACAGGTCGGAAGCTGTAGCTGGTCCCCATCCGTTGCATAGAGATCTGATGTGGCAGCGGCTGCTTTCTGATGGCCGACACACGATCGTCAGCGGCCTGATCAATACAGTGCTACGGAACTATCGGTGAACAAAGTCCACGCGTTTTCCACGCTCGTTCCTGCCATGTTCCGCCATTCTGTGCCGAATAGTGCCGGAAGCGTCAATCATGAAAATCCAGTAAGTCGTTGAAATGCATTGATAAAAATGGTGGGCGCGACAGGGATTGAACCTGTGACCCCTGCCGTGTGAAGGCAGTGCTCTCCCGCTGAGCTACGCGCCCGTCGCTGGACTCCGCATCTGGCGGCCCGAACGGTCAGCGGCGGTATAAGCGGTGCACCGTGTAAAGGTCAAGCGGCGCATTGCGGCCAGGGTGGTTTTTTGAACCGGTGGTCCGGCGGCTCAGCCCGCGCTGTTGTTGGCGGCGATCAGCTTTTCCACCAGGGCGGCATCAAGCTGGTCGAAATGGGCGATGACGGTGTCGGGGTTGAAGCTTGCGACCGGCTTGTCGGAATAGCCGAACGGCACGCCGATTGCCGGGACCGACGCATTCTGTGCTGCCAGGATGTCATTGATGCTGTCGCCGATCATGATGGCGTTGTCAGCCCGGCCACCGGCCTTGTCGATGGTTTTGAGGATATGGTCGCGATGCGGCTTTTTCACCTCAAATGTGTCGCCGCCGGTGATCGCCGCGAAGCGGTGGGTCAGGTTCATACAGTCAAGCAGCTGCACCGCCAGCTTCTCGCCCTTGTTGGTGCAGACAGCTAGCTGCATGCCCGCCGTCTCCAGCCGGTCAAGCGCTGACAGCAGGCCGGGATAGGGCTGCGACTTGCCCGGCATGCCGGCTGCGTAATGGACCAGGAAGGCCTCGAATGCGGCATCGAGCTGCTCGGGAGAGGAGGGGTGCTTGTGCAGCGACCAGGCCCGTTCGATCATCACCTTGGCGCCCTGGCCAACCAGCCAGGTCATGTCGTCGAAAGTGACATGCTGGAGACCGTTCAGGTCCATCACATGATTGAGGCTCTCCATCAGGTCGGGCGCGGTGTCGATCAGTGTTCCGTCGAGGTCGAAGATTACCAGGGGAGAGGTCATGCGGGCTCCGGGAGATGTGACAGGCTGAAGCAGGTGGCCCGGACGGGCTGCTGCGGCGCTGATGTAACAGGATCGGCACACAGGGGCAATTGTGGTTTTGTCATGCCCATTCGGGTCCTGACTGCGTTGCACCGGTGGAGATGAGGCTGCCCGACGATGCCTGGGGCCTGACCGGCACCATCAGATGCGATCTCGGGCTTTGCCTTGCCTGGCTTCCATGCTAACAGGCGGGCCAGTATCAACAACTATGGCAGAGTGGCATGGACGCCCGGGAACTCAAGATCGCAGCAGCGCAAGCGGCCCTCGAACATGTCGAGGACGGCATGCGGCTCGGTATAGGAACCGGTTCCACCGCAGATGAATTCGTCCGTCTCCTGGCGGAAAAGGTCGCGGGCGGCTTCAATGTCCAGGGTGTTCCGACATCTGAGCGCACGGCGCGGCTATGTGTCGAGCTCGGAGTGCCGCTCTATTCGCTGGATGAGCTGCCGGAGCTTGACCTGACAATTGACGGCGCTGACGAGGTCGACAGCGCGCTCGGATTGATCAAGGGCGGCGGCGGCGCGCTGTTGCGCGAAAAGATTGTCGCGGCAGCATCTGCCCGGATGATTGTCATTGCCGATGAGACCAAGCTGGTCGAGACGCTGGGGCAGTTTCCTCTTCCCATCGAGGTCGCACCCTTCGGGTTGGCCGCCACCCGGCTTGCGGTCGAACGCTTGGCTTCACGGCTGGGACTGAGCGGCGAAATCGCCCAGCGGCCAGACAAGGACGGGCCTTACCTGACTGACGGGGGGCATTTCATTCTTGATGCATCTTTTGGCCGCATTCGCGATGCAGAAGCGCTGGCAAACGGGCTTGTCGCGATCCCCGGCGTGGTTGAACACGGGTTGTTTCTCAATATGGCAGATGCCGCGATCATTGCTTCGCAAAGCGGTGCGCGCACCTTGCTCGCCAAGACTTAAACAGGAGTTGAACCGAACATGACTATCCTCACCGGTCTCAAGCGTTTCGGCGCAGGAATGATTGTGATCTCGAGCCTCGCGACTGCGAGCCATTCGGCTCTGGCGCAAGAGGTTAGCGAAGACCATCTCGCCGCCGCACGCACAGCCATTGCCGCTCTGGGGGCCACCGACCAGTTCGACGCCCTCATTCCGGGTACTGCAGAGCAATTGAAGGTCAACCTGATTCGCGCCAACGCCGATCTTCAGGAGGTCATCAGCGCGACCGTGGATGAAGAAGCGTTGAAGATCGTGCCGCGCCGCGGAGATCTCGAGAAAGAGGCTGCGCAGATCTATGCCAAGTCCTTTTCCAAGGAAGAGCTCTTGGCGATTGCCGATTTTTACAGTTCCGCCGCAGGCAAGAAGCTGATCGAGAATGGCCCGCTGGTGATACGTGAAGTCATGAAGGCCGCCGAAATCTGGTCTTCCGGGATGGCCCGCGACCTGAGGGTCAACGTCAGCAAGACGTTGGAAGAAAAGGTCGGCGAGCGCCCGACAATGCCCGAAGCAAAGCCATAAGACAGCTGGCGCTGCCCCTTCGATCGGGGCCATCGCGGTTGTCTTGATTGTTTTATCACAACGATTTGAGAGCCCGGGGCCGGTCCCCGGGCTTTTATTTTGTGGCGGGTCGGTTACATAAGCTGCATCCGCCGGGGCATCTGATGCCCGCCATCGTCAGCCGAAGCCCGATGCCTGTCGGGTTCTGCCGCCGCCCATCGAACACAAGGATCTCCGCCCATGACTGAATTCGACTATGACCTGTTTGTCATCGGTGGCGGCTCTGGTGGAGTGCGGGCGGCGAGACTTGCTGCCGGTCTTGGCAAGAAGGTGGCAATCGCTGAGGAATACCGGTTTGGCGGTACCTGCGTCATTCGCGGCTGCGTGCCGAAAAAACTCTTCGTCTACGCCTCGCAATTCTCGGAGCATTTCGAGGACGCACAAGGCTATGGCTGGAGTGTCGGCGAAAGTTCGTTTGACTGGCCCAAGCTCATTGCCAACAAGGATCGCGAGATTGACCGGCTGGAAGGGCTTTACCGGCACGGGCTGGAAAATGCTGGGGCAGAGATCGTCTCCTCACGGGCAGAACTGACCGGCCCCAACTCGGTTTTGATCAAATCGACCGGGCAGGAAGTCACAGCACGGCACATTCTCGTCGCCGTTGGCGGCCGGCCCAATCCACATGCCTCGCTGCCCGGTCATGAACTGTGCATCCACTCCAATGAAGCGTTTCACCTGAAGGAATTGCCCAAGGCAATTGCCATTGCCGGCGGCGGCTACATTGCCGTCGAGTTTGCCAATATTTTCCATGGCCTCGGCGTCGACACCACGCTGATCTACCGTGGCAAGGAGATTATGTCGCGGTTTGACATGGACATGCGTCGCGGGCTGCACGCGGCGATGGAGGAAAAGGGCATCCGCATCCTGTGCCATGAGGTGTTCTCGATGATCGAACGCGGGCCGGACGGTCGTCTTGTCGCCCACACCAACAACGGCAAGGCTCTGATCGCTGATCAGGTGATGCTGGCGCTGGGGCGCGACCCCAACACCGAAGGCCTCGGACTGAAGGCGGCTGGTGTCGAAACCGGTCTGAAGGGCGAGATCCTCGTCGACGAGTATTCACGCACCAATGTCGAGAGCATCTACGCGGTCGGCGATGTCACCAACCGGGTCGAGCTGACGCCTGTAGCGATCCACGAGGCGATGTGCCTTATCGATACGCTGTATCGCGACAATCCGTCGTCGCCGGACCATGAGCTGATCGCAACGGCGGTGTTCTCGCAGCCCGAGATCGGCACCGTCGGTCTGTCAGAGGACGAAGCGGCGAAGCGCTATGACGAACTCGAAATCTACCGCGCCGAGTTCCGCCCGATGAAGGCGACGCTGTCGGGACGGTCGGAAAAGACCATCATGAAACTTGTTGTCAACGCGGAGGATCGCAAGGTGATCGGCGCCCATATTCTAGGCCATGAAGCCGGCGAGATGGCGCAGATCCTCGGCATCGTGCTGAAAGCCGGATGCACCAAGGACGATTTTGACCGCACCATGGCCGTGCACCCGACCGCGTCTGAAGAGCTGGTAACGATGTACAAGCCAACCTACCGCGTCAAGAACGGCGAGCGGGTCTGAGCGTCAGGCCTCCGCTTCGCCGTTCAGCCACGCAGGCTGGTCCAGCCACAGCGTGTCGCGCAAGAGCGCCGTCACCGTCGCAAGTCGTCAGCGTGGCCTCGAGCGGATGGCTGTCGGCGGTGTCGAACAGAATGGTTTCGACAGGAAGCGGCTGAGCTGCTGATGAGCTAGAACCGGGTTTGCACCCCTCCGGACCTGTCAAATGATGGTTGGCAGATACAGGCTACGTGGAACTTTCGTGGCTAGATTTGATCAGGGGTCCGACCCAGTCTGGCAGGGAAGCGGAAGTTCGCGGGGTGTTGTGCCGAAGTCGTCATTGGAAGGAACTTCCCTTCGTTTGTTCCCAAAACAGAGCAGTTGACGAGCGTCTGCCCGGCACAAATGATCGCCATTTGCATCTCAAACCATCACTGAACTATTCGATAGAGAGTACAGTGATCTCGGGTGATGTGAGAAGAGGATGCAAGCGATATGGTGCTAGTACTTGGCGTGAGCGCACTCGTCTTCGGCTTTGTAGGCGCAGTTCTGGGTGGGCTAATGGCGTATTACCTGCCTAGGGTCGTTCTGCTTGTGTTTTGGGCTGCGCTGCTATTGGGCACGATGTATGAATTTCTACTCACGAGAACGCTCGATGAGTATGAGCGCGCTGGCGCAAACATACTCGTGTTCGCCGTGCTTTTACCTTTGCTCATTGGAAGCTTGATCGCGGGCATTCTGCTCCATCGCAGGCAGAAATAGAAAATCTGGCAGTGAAGGCTCGATAGAGGCTCAACGCAGCCGCTTTGCCTGATGTGTTGCCAACGACAGCAGTGGCCCCGCAGTTACCGCCGCAATCTGCCACCCGCAGCTCTGCCAAGAAGAACACGCAAGCCACTCGCTGGCCGGCTTCGTCATGGTCCTGAAGCTAGCCTTTCACATGCTGCCGCACCCAGCTGACAATTCCCCGGGCATCTGTTGCTCCCGGCTGCCGTGCCACTTCCTTGCCCTTGTCGAACAGGATGATCAGCGGGATCCCCCTGATCTGGAAGCGGCTTCCGACAGTCTGGTGCTGTTCGGTGTCGAGTTTTGCAAAGCGCACTTTTGGCAACATCTGTTTTGACGCTTCGGCGAACATCGGCGCCATCATCCGGCAGGGACCGCACCAGTGTGCCCAGAAATCAACCAGCAGCGGGATATCATCATTCTTCAGATGCTTGTTGAGTTTCGCCTCATCAAGCTCGAACGGGGCGTCCGGAAACAGCTGTGCCTTGCAGGCGCCGCATGTCGGTCTGGCCGCGAGCTTGGCCGCTGGAATGCGGTTCTTGGCCTGGCACGCAGGGCAGGTGATATGAAGTGTGTCGGTCATGGCTTGTTCCTGCGGTTCTGGTGCTGCCCACGTCAATGTTTTTTGGCGCCCTGTTCACTGAAACCGTTTGAGCCAGCGCAGTTTGGTGCTGGAATAGGGCGGATAGCGCAGCGGCACGTCAAGATACTCGCTCTTGGTCAGAACGGCCCTGGTATGGCTGAAAGTGTCGAACGAGGCGCGGCCGTGATAGGCGCCCATGCCGCTGGTGCCGACGCCGCCGAAGGGCAACTCGGGTACCGCCAGATGCATCACCACATCATTGATGCAGGCGCCGCCCGAACTGGTCCGTGCGATCACTTCATCCTGGGTGTCGCTGGAGCTGGAAAACACATAGAGCGCCAGCGGCTTTGGCCGAGAGGTGATGAAGCCGATGGCCTCATCGAGCGCAGTGTAGGTCATGACCGGCAGCACCGGGCCGAATATTTCCTCGCGCATCACCTCCGCATCGGGCGTCACATTGGTCAGCAGCGTCGGCGCAATATACCTGGTCTCGCGGTCAGTCTCGCCGCCGATGGCCACAGTGCCGCCATCCATCAACCCGCTGACACGGTCAAAATGGCGCTGATTGATCAGCCGCGGATAATCCGGGCTCGCCTTCGGATCCTTGCCGAAAAAACTCTCGATGGCGTTTTTCATCTCTTCGATGAATTTTTGCGCAACGGTTTCGTCGACCATCACATAATCAGGGGCGATACAGGTCTGCCCGGCATTGAGGAACTTGCCCCAGGCAACGCGTCTTGCGGCAAGGGCAAGGTCGCAGTCGGCTGCGATGATGCAGGGGCTTTTGCCGCCCAGTTCCAGCGTCACCGGGGTCAGGTGCTTTGCCGCCGCTGTCATCACGATACGGCCGATGCCTTCGCTGCCGGTGAAAAAAATGTGGTCGAAGCGCTGTTCGAGCAGTTCGGTCGAGGTCTCGGCGCCGCCTTCGAACACTTCGAACGCGTCGGTGTCGAGATAGGCGGGGATCAGCCGGGCCAGCAGTTTTGAGGTCCTCACGGAAACCTCCGAGGGCTTGATGGCGGCGCAGTTGCCGGCAGCGATGGCACCGATCAGCGGCATCAGCGTCAGATTGACCGGATAATTCCACGGCGCCACGATCAGCACCACACCCAGCGGCTCATGGATCACCTTGCTGCGGCCGGGCTGGTTGGACAAGGGAGTGGACACCTTTGTGGGCCGCATCCACCCCTTGAGTTTTGACAGCGTGTGATCGATTTCGGACAGCACCGTGCCCGTCTCGGTCATGCGCGATTCAAAACCGGATTTGCCCAGATCCTCATGCAGCGCTTCATCTATGGCGCTCTCGTTATCCATGATCATGGTCATCAGCCGGTGGAGCTGCTCGCGCCGCCACTGTTCGGGCCGGGTTTTGCGGCTGTCGAAACTGGCGCGAAGTGCTGTTATGCGGTCTGATATGGATGTCATCGGTCTATCCGGATCTGGTGGTTTGGTGTTTGCTGTCTATCCTGTCATGTAGGAAGGTAGGGCGGTGATGTCCAAGATCGAGAGAGCGGATCGACCGGGAGCCGGTGCAGCCGGGGCGCTTGATGAGGGAACTGCGGGTGCTGTTGGTGGCGATTTGGCCGCGCGTTACGGCCCGGGAGAGCTTGTCGGCTATTTCGGCTACGGCTCGCTGGTCAACCGCGCCACTTTGACCACTGGTCTTGTCCAGGCCCACCGGGCGCGGCTTAAAGGCTGGCGCCGCTCATGGCGGCCAAGACCTGATATGGGGCCAACACCGGGTGTCACACTGCCTGACGGGATAACGCCGTCGCTGCTGAGCGTGCATCGCGCCGAAGGGTTTTCCATCGACGGGCTGCTGGTGATTGATCTTGCCGTCAATCTAGTTGGAATTGACGCCCGCGAGTTCCGCTATCACCGCCGCGACATCGGGCTTGCCGATCTGGAGTTCACTGATCCCGGCCACGGGCTTGGCGCAGACATCACCCTGCATGTCTATGAGGCACGGGTCGAGCACCCGGCGGCTGATGGCCCGGCGCCGATCCTGCGGTCTTATCTTGATGCAGTGATGCAGGGGTTTCTGCGCGAATTCGGGCCTGAAGGGGTGCATCGTTTCGTGGCGGAAACCGATGCGTTTCACATGCCGATCCACGAGGACAGGCATGCGGCGATTTACCCGCGCGCGGTCAGTCTGTCGGCGTCCGAAATCGCCCTGTTTGACGCAGCTCTTGGCCGCCGGTCGCAGCCTGTATGAGACTGATTCGAATTGCCGGGTTTTCAGGCAGCCCAACTATGGTTATAAGCGCCCCTTGAAAACAATGGATCCGCGGGCTTACACCCGCAAAACTGCCGGGTGAGCGCCCGGCCAACACGGTGAACGACATGGCACAGAACTGGACCCCATCAAGCTGGCGCAACAAACCGATCCAGCAGGTCCCGGATTATCCGGATGCAGAGGCACTGAAAGTGACCGAGGCACGGCTGGCCAAGTTTCCCCCCTTGGTGTTTGCCGGTGAGGCCCGGCGGCTGACCGCGTCGCTTGCCGAGGTCGCCGAAGGCAGGGGCTTTCTGCTTCAGGGTGGCGATTGCGCCGAGAGCTTCGCCGAGCACGAAGCCGACAATATCCGCGATTTCTTCCGCGTCTTCCTGCAGATGGCGGTTGTGCTGACCTTTGGCGCACAGCAGCCGGTGGTCAAGATCGGCCGCATCGCCGGCCAGTTCGCCAAGCCGCGCTCGTCCAACATCGAGAAGAAGGACGGCATCGAGCTTCCGAGCTACCGCGGCGACATCATCAACGGCATCGAGTTCAACGAGGCCTCGCGGGTTCCCGATCCCGAGCGCCAGGTTGCGGCCTACCGGCAGTCGGCGGCAACGCTGAACCTGCTGCGCGCGTTTGCCCAGGGCGGTTACGCCAATCTCGACAACGTGCACCAGTGGATGCTCGGCTTCGTCAAGGACTCACCCCAGGCCGAGCGCTACCGGGCGCTGGCCGACCGGATCTCCGAGACCATGGATTTCATGAAGGCGATCGGGATTACCGCCGACAACCAGTCAAACCTGCGCGAGACCGATTTCTTCACCAGCCACGAGGCGCTGCTGCTTGGTTATGAAGAAGCCATGACCCGCACCGATTCGACCTCGGGTGATTTCTACGCCACCTCCGGCCACATGATCTGGATCGGCGACCGCACCCGCCAGCCCGACCATGCCCATGTCGAATATGCCCGGGGCATCAAGAACCCGATCGGCCTGAAATGCGGCCCGTCGCTGGAGCCGGACGAATTGCTCAACCTGATCGACATCCTCAACCCGGGCAATGAAGCCGGCCGGCTGACGCTGATCGCCCGCTTCGGTCACGACAAGGTGGCCGATCACCTGCCCAAGCTGATCCGCGCCGTCGAGCGCGAGGGCCGCAAGGTGGTGTGGTCATGCGATCCGATGCACGGCAACACGATCACCATGAACAACTACAAGACGCGTCCGTTCGAGCGCATCCTGTCGGAAGTGGATTCGTTCTTCCAGATCCACCGCGCCGAGGGCACCCACCCCGGCGGCATCCACATCGAGATGACCGGCAAGAACGTCACCGAATGCACCGGCGGCGCCCGCGCACTCTCGGGCGAAGACCTGCAGGATCGCTACCACACCCATTGCGATCCGCGTCTCAACGCCGACCAGGCCCTGGAACTCGCCTTTCTCGTGGCTGAGCGCATGAAGGGCGGCCGCGACGAGGAAAAGGCGGTTGTGAACGGGTAAGGTTTACGCCGCATCCGACTGACGTCATTATGAAAAACGCCGGGGCTTGCTCCGGCGTTTTTGGTTTGGGTGGCCTTTACCTTGGGACCGGCTGCCACAGATGGCAATCTCTCCGTCGTCATCCTCGGCCCCCGAGCCGAGGACCCATTCCGTGATGGTCGAGGCCTTCACCCCCAAATGCTTTTAAGCAAATCGCTCGCGGCCTTGGTCAATCCCTTGATTGCATCCGAATCCGCGATCTGCGTTGCCTGTGCCGTTTTGGACAACAGCTTGTCCGACGATCCGCTAACATCGAACAGGAAGCGCTTCTTAATGTCATCAGGCGTTTTCCGGTCAGCGGGATGTAGAAACACTGTTTCCGGGTCTGGCTGCGGTTTTGCGGAAAGGCTTTCTATGTCACGTCTCTGCTGTTCCCGAAGTTCCATGACCGCACAATAGTCGTCGGACATTGCGCCTGCTTTATGGGCCTCGTTTGCGGCTTCGGCTAAAACTTTGTGGGCTGTTGCAAATTCCTCCTCGTCGAACCGGTCGGGCTCAATTGAGGTCCGGTCAATCGAGATGTCGCGCAACATGATGAGCGGAAAATGCTGCTTGAGCTGCTCATGCATTGCTGCAAATTGGTCAAACGCGGTTTTGGAACTACGTTTGTACCAGCTTTCCCCGTCCTCTTCTGCGTCTAATCGCGCATTCTCGATAAGGTCGGCAGCCCGAATGAGATCCGGAAGATTTGGCGTTGCACCATGGGCGGTCAATTCCAGAAGATAGTTTTTGAATGATCGGGTCAGCAATTTTGAGCAATTGCTTCCCTCAAGCGCTTCCAGCAATGCCTCTATATGTCGACGCATTGATCCCGGAAGGCGTACCAAGTCATCATCAATGAACGGAGCTTCCAGTGGGCTTGAATCAACATCGACCTGGCCTTGCGTATTGATCGTTGGAGCGGGCAAGGCGGCCTCGGCTGCAATCTCACGGGAGCGTGCGGGACCATATTTTTTGCCATCCCAAATGAGTGCATCACGGACTGCGTCGCGTAATTGAGGTTCTGTCAGATTGTAGAGGGGCACATGGACTATTTGCCGATAAAGTGGTGGAAGTGTCGCCGGTTTGAGCATTAAGCCTATGATCAGCCGCCGTTCTCCATTGCGGTCCATGTTGAATGCGGCATTCCATTCGGCTTCGCAGACCTTCGACGTGACATATTCGGGTGAGTAGACGGGAACGAATTTTCCCATACCATCCAGCCCCTTGTTCATCTCGGTGATGAAGTTGCTGCCGGGCGGCATATCCCTGTATTGGGCGAATACGTCAAATCCGAACTCTTCAATAATCGTGCCGATTTTGATCGTGTCAGCTTTGTCATTGTCATTGTAACTGACGAAAATCGGCCCCTTTAAGTTGGACAGTCTATTTCGCGCCTCTGTAATCCATTCTGCGATCTCGCGGTTGATTTCTTCGGGCTCTTGGCCCCAGAATTTCTTGCCTAAGTCATTGCCTAATGCGATGCGTTTTTCTAACTTCCATGCTGCCTCTGATGGCAGCCCCCACGGTGGGCGGCCTTGCGCAACAGCGTTGTGCCATTGGATCCATAAGGCCCAGCCACTGGATTCGCCGGTTTTTCGTTTCGTTTCTCGATCAAGCAATTCCAATCGGGCCTGAAAACGCTTTCTTGACTCGTTCCACCACTCGGGGACGTCATTGCTGGGCCAAAGCGGTGTGGTCAAAAGGTCTAGCGGGATGGTGCCAGAGACCAGTGCGCGAGCGTCGGTGGCGACTGCCTTCCTAACAGCGGAGAGGATCGATTTTTCGGCAGAATCGCCGACGGAATCGGCAAACATGGCGGCGGAATAGGTGGAATCGAAGGCAGAACGGTGAGCGAAATATATCGCCGATTCAGCGGATTCGGCGGATCGGGTTGCGGAAACGGCGGCGTCAGCGGCGGAAAGGGCAATATCGGCGGAACGGGCGGCCGAACGGTGGGAAGTGGCGGAATCAACGGCGGGACGGCCAGCGCTCTCAATTTCAAGAGTCGGATATTTCAGTGCAACCCGTGCGATAGACCCTACTCGTAGACTTGAAAGTAGGAAGGCTTGGGTGGCTTGCGGATCTTCAATGTTTTTTGAGAACGCAGCGTGCAGATTAGGCAGCACCCGCAGTGCAGTGCGGCAGGCTAGAACCTGTGCTACAGGTTGCAGTTGACTTGTCGGCAGCATTTTTAGCCAAGATTCCAAGCTTTCTGTGCTAACAAACCCACCCTCCGGCACTGGTGGCAATGGTTCCGCCATGACGCATCCTCCCCACGTTCATAGGTAGCTATTCAACCCAGCCTTGCAAGCATCTTGTGCCTCTGTCCACCCACGCCGCAAATGTCAGTAGAACGGCAGCACGTCTCTGTGCTTGTATCGGCCTCAACCGGAATCAAACCCCTCGGAGCCCCCCATGTCAGACAATCAGCCCCGCACCGGCCATTGCAATTGCGGTGCCGTCAGCTTCCGCACCACCGGCCCCTTGCGCGAGGTCGTCGCCTGCCATTGCTCGCAATGCCGCCGTCAGTCCGGGCTCTATTTCGCCGCGACCAATGTGCCTGACGAGAACATCGAGATCGAGGGCGGGGACAACATCACCTGGTACCAGGCCTCCGATGTCGCCAAACGCGGGTTTTGCACCACCTGCGGCTCGGCGCTGTTCTGGAAGCATCAGGCGGACCAGCACATTTCGGTGCTGGCAGGGGCGTTTGATCAGCCGACGGGGCTTGCGCTCACCAAACACATCTTTTGTGCTGACAAGGGCGATTTCTACGAGATTACCGATGGTCTGCCGCAATATGCCAAGGGCTCTGCCGGATTGTTGGTGGCGGAGGATTGAGGGCTTTGCACGTGCTGCAATCTCCCCCCTTGCGGGGGAGATGTCACGATAGGTGACAGAGGGGGGTATGGTTCCACACACGCCGTTCCATTGGAATAAGCCGGCAACTCACCCCCCTCTGTCGGCGATGCCGACATCTCCCCCGCAAGGGCGGAGATTGGGGCCCGTGCAGCCCAGCCACGCCTGTGCACAGTTCATTGCTGTACGCTCAATGCTTTCATGGGTTTATCTGAATCGACCAGCCCTTTCTTCCACACCCACCAAACCTCATGCCATCATCTTGGCACTTCCGCTGCCGGATGGATCCGCGAACGTGTTGGACCAGGCGGGAGGAAGGCCTTTCGGGAATTGCCGGAACGTGCGGCAAATCTCGGGAGGAGGCGGAGGCCATCGGGGTTCCGCTGGCGGGCGGTCTCATTGACCGTGCAAAGCCAGCCTCCGGGCCGGGTCTCGCTTTGTGCCAGCTGACAAGGCGGGTGTGGAGCGCAAGACCGGTCCGGGCCTGTGGCGGACATGAAGCGCCTGATACGGTGCGTCAGGGTCCGTGCCGGAACCTCGAGACCCACTCCCGCGGTCTGTCCAGATCGCGGCCGGAGCAATCCGGACGGGGATAAACGCCCGAAGGGTGCAAGGCGCTGCCTGTCGGATGCGGACATCATCCGGCGATACTCGGGCCGTGCGCGGGGTGCGCCACCCATACTACCCACTCCCAGAGGCAAAGCCCGCGTGCGGCCCTCCGGACCTGAACCAGCCTTCACCCGATTGGAGCAGATCCATGCGGGGCTTTTGCCATGCCGGGAGTTTGGCGGGTCGTAGTGTCCACAAAACCCGAACGATGAGTGCTCAATATGGCGGCTTATGTGAACGTTTCTGCGGATCTATATTCGGGGTCAAGGAGACTGATCATGACGTTGACGCCCACCTCATTCGCACCACTTCCCGCGCTGTTTATTTCCCATGGTTCACCCGACACGGCGATTGCCGACACCGAAGCAGCCGCCTGGCTCAGGCAGATGGCAGCCGATTTGCCCCGGCCGCGCGCCATTGTCGTGGCCAGCGCGCATTTCGAAGTCTCTAGCGGCGTCGTCGTCTCGGCTGATCCGCATCCGGAAACCATTCATGATTTCGGCGGTTTCGCGCCGGAGCTTTATGCCATGCAGTATCCCGCACCCGGCGAGCCCGAGCTGGCGCGACGCATTTTGGGCGATCTCCAGGCCGCGGGCTTTGCCGCGCGTGCTATCGACAAACGCGGCTTTGATCACGGCGTCTGGGTGCCGCTGAAGCTCGCCTATCCCGATGCCGACATTCCGGTGGTCTCGGTCTCGGTTGATCCGAACAAGGGGCCCGAGCACCATTTCCGGCTGGGGCAGGCGCTGGCAGGGCTGGGCGCAGAGGGCGTGCTGGTGATCGGCTCCGGCTCGTTCACGCACAATCTGGGCGAAGCCTTCAAGCTGCTGCGAAAGGGCACCCGCGTTGCCGATGTGCCGGCATGGGTCGAGAGCTTTACCACCTGGATGAATGAGCGGCTGGCCGTCAACGATGTCGCGGCATTGCTCGATTATCGCCGGGCGGCGCCGTTCGCGGTGGAAAACCATCCTACGGATGAACATCTGCTGCCGCTTTACGTGGCGATGGGTGCTGCGGGAGACCAAGCCACGGCGCGGCTGGTGCATGACAGCGCCGAGTTCGGGGTGCTGGCGATGACGATGTGGCGCTTCGATCCAGCACCGATAGCGGAGGCTGCTTAACCCGATCTTCAGGCGGCGGGACTATGTGGACAGGCATGAGCAATTCCCGACGTCTCCTTTCATCATGTGTTTGCCTCGCCATGCTGGCGTTCCTGTCAGGCTGCGGCACATATATCGTCGCCAAATCCGTCACCGGGACGGGTTCGATGGTGGTGGGCGGTGCTGTCGGAGCCGTCAAGGTGACCGGCAAGGCGGTGGGCTCGACGGTTGGCGCGGTCACCGGTATCGGGCGCGATGAGCCGGACGAGAGCTGGTAGCTTCAGTCCTGCTGGGTATTGTCTGATCCCCGCTTTGACCGATCAATCGGAATTCGGTGATTTTCAAGTCCGGCAAGTTGCGCTAACACGGCTGTCATGACCCAGATTCACGCAGCTCAGACCGACACCATCCGCATCGCCATCGGCCAGCTCAACCCGACCGTCGGCGATATTCCGGGCAATCTTGCCAAGGCGCGGCAGGCGCGCGAAGACGCGGCCCGCCACGGCGCCGATGTGCTGTTGCTGACCGAGTTGTTCATTGCCGGTTACCCGCCGGAAGATCTGGTGCTCAAACCGGCATTTCTGGCCAGCTGTCTCAAGGCCATCGAAACGCTGGCTGCGGAGACCGCGGATGGCGGCCCGGCCGTGGTTATCGGCTATCCGCGCTTTGAAGGTGACAAACGCTACAATTCGGTGGCGGTGCTGGATGGCGGCAAGATCGTCGCCAGCCGAGACAAAGTCGATCTGCCCAATTACGGCGAGTTCGATGAAAAGCGGGTGTTCGATGTGGGTGAAATGCCGGGCCCGGTATCGTTGCGCGGCGTGCGCTTCGGCATTCCTGTGTGCGAGGACATCTGGGGCGATCTCGGCGTTTGTGAAACGCTGAGCGAAAGCGGCGCCGAAATCCTCATCGTGCCCAACGGCTCGCCCTATTATCGCGGCAAGGTCGATATCCGCCACCAGGTGGTGCTCCGCCAAGTGATCGAAAGCGGACTGCCGCTGATCTACGCCAACCAGGTCGGCGGCCAGGACGAGCTGGTGTTTGATGGCGCAAGCTTTGCCATGAATGCTGACAAGAACCTGGCGTTCCAGTTGAGCCAGTTCGAGGAAACCGTCTCGATCGTCACCTACAAGCGGCAGGATGATGGTGGCTGGGCCTGCGCCAACGGCCCGATGTCGGTGATCCCCGAACGCGAGGAGGCCGATTACCGGGCCTGCATGCTGGGCTTGCGCGACTACGTCAACAAGAACGGCTTCCGCAACGTCGTGCTCGGGCTGTCGGGCGGCATCGATTCTGCGATCTGCGCCGCACTCGCGGTCGATGCGCTGGGCGAAGAACGGTTGCGCGCCGTCATGCTGCCCTACCGCTATACCTCGGAAAGCTCTTTCGCCGATGCCGAAGCTTGCGCCCGCGCACTTGGCTGCCGCTACGACACAGTGGCGATCGAGCAGCCGGTACAGGGCTTTCTCGACACGCTCAGCGAGATGTTCGAGGGCACCGACGAGGGTGTCACCGAAGAGAACCTGCAGAGCCGGGCGAGGGGTGTCATCCTGATGGCAATCTCCAACAAGTTCGGCTCGATGGTTGTGACCACCGGCAACAAGAGTGAAATGTCGGTCGGCTACGCCACGCTTTACGGCGACATGAATGGCGGCTTCAATCCGATCAAGGATCTCTACAAGATGCAGGTCTATGCGCTGTCACGCTGGCGCAATTCCCACGTGCCGCCCGGCGCGCTGGGACCCTCGGGCGAGGTGATCCCGGTCAACATCATCGACAAGGCCCCGTCGGCGGAACTCAGGCCCGATCAGACCGATCAGGATTCGCTGCCGCCCTATCCGGTGCTTGACGATATTCTCGAATGTCTGGTCGAGCACGAGATGGGCGTCGACGAGATCGTGGCGCGCGGCCATGACGTGGCCACCGTGCACCGCATCGAGCACTTGCTTTATATCGCCGAATACAAGCGCCGCCAGTCGGCGCCGGGCGTCAAGATCACCAAAAAGAATTTTGGCCGCGACCGCCGCTATCCGATCACCAACCGGTTCAGGGACCGCGGATGACGACGCGGTCTCGTCACGGCTTCGCGGGAGCGCTGGCGGGAGCGGTTGGAGGACTGGGTTGTGCTGTAGCAGAAGGCGGCGCTGGTTGGCTTTGAGCGGGCGGCGGATCACTCGGAGGCCGGTTCCCACCCTGATTCAAGTTGTTGGAGCCTCGTCCTAGAATGTAGCCCGAAAGGCCACCCAGGAGTGCCGAGAGTTCTTTACCCTCCAGGACGCCGATTATGCCAAAAAGGATAACCGCGATCACGATCGAGAACAGTGTTATGAACTGAATGCCGGAGTCATTTGAAAATATTGACTCAACAATGGCTCTGCTGCTGTTGGCAATGTAAAAAAAGCCGACAATGATAGCCAGGACCAGGAATGCAAATGTCATGCTGATGGTGATCTTGAACTGACTGTCTGCATCGCTGAGGTCGATCAGGCTTACGATTTCGGCGTCGATTACATCAAGATCACTCTGAGAGTTCGAAACCTGATCCTTGAGTAAGAAAATTTCGTTCGACTTTTCTTTAAGTCTCGATTCCAGTGATTCCAGATTTAGTTTAGCCGTTACTTCGTTCTCAGCCGCCTGCTTGTCGAATTCGATCTTGTTTCTTTCATTTTCCTCAATCGATTTTTTAATTCTCTCGATCTCAAAATCAATTTTTGCAAGATTTATCTTGTTTGTTTCACCATAACCGAGTTTTCTCTCGTCGAGATCCCGGATCTCCTTCTCTATATCACTTAATTCTCGCGCGCTTACGTCAGGTGTGATCCGCGCTCGCATTGCTTCGATGTTCCGATCTACTTGCGCAACGGCGGCGTTGTAGGAACGCATTTCGCTTTGCCGCTCGAATGTCTGCCGCTCAAGCTCACTGTTTGACGTGAAGATACTGGGTATATAGGGAGGTGGCATAAAATCACGGCTGATTTTGAACTCGCGGATGGATTTTTGCAGGCTTTCCGCGCTGGCCTGAGTCTCCCTCAGATTCTGTTCCAATTTGAAGATATTGCGGGTGATGTCCGATCGTTTTGTCCGCAAACCGGCGAATTGTTTGGAACGACTGTCGGAGTCAAGAATATCCAAAAAAGAAAACCGTGACTGTAAATTGGACGACTGGGCGGAGATATTGACCTCGGCGGCTGACTGGGCGCCTGCCTTTTCTACTGTGCCGGCCATGAAGAAACAGACAAGGGTGAGTGATAAAATGGAAATGATTACGTGCGCCATGACTGGCCCCCAAATTATTTCTTGTGAACAGATTAACATTTCTATTCCGGGTTGAAAATATGCCGATCTTTTCCTTCCTTCGCGACAATGGCCGCTGGGTTGCCGGCGGGTTTTTGCTGACGTTTTTCTCGTCCTTTGGTCAGACCTACTTCATCTCACTGTCGGCCGGTGAAATCCGCTCCGAATACGGGTTGAGCCATGGCGGGTTCGGCACGCTCTACATGCTGGCGACGCTGGCCAGTGCGGCGACATTGCCGCAGATCGGCAAGATCGTCGACCGCATCTCGGTCGCCTCAACGGTGCTGCTGGCAGTTCCGGTGCTGGCCGTTGCCTGTTTGTTGATGGCCTGGTCGAACTCACTGGCGTTGCTGGTGGTCTCGATCTACTTATTACGGTTGTTCGGGCAGGGCATGTTTACCCATATTGCCATGACCGCGATGGGGCGTTGGTTTGCCGCCCAGCGCGGCCGGGCGATTTCGCTGACCGCCATTGGCGTCAATTTCGGCGAGGCGCTGTTTCCGATCAGCTTCGTCGGCGTGGCAGCACTTGTGGGATGGCGCGGCTCATGGCTGGTGGCTGCGGGCGTGCTCGTGCTGGTCGCGTTGCCGGCAATCTACAGCCTGCTGAAGCAGGAGAGGATGCCGCAATCTGTGGTGCAGGATCCGAACCGGCCTGCGGCACGTGACTGGACCCGTTCCGAGGTGATCCGCGACCCGTTATTCTGGGCAGTGCTGTCGGGTGTGATGGCACCGGCCTTCATCGGAACCACTATCTTCTTCCACCAGGTCTATCTGTCGGAATTGCGCGGCTGGGCGCCAAGCGTGTTTGCCGCCTCGTTTGCGATCATGTCGTCGATGACCATTCTGTTTGCGCTGATTGCCGGGCAACTGGTCGACCGGTTTTCGGCGACACGGCTGCTGCCGACATTCCTGATCCCGCTGTCGCTGTCGTGCTTCGTGCTGGCGACGACCGAGGCGGCCTGGGGCGCCTACGCCTTCATGGCGCTGATGGGCGTGTCCTACGGGTTTTCATCGACCCTGTTTGGTGCATTGTGGCCTGAGTTGTACGGCACGAGACACCTTGGCGGTATTCGCTCGGTTATCGTCGCCTTCATGGTGTTTGCCACTGCAATGGGGCCGGGCCTGACCGGCGCACTGATCGATGCGGGCGTGCCCTATTCGGCTCAAATCGCGGCAATGGGCCTTTATTGCGTGGCGATGACTGGTGTCATGGTGCTGGTCAGCCGCAAGGCGCTTGCGCGACAGGCCACCGCGCGCTGAACTCGACCCGATAATGCGCGGGGCGCGCGGCTCGTCTGGGAGCTGGTCAGGAGCTTGTGTTTTGGTCTTCAGCGGATCAGCGAATGGGTGCCGGATTTCAAATCCAGATGCTCTGACTGGTCGGGAAGGAAGGCCGGTCCCACCACTCTTACCTGCTGACGGTCCTGTGGCAGAGCACGTTCAGCGGTCGAGGCTGACAGAACTGCGGCGACATCTTCCGCGGTCAGGCGCATTTCGGCGTTGAGGACCGATTCAGGATCCTCGCCAGGATCCGGTCGGTTGAATGGCCGCACCCAGGTCGTCACCGGTTCATCGCCGGTGCTGGTGCCGTTGAGGATAGCCTCGCGGCGCTGCATTTCATTGTAGAACGCCCGCATGTTGCAGCCGCAGGCCTTACTCATCGGGGCCTTTGAATTGCGATAGGCAAAGGCGTTGGGCATTTCGGTGTAGGCTTCATGCGTGCGGGCCGAAACCATGTCTTCGCTTTCCTGACCCTGCGCGCTGTGAAAATACAGGGCGGTCTGGGTGCCGGGGCACATCATCTGGCAGGTCCGCTCATCGCGGGCGAAATCGGACGGGGCTGCAGCGGAAGAGACAGGAAAGAAAAAACCGTCGCAACTGCGCACGCACAAGGTCCGGTAATTGCCGCCGCGGGACGCCCTCGGCTCAATGACGATGCGCGCCCCGGTCTGCCGGGCGCGAGCGACATTGCGGTTCGTGTCGCCATCGTTGCCCAGTACCGCAACCAGTCCGGGACTCCGCCTTGCCTCGACCCTCAGCGCGGCCATCTTGCCCTTGCGCGCAGCTGCTTGGGTCGACGCCCGGTTGCCATTGCAATCATTGGCGCTGAGCGCTGCCTGAATGCGTCGCCGGGCGGTCTTGTCCCCCCGGTCGGCGTAGGAATCGCGCTTGCGTTCGAGTTTATCGAGATTGGCCTGCATTTTTCCGTAAGCCGCGGAGAGCTTGGCACAAGCCTTGGCGTTCTTGCCGCCCATCACGACAACACTTCCCGAAGAGCAGTCGAAGCGGTACAGATCGGCTACGACCTGATTGATCTGAACAGACTGGTTCTCGGCAGCTTCGGCATAGCGATGGTACTGTTCAGAAAACCCCGCATTTGAAGAGGCGTTTTCGAGCTGTGTCTGTAGCCGTGCGCATACTGCAGACGCTTCTGCCGACGCGCCGGTCCCGGTAAGGGCAAGCACAATGACAGCCAGGGAACTGCGAAAGCAAACGCGACGCATCATCAACTCCAACACACATACAAAACATCGTCAGTTACCCAAGCCATACCTGAGATACCCTAACAGTCTTATACTAGCGCCTGATGTCGCCTGCTCCAATCACAACTGATTGTTTACCTTAACTCCCGCGTATTGCCGCAACCGGCCACGTCAGTCAGCAGAGGAGGCTTCCACCACCGCCAGCGCTGCCATGTTGACCACTCCGCGCGATGTGACCGATGGAGACAGGATGTGGGCGGGCAGGGCTGTGCCAAGCAGAATAGGCCCGACATGCAGGGCTTCGGTCATGGTCTTGACCACACCAAGGGCGATGTTGGCAGCGTCCAGATCGGGGAAGACGAGCAGGTTGGCTTCGCCGGTCAGGGTGCTGTCGGGCATGACGCGGCGGCGCAACACTTCGGAGATAGCGGAATCGCCGTGCATTTCGCCGTCTACTTCGAGATCGGGTTCCAGCGAGCGGATGATTTTCAGCGCCCGGCGCATCTTGTTGGCACTGTCGGAATCCCGCGATCCAAAATTGGAGTGCGAGAGCAGAGCCGCTTTCGGGTTGATGCCGAAGCGGCGGATTTCCTGGGCCGCCATGATGGTGGTCTCGGCGATTTCCTCGGCGCACGGGTCAAACGAGACATAGGTGTCGGTGAAGAACGTCGCGCCACGCTGCGAGATCAGCAGGCTGAGGGCCGAGTAGTCGATGACGCCGTCGCGCTTGCCGATGATCTGCGAAACGTCGCGAAGATGGCGAGTGTAGCGCCCCTCAAGTCCGCAAATCAGCGCATCTGCTTCGCCGCGGCGCAACGACAAGGCGCCAATGACGGTGGAATTGGTGCGAATGATGGTGCGCGCGGCTTCGGGAATGACGCCCTTGCGGCCGACAATCGAAAAATATTCGTCCACATAGTCGCGAAACCGCGGATCCTCTTCGGGATTGGTCACGGCAAAATCGATGCCGGGCCTGATCCGGAGGCCAAAGCGTTTAAGGCGGGATTCAATGATATTCGGGCGACCGATCAGGATCGGCTCGGCGATGCCTTCCTCAAGCAGCACCTGGGCGGCGCGCAGCACGCGTTCGTCCTCGCCTTCGGCAAAGATCACCCGCTTCTTGGTGGCGGCCTTGGCGGCTGTGAACAGCGGCTTCATGATCAGGCCGGAGCGGAAGACGAAGCGGTTGAGCTGGTCGACATAGGCATCCATGTCGGCAATCGGACGACGTGCGACGCCTGATTTCTCCGCGGCTTCGGCCACAGCCGGCGCGATCCTGAGGATCAACCGCTGATCGAAGGGAGAGGGGATCAGATATTCCGGACCGAACACCGGCGTCTCGCCGGAATAGGCGCGGGCTGCGATGTCGGAGGGCTCCTCCTTTGCAAGTGCTGCAATGGCACGGACCGCAGCCATCTTCATTTCTTCATTGATGGTGCGGGCGCCGCAATCAAGCGCACCGCGGAAGATATAGGGGAAGCACAGGACGTTGTTGACCTGATTGGGGAAATCCGAACGTCCGGTGCAGATCATCGCGTCTGGCCGTGCCGCGCGGGCATCATCAGGCATGATTTCAGGCGATGGGTTGGCGAGCGCCATGATCAGCGGCCGATCGGCCATGGTGGCGAGCATTTCAGGTTTGAGCACACCGGCGGCAGAAAGGCCGAGAAACACGTCGGCGCCGCCGATTGATTCCGTCAGCACGCGGTTGTCGGATTTTTGGGCATAGACCGACTTCCATCGGTCCATCATCACTTCGCGGCCCTCATAGACAAGGCCATCAATGTCGTGCACCCAGATGTTCTCGCGTCTGGCGCCCAGCGCCACCAGAAGATTAAGGCAGGCAAGCGCTGCAGCCCCAGCACCGGAGGTAACGATCTTGGCGTCCTCGATCTTCTTTCCGGCCAGCTCAAGTCCATTGAGGATGCAGGAGGCAACGATGATCGCTGTGCCGTGCTGATCATCATGGAACACCGGAATGTCCATGATTTCGCGCAGTTGCTGTTCGACCTCGAAGCACTCGGGCGATTTGATGTCTTCGAGATTGATGCCGCCGAAGGTTGGTTCAAGCGCCGAAATGACGCTGACCATGCGGTCGACATCAGGCGCATCGATCTCGATGTCGAAGACGTCAATGCCGGCGAACTTCTTGAACAGGACGGCCTTGCCTTCCATCACCGGCTTGGAAGCCAGCGGACCGATGTTGCCAAGCCCGAGCACGGCAGTGCCGTTGGAAACCACCCCCACGAGATTTGCGCGTGCGGTGTAATCCGCAGCCGCATCGGGATTGTCGCGGATGGCCAGACAGGGTGCGGCAACGCCGGGCGAATAGGCGAGCGCCAGATCGCGCTGGTTGCCAAGCGGCTTGGTGGCCTGGATCTCAAGTTTCCCCGGCCGCGGATAACGATGATAAAACAGTGCGTTCTCGTCGAGTTCACCGCTGGAAGGTTTCGGATCGGCGGGGCGCTTGTTATCTGTCGAGGTCATCTGCGGGTCTTCTTTACTAAAAGATAAGGGGCTCGGACGCGGTCAATTCGACGGGGTCAACAATCTCTTCGGGGAACGCAAACGGTGGCGTTTCGGACGATCGGCCCGCTGCGCGCGTTGATCCAGTCATCATTCATGCAAAATCCCCCTCTGCGCACCGTTTTACGGTGCAGAATCCGTTTTAGAACTGATCGGGGTCAAATGGAACCTGTTTGATGTCCATTCCGGTTGCTTGGGACAGCCGCAGCCTATCCCCAGAGATCGGGTGAGGGAGGTGAGACAAGGGACCCGGAATAGACAAGACCCGGAGACCTGTCCTTTGCCATCAGCAACGGACCGTCGAGATCCACCCAGTCGGCATCCTGAGCCAGCAATACCGCCGGCGCCATGGCCAGCGACGAGCCGACCATGCAGCCGACCATCACGCCAAAACCCAGTTCGCGGGCGCGGTCGCGCATCAGCAAGGCCTCGGTGAGGCCACCGGTCTTGTCGAGCTTGATGTTGATCGCGTCATAGCGGTCGGACAGGGCTTGCAGGTCGGCAATCGTGTGGACGCTTTCATCGGCGCAGATCGGCACCGGATGCGGGATATGAGCGAGAATTTCGTCCTTGCCGGCAGGCAATGGTTGTTCGATCAGTCCGATATGCAGTTCAGCGGCCAGCAGCAAATGCTCGCGAATGTTGCTCTCGTCCCAGCCCTCGTTGGCGTCGAGAATGATTTCGGCATCGCGCGCCGCACTGGCTACAGCATGCATGCGGGCACGGTCATCGGAGGTTCCGACCTTCACCTTGAGCAGCTTCTGCGAAGCGTGGGCGCGGGCTTCATCGGCCATGTCGGCCGGCTCGCCAAGTGAAATGGTAACGGCGGTGGCGACCGGTCGCGCCAGGATGCGGCAGGCGGTTGTGGACACGCGCACACCGCTCAGCTTGGCCTCGAGATCCCACAGGGCGCAATCGATGGCATTGCGTGCAGCGCCGGGCTTCATGGCGGTTTGCAGTTCCTGCCGGGTCATCCCTTCGGAGATCGGTCCGGCCAGAGCCTCGATCGCGCTCATCACACCTTCAACGGTTTCGCCATAGCGCTTGTAGGGCACGCATTCGCCCCAGCCGCTGGTGCCATTTTCGGTGATGGTGCAGGTCACCACATCGGCCGCAGTCTTGGCGCCACGGGAAATATTGAAAGCTTTTTTGAGGGGGAAACTGTCGATCTTGACGCTGAGGTGTCGGGGCATTGCAACGGGTCCGTAAAAAAGGGTCGATAGACTGGTGACTCCGGCCCTAATCCTGCCGCTGTCCGGTGACAGGTGCAAGGCGAGCCGTTATGTGTGAGGCATGTTGACCAAACAGCAAAAAGATACAAGTAGCGATGCCCGCGCCGGGGATCGCAAGAAGCTGACGGCGAAGCTAGAGCACCATGTTGCCGCCGACGCGGAGACGCTTGTTCTTTCAGGCGATTGGCGGCATGCGGCGATATCCGGCGTTTGTGGCCAGATGCTGGAGATCCAGGCAAGCCTTTCGGGCAAACCATTGCAGATCGATCTGTCCGATCTTGCTCATTTTGATACTGCCGGGGCATGGCTGGTGCGCAAGACAATGCTCGCCGCCGGTGCAAAAGGTGCGGATGTCCAGCTTGTCGGCGCCTCGGATCAAGCCAGGTCCTTGATCGACGCATTGCCTGACCTGAGCAAGCGCAATGCAGGCGGACAGGCGCCGGTGGTGCCGCGATTCGAGCGCATCTTCGCGCCGATCGGCAAGGCGCTGTACGAGCTTTACGACGATTTTATCGCATCGCTGTATATTCTGGGATCGGCTGTTCGCGGCGCCCAGCTCAAGCTGAACCGGTCGTCAGGCATCTCACCTGCGTCAATTGTCACCCATATCGACCGGATGGGCGTTCGCGCCGTGCCGATCATCATGCTGATGAGCTTTCTCATCGGCGCCATCATTGCCCAGCAGGGCGCGTTTCAGCTGAGATATTTCGGTGCGGAAGTGTTTGTCGTCGACCTTGTCGGCATTCTGCAATTGCGCGAAATCGGTGTGTTGTTGACCGCGATCATGATCGCCGGCCGCTCGGGCAGCGCGATCACTGCTGAAATCGGTTCGATGAAAATGCGCGAGGAGATCGACGCGCTCAAGGTGATGGGGCTCAACCCCGTAGGCGTCTTGATTTTTCCGCGGCTGGTGGCGTTGACCGTGGCGCTGCCGCTGTTGACCGTGGTGGCCAATTTTTCTGCACTGGCGGGTGCCGCGGCGGTATCATGGAGTTATTCGGGGATTACGCCGGATGTGTTCATCGCCCGGCTTCGCGAGGCGATCGACATAACCACCGTGACGTCGGGCATGATCAAGGCTCCCTTCATGGCGCTGATCATCGGCATTGTCGCCTCGGTAGAGGGCATGAAGGTTGGCGGTAGCGCCGAATCGCTGGGGCGGCGCGTGACGGCTTCGGTCGTGAAAGCAATTTTCGTGGTGATCCTCGTCGATGGCCTGTTCGCAATGTTCTACGCGGCAATCGACTTTTAAGGCGCACCTGATGACCCCACCCAACCAGCCTACGCCGAGCGAACGCGAAGTGATCCTTTCCGCGCACGATATCACGGTCGCTTTTGGCCGCAACGTGGTGCTCGACAAACTCGATCTGGATGTCTATCGCGGCGAAATTCTCGGGTTTGTCGGCGGGTCAGGGACCGGGAAATCGGTGCTCATGCGATCTATCCTGCGGCTGATCCCCCGGCAGAACGGTGTGATCCGCATATTGGGTGAAGACTATGATCAGGTTGACGAGGCCAAGAGAATTGACCTCGACATGCGGCTCGGGGTGCTGTTTCAGCACGGGGCGCTGTTTTCCTCGCTCACGGTGCGCGAAAATATCCAGGTGCCGATGCGCGAATATCTGGATCTGCCGCAATCGATGATGGACGAATTGGCTGAGCTGAAGGTCGCAATGGTCGGACTGGCGCCCGATGCAGTGGACAAATATCCGTCCGAATTGTCGGGCGGGATGATCAAACGGGCAGCACTGGCGCGGGCGCTGGCGCTTGATCCGGACCTGGTGTTCCTGGACGAGCCGACATCCGGGCTTGATCCGATCGGTGCCGCAGAGTTCGATGAACTGATAGCGCAATTGCGTGATACGCTGGGGCTTACGGTCTACATGGTGACCCATGATCTGGACAGCCTGTTTTCGGTTTGTGATCGTATCGCGGTGCTCGGTCAGAAGCGGGTGCTTGTCGAAGGAACAATTGAGGACATGCTTTCATTTGACGATCCCTGGGTTCAGTCCTACTTCAAGGGCAAGCGGGCGCGGATGATCCCCAAGCGCACACCTGTTGTAGATACCGGCACGCAGCTCTCAAGCGGCCAGAAAAGCGAAAACATCTGATGGAAACGCGGGCTAACTACGCCATTGTCGGCTTTTTTACTCTCGTGGTGATGCTGTCGGCGTTCGGTTTCGTCTACTGGATGGCACGGTTCGGCAATTCCGGCGAGACGGCGCCGCTGATCGTGCGCATTTCAGGATCCGCCAACGGACTGTCCAACGGCTCACCGGTCCGCTTTAATGGCATACCTTACGGGGTGATCCGGCGGATCAGTATCGACCCCGACAGCCCGGATTTCGTGATCGCGGAAACGACGGTGCAGGCCGATGCGCCGATCTATACCGACACCCGTGCAGCGCTGGAGATTCAGGGCCTGACCGGATCAGCCTATATCGAGTTGCAGGGCGGCTCGCCAAGCAATCCGAATATCCTGACACGGGCGCGCGAACTCAATGAGGTTGCGATCATTGATGCTGATCCGTCTGGCGTAACCAACCTGCTGGCAACTGCCGATGATATTCTCAACCGCGCCAACCGGGTGATTGGTGAGGTTGAAGGCTTCATCAAGGATGCCAGATCACCGCTCACGGAGACATTGAAAAATACCCAGGTTTTCACCGCGGCTCTGCGTGACAACGCCGATGGTATCGACGGTTTCCTCAAGAGCGTCGGCAATCTGGCAGAGACGGTGAAGTCACTCTCCGGCCGGATCGATACAGCGTTGGCCTCGGCGGAAAACCTGCTCAAGTCCGTCGATCCGAAGAAAATCGACAGCATTCTTGCCAATGTTGAGAAGGTTACCTCGGATGTCGCCGGCGCGTCGGGTGAAATCAGCAAGACGCTGGAAAGTTTCAGCAATGCGGCCGGCTCGCTGCAGACATTTGCCGCTGATGCCGGTGCGTCGCTCGACAAGGTCGACAAGGTGATTTCGTCGATCGATCCCGCAAAGGTCGGCCAGACAATGGACGACATTGCAGTTGCCAGCGCGGACGCACGCAAGGCGCTTGCCGATGCACGCGGTGTGGTCGAGACGTTCAGCGCCCGCAAGGAGGATTACGATCTCATCATCACCAACGCCAAGGAGCTGACCGAAAAGCTCAACGCGGCTTCGACGCGGGTCGATGGTGTACTTGCCAAGGTTGACGGTTTCCTGGGCGAGGGCGACGCTTCCGATCTGCTCGCCGATGCCGAGGCGACGCTGAAGTCATTCCGCGATGTTGCAGATTCCCTCAACGCCCGTATCGGGCCGATTGCCGACAACCTGCAGCGGTTTTCCGGCTCCGGGCTGCGTAATGTCGAGGCACTGGTCAATGATGCGCGGCGTTCAATCCAGCGGATCGAACGTTCGATCTCGACAATCGAGCAAGATCCGCAACGGCTGATTTTCGGCGGAGAAACCGTCAAACAATACGATGGGCGGAACCGGCGTTGACTCTTTCCGCCCGGCGTCGCAAGACAATTGCTAACGAAGTGCTAAAAGGCCGGGTTGTGGCTTTGAGGAGTGGCGTAAGCGTGAGAGCGGGTCTATGGATTGCTGCAATGGCGATGGCCACGGTTCTGTCCGGATGCGCGGGCGGACTTATTCCAAGCACACCTCCTGACACCTATGGCTTATCTGCTGCGCCGGCGGTTGCCGGTGGAAGCGCCCGCAACCGGCAAATCCTGATCTCCGTACCGACTGCGCTCAAGGCGCTCGACAGCGAGCAGATCGTAATCCGGACATCGCCAGAGGCGATCGAGTACCTGGCAAAATCGCAGTGGTCGGACAGGCTGCCCAACATTGTGCAGGACAAGCTGGTTCAGGCGTTTGAAAACTCCGGCGGGGTAGGCGGCGTTGGCCGCCCTGGCGACGGGCTGGCGATTGACTACAACATCATCAGCGCCATCAGGGCTTTCGAGATCAGGGCGGATCGCGGCGAGCTGGCAGTTGTCGAACTGTCGGTGAAGGTGCTCAATGACCGCAATGGTGTGGTTGTGGCAAGCAAGATTTTCCGCTCGACCGAGCCGGTCAGCGGCACCGGTAACGCGGCCTACGTGCAATCGCTCGACCGCGCCTTCGAGGCTGTGGTGCAGGATCTTGTCAGCTGGACCTTGTCGCGGATCTGATCGGCGAGGCTGTCGACCCTGAGCGCCTTGCGCCGGTCATCCCCACCGGGAGCCGTTCCTCTTTAATTGGAAGCAGTTTGATGGATTGGATTTTTCGCGCCAGCCAGGAAAACGCCGCGAGTTGCGATGCCGCGGATCGTGCGAGGATTTTGACGAAGCATGTGCGAAAAAGACATCCAGGCGAGACAGTTGCGGTGCTTCCGTGATCGTGGCGTCAGGACGTGAGGCAATCGTGTGAGCTTGTTCTTTCGCACTCTGGACTTCGTCGCGCACGGCTAACGCTGCTCGCACCGCGTCGCCGCACGTTCCTTGCCAGATTACAAAATCCCGGCGCTCAAACGAACCCATTTAAAGATGAACGGCTCTATGTTCGAGAATATTGAGCAGTTTCCCCAAGGGATCGCGCACATAGAACCGGCGGACACCCCTAGGCTCAGACACCGGGCCATATTCGATCGGGATGCGGCTTTGTGACAGCCGATCATGGATCTGCTGCAGATTGTCGACCTCGATTGACAGATCAGGCACCGCGGTTCCCGATCCGCCTTCGCTGGCGAAGCTGATTTGCGGAGTCATGGAGCCGCTGCTTGTCAGGGTTGTGATCCAGCCCAGATCCATGGCTATCTCGAGATCGAAGACATCACGGTAAAATGCCTTCGCTGCACTCATCTCTTCGGGGGATGCGGCGATGTTGGCGACAACACGTTTTACTGTCATCTTGAGCGTCCTATCGGTCAAACCGGTTTCATTTGAAGACCAAAAACCTAACATCCGTCCGGCGAACGGCACTTGTCAATTTCTATTGCCAAGGTCCTGCAGTGTTGTTTCGTGTCACGTGCCGTGACGGCCGGGAAGCCGGCGCAGGGTCTGGAGAGTTCAATAGCCACCAATAAAAAACCCGCCGTGAGGCGGGTTTTTCAGTTCGACAGGCAGGCTTTGCTACTCTTTGCCGAAGCGGCCACTGGCATGGGCCAGCATGGTGTAGACCTTGCCGGTATCCGACGTCAGATAGGTCTGGGTCATCATGTTGTCGCGGTCGTTACGCGCAACGTCCGACAAGAGCTTTTCGAAGTCGGCGATGTAGCGATCCACCGCATCGCGGAACTCCGGCTCGCGACCGTATTTGGTCTTGATCTCTTCAAACGTCTGCTGGCCCTTGAGCGTATAAAGCCGGCGGGTGAAGACATCGCGTTCGCCGCGCTGATAGCGCCGCCACAGATCAACCGAAGCATCGTGGTCAATGGCGCGGGCAATGTCGACCGAAAGCGAATTGAGCGATTCGACGACATGACGCGGATTGCGTTCAGGGGTCGGCTTTGCGACCGGAGCAGGGGCCTGGGCCTGTTCCTCACGCGACGCGCCGCGCAGCAGATCGCTGACCCAGCCATCGCTCTTTGCCGGCGCTGCGCCGGCAGGCTCGAGGCTGCCGCGCAGAGGCGCACGCTGGGCTTGCGGTTGGGCACGCGGAGCGGGCGCTGGGGCCGGCTCTTCACGACGCATTGCACGCTGTGGAGCTGGCGTCGGTTGCGGTTGCTGCTGCGCTGTGGCGCGTGGGGCAGGCCGGGGTGCCGGTTCGCTGACCTCGGTGCGGTAGCCTGACTGGCCGACGATCTGGGAGAGCTCCTGCAGCGCCTTGATCTGGTCGGACACCGCGCGCCGCATGGCTGCGGCACTTTCGCGGGTTTCCTCGGGCAGATCAAACGCACCGCGCTTGAGTTCGCCTCTGGTGTCTTCCAGTTCCTTGCGGATACTGGATGCCGACTGGCGGATTTCCTCGGTGGCGCCGGAGAAACGGGCAATCGCATCCTCGATCGCTTCACGAACGCTTTCGCGCATCGCGCCTGCTGCGGTTTGAGCACGGGCTTCGCTCTGACCGAGCATCTTGTCAGCTTCGCTCACGGCTTCGACCACGGTCTTGCGAACGGAACCGGCCGCTGCCTGGGCGCGGCTTTCGGTCTGGCCAAGCATCTTGTCGGCTTCGCTGACTGCTTCGCCCACAGTCTGGCGGACAGACCCTGCAGCCGACAGGGCGCGGCTTTCAGTCTTGCCCAGCATTTTGTCGGCATCCTCAACAGCCTCGCGGAGGCTTTCGCGCATCACACCAGCGGCGATATTTGCCCGGTCTTCCGTTTCGCCCATCAGCTTTCCGGCATTCTCGGCGGCGCTGCGCAAACCACCTTCAAGGCGAATTGCTGTGCGTTTGGAAAGATCCTCGGCACCGGAGAATGCCTTTTCGATGATGGCTTCCAGCGAATGCATCGTTGATTCGATCTGTTCCGAGCGGCTGACCAATCCGATCGAGAGCGACTGCAAGGCTTCGCGGCGCTCTTCAAGGGTGGTGGCGAGATTGGACTGCGCAGCGCCAAGCAAATCGGACGCCGACGCCAGCACCTTGGAGTGATCGTCGAAACGACCGGCAATCGAGCCAACCTGGCTCAATGTGCGGCTGGAGATGTCAGTGAGCCGTTCGACCTTGCCATCAAGCAGGCGAGCCGATCCGGAGATCAGTGCGGCAGCCTTGTCCGTTGATTCAGCAATTTCGCCGGACGTCTGAGTGAGCTGCGAATTGGCTGCACCGAGGGTGCTTGCGGCCTTGGCGATGACAGCCGAGATCTCTTCGTTGCTCGCGCCCAGACGCTCCAGAAGATCGCCGACATTGCCGCTGAGGCTTTGATTGACGGTTTCGAGAGCCGACAGCGTTTCGCTGGTGCGGTTGGTGATGGCGTTGATCAAGGCGGCATTTTCCGTTCGCAGACGGTCTGTCGAGTTCTGTGTGACCTCGTTCAGGCGATTGGAGAATTCCTCACCGCTTGCAACGTAGCGGTCGACCAAAGGACGGGCCTGTTCGTCGATGACGCGCGACAATTCGGCCGAGCGGCTTGCCAGCATCGAGTTGAGTTCACGCGTCCGTTCATCAAGTGTTGAATGCACCGCAGTGGCGCGGACATCCATTGCCTGTTCTGCTTCGCTCAGCCGCTGGATGATCGAGGCAGCTTTCTGATTGAGTGCTTCTCCGAGCGAGCCGGTGCGGTTGACCAGGCTCTCGCCTGACGCGGCAAGACGGGCGTCGATAGCGTTGGTCTTCTCGTCGAGAGTGGAAACCAGATCGTTGGTTCTGCCATCGAGAGTGGAGACAAACTCGCCGGTCTTGCTACCCAGTGTGGAGACAAACTCGCTGGTCTTTCCATCAAGGGTGGAGACAAGATCGGAGGCGGTCTGGCCGAGGCGTTCCGATATCGTTCCGGTTTCTGTTTCCAGACGCGATGCAAGGGACGCGGCCTGGGCTGCGAACCGGGCTTCGGTGGCATCGAGTGTGCCGGAAATCGTATCGGCCTGCTTGCCGACGGTTTCGCCAACACGCTCCACCAGTTCGCTGATGCGGTTGGCTTCATTGCCGAGATCCGTGGCGCCGGCGGAAATCCGGCTGGCGATGCTTTCGGCGTGGGCAGCGAGGTTGGCCGTGCGTTCATCGACATGGCTGTCGAGCCGCTCTACGAAATTGCGGGCCTGCTCATCCATGCGTCCGGCAAATCCGCTGCCGACAGTCTGGAGAGCGTCGCCGGCCTTGAGTGCTTCGGCATCGAGTTCGAGTGCGGCCTGCGTCACAGCCTCGCGCAGCTTGGCTGCAAGACCTGTGGCCTTGCCCTCGATGGTCTTGGACACACCTTCCAGGCCGATACCAAGCATGTTGTTCATGGTTGTCAGGCGTTCGTTGATGTGCTCGGTGCCCTGAAGGAATGTGGCATCGACACGGTCGGTGGCTGTGCTTGTCAGCTCGGTGAAACGCTGACCCTCGATATCAAGCGTGGCAGCCAGCCTGTCGGAGGCTTGGGCAATGCTTTGCTGGGCAGCGGTGGTGCGCTCGCTGAGCAAACCATCCATCGCGTCGGCGGCCTGGGTGACTGCTTCGCCGAAGGAGCCTGCCCGGGCGGCAAGCTTGAGATCCAGAGCGTCGGCGCTTTCGGCGATTGCCCCGAAAAGGGCGGTAGAGCGATCGCTGAGGCTCGCATCGATGCGTTGTGCGCCTGCTTCCAACGTTCTTTCGAGTGCCTCAGCCCTGTTTGCCAGCGTGCTGTCGATCTGCTCGGTGACATTGCGGGTCGAGGCTTCGACACGCTCGGCAACGGTAGATGTGGAAGCTTCGACGCGCTCGGCAGCATTGGATGTGGACGCTTCGATACGTTCGGCTCCGCTGGCAATCGCCATTTCGAGCGAGTAAGCGCGATCAGAGACCGTCGTATCCATCCTTTCGGCGATCTCGGATGCTGACGTCTCAAGCTGCTTTGCGCCGCTTGCAATCGCCGCTTCAAGGGCCTGGGTGCGATCTGTGACCGCCGTGTCCATGCGCTCGGCGATGGAAGACGCCGACGTGTCAAAGCGCTCTGCACCGCTCGCAAGGGCTGCTTCAAGAGCCTGCGTACGATCGGTCACAGTCGTGTCAATGCGCTCGGCAATGGAGGATGCCGACGTCTCAAAGCGCTCTGCATTGCTTGTCATGGCCGCTTCAAGAGCCTGCGTGCGATCCGTGACCGTCGTGTCCATGCGCTCGGCGATGGAGGATGCCGACGTCTCAAAGCGCTCTGCATTGCTTGTCATGGCCGCTTCAAGAGCCTGCGTGCGATCCGTGAC